>NZ_JAMBOF010000024.1 GCF_023715485.1 Mesobacillus subterraneus | reverse complement strand
CCAAATAGTCTGGTGGCGATAGCGAGAAGGTCACACCCGTTCCCATACCGAACACGGAAGTTAAGCTTCTCAGCGCCGATGGTAGTTGGGGGTTTCCCCCTGTGAGAGTAGGACGCCGCCGGGCACACGAAAGAACAGCTGTAATGGCTGTTCTTTTTTTGTGCTCCATATCTCCTTTAAAGCTGTATTATTAGCAGAAAAGCAACAAGGTTTTCATTCTTCTAAGTCCTAAAAATAATTTAAACTACCTAAATTGTTATAAGACATACAAGGAAATGGAATGTCAATCATAAAATATAAAACAACTAAACTTTCTAAAATATTATTCGGAAAATTGTATACAAAATTAGGCTGCGGGCAACAATAGGTGTACGGAGGTGGAGGATTTGGGTTCGCTTTTAGCAAAAAAACAAGTCGGGGAAACGTGTGTGATTTGCGAACAGACAAAAATGGCTGGCATACACCTGTATACTTCTTTTATATGCACAGAGTGTGAGAGCATCATGATCCAGACAGATACGAGTGATCCTAAATATAAATATTACGTCGAGAAGTTAAGGAAAGTAACAAAACCTGAGATTTACAGTTAAAAGCTCATATCGAGCTTTTATTTTTTTTGTTAGAATAGATAGGTGTGAATTTTTAAAGTTAAGGTGAGATAATGGACCAGTCAAAAACACCTTTATATGACCAATTGATCAAGCATCAAAAGAGGAACCCTATTTCCTTTCATGTACCGGGACATAAGTTCGGTAATGTTGTTCTGGAAAAGGGACAATCTTTCTTTGCTGAGATATTGAAATTGGATGCAACGGAAATAACAGGACTAGATGACCTTCATTCTCCTGAGGGCGTTATTTTAGAAGCGGAGAATTTACTTAAAGGTTTGTATCAAACTGAAAAGAGCTTTTTTTTAATAAATGGGTCTACAGTGGGCAATCTGGCGATGATTCTGTCTGTGATTAAAGAGGATGATTTGGTGCTCGTGCAGCGTAATTCCCACAAGTCAATCATGAATGCAATCAGACTTGCAAAAGCGAGGCCTGTGTTTATCAGTCCTGAATACGATTCGGATTACAACGTGGCCGGGGGATTGACTATTGAAGCAGTGAAGTCTGCAATTAGCCAAAATCCAAATGCAAAGGCGCTTATTTTAACGTACCCTAACTATTACGGGATGACCTATGACCTGAAGAGCATCATCGATTTAGCGCATTTACAGAGTATACCAGTTTTAGTGGATGAGGCGCACGGTGTGCATTTTATCGCAGGAGATATTTTTCCGCCATCGGCTGTCGATTTAGGTGCGGATATCGTAGTACAGTCTGCACACAAGACATTGCCGGCGATGACAATGGGGGCATTTCTTCATTATCAAAGCAGTTTGGTATCTTTGAACAATTTGCAGTTTTATTTACAGGCGTTGCAATCAAGCAGTCCATCGTATCCATTGATGGCTTCTCTTGATTTGGCCCGCAGTTATCTGGGTACATACGGTCATGAGGATCTTTTGTACCTGCAGGAAGAGATTGAGAATTTCCGAAGTGGGATACACAAGCTTGGTACTATCCGTTTGTTGAACCGGTACGACCCTTTGAAAATAACGATACAGTCTACAGGGGGCTGGTCGGGATTTGAGCTGCAAAAGAATCTTGAGTCCGAAGGGATTTTTACAGAATTAGCGGATCCGTATAATGTGCTGTTCGTTCTCCCTTTACTGAAACGCAGAATGAAGCATCGAATGGGGGAGGCTGCTGAAAAAATTGCAGCGGTTGTTGACTCAATGCCTCAGGGAAAACAAAAACAGGAAAAAAAATATTTTAACAAGGAAATTTCGACATTAGCAGTCGGCTATAAAGAAATGGAACAGCAACAGGCTGAGTTCATCCCACTTGAGCAATCAATAGGGCGAATATGCGCTGAATCGATCATTCCTTATCCGCCGGGAATTCCGCTTTGTCTCCCGGGAGAAGAAGTGAGAGAAGAAGATTTGCAAATGATTGTATATTTGAGAAACATAGGTGCAAAAATCCAGGGTGGAGAGTATTTGCATTCTGGTAAAATAAAAGTGTTCAAGAGTTGGGGGATTTAAATGGCAAACGGAATATTCATTACTATCGAAGGGCCAGATGGTTCGGGTAAGACAACGATCATCCAAATGCTTGCTGAAAATCTTGAAAGGGAAGGGTTCGAGGTGATTGCAACACGCGAGCCCGGTGGTATAGAGATAGCAGAGCAAATCAGAAAAGTGATTCTGGATCCTGACAACACCGAAATGGATTCACGAACCGAGGCGTTATTATATGCGGCAGCCAGAAGGCAGCATCTGGCTGAAAAGGTGAGACCAGCTCTCGAAAAGGGGAAAATCATCTTATGTGACAGGTTTGTCGATAGTTCTCTCGCATATCAGGGACATGCACGCGGATTGGGAATTGATGAGGTCTACTCAATTAACGAGTTTGCCATCGAGGATATGATGCCGGAGTTAACCTTGTATTTTGACATAGCTCCAGAGGTTGGGCTTGAAAGAATCAATAAAAATAAGGGACGCGAAGTGAACCGCCTTGATATGGAAAAACTTGATTTCCATCAAAAGGTCAGAGAAGGTTATTTGATTCTTGCTGATAGGTTCGCAGACCGCATTGTAAAAATTGATGCCTCTAAAGAGCTGCAGGCAGTTTATAAGCAAGCTGAAGCTAAAATCAAAAGTTTATTGAATAAATGAGCAATTGAATCAAGCCTTGATTGATATTGAGGCTTGTTTTTTTATATTGAATCTGATGAATTTTGGAAGCCATTGGGATTTTACGTTTATATCATGTCTTGTCACGTGAATCCTGTTATAATGAGAATACAAATGTACGGTATTATAAAATTAGGAGGAACATGAATGAAGTTAATTTTAGCCGTGGTCCAGGACCAGGACAGCAACCGTCTGTCCAATGCATTAGTGGACCATAATTTCCGTGCAACAAAGATGGCTAGTACAGGTGGATTCCTAAAATCGGGAAATACCACTTTTATCATAGGAACTGAAGACATCAGGATAGAAAAAGCGCTGGAGGTCATCAGGGATAATTGCAAATCGCGGGATCAGCTTGTCGCACCAGTTTCCCCAATGGGAGGGAATGCGGATTCGTATGTTCCTTACCCAGTGGAAGTAGAAGTCGGGGGAGCGACCGTTTTTGTATTGCCTGTTGAACAGTTTCATCAATTTTAACAGGAAGCGCGCGGAGGTTTAGCACAAGATGAAGATTAATCAAGACATGCGCCTTAATTTAGATAAAGTCCGTCAAGATCAAAAGCAGCAGGCTGGAGGCGGAATAAAGTTCAATGAATTAGTTCAAAAGCAAGAACATAAATTACAGCTCGGACAGCTGCAGCAGTTAATGAAGGAAGTGGAGTCTGCTGGCGAACGTCTTGCAAGATCCAGGACTTTTAAAGACATGGCTAAGTTTAAAACTCTAGTAAAGCAATTTGTAAAGGAAACTGTAAGCTTTGGGATGGAGCTCAAGCACTCGCATAGCTGGAATCAATATGGCGAGGGCCGTTCCTTGAGGCTAGTCGAAACAATTGATGAAAAACTCGTCGACTTGACTGAAGAGTTAATGAAAAATAAGGACGAACAGATTGATATTCTCGGAAGAATCGGAGAAATCAAAGGTCTTTTGATCAATTTATATACGTAAGAGAGTGATCGCATTGGCAAAAACGTGGGACGAGCTGGAGAGACTGCAGCCGAATGTTTTGAAGATGATTAAAAACAGCATCCTGAAAAATCGAATAGCCCATGCGTATTTGTTTGAAGGAATGAGGGGCACCGGCAAAAAGGAGATTAGTATTCTTCTTGCTAAAAGCATCAATTGCCATGATCCTATTGAAGGCTATAAACCTTGCGAAAGCTGTTCAAACTGCAAAAGAATCAACAGCGGCAACCACCCTGATATTCATCTTGTCGAGCCTGATGGATTGTCAATCAAGAAGGGACAGATCCAGCAGCTGCAAGAGGAGTTTTCGAAAACGGGAGTGGAGTCCAGGAACAAACTCTACACAATTGTCCATGCTGACCGGATGACGACAAATGCGGCTAACAGTTTGCTGAAGTTCTTGGAAGAGCCGCATGCGGGGACAGTCGCGGTTCTGATAACCGAGCAGGCACAGCAAATGCTGCCGACAATTTTATCCAGATGTCAGATGATTAATTTTACACCGTTATCTCCTAAAAATATGGCAGGACAGCTGATTGCAAATGGGGTTCAACCTCAGATGGCACCGCTGTTGGCACAGCTAACGAACAATTTGGAAGAAGCTTTGGCAATTAGTCATGATGATTGGTTTGCACAAGCACAAAAAATAGTGTTAAAATTATATGAAGTGCTTAAAAAGAATTCACTTGAAGCAATGGTCACGCTTCAGGAAAACTGGTTTACGCACTTCAAAGAGAAAGAACAGATTGATCGAGGTTTGGATTTATTACTTCTTACTTTTAAGGATTTATTATATATTCAGCTTGGCAAGAAGGACCAGGTTGTTTATCTAAACGAAAGCTCACGTTTAGAACAGTTTGCACTACAGACATCCGGACGGCGTCTTACCGAACAAATGGCAGCCATTCTGGAGGCGAAGAGGAAGCTGCATGCCAATATGAATCCCCAGCTGCTCATGGAAGAGCTGGTGTTAAAATTGCAGGAGGGATCTACACTTGTATGATGTAGTAGGTGTCCGCTTCAAGAAAGCGGGAAAGATTTATTATTTTGATCCCGGCGATCTCTCAATTCAAAAGGACGAATTCGTCATTGTCGAAACTGTAAGGGGCGTTGAGTACGGAAGAGTGGTTACTCCCCGGAAACAGGTAGGCGAAAAGGATGTAGTCCTGCCTCTGAAAAAGGTAGTCAGAATTGCAGATCAGAAGGATCGTCTTATTGTCGAGGAAAACCAAACGGCTGCAAAGGAAGCATACGATGTTTGCAGTGAAAAAGTGAATGAACATCAGCTTGATATGAAGCTAGTTGATGTTGAATATACATTTGACCGCAATAAAGTCATTTTTTACTTCACGGCTGACGGCCGCGTCGATTTCCGGGAATTGGTCAAGGACTTGGCCTCTATTTTCAGGACAAGGATCGAGCTTCGCCAGATTGGTGTCAGGGATGAAGCAAAAATGCTTGGCGGTATAGGGCCTTGCGGCAGAATGCTTTGCTGTTCAACGTTCCTGGGAGACTTTGATCCAGTTTCAATCAAGATGGCCAAGGATCAAAACCTCTCCCTTAATCCTACAAAGATTTCCGGGCTTTGCGGCAGGCTGATGTGCTGTTTGAAATATGAGAATGATGAATATGAAACAGCGAAAGAGCTGCTCCCAGACCTTGGTGAGATGATCGTGACGCCTAACGGTCCAGGGAAAGTAGTAGGGCTGAATATATTGGAACGTGTGATGCAAGTCGATGTTGCCGGCCAGGAACGCGTGCTGGAATATACACTTGAGGAAATACAGGAAGCAGGAGCTGTATCGTTGCAATCATCCACAGATTAATGAGGTGGAACAGGTGGATAAAAAAGATATCTTTGACTCAGTAAGTAACATGGAATCACAAATCGGTGATTTGTATCGTCAGCTTGGTGAGTTAAAACAGCATTTAGCAGAGATTCTAGAAGAGAATAACTCTTTAAAGCTGGAAAATGAGCATATAAGACGCCGTCTGGATCAAACCATTGGTAAAAAAGATCCAAACATTAAGAAGGGCAGTAAAGGAAACAGCAATGCAGTCCAGGGCGAGGGCGATAAAAATGTGTTGGATATTGGCGAAGGCTACGACAACCTGGCCCGGCTTTACCAGGAAGGCTTCCACATTTGCAATCTGCATTTTGGCAGCCCGCGCAAAGAGGATTGCCTGTTTTGTTTATCTTTTCTTAATAAAAAATAATTGGCAGCCTTCCTTCATTGGGAAGGCTATTTTTATAAGGTCTGGTTGATATTGTACAGGCATTTTTGCTTTGGAGGAACAAGAAAAATGGTTAATTTACGTGAAGATGAAAGACTCGACTACCTATTAGCTGAGGATTTGAGGATTATCCAGAGTCCCAATGTGTTTTCTTTTTCCCTGGATGCGGTACTGCTCGCAAGATTTGTGTGGATGCCGATCCAAAAGGGGAAGATAGTCGACCTTTGCAGCGGCAATGGCGTTATCCCGTTGTTTTTAAGTGCCAGGACTAAGGGGACGATTACTGGGGTGGAGATCCAGGAGCGCTTATTTGATATGGCTGTCCGCAGCATTGAATATAACAAGCTTGAAGATCGTCTGCATATGGTCCATGGAGACATCAAAGAAGCACCGAAACAGCTGGGGTATGAAAAATATGATGTTGTCACATGCAATCCTCCTTATTTTCCAACACCTTCAAGGGAAGAAATAAATGTGAATGAGCATTTGGCGATTGCACGCCATGAAATTCTCTGTACGCTCGAGGATGCGATCCGGTCTTCAAGCCAGCTTGTAAAGCAGGGGGGCAAGGTTGCCTTCGTCCACCGTCCCGGAAGACTGATTGATATCATCGAGATGATGAGGAGATACCGTTTAGAACCTAAGCGGATTCAGTTCGTCTATCCTAAGGCCGGGAAGGAAGCCAACACATTATTGATTGAGGCAATCAAGGATGGCAGCCCTGATCTTAAAATCCTTGAGCCGCTGATCGTCTATGATGATAATAATGAATACACACCGATCGTAAAAGAGATTTTATATGGAAGCAAGTAAGCACTAAAACAGTATTTTTTTGAGAGAAACGGGTGATTTATATGCAACAGCAGAAAAGCTTTGAACAGGAAAATGAAAAAGGGATCTTGTATCTTGTGCCTACACCGATCGGCAATCTCGAAGACATGACTTTCAGGGCGATCAGAATCATGAAAGAAGCAGATTTAATTGCTGCGGAGGATACAAGGAACACGAAGAAGCTTTGCAATTATTTTGAGATTGAAACGCCTGTGTCAAGCTATCATGAACATAATAAGGAAAGCAGCGGACATAAAATAATTGAAAAAATCAAAGAGGGCGCAAAAGTTGCACTTGTGAGCGATGCCGGGATGCCGACCATTTCTGACCCGGGTGCGGAGCTCGTTGTCGAAGCAATTGCCGCAAGGCTGACGGTCGTCCCGCTGCCAGGAGCGAATGCGGCGCTGACGGCACTGATTGCTTCGGGTATCCAGCCCCAGCCCTTTTATTATTACGGCTTCCTCCAGAGAGGAAAAAAGGATAAAAAGAAGGAAATCGAGCTTTTATCAAAGCAGACGGGGACCATCGTCCTTTATGAGTCTCCGCATCGGCTTAAAGAAACGCTGTCGTTAATGTTAGATGGATTAGGCGACCGTAACATCGTCCTTTGTCGTGAATTGACGAAGAAATTTGAGGAATTCATCAGGGGAACGATTTCAGAAGTGCTCGCATGGGCAGAATCCGAAGAAATACGCGGGGAATTCGTGCTGGTCATCGAAGGTGCATCCTTAAGTTCGATTGAAGTGGCCGAAACCCATTGGTGGGAAACATTGAGCCTGAGTGAGCATGTGGAGCATTATATCTCGAAAGAAAATATGAATTCAAAAGCTGCCATTAAGCAAACAGCCAAGGACAGGGACATGCAAAAGCGAGATGTTTACCAGGCCTACCATATCAGTGAGTAAGCCAAGATAAAAAAGGCCGAGGAGCATACTCCTCGGCCTTGAAATTTTATTATGCTTTTACAGGTTCGAAGCTTCCCTGGATTTCTTTTAGAAGCTGTTCTGCACCTTCACGGCTAAGGATCAGCTTGCCGCCAGCCAAAGTGATGTTGTTATCTGAAACTTCGCCAGTGACATGGCAAGTCATATTAGGCTTATATTTTTTAAGGATGATGCGGTCATCGTCCACATAGATTTCCAAAGCATCCTTTTCTGCGATGCCAAGAGTTCTTCTTAGTTCGATTGGAATAACCACGCGGCCAAGTTCATCAACTTTACGTACAATACCAGTAGATTTCATAGTAAGTTTGTCTCCTCTCAATTTCCCTTATATAAGTTCGTCATTTTTCGACATATTTTTCTCTATTGGTTTTATAATACCAGCGATTCCAATTACCGTCAATTAATTTATTTTTCTTCCATTAACAAAATTTAACACCAAGTGCAAACCTTTTCATATCAACGTTCTAGATGGATTAGTCTTATAAACTCAAGGAATGGCGCGGATTTTTAACGCAAGGGATCTACGGGAATTATGTTTGCCGCAATAATATTCTGCGCGCAATTCGACAAAATTCTACATTTGATTCGACAAAATGTCACGTGTTTGACATATTTGAGATGTATTGCACATTTTCTTGTAATTGGGTATATTTTGAGGATAGAAGAGGCAATGATTCTACTAGGCTCTTTTCCTTAACCATTTTGGGAAAAAGAGTCGAGGATAAATAAAAGTGATGACGTGGCGATGCGTATCAAGCATAAGCTGCATGTAAAAGCTCTTGTCCATTATGGGCGGGGCTTTTTTAACACTAGAGTGGGAAACCCAGTGCATTAGCTGGTATAATAACTACTATTAGAATGAACTAGCAGTTTTAGTTAAGGAGGATCTTCATGGAAGAGAAACTGAAAACCTTTTATCTTACGACCCCTATTTATTATCCAAGCGGCAATCTGCATATCGGCCACGCTTATACGACGGTTGCTGGCGATGCGATGGCCCGCTATAAAAGGCTCCGGGGCTATGACGTCATGTACTTGACAGGCACGGATGAGCACGGGCAAAAGATCCAGCGCAATGCCGAAGCAAAAGGAATTACGCCGCAGCAATACGTCGATGAGATTGTTGATGGCATCCAGGATCTGTGGGGCAAGCTTGATATTTCTTACAATGATTTTATCCGTACAACGCAAGATCGCCACAAACAGATTGTCGAGAAGATTTTCGCGCAGCTGCTCGAGCAGGGCGATATCTATCTCGATCAATATGAAGGCTGGTACTGTACTCCATGTGAATCCTTCTATACAGATCGACAGTTAGAAGACGGCAACTGCCCAGACTGCGGCCGGCTTGTTGAAAAGGTAAAGGAAGAATCGTATTTCTTCAAGATGAGCAAATACGCTGACAGGCTTCTGCAATATTATGAAGAAAACCCTGAATTCATCCAGCCTGAGTCACGTAAAAATGAAATGATCAATAATTTCATTAAACCAGGACTTGAGGATTTGGCTGTATCCCGTACTACCTTTGATTGGGGCGTGAAGGTTCCAGGAGATCCTAAGCATGTCATTTATGTATGGATCGATGCGTTGTCGAACTATATTACAGCCCTTGGCTACGGTACTGACGATGACTCAAAGTATTTGAATTACTGGCCGGCGGATGTACACCTTGTCGGCAAGGAAATCGTCCGTTTCCATACAATCTACTGGCCAATCATGCTAATGGCGCTAGACCTTCCGCTTCCTAAAAAGGTTTTCGCCCATGGCTGGCTTTTGATGAAGGACGGCAAGATGTCAAAATCAAAGGGCAATGTGGTTGACCCGGTTACTTTGATAGACAGATATGGCCTTGATGCCCTTCGCTACTACTTGCTGCGTGAAGTTCCATTTGGTTCTGATGGCGTTTTTACTCCTGAAGGATTTGTCGAAAGAATTAATTTTGATTTGGCCAATGATCTTGGAAACCTGTTGAACAGAACGGTTGCCATGATCAATAAGTACTTCGATGGAGAAATACCTGCCTACAATGGTTCCGAAGGGGAATTTGAGAAACAGCTTCTTGAAGTAAATAATGAAACTGTCCAAAAATATGAAGAAGCAATGGAGAAAATGGAGTTTTCAGTAGCGCTTACTTCGATTTGGCAATTGGTCAGCCGGTGCAATAAATTTATTGATGAAACACAGCCGTGGGTGCTGGCAAAGGATGAAGAAAAGAAAGCTGCTTTAGGAGATGTGATGGTCCACCTTGCTGAATCATTAAGAAGAGCAGCAATACTGTTGAAGCCATTCCTGACCAGGACTCCTGATAAGATCTTTGCCCAGCTGAATGTTACTTCTGAAGCAATTCAAACATGGGAAAGCCTTGAATCATTCGGGGAAATTCCTGCAGGCACAAAGGTTGTTCAGGGAGAGCCGATTTTCCCTCGCCTTGATCTGAAGGAAGAGGTTGATTTTATTAAAGAAAAGATGCAGGGTTCGGCTCCGGCAGCGGCACCTGTTGAAGAAAAAAAGCCTGAGCCTCAGGAAGAAATTACGATAGATGATTTCATGAAGGTTGAACTGAGGGTAGCAGAAGTGATCCACGCAGTGCCTGTTAAAAAGGCTGATAAACTGCTGAAGCTTCAGTTGAACCTTGGCTATGAAAAACGTCAGGTCGTTTCAGGCATAGCTAAATACTATAAGCCGGAAGATCTTGTTGGCAAGAAGGTCATTTGCGTCACAAACCTTAAGCCGGTAAAACTCCGCGGGGAGCTTTCCGAGGGCATGATCCTTGCAGGGGAAAAAGATGGCGTCATGTCACTGGCAACAGTTGACGACTCATTGTCTATAGGAGCAAAGGTTAAATAACATAAAATAAGAAAAGCGCAAGTTCCTTGGTCAGCCCCGAAGCGTCTCGAGGAGTTAGGAGCCGCAGCTAGACAAGCGACTCGAGGGGCTAGACGCTGGAGCTGGACAATTCTCGAAGTGAATTTTATACATTCTTATTTAAAATAAAAAACCTGGAAATGTTCCATGTGTAACATTTCCAGGTTTTTTCTCACATTGAAAGTGCATCCTTTATATGTAATATGATCCCGACAAGTGTCGGGTTTTTTCAAATCAAGAACCAAAAATTTGACCGGCGCAGCTGAAAAAAGTTATGATATCGTCAAATCTTTATCACAAATTCAAGAACAATTCTTCCTGTCTATTCAGTCCGATGTACGATACAGGTAGAATGAAGCTGTAAGCGGTGCAAGTAAAGGAGTTTAGAAATGCTTTTTGATACACACGTTCATTTAAACGCAGAACAATTTAACGACGATCTCCAGGAGGTCATAGACCGCGCAATTACAGAAGGTGTTACCAACATGGTAGTGGTCGGATTCGATGAAGTCACAATCAAAAAAGCAATAGAACTCGCTGAAACATACGAATTCATCTACGCAAGCGTCGGTTGGCACCCGGTTGATGCCATCGATATGACTCCAGAGCATCTTGATTGGCTGAGAGAGCTGTCTAGCCATCCAAAGGTTGTTGCCCTGGGAGAGATGGGTCTCGATTATTATTGGGACAAATCACCGAAGGAGATCCAGAAAGAGGTTTTCCGCAAGCAAATCAGGCTGGCGAAAGAAGTGGAACTTCCTATCATCATACATAATCGTGACGCAACAGCTGACATAGTTGAAATATTAAAGGAAGAGAATGCCGGGGAAGTTGGAGGAATCATGCATTGCTATAGCGGCAGTGTTGAGACAGCTCTCGAATGCATTGAAATGAACTTCTATATTTCGCTAGGCGGACCGGTAACGTTTAAAAATGCCAAAAAGCCGAAAGAAGTCGCAGAATCGATTCCATTGGACAGACTGTTGGTTGAAACAGACTGCCCATACTTGACTCCGCATCCATATCGCGGAAAGAGAAATGAGCCAGCCTACGTAAAACTGGTCGCCGAACAAATTGCAGGTCTGAAAGGGTTAACTCTTGAAGAGGTTGCAGACGCAACCGCCAAAAATGCAAAAAAATTATTCGGCATAAAGTGATAAAGAATGTTGTCGATTTTTCAGTAAGGTTGTCCAAACTTTTTATGATTCTAAAAAGTTCTACATGTCTCACTTATGACATAGGATAACCATGTCGATAACTCTTGCTTTTCTTTTTATGGAGCATCTTGCATAATAGGGATTACGCTTGGCAAGGGTGTCTGGGTTGACAAGTCGGCAACAAAATCTTTATAATCACTCCGAGAAGAGGAGGCGTTTTTCATCGTGATTAATAGTATGAAAAACCTGTTTTCCAAGACTTTGAGTAAGAAGAAGCTGGTGATTTTTTCTGCTAGTTTCCTAGTTTTTGTGGCTGCTTTGGGGATCTTCATGTACGAAGGAACCAAGAATACAGTTGCATTAACGCTTGATGGCCAAGAAAGAGTCATTAAAACACATGCGAATACAATCCAAGATTTATTTAATGATCTCGATATTTCATTGCGCTCAGAGGACTATTTATCGCTGGCAGTTAACACGAAAGTCAAGGATAACCTATCGATCGTGTGGAAGCCGGCAAAACAGGTAGAGGTAATACAGGATCAGGAAAAGAAAACGTATTGGACAGCAGCCGATACGGTGAAAGACTTCCTGAAGGAGCAAAATATAGTTGTAAGTGAACACGACAAGTTAAACCTAAACCCAGACGCTAAGTTAAAGAAAGATATGAAGATTGCCATTCAAAGAGCTTTCTCGCTTAAACTTGTAGTAGGCGGAAAAGAGCAAGATGTATGGTCGACTTCGACTACGGTCGCTGACTTTTTATCACAGCAAGGAATCACACTAAACGAATTAGACCGTGTTGAGCCTGAACAAAAGCAGACAGTCACAAAGGATGACGTGATTAATGTCATTCGAGTTGAAAAAGTCACCGATGTAGTGGAAGAACCAATTAACTTTGCAGTCATCACAAAGAACGATAGCAATCTGGAAAAAGGTAAACAAAAGGTCGTATCTCAAGGCCAGGAAGGCTTGTTATCCAAGCATTACGAAGTAATCTTGGAAAACGGCAAGGAAGTATCCAGAAAACTGGTCAGCGAAAAGAAAGTGAAGGAAAAACAGGATAAAGTCGTGGCGATGGGAACCAAAGTCATCGTGGCTCAAGTTTCTCGAGGCACAAGCGAACCGGCAGGAAAGGAATTTTATGTGACTTCCACCGCTTATACTGCTAATTGCAGTGGCTGTTCTGGACGTACTGCTACTGGGATTAATCTGAGGGCAAATCCGAATATTAAGGTAATTGCAGTCGACCCAAGTGTCATTCCTTTAGGAACAAAAGTATATGTCGAAGGCTATGGTTATGCTATCGCTGCCGATAAAGGATCAGCCGTGAAGGGCTATAAGATCGATGTCTTTTTCCCTTCAACATCAGATGCATACCGCTGGGGCCGCAAACGCGTCAAAATCAAAATTCTAAATTAATTCATGGATGCAGGGGAACCTTCCTCTGCATTTTTGTTTTTTCATTTTGCGTTTAAGGTATAATAAGAAAAGTATTCATTATTCATTACCCGTTTCAGTTAAAGCTAATCAAAAAAGATTTCACTTATATAGACGATTATATTTCAGAAATGTTTCATTTATTTCACAGGATTTTTTATTTTTTTAAAAGATTTTTTAAAAAATAGGCTCTGTTAAATTAGGCTGTTGATTTTCGTTCCAGGCGCTTCGCTTTCCGCGGGGCTGGCGCTGAGCCTCCTCGTCGCAAGCTCCTGCGGGGTGCAAATGATTTCTCACGAGAATCATTTCACCTAGGTCTCAGCTGTCCAGCTGATCCCGCAGGACTTTGATTGAACTTCCTCGAACCTGCCCACGCACGATGGAAATGCGTTAGCATTTTCGGAGGAGTCTTCGCGCCTTCCACTACAATCAACAGGGTTAAATAACAACATCGAGCTTTAACAGAGCCAAAAAATAAGTAAATGTATTGTGCTTGGAGGAATCATGAAAATAAAAGAAATTATCGTAGTTGAGGGCAAGGATGATACAACAGCGATCAGGCGTGCTGTTGATGCGGATACGATTGAAACGAATGGGTCGGCGATCAATGAGGAAACAATTGAGCGGATCCGGAATGCCCATGAAAAGCGGGGAGTGATTGTTTTTACGGATCCGGATTTCCCGGGGGAAAAAATTCGCAAGACGATTTCCGAGCAAATCGCGGGCTGTAAGCATGCTTTTATCCCGAAAGAATTGGCCAAACCTAAATCTGGGAGGGGCTTGGGGGTTGAGCACGCGTCCCCGGAAGTGATAAGAGATGCCCTTAAAGATGCGCAGATAATGGACGCGGAAGCGGTCGAAGTGATTACCCAGGAAGATCTGCTCGTTGCCGGCCTGATTGGCGGCCAGGGGGCCAAGGAAAGACGCGAAAAGCTTGGCAGGCTGCTTAAGATTGGCTATACAAATGGAAAACAGCTGCACAAGCGCCTGATGATGTTTCAAGTGAAAAGACAGGATTTCGCCGGTGCACTGGCAGAGATCCTTAAGGAGGAACAAGATGCATAAGGATATTGCTACCCCGGTGAGAACGAGGGAGATACTTGATAAATACGGGTTTTCTTTTAAAAAGAGCCTTGGCCAGAACTTCTTGATCGATACGAATATTTTAAATCGGATCGTCGATCATGCTGAACTAAAGGAAAGAAGCGGGGCAATTGAAATCGGGCCCGGGATTGGGGCTTTGACCGAACAATTGGCTAAAAGAGCCGAAAAGGTCGTGGCATTTGAAATCGATCAGCGACTGCTTCCTATACTAGAGGATACATTGTCACCTTATCCAAACGTTAAAATCATCCATAGCGACGTTTTAAAAGCCGATGTACAGGCTGTCGTTGAGACAGAATTTGCCGGGCTTGAGGATGTCATGGTTGTTGCGAATCTTCCTTATTATGTTACGACGCCTATCCTTATGAAGCTGCTTGAGGAAAGGCTGCCAATCAGGGGAATCGTCTGTATGCTCCAAAAGGAAGTAGCTGACCGGATTTCGGCCAAGCCATCAACGAAGGAATATGGATCACTATCAATTGCGGTTCAGTATTATACGAAGGCCGAGACAGTGATGATCGTTCCTAAAACCGTATTCATGCCGCAGCCAAACGTCGATTCTGCGGTCATCAGGCTGACGCTTCATGATGAACCGCCTGTCAAAGTGACTGATGAGAAGTTTTTCTTCTTTGTTACAAGGTCAAGCTTTGCCCAGCGGAGAAAAACAATCCTGAACAACCTGACAAGCCAGCTTCCGGATGGGAAACAAAAAAAGGAAGACATCCTTGCTGCGTTAAAGCAGGCTGGAATTGAGGAATCCCGCAGGGGAGAGACTCTGTCAATTGAAGAATTCGCGTGCTTGAGCGAAGCGCTGTATCCATACTTCCACTAAAGTCCGGTGTTCCCGGGCTTTTTTGATTTAGAAAAAAACGAACGAATTTAGGAATATTCCTTGGGATGCTCCTTTTACTGTCCATAAGGCAATCCCCAAAATGCCTAAAAAGCACATGTTTATGGGTTTTTGCATAGTTTATGTATGAAAACCATTTAGCGCAGCCTTTGTGCGGGGCAATTGGAGTGAGGATTGTGAATATTAACCTCATGGATATCGTCGGCAGGGTTTCGTATCAATGCGACATTATGTTCCGGGTAATCGATATCAGAGAGATACATGGCAAGAAAATCGCGATATTATACGGTGAGGATTTTCGGCTGATAGCGGATGCTCCCTATGAGGATTTATTAAGGATTGATCCGAATATGCGCATGAGGCTGACAAAGGAATTCCGGTCACTTGAGGAACAGTCATATAAGCTCTTTCGGCAGGATGTCGATTTATTGCAGCAGAAGCAAGAATATGAAGCCACTGAGGGATATAGCAAATCATATAATTACTTTCAGATGCCGGGAAAGGTGCTCCATATAGATGGAGACCCAAATTATTTAAAAAAATGCCTGACCCTCTATGAAAAGGTCGGCGTTCCGGTTTACGGCATTCACTGCAATGAAAAGGAGATGCCTGAAAAAGTCGGTACCTTGATTGATTATTACAGGCCGGATATATTGGTCATCACCGGTCATGACGCCTATTCAAAATCTAAAGGATCCATGGACGACATAAATGCGTACCGCCATTCCAAGCATTTTGTCCAGACAGTCAGGGAAGCGAGGCGGAAGATCCCTCATCTTGATCAGCTGGTAATCTTTGCTGGGGCATGTCAATCCCATTTTGAATCACTGATCAATGCTGGGGCTAATTTTGCCAGTTCGCCTTCCAGAGTCAATATTCACGCGCTCGATCCGGTTTATATAGTAGCTAAAATCAGCTTCACGCCGTTCATGGAGCGCATTAATGTCTGGGATGTATTGAGAAATACATTGACAGGGGAAAAAGGTCTCGGAGGCATCGAAACCAAGGGAGTTTTAAGGACAGGAATGCCATATAAGAAAAATTCGCCGGATTAAGACTGGGATTCAGTCTCATCCGGCGTTTTTTTATGGAATAGGGTACATATTTTACCGTGTTAAAGGCTAATCTAAAAATGTTGAAAATTAGAAGAAAAAGAAGACGAAAAAACATTGACTTTTATTTTTGTCTACTGTTATAATTTATGTTTTTGTTTGACTAAATTATGTCAGCGTGTTATACTTTACACAGTGAGGTGGACCGAATGCCAAAAACATTATCGGATATCAAAAAAGCACTTGATTCAAACTTGGGAAAAAGACTTTTGCTAAAGGCCAATGGTGGACGCAGAAAAACGATTGAACGTTCAGGCGTATTAGCTGAAACTTATCCTTCAGTTTTCGTCATTGAGCTTGACCAGGATGAAAATGCTTTTGAACGTGTTTCGTACAGCTACGCAGATGTTTTAACTGAAACGGTTGAAATTACCTTCTTTGAAGATACAACAGGATCAATGGCTTTGAGCTAATCACGGCTCAATGCGGTACAGGCAGTGGACTTTCGGGTTGGCTGCTTTTTATTTTGCCCAAATTTCCCTATTCACAGGATAAAATAGGGTCACATGAAAAACTTCTTTTAAAAAGATACTAAATATGCAGCGATGGTGAAAGGAGATGGTAGCAATGGGCAGAAGAAGAGGGATTATGTCTGATAGGTTGAAGGAAGAGCTCGCCAAGGAGCTTGGTTTTTATGATGTCGTCCAAACGGAAGGATGGGGCGGTATCCGGGCCAAGGATGCAGGAAATATGGTAAAGCGCGCAATCGAACTAGCCGAACAGCAGCTTGCGAACCAAAAACACTGACCTAGATAGATATTTTTTGAACTGCCGGACAGCCTGCCTTTTGTGGCTGTTTATATATAGAGATAAGGCAGTATAAATTTCACTTCGAGAAATGTTCAGCTCCCCTGACCAAGGCGCTTGCGCTTTTCTTATATATTCAGATCCATCGCGGCGCCGGGGCATTTGCTCCGGCTTTTTCATTTTATATAATGCTGTTTTCGCATTGATTGTTGCTTTTCGTACAAAATCTCTTTGCCGCATTCAGTCAGGCTTCGGGCTCTTTTCTTGTTGCTCCTGACCCGCAATGCCATAAAACGGTTTGAAAAAGCACCAAAGTTTATGAAAAGAGCCTTTCATAAAGCGGAAAATGGTAAAGAAGATCCGCATACATTCTCTAATTCTTTGTGAAATTACTGTATTCGACATTATTCCAATGATAAAATAGAGGAATGTTTTAAGCAGTGGAGTCTTACTTTTATTACTCAAAGCGTATTATTCAAATTCGATAATTGTCTAGCTACAGCGCCTAGCCCCTCGAGTCGCTTCGATCCGCCCGATGAAGTCAAAGAACGGACTTCACCGGTCGGCCCTCCAGCGCTTGTCGGGGCTGACCAAGGCGCTTGCGCATTTCTTATCTTTTTGTGGTAAAATAGGACAAAATATGGATTTCGTTTAAAGTAGGTGGAAGCAGTGAAGGTTTTAGTGAAGGCGCCAGCGAAAATCAACTTGTCGCTTGATGTTTTACATAAACGTCCGGACGGTTACCATGAAGTTGAGATGGTCATGACGACGATTGATTTAGCTGATCGCATTGAGCTTAGTTTGCTAGATGAAGACAGGATCGTGATTCAATCACACAATAGATTTGTTCCGGATGACCAGCGGAACCTTGCTTACCAGGCAGCTCATTTGTTGAAGGAGAGGTTCCAGGTAAAAAAGGGCGTAGTCATTGGAATCGAGAAAACAATTCCTGTGGCAGCGGGACTGGCTGGCGGCAGCAGTGATGCGGCCGCTACGTTAAGAGGGCTTAATAAGCTTTGGAATCTAGGCCTGAATTTGGATGAGCTTGCAGTACTAGGAGCTGAAATAGGGTCGGATGTTTCTTTCTGTGTATATGGGGGAACGGCTCTTGCGACCGGACGGGGAGAAATCATTAAACAGCTCCCAGCACCGCCAACATGCTGGATCGTATTGGCGAAGCCTTTTATCGGGGTTTCGACTGCGGAAGTTTATCGCCGGCTTAATGTTGATAAGGTTCAGCATCCGCCTACAAAAGAAATGATTTCTGCGATTGAAAAAGGTGATTTCAACCAGGTCTGCAGCAGTGTCGGAAATGTCCTGGAAGATGTGACCCTTTCTCTGTATCCTGAGGTTGCGCAGATTAAGGATCAGATGAAGCGCTTCGGCGCGGATGCTGTTTTAATGAGCGGAAGCGGCCCGACTGTGTTCAGCCTCGTGGAGCATGATTCTCGGATGCACCGAATTTATAATGGCTTAAGAGGATTTTGTGATCAGGTGTTTGCTGTCAGGATGCTCGGGGAGCGCCATACCCTTGATTAAATCCGTATAATGGTGGTATATTAACCTTAAATATTCGGATTTTGGGGGTTCTTTAATGAAATTTCGACGCAGCGAGCGTTTGATTGATATGACGACTTATTTGCTTGAACATCCTCGCCATTTGGTGCCGCTAACCTATTTTGCGGATAAATATGGTTCAGCGAAGTCCTCGATCAGTGAAGATCTGGGAATTATCAAAGAAACATTTGAACAGCGGGGAATCGGAGTCCTCCAAACGGTGCCAGGCGCTGCCGGAGGGGTTAAGTTCAACGTCAACGTCAGCGATGACAAGGCAAAGGATGTAATAAATGACCTTTGCAAGATTATGGCGAGCCCGGACAGGCTGTTGCCAGGCGGCTACCTCTACATGAATGATATCCTTGGAAATCCTGCGATTGTCCAGGAGGTCGGAAGGCTGCTCGCTTCTGCCTTTGCCAAGAAAGATATTGAAGTAGTCATGACGGTTGCGACCAAAGGTATTCCGATTGCTTACGCAGTGGCAAGCTATTTGAATGTACCTGTTGTAATCGTCCGCAGGGATAGCAAGGTGACAGAAGGTTCGACTGTCAGCATCAATTATGTTTCTGGTTCATCAAAAAGGATCCAGACCATGGTGCTTTCCAAACGAAGCCTGGCGGAAGGCTCGAAGGTATTGATCGTCGATGACTTCATGAAGGCAGGCGGAACGGTGAACGGGATGATCAACCTGCTTGAAGAATTTAAGGCTGAATTGGCGGGCATTGCCGTTCTGGTGGAATCGGAAAACATTGAAGAAAGGCTTGTCGATGAGTACCTCTCCCTCGTCCGCCTTTCAAATGTCGATGTAAAAGAACGAAATATTACCGTTAGTGAAGGAAATTACTTCTTGCGTAAAGAATAATTGTTCAGACGATAAAAAAGATGGGGTGACAATATGAATATTGTACAAACTTCAAATGCGCCTGCGGCAATCGGCCCATATTCACAAGGCGTGGTTGTGAACAATCTTTTCTTCAGCTCTGGGCAGATTCCTTTGACTGCTGAAGGAGTAATGGTAGAAGGGGATATCAAGGCCCAGACGCATCAGGTATTCAAAAATCTGCAGGCTGTGCTTGAAGCGGCGGGAGCTTCCCTGGAAACAGTCGTAAAAGCAACGGTTTTTATCAAGAATATGGATGAATTCGCTCAATTGAATGAAGTGTACGCAGAGTACTTCAATGTACATAAGCCTGCACGCTCGACGGTTGAGGTTGCAAGGCTGCCAAAAGATGCCTTGGTAGAAATCGAAGTAGTAGCGCTCGTTAAATAAAACGGGCGTTTTTTTTATTTTTTTTTAATAGCGACGCAGAAGTTTAGTTTAGAAAGCTTTTGTTATATAGAAATTGAACGAGATAACGGATCGATTAGGTAGAAATCGCCAAAACAAAGAGGAGGAATTATTCAGCGTCAATAGCTATAAAAGCCTATTTTTCAAGAGGAAATGAGAATGTTAGGGCTTTCAATATGAAAATGTTCACGAATTTGCCCTATTTTTTCAAAAAAATTTTCTGCAGAAAGAAGGAGATTTGATTTCGTTGTGGAATTATTTAACTAGAATTTTATCTATTTGTAAAGGTGGTGAACAGAATGGAAGTAACTGACGTAAGATTACGCCGCGTTAATACAGATGGACGGATGAGAGCGATCGCTTCCATCACGCTTGACAACGAGTTTGTTGTCCATGATATCAGGGTGATTGATGGAAACAACGGCCTATTTGTTGCAATGCCAAGTAAACGCACTCCTGATGGCGAGTTCCGTGATATCGCGCATCCGATCAACTCGGGTACACGCGGAAAGATTCAGGATGCTGTATTGGCAGAGTACCACCGTTTAGGTGAATTAGAAGTTGAATTCGAAGAAGCTGGAGCTTCCTAGAAATAGAACGCAAGACATCAAGAGCCTGCTGCATAAGTAAGGCTCTTTTTTATATCCCCATTATTCCCCTGACTAAACCTATTTTTAAGTCTTTTTTAGACTCTTTTCGTAAAAAATGCCCCCCTCCCTAAACTGACAAATAATTGTACTTGTTCTTCTATTCTTGAAATGGCTGGCTTTTTAAGATATATTCGTAATGGATAAAAAGGTAAATTGGAGGCCTGCTAATGTCTAATCGTTATGCAATCATTTTAGCAGCCGGTCAGGGAACAAGAATGAAGTCTAAGCTATATAAAGTACTTCACCCTGTATGCGGCAAGCCAATGGTACAGCATGTTATTGACCAGGTGAAAAGTCTTAATATAAAAGAAATCGTGACAATTGTCGGCCATGGCGCTGAAAAAGTAAAAGAGCAGCTTGGCACTGACAGCCAATACGCACTGCAGGCAGAACAGCTTGGTACTGCCCATGCGGTCCTTCAGTCAGAAGGAATGCTTGCCGAAAAAGAAGGCGTCACGATAGTCGTCTGCGGAGACACACCGCTGATCAAGGCAGAAACAATGGAAGCTCTTTTCAAACACCATGAAGAAACGAACGCAAAAGCTACAATCCTGACAGCGAGGGCAGAAGACCCGACTGGCTACGGCCGGATTGTCAGAAATGCTGATGGTTTTGTAGAAAAAATTGTTGAGCATAAGGATGCGACTGAACAAGAAAGAAGCATCAATGAAATCAATACTGGCACTTATTGCTTCGACAATAAGCTATTGTTCGAGGCAATCCATAATGTATCAAATGACAATGTACAGGGAGAATATTATCTTCCAGATGTAATCGAGATTTTGAAAAACCAGGGTGAAATCGTGTCTGCCTATGTTACGGATAGTTTTGCGGAGACATTAGGTGTCAACGACAGGGTTGCCCTTGCAGAAGCTGAACGCACAATGAAGAAGCGAATCAATGAGTTCCACATGCGCAATGGCGTTTCACTTATTGATCCTGATAACACGTATATTGGACCAGATGTGACAATTGGACAGGATACGGTCATTTTCCCAGGGACTACAATCTCAGGTACAACAGCAATCGGTTCCGAATGCCAGCTAGGGCCAAATAGTGAAATTAGCGAATGTGAAATTGGAAACAATACAGTTATTCGCCAATCAGCGGCCTATAGCAGCAAAATTGGTTCGGAAGTAAATATTGGACCATTTGCGCATATCAGGCCTGATTCTGATATTCATGATGAAGTAAAAATCGGCAATTTCGTCGAAATTAAAAAAGCGGTATTTGGCCGAGGAAGCAAGGCTTCCCACTTAAGCTATATCGGTGATGCTGAGGTCGGCGCTGATGTGAACATCGGCTGCGGATCCATCACAGTAAACTATGACGGTAAAAACAAGTTCTTGACCAGGATTGAAGACGGCGTATTCATTGGCTGCAATTCCAATCTTGTTGCACCAGTTACGATCGGCAAGGGAGCTTATGTAGCAGCCGGATCAACAATCACTGAGGATGTACCAGGTGAAGCGCTTGCTGTTGCACGTGCACGTCAAGTCAACAAAGAAGATTATGTAGGGAAAATGAACGTAAAGAAATAAATCTTGGAGGTCCACAATGTCAAACCAGTATCTAGACCCTAATTTAAAGGTTTTTTCACTTAACTCAAATGTTGAACTTGCCGAGGAAATCGCTAAGGTAATTGGAGTAGAGCTAGGTAAATGCTCTGTTTCCCAGTTCAGCGATGGAGAAATCCAGATTAATATCGAAGAAAGCATCCGTGGCTGTGATGTATACGTCATCCAGTCTACAAGTTCACCTGTAAATGAAAACATCATGGAACTTCTTATCATGATCGATGCATTAAAGCGTGCTTCAGCTAAAACAATCAATATAGTTATGCCTTACTACGGCTATGCACGTCAGGACCGCAAAGCACGTGCGCGTGAACCAATCACGGCTAAGCTTGTGGCAAACCTGCTTGAAACAGCTGGCGCGACTCGCGTGATCACGCTAGACCTTCACGCTCCGCAAATCCAGGGATTCTTTGATATTCCAATCGATCACTTAATGGGTGTGCCAATTCTTGCTGACCACTTCAAGAGCAAAGAATTGAACGGAGACGTTGTCATTGTATCTCCTGACCATGGCGGAGTGACACGTGCAAGAAAGATGGCAGAAAGATTGAAAGCGCCGATTGCGATCATCGATAAGCGCCGTCCGAAGCCAAATGTTGCTGAAGTCATGAACATCGTTGGTAATATTGAAGGCAAAGTGGCAATCCTGATCGATGATATCATCGACACGGCAGGAACGATTACTTTGGCAGCTAATGCATTGGTTGAAAATGGGGCACTTGAAGTATACGCTTGCTGTACACACCCTGTATTGTCAGGACCTGCGATTGAGCGTATCGAAAACTCCAAGATTAAAGAACTGGTTGTGACAAATTCAATCGCGCTTGCAGAAGAAAAGCGCGTCGACAAGATTCATCAGCTATCTGTTGCTCCATTAATCGGTGAAGCAATTATCCGTGTACATGAAGAGCAATCAGTCAGCACACTTTTTGATTGATATTTATAGGGAATAACAGGCTTGCCATCCGGCAAGCCTAATCCTGTTTTTTCTGGAAAGCTTGCAGTAAACAAAAGTAGAACGTTTAGACCTTCCTATTTTGGGGCATTTTTTATATAGACAAGAACTTATTGAATAGGAAGGGGACAAAATCATGAGTGCAATATTGAAAGCAAAAGAACGCACAGGTTCTCAACGTTCTAATCTAAGACAATTACGCCAGGAGGGGAACATTCCGGCAGTCGTATATGGCAGGAATACAGAAAATAAATCGATTTTTGTAAACAGCATAGAATTTCTGAAGACGATCCGGGAAAATGGCAAGAATGGTGTCATTTCACTTGATGTCAATGGCAGCAAGCATGATGTCATGCTGACTGACTACCATCAGGATCATATAAAAAATGAGGTTCTCCATGCTGATTTCCTTGTAGTGGACAAGAGTTCCAAAGTCCATGCAAGCGTCAGGGTGAATCTTGTAGGCGATGCTGCCGGCGTGAAGGATGGCGGCGTCATGCAACAGCCAGTACATGAAGTGAATATCACAGCGACTCCAGGAAGCATTCCTCAGTCGATTGATGTTGATGTCTCGAATCTGCAAGTCGGCGAAAACCTGACCCTTGCGGATATCAAAACAGGAAATTACGAATTGAATGATGACGAAAGTACGGTGGTGGTTTCCATCCTTCCACCGAGACAGGAAGAAGAAATCAATTCCGGTGAAGAACAAGAACCAGGACAACCTGAAAATGAAGAAGGAAGAGAAACAGAAGCCAGCCAAGAATAAAGCAGCAGCGGACGTAGCCTGAAAGGGTTACGTCTTTTGCGGTTTTACTATATAGTGAAAATAGATAGCTTGCGCTTTTGGTTAAGGGGTGTGGAAGATGAAATTATTTGTTGGCTTGGGCAATCCAGGAAGACAATACGAAAAAACCAGGCATAATATTGGCTTCGAAGTCATTGATGAGTTATCAAAAAGGTGGAACATCCCTTTAGAACAGGCAAAGCATAAAGGTCTGTATGGTAAAGGTTTCGTTGGCGGAGAAAAGGTAATCCTTTTGAAGCCTCTCACTTATATGAACCTTTCTGGTGAGTCGATTAGGGCTGTCATGGATTTCTATGACATCGATATTGAGGATTTTGTAGTGATCTATGATGACCTTGACATGCCGAATGGCAGAATCCGACTGAGGCAAAAAGGCAGTGCCGGAGGACATAATGGGATAAAATCGACCATTGCACATACAGGGACTCAGGAATTCAAAAGAATCCGGGTAGGGATCAGCCGTCCGACAAATGGAATGAAGGTTACCGATTGGGTTCTGGGCCGTTTCACGAGTGAAGAGCAGGCTCAGATGGAGGAAGCAGTGCAAAAATCAGCTGATGCTTGTGAAGAATGGTTTAAAAAGCCATTTTTAGAAGTCATGAATACCTTCAATCAGAAAAGCTTAAACGAGGACTAGTAAATAACACACATGCATAATCGTCGATTTAGTACTATAATTTTAAAAGAGTGACATACAATAGGCTAAGTGCATAAGTTTCTGCCAAAGGGTCAATAATGATAATGACTTAATTTTGGAGGGACGGGCATGGCTATACATTATAATTGCCGTCATTGCGGCACGAATATCGGTTCATTGGACAGGATGTCTGTCCACAGTGAAACTCTTGGGCTGCATAAGCTGACCGATGAAGAGCGGCAGGAGATGGTTTCTTATGCAGGCAATGGTGACATCCATATAAAATCGATCTGTGAAGACTGTCAGGAAGCGCTGGAGCGGAATCCAGACTTCCATCAACATGACTACTTAATTCACTGACAAGCTTTGGATTTCTTATCCAAAGCATTTTTCTATTTGGAAAATTAGTATGATTACATCATTTTTAATATTTTGGCTTTGTTATAGGACAACGTTGACTTGAAAGTCCTGTTGATTTGAGTGAAAACCAGCAGGAATTTAACAAATAAAAATTGAGTGTTTTTTTAAGAGAGGGAGAGGTTTGGATGCAGGGGCTGAAAGCTCTTTTTAGTCATCAGGATGATGTCCAATCTGTTATATCCGGAATGGATGCGGGGCTTAGGGAACAGCTCGTCGCCGGCCTGTCCGGTTCGGCGAGGACGGTCTTTTTAGCGGCGATTTACGAACAGACAAAACGTCCCGTCCTGGTAGTGACGCATAATCTTTTGCAAGCGCAAAAATTATATGATGATCTTGTTAATTTAGTAGAGGAAAACGAAGTCTATCTTTACCCGGCAAATGAATTGATTGCCGCTGAAATCAGTATTTCGAGCCCCGAGTTGAAGGCACAGCGGATTGAAGCACTGAATCACTGGAGCAAAAAGAAAAACGGAATGGTGATTGTTCCGATGGCAGGCTTAAGAAAAATGCTGCCGCCAAAGGAGCTGTGGTCCAAATTCCAGATAACCTTCAAACTTGGTGAAGAAATTGATTTGGATGCTGTTCTCAACCGCTTTGTCAGCATGGGTTACGCAAGGGCTGGTATGGTCTCTGCACCTGGCGAGTTCAGTGTCAGGGGCGGAATCATTGATATTTATCCGCTGACATCGGCAGATCCGATCCGGATTGAGCTTTTTGACGCCGAGGTTGATTCAATCAGGACGTTCTCGCTTGAGGATCAGCGCTCGAAGGAAAAAATGAAATCCGTTTCTATTGGACCGGCTGCAGAGAATCCTATCGAGAATGAACAGCTTGACCGCCTGGTAACTGGCCTTGATGCTGGCCTTTCAAAAAGTCTTAAGAAATTAAAGGATGACAAGGCAAAGACGCTTATGGCCCAGAATATCGGCTATGAACTGGAACAGCTCCGGAATGGGCAAAAGCCAGACCAGGTATTCAAGTACTTGTCGATCGCTTATGAAAAGCCTCAAAGTTTAATAGATTACTTGCCATCTGGCGGCTTCCTCTTTGTTGATGAAATCAGCAGGGTCCAGGAAATGAATGAATCGCTGAATAAAGAAGAAGCAGAATGGTATACGAGCCTCCTGGGTGAAGGACAAATCATTCACGACCTTAAAATATCGCACCATCTTCCGGAATTGATGAGTAAAGCAGCGAAGCCAATTGTTTACTTATCACTATTTTTAAGGCATGTGCCAAATACGAGCCCGCAAAACATCATCAATATTTCGTGCAAGCAGATGCAAAACTTCCATGGACAGATGCATGTTTTGAAGGGTGAGATCGACCGCTGGCGAAAAGGGAATTATGCAGTCATTTTCCTGGGACCGGATGCTGAAAGGGTTAAAAAGCTCGAACGTGTCCTTGAGGATTATGAGATTGATGCGGTAAAAGCAAGCAGCAAGCAGGAATTGCTCCCAGGCAAAGTCCAGATCATCCAGGGCAGCCTGAATACAGGCTTTGAGTTCCCGATTCAAAAAATTGCCGTGATCACGGAAGAGGAGCTCTTCAATAAGAAGACGAAGAAAGCTCCAAGACGCCAAAAGCTGTCGAATGCGGAGCGGATCAAGAGCTATTCCGAATTGAAGGTCGGCGATTATGTCGTTCACGTAAACCACGGGATTGGTAAATATCTTGGTATCGAAACGCTTGTCATCAATGGAGTCCATAAAGATTACCTTCATATTCGCTACCAGGGTACAGATAAGCTTTATGTCCCTGTTGAACAAATCGATCTTGTCCAGAAATATGTAGGCTCCGAAGGGAAAGAACCAAAAGTCTACAAGCTCGGCGGAAGCGACTGGAAACGGGTCAAGAGCAAGGTCCAGTCATCCGTCCAAAATATCGCTGACGATTTGATCAAGCTATATGCTGAGCGTGAGGCGAGCGTGGGGCATGCGTTCTCACCAGATGGTGAGATGCAGCGTGATTTTGAGTCCTCATTCCCTTATCAGGAGACGGAAGACCAAATCCGTTCAATTCATGAAATCAAGCTGGATATGGAACGCGAACGCCCGATGGACCGTCTTCTGTGCGGCGATGTGGGCTACGGAAAAACTGAGGTCGCAATCAGGGCTGCCTTCAAGGCAATTGCTGATGGAAAACAGGTTGCCTTGCTTGTACCGACCACGATTCTGGCCCAGCAGCATTTTGAAACGCTTCGAGAAAGATTTCAAGATTTCCCGATTAATATCGGCTTGCTGAGCAGGTTCCGCACTCGTAAACAGCAGACAGAAACAATCAAAGGTCTGAAGGCTGGCAGCGTAGATATTGCTGTCGGGACACATAGACTTTTATCTAAGGAAATCACTTACCGCGACCTTGGTTTGCTGATTATCGATGAAGAGCAGCGTTTCGGGGTCACTCATAAAGAAAAGATCAAGCAGCTGAAAACAAATGTCGACGTCCTGACATTGACGGCGACACCGATTCCAAGGACGCTTCATATGTCGATGCTTGGGGTCAGGGACTTGTCTGTCATCGAGACTCCGCCTGAGAACCGTTTCCCTGTCCAGACGTATGTCATGGAATATAACGGCGGACTTGTCCGCGAGGCGATTGAGCGTGAGCTTGCGAGGGATGGTCAAGTGTACTTCCTGTATAATCGCGTCGAGGATATTGAACGGAAGGCTGAAGAGATATCAATGCTTGTTCCAGATGCGCGAGTCACCTTTGCCCATGGCAGGATGTCTGAAAATGAGCTAGAATCAGTCATGCTTGGATTCCTTGAAGGTGAATATGATGTTCTAGTGAGTACTACCATCATCGAAACGGGTGTTGATATACCAAACGTCAACACGCTGATTGTCTATGATGCTGATAAAATGGGGCTCTCCCAGCTCTACCAGCTTAGAGGAAGGGTAGGGCGTTCTAACAGGGTTGCCTACGCTTATTTCACCTATCGCAAAGACAAGGTCCTTACCGAGGTAGCTGAAAAACGTCTCCAGGCGATCAAGGAGTTCACGGAGCTTGGTTCGGGTTTCAAAATCGCGATGCGTGACTTGTCGATTCGCGGGGCTGGAAACCTGCTAGGCGCCGAACAGCACGGATTTATTGATTCAGTAGGTTTTGATTTGTACTCACAAATGCTTAAGGAAGCAATCGAGGAGCGGAAGCCGGAGAAGGATCAAGTCCGCAGGCCTTCGATTGAAATCGACCTGGAACTTGATGCCTATATCCCTGACACTTATATTTCCGATGGCCATCAAAAAATCGAAATGTATAAACGCTTCCGTGGAATTGATACTTTGAAGGATATTGAGGAATTGAAAGAGGAAATCACCGACCGATATGGGGATTACCCAGAAGAGGTCAATACACTGTTCAAGGTTGCCGAATTGAAGGTGTATGCAATCACCGCGGGTGTGGAAACAATCAAACAGATCAAGCAGGATGTAACGATTCTTTTATCAGAAGAAGGAAGCAGCAGAATCGACGGACAGAAAGTATTCAAAATCAGCAGCCAATACCGGAGTGCAGTAGGCCTTGGAATGGACGGCAAAAAGCTGAAGATGGTCATTCATACAAAGGGCCTCAAAAACGACCGTTGGCTCGATATCACTTTCGAGATGGTTAAGGGACTTCACGACTCCCAAAAAGAACAGGAAAATACCGTATCGTAATCATGTGGAAATATATTGTAATGAAAATGTAAAACTGGAAAGTGTTTCAAAAAAGGTAGACAAGGGTATTTTTTGTCTGTACGCATTAAACAGCTGGAAGGTTTATCCGTTTTTGCCACCTTTATCACTTCAGAGAAAATATTTTTAGAAGTGTATAGAACTTTCCATATGAAAGATACTAAGTTCAAATCTTGGTAAGGATGATTAATAAAGGTTTAAATTGTCATTACCAATGGCTCTTTTCGTAAACTGTTGAGGCGAAGCATATAGGGAAAAATTGATACTTGGATTTTTTTCGTTCACTTTGGTAACTAAATAAGGGGAAATGACTTCGATGTGAGAGGAAAAGGGCACGAATTCATTCCCCGCCGTGAAATTTGCAAAGCCTTAAAGCAATAAAGAATGCGAAAACAGCTTTAAAAAATAATCATCAGATGAAAGTGAGGCAACGTTGGATGAAAGCAACTGGTATTGTTCGTCGAATCGATGATTTAGGTCGTGTCGTCATCCCTAAAGAAATAAGAAGAACACTGCGTATTCGTGAAGGAGATCCACTTGAAATCTTCGTGGACCGCGATGGTGAAGTCATTTTAAAGAAGTATTCTCCGATCAGCGAGTTAGGCGATTTTGCAAAAGAGTATGCAGAAGCGCTATATGACAGTTTAGGCAACCCAGTATTGATTTGCGACCGTGACACTTATATCGCATTGGCCGGGGGCTCAAAGAAGGACTTCTTAAATAAAAACATCAGTGAACTTGTCGAAAAGACGATGGAAGACCGCAACTCCACACTTGTGAACCAGCAGTCTAACATTTCGCTTGTCGATGGCACCGAGGAACCTATATCTTCTTATACAATTGGGCCAATTATTGCGAACGGTGACCCAATTGGCGCAGTGATCATCTTCTCGAAAGAAGGCTCATTGGGCGAAGTGGAACAAAAAGCAGTCGAAACAGCCGCTGGCTTCCTTGCAAGGCAAATGGAGCAATAATCAAGATTCTAGTTTACCTGAAATTTTATCATACCTAAAAGGGCAGCTGCCGAGGCTGCCCCTTTTCATGTTTTCAGGTTTAATCATTCCGTACTATTCCTTATGATATAATAATTTTTGATACTCGAACTGGAAGGAGATGGGCGATGAAGCCCGTTGCAGACTCAAGAGAATTAGTTAAGGGAGCCATGATTTTGACTTTGGCGGCCCTGGTTACAAAAATATTAAGCGCGGTTTACCGTGTCCCATTTCAAAATATTGTCGGGGATATTGGATTTTATATTTATCAGCAGGTGTACCCTTTCTTTGGTATTGTCATGGTTTTATCTACATATGGTTTTCCTGTTGTTATTTCAAAGCTTTATACTGAGCAGCAGACTGCCGGAAACAGCGGCAGGGCGGACAGGCTGCTAATCCTTTCTCTTGCTTTTCTAGGGATTTTTGGTGTTTTGCTCTTTTCGTTTTTTTACTTTGGTTCAGAATGGATTGCTGGAAAAATCGGTGACCCTGAACTCAGCCTTTTATTCAAGGTGGTATCTGTGCCGTTCCTCATTTTCCCGTTCACCTCTGTATTCAGAGGTTATTTTCAAGGGAAGGGAAATATGGTGCCGACCGCAGTCTCCCAGGTTTCCGAGCAATTCATCCGTGTCGGAACGATTCTGATCCTGTCAGCGGTAATCGTCCAGCAGGGATACTCGCTTTATTTTGCCGGCGCCGGGGCTGTGTTCGGTTCAATAACCGGGGGAGTGGTTTCGGTAGCGGTGCTCAGCTATTTTTATCTGAAAAGTAAAGAAGCGAACCCATTCAGGCACTATCAGCCAAAGGCACTGTTAGCAGATGCGGCTTGGGTAGTAAAAGCTCTTGTGATCCAGGGATTTGCCATCAGCATTAGTGGCATGCTGTTAATACTGTTTCAGCTGGCTGATTCAATGAATATGTACTCTTCTTTACTGGCAATGGGGCTGACAGCAGATGAGGCAAAGGCGGCAAAAGGTATATTTGACAGGGGGCAGCCGCTGATTCAGCTCGGCACTGTTGTTGCCACTTCGATGTCTTTGAGTCTCGTTCCAGCTATTTCAGCCGAAAAATCAAGAAATCGCAGCGATGGAATCCTGCAAAAAGTCAGGCTCGCTCTGCAGTCCAGCCTGATCTTTGGTGCTGCGGCGGCAGTGGGACTGTACAGCATCATTGTGCCAGCAAATATCATGCTGTTTGAAAATGCAGAGGGCTCAAATGTGCTTGCTGTTCTGAGCTGGATGATTTTGTTCGGATCAGTGATTTTGACAATAACAAGCATTCTTCAGGGACTAGACAAGCCGCTTTTTCCAGCCGCAGTCATTCTTGGTGGATTTGGTTTGAAATATGGATTGAACCTTATTTTGATTCCGGAAGAGGGAACTAAGGGTGCAGCGGTTGCTACTATAGTGGCAATGCTGGCTGTTATGGTCATTCTCATTGCGAAATTGAGGAGTGAGCTTGGGAGGCCGGTCTTATCGCTGGCTTTTATGGCAAAAATCCTGTTTTCATCAGCTGTGATGGCAGTGTTTTTGCATGTATATTTATATATGACAGATTTTCTCTATATCTATATTGAACCGGACAGACTAGCTGCTGTGTTACAGTCTTTGAGCGCCGTTGCGTTTGGAGCGGTGGTTTATTTTATCGTTTTAGTAAAAATCAAGGCTTTGACTGAACAGGAATTAATGACATTGCCTTTTGGCAGCCGGCTCGTGCAGCTATTTTTAAACAAGACAGGAGGCAGCAGGAAATGACAAACAAGATTTCGATCATTGGATTGGGCGCAGGTGACTTAGACCAGCTTCCTATTGGTGTATATAGAAAATTAAAGCATGAAAAAAACCTTTACTTGCGGACGAAAGAACATCCTGTAGTAAGTGAGCTTGAGCAAGAAGGACTTCAGTTTCAGTCGTTCGATGCCGTTTATGAGAAGCACGATCAATTTTCAGACGTTTATGAGGAGATCACTGAGACTTTGCTTGCGGAAGCGGAAAAGGGCCCCGTAACCTATGCTGTCCCTGGCCATCCATTAATCGCCGAGCGTACAGTCCAGCTTTTACTCGAAAGAGGTCCGGAACGGAACACGGAAATAGAAATCGGCGGCGGCCAGAGCTTCCTTGATGCGATGTTCCAGGCGCTGGCCATCGATCCAATTGAGGGCTTTCAGCTGCTTGATGGAACGGCACTGACGAAGGAATCGCTGCTGCTGCAAAGCCACACGATCATTGGTCAGGTATATGATTCGTTCGTTGCTTCTGACGTAAAGCTCACACTGATGGAAAAATTGCCTGATGAATACGATGTTTTTATCGTTACAGCGGCAGGCAGCAAGGACGAGATCATCAAGAAAGTCCCTTTGTATGAGCTAGACAGGGAGATGGAATTAAGCAATCTAACCTCTATTTACGTTCCGCCTGTTGAAGAAGAACAAATTTTATACAAGGATTTTTTGAAGCTGCGTGGAATTATATCAGAATTACGCGGTCCGAATGGCTGCCCTTGGGATAAGAAGCAAACTCATCAATCTCTTAAAAAATATTTGATAGAAGAAGCCTATGAGCTGATTGAAGCGATTGATAACGATGACATTGACCATATGGTCGAAGAATTAGGTGATGTCCTTTTGCAGGTTATGCTCCATGCCCAGATAGGCGAGGATGAAGGATACTTTACTATTGACGATGTCATTGAAGGCCTCTCCTCGAAAATGGTCCGCCGGCACCCACACGTTTTCGGCAATATAACGGCTGAGAATGAAGAGGAAGTCATGAAAAACTGGCAGAAAATCAAGGAACAGGAAAAGGGAGCGGCGGTAAAGTCCATCTTGGAGGGAGCAGGCAAAGGGCTGCCAAACCTCTTGAAAGCTTTTGAGTTGCAAAAGGAAGCTGCCAAGGTTGGCTTTGACTGGAAGACGGCGGCACCAATCCTTGATAAAGTGAAAGAAGAAATCGATGAGCTTTCAGCTGAAATCAAGGAGAGTGGACAGCAGGAAGATATTAAGCTGGAATACGGAGATTTGCTGTTCGCGCTCGTCAACTTTGCCAGGCACTATGAGATTAATCCAGAAGAAGCTTTATTCAAGGCGAACCAGAAATTCATGCGTCGCTTTGCTTACATCGAGCAAAAGGCAGCGGAAAACGGCAGGGGTGTTGAAGAATACACTCTAGAAGAATTAGATCGTTTTTGGGATGAAGCGAAGGCAAAAGGTTTATAAGGTAAATCGAACCAATAAAGGAAAAGGGGTTTAAATACTATGAGGCTGGATAAATTTTTAAAGGTGTCAAGATTGATTAAAAGGAGAACTTTGGCGAAGGAAGTATCCGATCAGGGAAGGATTTCTGTGAATGGTGTTCCAGCAAAAGCAAGCACGAATGTGAAAGCGGGCGACGAACTGGCGATCCGCTTTGGCCAAAAGGTTGTATCTGTCAGAATTGACCGTATCCAGGAAACGTCCCGCAAAGAGGAAGCAGCTGAGATGTACACGATGCTAGGCGAAGAAAGAATCCCGGGTGACGACGAAGAGTAAAACAGGAATCCTCCTGAAGGCTTGTTCTATTATCTCTCTCTAAATCATAAACATGTACTAAAGTGCATTATGCGATTGTGAGGGATAATGATGAGCCAATATTATGAAACGAACCAGACGAAAAGCAATTTGCCAGACCATGATTTAGTGATGAGGGGCAGACGGACACTTGAGATCACAGGAGTAAAGCAAGTTGAAAGCTTCGATAATGAGGAGTTCTTGTTAGAGACTGTCATGGGATTCCTTGCGATCAAGGGCCAGAACCTCCAGATGAAAAACCTTGATGTCGACAAAGGCGTCGTATCGATCAAAGGGAAAATCTTTGATCTGGTCTATCTGGAAGACCAGCATGGGGAGAAAGCTAAAGGCTTCTTTAGCAAGTTATTCCGATGACTTTGTCGACCCAATTTTTGACGATGCTCGCCATGATTGGGATGGGCAGCTTATTCGGAGCTTCACTTGATACGCATAACCGTTTCTTAAAGAGGTCAAAGAGGAAGTCATGGATCGTCTTCATCAATGACATCATGTTTTGGCTGGTCCAGGGACTGTCGGTCTTTTATGTCTTGTTTTCGGTTAACATGGGAGAGTTGCGGTTTTATATTTTCATTGCATTATTGTGCGGCTTCGCAGCTTATCAGAGTCTGTTCAAAAAGATTTATTTAAAGATTCTCGAGCGGGCCATTACGATCACGATCAATGTTTATATATTCTTCGTGAAGGCTGTCAGAATGCTGGTTGTCCGGCCGCTGCTGTTTTTGGCGGCTACCGTTCTATCGCTGCTGCTCATGACGGGAAGAGGCCTTTATTCTCTTGTGAAATGGCTTCTTGCCGTTTTACTATGGTTATTGAAAAATCTATTATGGAAGCCGGTTAAGATGATTCTCCTGCTTTTTTGGAAACTTTTGCCGAAAAAGGTTAAAAAAAGCGTCGAGAAGTTATATAATAAATTGGCAGGAATTCTAAATATAGTAAAGAATTACTCTTCTATACCGATAAAATGGATAAAGAACTTTAAAAAGTAGACTTGTGTAAATTAGAGACAAAAAATAAATGTAAGGAGGACTGCGGGGAATGAGTGTCATCAGAAAACGGAACATAGCCAAAATAGAAAATCAATATGTGCAGCAGCGTGAAAAAGCAGGGATTGCGGAAACCAGGAAGCGTAAGCTGCTATTCAGGCGCCTCGCAGTCTTTGCCCTTTTTGCATCGGTGATTTCTTATTTAATGATCTCTACCTTCATTACCCAGTCTTCGGCACTGGATAAGAAGCAGGCTGAAAAAGAAAGACTAGAACAAAAATTGGCAGGCCTGCAGAAAAAGCAGGAAATCCTTGATGAAGAAATCGTTAAGCTGAATGATGACGAATACATAGCCAAGCTGGCTCGCAAGGAATATTTCCTTTCCGAAAAAAATGAAATTATCTTCAACCTTCCTAAAGAGAAAAAGGACTCCCAAGATTCGCCTTATTGACACTCTTTTTTGATATTCTGTATAATATATAGTAAGTTTGATTTTTTATATCTTTAAGGAGGCAAAACTTTTTTATGTCAATCGAAGTAGGCAGCAAGTTACAGGGAAAGGTAACAGGCATTACAAATTTCGGGGCGTTCGTGGAACTGCCAGGCGGTTCAACTGGACTCGTTCATATCAGTGAGGTTGCTGATAATTACGTCAAGGACATCAATGACCACCTAAAAGTGGGCGACCAGGTTGAAGTGAAGGTTATCAATGTTGAGAAAGACGGCAAAATTGGTTTATCAATCAAGAAGGCTGTAGACAGGCCGGAAAGACCAGAAAGACCTGCAAGACCAGAAAGACCTGATCGACCTGATCGACCTGATCGACCTTACTCTCAACGTCCACGTGGAGGAAGACCGAACGATAACCGGAACGTTCGTCCAGAGAATTTTGAATCAAAAATGGCGAAATTCTTGAAGGACAGCGAAGACCGCCTATCCACTCTGAAACGCGCTACCGAATCTAAGCGCGGTGGAAGAGGAGCTAGAAGAGGGTAACTTGCTGCTAAGTGAATATATATAATAGCAGGTATAATGCTATATCAAGACAAGTCCTTTGCGGGCTTGTCTTTTTTATTTAGCAGAATGTGTTAAATTAACCTCGCTCCCTTTACTCCTAATTCAAATGGAAGACTGTGTTGATTTTACTGTGTTTGTTGAAAAAATAAACAGTGAAAATCCGTTTAAATTGGGAAATAGCCCTATTTCCTGAAAAATAAAGGGAGTTTTTCCGTTTATAGCATCCAAACCTTTGGATTTTGTCTTATTTAGAGTAGTTAATCGGAATATCTCCGCTTATATCTGCATCTTAAGCTTTCTTTATATACAATAGCCGGAAATTCTCCGCGTATGAAATCTTATACTTTCAGGTTAATCCACAATGAAAGCCAACAAAAAAACTCGCTCCTATAAAAGGAACGAGTTTTTTACTTAGGATGACCCCTACGGGATTCGAACCCGTGTTACCGCCGTGAAAGGGCGGTGTCTTAACCGCTTGACCAAGGGGCCATATAAAATTATTGTCCAGCTTCAGCGCCTAGCCCCTCGAGACGTTTCGGTCCACCCAATGAAGTCAAAGAACGACTTCACCGGTTGGCCCTCCAACGCTTGTCGGGGCTGACCAAGGCACTTACGCTTTTCTAAGTAGCGGCGGAGGGGATCGAACCCCCGACCTTACGGGTATGAACCGTACGCTCTAGCCAGCTGAGCTACACCGCCATGATATTGTTTTGAGGCACAAGAAATATAATACCTAGATATTAAATTAGTGTCAATGGATTTTAGTAGAAAAGATAAAATTATTATTAGGTAAATTTTAGTGTGAATACCTGTGGTTCATGGGGTTAATAGACTATCACTATGAAATAGACGTGTAATTTCGAGGAATTACCTTATTTACGGGGAAATGCGTCGAACGAAACTTTGGTGCTTGTCCTTGTTTTTGACAAACTTCTGTACCTCTCCCTTTTATAATAATCAGCAACGATAAAAAAACGGGGAGTGTATTGAATGCAAAAGGTAGAAAGGAACTTGATGGAACCGATCGGTGAAGTTCATCTCGAGGAATCACGATTCAGGTTTGCAAAAGGCATGGCGAAGCTGCAATCCAAAATCGAAAACCTTTTCCTGAAAAAAGGCTATGTTTTTCTGATCATTGGATTTTTGCTTGGCAGGGCCTTGATACTGGCAAAGTTGACCCCTTTTAGCCTTCCATTTTTCGCAGCCGTTTATCTCATCCGGAAAGACCGTGCTCCGCTTGCTTTGTTTGGACTGGTTGCCGGGGCTGCCACCTTATCTTTCGGCGATGCCGTGTATACGTTCAGTTCGGTATTTTTATTCCTGCTGCTGTACCGTTCGACGAAAAAGTGGATCAAGAATGACCTTAAAGTTTTGCCCTTTTATATATTTTTTACTATTTTAATAGGCAAAATAATGAAAGCTCTTATTTTTTCGGGAAATATAACGATTTATGAAGGAATGATGGCTGGAGTCGAAGCGGGCTTGAGTCTTGTGTTGACCTTCATCTTTCTCCAAAGCATTCCATTGATAACGATCAGCAAGCGCAAACAGTCATTAAAGACAGAAGAAATCGTCTGTTTGATCATCATGCTCGCTTCCGTGATGACGGGAACGATTGGCTGGTCAGTTTATGATTTGTCGGTAGAGCACGTGATGTCCCGTTATTTGGTTCTGATCTTTGCTTTTGTTGCCGGGGCCACGGTTGGTTCGACAGTCGGGGTCGTAACCGGCTTGATTTTCAGTCTCGCTAACGTGTCGAGCTTTTACCATATGAGCCTGCTTGCTTTCTCAGGATTGCTTGGAGGGCTGTTGAAAGAAGGAAGGAAGCCGGGTGTCGCCCTGGGATTATTCATAGCCACAATGCTTATAGGCATGTATGGCGAGGGCGGCGGCACGCTTAGCAAAACGATGACCGAATCGGCAGCAGCCGTACTATTGTTCCTGCTTACCCCTCAATCCCTTACTTCTAAGATTGCGAAATACATTCCGGGTACGCCGGAATATTCTGCTGAACAGCAGCAGTACATGAGAAAGATGAGAGATGTGACAGCACAGCGCGTCGTCCAGTTTTCAAATGTGTTTGAAGCGCTGTCGAAAAGCTTCTCAACGTTGCAGGTCCAGGATGAAACGATTGAAACTGACCGAGATATGGATTATTTTCTAAGCAATGTCACGGAGAAGACATGCCAGACATGTTTTAAGAAAGACCATTGCTGGACAAGGAACTTTAATACAACCTATGACTATATGAGCGAGATTATGCAAGAGATGGATCAAAATTCTGGCGCAGTACCGCAAAAACTTTCTCGGGAATGGGACAAGCATTGCACAAGGTCAAAAAAGGTCATGGAAATCATGCAGCAGCAGCTGACGTATTACCAGGCGAACAGGAAACTGAAAAAACAGGTGCAGGAAAGCAGGCGCCTCGTGGCAGACCAATTGCTCGGAGTGTCAGAAGTAATGGGAGACTTTGCAAAGGAAATCCAGAGAGAGCGAGAAAACCACTCGAAGCAGGAAGAGCAAATCCTTGGAGCCTTACAGGATTTTGGCATCCATATCGAACATGTTGAGATATACAGCCTGGAACAGGGGAATGTCGACATCGACATGACGATTCCATATTGCCAGGGGCATGGTGAATGTGAAAAATTAATCGCCCCGATGCTCTCTGACATTCTGAAAGAAAATATCGTCGTTAACTCAGAAGAATGCTCCACCTTCCCAAATGGATTTTGCCATGTGACATTCCGCTCCGCAAAAGCTTTTACGGTGTCAACAGGAGTAGCCCATGCGGCAAAGGATGGAGACCTCGTTTCAGGTGATAGCTATTCGACAATCGAGTTGAGCGGAGGAAAATATGCGATTGCAATCAGCGATGGAATGGGCAATGGCGAAAGGGCACATTCCGAAAGCAGGGATACCCTTTTATTGTTGCAGCAGATCCTGCAATCTGGAATTGAGGAGAAGGTCGCAATCAAGTCTGTCAATTCCATCCTGGCATTGAGGACGACGGATGAAATTTTCTCCACTTTAGATCTTGTGATGATCGACCTGCAGAATGCTGCTGCACGTTTCTTGAAAATAGGGTCAATCCCAAGTTTTATTAAACGCGGAGGAAAGATTATCAAAGTCCAGGCAAGCAATCTGCCAATGGGAATCCTGCAGGAATTCGAGGTCGATGTGGTCGGCGAGCAGCTGAAGGCAGGAGACTTGTTGATCATGATGAGCGATGGTGTTTTTGAAGGGCCGAAGCATGTTGAAAATTATGATCTATGGATGAAACGGAAGATCAATGAATTGCAGACTGATGACCCTCAGGCAATTGCTGACTTGATCATGGAGGAAGTGATCCGGTCCCGCGGAGGTTCCATTGAGGATGACATGACAGTGGTTGTCGCGAAAATCGATCACAATATTCCTAAATGGGCATCGATCCCGATGTCGAATTATCAAAAAAGAGCATAACAGTTATTTTGGGCAATCTGCATTTACTTTATGTATATTTCCTCCTTACTTCGTCGAAAATGGTAACAAATTTATCAAGGCTTTTTCTCAACAGTTGCTGTTTATGAATCTTGTAAAACAGAAATTGAATGAAATGGCCTGGATGTGGAGGGGATTTCATGAAGACAGGTACAATCAAACAAATTTTACTCATCACAGATGGCTGTTCCAACCAGGGAGAAGACCCGATTGCAATGGCTGCGTTGGCAAAGGAGCAAGGAATCACGGTTAATGTTATTGGTGTAATGGAGCAGGATGTCATAGATGACCAGGGTATGAGAGAAATAGAAGGGATTGCGCTTTCGGGCGGGGGTGTGAGCCAAATTGTCTATGCACAGCAGCTTTCCCAGACTGTCCAGATGGTAACCAGGAAAGCGATGACCCAGACTCTCCAGGGTGTCGTTAATAAGGAACTCCAGCAAATCCTGGGCGGTGGGAAAACGGTGGAGGACCTGCCTCCTGAGCAGCGCGGTGAAGTCATGGAGGTCGTGGATGAGCTGGGTGAGACAGTTGAGCTCGATGTGTTGATTCTTGTCGATACGAGCGCGAGCATGAAGCACAAGCTTCCTACTGTAAAAGAAGCCTTGCTGGACCTGAGTTTAAGCCTGAATGCCAGATCAGGAGACAATCGGTTTTCGGTGTTTGTATTTCCCGGGAAACGAAATGATGTCGAAAAATTGCTGGACTGGACACCGAAGCTTGAGTCATTGACAAGCATTTTTGCCAAGCTGACGACTGGAGGAATAACTCCAACAGGACCTGCCCTTCGCGAAGCATTATCCTATTTTAATAAAAAACGATCTTTAAGGAGCCTTCTGTCCCGTGATGATGAATCCTTCTTTGAAGAATCTGTGTAAAGTCATTCCCGGAACGATCATTCAAGGGAAATGGCATCACAATCGCTATACGATTATTAAAGAGCTTGGTTTTGGAGCGAATGGGATTGTCTATCTGGCCAGGTACAACAATTCTCAGGTTGCGTTGAAAATGAGTGACAACGGAATGTCGATTACTTCGGAGGTCAATGTATTAAAGTCTTTTGCCAAGGTCCAGGGATCTGCCCTCGGGCCTTCTTTGCTGGATGTAGATGATTGGGAGCGGCCGGGGAAAATGGTAAGCTTTTACGTAATGGAATTCATCAAGGGACCGGATTTCCTCACTTTTTTGCAGCAAAAGGGACCGGATTGGACAGGAGTCATGGTTTTGCAGCTTTTGGCTGATCTGCAGTTATTGCATGAGAACGGCTGGGTGTTTGGCGACTTGAAGCCGGATAATTTAATCGTGACTGGGCCGCCTGCGAGGATTCGCTGTATCGATGTCGGAGGAACAACATTGCAAGGGCGTTCCATCAAGGAGTTCACAGAGTTTTTCGACAGGGGCTATTGGGGGCTGGGCAGCCGAAAGGCAGAGCCAGGGTATGATTTGTTTGCGGTTGGAATGATCATGGTCAACACAGCATATCCAAAAAGGTTCAACAAAGTTTCGGGCGGAATCGGTGAAATCATTGGCAAAGTAAAGCAAAGCCCTAATCTGAAAAGATATGAAACAGTGATATTCAACGCGTTAACAGGAAAATATCATTCCGCAAGGGAGATGCGGGAAGAAATATTACAAATCCACCAGCCAGATACTTACTCAAGGAGCAGGAGGCAACAGCAAAAAACGACATCAGGAAACCAGGGGCGGCAACAGCAAAGAACGACTACAGGCAAACAAGGGCAACAGCGGTCAACAGCAAATTCACCGATGAGCCATAGTATGGCAGCCAATGGAACCGCACGGCAAACGAGGAATAGCTACAACAAGAAGAAAAGTAAGAAGAGTTCATCCCTTTTAGAAACTGTCACCATTATCATCGTCATCTCAGTTTTATATTTTGTTTATATTTATAGCCAAATAACATAATTTTTTTGAAACCTTTTGCTGCTTGCTCCGTAATAAAGGAATAGTTTCTTTTAAATGCGTGTTTCTTTTTGATAATAAGGGTTTAAAAGTGTTAAGCTGAAAAATAACAAACGGATTGAATTAGAAGATTAATCGCTTGCCGGCATGGGTATAGTCTTAAACCGGCAATGCCTGTAAGGAAGTACGATGATGATCGAATCTAAGGTGAATGCTTTTCTCGAGAGGCATGCTTTTCAGCTTAATAACAAAGCGATTGCAGTAGGAGTATCAGGAGGTCCGGATTCACTTGCGCTGCTTCATTATTTATGGGAGCAGCGGGAGAATCGCTCCCTGAAGTTAGTGGCTGTCCACGTTGATCATATGTTCCGTGGAGACGAGTCCTATCAAGACGCTCTTTTTGTAAAAGGGTTTTGTGAAGAACGCCAAATTCCCTTCGAAATGAAAAGAGTGGATGTCCCGGAATATATGGGCAAGACAGGCTTGAGCTCGCAACAGGCTGCCCGTGATTGCCGCTACCGCTTTTACGGGGAAGTAATGAAAAGTCATGGTCTGCAATATCTCGCACTGGGGCACCATGGCGATGACCAGATAGAGACGGTTTTGATGAGGCTGACTAGGGGCAGTTCAGGAAAGGCCCGGGCTGGAATTCCTTTTTCACGTAGTTTTGGGGAATATATACTCTTCCGTCCTTTTCTCTGTCTGACAAAAGAGGATCTGGGAGATTATTGTGCAGCAAATCTGCTCACACCGCGAATAGATCCCAGCAATGATAAGGAATACTACAGCAGGAACCGTTTCAGGAAAACTATTTTGCCGTTCCTAAAAGAAGAGAATCCAGCTGTACATGAGCACTTCCAGCGATTCAGCGACGATCTGCAGATGGATGAAGAATATCTTATTGAATTAACAACCGAAAAATTGAATAAAGTAATGATGAAAGAGGCCGGTGAGATAACAATTGATATTAGTTCCTTTCGGGCAATGCCAATGCCTTTACAAAGGAGAGGGATTAAACTAATATTAAATTATCTTTACAAAGAGCGACCTGCTTCTCTTTCCGCTATACATATTGAAAAAATATTTTCAATAATTCGCAATCCCCATCCATCAGGAACACTCGATTTCCCCAGCGGTTTAAGAATCATACGATCGTATGGAAATTGCCACTTTCAACTGAATCCACCTGAAAGGCATAGCTATTGTTTCGAACTATCTGGAACAGATCAGGTAATATTGCCGAATGGTGATGTGATTGAGGCCCAATTGCTCAATGATGTTCATGGAAGATTTGCATCTAAAGACCAGTTCATCGTTGACCTGGAGCAATCAGGGGTTCCATTGTTCGTCCGGACGAGGCAAAATGGCGACCGAATGACGTTGAAAGGGATGGCGGGTTCTAAGAAGGTAAAGGATATCTTTATCGATTTAAAGATCCCTTTGGCACAAAGGGATGAATGGCCGGTTATAACCGACCGGGAAGGCATCATACTCTGGCTTCCGGGTTTGAAAAAATCGCACCATGAAGCAAGCAAAGAGGGTAACAGGTTATTACTATTAACTTATATAAAGCATTGATATCTTCCAGGGGGCACAATAATCATGAAAAATGATATTGAAAAGGTATTATTTACAGAAGAAGAACTACAGGAAAAAACAAAGCAGCTGGCGGCTCAGTTAACTGAGGAATACAAGGACCGCTTTCCGCTTGCGATCGGAGTCCTAAAAGGCGCCATGCCTTTTATGGGTGATTTATTAAAGCGGATCGACGCGTATCTTGAAATGGACTTTATGGACGTGTCAAGCTACGGCAACTCCACTGTATCATCTGGTGAGGTTAAAATCTTGAAGGATTTAGATACTTCTGTAGAAGGAAGAGACATCCTGATCATTGAAGACATAATCGACAGCGGATTGACGCTGAGCTACCTTGTAGAGCTTTTCAGATACCGCAAGGCGAAGTCAATCAAGATTGTAACGCTATTGGATAAACCGACAGGAAGAAAAGCTGATATCCAGGCGGACTATGTTGGCTTCATCGTTCCGGATGAGTTTGTAGTCGGGTATGGCCTTGATTATGCTGAGAAGTATCGCAACCTGCCATACATTGGAGTATTGAAGCCAGAAGTCTATACAAAATAAACGGTTAGAAATCCATTTTGAATAACTGCAAAATATTCTGAATGTTAATTTCTTGTATTAGCATAATTTGCTATGATACTATTTAATATAGTTTGTCTACCGTGGGAGGAGGTAAGGGATGAATCGGATATTCCGTAATACCATCTTTTATTTATTGATATTTTTAGTCATTATCGGAGTAGTGAGCTTCTTTAACGGCAATAACCAGCCGACAGAACAAATCTCTTACGATAAATTCATGCAGGAACTGGAAGCAGGCAATGTTGAGGGAGACCTTTCATTACAGCCTGAGCGAGGGGTGTATGAGGTAAGAGGCCAGCTTAAAGGGCAAGAAGAAGGAAAAGGGTTCATTACTTATGTCTGGAACAATCCAGATACCCTGAGCCGCATTGAAGAAACGGCTGCTCAAGCAGACGTAGAGATTAAACCAGCTAAGGAAACAAGCGGATGGGTAACGTTCTTTACGTCCATTATTCCGTTCATTATCATTTTCATCCTGTTCTTCTTCTTATTAAACCAGGCACAGGGCGGCGGAAGCCGTGTTATGAACTTCGGAAAGAGCAAAGCAAAGCTTTATAACGAAGAAAAGAAGAAAGTCCGCTTTAAAGACGTGGCGGGCGCAGATGAAGAGAAGCAAGAGCTTGTCGAGGTAGTTGAGTTCCTTAAAGATCCACGCAAATTCGCTGAACTTGGAGCGCGCATTCCAAAAGGAGTACTTTTGGTCGGACCTCCGGGAACAGGTAAAACATTGCTTGCACGTGCTGTTGCAGGGGAAGCGGGCGTACCGTTCTTCTCGATCAGTGGTTCCGACTTCGTTGAAATGTTTGTCGGTGTCGGTGCGTCTCGTGTACGTGATTTATTTGAAACAGCTAAAAAGAATGCTCCATGTATCATTTTTATAGATGAAATCGATGCTGTTGGCCGCCAGCGTGGCGCTGGACTTGGCGGAGGGCACGATGAGCGTGAGCAGACGCTTAACCAGCTTCTTGTTGAAATGGACGGTTTCGGTGCGAACGAAGGTATCATTATCGTTGCCGCCACTAACCGCCCGGACATCCTTGACCCTGCATTGCTGCGTCCAGGACGTTTTGACCGCCAGATCACAGTGGACCGCCCGGATGTAACAGGCCGTGAAGCTGTTCTGAAAGTCCATGCAAGAAACAAGCCGCTAGATGAATCAGTTAACTTGAAGAGTATTGCTGCACGTACTCCAGGATTCTCTGGTGCGGATCTTGAGAACTTGTTAAACGAAGCTGCACTCGTTGCAGCACGGAGAAACAAGAAGAAAATTGACATGCTCGATCTTGATGAGGCTACAGACCGTGTTATTGCCGGACCTGCTAAAAAGAGCCGTGTCATTTCCAAAAAAGAACGAAATATAGTTGCTTTCCATGAAGCTGGCCATACAGTCATCGGGGTTGTCCTTGATGAGGCAGAAATGGTTCACAAGGTAACGATTGTACCTCGCGGACAGGCGGGCGGTTATGCTGTCATGCTTCCGAAGGAAGATCGCTACTTCATGACAAAGCCAGAGCTTCTTGATAAGATTACCGGCCTGCTTGGCGGCCGTGTTGCTGAAGAAATCGTCTTTGGCGAAGTGAGCACGGGTGCACATAACGACTTCCAGCGCGCAACTGGCATTGCCAGAAAAATGGTGACTGAGTTCGGTATGAGCGACAAACTGGGACCTATGCAGTTTGGCCAGGCACAGGGACAGGTGTTCCTTGGCCGTGACCTGAACAATGACCAAAATTACTCTGACGCGATTGCGTATGAAATCGATCTTGAAATTCAGAGCATTATCAAACAAAGCTATGAAAGAGCGAAAAAACTTCTTACAGAGCATCGCGATAAGTTAGACTTGATCGCGAACACATTGTTAGAGATTGAGACTCTTGATGCAGAACAAATCAAGCATTTAGTGGATCACGGACGTCTTCCTGACCGCAGTGTCAGCATTGCCAAGGATGACATGAAAGTGACGATCAACACGAAAAAGGATGAAATGCCTGCGATCGAAGAGACTGATAAGAAAATCGACTCAATCATCGAAGATCCGAAGGCAATTGACGAAAATCCAAAAGAATAGATTACATGAAGCAGGTACCCTCTTGAGGGTACCTGCTTATTTTGATTTAGGCTCTGTTAAACTAGGCTGTTGATTTTCGTTCCAGGCGCTTCGCTTTCCGCGGGGCTGGCGCTGAGCCTCCTCGTCGCTTCGCTCCTGCGGGGTCTCATCTGACCAGCTAAGCCCGCAGGACATTGATTGAGCTTCCTCGAACCTGCCCACGCACGATGGAAATGCGTTAGCATTTTCGGAGGAGTCTACGCGCCTTCCACTACAATCAACAGGTATTAAAAACAACATTAGGCTTTAACAGAGCCTTGATTTAAGAAAGTATAAAATTTCATTCCGAGAAATGTCCAGCTCTAGCGCTTGTAGGGGCTGATCAAGGCGCTTGCGCTTTTCTTATGCGCCGTCTTTTCAGGATTGACTTTATTTAGTGAATTTCTAGTGATTATGTTATGATATTTGCAGTATTGATTCAGAAAACTATTGATAAGTTGGTGAGTAGCTTGATTTTTGTTTTTGACGTCGGCAATACAAATATCGTGTTAGGTGTTTATGACCAGGAAGAGTTAAAACACCATTGGAGAGTAGAGACAAACCGCCACAGAACAGAAGACGAATTTGGCATGATCATCAAAAATCTTTTTGACCATGTCCAGCTTTCTTTTTCAGATATAGATGGAATCATCATTTCTTCGGTTGTTCCGCCAATCATGTTCTCACTAGAGAGAATGTGCCAAAAGTACTTCCATATCAAGCCTTTAGTAGTAGGCCCTGGCATTAAGACAGGTCTCGACATAAAATATGAAAACCCGAGGGAAGTCGGTGCTGACCGAATTGTCAATGCTGTCGCGGCCATCCATGAGTATGGCAGCCCGCTGATCATCGTTGATTTTGGAACCGCAACAACCTATTGCTACATCAATGACCATAACCAATACATGGGTGGTGCGATTGCCCCTGGAATCAGCATATCCACGGAAGCCCTCTATTCAAGGGCTGCCAAACTGCCGAGGATCGAAATCAGCAGACCGGATGATGTGATCGGCAAAAATACAGTTTCAGCGATGCAAGCAGGCATCTTATATGGATATGTTGGACAGGTAGAGGGAATAGTTAAACGGATGAAAGATAAGAGTGCAGTTCCTGCCAAGGTGATTGCGACGGGCGGGCTGGCAAACCTGATTGCCCAGGAATCGAAGGTAATTGATGTCGTCGACCCATTTTTAACACTAAAAGGTCTGCAGCTTATCTATAAGCGTAATATGGAAAAAAACATTTAGACTAGCTCTTGCCGAGATTTTTACGCTTCCTTAATGACGATTTGAACCTTTAGGGAAGGGCGAAGTTTACGAAAAGAGCTAATGTAAAAAAACTATCTATCCGATTATAGCTTTTAACAGCACGAAGGGAGTAGAATAATGAGCGATTATTTAGTTAAGGCTCTTGCCTTTAATGGGCAGATTAGGGCTTATGCAGTCAAAAGTACAGAAACGGTAGGAGAGGCACAGCGCCGCCATTATACATGGCCGGTTGCCTCCGCGGCTCTAGGCCGATCCATGAGTGCCGGTTTGATGATGGGTGCCATGCTTAAAGGTGATGAGAAACTAACCATTAAGATTGCAGGTGGGGGACCCTTAGGGCCTATTCTGGTTGATAGCAATGCGCGTGGAGAAGTAAGAGGGTATGTAACGAACCCTCATGTCCACTTTGATTTAAATGAGCATGGAAAGCTGGATGTAAGAAGAGGTGTTGGAACAGACGGCACCCTTTCAGTTGTAAAAGATATTGGGATGCGTGATTATTTTACAGGGCAGGTGCCGTTGATTTCCGGTGAGTTAGGCGAGGATTTCACTTATTATTTCGTGACATCGGAACAAGTTCCTTCTTCGGTTGGTGTTGGCGTTCTCGTTAATCCTGATAATTCCATTAAAGCTGCAGGCGGTTTTATCATTCAATTGATGCCGGGAACAAAGGATGAGACCATTGCGTTTATTGAAAATCGATTAAAGGAAATTCCCCCGGTGTCTAAATTGATTGATAAAGGGTTGTCTCCTGAAGAATTGCTGGAAGAATTATTAGGCAAAGAAAATGTTAAGGTGCTAGAAACGGTGCCAGTGTCATTTGAGTGCAATTGTTCTAAAGAACGCTTCCATACTGCGTTGATCAGTCTTGGGTCTGCAGAACTTCAAGATATGATTGAAACAGACGGCCAGGCAGAAGCTCACTGTCATTTTTGCAATGAAAAATACCTATTTACAAAAGAAGAACTGGAAGAGATGGAGAAAGAAGCAAAATAAGCAGTTTCTGGGGGAAGAGAAGTGGAAAAAAAGCAGCTTTGGTATGTGATTGCCGGGTTGGCCATGTTGAATGTCATAACGCTCGTGCTGCTGCTAGTCAAACCTGCCTTCCTTGAAGGGAATAAAGAATCGGTTGCGGAGATTGGCAGGGAAACGATTTCCCGGCAGGAATGGCTTACCGAGCTAGAAGAAAGATACGGGGAAGAAACGCTCAGGGATCTGATTGACCAGGAAGTAGTCAAGCAAATGGCTGACGACTACGATATCAAGGTGTCAGACAAGGCGGTCGATCGGGAACTGACCATTTATAAAGCGATGTATTCTTCCGCAGGCAATGGACCTAAAACCGAAGATAAATGGAAGCAGCAAATCAAATACAGCCTTCTGCTCGAAGAACTTTTAACAAAGGATGTAAAAGTGTCGGAAGAGGATATGAAGGCATATTATGAACAAAATAATAGCTTGTTTGATATTCCGGCATCCTATCTTCTTTCGCAAATAGTTGTCGAAACGAAAAAAGAGGCTGACTCAGCTGTGAAAGAACTGAAGGAAGGATCGAGTTTTGCTGCGATGGCGATGGAGCGATCGACCGATGAATTTTCTGCTAACCAGGGTGGAGATATCGGATTCATCAATGAAGAAGATGAACTGGTGGCTCCTCAGGTTGTCGAGGCGGCGAAATCGCTGAAACCTGAAGAGTGGACAGGTCCAGTCAAAGTAGAGAATGGCTATGCGATCATTTACCTTCACGAAAGACTTGAAGGGAAGAAATATGCTTTTGAAGAAGTGAAAAATCAAATCCGCAGACAGATCGCTCTCGAGCAAATGGACATCCCGGTCTCTGCACGGGCTTTTTGGAATGACGCGGAAGTAAGCTGGTTTTATGGTGACAGCGAGAAGCAATAATGGAGTGGCACCGGTTATGTAGACTGGTGCTTTTTTTACTGGCTAAGAAAGTATAAACTTTTGTACTAAGATTAGTGTCCAGCTCCAGCGCCTAGCCCCTCGAGTCGCTTCGGTCCGCCCAATGAAGTCAAAGAACGACTTCATCGGTTGGCCCTCCAGCGCCTAGCCCCTCGAGTCGCTTCGGTCCGCCCAATGAAGTCAAAGAACGACTTCATCGGTCGGCCCTCCAGCGCTTGTCGGGGCTGACCAAGGCGCTTACGCTTTTCTTATATAGTCACTATCAGCCAATCTTCTGTTTAGGGCACTATGAAAAAGGATAGTTTAAAAAGGATGGGCATAAGACTGATTTTTGGAAATGTCGAAGCAATCTGATTGACATCGGTCAGAAGTACTGGTAAATTTTAATAAAACCAATTAACATAGTCGGAATAAAGTTGGAGGGGTGGGTAAAATGGTACGTATTGCAAATTCAATTAATGAGTTAGTCGGCCAGACACCAATCGTTAAATTAAACAGGCTTGTGGATGATCAAAGTGCGGATGTTTACTTGAAGCTTGAATATATGAATCCTGGAAGCAGCGTAAAGGATCGGATTGCTTTGGCGATGATTGAGGACGCTGAGGCTAAGGGAGTACTGAAACAAGGTGATACGATCATTGAACCAACGAGCGGAAATACCGGTATCGGCCTTGCGATGGTCGCTGCAGCTAAAGGGTACAAAGCAATCCTCGTCATGCCGGAAACAATGAGCATGGAGCGAAGGAACTTGCTGCGCGCTTATGGAGCAAATCTTGTGTTGACTCCGGGGCCTGAAGGAATGGGCGGAGCGATCCGTAAAGCAGGAGAGCTTGCAAAAGAGCATGGCTACTTCATGCCGCAGCAATTCGAAAACGAAGCAAACCCGACCGTTCACGAAAGAACGACTGGACCAGAAATCGTTGAGCAGATGGGTGATCAGTTAGACGCGTTCATTGCCGGAATCGGAACTGGCGGAACAATCACCGGGGCCGGAAAAGTCCTCCGTGAAAAGTACAAGGATATCAAAATCATCGCGGTAGAGCCTACCGACTCTCCAGTTTTATCTGGCGGAAAGCCTGGGCCACACAAAATCCAGGGAATTGGAGCAGGCTTTATTCCTGGTGTCCTTGACACAAGAGTATACGATGAAATCATCAAGGTGGAAAACGAGCAAGCATTTGAATTTGCTCGCCGCGCAGCCAAAGAAGAAGGTATCCTCGGCGGAATTTCCTCCGGAGCAGCCATCTATGCAGCATTGGAAACCGCGAAAAAGCTCGGCAAAGGCAAGAAAGTTCTCGCAATCATCCCGAGCAACGGCGAACGCTACCTGAGCACACCGCTTTATCAATTTGAAGATTAATCATGAGAGAGGCAAGCTTCGAGCCTGTCTCTTTTTTATTTTCTTAGGAAAAAAGTTAGCTTCACGTCCGTTTATAAACGAGAAAATCAACAAATTCTATGATAACTGCTTAAATTTTATAATTTAAAAATGAAAGCGCGCTCCTCATCATGTATGATGGATTAAGAGAAAAAAATAGGAGTGAAAAGCTTGCCGCACTATAGCATTCAATCATTGACGATTCCATATACAGCTTCACGTTTTTTTCATCAATATGATCATATTGCACAACAATATAAAGAGCATGTCATCCTTGAAAGCGGGAGGGGCGGCCGCTACAGCATCGCTGCCTTCGACCCGAAGGTTATTTTTTCAGGGAAAGATAACAAATTAACCGTTAGCTGTGATGCAGTAACGACTACGCATGAGGGGAACCCCCTTGAGTTAATGAAGCTTCAAATGGAAGAATACCAGGTTGCAGAAGTGGCAGGGCTCCCGGATTTCCAAGGCGGTGCGATTGGCTACCTCAGCTACGATTATGCCCGCTACATCGAGAAACTGCCTGCATTTGCAAAAGACGATTCGGGGATTCCGGAAGTGTATTTTCAGCTATTTTTAGAATGGTTTGTGTTTGACCATCAGACAGAAACGTTATGGCTGATGGCATTGGCTGAACAGGGGCAGGAAATCCAGGCAGAGGACAGGCTATCTCAGTGGAAGGAGCGCTGGGAGACTGATGCACAAGCACCATCTGAAAAAGCGTTAAAGCCAGCCGCCGATCATTTAGAAGTTTCCGTGAATGAGGCTGAATTTATCGGAGCCGTTGAGAAAGTCCAGCAATACATTTCGCAGGGTGACGTCTTCCAGGTGAATCTATCCGTCAGACAGTCGAAGCCAATCGAAACTGATGCGATTGAAATTTACCGGCAGCTTCGGAAACTGAACCCTTCTCCATATATGGGCTATTTGCATACGGAAGACTTCCAGCTCGTCAGCGGTTCACCTGAACTTTTAGCGAAAATAAAAGGTTTGGAAGTCAGCACGAGGCCGATCGCAGGCACAAGGTCGAGAGGCAACACCGATGAAGAGGATCTAGCGCTTGCCAATGAATTGATTGGGAACGAAAAGGAGCGTGCTGAACATGTCATGCTTGTCGATCTCGAAAGGAACGACCTTGGCAGGGTGTGCAAGTACGGAACTGTTGAAGTAAATGAATTCATGGCGATTGAAAAATACTCGCATGTCATGCATATCGTCTCGAATGTGAGGGGCGAGCTTGCAGAAGGGCATGACTGGTTCAATGTAGTCAATGCAGTCTTCCCTGGGGGGACGATTACCGGTGCCCCGAAAGTCCGGACGATGGAAATCATTGAAGAACTTGAGCCGGTGCGCCGCGGTCCATATACTGGATCTTTAGGCTGGGTAGGCTTTAACGGTAATATGGAATTGAATATCATCATCAGAACGATGCTCGTCAAAGACGGAATGGCACATGTCCAGGCAGGTGCCGGTGTCGTCATTGATTCCGTTCCGGCAAATGAATACAGAGAATCCTTAAAGAAAGCAATTGCTCTATGGAAGGCAAAAGAGCTTGCGGAGGGTGAAGCATGATTTTAATGATCGATAATTATGATTCGTTCACATACAACTTAGTCCAGTATCTTGGGGAAATGGGCGAGGAGCTCCAGGTCATCCGCAATGACCAGACTTCAATTAAGGGAATCGCAGAAATGAACCCGCAGTTCCTGATGATTTCGCCTGGGCCGTGCAGCCCGAATGAAGCGGGCATCAGCCTGGAGGCGATCAAGAACTTTTCCGGAAAGACGCCGATTTTCGGTGTCTGCCTTGGACATCAGTCGATTGCCCAGGTGTTCGGCGGTGATGTCGTCCGCGCGGAAAGGCTCATGCACGGGAAAACCTCGATGGTCTACCATGACGGCAAAACAATCTTTGCTGGCCTGGAAAATCCTTTTCCTGCCGCAAGATACCATTCGTTGATCGTAAAAAAAGAGACTCTTCCTGAATGCCTGGAAGTATCAGCATGGACAGAGGAAGGTGAAATCATGGCCATCCGCCATAAAACACTTCCGGTTGAAGGAGTCCAGTTCCATCCTGAATCTATCCTGACGACTTCTGGAAAGCAGCTGCTGCGGAACTTTATCTCGTATTATAAGCTGCAACAGGAAGTCAAACTGTAATGTACGTATACATCAACGGGGAATTTGCCAAACAGGAAGAAGTGCGGATCTCTCCTTTTGACCATGGGTTTTTATATGGGCTGGGCGTCTTCGAAACGTTCCGAATCTATAAAGGCCATCCGTTTTTATTGGATGACCATCTAGAGCGGCTGAATGCGAGCTTGCGGGTTCTGAATATAGATGCAGAATTTAATCGTGAGGAAATGGCTAGGATCCTGAATGAACTTTTAGTTAAAAATGCTTTCCGCAATGCGTACATTCGCCTGAATGTTTCCGCTGGTAATGGCGAAATCGGCTTGCAGACGGAAAGCTATACAAATCCGAATGTAGTTATTTTTTCAAAGCCTTTGTCATCTCCTGAGGGAATGTCCGAGAAAAAAGCGGTAGTGCTTGATATAAAACGGAACACCCCTGAAGGGACGGAACGGCTGAAGTCGCACCACTATCTCAACAATGTGCTCGCCAAGCGGGAGGTAGGTGCCGCACTGGACACCGAAGGGATTTTCCTGACTAAAGATGGGTATGTTTCTGAAGGAATCGTTTCGAATGTTTTTTGGTATAAGGACGGCATTCTTTACACACCGGCAATTGAGACGGGCATCTTGAACGGTGTTACCCGCAGGTTCGTGATTGCGGTTGCCCGTGAGGCAGGCATCGAGGTACGTGAAGGATTTTACAAAAAGGAAGAAGCGGAAGCAGCCGACGAGATCTTCCTGACGAACTCGATCCAGGAAATTGTCCCAGTGACCACTTTCTCAAGTGGAAATTACCCGGGAAAAGCAGGAGTAATCGCAAAAAAGCTATTTGAACAGTATGAATCACATCGCGAAACACTTTGGAGCAGAACACAATTGAATGGAGGGCTTGCGAATGAGTAAGGGACAATCGACCTTAATAAAGGCTGGTCCATATACCTTGGATTACACCAATAAAACTTTAATAATGGGAATCTTGAATGTCACTCCGGATTCTTTTTCAGACGGCGGCAAGTACAGCCATCTTGAAAATGCCGAAGCACATGCTAAAGAAATGATCGAGGATGGAGCGGATATTTTAGATATCGGCGGCGAATCGACACGGCCGGGCTACGAAAGGATTTCGGATGAAGAAGAAATCAGCAGGGTAGTGCCTGCGATTGAAGCAATTACAAAAGAGCTACAAATTCCAATCTCGATTGATACGTATAAGTCGAAGGTAGCAAAAAGTGCGGTAGATGCCGGAGCGGTGATCATAAACGATATTTGGGGAGCGAAGGCAGACCCGGAAATTGCCGATGTAGCTGCGGAAACCGGTGTTCCAATCATCCTGATGCACAATCGTAATGATTGCAATTACAATAACTTCATCAGGGATGTCCTCAATGACTTATATGAAAGCATCACGATTGCAAAAAAAGCAGGCGTCAGTGACGAACAGATTATCCTCGATCCCGGGATTGGCTTTGCAAAGGACCTTAAGGAGAATCTTGAGATGATGCGCCACCTTGATACGCTTGTCTCACTTGGCTATCCGGTACTGCTTGGCACCTCGAAAAAATCGATGATAGGAGGCGTTCTGGACCTGCCGGTTACAGAGAGAACGGAAGGAACCGGAGCAACTGTATGCTACGGCATTCAGAAGGGCTGCCAAATCGTCCGCATTCACGACGTAAAAGAAATGTCGCGGATGGCCAAGATGATGGACGCTCTTATTGGAAAGGGTGATTTCAGTGGATAAGATACATGTGAACCAAATGGAGTTTTACGGCTATCACGGAGTTTTCCCAGAAGAGACAAAGCTAGGCCAGCGTTTTGGCGTCGACCTGACGGTAGAGCTGGACCTTTCGAAGGCCGGCAAAAGCGATAACCTCAAGGATTCGATCAACTATGCAGAACTGTACCAGGCCTGCAAGGGAATAGTGGAGGGCGAACCTTTTAAACTGGTAGAAACCGTGGCTGAAAAGATTGCGGACACCATCCTCGAGAGTTTTTCGTTAGTAGAAGCTTGCCATGTAAAAGTGATCAAGCCAGACCCGCCGATTCCAGGGCATTACAAATCAGTCGCAGTCGAGATCACAAGGAGCAGATAAGAGTGGAAAATAAAGCGTATATTGCGCTGGGATCCAATATGGGTGACCGGTTAGATTATCTGAAAAAAGCAATCCTCCACCTTGAAAGCCACGAAAATATCACAGTGGTAAATACTTCATCAATCTATGAAACTGATCCGGTTGGATATACAAATCAGGATCAATTCTTGAATATGGCCATCCAAGTAATGACAAGCCTAAAACCGTTCGAGCTTCTGGATGTGTGCCTTAATATCGAAGAACAACTTGGGAGAAAAAGGGAAATGCGCTGGGGTCCGAGAACGTTAGACCTTGACATTTTGGTGTATAATCAAGAGAATATTGAAACAGAGAAGCTTACACTTCCGCACCCTCGAATGAGTGAACGTGCGTTTGTGATCCTTCCTTTACTTGAGATAGATCCAAACATCATGCTCCCCACAATGAAGGAGCCGCTGAAATCCTGTTTACAAAGCATACCAGATAAAGAAGGAGTACGAATATGGAAGCGGAAAAATGGGGAAGACGTATTCGCGCTTATCGAAAACTGAAGGGTTTCACACAGGAAAGCTTCGCAAAAGAGCTTGGCATATCGGTTTCGATTTTAGGCGAGATCGAAAGAGGCAACAGGATGCCTGATGAAAGCTTGATCGGAAAAATCGCTGGATTCCTGGATGTCAGTATAGAAGAATTAACCCCACAGTGAGGATTTATATAGGCTCTTTTCGTAAACCTTGTTGCTTCTACAAGTAAAAATCGGCATTTGGATTTTTACGAGTTAGAAATGCGTTCCTTGTTCAGAAATCTCCTCTCGAAGTTAAGAGCTATGCGGGATGATAACTTGGCACGAAAAACAACAATCTATGCGAAAACAGCCTTTTTATAATAGTGAAAGATCCAGAAGGAGGAATAACGTGCTTAAGATTGGCCATATCGAAATGAAAAACCAGGTCGTTCTTGCACCGATGGCCGGTATCTGCAACTCTGCATTCCGCCTGACGGTCAAAGAATTCGGCGCTGGACTTGTATGTGCTGAAATGGTCAGCGACAAGGGAATTGTTTTTCAAAACGATAGAACTTTAGATATGTTATATATAGATGAGCGAGAGAAGCCGCTGAGCCTGCAAATTTTTGGCGGCAAGAAGGAAACACTGGTGCAAGCGGCACAATATGTGGACAAGAATACAAATGCGGATATCATTGATATCAACATGGGTTGCCCGGTTCCGAAAATCACAAAATGTGATGCAGGTGCTAAATGGCTGCTTGACCCGAACAAAATCTATGAAATGGTATCTGCTGTAGTTGATGCTGTTGAAAAGCCAGTTACAGTTAAAATGCGTATGGGCTGGGATGAGGATCATATTTTTGCGATCCAGAATGCCCAGGCTGTAGAGCGAGCTGGCGGAAAAGCCGTAGCCCTTCACGGCCGTACACGTGTACAAATGTATGAAGGAAAAGCAAACTGGGATATCATCCGTGATGTAAAGCAGGCTGTAAATATTCCTGTCATCGGCAATGGCGATGTAGAAACACCTCAGGACGCAAAAAGAATGCTAGATGAAACTGGTGCAGACGGAGTAATGATTGGCCGTGCAGCACTTGGTAATCCATGGATGATCTATCGTACTGTTAAATTCCTTGAAACGGGCGAATTGATGGGCGAGCCAAATGCACGCGAGAAAATCGATGTCAGCATCCTTCATCTTGATCGATTAATTGCTTTGAAAAATGAGAATGTCGCAGTACGTGAAATGCGCAAGCATGCAGCCTGGTACCTAAAAGGAATCCGAGGCAATGCTATAGTCCGTAATCAAATAAATGAATGCGATACTAGAGAACAGCTTGTAGGCCTATTGACTAACTTTGCTGATGAAGTTGATGCAGCAAGTGAAGAAAAAGAACATCAAGTTGGATAAAAATTGACATTCACAATGACATTTCCTATAATACCTTTATTAATGCAACTGCCAGTGGTATAAAACTGGCAGTTTTTATTCTATTTAGCGTTTTTTTCGCCCTAACAAGCTTAATTCAGAGATTTTTAATGTCTGAACACGATAGTTTGTGTAAAATAATAAAAGTATCCACCCAACATACTAGGATTACATAATAAATTTATTTATATATTGGAGTGAAGGCGACATGAGTCATGAAGAATTAAATGACCAGCTCAGAGTCAGACGGGAAAAGATGAATTCATTGCGGGAAAAGGGCATGGATCCATTCGGTAAACGATTCGAACGCACACACCTGACTGATCAGCTGATCAGCGAGTTCGGAGAAATGGAAAAAGAAGAAATCGAAGCAAAGAATGTTTCGGTGAAAATAGCTGGACGAATCATGACTAAGCGCGGAAAAGGTAAAGCGGGCTTCGCACATATTCAGGACCTTGCTGGCCAAATCCAGATTTACATTCGCCAGGATGCAGTCGGCGAAGACCAATATGAAGTTTTTGATACCGCTGACCTTGGCGACATCATTGGTGTAGAAGGAACGCTATTCAAAACGAAAGTTGGCGAGCTTTCCATTAAGGCTCAAAACTTCGTGTTCCTGTCGAAGGCACTTCGTCCGCTTCCGGAAAAGTTCCACGGCCTTAAAGATGTTGAGCAGCGCTATCGCCAGCGTTACCTTGACCTGATCACAAGCAGCGAAAGCAAGAATACGTTCATTAACCGAAGCCGCATCATCCAATCGATGCGCCGTTATTTAGATGGACAAGGCTACCTTGAAGTAGAAACGCCATTAATGCACTCCATTGCCGGCGGAGCTTCTGCCCGTCCTTTCATCACTCACCATAACGCTCTGGATATGCAGTTATATATGCGTATCGCAATCGAGCTTCACTTGAAGCGCCTGATCGTTGGCGGTTTGGAAAAAGTGTATGAGATCGGCCGCGTATTCCGTAACGAAGGTATTTCTACAAGACACAATCCTGAGTTCACGATGCTTGAACTTTATGAAGCTTACGCTGACTACCGCGACATCATGTCACTCACTGAAAACATGGTTGCCCACATCGCCGAGGATGTCCTTGGTACAACTACTGTTCAATACGGTGAGTATGAAATAGACCTGAAGCCTGAGTGGAAGAGGGTTCACATGGTAGACGCAATCAAAGAATATACAGGAGTGGACTTCTGGCCACAGATGAGCACAGAAGAAGCCCGCGCGTTAGCTAAGGAGCACGGTGTGGAAATTACTGAGCACATGCAGTATGGTCACATTGTAAATGAGTTCTTTGAACAAAAGGTAGAAGAACACTTGATTCAGCCGACATTCATCTTCGGTCATCCGGTTGATATTTCTCCATTGGCTAAAAAGAACGATGAAGATTCAAGATTCACAGATCGCTTCGAATTGTTCATCGTTGCAAGGGAGCATGCGAACGCATTTACTGAGCTGAACGATCCAATCGACCAAAGAGAACGTTTCGAAGCTCAATTGAAAGAAAAAGAACAAGGAAACGATGAAGCACACGAAATGGATGATGATTTCATCGAAGCATTAGAATACGGTATGGCTCCAACTGGCGGGCTTGGTATCGGTATTGACCGCTTAGTAATGCTTTTAACAAATTCACCATCAATCAGGGATGTACTACTGTTCCCGCTAATGCGTCACCGTTAATAGATAGAAGGAAGGGCGAAGCGACATTGTTGCTTTGCCCTTTTCTATTCTGAGCACACCTATCAATTCTGAGCAGATTTGAACACAGTAATATGAATTATCTTTCTTTTAATTATGGAGAATAAAATAACAAAAACATGTTGCCTTGGGATTATAAAGATGCTATATTTATATCTGTTGCTACGAGCTACTTAGTCAGCAACAAAGAAATAAAAAAACTTATTGACATTGGGTTTTCAACCTGATAATATATAAGAGTTGCTTCTGACGGAGCAGCAAAAAACAAATTGCTCTTTGAAAACTAAACAAACAAGCGTCAACAAACAATTAATTTTCATGGCTTCTATTATATAGAAGATCATGAGCCAACGTTTTAACTTATGAGCTAACTCATAACTCTTTATTGGAGAGTTTGATCCTGGCTCAGGACGAACGCTGGCGGCGTGCCTAATACATGCAAGTCGAGCGGATCTTCA
>NZ_JAMBOF010000023.1 GCF_023715485.1 Mesobacillus subterraneus | reverse complement strand
TTTCGTTAGCTTTCTCTTTAGCAGTTGCGCTTGCGTTGAAAGCTTTAGACTTCATTTTGTTAGCAATAGAAGGAGATACTTTCGTTTCTTCTTCAGTCACTTCTTCTTCAGTTACTTCTTCTTCAGTTACTTCTTCTTCAGTTACTTCTTCTTCAGTTACTTCTTCTTCAGTAACCTCTTCTTCAGTAACCTCTTCTTCAGTAACCTCTTCTTCAGTTACTTCTTCTTCAGTAACCTCTTCTTCAGTAACCTCTTCTTCAGTCACTTCTTCTTCAGTAACAACTTCTTCAGTTACTTCATCTTCAGTAATCTCTTCTTCAGTCACTTCTTCTTCAGTAACATCTTCTTCAGTAACCTCTTCTTCAGTAACATCTTCTTCAGTAGCTTCTTCTTCAGCAACTTCTTCTTCAGTAGCTTCCTCATCAGTAACTTCTACAGACAAAGCAACAGCTGAATTTTCGTTAGCTTTCTCTTTAGCAGTTTCGCTTGCGTGGAAAGCTTTAGATTTCGCTTTGTTTTCTGCAGAAGGGTTTACTTTTTCTTCGTCCTCTTCTTCTGCATCTTCATCTACAACAACTTCATCTTCTTCAGTTTTCACTGTTGCATCCGTATCAAGATCGATGTCTTCAGAATCAGAGTCATTATCTTCATCATCTTCTGTTTTTACAGTTGCATCTGTATCAAGTTCGATGTCTTCAGAATTTTCATCATCTGTTTCTTCATCATCTTCCTTTTTCATTTCTGTATCAGTATCAAGATCTGTATCTTCTTCATCATCTTCTGTTTTAGCGTCTGCCTTTAGTTCAGCAGCATCGTCTGAATCAGCCTCTTTTTCAGTGTCTTCTGTTACCACTAGTTCTGCTTCAACAACCTCTTCAACAATTGGTTCTTGAGTTACTACTTCTTCAGCTGGTATTTCTTCAGCAGGTGCTGGCTGAACAGTTGTATGAACTGCAGCATTTGGTGCTGCATGCTTTTTAGCTGTTTCGCTTGCATGAATGCTAGCCTGTGATTTCGTTGCTTTTTCTTTATCTTCAGCTTTTGGCTGAGCCTTGACAGCAGGCTTTGCTGGAACTGCAGGTGTTGCTTTTACAACAGCCTTTTTATTATTAACAGTTTGTACCTTTACTGGTTTAACTGCATGAGATTGTTCAACCTTAACTTTTTCTGGGCCGGCAGCTTGAGTGAAGTGGCCTCCAGTCAGTACTCCAATTGACAATACTCCAGCTAACATAAAAGACTTAACAACTTTAGTTCCATTAATATAATTATTCATTTAATAACGCTCCCTTTTTATTATCGTTATCCGTGGCTAATTGCGTCGGTATACGGTAAAAAAACAGGAGCTTGAAGCGGTGGCGGGGAAGGAGGGGCATTGACCCACTGGCTTCGATAAACAGCAACACGTGATGTAAATGGATGTAAGAGATTCACATTAAAATATTCATCCCAAACAAACCATTTATCGCTAAAGGCAGTGCTGGTATTTCCATTACTTGTCCGGTCGCTTGAAGACCCCCCTGAGGTCTTGGTGCGTGAAGGAAGGTTAGGCACGTTTTCACGCTTGGGAGAACTCTCCTTTTGGGATGAATCGCGTTCATCTCTTTCTGATGGAGGAGCTTGTCCACTTTCCACAGTCACGGTTCTTTTTTGGGATACTGGTGTTACTGTTGAGTCCTGTGATGGTTCAACCTTTTCCTTCAAACCAGGTGATTTACGCTTTGTATCTTTTGCGTATTCACTTTCATTATGTATGGATTTTACAGCAGCTTTATTAAGTTGCTTATTGCTACGGTCTTCAAATTCTTTTGCCGAATCTCGCTTTTCCTGGTGCGTCTTCTTAATCAAATTTACTTTGGAAGCTTTCTCATTTTTATTAACTGATTTAGCTTGTCCATTTGAGTTCCCAATCTCAGCAGGCTTCACAACGATTTTTGCCTGAGCTGGTTTGTCATTAACAGGCTTAATTTGTACCTGATGTTTTTGAACAACAGGTTCTGCTGGTTTTTTTTCAGAAGTTTTGGCATTCTCAGCCTTGTCTGGCAGAGTAGGCTGCACCGCTGTCAAAGGCTGTCCAGGCTTTTTGTCATCTGGACCCTTTTCAGCAAAAGCAATGTCTGGCATTAATATAGCTGCCCCTGCAATAAAGCCAGTGATGATCAGTTGTCGGAAGTTCATCCTTTCACCTCCTTTCCAGTATTATTCTTTCAAGGATAGCATTCCGGAATTTAAACCTCTTTTTGTCGGTTTTTGCGGATTTTTATAATAAACCGTTCTATTCGACTATATTTTTCACTTATAGATGTTTAAAGTCCTGATTCCTATTTCCTTAGTTTTTGGAACAATTTATTAAAACCAAGGAAGTCATGGAAATTTACTTCATTAGGCTGCAGGTTTTTTAAAAAGGAGAGATTCGGAATGTCCCAGCAACTTACAATTTCCTATCTCTTGCCCTTTTGTAAAAAAGTAGTAGAATGGTAGTTATGCTTTAATCGTTTAAATGAAAGAAGGATATACATGAAAAATTTGCAAATCTATCTGATTCTTACCGGAATCATGATTTTGTGGGGACTGAACGTGACAGCGCTTAAGGTGATTGTAGGGAACTTCCCGCCGATCACAATTACTTCTCTTCGCGTCTTCACGGCAGGGCTAACGGTTTTTATCATTCTCTTTTTCTTAAAAAAGGTTCGTAGGCCATCACAAAAGGAATGGCTCTATATAATCGGGGGAGGAATCCTGAATGTCACCGGGCATCACCTTTTCCTGGGCATTGGCTTAAAAGAGACATCTGCGGTCAATGGCGGGCTGATCCTTGGCCTTGGTCCATTGCTTACTGCGTTGATGGCTATTCTATTCCTCGGAAAGAAGCTGACATTTGTCCGGACGCTTGGCTTTTTATTCGGAGGGATTGGCGTTACGTTGACGGTGCTCGCAGGAAGTACAGGTTTTTCGGGCATGTCGCTAGGTGACTTTTATGTATTCCTCTCGATTCTTTCGCAGGCCATCAGCTTTATCATCATCTCAAAGGCAGCAAAAACCCTGGACCCGCGTTTGTTGACTGGATACATGCTCGTATTCGGGTCAATTTTATTATTTTTCATTGGATTGTGGAAGGAACCGGAAGGATTGTCTAGTTTGGGTAATGGCACGGTAGGTTTATGGAGTATCTTTTTCGCCTCAGCTATATTTGCAACGGCGGTCGGCCATATGCTGTACAACTACGCAATCGGCCAGGCGGGTCCTGCAGAAGCATCCATTTTCCTGAACTTAAATACATTTCTTTCAATTTTGTTCGCCGCTATCTTCCTTGGGGAAAGCATTACGTCCTCACATCTTCTTGGACTGATCTTCATCATATCTGGCGTAATTTTTGGCTCAGGAGCGCTCGAGGAATTGATGTTGAGAAACAGGGCAAAGCGGAACGCAGCTTAATAGAATGATTGGATGCAGGGCTATCGCTCTGCATTTTGTTGTTTTTAAGAACGCAAATGAAAAAATCTTTTTATCTAATTTTATACCTAGTTTAAGAATGCGCCTGTCCATTTTTCATAAACACTGTCCAGATTCTGGACACTCTAACTTCAGTATTTCTTATTTTTAAACCAAAACTGTCTTGGCATGATTCTTGCTTTCTTTAAAAATAGTATTTTTAATATAGTGGAGGTTTTGGAAATGGAAATGAGTAAAATAAGAGCGATTGTTACCGGTGGAGCGTCTGGATTGGGGGAGGCTACGGTAAGAAAGATCATCAAACAGGGCGGCAAGGCTGCGATATTGGATTTAGCAGAAGAAAGAGGGCAGTTACTTGTTGAGGAACTGGGCCAAGGTACAATATTTTTTAAAACGGATGTAACGAGCGAGGAAGATGTCTCGACTGCTATCAGTAAGGCAATCGAGTCATTCGGTTCCATTAATACTGTAGTAAACTGTGCAGGCATTGGGATTGCTGCCAAGCTGCTTTCACGAAAAGGTGTCCATTCGCTGGACATGTTTTCAAAGGTAATCTCGATCAACTTGATCGGCACATTCAATGTCATCAGGCTTGCTTCTGAGCAGATGTCCAAGAACGAGCCTAATGAACTCGGGGAGCGGGGTGTCATAATTAATACGGCATCGGTTGCCGCGTTTGACGGCCAAATCGGGCAGGCTGCCTACAGCGCTTCAAAAGGTGGAGTAGTCGGTATGACACTGCCAATCGCAAGGGAGCTGGCATCGTACGGTATCAGGGTAATGACGATTGCTCCAGGTTTATTCCATACACCAATGTTCGATTCATTGCCAGCTGAAGCAAGAAATTCCCTTGGAAAAATGGTGCCATTCCCGCAGCGGTTAGGTTACCCCGAGGAATATGCTCACCTTGCCGAAAGCATCATCACCAACCCGATGCTGAATGGAGATACAATTCGCCTGGACGGAGCGATTCGAATGCAGCCTAAGTAATTCGAATCATTGTTTTGCTAATTTTTAAGGCCCTTTCCCACCTGGAAAGGGCTATTTTTTATAAAAGAATCGTAGGGAAATTAATCTAGTGTGTACTTGGAGCAGGTTTTTTAGGGTTCTAAAAGTGTACCTTTATGAGAGGAACCATTATAATGGTAATATCAGATTGAATATTCAGAAATTTAATAAAGGAGGGAAGTGAATGATTGAATTCAGGAATATTGTCACTCCTGTTGACTGCCAAATTACTGAAGAAACATCAATGAGGGCCGCACTTGAAATTTTCAAGCAGAAGAAATGGAATCTGCTTCCTGTGACAGACAATAGCCGTAATCTGCAGGGTGTATTTACGAGGAGTGGCTTATATCAGATGATTCTTGATGGCCATCCCCTTGAGAAACCGATTCATCAATACATAAAAAAAGACGTACAGACAATCAGAGTTGATACGCCATATCGTCGAATCGAACAAATTGTAAAAACGAGCAAGGTAGGGACCGGGGTGGTTCTTGATGAAAATAACAAGGTGATAGGGCTGCTAACCAAGACAGAAATGGTGCTCGCTTTGTTAAAATCAGAGAACACGTTAAAGGACCAGCTGGAGACGGTCTTAAAGCATTCGAATATTGGGGTTTTGATGACGGATGAGAACTTTCAAATCATTTACGCAAACGAAGCATTTTCCAAAATTAGCGGACGGTCATTAAAGTCCATCAATTCAAAGCACCTCGACGAAGTGATTCCTGGCTTGCCAAACGAGAGCGATGCGCATTATCATTATGAAAAATTAAAATCCATCCTGCATATTTCTCCATATGAAACAGTCAACCACAGGCAAGGGAAAATCATTCTTTTACAGGACATTTCAGAAATTGAAAAAATGGCCGAGGAGCTGCAGACGGTTAAAAAATTGAAATTAACCATCGAAACGACGCTTGAACATGCCTATGATGGAATCCTGATGACCGATGAGCAGAATGTGATAACGATGGTAAGCCCGCCGCTGCTGGAGTTGTTTAACCTTGAAAAATCAGTAGTGTTACATAAGCCAATTGAAAAGGTACTCCCGCAGCTGAAGCTTAGCAATGTATTTAAAACAGAAACAGCTGAGGTAAGCGATTTTAATGAACGGAATGGTATTAAATATATCGTTCACAGAATCCCAATCAAGAAGGATGGCAAGGTAATCGGAGCGATCGGCAAGGTGATGTTCCGCCAGCTGAATGAAGTAAGTGACCTGTTCAAAAAGCTTCAAAAAGCTGAAAACAAGGCAAGTTTTTACCACCAGCAGCTGCAAAAATCCGAATCAGCGAGATTCACGTGGGACCATATTTTCAGTGAAGATCCCTACATGGAAAAATTGAAGAAAAGCGCCGCAAAAGCAGCCAAAGGCAGATCGACAGTGCTGATCAGAGGTGAAAGCGGGACGGGAAAAGAGCTGTTTGCGCATGCCATCCATAACAGCAGTGCCAGGAGTGATGGCAAGTTCGTCGTCGTCAATTGCGCGGCGATTCCAGAGGATTTGCTCGAATCGGAATTTTTCGGATATGAAGAAGGAGCTTTTACAGGAGCGAAGCAGAGAGGCAAAATCGGAAAGTTTGACCTTGCCAATGGCGGCACGCTTTTCCTTGATGAAATCGGGGATATGTCGCTTTCCCTTCAGGCTAAATTATTGAGAGTCCTACAGGAACGCGAATTTTACCGTGTGGGTGGAAATGTCAGAGTTAAGGTTGATGTCCGGATTATTGCCGCGACTAATCGCAATCTAGAGGAGATGGTAAAAGAAGGAGAGTTCAGGGAGGATTTATACTACCGCCTGAATGTCATCTCCTTGAACATCCCTCCATTGCGGGAGCGAGTTCAGGACGTAGAACATTTGATCACAAAATTAATGAAGGAATTGAATTCGATGCTTGGAACGAGCATCACAGGAATTTCCACGCAGGCCAAGTCGGCATTGCTCCAATACGACTGGCCGGGAAATGTACGTGAATTGAGGAATGTCCTTGAGCGTGCGATGACTTTTGCTGAGTATGGAAAAATCCAGGCCGAGGATCTGCCTGACTATTTAATCTCGCAAATTTCAAAACCTGTTATACAAAAAGTCAGCCTAGCCGAGGATGCTGAACTAGGTGCCATCATAAAGGCCTTGACCCAGGCGAATGGTAATAAAGCAAAAGCAGCCAGGCTGTTGGGAATCAGTCGCTCCGGTCTTTATGAAAAAATCAAGAAATATCAGCTGTCTGTATAGGAAGAACCATGATCTGGAATAAGGCCGAAATTCAAAATTACTGTCCGTCATCAAGAAAATTGTTCGGACTGTCCAAATAGGTGTCCATTATTTGGACACCTAACACTTTAAACACATATATCCTCCCTTGATACTAGTGTGTTTTCTGTTTTCGGAAAATTGGCATAATTTTTGCATATAGAATAATGGATACGCTTACAAACGGAGTGCGATTTTACAAAGGGGGAAATTGAGTATGGATATCGGGTCATATTTAGCTCAAAATGCAAGGAAAACTCCAGAGAAGCTTGCAATAGAATGCGATGGCAGAAGGTACACGTACAAGCAGTTTAATGAGGAAGTAAATAAACTGGCGCACGGGCTGCTTGGTCTTGGCATTCGCAAAGGTGTAAAGATTGCATTGATGATGAAGAACTCGGATCAGTTTGTGTTTGCTTTTTTTGCTGGTGCTAAAATTGGCGCCGTTATTGTACCGGTTAATTTCCGTCTTACAGCATCTGAGGTCCATTACATACTAGAGCAGTCGGGCACGGAGCTGGTCATTTGTGATGATGAATTCGAGGACATCATTACTTCTGCCAGAGAAGGAACACGGGTAGTGCATGTTATTGCGACTGGAACTCCTAAAACAGTGGGCCATCATTCTTATCATGGAGTGTTGGCTGTTAGTTCAGAAAATCCCCCGATAGAAGTCAGTGACAATGATGACCTTGAAATTTTATATACCTCGGGAACAACTGGAAAACCGAAAGGCGCGCTGTTTGACCATAAAAGAGTCTTTAATGTCGGGCTGACGATGATGATCAGCATGGGCATCAACCAGGAGGAGCGGATTCTCCATATCGCGCCGTTGTTCCATTCAGCACAGCTGAACTTATTCCTGATTTCAGGAGTGGTGCTTGGAGCAACTCATATCATTCATCGAGACTTTCATCCGGTGAAGACGCTTGAAGCAATTCAGGAGCATAAAATCACCCATTTCTTTGGAGTTCCGGCGATGTATAACTTTATGCTGCAGGTGCCGAATGCTTCAGAATACGACCTTTCTTCAATAAAAAGATGCGGCTACGGTGCGGCACCGATGGCCCCAGAGCTTGTCCGCAAAAGCATGGAGTTGTTCAGGACTGACCAGTTCTACAATCTATGCGGACTGACAGAAGCCGGGCCGGGAGGAATCCTCCTGGGACCTGATGGGCATAAAAACCATCTCGGCAAAGGTGGCAAGGCTGCTTTCCTGACTGAAGCGAGGGTTGTCAATGAAGAAGGGCAGGACATCAAACCAGGTGCCGTCGGAGAGTTCGTCATCAAGGGCGAGTCGATCATGAAGGAATATTATAAGGAACCGGAAGAAACAGCAAAAACAATCAAGGACGGCTGGCTGTATACAGGCGACCTGGCAACGATTGATGAACAAGGCTATATCACATTGGTCGACCGGAAAAAAGATATGATCATTTCTGGCGGGGAAAACGTGTATTCGATCGAGGTTGAGGAAGTTCTCTATGAACATCCTGCTGTGCTTGAAGCAGCAATTATCGGACTTCCTGATGAGGTTTGGGGAGAAGCGGTCTGCGCGGTAATTGTGCCAAAGCAGGGTTCTGTTGTAGATGAGCAGGAACTTAAGAGCTTTTGCCGCCAAAAACTAGCAGGCTATAAAGTTCCGAGAAGGATTTTTATCGAAGAAGCACTGCCCAGAAATGCTTCTGGAAAAATACTGAAATACCAGCTTCGCCAAAAACTGAATGAAGTGAAGCTTTAATAGGGTTGATAGAAAAGGGGAGATAAAAATGAAACACCCTTATTTAACTGATGACCACGAAATATTCCGCAAGTCGTTAAGGAAGTTTTTAGAGAAGGAAGCTTATCCATTTTACGAAAAATGGGAGGAGGAGCGGATGATTCCGCGCTCCTTCTGGACAAAGATGGGCGAGCAGGGTTATCTTTGCCCGGATATTGATGAACAGTATGGCGGCAGCGAGGTTGACTGGGGATTTGCGGTCGTCATCAACGAAGAACTTGAGCGTGTGGGCTCTGGTCTAGTTGGAGTTGGACTCCATAATGATATTGTTGTTCCGTACATCACTGCTTACGGGACGGATGAGCAGAAAAAACGCTGGCTGCCAAAATGCACGACAGGTGAGATGATCACTGCGATTGCAATGACTGAGCCTGGTACAGGTTCGGATTTGGCGAACATCCAGACAAACGCCATCCTTGATGGTGACCACTACATTTTAAATGGACAAAAAACATTCATTACAAACGGAATCCAGTCTGACTTGATAGTCGTTGCCTGCAAAACCGATCCAAAAGCGAACCCGAAGCATAAAGGTGTCAGTCTCCTGGTCGTTGAGCGCGATACTCCTGGCTTTTCCCGAGGGAGGAAGCTGAATAAAGTGGGCCTGCACTGCCAGGATACAGCAGAGCTCATTTTCGAGGATTGCCGTGTGCCGAAGGAAAACCTGCTCGGCGAAGAAGGAAAGGGATTCCTTTATCTGATGGAGAAGCTGCAGCAGGAGCGCCTGCTTGTCGCCATCGCCGCCCAGACCGCATCAGAGGTAATGCTGAAGCAGACGATTGAATATGTGAAAAGCAGAGAAGCCTTCGGCAAGCCGGTGAGCAAGTTCCAGAACACACAATTCAAGATTGTTGAGATGGCGACAGAAATCGAAATGGGAAGGGCATTCCTTGACCAGCTCATCGCCGAGCATATCGAAGGCAAGGATATCGTGACAAAAGTGTCAATGGCTAAGTGGAAGCTGACTGACAGCGCCCGTAAAATTGCGGCTGAATGTATGCAGCTCCATGGCGGATACGGTTATATGGAAGAATACGAAATTGCCAGAAGGTTCCGGGACATTCCAGTGGCAAGTATATACGCAGGAACGAATGAAATCATGAAGACGATCATCGCTAAAAATTTAGGATTATAGATTAACAGGTTTAACAGGCTTAACAAGTTTAACAAGTAATGGTAACAGAATAATAGAGTCCCGTTGAAATTGGGTTCGGATTAACAGATTCTATTAGCAGAAAGGGAGATGTAAACGATGCGTGAAGTAGTGATTGTGGAAGGTGTCAGGACACCAGTTGGCAGGAGAAAAGGTCTGTTGAAGGATATCAGGCCGGATGACCTTGCTGCCGAGATATTGAAAGAGGTTGTAAAACGGGCTGGCATTGATGGCGGTTTAGTAGAAGACGTAATTATGGGCTGTGTCACCCAGTCTGGCGAGCAGGCTGGAGACATTGCCAGGGTTGCAGCTTTGATTGCCGGCTTCCCGATTGAAGTTCCGGGGACGACAATAGACCGACAATGCGGATCAAGCCAGCAGGCTGTTCATTTCGCAGCTCAGGCAATTTTGGCCGGAGACATGGATGTCGTGATAGCTGGCGGTGTCGAAAATATGTCAAGAGTACCGATGGGTTCAAACTATCAAAATGCTGTTCCTTTCAGTCCAAAGCTGAAAGATCGCTATGAAGTCATCCACCAGGGGTTGTCTGCGGAAAGGATTGCCGAGAAATATGGGTTTACCCGCACTGATCTCGACGAATTCTCGGCAGAAAGCCATCGACGGGCGCTGAAAGCCCAAGCCGAGGGTTATTTTAAAAATGAAATCATGCCGATCGAGGTTACCTTCGAAAACGGCGAGAAAACATTAATGACGGAGGACTCAGGTCCAAGGGAAGGGACAACGCCTGAAGTACTTGCCGGATTGAAAACAGTATTTAAAGAAGACGGTGTCATCCATGCCGGAAACTCCAGTCAAATTAGTGATGGGGCGGCTGTGCTGCTGCTAATGAGCCGTACGAAGGCGGAAGAGTTGGGACTGAAACCACGCTTTAAGGTGCACACAAGAGTTGTCGTCGGTTCGGACCCTACGCTGATGCTGACAGGGCCAATCCCAGCCACTGAAAAAGTTCTGAAAAAAGCTGGTCTGAAGCTGGAAGACATCGATGTATTCGAAGTCAACGAAGCATTTGCCCCGGTGCCCATGGCATGGCTGAAGGAAACAGGTGCTGACCCGGCAAAGCTGAATCCAAATGGAGGTGCGATTGCTCTTGGACATCCGCTCGGTGCAAGCGGCGCCCGCCTGATGATCTCGATGATGCATGAGCTTGAACGCACTGGCGGCCGCTACGGCCTGCAGACGATGTGCGAAGGACACGGTATGGCCAACGCGACGATCATTGAGCGATTGGATTAAGAATTTTCTATTGGCGCCCGAAAAGCGCCCAGATTGGAAAAAGTGGTAACCAATAGGCCTTATTGGGGCCCAAAAAGCGCCCAGATTGGAAAAAGTGGTAACCAATAGGCCTCATTGGCGCCCAAAAAGCGCCGAGATCAGAAAAAGTGGTAACCAATACGCCTTATTGGCGCCCAAAAAGCGCCCAGATTAAAAAAGTGGTAACCAATAGGCCTCATTGGCGCCCAAAAAGCGCCGAGATCAGAAAAAGTGGTAACCAATACGCCTTATTGGCGCCCAAAAAGCGCCCAGATCGGAAAAAGCGGTAACCAATGAGCCAATCAGAAACCAAGAATTACCGACATGCATGACAGCAGCAAGCCTTTAATATAAAACAACTCAGTAAAGCAAGAAATCGACATTTTATTAGGAGGAATGCAAATGAGCACGACGATCGGCAAGATTTTTGACCTGACCGTATTGAAATTTCCGAACAAGGAAGCCCTCTATGATGTCCGCAAAAATGTCCGCTTAACTTACAGTGAATGGAATGCTGAGGTGAACAGGCTTGCCAATGCGCTTCTTGCAGAAGGAGTGAAGAAAGGCGACCGAGTATCAACCTTCACCTTCAATACGGAGGAATTAGGAACAGCGTTTTTTGCCTGTGCGAAAATCGGAGCTGTCTTCAATCCAATCAATTTCCGGCTAATGGGCGAAGAGGTCTCCTTTATTTTAAGTGATGCCGAACCAAAGGTCGTCCTGTTCGAGAAGGCTGTGGAGCCTGTCATCGCCTCTATCGAAAATCGTTTCCCACACATTTCCTTCTGGTACATTGACGAGAAAACGCCTGAGTATGCGGTGAGCTACCATGAAAAGGTGCAATCCGCAGAGCCGGTGGCAGTTGATATTGAAGTGGATGAGAATGATTTGTACGCAATCATGTACACAAGCGGGACGACAGGCCGTCCAAAGGGTGTCATGCACAAACATCGGAATATGGTCGAGCAGAGTTTGATTGTTGTCGGCTCTACAAAATTAGGAGCATCTGATGTCGGTCTTGTTACGGCACCAATGTTCCACTGCGCTGAGCTTCATTGCGCCTTCCTGCCAAGAATCCATGTTGGCGGAAGCAATGTCATCCTCCATCAATTCGCGCCGAAAAAAGTACTGGAGTTGATCGATTCTGAAAAAGTAACCAAGTTCTTTGCGGCACCAACGATGTGGAACATGCTTTTACAGGAGAATCTGGCAGACTATAACATTAAAAGTCTGAAGCTAGGCCTTTATGGTGCAGCACCTATGGCGCCTTCGCTCGTCCATGCCTGCCATGACAAGCTGGGCATCAAGCTAGTGCAGGCCTATGGGATGACGGAAATGGGTCCAGCTATCACTTTCCTTTCTGAAGACGACCAGCTTACAAAGGCAGGTGCAGCCGGGCAGGCTTGCTTGAACCATGAGATAAGGATAGTCCGGCCGAACGAAGATGGCCCATCCGATCCCGATGATGTACTGCCTCCTGGTGAAAGCGGAGAAATCATCGTCCAAGGTCCATGCATGATGTCTGGCTACTTTAATCGTGAAGAAGCTTCCGAAAAAGCGATGTATAAAGGCTGGTACCATTCCGGTGATATTGGATACCTGGACGAAGAGGGATATCTTTGGGTCAAGGACAGAGTTGACGACATGATTATCAGCGGCGGCGAAAACATTTATCCGCGTGAGGTGGAGGATGTACTCCACGCCCATGAAGGTGTCCTTGATGTCGCGATTGTTGGCCAGCCGGATGACCGCTGGGGTGAAAGCGTCACAGCCTTTGTTGTAAAAAAAGATCCGGATGTAACCGAAGAAAATTTGGATGAATGGTGCAAAGAAAGTGACAGCCTGGCAAATTACAAGCGCCCGCGGAAATATCTGTTCGTCGATGCGCTGCCTCGGAATGCGAGCGGAAAAATCCAGAAATTCATGCTTAGAAAGCAAATGGAAGAATTGTTTTCGAAAGGACAGCCGACTTAATGGAAGGGAATCTTTTATCATGTTAGAAAGTATTAAGATAGTTGATTTCACCAATTATATTCCGGGTCCCTTCGCGACATTGAGGCTTGCTGAATTTGGGGCTGACGTCATCAAAGTAGAAGCACCGGAGGGAGACCCGGCAAGGAACACAGGAGAAGGCTATGTATTCAACGCCCATAACCGCGGCAAAAAAAGCATTGTGATCAATCTTAAGCAGGCAGAAGGGAAAATGCTTGCCCTCGATTTGCTTGCCAGAGCTGATGTGGCAATTGAAAGCTTCAGGCCAGGAGTAATGGATAAGCTCGGACTCGGTTATGAAGCGGTAAAAAAGGTTAATCCTGGAATCGTCTACTGCTCGGTGACTGGCTACGGCCGTAACGGTGGGATGAGCGGACTTGGCAGCCATGATTTGAATTACATGAGCTTGAGCGGAGCGCTTTCACAGATGAAGGATGGCACAGGCAGGCCTATCCATCCAACCCATACATTTTCTGATTACATTGGGGGCATGGCGGCAAGCGAGCGAATTCTTGCTGCGCTTGTGGCCCGGGGGAAAACGGGCGAGGGCAGCTATCATTGCATTTCCATTGCTGACAGCATGGCTTCATTGATGGCCAACCACGTCCTGATCGAAAAAGAAACAGGTTATCAAAATGGTGTATCTGTCCTGAACGGGACTGTGATCGGATATGGACTGTATGAAACGAAGGATGGCCGTTATGTCAGTCTTGGAGCTCTTGAGCCGAAGTTCTGGCGCAATTTTTGCCAGGCTGTCGGCCGGGAGGATTGGCTGCGGGCCCATTTTTCGAAGCCAGAAGACTCAAATCCAATTTATCATGAGCTGGTTGAATTGTTTAAAAGCAAGCCGCTGTCGGAATGGGCAGAATTCGGCATGAAGGTGGACTGCTGTCTTGTTCCTGTCTTGGAGGCAGGAGAACTTGCTGAATATCCTTATTGGAGAGAAAAAGACTTTGTTTCACCTGCTGGCCAGATTAAAATGCACGTGGATTTGCCACCAAAAGCGGGAGCAGCACCTCCGGAAAAAGGAGAACAGACCGAAGAAATCCTGAAAAAATGGCTTAGTGCGGAGATTAGCAAATACTAGATTAGCAATGTAAGATTAATATTTTTTGAGAAAATAAGAAAATATAAAATTCACTTCGAGAATTGTCTAGCTCCAGCGCCTAGCCCCTCGAGTCGCTTGTCTAGTTTCGCCTCCTAGAAACTCCGAAACTTCAACTCCGCCGGCAGAAGCAAAAAGCGCTTCTTTGTCGGAGTCTCCAGTTTCTGCGTTTCTGTGCAGTCGGCTATACATTTCAGTTTCGGTCCGACCAATGAAGTCAAAGAACGACTTCACTGGTCGGCCCTCCAGCGCTTGTCGGGGCTGACCAAGGCGCTTGCGCTTTTCTTAGAAACGGAAGGGGAAATGTGGGTATGATGAATGTTCCATTGACAGTAGGGTCGCTATTGGAAAGAGCAGAAAAGTTTTTCCCGAAAAAGCAGGTAGTTTCAGGGACACTTTCTGGAATCCACCGTTTCACTTATAAGGAGATTGGCGAACGTACCCGCAGGCTTGCAAGTGCTCTTGAAAAGCTCGGTGTTGGCAAAGGGGACAGAGTTGGAACTTTTGCCTGGAATCACCACCGCCATTTGGAAGTCTACTTTGCTGCGCCAGGGATGGGAGCCGTGCTGCACACAATCAACATCCGCCTATCACCAGAACATGTCTCTTACATTATCAATCATGCTGAAGACAAGGTATTGCTGGTAGATGAAGATTTGCTGCCGCTGATCGAGCGGAGCAAGGACAACTTCAAATCAGTGGAAGCATACATCATCATGACCGACAAAGAGGGCCTTCCAGAAACAACGCTGGAGCCAGTATATTCTTATGAAGAATTATTGCGTGAAGCCAGCCCAAATTTCGAATTCGTGAAGGATATCGATGAAAATGAACCAGCCGGGATGTGCTATACATCGGCAACGACTGGCAATCCAAAAGGAGTGGTCTACTCTCACAGGGGAATCGTCCTTCACAGCTTCGCTTTCGGTTTGGCGGATACAGCAGCACTTTCGGAAACAGATGTCGTGCTGCCAGTTGTACCAATGTTCCATGCCAATGCATGGGGTCTGCCATTCGCAGCGACATGGTTCGGCTCGACACAAGTCTTGCCTGGTCCGCTGTTCACGCCAAAGCTGCTCGCTGATCTCATCGAACAGGAAAAAGTAACTTTTACCGCCGGTGTGCCGACAATTTGGCTAGGGTTGTTGAATGAACTAGAAAAAGGAAGCTATGATACGTCTTCATTAAGATCGATTGTCTGCGGCGGGTCGGCAGCACCGCGAGGAATGATAAAAGCCTTCGAAACGAAGTATAAAATCCCGTTCCTTCATGCTTACGGCATGACGGAGACCACACCGCTGGCGACTGTATCAAGGCTGAAGAGCTATCAGGTAGGCCTCGATGAAGAGGAATTACTCGACATCCGCTCCAAACAAGGGCTTCTTGTACCTGGACTAGAAATGAAAGTCATCGGCGGAAACGGTGAGGTGAAGTGGGACGGCGAAGAGATGGGTGAACTTCTGCTGCGCGGACCTTGGATTGCGGATGAGTATTACAAGGATGAACGCTCAAACGATGCGTTCAGGGATGGCTGGCTTTATACCGGCGATGTGGCAACGGTTGATGAGGAAGGTGTCATCAAGCTTGTCGACCGGACAAAGGATCTGATCAAGAGCGGCGGTGAGTGGATTTCATCTGTAGACCTTGAGAATGCACTTATGGCTCACGATGCTGTATTCGAAGCTAGCGTTGTTGCCGTACCGCACCAGCAGTGGCAGGAGCGCCCGATTGCCTGCGTCGTCCTGAAGGAGCAATATAAGAACAAAGTTGATAAGCAGGAGCTGCTTGATTTTATTGCCCCGCAGTTCGCCAAGTGGTGGCTTCCTGACGATATCGTGTTTATGGAGGAAATTCCAAAGACCTCTGTAGGCAAATTCCTGAAACGAGCGCTTCGTGATCAATTGAAGGACCATTTAGTGCAGAATTCTTAATATTTAAGACCGGCTGCAGCAGGTGCAGCCGGTTTTTGCTTTTTAATTATTAAAGATCTGATGTTAAAAATTTAACCTAAGAGTATTCCGCTAATTAAAAATGACCCCAAAATTATATCGAACGATACAGATAGCAACATTTTTAATCTTTCAATTCAAAAAATTCGCCAAAAGAGGTATTATAGAAGATATAAAATTCGAAGGCCGAAATAATTACAGGTGGTTTCAACTGGGGGTCCAATCTTCATGAACATATTTTCGTTTATAAAACCATACCGAATCCCTATAGCTGCGGCGCTGAGTTTGATGCTTGTTGAGTTAGCCGTTGAACTTGTCCAGCCGCTGCTGATGGCGAAGATCATCGATGAAGGAATCGCTGAGAGGGATTTGGACACGGTCATCAAATGGGGAGGAGTCATGCTGGGCATTTCGCTGCTGGCTTTTGCCTCGGGAATCACAAATTCATTTATCGCTGCCCATGCAGGCCAAAGCTTTGGTTATGATTTGCGTGAGAAGCTCTTTGCCAAGGTACAGTCTTTTTCCTTTACCAACTTTAGCAGCTTCCCTGCATCTTCTTTAATCACAAGGATTACGAATGATGTGACGCAGCTGCAAAACACATTGTTCATGAGTCTCCGGATCGCGATGCGCGCACCGCTTCTCGTCATTGGCGGAATTACTATGGCGATGCTAGTCAATGTAAAACTTGCCCTCGCATTTGTCGTCATCATTCCACCGCTCCTGATTTTTCTTGTTTGGATCATGACTAAGTCAGTTGGATTATTTAAAAGCGTACAGAAGCGCCTAGATAAAGTGAATGGTGTCATGCGTGAGAACCTTGTGGGCATGAGGCTGATCAAGGCATTCGCGAGGGGCAGCCATGAAGGAACAAGATTCCAGAAGGCAAATAATAAGCTGAAGGATAAAACGGTATTTGCGCTCAGAGTAACCGAGACAACCATCCCAATATTGTTGCTCTTCATGAATTTGAGTGTCATCGCTGTCCTTTGGTTCGGAAAAGTTGAAGTTCAGACTGGAGCAGTATCTGTAGGTGAGGTAGTGGCGATCGTCAACTATTCTACGAGGATTACGACTGCATTTTCGATGTTTTCATGGATCATCATGGTTTTTTCAAGGGCAAGAGCGTCTGCTGAGCGTATTACCGATGTTTTAAATGAAGAAATCGACTTGCAGGATTCCGCGGAAAGCCGCGAGGAATATGGGATCACTAAAGGAAAAATTGAATTTGATCATGTTTCCTTCCAGTTTCCAAATACAAACATCCCGATTTTGCGTGATTTGTCATTCTCCATTGAACCTGGAGAAACCGTTGCAGTCCTTGGTGCCACTGGTGCAGGCAAGACGGCAATGTTCCAGTTGATTCCGCGCCTGTATGATGTAACGGGCGGAGAAATTCGCATTGACGGCCGTGATATTAAAGCAATAAAGCTTAAAAGCCTTAGAGAGCAGATAGGCTATGTTCCGCAGGAAGCGTTGTTGTTCACCGGCTCAATTAAAGAGAACCTTGCGTGGGGAAAAGAAGATGCTACTTATGATGAAATGGTGGATGCGGCAGCCAATGCCCAAATCCACGAGACCATTGAAAAACTGCCAGACAAGTACGAAACACTGTTGGGCCAAAAGGGTGTGAATCTGTCAGGCGGACAAAAGCAGCGCTTGTCGATTGCGAGAGCGTTGATCAAGAATCCGAAAATCCTGCTGCTCGATGACAGCACAAGCGCACTTGATTTAAAAACTGAAGCAAAACTGTTAAATGCGATAAGCAAATACAAATGCACGACCTTGATCATTACTCAAAAAGTAAGCACAGCTAAAGAAGCGGATAAAATCCTGCTTATTGAAGATGGAGCTTTGACCGATTCCGGTGACCATGAATTTTTGTTAAAGCACTCTAAACTTTATCAAGCCATTTATGGATCACAGTTTGGGGAGGTGAAGGCAGAGTGTTAAGAAAGCAAGAAGCAAGCAAAGTTGACAATGAAAGAAAACCATCCCGCGGACTTGGGGCGACTATCAAGAGAATTTGGTCGTATCTTGCAGATCATAAAAGCTTGATGATTTTGGTGCTTATGATGGTAGTCGTCAGCTCTGCACTCGCCCTTCTCGGCCCTTTTCTGATTGGCTGGGGAATTGATGAATATTTTGCAACAAAATCAACTGATGGTTTCACCTGGCTGTTAATCGGGCTCGCTGCTGTTTATGGATTCCATTCATTATCGTTATGGCTCCAAAGCTACTGGATGATCGGGATTGCACAGAAGACAGTATATACAATGCGAAAACAGCTTTTTACCCATTTTCATAAACTGCCGATTGATTTTTTCAATAAACGCCAGCATGGCGAGTTAATGAGCAGGATAACCAATGATATAGAGAATGTCAGCGCTACTCTTAACTCCTCTGTCATCCAGATTTTTTCGAGTGTGCTGACTCTGGTGGGAACACTCGCTGTGATGATCTGGTTGAGCCCGCTGCTTACACTAGTAACAATGATCATCGTGCCTTTAATGTTCTGGGGAATGAAATGGATCACAAATAGAACAGGAAAACTCTATAAGGAACAGCAGCGCCGTCTCGGTGAGATGAATGGTTATATAGAAGAAACAATTTCCGGGCAGAAAATCATTAAATCCTTCTCGCAGGAAGCCAAGGTCATTGAAGAATTCCGAATAAAAAATGAACAATTAAAGCAATCAGGATATTGGGCACAGACATTTACTGGCTTCATTCCTAAATTGATGAATATGCTCAATAACCTCAGTTTTACCATAGTGGCTGCAGTTGGGGGCTACTTCGCCTTGAAGGGAATGGTATCGATTGGTACCATCGTCATCTTCACTGAATACTCGAGGCAATTCACAAGACCCCTGAATGACTTGTCCAATCAGTTCAACACACTGCTTTCGGCGGTGGCAGGAGCTGACAGGGTGTTTGATATCCTCGATACTGACGAGGAAGCAATCGATGAAAGCGAAGCTAGTGCACTTTCGGTTATCGCAGGAGAAGTAGAATTTAAAGCAGTCTCCTTTTCGTATGAAAAAGGCGGCGATACTGTTTCAGATTTGTCTTTTAAAGCGGAAGCGGGGGAAAGTGTTGCTCTAGTTGGGCCGACAGGAGCGGGGAAGTCAACGATCATTAATTTGATTTCACGCTTTTATGAGCCAGAAAGTGGCATAATCTTGATTGACGGGAATGACAGCAAAAAAATCACCCGGGAAAGCTTGCGCACGCAAATGGCCTTTGTCCTTCAGGATTCGTTTCTTTTTCAGGGAAGCATCAGGGAAAACATCCGATATGGAAGGCTAGATGCTACTGATGAAGAAGTTGAGCAGGCAGCTAAGGCTGCGAATGCCCATTCTTTTATTGCGAGGCTTCCAGATGGCTATGACACAGAATTAAGCCAGGATGATGCCGGAATCAGCCAGGGTCAAAAGCAGCTGTTATCAATCGCCAGAGCCATCCTTGCTGATCCATCGATTTTAATTTTGGATGAAGCAACGAGCAGTATCGATACCATTACAGAGCTTAAGATCCAGGAAGCCCTCCAGCTTTTGCTGAAGGGGAGGACCAGTTTCATCATTGCCCACAGGCTGAACACAATCAAGAATGCTGACCAGATCATCGTGATCGAAAGCGGACATATCATAGAGAAAGGCAGCCATGAAGAACTCCTTGAACAAGAAGGTTTTTACCATGGATTATATACGAGCCAGCTGGAGAAAAAATGTTAATGAATTCTTAGAAGGGGAGCCTGCGGGCCTCCTTTTCTTTTGCTCTGCAGATTATTTCAGCTCAGTTTGCGGCTGTCCAAGACGCTTGCACTTTATGTTCGTAAATGTGACAAATTTCCCGGGGAATAGAGGATTCATGACAAGTGTGTCGTATTGTATAAAGTAAAGATAGGACCTCTTCGAATGGAGAAGATATGATGCTCGTTGAGAAACTGTTATTAAATGTATTGATTATCCTTATGCCTATTTTTATTCATAGTCTCCTTTTTGATAATAAGAGGGTTGGAAAATCTCCTTACTTGTGTGGGATACTTCAAAGTATTTCCCTGATACTTAGCCTTGCTTTTTCTTTCGAAGAGGGCGGGTTGTACTGGGATTTACGTTACGTTCCATTAGTCCTGGCATTTTTATATGGAGGACCAATATCTGGCGGGATGGTGTTATTTGCTTATCTGGCAACAAGGACACTTATGGGTGGAGACCTTCTTCTTGGATACGCAAGTGGTTTTCTCGCAACGATCATCCCTTTTATCTTCATGAAAAAGTTTTGGAAGCTTGATTCAAAAAAAAGGATCAGGACAGCAGTTTTTGTTGGTTTTTGGCCATCCTTTGCCATGTTAATGATCCTCGTTATACATATTTTCACTAATGATGCACCAGCAGAAGACACTAACAAAATTATGTTGAATGTTGCCATCTTTGGAGCGATCCAAGTTTTTGCGGTCTGGGTTGCCGCGATTTTAAATGAATCGTTGATTGAGAAAGCATTGATGAGGCAAGAAATCCTGAGGGCGGAAAAATTAAATACACTGGGAGAACTGGCAGCATCAATCGCTCACGAAATCCGGAATCCGCTAACGGTTGTAAAAGGATTCCTGCAGATGATGCACAAACAAGAAAAAGGCGACAATTATTACTACTTAAGTCTGGTCCTGACAGAGCTTGGAAGGGCCGAATCCATCATAAATGATTACTTGAATTTTGCTAAGCCGCAATTTGAAAAGCTTGAGGATGCACAGCTAGCAGAAATCATTACTGAGGTTACTTTGCTCCTTGAAGCTTTTGCAGCGAAGGTGAACGTCCAGGTTAATGTTCAACTCAATTGGGGAGTGTTTGTGCAAACCGATCGGAATCAGTTAAAACAAGCACTGGTAAACATCATAAAAAATGCGATCGAAGCCACTGAAGAAGGCGGCGAAGTTACAATCAGCCAGACATCGTCAGGGTCTGAATCATACATAAAAATTACAGATACAGGAAAAGGAATGGACAGTGAGCAGATCGCCAGGCTAGGCACATTGTTTTATACAACGAAGGATAAAGGGACCGGACTGGGAACTTCCGTTTCTATAAAAATTATCGAAGCGATGGGCGGGATGATTTCCTATAGAAGCGAACTCGGTGTTGGGACAGAAGTGACCATCATTTTACCTTCGTTCAGACATTTTCCAGCGGATGAGGGTAATGAGATAAAAATGAATAATGAAATATAAAAATAGCCCCAAAAATTTTTCGGGCTGTTTTTATTTTATGAGAAAGGCTGTGTCAAAGCTGGTAGCAGAAATTTATAGACGAGATTAAAAAATTCATTAGAAAAAGCGAACCGGAATCCGGTTCGCTTTCGAGTAACTTGCTACTCCACAAGATGTATATTTTCATCAATTATAAACTGTGCCGCGGTACAAAATTCCACTTGACCATTTTTAAACCTAAACGACGCAAGCCCTACCTCTCTTGCATCCTAACGGCTCCGAAGCCGATCCAGTGTGAATAAGTTGTTACCTAAAAAATAAAAGCAGAACGCCATTAAATGTTTACATTGTCTATCGATGTGTTTCAAGTTACTTCTTCATTGGCGAAGCTTACTTATTATATTTCATTTTCCAGCTGCTGTCAACTGATTTATTGGATTTAAAATGGAAGCAGTAGACGATTATTGTTTTCGCAAGCTTTCTTGTGCCATTTTCACAAGCTCCCGCACCATGCCTCCACCAAGGCGACCGCCGACTTTTCCAGCTTCACGTGTTGTAAGCCCGCCATTATCTCCTTTTGTCAAAGGGACACCAATTTCTTTAGCTGTTTCGAATTTTGCATCCTCAGCTTTCATCGTTCCAGCAACCTGTGCCTTAAGATCATCCAATGCCTGCCTAGCTTCAGGGACTAGAATTTTATTTCTTCTCGCCATCGAAAATCCCTCCGTGTGGATAGGTAATTACCTATTTGGCTTATTATTTGCCATTTTACTGTTTATTATTGCTTTTTCTTAATCTTGGTTGCTCTTACTGCTGAAAAGACTTTATCAGTTAAGTTTGATTCAGCTGGAGAGAGGGTAAATATAGTTGAAAAAATTATCCCCACAGTTATCAACAGCTAAAAGTGTTGGTTTTTGAGTAGTCCACAGGTTTATACACATTATCCACAAAAGGGTCACTAGAAATGAATTTCTAGTTAAAAGGCTGTTAAATAAAGCTATGAACAACATTATTAACATTATCCACAGATTTGTGGATAATGTTCCGTTGTACGATGTGCTTTATCTAAATTTTTATTTTGAACAATTGGTGAAATCCATTGTTTTAATTTGAAGAAGAAGTTATAGTAGGATTATCAAAAGTTAGTGAAAACATTCACAAATTAACCTTCCCTTTACTAACTGATGACACATTTCCCCTCCCCTAAAATACAAGGAGGCAGCAGGAAAGAATCCTGCTGCCTCCTTGTATTTTAGGGTTATTTTCTTCTTTTGGCACGTCCATCAGCTGCTTTTGAACGGGCCAAGGCTTCTAGATCAGCCTGGTCGGCAAGCTCACGATTGAATTCTACATCGATTCCTTCTGATTTCATGTTTTTAGGAACCTGTGGAAGTGATGCTTTATTTCGACCGCGTGATTTTTGTCCTCTGGAACGTCCCATTCGAAAAAACCCCTTTCTAATTTAAAAAGTACGGAAATGATTATTTCCGTACTTTTATGGTCTGCCAAATGGGTTTTCTTAATGCCTATAATCTCTTTCCAGCAGTGTAACCGGCAGCCCTGTCAGCCTTTTTGAACTCGTGGCTGTATGTAACTTCCTGCATGCTTGATAAAGTACTTTTTGTCTTATCCCGTTTCTTCTTTTCCATGTTGGACACCCTTTCCAAAATGATTTACTTTACCAGTATCTCCTTCTTGAAAAGGATTAAACGGAATTATTTTCCGAAAATATCCTTTAACGCCTCCTTAAGATGGAGGTAACGGAATACAAAACCTGCCCTTAGGAGCTTTTCTGGGTGGACACGTTGTCCTTCTAGCACTAATATGCTCATTTCACCTAGCAGCATTTTTAGGATGAAGGAGGGAACCGGCATCCAATGCGGCTTTTGCAAAACTGAAGCCAAAGTTTTTCCAAACTGATCCATTGTAACAGGTGAGGGAGCTGAAAAGTTAACCGGACCTTTTAAATCTTTATTATCGATCGCAAACATGATCCCGCTGACTGCATCCTGGATGTGGATCCATGACAGCCATTGCTTTCCAGATCCAATTTTCCCTCCTCCGAAAAGTTTGTATGGAAGAACCATCCGCGGCAGGGCTCCGCCATGCTTATCCAAAATGACTCCAAATCGACAAAGAACAACGCGGACCCCAAGGTCTTCAGCCTGGCTTGCAGCCCCTTCCCACTTTTCGACTGTCTCAGCAAGAAAATCATTCCCTGCAGGTGCTTGTTCAGTAAACTCTTCAGTAAGAGATGTCCCATAGAAACCAACAGCGCTGGCATTTACAAGTACCTCAGGTTTTTTTATCAATTTTTTAAGGATCCCTTTGACTTCAGAAGTGGCCTGCAGCCGGCTGTCGAGGATTTTACGTTTGTAGTCATCTGTCCAGCGGCTGTTAATCGTCGCACCTGCTAGATTCACAATGGCGTCAATCCCCTCAAGCTCCAACTCAGGCTGGTCGCCCTCGTTAAGCCAGCTAACATATTTAGGATTTAGACTGCTATTTGAACTCGCCTTATTTCGGGTTAAAATAAACACCTCATGACCACTGTTGATCATTTCCCTGCTCAGTGCTTTCCCCACAAGACCAGTCCCGCCCGTGATCGCTATTTTCATTAAAATACCTCCCAAATGATTAGCTCTTTTTAATATAGTACTTCTTTTAAAATGATAAACCTTCTTTGAATGTGTTAAAGTTTCATTAGAGGTGAATAACATGCCGGTTATTTCTAAAATCACCGTTCAAAAGCACAATAAGGATCGATATAGTATCTTTACCGACAGCGGAAGAGGGGAAGAGTATGCCTTCAGTGTGGATGAAGATGTACTCATTAAGTATCAATTGAAAAAAGGGATGGAGCTGGATGATTTTGCGGTAACGGAAGTGCTTTTCCAGGATGATATCCGCAAGGCATATAATACGGCGATCAATTATTTGGCACACCGTATGAGGTCAGAGTACGAAGTTCGGGATTACCTGAAGAAAAAAGAAGTTGCCGACCCAGTCATAAAAGAAGCAGTCCATAAATTGTATGAATTAAAATTTTTAAATGACGAAGAATTTGCCAATGCATTTGTACGGACACAACTCAATACAACTGATAAAGGTGCAGAGGTAATAAAAATGGAGTTGAAAGAAAAGCGCATATCTCCAGAAATCATCTCCAAGGTTGTTGAGGAGGTTTCCTTTGATGATCAGCTTGAAAAGGCAATAAAACTTAGTGAAAAATATGCCCAGAAAAATAAAAAGGATTCGTCGCGGATTTTAAAGCAGAAGATTGAGCAAATGCTGCAAAGAAAAGGGTACTCTTTTGCGATCATCCGAGCCGCGTTAGATGAAACGGATGTAGAAAAAGAAAATGACGATGAAATGGATGCGCTTAGGCTGCAGGGAGAAAAGCTTCACAATAAATATAGCAAGCTGCCAGGCCGTGAGTACAGACAGAAAATGAAGATGGCGTTGTACCGAAAAGGGTTTCCAATGGAAATGATTGATGAGTTCATTTCTGAAAAGGAAAATGAAGACTAAAAAATCATGACACTCGTCATGATTTTTTTGATTCTATGACTATTTCATCTTTCTCGAGATTATTGATAATGATTGCTGCTACTTCAGCTGGTGCCCGGAACCTTGAAGGATCTGCCACATGGTCGCTGCTTTCCCAGAATGGAGTATCCATTCCTCCCATATAAGCCGCTACAAAACGGATTCCCGTTCCTTCATATTCCTTTTGCAGGCTTTCGGTAAATCCTCTTACAGCAAATTTGCTCGAGCAGTAAACGGCTTCATTTTTCTTGCCTCGCAATCCAGCAGTTGAAATAATATTGATTACCAGGCCATCTTTATTCATTTCTAAATAAGGGAGGATGGCTTTTGTCATATGGATGGTCCCGATGACATTCGTCTGGAACATTTCTTCAATTTCTTGGTCTGAGATATCCGAAAATGGACCGAAATAACCGACACCAGCATTATTGACCAGTCCGTAAATTTTATGATTCTTGTTTACAAGCAGCGCCTTTTCTTTTATATCCTCGAGGTTGCGGATATCAAGTGCAATAGTTGATGCACTTCCCCCGGATTGTTCAATTTGAGTTTGGACTTCCTTAAGCTTATCTTCAGTTCTTCCAGTTAAGATCATATGGTAGCCTTGTCCTGCTAAAAGCAGGGATAGTTCTTTACCCAAGCCGGACCCGGCCCCAGTTACGATGATTGTCTTCATGGTAGCCTCCTTAAAATAACATGCTATAATTTAGTTATATCTTAAATGTATATAGGTTAAAAGCGAGAACAATCCAGGAGTGAAAAATATGAGCAGAGAAAAACGTTACAGCGAGATGACTGACTATGAATTGAACCAGGAAATTGCCAGCCTTCGTGACAAGGCTAGAAAGGCAGAGCAGATGGGAATGATAAGTGAGCTTGCAGTTTATGAAAGGAAAATTGCCATGGCAAAATCATATATGCTGGACCCTGATGATTTTAAGTCAGGTGAAATTTATCAAATAGATGGAGACCCTGGCTCCTATTTCAAGATTGATTATATGAATGGAGTTTTCGCCTGGGGGTCACGGACTGGCGGCGAAGAAAAAGAAGAAGCTCTACCGATTTCATTATTGATAAAGCTGGAGCAAAACCAGAAATAACTTCTGGCTTTGCCCGCAAAACTTCTTCACCTGCAGTCATTGCAGTCACATAGACAGAAGTCTTTTTAATGATCCTTTATTGCGGCTGATGTATCATCTTCGCGGTGGGAGGAAGCATACATCCGTTCCTGTGGATGAGTATTGATTGTGCCATCAGCCCTTTTTGAGGCGTATTCAGCTTTTGCCCGAGGCTCGCCTTCGAACTTGTTGTTGTTCTGGTTAGGGAAGTTGGTGACTTTATTTCGCATATTGGCCTCCGTGATGGGGTAAAATTACGTGTATGCCTAATAGCTGCACGCATTTATAGTATTGGATAAACGCATCCAATGCATGACTACATAAAAAATTGGCAAAGGGTGATCTGCATGCATGAATATCATGAACGACTAGCCAACCTGCTGCTGGATAAAAACAGCGGAATCACTTATGAACAGGCTTTGACATGGGTGGAGCTTTTGTGGGGAGACTTTGAAGCAACCTACGCAAAAGCTGGCCATGATTACATGGGCAGTGAAATGACTGAAAAGGTTGTCCGACAATGGATAGAAAATTATGGAGGGCAGCTTCATGAATTTGTCGCGAGGAATCCTAAGTACAAGCATTTATTAGAACACGACTCTGACGGACCAAAACCGAATTAAACTAAAATCCCCGGCAGACTCCATGTCTGACGGGGATTTTTTACGAGATAAGAAAGTATAAATTTCACTTCGAGAAATGTCCAGCTCCAGCGCCTAGCCAGCTTTCATCCCTGAGAGTCTTCCTCGAGTATCTTGCGAGAAGCGTTAGCTTTGAGCAGCTCGAGTCGCTTGTCCAGCTGCGGCTCCTAACTCCTCGAGACGCTTCGGTCCTGTCAATGAAGTCAAAGAACGACTTCACTGTCAGGCCTTCCAGCGCTTGTCGGAGTTGAACAGTCGCCTCCGCTTTTCGAATTGTCTAGTTTCGCCTCCTAGAAACTCCGAAACTTCAACTCCGCCGGCAGAAGCAAAAAGCGCTTCTTTGTCGGAGTCTCCAGTTTCTGCGTTTCTGGGCAGTCGGCTACACATTTCGATTTCGGTCCGCCCACTGAAGTTAAAGAAAGACTTCACCGGTCGGCCCTCCAGCGCTTGTCGGGGCTGACCAAGGCGCTTGCGCTTTTCTTAACCTTCTCCTGGTATGAACTCTAATTTCTTTCTAAGCTTCTCCTCGCTGTAAATCCAGCCGGTATAGGAGCTTAGAATATTCAATTCCTTGTTGAGGTTAACGACAGCGACAAATGGATAGTGTCCATTGCTGCGATATCGTAAATCGATGAATCGGACTTCATAGTAATCATCATATTCATCGCATTCCCAGCGATAAACGGGAGAGAATGAAAGGAAAGCTGAAAGATTTTTGTCCTGCTTTGCTGCTTCCAGTACCGGGGTTTCCGGGACAGGGACACGGTTAAACTGATCTAAAACCCTTACATGGCTTTTGTGTGCGCGTCCTACAAAGAATTGATGCTTGTTCATGACTGCTACTCTCCAATGATTGAATTTCATTGTTGGAGCAATGATAATCTCAGTGGCGTCTGGAACAATCTGTTCAACTGCCCGTTTCACTCGGTGTTTCATGATGAACCGGTAAATATAGTAGAAGACCAAGATCGCGTATATCGTCAGGAATGTGTACCCTGGATGAGCGCCAAATGCCCAGAGAAATAATCCGACAACATGAATCGCAAAGATAATCGGGTCAAACGTGTTGATTATTCCCAGTGCGACCCATTTCGACGAAAAAGGCCTTAATGCCTGAGTGCCATAAGCGTTGAAAATGTCGACAAAAACATGAAGGAATACAGCAATAAATGTCCAAATCCATAAATGCAGCAGATTTGCTTCTGGATGGAAAAAATAGATTGCCCCAGTAATAAGTAATGGCCACAGAAGCACAGCCGGAATCGAATGGGTGATTCCACGATGATTCCGTATATAAACGGCATTATTTCTAAGCTTCAATACTGTATCGATATCAGGGATTTGAGAGCCAACAAGAGTTGCGATTAAGACACTGCTGGCTGTGGCGGTGCTTTCGCTGACAGCAGGATCAAGAGTAGCCAATCCGCCTAGAGCGAATCCCATTACAACGTGGGTTCCTGTATCCAAGGAAACCGCCTCCTTTTCAAAGTATTTTTTAACAGGTAAAAGTTCTTGTCACAATCGGAATAATAGTTTACTTTTAAAGGGCTGTATCGATGAGTATGCCCTTTGCGAATGAATCTTTTCATAAAGGAGCTGTACCTTATGATTCAAATGATTATCCAGTATGAAGTAAAACAAAATTTGCTTGGACAATATCGTGAGGCAATGGATAAAATCTCCGCGATGCTTCCGGATTTTGAGGCGGATATGTTTTCCTTCAGCCAATCGGATCAACGGAATATTTTCATTGAATCATTCTATGTCCCCACTGAGGCCCATTACCATGCATTGAAAAAAATGCGTCTTTCCCGGTCCCATACAGTCTTTGGACGGCTGGAGGATTTTGTACCAGGAGGCCTTGAATGTATTGGCTTTATGGCCATTAAGCAGAAACGTTAATATTATATTCCCAAATTTCCGGAAAGTTTAACACCTGGAGGAACAAAAGTGGCAACTGACATCAAGAAAAGTATAGATAAAATGGATATAAAATCCTTTCAGGATGATTTGATAGGATGGTTTGCGAGTGAGCAGCGTGAACTGCCATGGAGAAAAGACCAGGATCCTTACAAAGTTTGGGTATCTGAAATCATGCTGCAGCAAACGAGAGTAGATACCGTCATCCCATATTTTACTCGTTTTTTGGAAAATTTCCCAACGATTGAAGCGCTGGCGAATGCCGATGAAGAAAAGGTGCTGAAGGCATGGGAAGGACTCGGTTATTATTCCCGGGTTAGGAATTTGCAATCCGCCGTCAGGGAAGTCCATGAAAAATATAGCGGGATTGTGCCGGATTCACCTGAAGGGATTTCATCTTTAAAAGGCGTAGGTCCTTACACTGCCGGAGCCATATTAAGCATTGCTTATGGAAAGCCTGAACCGGCTGTTGATGGAAACGTCATGCGGGTTTTGTCGCGAATTTTATTGATATGGGATGATATTGCTAAGCCCTCAACCCGTAAAATCTTTGAAGAGGCTGTAAGAAAACTGATTTCTCATGAAAATCCTTCATTCTTCAATCAAGCGTTGATGGAGCTGGGTGCGCTCATTTGTACCCCAACATCCCCATCTTGCCTGCTCTGCCCAGTAAGGGAGCACTGCCAGGCATTTCACGAAGGTGTCCAGAAGGAATTGCCGGTAAAAACAAAAAAGAAAACTCAGAAGGCTGTCCAGCTTGCAGCGGGAATTTTTACGGATGGAAAAGGAAGGATTCTCATTCGGAAAAGACCTGAATCCGGTCTGCTCGCGAACCTTTGGGAGTTCCCGACTGTTGAGCTGACCCTCGATTTTCAGAGGCAGCGGGACCAGCTTGCAGAACACTTTGAAGAAAGCTATGGAGTTAAGCCAAATGTCAATGATTCAATTGGGCAAATAGACCATGTATTCTCGCATTTGGTTTGGAACGTTCAAGTATACAGCGGCATTTTTTCAGGGGGAGTTCCAGAAGGTCCGCAGCTAAAGCTAGTGAACCAGGAAGAAATCCAGGAGTTTGCCTTCCCTGTACCATACCAAAAAATGCTGAAGCAATACCTGGACTTTAAAAAGGCTGACTAACCATTGGGGTTAGCAGCCTTTTTCTTCTAAAATGAGGCCTTGGAAATTGTCAAACTCCAGTCCGGTCATATGGCAATCCTTCAAAACAGTTAAACAATACCTTCACACGGTTTCGCTCATGATTGTCGATGGCTGGAGGATCATTGTGAGTTTATTAATCGTAGCTCACTTTAGTGCCATGTGTGTAATCAGCTTCATGGCGGTTCAACCCGCCTCTCCGCTCGATTTCTTTAACAATTTCCCTGTGAATCGATTGTCCTTCCGCATTGAGGTATGGAACCATCTGCTGCAGCGAGTGGTGGAAGAAAGCCAATTCACTTTCTTTCCAATCTGTTTTGGACATCATCGTCAATTCTGTCATATCGCGGCCTACATACATCAGGAATCATCCTTTCATTAGATTATCAACCTACAGGTTAGTGTTTTCACCCTGGGGAGTTTTTATCAAAGTAGTTATATGCTCTGAGGATTTTTTCCTCATTGTCTTATATACCTGAAAAAGCTAAAATGAAACAAATATAGAAAGGTTAAACTTCCTTGCCAGGAAGTTTAACTGAAAAGAAGGGATTTTTTATATGACGCAAAAAGTTGCATTGATTACGGGAAGCAGCCGGGGAATCGGCAGGGCAGCTGCCATCAGGCTAGCAAAAGAGGGATATGACATCGTTGTCAATTATGCGCGGAGCAGATCGGCAGCGCAGGAAACGGCGGAGGAAATCGAAGCTCTTGGAAGAAAAGCACTTGTTATCAAAGCGAATGTTGGTGATGTCAGCAAAATCAAGGCGATGTTTGAACAAATTGATGCGGAGTTCGGACGGCTGGATGTATTCGTCAACAATGCAGCATCAGGAGTATTGCGTCCGGCAATGGAGCTCGAGGAATCTCATTGGGACTGGACGATGAACATCAACAGCAAGGCGCTTTTGTTTTGTGCCCAGGAAGCGGCCAAGCTGATGGAAAGGAATGACGGCGGCAAAATCGTCAGCATCAGTTCACTTGGTTCAATCCGCTATTTAGAGAACTACACAACTGTAGGGGTGTCAAAAGCAGCTCTTGAAGCCTTGACACGCTATCTGGCAGTCGAGCTTGCCCGCAAAAATATCGTCGTTAACGCAGTATCGGGTGGCGCTGTCGATACCGAAGCGCTGACACACTTCCCGAACAGGGAGGAGCTGCTGGCTGAGGCCAGGGAAAAAACTCCTGCTGGAAGAATGGTCGAAATTGACGATATGATTAATGCCGTCATGTTCCTGTTGAAGGATGAATCGAGCATGATCAGAGGACAGACTATTATCGTTGACGGCGGAATTTCATTGTTGGTATAAAAAATGGTTATTGGTTAATTTTGGTATAAAAAAATCGGATAGCTCACCCCACGGCTGGTTAATCTAATATTCGTGGAGGTGATAACAATGGCAAAACAACCTAATCAATCTCAAGCTGGAACAAACATTCAGCAGGTGAGACAACAGAACGCTCAATCTGCAAAAGGCCAACAATACGGCACTGAATTCGCGAGCGAAACAAACGCTCAAGAAGTTCGTCAGCAAAACCAGCAAGCTGAAGCTCGCAAAGGTCAAAACTCTGGCCAACAGAACTAATATCACCTTTAAATGAAAGGCACTCTTTATTCGAAGAGTGCCTTTTCCATTGGAATAGTTTTCAGTGCCCGCTCAAAGATTTAATTGCCTTAAGAGTGAACAACCGGGTTTCCCTTGTAAAGAAGGTACCTCGATAAAATATGACTAATCCGAGCTTTCATATTTCATGTGACTCATTCGACAAAGGTTCCGAATCCTCTACATAAATAGTCAAAGGAATTCCATTTCCATCCCCGAATACTTTAAAAGATAAATTTTACAGGCGGTGGAAGAGCATGGATAAATTTAACGAATTGGTTTCTACTCAAATGCAAACAATGGAAAAACTTCTATATCTGCAGTCTGAATTGGAACGGTGCCAGGAGATTGAAAAGCAGCTTGATGCACTTAAGCAATATGCCGAACTGGAGGAGCTTCGCACGGAAATTGACCGGAAGAAGCTGGAGCTGCAGGAAATCCACCGGATGTTTGAAAAACAGACTGAGGAAGTCATTCATACTTATCAGCAGCTTGCCGTAACTTTCCGCTAGCCATGCCAATTGATTTAATTTCTTCAATGTTCTATGAAAAAAGTGAATTTTTATAAAAATATAGGCAATTTTAATGGGTCATCGATGGAAATCGGTGGCTCTTTTGTTTTAAATTCTCTCTTTAACCGTTATAATAATAAAAAATAGGAATCGTTCTTTGTTGCCTTTTGTCGTTTTTCGATTTTTCTAGATAAATATACATTGATAGGTTGCAAAGTTTCCGGGAAAGGAAAGTAGGGGAGAAGAACATGGGCGTACCCATTGAAGGTGAATCTGTCCAAATCCATAGTTATAAGCATAATGGGCACATCCATCGAGTCTGGGAAGAAACAACCGTCTTAAAGGGAACACAAAATCTTGTGATCGGCGGTAATGACCGGACAGTCGTGACTGAGTCAGACGGCAGAACCTGGATTACTAGAGAGCCTGCAATCTGTTACTTCCACTCTCAACTGTGGTTCAACGTTATAGGCATGATTCGGGAAGATGGCGTGTATTATTATTGCAATATTAGTTCTCCATTTATTTTTGATGGAGAGGCGCTGAAATATATTGACTATGATCTCGATATTAAGGTTTTTCCTGATATGACATTTAATTTACTCGATGAAGATGAATATGAGCGCCACCGAAAGGAAATGCAATATCCTGATGTGATTGATAAAATCTTGAAATACAATGTTGAAAAACTTAAGCGCTGGATCAGACAGAGGAAGGGTCCGTTTGCGCCTGATTTCATTGACATTTATTATGAACGGTATTTGACTTATCGTCGATAACATCCAGGATAGATAAAGTTCAGCCTGTTGATTGGTTTCAACAGGTTTTTGTTTCGTAATAAAGCAAGGCCAGGCTCCATAAGGGGGAACAATATTGGGCAGCATCCGCAGATACTTAAAATTCGTAAAGCCATACCGGCTGCAGATCATTGGAACGATCATCATCGGGATTCTTAAATTTGCGATTCCATTGATGATTCCATTATTAATTAAATTTGTGCTTGATGATGTCATTGCCAATGATGATTTAAGCACGTCGGAGAAATCAGACAGGCTTCTCTGGGTGATGGGCATCATGATTGTCGTGTTCGTGGTACTTCGTCCGCCGATTGAATATTATCGCCAGTATTTTGCACAATGGACAGCGAGTAAAATTCTTTATGACATTAGGGACCGGCTTTTTACTCATATGCAGCGCCTCAGCTTCAAGTATTATTCCAATACGAGGGCAGGAGAGGTCATCTCCAGGATGATCAATGATGTTGAACAAACGAAAACCTTCGTTGTTACCGGGTTGATGAACCTGTGGCTTGACGTTGCTACTATTTTGATAGCGGCTGCTATCATGTTCACGATGGACGTGAAGCTGACGTTTGTTTCCTTAATCCTGTTTCCTTTTTACGCTTTCTCGGTCAGATACTTTTTCGGTAACCTCCGCAAGCTGACCAGGACCCGTTCACAGGCGCTTGCTGAAGTTCAAAGCTATCTGCACGAACGGGTTGCTGGAATCTCAGTCATAAAAAGCTTTGCGATCGAGGATTACGAACAGACACAATTTGACCGCCAGAACAAAAACTTTTTATCGAAAGCATTAGAGCATACAAGCTGGAATGCGAAGGCATTTGCCGCCGTCAATACAATTACGGATATTGCTCCGTTATTGGTCATCGGCTTTTCAGGCTATCAGGTCGTTCAGGGTGAATTGACCATTGGTGAAATGGTAGCGTTCATTGCCTATATTGATCGGCTTTACAATCCGCTGCGCAGGCTCGTCAACTCTTCGACAACGTTGACCCAGTCGATTGCATCTATGGACCGTGTGTTTGAATTCATGGATGAAAAATATGATATTCAGGATTCAGCAGATGCGGTTGAACTGAAAAAAGTGCATGGCGATATTTCCTTTAATAATGTTAGCTTTGCATATGACGAAGGCGGAGAGAATGTCCTCAAGAATATTAAAATCGATGTTAAGAAGGGCGAAACGATAGCTCTTGTCGGAATGAGTGGAGGCGGAAAGTCGTCATTCGTCAGCTTGATGCCAAGATTCTTTGATGTGACAGAAGGAGCAATCCTTCTCGACGGCCAGGACATCCGTTCATTCAAGGTTCGGTCTCTTCGCGATAAAATCGGCATGGTTGCGCAGGATAATATTTTATTCAGTGAATCGGTAAAATCGAATATCTTGTTAGGAAAGCCAGAAGCAAGAGATGAGGAAGTTTTTGAAGCGGCAAAGGCAGCGAATGCGCACGAATTTATTATGAATCTGTCTGAAGGGTATGATACAAAAGTCGGGGAAAGGGGCGTGAAGCTTTCCGGAGGACAAAAACAGCGTGTGGCTATTGCGCGTGTATTCCTGAAAAATCCACCAATTTTGATCCTGGATGAAGCGACTTCAGCTCTGGACCTGGAGAGCGAGCACCTCATACAGGAAGCAATTGAAAAACTGGCGAAGGACAGGACTACCTTTATCGTCGCCCATCGATTATCAACAATTACTCATGCAGATAGGATTGTCCTGATTGAGTACGGGGAAATCGTTGAAGTTGGCAGCCATGAAGAACTGATGGCAAAACAGGGTGGCTACTACAGGCTGTTCCAAGTCCAGCAGCTGGAAAATTAAATAACTAGGAATACCGAAGCATGAGTGGCTTCGGTATTTTTTTATGAGTTAATCCAAATGTGATTGGAACCGAAAGCGTGAGATTCCTCAAAAATGCATACACATGCTCTTCGTGCGTTGGCTTATTTAAGACTGAAATCACGTCGAGCCAATTCAATACATTTAATACTTTTACCGCATACCGTTAGTGTCATAATTTATCAACATTTGACATACAAATAGTACCAAATACCTACAACTATTCTAAATTTTTATTATATTTAAATAATTAAGAAAAATCAGTGGACTATTCAATACTATTTAATATAAAATGTTTAACACAGACAGAAGTTATTTTTATTCAGCAATAATATTTCGGTAATAGAAAGGAGTAGAAAAGTGGTACATGCTCCGGTTTTAGATGTAAGAAACTTAAGGACATCCTTTGTCACATCGGATGGAGAGATTCCGGCAGTAGATGATGTAAGCTTCTACGTGAATAAAGGAGAAGTTCTTGGAATCGTAGGTGAATCGGGCTGCGGCAAGAGCGTAACGTCCTTATCGATCATGAAGCTGATTCCCCAGCCGCCAGGAAAGATTGCCGGAGGAGAAATCCTTCTTAATGGTGAGGATTTGGTACATGCATCGGAAAAAAGGATGCGTCAAATTCGCGGAAATGATATTGCGATGATTTTCCAGGAACCGATGACGTCACTGAATCCGCTATTCACGATAGGAGAGCAGCTAACTGAAGCGCTGAAAATACATAAGAAACTAGGCAAAAAAGCAGCTCATCAGCAGGCGGTCGAAATGCTTAAGCTCGTCGGGCTGCCAAGGGCAGAGCAAATCATCAGGGAATATCCGCACCAGCTTTCCGGCGGGATGAGGCAGAGGGTGATGATTGCGATGGCTCTTAGCTGCCACCCTCGTGTGCTGATTGCCGATGAACCGACGACAGCTCTTGATGTAACCATCCAGGCACAGATTCTGGCTTTGATGAAGGATTTGAATGACAAGCTTGATACAGCCATTCTAATGATCACACACGACCTCGGAGTCGTGGCAGAGGTTTGCCAGAGGGTCGTCGTCATGTATGCCGGCAAAATTGTCGAGGAGGGCCTCGTGGAGGATATTTTCAAGAATCCAAAGCATCCTTACACGCTGGGCTTACTAAAATCGATTCCCGATATCCGTGATAAAAAAGAACGGCTTTACTCAATTCCAGGAAACGTGCCAAAACCTGGATCAATTAAAACAGGCTGCCGTTTTGCAGCCAGATGCGAGTTTGTCATGGATAGATGTTTGAGCGAGAATCCCGAACTCTATGAAACTGAAAGGCCGGGCCACGCTGTGCGCTGCCTGTTGCATGAGAAGGAGGGAGCAGCCAATGGCAGAAGTACTGTTAAAAGTTGATGGACTTAAAAAATACTTCCCGATTACCGGTGGCGTCTTCGGAAAACAGACTGGAAGCGTCAAAGCGGTCGACGATATCAGCTTCTGGGTTAACAAAGGTGAAACGCTAGGGCTTGTTGGCGAGTCAGGATGCGGCAAATCGACTACGGGCAGGATGCTTATGCGCCTGACTGACCCGACCGAAGGGCAAGTCGTTTTTGAAGGGAAAAACCTTGTAACCCTTTCTGACAATGAGATGCGCAAGACTCGGAAGGACATGCAGATGGTCTTCCAGGATCCTTTTGCTTCGCTGAACCCGAGACATACAGTTGAAAAAATCCTTGAAGAACCCCTGATTGTCCATGGCATCGGAAATAAGAAGGAACGGAAACAAATGGTGAAGGAGATGCTGGAGGTAGTCGGCCTAAGCAGTTACCATGCAAAGAGGTATCCTCACCAGTTCAGCGGCGGGCAGCGTCAGCGTATCGGGATTGCCCGGGCACTGATGACAAGGCCTAAGCTGATCATCGCCGATGAACCAGTATCAGCATTGGATGTATCAATCCAATCACAGGTATTGAATCTGCTGGAGGACTTGCAAAAGGAATTTCAGCTTACTTATATTTTCATAGCCCATGACCTTGGTGTCGTTAAACATATCAGCGACCGGGTTGGCGTTATGTATTTAGGAAGGCTTGTCGAGATTACAGATGCAGATAAGCTCTATGAAAAGCCGCTTCATCCTTACACGAAAGCCTTGCTGGCAGCTGTTCCGATTCCTGATCCAGATGTGAAAAGGGATAGGGAGCTGTTGACTGGGGACATTCCAAGTCCGGCAAATCCGCCGCAGGGATGTGCTTTCCATACAAGATGCAAAGAGTGCATGGAAGTTTGCAAGACTGATAGACCTGAATTGAAAGAAATTGAACCTGGTCATTTTGCTGCCTGCCATCTGTATTCTTGAGACAATCAGGAATGTCCTTTGGCAGAAAAGCATAGATGATATATAACATGGACTAAAATAACTGGTCCGAAAAAACAAGGGGGAAGAATATGAAAAGGCGATTTGGATTAATGTTTTTTGCTTTTATCCTCATCCTGAGCTTAGGGCTTGCCGGCTGCAGCAATAAAGAATCTGGCGGCACGAAAACCGGCGGGGAATCTGGTTCAGACGGCGGATCATCATCTGGAGGAACTCTGGTATTTGGCCGCGGCGGCGATTCAACTTCGCTTGATCCAGCGGTAACAACTGAAGGGGAAGCTTTTAAAGTAACAAAAAACATCTATGAAACTCTCATCGAATTTGGTGAGCAAGATACAGAAATCCATCCAGGACTTGCTGAAAGCTGGGAGGAAGCTCCAGATGGACTGAAGCACACTTTAAAGCTCCGTAAAGGTGTTAAATTCCACGATGGCACTGATTTCAATGCCGAAGCTGTAGTTTTCAACTTCGAGCGCTGGAAAGCCGGCAATAAAGAGCAATTCTATTACTACAACTCACAATTCGGTGATGTAATCAAGGAAGTTAAGGCAGTAGATGAGCATACAGTTGAATTCACGCTGAACCGTATTCTTGCTCCATTCTACAAAAACCTTGCTATGTCTCCGTTCGGTATCGCAAGCCCTGCTGCGATCGAAAAGCACGGTGATAAATTCATTGAGAATCCAGTAGGTACTGGACCATTCAAATTCAAGGAATGGAAACGAAACGACAAGGTTACTCTAGTGAAAAACGAAGATTACTGGGAAAAAGGACTTCCAAAGCTTGATGAAGTTATCTTCCGTGTAATCCCTGAAAACTCAGCTCGTTTGAATGCGTTGAATACTGGCGAAGTTGATATTATCGATGGTGTGAATTTCAGTGATGTCGATGCCATCAAAGGCAATGCAGATCTGCAAGTATTTAACCGACCATCTTTGAACGTTGCATACTTAGGATTAAACAACGAGCGTGGACCGATGAAGGACAAAAAGGTTCGCCAGGCATTGAACTATGCAGTAAATAAGCAAGCGCTCATCGATGCTTTCTATGCTGGTGCTGCTGAGCCTGCGAAAAACCCTATGCCGAAATCGGTAGCAGGTTATAATGACGAAGTTGAAGGTTATGAATATGACCCTGAGAAAGCTAAGGAGCTTCTAAAGGAAGCTGGATTTGAAGATGGTTTTGAAATGGAACTATGGGCAATGCCTGTTGCAAGACCGTATATGCCTGATGGTAAGAAAGTTGCTGAAGCACTTCAAGCTGATTTCGCCAAAATTGGCGTAAAAGCTAAGATTGTTTCTTATGAGTGGGCAACTTACCTTGAGAAAGCACGTGTTGGCGAAGCTGATACATTCCTGCTTGGCTGGACTGGCGACAATGGCGATGCTGATAACTTCCTGTATGTACTATTAGACCAGGACAATATCGACAGCAATAACTATGCACGCTACAAAAACCAAGAAGTACATGACCTGTTCATTAAAGCTCAGTCTACAAACGACCAGGCTGAACGTGAAAAACTTTATAAAGAAGCTCAATTGTTAATTAAAGAAGATGCTCCTTGGATTCCACTTGTACACTCTGAGCCTGCTCTTGCAGGAAGAGCTGACGTGACTGGTTTCAAGGCACATCCAACAGGATCTGACCTGCTTGCAACGGTTGAATTCAAAAAATAATGCATCAGGAAAAGGGAGAACATATGCATTCTCCCTTTTCTTTTGAAAAATGAAATTAATAAATTTGAGTAATGTCTAGCTCCAGCGCCTAGCCCCTCGAGTCGCTTGTCTAGTTCGCCTCCTAGAAACTCCGAAACTTCAACTCCGCCGGCAGAAGCAAAAAGCGCTTCTTTGTCGGAGTCTCCAGTTTCTGCGTTTCTGGACAGTCGGCTATACATTTCGGTTTCGGTCCGCCCAATGAAGTCAATGAACGACTTCACCGGTCGGCCCTCCAGCGCTTGTCGGGGCTGACCAAGGCGCTTACGCTTTTCATCAAGAAAAGAGGTGGGAAGGTGTTTGCCTATTCTGTCAGAAGGATTTTATCATTAGTCCCTGTCCTGTTGGGTCTTTCACTTATTGTATTTTTTATGATCAGAGCAATCCCTGGTGATCCCGCCCAAGTCATTCTCGGGCAGCTTGCCACTAAGGAAGCGATTGCGGATTTAACAAAACAGCTTGGTCTCGACCAGGCATGGTATATTCAATATTTCAACTATCTGGGCGACCTGCTGACCGGAGATTTAGGACAATCCCTGAGGACGAAATCAGATATCAACAATGAAATTTGGCCATACCTTGCTGCCACTATGGAACTATCATTTGTGGCAATGCTAGTTGCGATTGTAATTGGTGTGAATGCAGGCATCATCAGTGCGTGGTTCCAGAATTCATGGTTTGATTACGCAGCCATGGTCCTCGCTCTTATCGGTGTATCTATGCCGATCTTCTGGCTTGGATTGATGGAGCAGTGGATGTTTGCCATTAATCTGGACTGGCTGCCGACATCGGGCAGGGAAGAAGTGCGAAATCCAGTCGAAGCCATTACGAATTTTTATATTATCGACACGCTGATCCAAGGTCGTACAGACCAGCTGGTGGAGGTAATGAAGCATTTGGTGCTGCCGGCGATGGCATTGGCAACAATTCCAATGGCAATCATTGCAAGGATCACGCGTTCTACGATGCTTGAGGTGATGCGTTCAGACTTTATCAGGACTGCAAGAGCAAAGGGGTTGAGCATGTTCTGGGTTGTTTATAAGCACTCCCTGAAAAATGCTGTCATTCCTGTTCTGACTATTATCGGATTACAGACGGGTCTTCTGCTTGGCGGCGCGATTTTAACAGAAACAATTTTCAGCTGGCCAGGAATTGGCCGATATATTTATGAGGCGATCAATTATCGTGACTACCCGGTAATCCAGTCGGGGATCTTGATTATTGCGCTGCTCTTTGTACTGATCAATCTTGTCGTTGATTTATTGTACGCGGCAATTGATCCAAGGATCAAATACCGTTGATGGAAGGGGAGATTTAAATGGAGATTTCAACTCGAAAACAAATGCTGCCGCCTACCGTGCAGGTAGAAGAAAAAGTGGCGTCTCCCTGGGCAGAAGCATGGTATAGCTTTAAAAAGAACAAATTGGCCTTGGTAGGCACTGGTATCGTCTTGTTCTTCATTTTGCTTGCAATTTTTGCTCCACTTATTGCTCCAGAGGGAATAAATGACCAGAAAATGTCGGTCCGCCTCCAGGCACCTTCAGCTGAACACTGGTTTGGCACAGATGATTTTGGACGTGATATCTTGTCACGGGTCATCTATGGAGCGCGTATCTCATTGTGGGTAGGAACGTTTGCGGTAATGGGATCTATCATTGTAGGCTGTCTGCTTGGAATTCTAGCGGGTTACTATGGCAGATGGATCGATTCGCTTATCTCCAGAATTTTTGACATCATGCTTGCATTTCCAAGCATCCTGCTTGCGATTGCGATTGTTGCGGTTCTCGGGCCATCTCTCCGGAATGCGTTGATTGCGATTGCAATAATCAATATCCCGAACTTCGGGAGGCTGATCCGTTCGAGGGTTCTCAGTGTAAAAGAAGAGGAATACATCATGGCAGCCAAGGCTGTCGGAATGAAGGACAGCAGGATTTTATTCCAGCATATCCTGCCTAACAGCATGGCTCCAATCATCGTTCAAGGCACCCTAGCAATTGCTACGGCAATCATTGAAGCTGCAGCTCTTGGATTCCTTGGCCTCGGTGCAGAAGCACCCAATCCGGAATGGGGAAAGATGCTTGCTGATGCAAAGCAGTTCATGATCCAGGCACCATGGACTATGATTTTCCCTGGTCTGGCCATCATGCTGACGGTGCTTGGTTTTAACCTGATGGGTGATGGACTAAGGGATGCATTGGATCCTAGGATGAAGAGTTAGTGATAATAAGGTAAACGAAAAGCAGCTGATAAAACCAGCTGCTTTTAAATTTCTGTATTTGGTTCAATATTTACATTGCTATCGTCTTTATGGTAGGACTGGAAGCTTGTGACGAGTGTATCGAGGTGCTCAACCTGCTCGCCGTATTCCATGATGATCGAAACGAGCTGCATCACATGGTACAGCATTTGGCTGTTCGTTTCAGCGAGTTCATTTTTCTGAGCTAAAAACAGTTCGAACAGCTGCTTCTTGTTCAGGCAAACCTCGCCTTCCATATACGAAGCTTCAGCCCGTATTTTGCCTACGAACTTCAGCATCACCTGCTCGTGATGATTGATCAGGCAATCCAGCTGGTGCTGGATGACTTCCTGGAACTCTGTTGGCATCTGATTGAATTCATTTTCATAGCGATGGAGCCTTTTCAGCGTTTCCAATGATTTTTTTACAGTACTGATCATCTGCCTGTAGATTACGAGCTTCCGGGACTTAGCAAGTTTATTATTCTTAAAATAATCACGTTCTTCTTTGTACATCATATAGAGCTGATCAAGCTTGATAATTCCTTCGCGCAGATTCTCAATGTCTGCCTTCAGGAGTTGATGCTCGGATGCATGCCGGGTGCTCAACCGGATCCACTTTGTAATTTCCTCTGATAAAACAGAACTCTTGTAATACAGTTTATTCTCATACTTCGGCGGCAGGAATACGAGATTGACGATAAACGCCGACACTACCCCAAGCATGATCGTGGAGAAACGAATCAGGGCAAACTGGATAAAATCATCCCCAGGCGTTTCCATAATGGCAATCAGCGTTACGAGTGAAAGCGATATGGTGTTTCCCAGCTTCAGCTTAAGGTTTAAAGTAATCACAAGTACCGCGGCAAGGCCAATGATGAAAAAGCTATTGCCAAATGCCATAACGAACAATACGGCGGTTGCGGCTCCAATTAAATTACCCTGTACATGTTCAATAATTGATTGATAAGAGCGGTATACAGTAGGCTGCAGGGCAAAAATCGCCGCGATTCCGGCAAAAACCGGTGACGGAAGGTCAAAAATATCCGATAAAAATAAAGCGAGTATAATGGCAATTCCCGTTTTTAAAATGCGGGCACCAAGTTTCATTGAGGGTGAATTCCTTTCATTAGAGATAAAGTATCTCATCATTTAATTTATACTTTAAACCATTTTGTTCAAAACTAAACAATTATGTACTATACAACGGATAGTGAAGAAGTTCAAGCGACAATTTGACGAAAACAAGCCTGTTTTTAAATGTAAGTGGTTACAAGACTATTAGACTGGAATTCCCCTTGTTCTAGAATTATTGAAGGATATTCTAGAACAAGGGGATATATTCAAGTTGTGCTTGAGAATCTTCCTAGGAGCCCTTTTTCAAGATCCGGCTTCAATTCGGTCTTATAGAATCTTTCTATGAGCCCTTTTTCAAGATTAAGCCTCAATTCGGTCTTTTAGAATACTTCTTTAAGCCATTCTACAAAATCAAGCCTCAATTCGGGCTTATAAGCCTTATGGGCCTATTTCCAGAACGCCTGGAACGAAAATCTAATGAAATTCCACTGTATGTTATTTTTCAGTACCATTTTAAATTCTCAAAAGGTAAAATAAATGGCCCCGTTTCGGCGGGGCCACTAACTTCAAATCATTCAGTTGAAACCGCTGGGTCTGCCTGCTCTTTAACAGGAACAACCTGGATGAAGTGGTCTTCCGGATGTTCAAGCAGCAATCCAAGATTCTTTGCCTCGTCTTTTTGCCCATGGCGTTCAAGCATCTCGACATACTGGGTAAGCAATTCTTTTACATCCTGAATGCCTTTTGCGGAAAGCGTCTCGATTGATACCTTCGCGCCTTTGGCAATTCTGCGGGAGATGGCTTCTTTTGTCAGGCCCATTTCCGGTTGGTGTCTCAGGTAAACAACACCGCCAGTCATGCCGGCACAAATCCATGGTCCAGGATCGCCAAGGACAAGTCCGCGGCCGTTTGTCATGTATTCGAATGCGAATCCTTTGATATTGGCGTTTGCTCCGATATTTCCGTATTCCTTTTCTGGAATAGGCTTCTTGACAAGTCCGCCAATAATCATGTCCGCACCTGATAAACGGATTCCTGCACGTGCATCGGCATTGCCCTGAGCTACAAGAAGGCCTTTCTGCGCTCCGTAGCCAAATCCTTTTCCGACGGAGCCGTTATAGAACCCGCCATCCTTGCCAGGTGACTTGGCGATTAAAATTGTGCCGCCAAATGAAGTTTTGCCAACTCCGTCCTGGCTGCCGCCATCGATCTCGATATTAATGCCATCGGTGTTGTAGGCACCGAGTCCGTTACCAAGGATTGATCCTTTATAGCGGAGTGAGACGGGTTGAAGCTTTCTATATGAGCCATCCAGGCGTCCGCGGACGCGGTGGCAGGAAACCCTGCTTGCGAGTACGCGCTGTTCAGCAGTTACTGCCTGGAATTCGCGTGACTGATGAAGTTCTTCATCTACCGCATCAAGATACTCTGCGCCAGCCGCGACTTGGAGCTGGGCTGATGCCAGGGTAGCTGCTGCTTCTTTTTGATGAGTGATTTGGCCAATTTCCAAAGGCTTTAACAAGTACGTCAAATCCAGCAGATCTTTTCCTTTGACCTGTTCCAGCAGGTCTGAGCGGCCGACCGCCTCTTGCAGATTCTTGATTCCGGCGGATGCAGCGAGATCTTTTAGTTCGTTGCCGAATGCAGTGAACAGGTTCATGATTCCCTGGACAGCAAGGTCGAACTGGCGCGGTACGAAACGGCGCAATCCATGTTCCTTTGCCTGTGCTTCGGAATCAATCTGCGTGGCGATTCCGACATGGCAAGTATCGAGGTGGCAGCCGCGGCAAGTCGTACAGCCGATCGCAAGCATTGATAATGTACCAAAGCCAACGCGGTTCGCTCCGAGGAGCATGTACTTGATAACATCCTGGGCGCTTTTAACGCCGCCGTCGGCCCAAAGCTCGACATTGTCGCGCAAGCCTGCTTCTAACAGGGCGTTATGGGCTGCCTTGATGCCGATTTCCGCTGGAAGTCCAACGTACTGGAGCGCGTGGATACGGGCCGCACCTGTACCGCCATCGAAGCCGCTCAGAGTAATGATGTCTGCACCTGCTTTTGCGACTCCGACTGCAATCGTACCGATATTTGGTACAACTGGAACCTTCACCGCGACGCGTGCCTGATCATTGGCTGTCTTGAGCTCATGGATCATCTGCGCTAAATCTTCGATTGAATAAATATCATGGTTATTAGATGGTGAAATCAAATCCGACCCAATTGTCGCATTCCTGGCTTCTGCGATCTTGGCAGTAACCTTGGAGCCAGGCAGGTGTCCGCCCTCACCAGGCTTCGCACCCTGGCCAATTTTAATCTCAAGAAGGTTGGAAGAGTTCAGTAACTCCGCATTAACTCCGAATCGTCCTGAAGCAACCTGCTGGCCGCGGGTACGCGGGTACTTGCCGAGCATATCCTTAATTTCTCCACCTTCACCGTTCATGCTGATCATATTCAGGCGGTCAGCACCTTCAGCATAAGCGCGGAAGGCAATCTCGTTTTGCGAACCGAATGACATTGACGCAATTACAAATGGCAGGCTATGATCGCCAACACCGATTTCAACTTCTTCAGGTGAAACTGCAGCGTCAGCTGTTTTTAAGCCCGTCAAATGGCGAATCGTTGTGGGGTTGCTTTCTTCTTGCTCGGAAATTTTTTCGCGGTAGACGCTGTAATCCCCTGTAGCAGCAACCTCGCCAATCGCTTTCCAAATACGAGGGAAGAGGTGGAATGTTTTTCCAATCCGTTCTTTTTCGTTTTGGAAATCAGCAGCTCTCACAATCGCATCTTCTTTCATCGCCTCAAAACCATAAGTAAGTTCAGTGGATCCGAAGAAGTTCACAATCATTAAATAATCTGCGACTTCATCATTCAAACCAATACTTGAAAACAGGCGTCCATATCCACGCAATTCATGGATCCCGATCGTTGAGATGACTTTTTCAAGCCCTTTAGTCAATGCGCTGTATAGATTGACAAGTGGCTTGATCGACTCATCAAGTACGGTCATGAACATATAGTATGGGCTGACAACGTCTGCACCAAGCCCGAGTGCAAGAACAATATCATGCAGTGAGCGAAGGGAAGCAGAGCGAAGCAATAGTGAGCAATCGCGTCTCAAGCCTTCTTTGACAAGTGCCTGGTCTATAGCTGATATAACCAGGTGCGGATCAAGCCATAAAGCATTTTCCTGATGAGCCATTGCATCGTCGAGTACTAGCAGGGTTTTGCCGTCTTTTACAGCTTTGATTGCTTCAGCAGCAAGTCTTTCAAGAGCATCTTTCACGGTTTCATCCTTGCTGAAAACCGTTTCAAGATAAGCGGCCAATTTGTCATCCTGATAGCACTGGATGACCTGGTCCATGCTCGGCTGAGCTGTTTGCAATGAAACTTCGTAGCCCGCTTTACCTTCAACAAGAAGAGGGGTAAGCAATTCAACCACTTTCCCTGTCGCGCTCTTACCAAATAAGGAAGGTCGCTTTCCTAAAACCGTCCTTGTCGAGAAATGCTCTGCTTCGCGGTCGCGGTCAATTGCCGGGTTTGTGACTACTGCTACGCTTTCTTTGATAAAATCAGCAATGTTTTTCCGTTCGGGATTCATCGCTGCAAGCGGAGCATCATGCCCAAGGGAACGGATTGGTTCCGCGCCTTTTTCAGCCATCTGTTCGACAAGCTGGACGTGATCACGTTCCCAGCCAAATGCTTTGTATTGTCCGTTATGGATTTTATCCGGATAAGTCATAGTAACGGTCTTGGCTAGTTTAGGAGCTGCAAGGCGATGGCGCGCATCTTCGAATGCCAGGCGCTGTGAGAAACGTTTGTAAACTTCACCCTGGAAATTTCCATGTTCAAAGACCTCAATTGAATCGCCATTCCATTTCAAGCCGACTTTTTCACCAGGAGCCAATGGTTTTGGATCGCCAGTATACTCGGTTGAAGGGATGATGCCCGGTTCAGATGAAAACAGATAAGAACTGGTCGTTTCAACCATCCATAAAGGACGAAGGCCCAATGCATCAACACTGAAAACTGCCTCATCGGCAAAGCGTGAAATAATGCCTGCCGGTCCCTGGGCAAAGTGTCCCCACGCTTCACGGATGTACGTATACAAATCCTGGAGGTGTTCCGGGTAAGCCTTGATTTCATTGATGATTGGCGGGAACATCATGTCCATTGCCTCAAACAATGAATAGCCATCACGGCAAATAAACGTTTCCAGCGTACGGCTTAAATCCTGAGAATCACTGCCGTCTTTTACAAGCGGCACATCCACCATGCGGGCCTCGTCGCGAAGCCTGGCAATCGTGTTGATTTCCCCGTTATGTCCAAGTACGCTGAACGGCTGGACACGGAAAAAGCTTGATAGAGTATTAGTTGAGTAGCGGTTATGACCAAGAGTCATGGTAGAGGCTACATTCGGGCTTGCAAGATCATGATAGTATTTTGGCAGGATGTCTCCCGCGCCCATCACCTTATAAACAGCGTGGTATTGGCTAAGAGAAGCGACGTGAACCTGCTCATTTTTCTCAAAATCTACAATCATATTAAACAATCTTTTCGAAAGTTCTCTGCCGGATTGGTCAGCAAGGCAGGCAAATTGCCAGAACACTGGGTTTTCCTGAATGGCAATCGGTCCAAGTGCTTCTGGATTGGTAACATCAACAGATGAAAATAAAAGCTTCAGGTTTTGCTCTGCCAACTTCGCTTCAAGTTCGTCTTGAAAGACCTTTGCCTGTTCAGTCCTTGAAATAAAAACATGTCCGACAACAAAGTTTTCTGCGTCAACTGTATCGGCAGCCACTCCTGCAGCAGTGAGTTTTTCTTTCCAGAGGGCACGAGGGATATCAATATGGATTCCAACTCCATCACCCTCGCCATTAATAAACCCTGCCCGGTGATTCATCGTGACAAGACCATCAATGCAGTGAAAGATATTCTCGCGAGTAGGAATCTTCTTTTTTTCTATGCTTGCAACAATTCCGCAGGCATCATGTTCAAATCGTGAAAAGTCTTTAAATTGGGAAGGGGTCCATCGTAAAGTCATAATATTCGGCTTGTAAAAGGAGATCCTTTAAGCCGGTCACCTCCTGATAAATAATCTATGGTTTGATAGTTTGATAGCTAAGTGCATGAGGGTAAAACATTTTGACGGGTGTTTTTTAGCAGGGAGTTAATTGTCCATATGAATGGCGAATTTTAAGAATATTAAGCACAATCATATCATAAGAATTTTCAGAAATCAATTAATTATACATAACTTTGGATAGTGGGAAAATCAGGGGATTTTTATATATTTTAAAAACATCTTATTTTGTAAACGTTTTCATAGAAAAGTTAAAAAATAACAGGAGACAAGCTGCCTCCTGTTATGTATAAAAACTTGTATTTTTATTCATTTTTCAGTGAATAAAAGGCTTGGTCCACGGCGTGGAGTGTTGCTTCTATATCTTCCTGAGTATGGGCGATCGTAACAAACCAAGCTTCATATTTCGAAGGAGCAAGGTTGATGCCCTGTTCGAGCATCAGATTAAAGAAACGGGCAAACATTTCTCCATCTGTGTTTTCTGCCTGTTCATAGTTCTCGATCTTTTCGGAAGTAAAGTAGATGGTCAATGCGCCTTTTAAGCGATTAATCGTGATTGGAACACCGTGCTTGCTTGCTGATGCAGTAATCCCTTCCTCAAGCATCGCTCCCAGCTGGTCAAGATATTCATATACTCCATCCTGCTTTAAAACTTCAAGGCAAGCAATTCCTGAAAGGATTGAAGCAGGGTTTCCTGCCATTGTACCAGCCTGGTAAGCTGGTCCGAGCGGTGCTACTGTTTCCATGATTTCCGCCCGGCCGCCGTAAGCCCCAATAGGCAGGCCTCCACCGATAATTTTACCCATTGCTGTCAAATCAGGTGTGATGCCCAGCATATCCTGGGCACCTCCGTACATGAAGCGGAAGGCAGTAATGACCTCATCGAAAATGATCAATGCTCCTGCCTGATGGGTAATTTCCTTTACTTCCTCCAAAAAGCCTGGTTTAGGCTCGACGATTCCGAAGTTCCCAACGATTGGCTCGACCAGAACAGCGGCGATTTGGTCGCCCCATTTTTCAAGAGCTTCCCTGAAAGGTTCAATATCATTGAATGGGACAGTAATCACTTCCTGGGCGATACTCTTTGGCACGCCAGCTGAGTCTGGAGTTCCCAGAGTAGAAGGGCCTGAACCTGCAGCGACGAGCACGAGGTCTGAGTGTCCATGGTAGCAGCCAGCAAATTTGATGATCTTATCGCGTCCTGTATAGGCACGGGCAACGCGTATTGTCGTCATGACAGCTTCAGTGCCGGAATTCACGAACCGTACCTTATCCAGTGCCGGCATGGCTTCTTTCAGCATTTTAGCGAACTTGACTTCATGCGGTGTAGGTGTTCCATATAAGACACCAGTTTCTGCTGCCTTTTTGATTGCTTCGGTTATATGTGGATGGGCATGGCCCGTAATTATCGGCCCATAAGCTGCCAAATAATCGATATATTGATTTCCATCCACGTCCCAGAAGTAAGCACCCTTGGCGCGTTCCATTACGACCGGGGCGCCGCCGCCGACCGCTTTAAATGAGCGGGATGGACTGTTAACGCCGCCGACAATATGTTCAAGTGCATCATTATGTATTCGTTCTGAATTGGTTCTTTGCATCGTAAAACCTCCTATATGTTACTGCTTTTCTATTTTATCATTATTTCTGTTTTTTACAGATTGTTTCACTTGTCAAAAAACAGACGTCCGCACTTATCAATCTGTTTCTGGATTTAACTGCAACAAAAAGCTGATCCATTAAAGAGCATCAAGCTGCATCTAGCTAGGCTCCGGATGAGAAATATCTTGTCCTCGGCCGGTTTCTCCTTTTTGCGGTTAACATACCCTTCTGGCTCTTGGGAAATTCTATTGAAGATACAGGCATAGCAGTTGTTTTAAACGCAAGGATTGGCTAAACTGTTTGAGGGATTAAAGGAGGAATTATAATGAACGCCATTGAAGTGAACGGGCTGCGAAAGGAATTTAAGGCATATTCAAGCCGATCCGGACTATCGGGAGCTTTTCGCGACCTATTTACACGCAACTATAAAATTGTGCCGGCAGTCAACGATATCAGTTTTAACGTCAAGCAGGGCGAGATGGTTGGCTATATTGGTGAAAATGGTGCGGGAAAATCGACGACCATTAAAATGCTGACAGGTATACTGACACCAACAACTGGAGGAATTATCGTTAATGGAATGAACCCGCATAAGGAACGTGAAAGATTTGTCCAGACAATCGGGGTCGTGTTCGGGCAGCGCTCCCAGCTCTGGTGGGACATCGCCGTCCAGGAGTCGTTCCGCTTGTTGAAAAAAGTATATAAGGTTTCGGACGCGCACTATAACGAGCATATGGACCATGTGATTAAAACGCTTGATATTGAACCGCTGCTCGACAAGCCTGTCAGGAAGCTTTCGCTAGGGCAGAGAATGAGGTGCGAGCTTGCGGCAGCGTTGATCCACAACCCGCCGCTGCTTTTCCTTGATGAACCAACAATCGGTTTGGACGTTCTGGTCAAATTGAAAATCAGGGAGTTCTTAAAGGAAATCAATGAAAAGTACAATACGACGATTTTGCTCACCACCCATGACCTAACCGATATCGAAGCGCTATGCGAACGGGTAATCATGCTTGATGAAGGAAACATCATTTATGATGGAGCCTTGAAGAGTCTTAAAGAAAAATGGGGTGAAGGGAAGGAAATCAGCTTTGAGTTCCTTGAAAAAGCAGACCTCCAACATCTTGAAGCTTTGACGAACGACCTTGAGGCCAAATGGGAGCTGGATGAGAAAGACCAAATCTTTACTGCTGTTACCGGCGACGATGAAGAAGCAGTTTCCCAGATTATCGCCAGGACAGTCGCTGCATACAAGGTCAGGGATGTCAAAATCAATGAGCCATCCACAGAAGAAATCATCCGTAATATTTATGAAAAAGGGATGGCGTAATATGGATAAGTACCTAGAGATGATCCGCATCCGCTTTTTGATGATGCTTGCGTACAGGACTAATTACTACACTGGGATCTTAATTTACAGTATTAATATTGGGGCTTATTACTTCTTATGGAATGCGATTTATGGCGGCAAAAGTGAAATAGAAGGGCTGTCTGCTTTGCAGATGACGACCTATGTCGCGGTTGCCTGGATGGCGAGAGCGTTTTATTTTAACAACATCGACCGTGAGATGGCAATGGAAATTAAGGAAGGCAAGGTAGCGGTTGAGCTGATCAGGCCATATAACTATCTGGGGATGAAAACAATGCAAGGCCTAGGTGAAGGAATCTTCAGGCTGTTTTTCTTCTCGGTTCCTGGTATGCTGATCGTTGCGCTCATTTTTCCGCTCGAGTTCTCGGCTGATTTTACGACGTGGGTATTATTCGCGGTCTCAATCGTATTGAGCTTTTTCATTAATACACAATTGAACCTGCTTACCGGAATTACCACTTTCTTCTTATATAATAATACAGGCCTCATCCGGGCCAAGCGTGTCCTGATTGACCTTTTTTCAGGGCTGCTGCTGCCGATCAGTTTTTTCCCTGGCTGGTCTCAGGAAATCATGAAGTACCTTCCCTTCCAGGGAATCAGCTATATCCCGAGCATGATTTTTACGAATGGATTCACTGGCAGCCAGGCTATGGAAGGGTTGTTGCTTCAGGCGGCATGGGTGTTGATCCTTATCATTCCGGTCCAGGTACTTTGGGTCATTGCTAAAAAACAGCTGATCATACAAGGAGGGTGACGAGTGTTTTACGTTAGGATGTTTTTTCAATATGTCGCCCAATATATGAAGACGAGGCTCGAATATCGGGCGGATTTGGTTGTTGAGCTATTTTCAGATTTGTTATTTCAGGCAGTAAACCTGATTTTTATCCTGGTGGTGTTCGACCATACAGAATTCCTGAACGGATGGAGCCGGGATGAAATCATTTTTATCTACGGGTTTTTCCTCGTCCCGTTTGCGCTTTTCTCGTCCTTTTTCAACATATGGGACTTTAATGAACGCTATATCGTCAAGGGGGAGATGGACCGGATTCTGACAAGGCCGATTCACAGCCTTTTCCAGGTCATACTTGAGCGTATGGAGCTTGAGTCTTTGTTTGGTGCCGTAACCGGGCTTGCTGTCATGTTTTATGCAGGGAGCCGGCTGAATCTTGAGTTTAACTGGTATGATCCTTTGTTGTTTGTGGTTCTTGTGCTTGGTGGAGTCCTGGTTTACGCAGGCATTTTCGTGATGATTGCCTGTATTAGCTTCTGGGCAGATGCACGCACGTCGATCATGCCAATGATGTACAATATCGGAAATTATGGACGTTACCCAGTTGATATTTATAATAAGGCAATCCGGTTTGTGTTGACGTGGATATTGCCGTTCGCCTTTGTAGGTGTTTATCCGGCAGCTTATTTCCTTGGCAGGGAAGAGTGGTACGGCTACTCGTACATGACACCGGTAATCGGAATCGTCTTTTTCACCCTGTCTGTCTTTATCTGGAATGAAGGCGTGAAAAGATACCGGGGTGCCGGGAATTAAATATCTTTATAATTAGCCGCGGCCGTTATTGCCGCGGTTTATTCTATGGCTTTTCAGTGGATAGAAAAGTGGTTAGATTCACCGGGTGTCAAGGTTAAGCACGGTGCAGTAAGCGGGGATTTTCTGGGGAAAAGTAAAGTGCTCTAAAAATTAGGCCAGCATGGACTTGCTTGCATACTCTTTTATCTCTGAGCGTATAGATGGAGTGAGAGCTGCAGAAATGAGGCTGGACTATGCATTTTTATCTATCAATCACTCTTATTGTTCTGGCTATAACTATGAGCCTTAAAACATTGTTCGTACCGCAAAAGATTAAAGGGAAGCAAGTTTCACTTGAAAATTTTATTACACTCGCCCTCATTTATGCTACGGTGATGGCGGGATTCGGCTTGCTTTATTATCTGCTGGACCTGAAGGGGACATGGGTGCTTTCAGACGTGAGCATGCGCCCCAGCACTTCTTCATATGAACGAATGTCAACGAGTATGTATTTCAGTGCCATCACTCTTTTTTCAGTAGGATATGGCGATATTGCCCCTGTGGGAGTCGGGCGAGTTATTGCTGTAATAGAAGCGCTTGTCGGATACACGATTCCCGCTGCATTTGTCACAAGGGCAGTGTTTGACCAGAAACGGTCGTAAGGATTCCTATTTGTATTCCTCGCTAAAATTAGATAGGCTATTAATAATCGCAACTAATTTTGGAGGGATTCGGGATGTCGTTAGTAATAGGGGAAAAAGCGCCGGAATTTGAATTGCCGGCAAGCAACGGGCAAACGGTAAAACTTTCTGATTTTAAAGGCAAGAACGTGGTGCTTTATTTTTATCCGAAAGATATGACACCAGGATGCACGACAGAAGCTTGTGACTTCAGGGACCACCATGAGAGCTTCGAAGGCTTGAATGCTGTTGTTCTAGGCGTCAGTTCAGATCCGATTAACAGGCATGAAAAATTCATCGAAAAACACGGATTGCCATTCTTGCTTTTAGCAGATGAGGATCATAAAACTGCTGAGGATTATGGCGTTTGGACCTTAAAGAAGAACTTCGGTAAAGAGTATATGGGGATTGAACGTTCAACTTTCATTATTGATAAAGATGGGAACCTCGCGAAGGAGTGGCGGAAAGTCAAAGTGAAGGGCCATGTAGTAGAAGCCTTTGAATTTATAAAAGAAAATCTTTAAGACAGGAGACAGCCCATTCCATCGGCTGTCTTTTTCGCTTATTTGACCGTAGTCGGAAACTATAATACGATATGACTAATTAGTCAATTTGTATCGTGTGACCAGTCAGTCATAGGATTTAGTATTGGGAGGCTTTTAAGGTGAAGGAAAAGGAAAAAGCAATTATTGAAGCGGCCATAAAGCTCTATGCAACGAAAGGATTCGCAGCCACCTCCATCCAGGAAATCGTCTCGGAAAGCGGGATTTCCAAAGGGGCTTTTTATTTATACTTCAAATCCAAGGATGCATTGCTGATCGCAATACTCGAATATTACTTTGATCATATTCAAAAAAATATTGAAATACATGACCATGAAAACCTGCCTCCAAGAGAAAAATTCGCTAAGCAGCTCACTGCTTTATTCAGCACGATGATAGAGCATAAAGAGTTTATCATCATGCAATCAAGAGAGCAGGCGATTCCCTTGAATGAAGAGGTAAAAACGCTTATGTTCCGCAAGCACTATGAAGCACAGAAATTTTATCAAAACAGCCTTCGTGCGATCTATGGAGAAATTGCTGAACCGCATCTATGGGATTTAGCATTTATGCTTGAAGGGTTCTTTAATTCTTACATAAGGCTGCTGCTTTTCAACGAGGAAGGATTCAGGATTAGTGAGCTGGTGGAATATATTTTGAGAAGAATGGATTCTCTTATCGATGGCCTAAAAGGGGAGGAGCCTATAGCCACGGAAGAGAAGATGGAGGATCTTTTTAAAAAAACAAAGGCTTTCTTCCTCGCGAATAACCATGATATTAAACTTGTCATTGAAAAGATGAAGAAAGTGATTTCCGGGATGGAGAACAGTGAGGATTTCAACATCTCATTGGAAGTCCTTCAGAGTGAAATCGAAAAGGAAACGCCAAGGCTCCCGGTAATCCAGGGAATGCTGTCCAATTTTAGGAATGAACCAAAGCTTGACACATACCGTGAAGAAATCGCTAAAATCTATAATATAAAACGATAAATTTCCGCCGCCTATTTTTTACAATACAGGCTATTGTCCATTCATTTTCGTTCTAATTGAATATCATTGTATTAGGGCATACCTCCTCAAACAATTTAGCGGGCTGAATAATAGCCCGCCTTTTTTATGCGATTTTTTTGGAGTAAAGCTTTGGAGTTGTTTAAAAGAGTGAAAATTATTACAATTATTAAAACAACTAATGAGCGAAGGGTTTGATCCAGGTGAATATTTATTCTTCAATCCTGCCGGCGGAATCGCTGCAGGCCGATGTGAAAAAAGAGTTTCCTCAGTTTAATTTTGAATTCCATAAAGGCATAAAGGAAGATTTGTTTTTTGAGTCTGAGGTCTTGCTTACATATGGCGAGGATTTGACGGAAGAGCTGATCTACAAAACAGAAAAGTTAAAATGGATTATGGTAATGTCCGCCGGTTTGGATAAAATGCCATTTGAGGCATGCAAAAAGCGCGGGATTTTAGTAACCAATGTTAGAGGGATCCATAAAATTCCGATGGCAGAGTTTACGATTGGCATGATGCTTCAGCATGTTAAGCAAATGCGGACACTTTGGGAAAATGAAAGGAATCTCACGTGGGAACGTAAATTGCCAATGGGGGAATTGTACGGCAAGACTTTGCTCATTCTAGGTATAGGAGCTATTGGCGGTGAAGTAGCAAGGCTTGCCAAGGCTTTCAATATGAAAACGATTGGTGTTAACAGAAGTGGCAGTAATGCAGAATGGGCTGATGAAATCTATACAATGAAGAATTTTTCTGATGCGCTGCCAGCGGCGGATTTTATTGTCTCCGTACTTCCAAGCACAGAAGAAACAAAGCATCTTCTTGATGACATCCATTTCGAGCTGATGAAGGATACAGCCGTATTCATTAATATAGGCCGTGGATATTTAGTCAAGGATGAGGTTTTAGTGGCTGCGCTAGAGGAAAAAAAGATAGCACATGCATATTTGGACGTTTTTTATACTGAACCACTCGCTGAAGATCACCCGTTTTGGAAGATGGAAAATGTAACGGTCACTCCACACATTTCCAGCCTGACTAAAAACTATATGCCAAGATCCTTCGAAATTTTTAAACATAATCTGCATACATATATTAAAAAGGGCGCTGACTATATTAATGTAATTGACAAGGACAGGGGGTACTAAGAAATGAAAATATACACGAAGACAGGTGATAAGGGTACCACATCTCTTATTTACGGAACAAGAGTCAGTAAAAACGATGCCCGGGTTGAAGCCTATGGCACATGTGATGAAGCGAATTCTATGATTGGCTTAGCATTAAGTTATTTGCAAGTGGAGTATTTTACCGGAAAAGAAGAACTTTTCAGCATCTTCCATAAAATCCAGACAGTACTTTTCCATGTAGGAGCAGAGCTTGCAACTCCGTCGGGAAAAGAAGTGAAATGGACTCTCGAGGAAAAGGATCTCGAGGAACTGGAGAAGACAATCGATTCATGGGATGCGTCACTTCCTGCCTTAACAAACTTCATCCTGCCTGGTGGACATCAAGCTGGAGCGGCACTGCATGTAGCGAGAACAGTGGCAAGAAGAGCTGAACGCCAGGCTGTTGTGCTTGGAGACGAAGTGAATCCACTTGTTCTCTCCTACCTGAATCGATTGTCAGATTTCTTGTTCGTTGCTGCTAGATATATAAATATGCATTTGGGGTCAAAGGAGCAAACATTGCACCAGGATTGATGAAACCCTGGATTGTAAAGGTTTGTGAGTTAGTAATATTGACAAAAGTGGAATGAAATTAGTACACTAATTATAAATATTATAAAATAAGAATAATAATCTAAAGAAAAGTGAGGTGCATGGCGGTGGTACAGAGTCAGTTGAAAGAAGCCTTGGATACCTTGAAGGATACAGGAGTCCGTATTACTCCGCAACGTCATGCGATACTCGAATATTTAATAAACGCCATGTCGCACCCAACAGCAGACGAAATCTATAAAGCGCTTGAAGGGAAATTCCCTAACATGAGCGTGGCGACAGTTTATAACAATCTGAGAGTATTCCGTGAAGTTGGATTAGTAAAGGAACTAACGTATGGAGATGCCTCAAGTCGTTTTGATTATGTGACTACCCATCATTACCACGTGATTTGTGAAAAGTGCGGGAAGATTGTTGATTTTCACTACCCTGGCCTGGATGAGGTCGAACACCTTGCTTCCCATGTAACGGGATTTAAAGTCGGCAACCACAGAATGGAGATTTACGGTACCTGCCCGGATTGTTCTGCAAAAGAAGCACATTAATCATAATCATCATCATCATCATGCTGATGGCTCAGGCTATCAGTTTTCTTTTTTATGAAGGCTCTTTTGTAAACTTTGTTGCTTTTACAACAAAAAGAGAATTATAAGTTGTTCCTTGTACAGAAACCTCCTTCGAAAAGAACTAGAAGTCAAGAGATATACTTTAACCCTGTGATATTTGATACTCACTCCGAATATAACGGGAAATAACTGATGGAAAATGAAAAAAACTCGGCCAGCAGCCGAGTTTATTTTTGTTTCCGATTATAGCTTTCATCAAAATCCTTGTCTTCTAAGTCTCGGTCAAGGGTCAAAGGTTCATTGCAATACATACACATGTCTACCCTTCCGAGTACTTTAGTCTGCTTTCCACAGTTGGGACAGACAACCTGGACGGTCTTCGTCGACAACATGCCAATCCAGAAATAAACGGCCGTACTGGCGATGATAAAAAGCAGGCCAAGCAGCATGAAGATAATCATGATGACTGGGGAATTGCGAAAGAAGATACCTGCATACATTACGATGAAGCCAATAAAAATCAGGCTTAATGCGAAGGTTCGTATTTTATTTATTTTACTAGAATATTTAGCCATCAATTTCCCTCCCTAAAAACTAACTATATCATACCATTTGCGGCATGATAAAACATAAAAAGCATCGGGTTTGTCGAAAATTGTCTAGAGTTATTGCAGGAGATTTTATATAATTGTCGAACATATATGCTAACAAACAAATGGAGGAGTTTAATATGGAGGATATCCTTCGTTCGATATATCAAGAACGGGCAAGCCATTCTAATACAATTGGAGTAGTGATGGTCGAGAAAAGGCAAAAAGCCATCCCAACCACCGATACATTTGATGTAATTTTACTTATTATAGTAAAAGAAAACGACGATCCCGTATTTGTTAAACATTATTCCTATAAAGACAAGAAGGCAGCGATGCACATAGTGACTGAAAAGCAGATCCATGATTGGCTGCTTATTGGGAATAACAAAAAAATCTTTGATTGGCTTTATAATGGCAAAATAATTTTTGATCGAAACGAAAGTATCGCGAACCTCAAGCACGAATTAAAGGAGTTTCCGTTCTTCGGCAGAAAAATCAAAATGGGACTCGAATTTGCCAAGCTTATAAGAAGATATACAGATGGGAAAGCATTTTTTGACAACTATCATTATCTTGATGCCTATAACCATGTTGTCCATTCTTTGCATCATTTAGCAAGGCTGGCGGTCATCGAAAACGGATTTCACCCGGAAGTGACAGTTTGGCACCAGGTGAAACAAATTGAGCCCGAAATTTATAAGTTATATGAAGAGCTGATTTGCAGTGAGGAAACGATTGAAAAAAGATTGGAGCTTTTATTCCTGGCAAGTGAATTCCTTATTCATAAAAGAACTAAGATAGGTACACAGCACCTTCTTGAAGTTCTGGAGGAAAAAGAACATTGGTCGTTTAATGATATGATGGCTCACCCTGAGCTTGGCGCTTACTCAGTTGATCTTGGAATTCTTACGGAGTATTTAATTGAAAAGAAAATCCTTTCTGTTGTAAATGTTGAAACGAAGGGTCAAGGTATATATCACCGATATTATAAAGCTCCGGAAAAACTATCGTAAAAAAACAAAAAAAGCTATTGACCATTCGTGAAATACTTGGTATATTAATAACCGTCGCTGCGGAACACAGCAAAAACATTTTCGCGGCAGACGGTTGAATCTATTGAAAGTGTTTTTCAAGCAAAAACATTTCTTCAAAAAAATGTTGACAAGAAAAACACCAAATGGTATATTGGTAAAGTCGCTTCTAGGCGATACGCTAACTAAATTGCTCTTTGAAAACTAAACAAACAAGCGTCAACAAACAATATTTTATAGTGACTTCTATTATATAGATGATCACTAGCCAACGTTTTAACTTTATGAGCTAACTCATAACTCTTTATTGGAGAG
>NZ_JAMBOF010000022.1 GCF_023715485.1 Mesobacillus subterraneus | reverse complement strand
GGCTCCATGTCAAGTGTTTAAGCTGAACGATCAAGTTTAAATGATTAAACCAGGGAGCAATTCCCTTCAGTAAAATCAATATGTTTCATTTAAGACTCTACTATTTGGGGGCTTGACCACGGTTCTCATGTCTCATTCGAGATCCGAAATAGTTAAGAAAAACCGTAATTAATCTTGGTTGAGTCCTGCCGTTAGACAGAGTTCTTATCAGACTGTGCCTAGATTACATGGATTCTTACAATTCACGAGACGCCAGAACCGTCCCCTTGTCGCATAAATAAAATTGATAAAAAAATTGATGGGGAAATTAAAAAAATTCAACATTTAGAGCTTCAGAAAAACTCTTTTATGCAACAAATGTTTATATAACAAAACATCAAAGAAGCAAAGGGACTTGAAAAGAACCCTCTGCTTCTTTTGTTAAGCTACGTCTAAGCACAAAACTATTTAGATTCGATGTGAAACACTGGGACGGTTCTGGTGTTTCACAAATTGTTAAAATGTGTAATTTCAAGAAACAGAAGAACCGTCATCCAGTTACCATATTGTTTACCAAATAGCTAACAAAAATCCACCCACATCCAGTGAAGTGGCAGTCTAGCTTTATACAAATCAACTACTACTATTTCAAAACTTTATATTCTATCTAGTATGTGAAATATCCGATTGGAATGGATGAATAACAAAATCTTCTTCTAATATGTCATCAATTAATTTGGTGCCCTTGGCAACTTTGTTATTTCCACCAAGGGTCTTGTATTTATCATATACATAGTTTGCACTAACCTTGATATTTTCTTCTGAAAAATCGTTAATATTTATATGTCCTAATTGTTCGGGAGAAATATCTTTAGATTGAATAATCTTAGCAGAGCAAACATACATGACGTAAAAAGAAATATCAGATTGCTCACTAACAGTATATATACCAAGACTGTTGATCGTTTGCTTAACTCTCTTTCCAATTAGTGCAGCTTTATAATAACTATTCAAAATTTTATTATTGATATATAAATACTTATACGTTTCTTCATCATTTAATAATGTTGAAGGTCGTGCCCTAGCATAGTTAGGTTTCTTTAAAAGAATAGATATCAAACATTGAGCAAGAAAAGGTATACTTATAATTTTTTCTTTTGGTTTTCCCTCATTCTTATAAAAATTCTTTCTTCGATCATAAAATAAATCCTTGGTTTTTAAATAGTTTTCAATCTCTCTGTGAATACTATCTGTTCCTCTCAAAATAGCCTTAGGAATAGTTGTTTGACTGTTTGTTGCTAATATAATATTATCCCTAGAAGCATCATTATTAGGAACAATAATCCGTATAAGGACTTTTCGTGTTTCCTTTTCCAATCCTTTTACTTCATTTTTCATAGTAAAATAATTATAAATTTCGGTTGATGTTTGCAATCCATTTACAATTTCAGGGTTTTTTATTTCAAACAATTTCGTGGATTTTTGATCAATTTTAGTGGCAAGCATTGTAATACCGTTATTTAACCACCAAAAATCTTCTTCAAAGTTCATTTTCCCTAAGGTTTCTGCTATTTCTTTATTAACAGTTGTTTTACCTTGATAGTCCCTTACATTTGCTTCAAAAATATGTTTTATTAATTTTTCACTTTCATTAGTAATGAAGTTAAAGTATTGATTTAAATCCGCCAAAACAATATACTCTTTTTCTTCAGTAACAATAATTGGCGATTCCGAAATGTGTAATACAAAGTCAATTTTCGATGGAGCATCATATAATGCCAGTATTGCTTGAGCATCAATGAAGTCCACCATAACATTTGTATTAGGACTTGGATACAGCCTTTTTAATTTTAATTTTACTTCTTCAGCTTGTTGTTTAACATTTATATGAATTTCATTTCCTAGTGACACATAAACGAACTTGAAATTCACTTTGGGTGATTTAGTTATTAGGTTTAAGAAGGTATTATGGAACCTCTCGAAAGATTCTAATAAATCATTATTATACCTTTTAGAAAAGTTTGTGTTTTTAAATGTGTCTAATGAAAATAGATTGTCGACTACACTTTTCCATTTATCGAAGGCATTTTCACGGAAGGATGTTTCAAATTTAGATTGAATTATATATAAATCTAAAGTGGGGTTCTTTTTAATATTCTCAAGTGGAGTGTCATCTAGAATCAACTCGTCATTAACAAACAAAAACAATCCATCACAGCCACCATCATTACCATTACCAATTACACCTTTTTCTAGTTCCTCATCACTTAAATCATAAGACTTCAAAATTAAATCCGCGGAGAAAAATTCAAAGAATTCATGAAGTTTTTTATTATACTGACCATTTTCATTAAGTATCTTTTTCTCTTGTTCTGATAGATTTTCTTCAAAACTCTTTTTAATTAACTCACTTGAAATAAGCTGAGAATTGTCTAACTTCTTTCCCACTTTTTACAACTCCTATATTCTCTAGTCATAATTCAATAAAAGTAATCATCTTCTTTAAAATTCGACATTCTTTGCTATTTTCCTTTTTATTTCTAATTTTACTATCTTAATGAAAATAAGGAGAATAAAACCTAGTCTTGATTTCGGATCACTCTCCTTTTTTACCCATAGAATTAGCTCAGTGAAAAGATATTTAGCTATTTACTTAACAGAAGCATAAGATTCGTGATTAATGCTTCCCCAATTTTTTGTTAACTTTCACTGAGAATAAAAGAAAATTACCGATCAATAAGATGTGGTAAAATATAGAAGTGAGTTATTTTGGAGGAGTGGTAACTTGTTTAATACAAGGGAAGTTGCAATTCTAATTTGGATGGGAATCTTTATAAGTTATGCTTTTTACACATTAACGAAAAAGGGCGATGAGAAATATTTCACAGGACTTCTTGAATCATTCAAAAGATTGGCAAATCACCCTATTATGATACTTACATTTGTTTATATAGTTGGACTCTTTTATCTCTTATATGAATTTAAGATAGTGGTAGGTTGGGAACTAATAAAGGATTATGTTAAATTAATTCTTTTCGGCTTGTTTCCAATGATTTTTAAAGTGTCCAGTAAATACAAAAGTGTCAATGTTTTTGAAATGGCTTTCGGCCTTGTAAAATTCAGTATCGTTCCGATTTTTATTATTAACGAATATACATTTAATCTTTTTGTTGAGTTAATTTTAGTGTTTGTAGTTACAATGTTAGTTTTATTGGTTACTTTCGCTGAAATTAAACCTGAATATCGATCCGTTAAAAACCCTTTAAATTGGGTTTTAGGTATTATCTTTTTATTAGTTGTCGTTTTTGCATTTAGAAACTTTTTTGTAAATATTGATGATGTTAAAAGCATAGTTTTTTGGGAAAAGATGTTTTTGGAGTTATTGTTACTTTTGCACTTACCTTTATTACTGTTTTTGCAAATCGCGATGTACTATGAACAGATTTTCATTAGAGTTAAATTTAAATCTCAATTAGGAAAAAATATTAAAAGCAAGTTCTCCATTGTCTGGGTACTATTCAGGAATTGTCATTTCAATGTGAATAATTTGGAGAAGGCTGTCAATCAAGTAACTCGTAATAGAGTGCAATCTTTACAAGAGTTAGAGGATATTTTTAAAGAAACTGCATAGAGGAAGCAAAGGGACGTACCCTTTGCTTCTGGGCACTGGAATCGTCTCCAAATAGTTTCTCTGATCTTTTTTGAGAGACACAGTGACGGTTCTCTCGTCTCATTCGTGAACCGAAATAGTTAGAGAAGAACCCTGAGTATTCTGTTTGATTCCATGCCCTCACGACAAAAAAGATGTTGAATAAAGTCATTTCAAATGTAAGAATGGAGAAATAAAAACTTTCCTCCATTGAACTTTGCTAGATATTACATGGTTATATTTTTTCAATTCCCGAGACGCCGGAACCGTCCCCATGTCTACGTATGTCGAAAAGTATTTTTTTTTGACATCCCACCAACGGGTCAAACCGTTGATATATCAATATTTATAGAGGGAGTGCTTTTAATTGCCGCTCCATTTTTTAATTCCGAGGCATTTTAAGGACCTTTAATCTTGTTTGAGTAATTTCGGAGCGTAATTTTATTAAATTCACTTTATTATAATCGCCTTTCTCAATTACTGATTTTACTCTATTAATAACATCATTCGCTTCTAAAACTGGCTCTAAATCGTCCTCGGTCAAGTTTTCATCACCGAAAGTGTAAGTAATAGGTTCTTCATTCAGAAGCCTACGTAAATAGAGGAATTGGTTCCTCTCCATCGTCATTAACCCTCTTACAGATTGCTTTTCGTGCTCCTTCAACTGTTCAATTATCAGGTCTAATTCAAATGCCACTTTCCCGAGAAATCTGTTTAAGATTTGCTTGTCATCAAAATAGTCGGTATCCCATTTTTCTTCTTTATTTCGCAAATGAAAGATCCAGTTAAGCAAAAAGCCTATTATTGCGCCAAATATTGTGCCTACAATTAATGAGGTCCAATCCATCAATAACACTCCTTTGATTTTTATTGTTAAATTTTTGACAGCAGCCGAGATAGTACATTGAGATGTAAGTTACTTGTCTTTTTGAAACTTTCATTGTACCTGTACGTAATTCACTTATCAAAAAATTGTATTTATACTCGGAAAGGAGAAAAGTATGGGAATAGACCCTTCAATCATTTTATCTATATCAAGCTAATTCTTTATCACATAAATTCCATTGTTGTTGTCCATCGCTATCAAAAAGGTTGTGTCTAACAATTGGGGTGCAGTTCAAACGGATGCTTAATAATCCCAGTATTCGCCTGTATCTATCCTGCCGTGACCGTAACGGCAAATCCATTGCCAGGTCCAACCACCATAAGGAGATGGAGCATAGATTCCATTCATAGATTGACCACACACACTGCAATTGGGAGTTTCTAACGAACGATAATAGGGAGAGGAATCGCGATGAATGATTTCATTTGTAACCTCATCCGCTTCTTCAAGCTCTTCCCTCGAAACCATCATGGAATCGATATGCTTAAATACCTCTTTTACGTTTATCGAGTATTCAAGCCTAACTGAATCAAATAAATGTTTCAAATCGGGATGAACGTGCTTCTGATTGCCCTTTTCTCCATAATCATGAAAGTTGCCTGTTATAAAATAAGCCTCTCCAACAATATTGTTATCTTTTAAATACTGAACACCACTTAATACGATTAAAGCATCGCCAATTTGATTTTTATTCTGGAATGGCGCTTTCTTAGCCAATGCCATCTCAGCAGCATCCACCTTATTTTGGTCAGTAGTCGGACAGATTGTGGCAGATTCGATTAACCTTTCCACCACTCCAATATTTTTGTTTGCCCTCTCTTCTCCATATTGATCCTTTTTATCTGATACGCTTTTTATCAAAGCTGATAATAAAGCTTTTTCACTGGCAGTCAAATATTCCTTTAGATGTTTAGCGTTTGTCAGTGTCCCTTTAAGTCTCTCTTTCATATGAGCTCTTACTATATCAGCTTTTCCATTAACCCATTCATTTTTCACCTGTTCAGGAACAAGGATTTGAGCCTTACCCTTCTTAACCAAGTCTTCTAATTGCTCTAACGCACCTGAATAAAGATCCTCCGCTAAGTAAATCCAAATTGATGTATCTATGATTACATATTTCAAGAAAATGCATCCCCTTTCAATAATGTATTTCTATAAAAATACTTATTTTCCTTTTAGAAAATTTAAAAACGAGTATTGCTACTCGTCATAAACAGTTTATCAACACGTACACTCAAGTAGAGAAAATCCCTACTAAAAACTATTAACCATCATCCCGAATGAAGCTTCAGTTAAGCGCGTAAAATTACGCCAGTGCGTAAAGATATGTCTTGTAATGCATCCCCTTCGGCCTTGCAGGAGATGTTTCAAAGGTAGACAGACTGTCTGCCCCTAACCTTTCACGGATTTTTTGAGCTCTTCATTATAATCCTTTGGAGAGGCGATAGAGTAAATTAGCTTTGTGCAGTTCAGTAAATATAAACCATAATCTAAATCCGCAAATATCAACCACAATAGATGCTTATCCTCCATTAGCCATTCCCACATAACTTTTTCTTGCCACACTCATACGCAAGGTATAATCTTTCCTTGCAAGCTCGAGAGACATGGGGACGGAGTTCTCATGGCCCATAAAATATAAGAAATTTAGTGTGGCTTTGTAGTTTTATTTTTTAAAGAATTAGTGTGGTTGATTATCAGGTAAGTTAAAAGTATGTAAAAATTATTGGTACATTGGGTTCACCCCCAGTACCACCACCCCTACAAAAAAATCGCCCCCCCTTCATTCATCTCCTTTGCCTTCTCAAAAACCCCCTTCGCCACAGCCAAATCAAAATGAGCCGCCCCAACCGATTTAAAAATAGTAATATCCTCAACTCCACGTTCGACCCGATTCACATGAAGTTCCACCAATGTCCCAGAAAGCCGATCAAACGACCATCTCCCTCGTTGCACTGCATCGGTGAATTCTCCGGCTTCCGCTTTCATCCCTTCATAATCATCTGCATATATCAATGTTGCTCTTTCAATCGCTCCTAACGGTATTTCCCGCATTTCGGGTAAATAACTACCCACACCGATAATATGGGTCCCTGCTTTTACATACTCGGCATCAAACACTTCTTCGGTTGATCGGGTCGCACAGCAAATAACGTCAGACTGGGCGATGGCTTCGTTCCGGTCGACACCGGTATGTATCTTAGCGGTAATACCCGCTTCTTTTAGCTTTTCGCTGAATGTGTATGTCTTATCGATGGTACGATTGATTAAATAGATGTCTTGAATCGGCAGCACGTTCACGATTCCTAGTACTTGCTCAAACGCCATTCCGCCTGTACCAATGACGGTCAGCACTTGGCTGTCTGGCCTGGCGAGGTTGCGGGCTGATATGGCACTTAATGCGCCGGTTCTCAATCGTGTCAGATAAGAAGCGGACAGTAGGCTTATATGTTTTCCTGTTTGTAGTTCTGTGAGTAAAATAGCTCCTTGTGTGGTCGGAAGATTCGCTGAGCTGTTATCAGGAAAAATCGAGACAATTTTGGTCGCTGCCATCGACGTTCCATCTGAACTTGGCATATAGAGAACAGATCCGTTGCGTTCAGGGACATTCAATACCGTCCGATGAGGATTTTCAACACGCCCTTGATGAATGGCCACTAACATGGCTTCAACATCTCGAATGGCATCTTCGATTTTATAAATCGATTGAATGAGTTGTTCGTTTAGAATAAGCATATAGAATTTCCCCTTCCTATGTAAAAACTCGGCCAAAAACATCTGGCCGAGTAATGGTTAACTTGCAATCGTAGTTTGTTTGTGTTCAACGCGGCTTTTCACTGCCCAGATGGCAATCAGTGACACCGCAGCAGTAAACATGATGTAGAGTGCAACTGGGACGTAGGAATTATCGAATGATGCGAGTAACGCTGTGGCAACAAGAGGCGCTGTACCACCAGCGACTGCGGCACCGATTTGATAACCTAGTGAGACACCAGTATAACGAACCTTGGCATCAAAGATTTCGGAGAACATGGTTCCAAGTACAGCCGTAATCGGGGCCCAAATAATTCCCAAACCGATAATCGTCGCCAAAACCAACATTAGCACACTGCCTTGATGAATCATCCAGAAATATGGGAAAGCGAAAGCCATCATTGCTAATGTGCCGGCTATATACATTTTCTTACGGCCCACTCGGTCAGATAAACTTCCCATGATTGGAATAAGGATGGTCGTAATGACGGTTGAAATCATGACAGCGCCTAACACAGCGGAGCGGCTAAATCCTAGAGTGCTTGTCGCATACGAAACAATGAACGTGCTGAAAATATAGAATGGAGCTGTCTCCACCACTTTCGCACCGATTGTGATCAGCACTTCTTTCCAGTAATAACGAAGTGTATCGGCGATTGGCAGCTTTGGAATCTCACCACTTTCCTTAACTTTCTTGAATTCAGGTGTCTCGTCGATTCCTTTACGGATCCATAAACCAAAGACTACAAGTAATGCACTAAAGATGAATGGTACGCGCCATCCCCAAGTCATGAATTGCTGCTCTGGCAATAAGCTCATGAGCCAAAGAGCGAGTGTACCCATCACCATTCCGATCGTCACACCCATTTGCGGAATAGAACCAAAGAATCCTCTGCGTTCTGGCGGAGCATACTCAGTTGCAAGCAACAGAGCTCCTCCCCATTCCCCTCCGATTCCAAGCCCCTGGATGAGACGAAGCGTAATTAAAATGATCGGTGCAGCCACACCAATCGCTTGATATGTAGGCAGAATCCCCATCGCGAATGTCGCAGCACCCATCAAGCTCAATGTTAAAACAAGTGTTTTTTTCCGGCCGATTCGATCCCCGATATGACTAAAAATAATTCCTCCAAATGGCCGAATAAAAAACGAAAGTGCAAACGATGCATACGCTAAAAGCAAGCCTACTGTTGGATCCTCGTTGACAAAGAATAATTGGTTAAATACAAGTGCGGCCATTGTTCCATACAAGAAATAGTCAAACCATTCAATAGAACTACCAACAAGGCTGGCAATCAATACACGCCTAGTCGTTTTTTTATCCAACTGTTGCATTTTCTCTTCCTCCCCTTTTAAAATTGAAGTGTCACTTCAATTAAATATTAAGATAATGGTTAATATTCTGTCAACTTTGCTCAATTTGACACAATCTTCTTCCAAGATAAAAATGGTAAATAGGAAGGTGGTAGTTTTATGATTGGTGTACGACTTAAAGAAATTCGTAAAGAGAAAAAAATGACCTTGAAAGAACTTTCAGAAGGAGCCGGTGTATCCATCAGCTTTCTATCACAAGTCGAACGCGGAAAGTCCAGCGTCACACTAGAATCACTACGAAAAATTTCTGAAGTTCTAGGCGTCAATCCAAGTATTTTCTTCTCAAATAACAATGAGCCTATAAGTGAACCTTCATTTCATTATAAAGACCTGACACAGCAAGTCCCGAATCCAGATTTTCATCCTATATTAGTCACTCTTCCAGCAAACCAAAGCGATGGACAACCCTTTGCACACAGCGGACATGAATTTGTCTATGTAATAGAAGGAACATTGACACTACAAATAGGTGTAAAGATGATCGAACTCCAACAAGGAGAATCCTGGTTCTTTTCAGCCAGCGAAACGCATTACTGGTATAACCATACAGATCAGACGATTCGGTTTTTAGTTGTGTCGTCAAGGTAAGAAGTAAGACAGGAAACACAGAGATGGTTCTTGTCCCATCCGGAGTCGAAATAGAAGAAGGTGGAGTGAATCTAGCATTACGCTGCTTCTATCAATGATTAATTGGATCCGACGATGCAGAAACAACAGAGTAAGATTAGCAAACAAGGAAGATTTGAATTGCATCTACAGAAAAAATTAGAAACAGAGGGACTGTTATTTTTCCCACGAATTACCACATTCTAACTTTTCACACGTATTAGAACCTTCCCGTTTTCCCGTCGGAAGGTTGAGCAACGAAAAGCCAAGTTGCTCTCATCATTTTACATTCCGTATTGCCTCTGTAATTTAGAAGTTAAACATGGAACACTTCTCTAAACAGAAATAATATCAGATACCAATACTCTCTTATTGAGACAGAGGGAGGGTCATCTCCTCAATATTATTACTTTCAATTTAATCCGGCTCTTATACTTTTGGACGGTGCCATTAACCAAATGATACAGCAGCAAAAAAAGACCCTTCAGCACTCAAGCAAGAATACTGTAGGGTCTTTTGTCTTTCATCGATTCGGACCTGACACTCGGCATATGACTTAAACCATCGATAAAGTAAAAAACAATTTAATCAAACGATTGATCTATAACCGACAGCAAGGACTTCAGGCTTCCACCAACTAAACTGAAATTTTCACTCTCGGGTCTTGCAGTAATAAAAGGCCTGCCGCTCCCATTACTCCAGCGTTGCCTCCCAGATTGGACTTTTCCATTTTTATTGTTTTTGTTAGGGATTTTATTCCTCGCTCCCTAACTGTTTGCATTACCTGAGGAAGGATAAACTCTGATACATTCATAACGCTGCCCCCAAAAACAATCACATCAGGATTGAACAGGTGAATAAGATTAGTGACACCTACACCCAGAAAAAAACCAGCTTCCTTTAATATTTCCCTTGAAAAAGAATCACCTGCGAGCGCAGCTTCTCCTACTACTTTGGCTGTAATCTTCGTTTGATTAATTCCCCTCAAATAATGGCTTTCCTCTCCCTGTGATAACCTATATTTTGCTGCATTTGCGATAGCCGTTCCAGAAATAAGGTTTTCAAGGCAGCCCCGGTTTCCGCAAGAACAGCGTTGACCATTATAATCGATGGAAATATGCCCAAACTCACCTGCACTATCGTCTACACCATTGACCAGTTTCCCATTACTTATGATCCCTGACCCAACCCCAGTACTTACTGTAATATAAATTAAATGATTGTGACCCTTTCCACTTCCCCATAACCATTCACCTACAGCAGCTGCATTTGCATCATTAGATAGTGCAACAGGAATACTCAAGTGGTCCTCAAGAAGTTTCCCGATAGGGACGTTTTTCCAACCTAGATTCCCTGCCTCCAGCACTGTTTTTTCATTTGAATCGATTATACCAGCCGATGCAACTCCAATCCCTCTAAGTCGAGCCTTTTGGATGGAAGTTTCAATTAGAACTTTATTTATCGAGTGAAGAATTCGCCGAAAGACCGCTGTTTCACCTTCCATAGGCTTTGTTTCCATTTCTGCACGGCCTATAATATCCCCATTCTGATTAATAAGGACTGTAAGGATTTTTGTACCTCCTAAGTCGACTCCTATCGATAAATCTTTTTGGATACTCATCCCCTCCCTTCTACCTATTTACAACTGAAAAATCGAATAATGAATCCACCGTTTCAGATATCTGTTTTAGTAACAAATCGGGATGGACTTGATGCGGCGAAATTTCTGGAATGATGTATCCCTTATAGTTTATGTCACGCAACGCTGTGTTGATTTTGTTCCAATCCACATCACCAGAAAGGAGGGGAACAAACCCTTCCAGATTCCCTACTGTTTTTTTAAAATCTTTAACGTGGATAGAAATGATCCTATGGGAAAGTATGCGGATCCACTGTTCTGGATAGCCAAAATTAATAACATTGCCAACATCGAAATAAGATCCCACCCATGGATTGGAAACTTCGTCTATGAAGGCAGCCATTTCGAGTGGACTCAGTAGAAACTTATTCCAAACATTCTCTATTCCTATATTCACTTGTAATCTTTCCGCATCTTCTGCTAGCAGCTTAACAGCTTCAATCGCTCTGTAGTATACCGTCTCATAGGAAGCTTCCCCTGTCACAACACCCGGAACGACGAGAATGGTTTTCGAATCAAGGTATTTCGCCGCCTTTAGCATTTGCTTTACGATGTCAATCCCTTTCTTTCGAATTGTGGGATCTGGATCTGTAAGCGGATATTTCCACAATAAGTCTGTTGAAATCGAAGGGATTGCTATCTGGAATTCCTCTGCGGCCTTTTTTATTACAGGAAGGTCTTCATCAAGCTGATCCAGTCTTAAACCAGCATTTGGTGCTGTCGAAAGATTAATTTCTACCCCTTCAAAATGAAGCATTTTTGCTTGCCCTAAAATCTCAATCAAGTCCATTTCATTCGGAAAACACCATGCGTTAATTCCTTTTCGCATATCCAGACCTCGTTTCAATATTTAGACCTGCTCGTTCTCGCGCAGCCAGCGCAGTTTCTAAGGCTGTGAGCACCTCTGACTCTTTAATCAATACTTCTGTATTATTTAGGATAGAATCCACAAAATGTTTCAGCTCTTCATAAAACGGATCCACTTCAGGCTCCTCCTTCAGTAGTTCTGTATAGTCATTTAAAGAACTAACAGAAAAAGGATACTTTCCTTTACTATCAAAAACGGCACTGCCATGCTGTCCATCCACTTCAATTCTTTGATGGAGGTGTTTATTTCCTTTACTAGACCATATTCCCTCCAGCCTGACAAATGGTCCATACTCATACTTTAAATGAACAAAAATCCCCTGCATGCTGTTCGAATGAATTTGATGACTGGAAACTACAGTTGGTTTTCCAAAAGACCAAGCAAGAAAATCAAAATCATGAATAATGAAATCCAGAAATGGGCCACCACTTTTATTAATATCTTGGTACCATGAATATCCATTATGAACAGGGTAGTCCACTGCTCTCGTCATCCGAATTGAGTGAATCTCCCCTATAGTCCCATCTGATATCAGATTCTTCATCCTTATATAGGGAGGCATGAAGCGACAAACTTGCGCGATCATTAACTTCACTTTATGTTCTTTGCAAACCCTGTACATTTCAATTGCATCATCAATAGATAAAGCGATTGGTTTTTCGCAGAGAATATGTTTTTTACCCTTTGCTGCTTTTATAACGGTTTCTTTATGCAGGAAAGTTGGAAAACAGATATCAATAGCATCGATTTCCTGATCCTCCAGTACCTTATCCAATTCAGTCGCAACCTCTGCTTGCAGGATATTGGCTATATTTCTTGCTTTAACTGCATCAATATCCACCACCGTCTTCACACGAACATCAGAAAGTTTGCTAAATGCCTTTGCGTGGCGCTCAGCAATATTTCCTGCTCCTAACAGCCCGATCGTCAGCAATCTTTTCAACTCCTTAAACTTGGCTTAGTTGAATAGGTTCTTTTTGCCGAGATGATTTGTATGCTGCCAATGCAACCTCCAAAGCTTTTAATCCATCCAGTCCGCTAATGGATGGAATTCTTTCTTCTTTTATAGACTCAATAAAATCTCCCATCAATCCTGCGTCCATTTCATCACCCCAATAATGGTATTTATGGCCTCGCTCGTTAAAGACATCTATTTTTTGAGCAAAAGCATCTACTGATAACGTCCCTTTTGTTCCAACTATTTCTAAAGTTACATCCCCCCATGTTGGGAACGATGGATTTCTGGACCAGCTGCAATCAAGAGTAGCAATTGTTCCATTATCAAATTCCATTGACAAAATACCACAGTCATCAATTTTTTCACTTACAAATCGATTATCTACTTCCGCATAGACTTCTTTTACCTCTGACTTTAAAAACCATCGCATGATATCCACCACATGAACAGTGTGGTCAATAACCGCACCGCCCCCAGAAAACTCTGGCTGGATGAACCATCCACCAGGATTGGTTCCCCGATTTGTTCCCTTGATCGCTAAAACTTCGCCCAGCTCCCCTGAATCTATGATTGTCTTTGCTCTTAAAACAGGCGACGAGAACCGTACGGGGAAAGCTGTCTGGAGAATGATATTGTTCTCTTTACAAGTCCTAATCATTTCAAGTGAATCTTCAATATTCGTCGCTAGAGGTTTTTCACATAATACATGCTTCCCCGCTCTGGCAGCTGCTACAGTATGTACCTTATGCATACTATTTTCAGAGGTTATAATGACTGCATCAATATCCGTACTCAGCAATACATCTAAACTTTCGTAATATTGAGTGTTGAAATCCTCTGCCGCTCTCTCTCCCCGGTTTGGATCATCATCATAAATTCCTGCTAATTTTGCGCCTGGATAGCTTTGGATAGCTTTTGCATAGCTGAAAGCATGCATGTGAGCAAAACTGATAATCGCTAATTTCATTTTGTCAGTTCCTCCTTTACAGACTTCAAAAAGACTGGCTTATTTGTATCCATAGCTTCCTGGGCCGCCAAGGCAATTTCCAGAGCTTTAAGCCCATCATCGCAAGTAACAATCGGATCTTGTCCCGAATTCATACAGTGAATAAAATGTTGTAGTTCCTGAAAATACGGATTCTCTTTTAATGGGCTCTCCGGAACAGTAACACCCGCTGTTTGAATAGATGAATCAACGTGTCGGACCAAATGAACTGGCACTGCCTTCTTACTGTCATAATCAACAATTCCCTTTTCACCAGCAAATTCGAAACTCGAAGAAAACCCTTGATGAGCCCAGGTTCCCTCCAGGTGGGCAATAACACCATTCTTAAACTTAAGAGTGACAAGAGTGTAGTCCAATTTCTCCCTGCCTTTTATGCCCCGTGCATAAACTCGCTCCACTTCACCAAAGCACCAGCGTAGATAGTCAAAATCATGAATTAATAAATCCAGGACAAGCCCGCCGCTCTTTTCACGGCTTTCGTACCAATTTTCCCAACCGGCCGGGAATCCTCCTCCTCTTGAAGTTCTTATCACACCCGGTCTTCCAATACCTCCGTCTTCAATTATTTGCTTTGCCTTTACATATTCCGGGAAAAAGCGTACAACGTGCCCAACGAATAATTTAATACCTTTTTCCTTACAAAATTCAATCATCTCCTTAGCCTCGTCTATACTCCTCGCCAAGGGTTTCTCACAAATCACATTTTTCACAAATTGGGCTGCCTTCTTTACAAATTCGAGGTGAAGATAAGTGGGCAGGCAAATATCAATTACATCTATTTCCGGCAAAGCTTCCATCGCCTCTTCCATTGTAGGAAACACTCTTGTGCCAGTTTGCTGTCCTAGCTGTTTAGCAGCATCAGCCCGTATATCCACAATTCCTGCTAGTTGCACGCCGTCCATATTTAAATAGGAATGTGCATGGACAGTCCCCATTGTCCCCGCACCTACGATAAGTACATAGTTCATAGAGTAACAACTCCTTAAATTTTATTCCTTGATAGAACCAGCCATAAATCCTTTTATGAAATACTTCTGGACAAAGCTAAACATTACCGCGATCGGAAGGGTAGTTAAAATGCTGGCTGCCATCATTTCATGCCAATAAATTACGTTTTGCCCGGCAAAATCGGTTAATGCAAGGCTGACGGGTCTCAGAGAAGATTTCGAAATAAATATTAAAGGGATCAATAAATCATTCCAAGCCATAATGAACGCATAAATGGCTGACATGGCGATACCCGGTGCTGCGAGGGGCATTACGATCTTGAAAACCCCTTTTATCCTTGAACAGCCATCAACAAATGCTGCCTGTTCCAAAGTAACCGGGATATTCTTCAAATAGCCATGAAGCAGCCAGACAGCCATTGGCAAAGTAAAGGCACAATTTGTAATGACCAGTCCCGCCAAGGTATTGAGCAGGCTATACGACTGGGCCAATTGGTATAACCCTACAATTAATACAACTGGTGAGAACATCTGAGTAACCAATACAAAGAACAACATGCTATTCCTGCCGGCAAAGTGGAACCTGCTTAATGCATATGAAGCTGGAAAGGCTATAATAATAGTAATAATGGCTGTCAGTGTGGCCACTATTAAACTATTAAAGAAGGGTGTTTTAAACTGGTACTCCCCGAACCAGACGTTAATGTAATTTCCCCATTGAGGTTCAGCCGGGAACCACTCCGGCGGCCAGTTGAAAATATTCTCATATGTTTGTAAAGAAGTAGACAACATGACGAAAATAGGAAATAACATGAACGAAAAGATTAGAATAAGCGTCAAGTGTATGGGAAAATTCCTGAAGGTTTTACTCATAAACTTTTCATCCTTTCATACAGATTACATTTCTTCTTGCTTCATTAATAACCGCTTATACAGTACCGTGAAAAAGAGCAGGATCAAAAAAATGACTACAGCAATTGCCGCTCCCATCCCCATATCAAAAGAACCAAAGGATCTCTTATATGCTTCGACGATTAAGGTTTGGGTAGCATCTACTGGGCCTCCTCTCGTCAAAGGCCAAATAACCCCGAAAGAGTTAAACGTCCAAATGGCTGATAGAGTCGTAGCAACCAGAACAATAGGCTTAATGACCGGTAAAACAATTAAAAACAGTTGCTGTAATTCATTAGCACCATCCATGTTAGCCGATTCCTGTAACTCAACAGGAATTGACTGGAGCCCAGCAAGGAACATCATAGCCATGAATGGAACCCCAATCCATATATCTGTCACTGCAGTGGCAATAAAGGCTGACTGTTTATTTCCAAGCCATATTATAGGTTCTTGAATAATGTTGACTTGTGTCAAAATGTAGTTGATCATCCCAAATTGACCATCATAAAGCCAGCGCCAGGCGACTGCTGCCACGACCATCGGCGTTACCCATGGGATCATCAACAAGAGCATATAAAGCTTTTTGAAGCCTATATTCTTCGAAAGCAGCCAGGCGATACTAAAACCAATAAAGATTTTCCCCCCAACCGATAATAAGGTCCATACCGTTGTTCGCAAGACAGTACTCCAGAACTCAGTGCTGGTAAATAGGGTGATATAGTTTTCAACGCCAATAAACTGAATCCCAAGGTCAGGTCGTGTCAATAAATTCTGAGTGAATGATAGATAGATAACTCTCCCGACAGGGTATACAACCATAATCCCCATAAATATCGCAAGGGGAAGTAAATAGAGGAAAGGTGATTTTTCTGGCGAGAGAGTTAATCTTGGTTTCTTCCTTAAGCTAGGTTGTTTTTGTTTGGCAACTTGAAGTTCCAACCTTTAATTCCTCCTTAGGAAAAGATGATGAGAAAAGGCAGTTAAACTGCCTTTTCTTCCTCAACTGTTATTTTGGTTCAAGTTTTTGATCTTTAATTTCCTTAACTGCCTCTTTTAATGCTTTTTTTGGATCTTCATTATTCATTGCTTTCTGTACAGCTTCAGAAATAATATCCTGGAAAGGCTCCCAAGCAGTCGGCTTAGGCTGCGGTTCTCCGTATTGAACCATCTCTACAAAAGTCGAAAAGTACGGATCCTCATTGAAGAAAGGATCTTCAGCCTCGGCCTTCTGAATCGGTACTAGTCCATGCTCCTTATCATAGGCTAACTGTTCTTCTGCAGAAGTCATGAACTCAATGAGCTTCCAGGCAGCCTCAGGATTCTCTGTCTTAGCAGATACCATTAACGAATCGGAGACAAGGACGTTAGCCATCTTCTCTCCTTTCGGCAATAAGGCAGTCTTAAAAGGAGTACTATCATTATCAGGCTCCAATCCCATCATGGATTTCGCCCATGGACCAATAACAAACATAGCTATTTTTCCTTCTTTAAACAGAATTGGCAATTGTTCGCGATTGTACTCAATAGGATTAGGGACAACTTTATGCTTAGTATAAAGATCACGATAAAAAGTAAGTGCTTCAATTGCCTCTGGAGAATCCAGGACAACTTCTCCCTTAGCATTGAAAACTTCCCCGTTATTTTGGAATAAATAGTTGAAGTATTGATCGGTCGTTGATACATGCTTGGCTCCGGCGATTCCTAAACCATACATGCCTTTATTTTCGCTTTGAACCTTTTTAGCCGTTTCCACCAGTTCATCCCAAGTAGTAGGAGGTTCTTCTATTAAATCGGAACGGTAAATAAGTGATCTTGCTGAAAAAGCACGTGGAATAGCATAAATCTTATCTTGAAATTTAACATTCTCCTGAAGCCCATCATGGTACTCCTTCATTTTATCTTCTGCATATTCATCGAGGGGCATGATTCCTCCCATTTGCGCAAATGCTGGCATCCATCGGGTACCTGCATAGAACACATCCGGGGATTCTCCGCTGCTGAATCCAGTTACAAGCTTTTGATATGCTTCACCCCATCCAACTGATTGAAGCTCAACTTTGATGCCGGGGTTTTCTTCTTCAAATCTCTTTATCATCTTTTCAACCGGCTCCTTCTGGTTTGGTTGATCCAAGCCTGGTTGAAGAAAAGTAATAGTCTGTTCTTTTGAATTGCCCCCTGTTTCTTCTCCTTCTTTTGCAACTTTTTCTTCCCCACTACAAGCCGATAATACGAAAAGCATAGAAACCATCAACATCGTTAACCAGTATTTCACATGTATACCCCCTTATTTTATAAAAATTGTATCTATTTCAATTAATTGATACCGCTTTCATTTAACCTTAAATGGAAAAGTCAAATATGTCCTGAAGCGCTATGGCAGCTGCCCCCATTAACTGATAGTCCTCACCAAGAGTGGTAAGCTCGATCTCCAGGTCATCTGTAAATAAATCAAATGTATATTTTTTTACTTCCTCCCTGATAAATGAAACGAATTCAGTGTTACCGTATAGAGTATCCCAGCCAATCAATATGATTTCGGGATTAAATAAGTGTACTAATGTGACCAGGCCAGTAGCAAAATAGGAGGCGGTTTCATCCGCTATTGACTTTGCTAGGGGATCGTTCTCCTGCAGAGCCGAGAAAAAGATTCGCTGGTCAATTTTTCTAACATCATGGTTGGCCAGTTCCATAATCATCGTTCGCTTTCCTCTGGTGATTGCAGTTAACACCTTAGAGTATATAGCTGGCCAACTTACATAGTTTTCCAAACAACCTAAATTCCCACAGTCGCACTTAGTTCCACTTCTATTAATACTAATGTGGCCAAATTCTCCGGCCCCCCCATTCCGACCTCGGAACAGATTATTGTTCAGTACAATTCCTGATCCAACACCCTCTCCAAGCTGTATATAAATGATGTTATCACGGTCGCGATAATCCCCAAATTGCTTTTCTGCCAGGGCAATAGCATTTGCATCATTATCCAGCCATGTTTTGATACCTGTCTTTTCCTGAATGATATCCCTCAGTTTTACATCATGCAGCTGCAATTTAGAATTAAACCTTATCAAGCCTCTAACGGCATCGACAATACCAGGGACAATTATAGAAATTCCAATACAATTCTCTATATCAGATAATCCCTGTATATATGACTCAATGGTTGCAGCGGTAAAGTCGACCAAATCATTCTGGCCATATAATTCAATGGGAAATTGTTTTTTCTCCTTAACCTCAGCATCAAGGTTCAAATTTGCAATCATTATATTCGTGTTTGTGATCGATACACCGATGATATACTTACTATCCGGTACAAAATTCACCAGGATTGGCCTTCTGCCCCCGCTCGACTGTCCAGCCTCACCGTCCATGACCATACCATCATTAATTAAATCATTAACAGCAGAAGCTACAGTTGTTGGACTAAGCTTTGTCTTCTTGGCAATATCGCTTCTTGATATTGGGCCGGACTTTCTAATAATATCCAAGATAATACTTTGGTTGAGTTCCTGAATTAATTTTAAATCTCCAGTTTTTCTCATTTAATGACTCCTCTACCTACTAAGCTTTAAATCTCTTTTTCCAATCGACATAATAAGTACACGCATATTAAGCACCTTTTTGGATTTAATATCCATTATTAATGATTATTCACACTTACTTTCTCCACTGACTTTACTAACTTTCTTAAATAATAAAGGATACCAATAAAACATGCAATAACTTTTAGAATATTTTTAAAATATTTAATATTTAGTTAATAGACGATGGAACGGGTCTTAAAGCGGACAATTAGAAATTCAGCGCAAAAAAGCACGATGAGCGGTGTTAACTGCTCATCGTGCATATATATGGGAATTGCTTCTGCCAGCTCTTATCTATAATACCGATACTATTGTGACACTGAACAAGGCGGCTTTCACCCAATACTCATCACTCTTCCAGCAAACCAAAGTGACGGACAACCCTTTGCCCATAGCGGACATGAATTTGTATATGTAATAGAAGGAACCTTAACACTCCAAATAGGCACAAAAATAATCGAACTCCAACAAGGAGAATCCTGGTTCTTTTCAGCAAGTGAAACACATTACTGGTATAACCATACTGACCAGACTATTCGATTCTTAGTTGTTTCTTCTAGGTAAGTAACACAGGGACAGTTATGTGTCCAATGTAAAAAGAGTAAGAAAACCGTTCCGATTTATGCTGCATTTCTTATAAAAGACAATGAAAATGGCGTGTAAACTGACACCAGTTTTGACACGCCACTTTTTAATATATGTTATTTTCGCATCTAAGATATAAACAAGCTTATTCAACATAATCCTCTTCAACTTTAGTTAATTACAGGAAGGCTGCCCCGTTTGTTTTATAACAAGTTCTAGAAAAACCGTTAATACTTCCATGATCACAGCACTCGTTACTTTAAAATTCTTTTACATTCGATATTCATTAAAGATATCTTGTCATAATGGCTTGTTATTTATATTCGTGATTTTAAAAACTGCCCGTTCTGCTGATAGGAGTGCACCTTCAAGATGTCCGCCATATTGTGAGTCAGTCTCTGTACCAGCAAAAATAATATTCTTTCCCCATATCCCTGCTTTGGGTGGTTGACCATATCTTGGAAAATCTCTAAGCGGATCTAAATCTTCCTCAACAGCCGTATTGAAGTCACTTGACCAATCCTTGTATAGGATAGCCTTTACGTTTTGGGCGGAGTTTCCAAAGAGTTTAACCAATTGATCAATGACCAATTTCAGAACCATATCTTCTCCCAGTTCTCGGCGCTTTTTTGCTGGCATTCCGAAGAAACCAAATAAGGCACCAGATCCTGTTTCAGGAGAAGCATCATGGATTTCTTGTAAGGGTCCAACCCAGCTTGTTGCGAATCCAGAGAGGCCTGATTCCCTCCAAAAGGGACGATCATAGATTGCAACTGCCTTGGCCTGTCCTGCCATCCATGTCGGTTTACTTACAAGATCATTAATTATATTGGGAGGGAGAGAAGGAGAGAATTCAATATGACGTGCCACAATGCGAGGCGGTAATGCTAGGATTACAGCACTTGCCAGTACTTTTTTTCTCTTACCATCGGCTAGGTCTGCTTCAACCATGATCGCACCGGCTTCATCAAGTCGAATTGCTGTAACTCTCGTATTTAGCTCGATTACCCCCGAAGGAATAGTATCTGCTACTGCATCAATAAGAGATTGCACGCCTCCTATGATACGCATCGACTTGTCACCCGAATTTTCTGGCATCACATAACGCTCGGGTGCTTGGTTTGGGGAACGCTCTGCAAGCATTACCCCTTTGTTGTACTGAACGAAAGTTTCTAAATTCAGTTCTTTAACAAGATTGGTAATAGTGCTCTCGTATTGGGGCCAGAACCATGTCGGCCCAAGATCAAATTTGCCCAGTTCAGGTCTGTCTGGCGCAGAAGTGCTCAAGACCCTGCCGCCAATTCTATCTCTGGCTTCTAGAACCAGACATTGGACCCCCTGTTCACTAAGTAGAGACGCAGCCCGAAGGCCACTTAAACCAGCACCAACAATGACTACAGGATTGCTCACATTCTTTCCTCCTTCTGATTGTGGGTAAGATGTATAAAAGCACTTATGACAGACGTCTTCCTTTTTGTGCCACTCACTTCTCAATTAACCGCGTTCTTATATAAGATGCTGACCTGCCTCCAAAATTAGTCGCATGGTGTCGTTGTTTTTGTCATACATCAACTCTCCATCAAAAGATTTATAAACTCAATTATAGAAACAACAGTTTAATAGATAAAGTAAATCTAAGCCCCTATCTGTTTGGATAAGGGCTTAGACTAAAAAACATAAGCAGCTGTATTTTAAGCAAAACAGCTTAGTTGTATCAATAGAATAATGGAGATGGTGCGATAACGCAAATTATCTCAGCCTAGCTGTCACTCCGCCGTCTACAGGTAATACCACTCCTGTTAAGAAGGAAGCTTTATCACTCGCTAAATATAAAATTGTCTCAGCTACATCGATTGGTTGTAGGGACGGTTCTCATGTCCCATTTAGGCGGCGAAACATGCAGTGGCGTTCTTCCTCAATCCCACAAACTGTTATTTAAAATACTTTCCACAATCCAAAAGAACTTCTTCCATCTTTAAACTGGCATTCTCAGAAATACTTTCTATTAACAGAAAAAAGAGCCCTAAGGCTCTTTTCCGAGATTCTCTAATAAGGACTCGTAGCTGTAAACGTAAACGGTACATTTGCTCCTGAATATAATCCTACATACACATAGCGTGTGCCGCCTGGAATGACTCCTGCTTCGTTAGCCCCGGATGTGGCGACACTTCCAATCAGCTCAAAGTTTTTGTTGTAGAAGTAGACATCATAGTCATATGATCCATCATTGCTTCCTTTTAGTGTGAAGTTATGGATCCCATCGCCATATTGCTCTGGAAGGGTAACAACATATCCATCTACACCTTGGGATGCTGGCTCTGGGTTTTGCGTAGTCACGAACTCATTCTCTGTGACGGCTAGTGTCGCTGGTACACCTGCCAGACTTCCAATTCCTGTTCCTGCGTTGCCTGCCTGCACGGTGCCATCCGAAACAAACGGTGCTTCTGGTTCTAGTTTAAGCGGTTCAATCTTTGATTTTTGCTCAGAGAAGGCTTGCACCTCAGCTACTTGAACAAAGCCTTTGGTATTGTCCTGCGCATCATGCGCGATAAATTTAAGATATTTTGCCTCTACTGGTTGTGGAAGATCAATCCCCTGGTAATGAAGGTCAGCTACCGTTGGCCTTGGCTTTCCAGCTTCAAACTTCCCTTTCCAGACGGTTGTGAAGTTTTCCCCGTCAATTGACGTCTGCAGACTGAAGTTTTTCAGTGTGGCAAATCGTGATCCAGAAATGTCCTTCATGGCACTCACTTGAACATGGGAAATTTCCACTGGTTTATCTCCTGCAAGGTCAACGATGAAGTTCGCGCCAAGGAACCCATTTTCTTGCGTATTTGAGGCAAATACACTTGCTTCTGTGTCGTCAATCGCAAACTTAATGGGGTTGCTGTCTGATGATCCGGATACACTGGAAATCGAAGCTCCGTTAAAGGATGAGGCGACGTTTGGTCCAATTGTAAACGTCAATCGGTTCTTCTCCCCTGCCTTGATGGCTACATCACGAATGGTCCTCGATCCAAAACCTTTTGCCTGAATCGTAATGTCATAGATTCCTTCTACAATATATGCCCCGAAGTCTCCCTTTTGGCCCGATACCGCAAGTGGACTTGTTCTTGCTTCGAACTCACCAATGATGATTCGTGCATCCTGGATCGGTTTATTTGTAGCAGCGTTAACCACCTTTCCAATCAACTGGCCATTGCGCTGTCCATCTGGATGGTTGAATCCTGGAACTGGGTCTGTATCGTCTCCGCCTTTAGATAATGCATTTGCTCCTAACCCGCGCTGTGCGAATGCAGTCCATAAAGCATCATAGTGCTTTCCATCGTATCGTTCAAAATCAGCGGCAAGTATCGCCGTTCTCATGTCTTCCATCGATGGATTCGGAACAGAGATTGGCATGGCATCCATAACAAGATGCTCGATGACAGATTCTGCTTCCGCTTTCCCAATGCTATCAATCAATGTGTCTCTTACATGCCATAAAATAGCTGCCCAAATGTCGCCGTCAGAGTGAACCTCAGGCCCTCCAACATCATATCCAATATCTCCATAGTTGTAAGGAGCCTCATCAAGTGAATAACTGCGGATGCCTCGTTCAGCATTCCCAGTCACATAGGCTCCCACAACTGGCTTTTCCTGAAGGCCTTTTTTCGCCAAGTAGTGCATTCCAAAGAAGTCTCCCCAGCCTTCGCCCATTGAACCTGACTGGTGGCTGCCGAGTGCTTCTCCGCCTGCTACGAAACGATTCGTCAATGCATGGGCATATTCATGATAAATAATCCCAGCATCAAAATCACCATCTGCATATTGTCCTTCAAATGCCCCTGGGATTGGCTCCCAAAGGAACATTCCGCTCCACGCCGGAATCCCGTCAGGAAGCGTCAGCATGTAGGCGTTATCGCGTCCTGTATACGTTGGCGCACCGCCTGACAGCGCTCCTGCCTGGACAAGACCTAAGATTGCATCCCCGTCCATTCCGCCTTTTCCGTAGTTTGAAAGCTGAAGGTTCCCGGCTGCTTCTGTCCATCCAAGGTTGTAGAAATAGTCGTGGAATAGATTATGATGATAGAACAAGTTCGTCGCAGCACTGTTTAAATCCTCTGCATAGGATGGCGGTGTCGTTTGCCCGTTTGTTTTTTGCCACGCGTTTTTAAATAAGTAGCTAAAATCGCCGTCTAACGCAAGAGGACGAACAGCCTGATCGGCCGGGACTAAAAAGTTGCTCCAGTTCGCATACGAGTTGGCGTTGTTTCCAAATGTCGTCAATCCCAAGCTTGTTCCCGGAATAAGCCAGCCTTTTGGTGACGCCTTTGGATCTCCTTTAAACGACTTCACAACCTGAGTTCCGCCGGCCGGTGCACCAGGGTAGTTCTCAAAAATGAGCCCTTCAGTTTCTAATAGAGTTTCAACGAGGGAACGTTGGTATAAAAGCTTGCCATTCGCTGCATCGATCACCATCTCAAAGCCTTCATTCAGCTCCTTGATGAAAAGTACTCGGTAAGCTGGCCGGACACCATCCTCGTTGATAAAAGTTGCTTTCTTTACACGCTGCTCAGCCGGCAGCACATCTCCTCCGGCAAAAACTGACCAGCCTTTTTCAGTACTTAACAGCTTTGGAACAAAGCTTACGTCTGGCAATTTTAACTCAACAGCTTTGTATAAAGCATCTGCTTCTGAAAGCTGAAAATCTGCGATTAAACCTGTTGCACGGCTTAGATTTCCTGCTGCGGACAGGATTTGGCCATCTTTGTTTACCGCGATGATCACTCGTCCTCCGTAAGCCGACTCAATGCCATCAAATGTTTGCTGCAGGGTGACTGGACGCAGCCCTGTTCCCGGCATTTCGAAATTTTTACTTACGACAAATGAGTCGATGTCTGAGGATTGAAGCCCAAATAGCGCCGCATTTTGCTTTAACCAGTTGCGTGCAATTGTCTCGGCGCTTTCATTAGAAGGAGCGGATAAATATCCCTGTTCCTTGATAATGGTCGATGGGGTACCAAACAGGGTGTTCCACTTAATCTTCGTTCCTGCTCCCACTGATTGTACGAGTGTGTTAGCGGCAGCAAGCTGTTTCTGGGTCGGCAGAACACTGTTTACAACATTTCGGACATCATACAGATGAGACTCATGATCCTCATGGATTCCCTCTGCGGTCACAGGCCCTGTTACCTGATCAGCATGAATTCCGCTTGTTAACAAAACCTGGCCAGCAAGCAGCGTCGAACATACAGCCGTCATGAGCTTTCGTTTTTTCATCTACGCTAAACCCTCCTTGGAAAATCTTGTTTCAAGGAAAGAATACGTTAGCCTCATTCCTTTTACCTCCGCTGCAAGGGCAAAATACATACTATAGGTCATTAAAATACTACTAAGACACTATAGAGAATAGGACTTGTGGATGGGACGCGGTGACTGTTCTCATGTCACAAGAATTTACTTGTTCCGTGGAGATAAAAAAAGAGATAAGCTGATAGCTTATCTCAACTGTTCGGCCCTTGAATTAAATTGCATATTCACGGAACCTCAAAACCTTGATGTGAAATGATTTATCATTTCAGGATGCAATGGAACAGCCCCCAGGTCCTTAACCTAAATGACATTTATTTCTCCTGGGTGACCGGAACGGTTCCTCTATCCCCCAGCTTTTCCCTCAGGGCTACTTTCTCCCATGCAAATGTAGATAGTTCACTAGCCCATAAACCGTATGTAAGCTTTGATGGATGTACCCCGTCACTGAAAAAATCCTCTGCTTTCAGGTTCATTCTGGTTCGCCAATCTCTTAGCCGGATTTTCTTTTCATTGTAATGAACTCCATTGAACTTTGAGACCGTAGTCAACAATTCATTCCCCAATATATCGACCAAATTCCCGATGAAAACTCTGATTAAGAATGGAAATGCCGGAAAGTCTTTGATCGGCGGCATATTGGCAAACACGATGGGCACATCCTCAAACTTCGATCTCAAATCTGTAACTAGGTACTCTGATTGCTTTTGCCAGGACCACGGGTTATTTAGTGTAAAGGCATCATTGGCTCCAAGGCCGATCACTACCAAATCCACTTTATTGTTTGGAATCACCGGAACAATCTTTTCTCTGATCTTTTTTAGCGTATAGCCGCTTTTTGCATACACTTCCCAATGGACCGTCGCATTCGTTTTTTCTGCTAATTCTTTTGCGAACACACCCGCGAACCCTTCCTCATGATGATTAACCCCCACACCGGCAATCGAACTCTCCCCCAGAAAAATAACCCGAAACTCTTGATCACCTTTATGATTCACCATGCCTGTATTCCCCTTCGCTTCTGGTAACCGAGGCGTACTTGCTCTGACCCTTTTTCCTTGAAAATATAAAAATGGCAAGAAAGGAACCATGATGATACTGCCGAAAATGTATAATAATCTCATATTTCTTTTAGATCCTTTCACTGGGTTTGTAAGGACACAAGTAACGGTCCTCTTGTCCCCATAACTACTTTTCCCTATCAATCATCGGCATTGTAACCTACCCCTTATTCATTATTAATAAAGTTTTGTCTCTCCAGGTAATTCAGCACTGTTTGTGAAAATTCCTGATGCGATTCCTTCGTATACTTGGCTTTCGTATAAATCTGAGCAAGATTCTTTAGAAGTAGAAGCAGAGGGACGTACCCTTTGCTCCATTTAATATATTTGAATTACGAGACACAGGGACGGTGATGTCTCATTCGTGAACCGAAATAATTATAGAAGAGCCTTGAGTATTCTTGTTTGAGTTCATGCCGTACGAGACTGTGCTAGAGATTACATGGTTATATTTTTTCAATTCACGAGACGCCGGAACCGTCCCCCTGTCTCACTTTAAGCCCACCAGTCGTTCCTTCCAATCTTCGATATGCTGCAGTCTCGTCTCCTCATCTGCACCTGCCGGGAACAGGAAAGGTTCTAAGACGGTCATCCCACAATAGTAAAGCTTCTCGTGCTGAATATTGAACAAACGCTCTTCGACTTTGCCTTTTATTCCGGTTTCTCCATACTCCGCCAGATCCTCTGCTCCATGAGTCAAAGATACGATGGCCATTTTCCCTTTCAAGTTCCCTTCTTCATAACGGCCTGGACCGTAGGCAAAGCTGTACGAGAAAACTCGATCAAACCATCCTTTCAATATTGCAGGGGCATCCGTCCACCACATTGGATATTGAAAAATGATTAAATCTGCCCAGGTTACTAATCTTTGCTCTTCGACAATGTCAGCTGCAAAGGTATTATTTTTCAGCGCATGGTATTGTTCAGATATATAATTGAAACGGTTTGGATTTTTAAGTACAAGGAAATCGTCTTTATCTGCAATTGCTTTAAATTTCTTTTTATATAGGTCCGATACTTCTACCTTATGGCCATTCTGTTCCAGGATTCCAACCGTTATGTCTTTCAGTGCCCCGTTCAATGATTGTCCGTCCGGATGGGCGAATACGATGAGAACATTCATTTTCTAATCCCCTTTAAATTTCTTCTTTTTTGTTTGTACAGGAAACCCTCTAGCTTTTCCTTTTCTTACATATTCTATATCACAGGTTTCGTTCCTTCTTTCGGACATCAGGACGGTTATTAGAGGCAGAATAATATAAAAGGAATGATTCTTCTTGTTTCTCGTAAAAAATGATGCCCCCAACCAAACGCATCAAAATATCCTTACAATTCTCGAGACGCCGGAACCGTCCCCTTGTCGCATAATGCATTAGCTCCCCCCTTCGCACCAATCATTAAAAAGGTTTTTTCAAGTATTTAGCGAATTCTAAAATATAATGGAAAGGAGATGGAAAAAGTTATGGTTAAAGATAGTAAGGCTACGGAAGTGAAGCGCTACACAATACAGCAGTTCTATGGATCAGAATCGATTACGGGTAATTCGATTTCATCGGATGGAAGGAAAGTTTTGTTTTCAGGAGACAAGACTGGGATTTACAACGCATATTGTGTTTCGGTTGAAGACGGTGTGAGGACACAACTGACGCATTCTGAGGATAATGCAGTTCTTGTCGCTAGCTACTTTCCCGATGATGACCGCTTTTTATTTTTAAGCGATAAGGGCGGGAATGAAATCCTACATATTTATGTAAAAAATGAGAATGGAGAAGAGATTGACCTCACCCCAGGAGAGAACGAGCGTGCGGAATTTTACAGCTGGAGTCAGGACGGAAAAAGCTTTTTCTACGGGTCCAATAAACGGAATCCTAGTTACATGGACGTCTATGAAATGGATATTGCCACTTTTGAATCTACTTGTATTTTTACGAATGATGAAGCATATGAATTTGGGTCCATCTCCCTGAATAAGCGGTTTATTTCCTTAGGAAAAATGAACAATGCCAATGATTCCAATGTTTACATTTTTGACCGGCAAACGGAGAAGCTTATGCATGCCGCACCGCATGAAGGAGATATCCGGAACATCCCACAAGCATTCTGCAGGAACTCCGAGAACCTTTATTTCCTTGCTGATGAAAATGAAGAATTTCTATATCTGAAGAAGTATCATATCCCTACAGGTGTAACAGAAGATGTTGTGAAGGAAAATTGGGATATCATGTTCACGCGCTTCTCCAAACAGAATACCTATATGGTTTATGGAGTTAATCAGGATGCCAGTACTGTCGTGAAGATTCTTCATCTGGCCACTGGAGAGTATCTGGACCTGCCACAACTTCCGGAAGGGCAAATTTTGGACTTAAAATTCTCGGCGGATGAGAGTCTGATGACCTTCTTGTTTAATGGCCCAAATTCGCCCACTAATTTATATAGCTACGAACTTGAAACATCTCAATTAAAAACGCTCACCGATACCCTAAACCCGGAGATCAGCCAGGCAGACTTGGCGGACGCGGAAGTGATTCGCTACCCTTCCTTTGATGGATTGGAGATTCCGGCAATTTATTACCATCCAAATGTGAAGGCAGACGAAAAGGCTCCGGCACTTGTCTTTGTCCACGGAGGTCCCGGCGGGCAGTCAAGAACTGATTACAATCCGCTTTTGCAATACCTGGCCAATAACGGCTATGCTGTTCTGGCAGTAAATAACCGCGGCAGTTCGGGGTACGGCAAAACCTTCTTTAGCGCGGCCGACCTGAAGCACGGAGAAATTGACCTTGAAGATTGCATCCAGGCCAAGAAGTTTTTGCGGGAGCAGGCTGATATTGATGGAGAAAAGATTGGCATCATTGGCGGAAGCTACGGCGGCTATATGGTTCTTGCCGCGCTGGCTTTCAGACCTGATGAGTTCAATGTCGGGGTGGATATCTTTGGAGTCTCAAACTGGGAACGCACGCTGCAAAGCATTCCGGCCTGGTGGGAGAGCTTCCGAGATGCCCTTTATAAAAAAATCGGAAACCCGTATACGCAGACTGAATACATCCGAAGCATCTCTCCATTGTTCCATGCTGACAAAATCAACAAGCCGATGATTGTTTTGCAGGGAGCAAATGACCCGCGTGTCCTGAAGGTCGAGTCCGACGAAATCGTGGCTGCATTAGAAAAGAACCATGTACCGGTGGAATATATCGTCTTCCCTGATGAGGGCCACGGGTTTCTGAAAAAAGAAAACAGGATAAAAGGCTACCAGGCCGTCCTCGATTTTGTGGAACAATATTTAAAACGATAATACTAAATAGAATCGTCTGGAATGACTTCCAGGCGATTTTTTCATTACAAATCCCCGAGACATTTGACACATGGACGGCGATGTTCTCCCTTTAAAGTTGAGATCGAAAAACAACCGGTTTGGAAACCAATGTGTGGCAATCCTGTACGGAAGCAAAGCTTAAATAAAGTCGCCATTGCCGATAAAAAGAGAACGTGAAGAAGCTCGGTGCTTCAGTAGTTATCATTACCAGTGCTGGATATCCATATATATAGTGTAAAAGCTAACGGGAGTAGAAATCATTGGACCAACAAAATAGCAGGTTTAGGTGGGTTGTATTTGTTTCCGTATTGTTAACATACTTATTAATGTCGAGCCAGCGAACAGCTCCGGGATTGATTACAGAGCAGGTGATGAAGGATTTTCATGTCACAGCAACAACGATTGGGTTACTCACGAGTATGCAATTCTTTGTTTATACGAGTCTGCAAATTCCAATGGGGATATTGGCTGATCGGTATGGGCCGAATTTTTTTCTGATTATAGGTGCAATCGTTACTGGGTTAGGAACGATCATTTATAGTCTTGGGACACATGAGGTTGTCTTGTTTTTTGCCAGAATCCTTACGGGAGTTGGCGATGCGACTATTTGGGTCAATTTGGTCTTGATTTTAAGCCAGTGGTTTAAAGGAAAGGAATTTGTTAGATTGATTGGTTTCGCGGGAATGACGGGAAGTCTAGGATTCCTTCTAGCGACAGTTCCTTTCTCCGCATGGATTGACTTACTTGGATGGAGAGCAGCATTTTTTTCTGCGGGGATCGCTTTATTTTTATCCGGAATTCTTCTATATATTGTACTGGTAAAGAAACCAAGACAACTTTTTCATAATGAATCGGTAGCTGTAAAAGATGAAATTCTACGTCAAAACATTTCGATGTTACTGAAAAGAATCGTTTTGAATCGGCAGGCATGGGCTTTATTCTTCTGTCATTTTGGAGTGGTTGGCGGCTATGTGGGCTTTATTAGTTCATGGGCAGTGCCCTATGGGATGAAAATGTATGATCTGACTCGATCAGATGCCAGTCAACTTATAATGGTTGGGCTTATAGGGGCACTTATAGGGGCCCCGCTAACCAGTTGGATTGCAAGTCGGCTTGGAACAATCAAGCGTCCTTATGTAATTGTTCATTTTATTATTTTAACAAGCTGGTCTGCTTTCCTTTTATTCAAAGGGAATCCGCCATTTTTCATGCTCGTTATGCTTTTCTTTATCATTGGCTTTGGATTTGGAGCAAGTGCCTTAACTTTTGCTGTCGTTCGCCAATCCTTTCCTGTTAGGGAATCTGGCCTTGTATCTGGTTTTGCGAATACCGGTGGGTTTCTAAGTGCTGTTTTACTGCCAGGAATTTTCGGAAAAGTATTGGATCATTTTCAGTCTGTTTCAGGCAGTATGACTGAAGGATATTCTTATGGCTTCATCATTCCAGTCATCTTTTCTCTAATTGGCTTGTTTGGAGTGAGTACTATAAAGGAAATGCGTCAGATTGAATCGGGAGAACCAGAATCCTGAGAGGTATACTTTTTTCCAGAAATTAAGAACATGGCGACCTGGACATGTCCATGCTTCTTCACTTCAAAATGGCTAATATCGTCTTCTTAAAATCATCATAAACATCTGACCAAAGAGCCGGTTCCTCTGTATACCTTTTTCTTAAAGAACCAAAGGCCATTTTTTGTTTCTCCGCAAAGGAGGGATCCTCTTTTGGTGGCAATGCCGCACGAACTTCATCAACGATTTGCTGAGCTTTGGGAGCACGAGGCCCCCACTTTCCAAGTAAATCTCCTTGGTTATTAAAGATTAAAATCATTGGAATCGCACGTCCACCGTTTGTTAAGTGGCGATCAATCAAATCTGTATCTGCATCTCGCAATGCGACGCGCATTTCAATATCTGCAGCTTCAGCCAATTTGCGAATAACGGGATTAATCATCATCGCATCTCCACACCAATCTTCCGTAATCGTCAGGAAATGAAGTTTATCTTGTTTTAACTCTTCAGCGAATCCATCTGCAGGGAGATGAAATTGTTCATAAACAGCAAAACTTTCCTCTTTTAACATGCCCATTTCATTCATATAAGTTTGAATGGGTCTTCCCTCTTCAAAATACTGTTGTTCTGTTTTCATCTAAATTCCTCACTCATTTCTTTATTAAATCCGTCTGGTAATGTAACGCAGGCACCCTGACGACACCCCCTTCTTTCACCTGATCCGGACTATCTAATGATATTTAATTCTATCTAGTCGAAGCATTAATCTTATTTTATAACGTTTTTCTAAATGAATAGCACCATTTATCATAATCTAATTTCTCTTCATAAAAACGGTGAGCTTTGTCTCGCTGAATTCCTGATTCTAATGCCACATATTCTGCTCCATTTTCTTTTGCCCAGTTATGTATATAACTTAATAATTTCTCTCCAAACCCAGATGATCGGTAAGCAGTATCCGTTACCAGATCATAGATAAAAACATGACGTTTATTATAGAAGTTAACTCTCCAGCTTAAACCAGCTAAGGATACGATCCGATTATCTTTATATAAAGCATACAAAGAATATCCATCTTTCCTCATTTCTTCTAGTAACTCCAGGTATGTCTTTTGAGTCAGCTCAGTTCGTAACTGATTCATAATCGGAAAGGCTTCTAACCATTGTTCTTTATCCGTTAATTCTTGTATTGTTTCTGCCGCAGAATTCACATTTACACCCCTGAAAATTTTTTAAACAAATTCTATTTCTAAACTCATAAATCCTTCCCAACTTAAGCACCAGGAAGTAGAACACCGACCAATATGATTATAATGGAACTATCTTACTACAGTTAAAACTGTATGCTCAACATTGCTGCTATCCCCCAGCTTTTGTAACTGAGGAACAACGAATTCGGGTACTATTTTGTATTTATCAAGTTCATTGATCTCAATCCATTTGTGAATATAACCGTCTTCCAATCCTTTGAACTCATGTTTATGGTCAACTAATTTATGATGTTCAGGAATTTCCACAAGGTAATGCATACCTAATTCCTGAATTTTTTTATCCTCTGCCTCTAAAAAATACTCCACTACCCAGCAAAGTTTCATATGGTCTACTTGTAAGCTAAACTCTTCCATTAACTCTCTTTTTAATGTCTCCTCCGTCGATTCAAAATGCTCAACTCTTCCTCCTGGTAGAAACCAATTTTCACTTTGAACCGGCCTTTGAAATAGGACCCTACCATTATGTTGAATAATGGCAGCAGATCTTAAATGAAAGCTTCTATTTTTATCAATTGAGAACTTTATCATCATTTTGTTTTCACCCTTTGGCTTCTAAATATAATGCCGCCTTACTTTTAACATTAAAGATATTTTCAAAATTAAAATTCGCTAAAAGAAATAATTACCCCTTCTCTCAACTTCGTACAATGCAAAAATGTCACCGTTGATGGGTGACACTTAGCCCTAAGATCTTCTCTTTTTAACGGGTATAAATAAATCAACTTTGCATTTCCCTTCAGGATCTTCGGAAGGGTTATTCATATTGAATTCCAGGTTATATCTTTGGTAATCGGCTGCATAGTCGCTATTTGGCAGCCATTCGCCAAATATGTATTGATAAGCAAAATTTAGCTTTTCAGGTTTTTCATAAAAGGAATACAAGGCGTAATGCCCGCCTTCCAACTTCCTGAATTTCATCTCTTTATGATTTTCTTTTTCAAATCCCTCAGGTAATGTAACGCAGGCATCGTGACGGCAATCCTTGCTTTCCACTTGCTCCGGATTATCTAATGATATACCGATAAATGACTGTTGGGGCGGGTATAGTCCATTGCTAATCGCCCAATTGATCAGCTTTCCCCAGTGCTCTTGGGGCTCAAAGTAACTCCCCGTACGTCTGATATACGCTATTTCCGTTTCAGGTAAGTTCTTTATTAAGATATGCATTTTCACTACCCCTCGTATGGAAAGATTAGGTCGCTAAACATTTCAGCAAACCAGCAATGGTTTTGCTGTCCCCAAAAATGACTTTTCCTTATTAGTCCTGAGCACCATAATTCCCTCATTCATTATTCATAAAGTTTTGTCTCTCCAAGTACTTCAGCACCGTTTGTGAAAATTCCTGATGCGATTCCTTCGTATACTTGGCTATGGTATAAATTTGAGCAAGATTTTTCAACCCTAACTCTTCAGTCATTTCTTTAAGTCTTGGGACGGCCATGTAGCGGTTCCATCCCTTTTCATTTCGATCTTTGTAGATTTCCAGGATATCTTCATCCGAATAATCATGATACTGATCGTAATGAACAAGTCCATGCATTGGCAGCCGATCACGCGAGGCAGGATTTTCTGCTGGATAACCTAATGAAAAACCAACAACGGGTACGACATTTGGCGGTAAGTTCAGCAGTTCACCAATTTGATCACAATTCGCAAGCGTTGAGCCCATATAGCATACGCCAAGTCCCTCATTTTCAGCTGCTAGAGCACAGTTTTGTGATGCCAAAGCTGCATCAATGGCCCCGATCATAAAGCTCATGTAATTATCAAAATGGACAGGTGCATCATTGAGTGCAAGCCATTTTCTCATTCTATTAAAATCAGCACAGAATGTTAGAAGGATCGGCGCATCCACAACCATCGATTGCTCCATATGAGCATTGTATAATTTTTTCTTAAGTTCTTTGTCTTTCGTGACGATGATCGAATACGTCTGCATATTGCCGCTTGAAGAGGCACGAATACCCGCCTCTAAAATTCGGTCTAGCAGATCTTGGCTGATTTCCATATTTTCATATTCTCGAATCGATCGGTGCCCGTGGATAACATCATTCAATTCCAAAATAATCACTCCTAAATATCGGTTATAGACAAAGGGACGGTGATGTGCACCTTTAGATCCTTACAATTCGCGAGACGTCGGAACCGTCCCCTTGTCGCACCCTTGTCGCAATTGCTCCAAAGCTTCACTAACTGTCCAACTTTGATGTTCGTGAAATAAGTTTTTTATAGCTTTTGCTACATTGAAAAGAAAGTAAGTAAACAATTAGAGTTTCTACGAATGGCTGATTTATTTCCAACAAAGAAATTGCTGCTATAGAGTCTTATTGTCACTACTCATCCTTATCTAATTTTATTAATTAGCTCTATATATTGTAAATCTCCGTAACCAATGGATGGGAACAGTTCAAACAACCTTTTGATTAAATCTTTTGTCGGTAAATCTTTATTTTTATGAATATATTTTACCACTGCATTATCTTCGTTCAGCATATCTAAATATATGTTTATTGCTTGATACATAACCGGTATAAGTTCATTAGATGGCTTGGTATGATTGACCAACACCTCTTTATATACTGAATAATAATGACCTAATTTAAGTTCAGTTTGATTAACTTTAAATTCATCCTCTCTGAAACTATTTAAGAACACTTTTCCCTCATATCCGGACTGTTCAAGATAGGCAAGAATGGAAAGCAGGTTCATTTGACAAAACATGTCTTCACCAAACCATAGTACGATACATTCATACTTTTTAGTAAAAAGATTGGCCAAAGGAGCGATCACCTTTTTAATATATCCCTCTGCTGATTCACGATGACCAGCAGCTCGGATATTTATAAATTCTTCATCAAATAGTTGTTCAGTAGTCGCATTGACACACATCGCTTCATTAAATGGAGCATAATCAGAATCTCCCATTAATCTGTTATTTTTAAACTCCTCATACATAACTTGACCATTCAAGATATGCAGCACGTCTTTGTCAAACAACTCACTTCTATTCTGTTGCAACTTTTCAACCTCAATTTTTCTAGAAATATTCATTTTATACCATTCCCCATTTTTATTAATCGTGAGTTTAACAACTGACTGAACAGGAAATTTGTTAACTTGATATTCTTTAGGATTGATGCCAAAAATATTTTTAAATGCCCTGCTATACGCTTCTTGTGAAGAATAATCATAATCAAAGGCAACATCAATAATTTTCTTATTGTTCGCCAAGTCTTCCGTAGATAAATACAATCTTCTAAGAAGAATGTAGCGCCTGATACTTATTCCTGTAACTTGGTGAAACTTAAATGAACAATAATAAGGGGAATATCCCATATAATTAGATAGTTCATTTAAAGAAAATTTGTTTTTCAAATTAGCTTCAATCCAATCAATCATAAGCTGTATCTGTTCATTCATTTGTCTCACTCCTCCATTAAATAATAAGAGGGATTCGTTTTTATTTTTTGATATTTCTTGTGTTACATCATCTAACCATTACGTAAATGCTTAGATAATGCTTCCATTTTAAACTGCTCATTATTTAAGAACAATTTTTATTGATAAATTTTCAATCTTATATAAAATTATGTTGAATTCAACTGCTCCTTTCGAATTATTAGATTAGCCCACCAATTAAGTTATAAGGGTTTACTTCCCAAGTTTCATAAGGGATAAAGTTGATTGCTTTTATAGAATCAAGGGTACGAGATTTCATAAGCGGGCGAGTTTTGTAATGATCTATATTTTCTTCGGTAAGTTTAATGAATTTAGCTTCTTTGATTTCTTCTGGTTGAATTTTTATTTCTCCGCTTACAAATTTCGCCTTAAACACCACTGATAATAAATGTTTTGTGGCATTATAATATACCCCTGTTATTCCAATAGGTGAGATAACTATTCTTGTTTCCTCTAATATTTCTCTACATACAGCTTTATCAAGAGGTTTTCCTTCTTCCACCTGTCCTCCTGGTGCTTCCCAAGTATCAGACCGCCAGTGGGTCTTGACTAATAGAGCCTCTCCATTTTCATTAGTAACATAAGCAGAAACTGCAATGATATGTCTTGGTGTGGTGTGCATCATACATTCCCCCAAATTTTGTTAATAACAGTTTCTTGATAAACAATGAAAAGTCCTTGTTCGGAATAAAATAAAAAAGGTGCCTAATCCTCTTGGATCATAGCACCCGCATAAGATTCACCTAATTTCATTAATGGTAATCAACTTCAACTAGGCGATATCCTCTTAAAGCTATCAGCCTATAGGTAAAAAAAGAAAAAATATCATCCTGATCAATAGACTAAGAGCCTTACCTAGTCAAAACATAATATATAACATAGAACCAGCTAAAGAACCCATGAATGATTGCCCAAAGAACTGATTTATGAATACTCCAGGATATTGTTATGGCTAAAGCAGAACCAAAAGTAATGGCACTTTTAGAACCAGTTGGAACATTATATCTTTTTTCTTTCCTTTCTTTCATTCCCCCAACCCCCATTTTCTGAATCTATATTTCTTTTTTAATATTTATTCATCATTGAAAGAGGTTATTCTATTCAACTATTAATATGTATTCACAGTTCAACTAATCCCGGCTAATAAGTAATTCCCACCTTCAGGGAATAACAGGCTTTAGTTGTATAAAGATTATGTCGGTAAACATTTTCATAAAAATCCCTTCTCAATTGAACCTTCCCTGTTAGCATAATAAAAAAAGCACCAATCCTTCACTGGATCAATGCTTCCCGTTAAAGTATCCAATTGCGACACAGGGACGGTTCTTACGTCCCTAAAATTACATTTTCCAACTATTCCGGGGACACCACAACCGCCCCCAAGTCCCAAACTTCATCCAGGTACTTCATGGTGTTATACCCGGTAATCCGAAGTTTCATGGAGGTCTCGCCAATGCCTTCTACCCGCATGGTCTGTTCTGTGACGAAATAGCGGGGCTGCTCCAATTTTTCATAATCGACAGGGCCTTTATGCGGATCGTATACGACGCCGTCTTTGTCAACGAGGACTGATTTGGAATCCATATGCGTTATATTGGGCTGTTGGTCAATCTCGTCCACAAAGTCGATCTGAAGTGATTCATATTCGCGATTCTTCAGTTCATCACTTTTTATAATAATTTCGGCAGCCTGACCGGCTTCGACCTTATCGATGCTGATGGTACTGCCTGCATATTCAATCGTCTGCGGGAATTTTTGATTTCCGCTTAATTCGATGCTTTTATGATCTATAATCGATAGATAGATGGATTCTAATTGAGCTCTGACTTCTTTTGGTTTCTTACCATAAAGCGGGTCGAAATAGGCTTGAAAAGCAGTCCAGGCACTGTCCAGCTGATAGTCCATAAAATGGCTGCCATATTGTTCAGCCTTCACTTTTTTGTTGTTTACTTCAAGAGATTTAAAATTAAGAAAGTCGATCCGCTTCTCCGGCTTTTCTGTATTGATGCCAAATTGTAAAACCGTTGCGGTTGGAGCAACGATCAATTTATCAAATCGGATCGGCACACCCTCGAGTTCTTTTTGTTCATTGATTGCGTATTCTGTGGAAGGCTGTTTGGTTGCCGGGAACTCGAAATTCCATTCACCTGTTTTATGTTGACCGGAACTAAAACCAAATGACAGTGAAGGATCATCAGTCAACTCCTGAAGCTTTGTGATCTTCAATTTGATGACCCCTTGATCTTTTTCAAGCGGCCTTAGTGCAACCTTTCCGTAAAACACATTTTTCTCTTTTTTGTTCATTTCCGCCTCTACATCAGGAATCGAAAAACGTGGATATGTTTCTCGTTTCATAATGTCAAATTCGTTCACTACGGAAAGTCCATCCTCCAAACTCATGAAATATTTCTTGTCTTCCTTCATATTATGAATTTCATAGAAAACAAGCGTCTGGACCTCATCTGCAACTACGCCCTTGATCTTTACCTTCACACCGTCATTTGCCGCTTCCAGACTCAACCTTTGGCCAAAGCCCTCCTGAAGGAAGCCACGCAAATGCACATCATCTTCCGCCCATGCATAGTAGACCTTAGGAAACGCACCGGTCATGAAACCAATCGCCATCACGAATGCAAAAGCACTTGCGAAAACAAGAGCCCATTTTTTATGCTTTTTCCTCTTCTGTTGTCGATGCTCCTTCTTATCGGCCAGCCTCTTCCGAACGTTTTCCATTAATAGAGGCGGCACACTCAGGTCATTCACTCCCTCAGCAAAATTCAGGCTGGTCATCCCGACTTCCTGGAAGCTTGCCAGATCTGCCTGGCATTCCGGACAGTTATAGAGATGCATCTCAAACTCAATTTTCGCCGGCCGTTCCATCGATTTTTCCAGGTAATCAATATAATTCTTCTGGTACTCTTTACAGCCATGATAGTCGGAACCATACAATTGTTTTCTGGCAGACTGAATCCCGGAGAACAAAAGGTCTTTCATTTTAACAGCTGAAATGCCAAGGAATTCTGCGGACTCCTCCAGTGAAAATCCCAAAACATATGTAAGAATCAGTGCTTCCTTTTCCTCATTCATCAGTAGATTCATTGCCTGAAATACATCCTGGCGCGGTTCTGTTTCCTCTGAAACTTGTAAACTTGAATCTCGAGAAAGCACACGGGCGTTTTCAATGAACATGGAAGTGACCCACATCTTGTATGATGGATTCCCTTTATACCGAGGCACCTCTTTATGCACTTTTAGAATCGTACGGTAAAAAAGCTCCTCAATTTGCTGCTGGTTTTGAAGATAGCACCTGCCAAGTGTATAGAAATATTCCTCATACCGCTCAAACCAGTCAACAACAGACTCAATCCCCTTCTCTTGAATCGCCGCTGTCGTAATCGGTTCCATTTTTTCCAGGATCATCAATATGTATCCCCCCGTTGGGACATAGAGACGGTTCTGAGGTCCCAATATATCCCGAAGTTGGTTTTTGAATAATCAATTAATTTTAAAAGAACTTTCCCCTAAGAACAGCACGCCATAACTTTCTTTAATTCTCCCTGACCCAAATCTCTCCTTCTCGGATCTCATACTTTACGTTCGCATCATCCAGACGCTGTATTTGGTTATCTGTTCTGTCTGTCCAGTAAATAGAGGCTTCCTTCGTATTGCAAGCTGCCAAAGTTATCATTACAAAAAAACTTATCGTTAATTTCTTCTTCAAGACGACCATCCCTTTATCATGAAACACTACTATTCGTCATTTCAACGATACCACAAAATGGAAGAAGGGGACATAGAAACTGGGCAGAAGTCTCCAGTAATATTCTGAACTTCGGTCACGCAGAAAAGCAGCCGGGATGATGCTCCTGGCTGCTCTATTTTCATATTCATCCGGCTGAACGATATTATTGATTTCAGTCCGCCTTGCCGACTTTAGAGAGCATAAAAAAGAGGATAGACAAATGTCTATCCCCCATTTAAAAATCCACCGCGAGAACCTTGCTAAGCCTTATGGATTTTAATCTTATCTTCATTCTTTTTACGGAGATCTTCCACAAGCTTGCTGATTTTCTCATCTTTCTTTTGTGAGAGAACTTGCTGCTCAAGCTGTGGTTTTATCTTTTCGAGTTCTTCCGGTTTTTGCTTTTGGGTTTCTAATTGCTGTTTGTATTGATCATACATGGCCTGGATTTCTTGTTCGCTTGCTTCTACCTTGCCAATCTTGCTGTCCAAATATTTTGTGACCGTCATTTGCTTTTTCAGCTGGCCCTTGAGCTCTTTCTCGGTCAATTTGTTCTTTTTCAACGCATCTTCAAACTGTTTTTCATCTCCGAAGTTGGTTTTGATCTTCTCCAGCTCTGCATCCACTTCTTTTTGCTCAATGGAGATGCCGTCTTTCTCAGCTGTCTGGAGAAGCAGCTCTGCATTGATCATTTGATCAAGAACGGACTTTTCGAGTTGTTCCTTCATCTTGCTATCCATCTGATCCGCCGGCATGCCCTGCTGTTCGTAAGAAGCTTTCATGGACTCCAGCTCTTTGTTATATTCTTGTTTTGAAATGCCTTTTCCATCTACTGTTGCAACCAAATCTTCTTTATTTTCTTTCTCAGTATTCCCTTTCGAACTATCTTTGCTGCATGCACCAAGGACAAGCACAGCTATGCTCAATAAAAGAATCCCTGTAAATATACGCTTCATCATAAATAAACTCCCCTTTCAACCAACATGTCCGTCATACTAACACATATTCTATTGAATAGGCAAGCCTGAGGCAGAGGGACGGTTCTGTCCCATTCGGCAGACGAAATAGTTAGTCAGCAAAATAAAAAGTACCCCGAAGGATACTTAATCATATATTCTAAGTGGTTCAATATTACCTTTTAATACTATGGTTGCAGAATCATGAACCATATTGATTTTGTCTACGATATATTCTTTCTTGTAGATCGTTACAGTATTACTGGCCCTCAAAGCTGCAATATAATTCTCCCAATATTTTACATGGACACTTAAGAGACATTTGTCTTTGAGGTAATATTCTATTCTGTTAGAAACGTGATTCAACTCTACACCCTCATTTGATAGAGTCTATGAACCATGACATCTAATAATGACAAGCTGTTGAACGTATTCTTAGCAACAAAAAAGGAAGCAAAGGGTACGTCCCCTCGCTTCCCCCTCGCTTCCTTTGCTTCTTATTTCGGCAGCAATACTTTATCAATGACATGGATGACGCCGTTTGATGCGGCTATGTCAGGTGTTACTACTGTCGCATCATTCACTTGAACTGGATCGAGTGAAATGGTGACATTTTTCTTCGCTAATGTTTCTGCCTGCATGCCTTCTTTCAGGTCCGTTGACATCACCTTGCCTGGAAGTACGTGATAGAGCAGGATATCCTTAAGGTCATTTCTTGCTAACAATTCGTCAGCTGTGATGCCCAAATCCTTTAGAAGCTTGTTGAATGCCTCATCTGTAGGGGCGAAAACTGTGAATGGTCCTTCGCCTTTAAGAGTTTCTACTAAGCCGGCCTTTTGCAGAGCTGCCGCTAAAATTTTGAAATTGCCAGCCTCGACCGCCGTATCGACAATGTCCTTTTTTGTTCCCTGGTTGTCCGCTGCAAACCCAGTAGTAGCGATTGACATGACCATCAAGACCATGAGAAGAACCGCTGTAAATCTTTTCTTTGCCATTTACGATCTCTCCTTTTTTAAAGGCGTATCACTCTGTAAGTGTTACAACCTTGTTTTTACAAATGGTAGTATTCGTACAAATAACATTTTTATCCTCAACTGTTTAATATTTATGTAAATTTGGTTCACAAAGCTGCTGAATGCCATTCTGAAGATAGGAAATAATATCAATATCTTTTGGATAATTAGGGGGAAACACATGAATATCATGTCTGGTACATATTATTGGCCTGCGACTTTTCCTTCTCCTCCCTCCTATCCCCAGTTAGAGCGCGATCTGGAATGTGATGTTTTGATCGTTGGAGGAGGCAGTTCGGCTGCGCAATGTGCGTATTATCTTGCGGATTCTGGCTTGAAGGTGGCTGTCATTGAGAAAGGGAAGATTGGAAGCGGCAGCACTAGTTCGAATACGGCACTCATTCAGTATTCCGGTGAAAAAATGTTCACGAACCTGGTGAATTCCTTTGGGAAAGAGTATATCACCAGACACTTAGAGCTGCTGCAGGATGCCATCAATGAAATTGAAGCCGCATCCAGGGCGGTGGACATTGACTGTGAATTCTACCGCAGAGATTCCCTTTATTCTGCGAGCTGCAGTGAGGATGTCGAAAAGCTGAAAAAGGAATATGACTTTTTAAAGCAGCAAGGTTTGAAAGTGGATTTCCTTTTGAAGGAAGAGATTGAAGCGAAATATCCTTTCAGCAGGGAGGCGGCCATCTATTCCTATAATGATGGCGAGCTGAACCCTTTCAAGTTCACTCATGCGTTGATCGACTATGCTGCCGGCAAGGGAATCCAAGTATTCGAAAACACCGAGATGAATGGGCATCACTATGATCCCAATACGAACCGGATGGTCATTTCTACTAAAGCGGGACACTCCATCTCCGCAGCACGTGTAATTTTTGCCGCGGGCTATGAGGGAATTGACGTGAGAAAGGAAAAGCTTGTCTCTTTCGTCAGCACGTATACGGTCACATCCAAGCCAGTGAATGACCTGTCCTCCTGGTACAACCGCACGCTTTTATGGGAAACAGCCAGACCCTATTTGTTTATGCGGACAACAGCAGATAACCGGATCATCATTGGCGGACTTGATGACAATACCAATTATCCCGAAGACCGCGACAGTAAATTGATTCATAAGAGAGACAAGCTGGTCGATGAGTTTCACAAGGTGTTCCCTTCGATCAAGATTGAACCGGAGTATTCTTTAGCCGCTTTTTACGGAGGGACAGCGGACGGACTTCCGATTATCGGAATATATGAAGAATATCCAAACAGCTATTTCCTTCTGGCATTCGGCGACAACGGAACGGTATACAGCCAGATGCTGGCGAAGATCATTGCCGAGGATATTGTAAACGGAAAAAGCCCGGACCTGGAGCTATATTTACAAGACAGGCCGCTTATTGCAAAAAGAAAGATGCCTCCGGGGAAATAAGCCATGGAGGCGTTCTTGAGACGAAGGGACGCTTCTCCCGTCCCACGAAATTACCTTTTTTCACTGCTTATGCTGCACTGCAACCGTCCCCTTGTAGCATCAGCTTCCAGGCAAAGGAAAACACCACCCATTTTTTCGGGTGGTGTTTTCTATATATTCGTGAAAGATTTAGGCTATTAATCCGCACCAGCTCCTCCTCCGTCGCCGCCTCCTCCACTATCTCCTCCTCCTGAATAGCCGCTGTCGCCCGAAGAAGATGACGAGGAGCTGCTCCCTGGAGGGATGCTCCACTTCCAAGTATTTGAAAGGAATACAACAGGGTCCTGTCCGGATCCCACCAAATAGGTCAAGGGGGCTGCGGCTGCTTCATTGCTAAAGAGTTCTTGGTTTGGTGCCTTGGATTGGCGTTTTGGCCTTAAAAGGAGAGAGCGAATAGTCCATTGATCAGATTGGCTATTCAACTTATCTGGGAATCTCTCTAATTTAAGCTGTTTGATAAAAGCCTGTATTTCTGGCTGCACAGCGATCGCTTCTCCTGACAGGGTCATCAAGGGCGTCAGTATGTACAGGAAGCCTGAAAGGACAATCGTGATGAGCAGCAAGAAGAGTGCTTCTGCATCATAAAGCATGAGAGATGCGATTAGTGAAACGAGATAAAAGAGCAGAATGAACAATCTTCTGGCGGGGTTGATCCATCCTCTGATGAATAGAAACCCGGCAACAATTGAATAGATTAGGATAGATGTTGTTGAATGGAAGTCCAGATAATAGGCAAAGACGACGGCCAAAAAGGTAATCAGCATAAGGCCCCTTCCAACGATCAAAAGCATTCTATTGCTCATCATGCCTGCTTCCTTCAAATCATCTAAAACACATGTAAACCACTGCTTCTCGTTGTCCTTGAACAGTTTATATTTTGAATGGAAATTATGCAGGTGCTGTGGATTATTTCTCAGCTGACTGGATGCTCCTGCAATGTCACTCATGAAGAAAACCGGACTTCCGGCTTTGGATCTCCTCTTGAACAACCAGGATACCAATTTATGCTCACATTTCGATAAGCTCGTTTCCGGTGCTGTTAAAGTAAAATATAGCGTTTGGTTAGCGGATGCATCATCTTGCAGGAATCTTACCGCATTCTGTTCCGTCCTGACCGTGGCTTTTCCTTTTTCAACAAGTGAAAACAGCCCGGCTAGAAAGGCGTAATGGTCCATTTTACCTCGCCGGTGGATCATATACAGAATAAGAGGATCTGTACGCAGTAGTTCATCAGGACGATCAGTAGTCCGCAGTTTCTTAAGGAAACGTGTGAAAAGCACGGACATCAATGCGAATGCCAGGAGAGCAGCAAGGCCACCCAGTACTTTTTCCAGAATGTTTAGCTGTTTCTTCATGGCGGCATTTTTTTCAGCCAATTGTTCTTCCTCTGCAATAGCTTGCTTTAAGGACATCGGTGCCTTGGACTTGGTTTGTTCCGACATCAAGGAAGAAGGGAACAGCAAGCGGGTTTCTGTCATGGAGTACATTTCTGACACTGGTGTGGTAAAACGCACCACCCAGGGTCCTTTTTCCGTCACCTTGCCCTGCCGATCATGAAAATAGGCAAAATAGCTATTCGGCTTGAGTTCCTCAGGAAAAACAAAGTCAATCGTCACCTTTTGCAAATCTTCATCATGGTTAGTGTCTGTTCCAAAGAAAGGGACTGTAAGATCACTGTAGGAATCATATGTCTTCACAGCTTCTTTTAATTCATATATAAAGAAAACGGATTTCTTTTCATCGCTTGCGGGGAGTACCGCATGATAGGTGTTGTCCTCCTGTGAAACCTTAAGGGGACGTATGTCTTCCATTTTCACATAGCCAAGCTCCGCCTTTGGGTTCACCAATTCATAAGCTTCGAAAAGCTTTATTCCCTTATGATTTTTTTTATGTATAGTCCTGCTGACGCGATCATATTCGCCATCGAAGTTATAGGTGAAGATCTCATTAACAAGCAAATCACCATCAGGCTGAATCCAAGCCCTTATTTGAATCTTATCAATGGAATAGGATCGTGCAAATGCAGGCGGGGCAAGTGATAATAAAAAAACAAAGAGAATGACAATTTTTTTTAGCACGAATACAACTCCTTTTGGGAAGTGTTCATTCATTTAATAGAATGATAGGAAACAATATGAATATTATACATAAAAATTTCCGAAAAAAGGAAGAAGGATGCACGGTTCGATTATTCTCAAATCGAACCGTTCATCCCCAAGAGACAGAGGGATGGTTCTCCCGTCCCGCTATACTTCATATTTTCATGTGACACTGGAATCGTCTCTTTGTCCATTTAAGACTCTGGCATGAACCAGACAATTTCGCGGATCCGAACAAAGAATGTAGAATCATACTCCTGTACCACCACATGGTCAGGCTTTGCATCCTTAACGATTCCGCTAACCGAACCACGTGTTGTATCAATCACCACTCTTTTTCCCATTAGGTTATAAAGAGCTGAATATACATAAGGCTCACCTACAATAACGTTCATTGGTCCACTTTGCGTTCCCTGTGAATACATTCCATTACGATACATACCGTTCCTTCCCCCTCCAAGCAGCCACAATTACCCCATGTTCATTCTATGACCAGCTGGCTGGGTACGTTACTTGATGACAGTAAGCACAGGGACGTACCCTATGCTTCTATCCCACTAAAACAGGACTCTAGTTTCAAAATCTTAAGGAGTAATCGTCAAATGCGGCTTGCTGAAGTGGCTTGTTCCCCCGCTGCCTACCAGCACGTAACCGTTTTTGGGAAACAACACAATTCTAGTTGAACCATCCGAAAGGATAAGATCTACTCTTGCTTTATTTCTCAGTGCCGTATATTTTACATAGCCTGATTTGGTAATGGTGGTCTTCCAGTAATCATCAAACTCAGCTCTTACCACCCGGTTTGAATAGGTTTGGTTCGTTTTTTCTTGTTTCATTTTATCTAACCTCCTTACTTGAAGACACTTACCATATTCTATTCACCATTGAAAATTCGGTATAGACAAGAATCCACAAACAAAGGAACGTTTTTAAATTGCATTTTTAACAGAAGAACCATCTTAATGATAAGAAGAAAGCACAGTTGAATGAACTTAATGTAAGCCGCAAAAAAACCGCTCAGAGTATTAAAACCTCTGAGCGGTTTCCCAAAAATTATTTATGCTGCTGGATTCACTTCTAATTCAACTTTGATTTTGATGTCTTTTCCTACTAGAACGCCGCCAGTTTCAAGTGCTGCATTCCATGTCAGGCCAAATTCTTCGCGGTTGATTTTTGCTTCTGCTTCGAAACCGTACACTTCTACACCCCATGGGTTCGTGCCTTTGCCGCCGAATTCAACATCGAATGTTACTGGCTTTGTTACTCCCTTGATCGTTAAATCACCAGTTACTTTATAGTCATCGCCGTCTCTTGTAATGCTCGTTGATTTAAAATCAATGGATGAATTATTTTCTGCATCAAAGAAGTCAGCTGATTTCAAGTGATTATCGCGGTCTTCATTACGTGTATTAATGCTTGCTACATCAATTTTGAATGCGATAGAAGCTGTTGTCAGATCTGTTAAATCTGTCGCTTCAACGTCTGCTGTATAAGCATCAAATTGACCTTTCACCTTTGATACCATCATGTGTTTCACTTCGAATCCTACTGCTGAGTGCGCCTGGTCTACTGTAAATTTAGCCATTTTAAATTCCCCCAATTGGTTAATGTTTTTTATCTCGAATCCGAGATAAAACAATAAAAAAATATAATACAATAATTTATCTCGAAACAAGTTATTTTTAATTCGAGATAAATTTATCACGAAATCAATATAAGTGTCAATACATTATCAATAATTATTTAAATAAATTTACAAAAACATACAATAAAAGCTGTCTTACCATTTTTCATCACTTATAGAAAGAACCGTCCCCATACTTCAAGAAACTAGTTGTCTTTCTTTTTATCGGCAGGTTATGATATTCGTAATTTACCAATTTCTACTTTTTGAGTATTTTTGAAAATACGTTGGAGGTTTTTTATGGATATTAAAGTGGATGATTTAACAGGTTCAGAAGTGATTTCGTTAATTGGGGAACATTTGCAGGGAATGACGCTTCACTCCCCGCCGGAGAGCATTCATGCGCTCGGTCTGGAGGCGTTGAAAAAACCGGAGATTACCTTCTGGACGGCCTGGGATGGCGATCAGTTGATGGGCTGCGGTGCACTGAAGGAGCTTGATTCCCAGCACGGCGAACTCAAATCGATGAGAACTGCGTCTGCGCACCTTCGAAAAGGGGTCGCTCAAGCCATGCTTGAACATATCATTAAAGAAGCACAGCTTCGTGGCTATAAAAGACTAAGCCTGGAAACAGGTTCCATGGATGGGTTCCTCCCCGCGAGGAAGCTATATGAAAAATACGGCTTCCATTACTGCCCGCCATTTGATGATTATGTGGAAGACCCAAATAGTGTATTTATGACGATGAAACTTTAGGGGTTCGTTCCCCGTATAAAAGCTAACACATTTAAGGAGCGAACTATGGGAAAAAAGAATCGTGTAAAACCGAAAGAAACAGCCAAGAAGAAAAGAAGCGGATTACCTCCTGCTTTTTGGGTATCGATGATCATCCTGTTGGCTTTTATGATCTCTCCTATTGTCATGAAGTTAGATTTTTTTTCTTATTGGGATCAGGGGAACGGTCCGTTCATCCTCATTTTCTTTAGAGAAGTCTTTCTTATAGGCATTTGGGGTATTGTTTGTTTGCTTTTTGGCTTATTTGTTGCGATTGGCAGTACCTACATGATTTTATCTAAAAAAGCATTTGACCCTAAAGGAGCGATTCTCCCTGTTACTCTCCTCACCGTTCTCTCCCTTAGCCTGGCCTATGGTTTTTTAGGTGGACCCTATTGGGTGAACTATGTATCGGACGCGATTACCTATGTTGGCCAAGGTGCAGAAGAAGAAGTCATTGTGCTGGAGAGTTATGAGGTTGATAGGGATATAGGGAGGTACAGCGCGCCAACCGAGTATCTCTATACATCGGACGAAGGAGAAACCTTTACCACCCAGACCATTTTTGAGGTCGAACTAGTGATCGGTGAAGAATATAAGATCCATTATCTCCCAAAATCAAAATATCTGGTAGGGATTGAGATGGCAAATTAACGTATGGTTCTAATCCAGAGCAATAGAAAAATCCACCTCAGTAAGTCGAGGTGGATCTGCCATTCTCCTATTTCAATTCAAAGTAATCCATCGTGGATGTCTCCACAAAGCCGCATGACTTATAAAGGTTGAGTGCGTTAGAGTTTTCAGCCGCTACTTGCAGCATGATTTCCTGTGCATTCGCTTCTTTCAGCTTTTCGATTGCCATCAGGAGAAGCGCTCTTCCATACCCTTTGCGGCGGTGCTCGGGCAATACGCCAAGTCCAAAGATCGCACCTAGCTTGGAGGTTAGCTGGAGGTTAACTTTTCCGATGATTTGCCCGTCTTTTTCAACGAGGTAACTCGTCATCCCGCGCTTTTCTTCTTCTTCAGGAAGAATCATTTCCTCCGTGTGATCGATAACTTCTTGGTTATCTTGCTCGGTTTCTTCAAAGTCATTTTCATTGTATTCGTCGTCAAAATAAATTGCATTTTGCCGAGAGATTTCCTTTGCGTCTGCATTCGTTGCTTTTCTGTAAGTGATGCCTGAAAATTGGTCCTGAGTTGCGATTGGCGCATCTGCTTTCAAATACATTTCATACTCTGAATGCTTGTACTGCGCCCCTGTTCCAGCTATGAATTTCTGACCAGATTCCGATTTGCGGTCACTAAGCAGCAGCATACTGCCTGAATCTCTGCGTTTCCATTCTGCAAGGACTTGTTCAAATAATTTTGTGAACACACCTTGGCGCCTGTAATCTGGATCGACAATGCCATTCACTTCCCACGGTCCGCCAAAACTGCAAATCCCTACATAGCCAATCAGCTGCTCCCCGTCAAAATACATAAATTCATTGATGTTTTGAACACCGGCATTCTTTTCCGGTCTGACACCGATTTTATAATCAAGCTCCAGTTTTAGCGCAGTCCCATCAACTTCGATACATCGCTCCTGGAGTTGATTGATTAAATCATAGTCCTCGGCAACAATATATTCTTTAAGCTTAATCCATGGATTCTGTATGGTTTTCATTGAATCCACCTCCATTTTTGAAAAATCTTATTAGTTCGATTATATTCGATAGAATCCATGATGAATAGAAAATAAATGGATAGATTTTTTCAGTTATCCAAAGTGAACCGATCACAAGTTTCTTAATCAAACGTTTGATTAAGAAGCTAGAGAACTAGTGAAATATAGATTTTGCCAAAATAAAAAGCCTTTCCCCGAGGAAAAGACTTTAGGCTTATGTATGAGAACGGCTTCACGCCGCCCTTATTTTTTCTATTCTCGTTTTTCAAATGTTTTACATGCTGTTTCTTTTTCATTATCAGCCGTTCTGCCGTGTTCACCAATGACAAATATGGAGTCAGCAACACATTCATCGCCTTCCGCCCAGTACTTGCAGTTTTCTACATTGCACTTTACTTCAATCTTCATGGATGCCACCTCCTTATTGGTTATGTTAATAGTTACCCGGTTTGACAGTGGGATAATCGGTAATTCCATTGCTTATATTTGTTAGTTTAATTTTCTGAAATGGATGTTCCCCGAAAAAAATAAGCTGCTGAGGATTACTCAGCAGCCAATATATATTAAAGGGGGATTTAACTAAGGTTAAGCAGCGTTGCGTGCGGTTTCTTCTCCGCGTTTCAAGATATTTTTACGAAGGAATGGCACGACCCAGCGGTCTAAGCCGTATTTACCTGCGTTGTAGCCAGCGAACAGGATGATGAAGCCGAAGAAGATGTCAGTTGGGTTATGAGATACAGTTCCGGCAAGGAAGAAACTGAAGTTCATCACTAGGCCGAAGAACATCGCAGCAGTTGTCAGTGCACCAAGGATCAAACCAAGACCGATCAAGAATTCACCAAGTGGAACGATAAAGTTGAAAAGGTCGACGTTCGGAATCGCGATGTTTTCAAGGAAACTCACGTACCATCCGTACACCATGTTTCCGTCCGGACCCTTAACCGGATTGGCAACGGCATTTTTCAGATAGCCAGAAGCGTCAAAGCCAGGGCCAGTCAATTTACCCCATCCAGCAGTCATCCAGTTGTATCCAAGCCATACCCTAATGACAGTCAATAGGCCAGCAGCAATATTGTTTTCTCTTAACCACTTTGCAAACATTTTCCTCACTCCAATAAGTTAATTAGTATTAGTACACTTATAAGATAACAAATATATCTTGATAATAGGGTTTTTTGTGAATGAATTCACAATTCTGTTGAAATGTTTTGAACGAATTATGGCATACGATTTCTTTTTGTTATATGTACTTTGTCTTCCCTATTTTTTTAAAAAGGAATCTGACTCTTTGATTCATCTATATCCCATTGAATAATTGCTCTTTTTGATTGGCAACATATATAAGAATTTTTAAAAAGGCGGATGATGAAATGTATTTTTATAAAGAAGACTTAATCAATATGATTGTCCCTGATAAACCAGACCCCCATGCTGCAAAAGTCCTCCAGGAAGCGCTTGGCGGCCAATTTGGAGAAATGAGGACCCTGATGCAATTCTCGTTTCAAAGTGCCAATTTCAGAGGAAAGGCGAAACAATATCGCGACCTGATCAGAGGCATATTTTTGGAAGAACTGAGCCATGTGGAACTCGTACAATCGACAATTAACCAGCTTTTAAATGATTCAGGTGGAGACATGCCTGGCAATCAGGCTTCTGATGGCGCTCCATTGGATGACGTCATTGCATCTGGTGCAAATCCTCACCATTATATTATCGGAGCAAAGGCATCCCTTCCGGTCGATGCAGGCGGCAACCCATGGAATGGATCCTGGGTCTACGACCATGGAAACCTGGTTGCTAACCTGCTCAATAACGTGGTACTGGAGTCCACCGGTGTTCTTCAGAAGTCAAGGATTTACGAGATGAGTTCCAATAAAACGTTAAGGGAAACAATCGCTTTCCTGATCGTTCGTGATAATGCCCACCAAAATGCATTTGCTAAGGCTTTAGAAACATTAGGTGTTGATTGGGGAAAAATATTCCCTATTCCCAATTATGATTTGAACAAATACCCAGAGTGCCGCAAATATGTAGAAATGGGCTTCCATAATGCCCAATTTAATTTCCGGCTGGATGATACTAGAATCGGTGAGGTCTTTCAGGGGACCACTCCAAGCAGGAATGGCGGCGACTTATCTGTCATTGAGCCGCCTAAAGGTTATCCGGTTCCGGAAATGCCTGATATGCCTAATGAGCATGCTCCCGGTCTCTTCGATCTTAATAATTAAAACAGAAAAAAGGCTGTCGGGATTTCCCGGCAGCCATTTTATATTAAAGGGGGATTTAACTAAGGTTATGCAGCGTTGCGTGCGGCTTCTTCTCCGCGTTTCAAAACATTTTTGCGAAGGAATGGCACTACCCAGCGGTCTAATCCGTATTTACCTGCGTTGTAGCCAGCGAACAGGATAATAAAGCCGAAGAAGATGTCAGTAGGGTTATGAGATACAGTTCCGGCAAGGAAGAAACTGAAGTTCATCACTAAGCCGAAGAACATCGCAGCAGTTGTCAGTGCACCAAGGATCAAACCAAGACCGATCAAGAACTCACCAAGTGGAACGATAAAGTTGAAAAGGTCGACGTTCGGAATCGCGATGTTTTCAAGGAAGCTCACGTACCATCCGTACACCATGTTTCCGTCCGGACCCTTAACCGGATTGGCAACGGCATTTTTCAAATAGCCAGAAGCGTCAAAGCCAGGGCCAGTCAATTTACCCCATCCAGCAGTCATCCAATTATATCCTAGCCAAACCCTAATGACAGTCAACAGGCCAGCAGCAATATTGTTTTCTCTTAACCACTTTGCAAACATTTTCCTCACTCCATTAAGTTAATTAGTATTAGTACACTTATAAGATAACAAATATATCTTGATAATAGGGTTTTTTGTGAATGAATTCACAATTCTGTTGAAATGTTTTGAACGAATTATGGCAAGGGGTTCTTTTACTAAAACACTGCGTCCATTGTAAATTTCAAAACGCTTGTCTATACTAGGTATAAAGTAAATATCAGAATCTTCAATCTATAAAAGGTGGTAGAAAATATGAAACTTGGTGCATTTTCAGTAAGCCTAACGGTTAAAGACATTGCAGCTTCAAAATCTTTTTACGAAAATCTGGGATTTCAAGCCCTGGGTGGAGACATTACTCAAAATTGGCTGATCATGAAGAATGAAAATTGCATTATCGGACTGTTCCAGGGGATGTTTGAAAAGAATATACTCACCTTCAATCCAGGATGGAACCAAAATGCCGAAAATCTGGAAAGCTTCACGGATGTTCGGGAACTTCAAAAACAGCTTAAAGCTGACGGAATAAAGTTCCTGACTGAAGCAGATGAATCAGGTGAAGGACCAGCCCATTTTACGATTGAAGACCCCGACGGCAATCAGATCCTATTTGACCAACATAGATAAAAAAACGAATGGAGAATCCTAGATATGTACGAACTGAAAACAAAAGAAAATGATAATAGTGTCATTGAGTTCATCGAAGCTGTCGACAGCCCGAAAAAGCGCGAGGATGCGTACCGGTTATTGGATATTTTTACAGAAACAACTGGTTATCCAGCGAAGATGTGGGGACCGAGCATTATCGGATTTGGTTCCTATCATTATAAGTATGACACCGGTCACGAAGGCGATGCGCCACTCGTTGGCTTCTCCCCTCGGAAAGCGAAGATCAGTTTGTATTTTGCTACTGGGGACACGGAAAGAGAAACATTGTTACAGGAGTTTGGCAAACATACATCGGGAAAAGCCTGTGTGTACATAAATAAAGTGGCGGATATAGATGTTGATGTCCTAAAAGCATTAATCAACCAATCCGTGAAATTTTTACAGGAACTTTATCCTAACAAGTAGAATAGGAGAACCTGCGATGGAACCTATAACAATACCTGACCTTTCAACAAGACCGCTTGGCTTCACGGTTGAACGTTTAATGGAGTCAGCACCGGATGTCCTTTATAAAGCATGGACCGAGAAATTCGACGAGTGGTTTGCGGCACCCGGAACACTGATGATGAAGGCAGAGGTCAATTCAGTCTTTTTCTTTGAGACCGTCTTCAAAGCCGCTGAAGACAGCGTGGAGCAGCGTCACCCTCATTACGGAAGGTTCCTTCGGTTAATGCCAGAACGCTTGATTGAATTCACATGGTTAACCGGAGCTTCCGGAACAAAAGGCGCTGAAACAGTCGTGACAATCGAGCTTGAACCCAAACAGAATGGAACCCTTTTAAGCCTCACGCACAAAGGATTTCCCGATGAAGAATCCAAAAGCCGGCATGACTCGGCATGGGAAATGATTCTGAATTATCTTGACCAGAAGATGATCGAAAATCGTTGAAGCACGAGGACAGTATCGTACCTCAATCATCGAAAAAATGGCTGCCGAGAAAACTCGGCAGCCAATTTATATTAAAGGGGGATTTAACTAAGGTTAAGCAGCTTTATGTGCAGATTCTTCTCCGCGCTTGAAAACATTTTTGCGAAGGAATGGTACGATCCAGCGGTCCAAGCCATATTTGCCTGCGTTGTAGCCAGCGAACAGGATGATGAAGCCGAAGAAGATGTCAGTTGGGTTATGAGATACAGTTCCAGCTAAGAAGAAACTGAAGTTCATCACTAGGCCGAAGAACATTGCAGCAGTTGTCAGTGTGCCTAGGATCAAACCAAGACCTACCAGGAATTCACCAAGCGGAACAATGAAGTTGAAGAGATCGACGTTCGGGATTGCAAAGTTTTCAAGGAAGCTCACGTACCACCCATACACCATGTTTCCGTCTGGACCCTTAACCGGATTCGCAACGGCATTTTTCAAATACCCAGAGGCGTCGAATCCTTCACCAGTCAGCTTGCCCCATCCAGCAGTCATCCAGTTGTATCCAAGCCAAACCCTAATCACAGTCAACAGGCCAGCAGCAATATTGTTTTCCCTTAACCATTTCGCCATCATCATCTTCACTCTCCAAAAATGAATTATTATTACTACACTTATAAAATATCAAATCCACCGTGAAAATAGTGGATTCTCAAGATCAATTCACAAATCCGTCGAAATGATATGAACGAATTATGGCAAAGGTTTCCCTTTTATGTAATTTAATACCTATATAGGTATATTGGTTGTTTGTTGGTTCTCATAAAAAACGCACAGAAAATAACTGTGACTTTTAAAACCCTAATAAACGGGAATTACAGAGGTAAGAGAAGTTAAATTTGGAAAGGAGGAAAACGATGAAAAAGTCTCAAAAGAAATTGCTCTATGTCTCATTGCTTTCAGGAGGTGCCGCTTTGCTCACCGCTGTTTATCGGAAGAGCCAGAAAGCAGCTGTTAAGTTTCTTGAGGATACGGATATGAGGAACAGCAAGAAAACTGACCAGATGGAAAGTGTCGATGCGGATGTCGATCCGGCAGTGAAAGGTCTTACCCAGCCTGATTCAGAATATCAGATCACCAATTGTTTTCCGCAGATGCAATTGGAAGAACTGGAGAAGGAATCGAATACGAAAAGCAACTATGTATCAAAGCTGTAAAATCAAAGCTGTATGAGAAAAGGAAGGCTGTTCTGTATAAATACACAGAAGGCCTTCCTTTTTTATAGTATAGAACCGTCCTTATGCTTCCTGATATTGTTCAGAGACGATGAAACCATCTTGCGTAAGAACATAAGGATGTGTTTCCATCAAAATCGTTTTGAGGTGATCTGGCATTTTGGCTCCTTCGTATGCACAAATTAACGGAAACGATAATTGATTGACAGCTTTGTCTACTACCTTCTCAAAATCTTTAATGATATGCAGCGGATCTTTCATAGAGGCCCACTCCACATGTGCCCATGATCTGAAAGACCTTTTATTTCCCACGTATGGCTGCACCGTTTTCTCAAAGTATTCAGTGATGGCAGGTGGATGATAACTGCCACTTGAGTAATAAAAATCGAAGTTGTTTACTCTGTGAACAAATTTCATTTGGCTTTCTGTTAACCGTTTGCTCAGTTCAGCGTGAATGCTCATATATATACGATCATTTTCAATAAAAATAACGTAATCCCCAGCGAGAATACCATCATGGATAAAACTGACCGCCTGTTCAATGTAATTCTGCATTCCTTCATAGGAATATAGAACATGAACACTTCTTTCAAGTTCAAATAACTCGTTCATTTTATTTTTCAAGTGATCACCCCTTCTTTCCTGCATTACTTCCATTTTACTAGTATTTTAAGCAATATAGCTATCTTTTATTTGGTAAACAATGGTAATTTTTTCGATACAATTGAATATTTGATGGTTTAGAAGCATGAGAACCGTCCACATACTTCCTGGTAAAAAAACAGGCTGCTTGGTAATCCAGCAGCCTGTTTGCATTCTATTTATTCAGCCATGATGTCTTCCATTTCCTTAAATTCTTCTTTTACTGCTTTACCTGGTCCGGTTGTGATTTTACTTACAACAAGGACTGCAATCAGGCTCAAGAAGAATCCTGGGATCATCTCGTACATGAATTTTGATAATCCTGGGATGCTGATCCAAATGATGACAGTGAGCGCACCGACGATGATACCGGCAAGTGCACCCCAGCGGTTCATCTGCTTCCAGTACAGGCTCAGAATCATGACTGGTCCGAATGCGGCACCGAATCCTGCCCATGCGTTACCTACCAATGAAAGAATTGTATCATTTGGTGTGTACGAAAGCGCGATTCCGACTAGCGCAACAAGCAATACGGCTGCGCGGCCAACGAATACTAACTCTTTATCCGATGCTTCGCGGCGGAAGAATGCTTTGTAAAAATCCTCCGTCAACGCACTGGATGTGACGAGCAATTGTGAAGAAATTGTACTCATGATCGCAGCTAAAATGGCAGCGAGCAAGAATCCAGTAATATAAGGATTAAAGAGAATATTCGCGAACATGATGAACACTGTTTCTGGATTTTCAAGTGTTACATTGTTCACTGAAACAAAGGCAATACCGACAAGTCCGACTGCCAGAGCGCCAATAATCGAAACGATCATCCAGCCCATCGCGATTCGACGTGCAGGCTTAAGCTCTTCGACGGATTTAATCGCCATAAAGCGGACGATGATGTGCGGCTGCCCGAAATAGCCAAGTCCCCATGCCAATAAGGACATGATGCCGATGAACGTCGTTCCTTTAAACAGATCCATCATCGTCGGATCGATTGCACTTACCGTGTCCATTACGTTTGCTGGTCCGCCAAGATTCGTAAAAGCAACGACCGGAACTAAAACAAGGGCAATGAACATGATTACACCCTGGACAAAGTCAGTCAAACTTACGGCAAGGAACCCGCCGAATAATGTATAGACAATGACTACACCGGCTGTAAGGAACAAGCCCCAGCGATAATCGAGCCCAAATGCTGATTCAAATAACGTTCCGCCAGAAACTAGACCCGCTGATGTGTATAGCGTAAAGAACACAATAATAACGATTGCTGAAACGGAACGAAGAATTTTTGTTCCATCTGAAAAGCGATTTTCAAGAAAATCGGGGATTGTGATTGAATCATTCGCCAGCTCCGTATACGTCCGAAGTCTTGGCGCTATAATGAGGTAGTTCAAATAAGCACCAATCGATAATCCAATTGCCAGCCAAGCACTCGAAAGTCCAGTTGTGTACATCGCACCCGGCAATCCCATCAGCATCCAGCCACTCATGTCAGATGCACCTGCAGACAGGGCTGTTACCGATGGACCAAGACCACGTCCGCCAAGCATATAATCTGATAGATCAGATGTTTTACGGTATGCATACAATCCAATCAGGATCATCGCGATAAAATAAATACCTAAAGAAATAAATACTTCAAAAGTCACCAAATCTCTCCTTTTCGTTTTCCCTAAACGAAATAATTAACATAGTGGTCTTTGTACACAGGCGACTAAAATTCGGCCGAACCACGCAGAAATTCATATGTTAATTATGCCGTCCAAGTTTTTCCTGCCCTCATGGGGCTTACGGTTACTTAACCTAACAAACATTCCACATTGTTTCAAGGATGTTACATGATATAACGAGTTGGCAAAATCCGCGTCGTGACCAATCTGAAAGGAATGAAGGCGTTTTCAAAATTTACCGAAGTAATTATATTGTCAATATTCAGTTTTTTATTTTTGCGGTATAATCAACTATATTTCCCTTTTAGAAAGGAGGCTTTCAATGACGAAAATCCATTATGAAATCGTATCAGAGGAAAATATCAGCATGGTGAAAGATCTTTGTAACGAACTGATGGCTTATCAAAAGTCCTTAGCCACTATTGCCCCTGAGCGTTTCGACAGTATGAGTTTTGAAACAAGGATGATTCCTTCTGTTAAAAATGCTAGGGCGAATTTTATCGTGGCTGCTATGGATGGCGATGAAATTGTTGGCTATGTGTACAGCAATGTCTCACCGAAAGAAGTCTATTCCAATGAATTCGCTACTTTTTTCGACCTCAATTCGGTAAAAGGCGATGACGTTGGCTGCTTATCACAGTTTTACATAAAGGATGGATACCGCAACCTCGGCATTGGCTCTGTACTTTATGAAAAATCAATGGAATGGCTGGACTCTTTTAAGGACATTGATGACCGGTTCATCTATGTATCCAACGGGAACGATGCCGCGTTGAATTTTTACCAGAGGAAAGGCTTTAAAGTCAGCCACCAGATTCTTGATGGGTTCATTACGGTGCTGAGGAATAACTAATACATAGCAAAAACCCCTGAATTCAGGGGTTTTTCATTTAGTTGGACATTGAATTATATTATTTTTCTGCATGTTTCCTGACGACTAAGACTTCACACTTAACTGAACAGACAATTGTTTCGGAACTTAGTTTTTATCCTTTTAAATAGAGTAATACAATTAGAAAAATGATTAGTCCTATCATGAATACAGAACCAAGGCTTGCACTGTATACTAAATAAATCTTTATATGAAGAATAACATGAACAATAAGAACTATAAGCAAACAGAAAAGCAAAAAAATGATTAAATTCAAATTTTTATTTCTATACAAAAGATCAGCACCTTATAGTTCCATATTAGAAAATAACAAAAGTTATCCTTATACTTTTATTCTTTATATATTTTATCTTTGCTTATATTATTCATGATTTCCTTAACTAACTTGCCCGTTAGGATGCAGAGGGACGTACCCTTTACTTTTTTACAGTAAGGTTCAGCGTCATAGTATTTAGCGTGTTTGTTTGCTCCTGGAGACACCATTTAGGATCCTCTTTTCATTGACGTGGTGCAAATAACATCACCGAAACACCTATTAAACATATTCCTGCACCTACCCAATCGTAAAAATCAGGTGTTTTTTTATCAATTCCCCAGCCCCATAAAACAGATAGGACTATGAACACTCCTCCGTAAGCCGCATAAACTCTTCCGAATGATGGGAAAGTTTGGAATGTCGCAATAACACCGTACAGAGCTAAGGCTACACCTCCAGCTATTCCCCAATAATATGGCTTACCTTCTCTAAGCCATAGCCAAATCAAATAACCTCCACCAATTTCAGCTAATCCTGCAAATATAAACAAAACAATTGCATAAAGGATTCCAATCACTTCCTAAAACAGTATGGTATAAAGCAAATTATAATTATTCACATTGAGTTAACCGGCCACGTTTTGCAATTCTCAAGGCATGACGGCAGGAATGACAAAGATTATATGTGACCTGCAGATTGGCGAATTTTTCTTCATTATATCCTCCACCGCTTCAGAATACGACCTAGTGCGCTACTGAATGGGTTGCAAGATAATATGCCATCAATAAACTAAAAGCACCTAAAAGGATAAGTATTGTAAAAAAAATCAACCTGCCTCTACGTCCAGTGAAATAGATATTCACTAACAAGTAATAGCTAGAAGCACTTCCAACCGTAAACAGAATAAAACCTTTTATTTTATCCGAAGGGATTGGAGTGGTTACACTTGTTAAAGCGGACCCGCCGAAGATGAATAGGCCGATGATATTTAAAAGTTTTCTTATACTCATCCCTTCTTGGGTTGTTCCTTCAACAATTTTAGACGATTTCAAACTGCCACCCGCTTTCAATAATATCCTGTAGTACAAGCAACCCCCTATTGTTCTTGAATCCAATCTTAATCCACTTTTATCTCATAATCTGTTACTCTATCTTTCTCATCAAACCAAATAACCAGCCATTCATTACCGATACTGATAAAGCCTTGCTCGTCACCTATGTAATAGTTTTCATCATTTAGCGATTCGCGCCATAGTCTCCAATCAAATTTGCCTAAAAAAACAAGTGCCCCAGTTCAATCCCTATATATGCTAATGCGATTCCGCCACCGTAACTGGCTGCGTTGTAAATGAAAAAATCCTTTTTTCTTTTTTCGATGTGGAGTTGAATTCCCTCCAGTTTGAAGGTTGAAAATGTTGTAAATGCCCCCATATAGCCAGTACCCAATAATAATAAAGCAGAACCCCCAATTCCGATTCCAATCAACAAGCCCAAAAGGAAAGACCCGAGTAAATTAATGAAAAGTGTCGCGACTGGAATTCGGTAAGAAAAACGCCTATTAATGAATTGGCTGACAGAAAAACGGGAGATTGCCCCGAAAAATCCGCCAATCCCAACTAATAATACATTAAGCATGCTCATCGGTTTGCTTCTCCTCTACTAATCGGTATCCCAGCCTGCTCATCATAAGGCCGCCGACAATACTAATGAATACATACACAAACGCTAAAAATAGATCCTGATTCTGAATCAGTGTGACCGTTTCTACACTTAACGTTGAAAACGTGGTAAAGGAACCAATAAACCCTGTTCCGATTGCAGCCTTTAAGTGATCAGGAATCGAAAATCTTTTTACAATAGCTGTAATGAACCACGCTAGCAGAAAACTGCCTATGAGATTGACGCTTAGCGTAGCAAACGGGAAGACTGCACTTTCATGAAATAAAAACAAGCTAATACTGTATCTTAAAATTGCCCCCAAAAAACCTGCAAAACCAATCCAAAGGTAAGCCATGATTATGCCTCCGATTAAAACCTGAAATAAAGAAACTCCTGCCAGCTAAAATTACTGACAGGAGTCATTAGCCTTTTGGCAGGTAAAGGTGAACTCGATCACCTATCTTTATCCAATAATAGTACAATTCCATTTTAAAATAAAGAACCCTTTCCCACAGGAGGGAAAACCCTATCTGTTCTGCCAGCCTATACAAATCCCAAAAATATTCAAACAAATGCCCCAAAAACAGGTGCATTAAGTTTGAACTTGTGAAAAGAGGAGTTTAGTCGACAAGAAACATAAAGAGCGTTAAACCTTCCAGGTGAGACAAAAATAAAAAGCCATATTCTTAAAAGAATAGGCTTTTGAACTTACAAGTCACGCAGCACCTGGTTAAGTGAACTTAATTCCTCTTCGATCGCAGCCAGGCGTTTTTCCAGCGGATGCAGGTTGCCTTTCACAGACTCCAATTTTTCAAGGTTATGCTGGAGCTGCAGGTATTCGTCCTTTAATTCCATGATCTTGTATTCAATCTCATTCTTATTCATATTCTTCCGCTCCTCTTTAAAGGATTTCTTCCTTTAGAATAGACATATTGTGGTATGAATTCAACAGATCATTTTCATAATAAAAAGGCGCACAGATTCAAAAATCTGTACGCCTTTTCTCTTGGTTATTTATTTACCTTCGATAAAAGTGTAATGCTGTAGATCGCTGCAAGACCTACAAGGATATAGACCACTTTTGCGATCGGGCTGTCCATGCCTCCGAAGAGTCCACCGACTAGATCCCACTCAAACAAGCCGACCAAAAGCCAATTTAAACCGCCGACAATAAGCAATACTAATGATACCAGATTCAAAGTTTTCATTATGACACCACCCATTGTATAATTTTTGTATAACCTTTCGAGTTTTATTATACAAAACCTATACAAAATAAGCAAATCTTTTTATAATTAAATTAAAATCCCTATTTCACAGGATTTTACGTGTGTAATTTTTGTATAACTTATCTATAATGAGGAGTGGAGGTGATCATTTTGTATAGCATCAAGCAAGTTTCTGAACTATTGGATATCCCTGCGGTTACAATCAGGGCCTGGGAAAATCGATACAACGTCGTAACCCCTACCCGAACCGAGGGCGGACATCGTTTATATAGCGAGAAAGATGTAGAGACTCTTAAGTGGATCAAGACACAAGTCCATGAAAAGAATATGAAAATCAGTGACGCAGTCCGACTTTTACAGGAAGTTGCTCCTGCTCCTGCCGCACCTCCCCCTGAGACTAATAAATACGAAGAGTTGACGGAACAGCTTTATCTTGCACTAATTAACCTTGATACCTATGAAGCGAACCGGATCGCTGACCTCGCTTTTTCCTTGTATGATTATGAAGAGGTGTTTCACAACATATTGGTTAAGGTTTTGTATAAGGTCGGGGATGAATGGGAGAATGGCTCTATCAGCGTGGCCCAGGAACATTTTTCTTCCCAATTCATCATTAACCGCTGCACCCAGTTCTTGAGGATTCTCTCCGTGAACCCAGCACTCCCGAAAGTAATGGCATTCTGTCCCGAAGGAGAGCATCACCAAATCGGGTTGATGATTTTCAGCTTATTTTTAAAGAAAAAAGGAAACGAAGTCATCTATCTAGGCCCGAATACTCCTCTTGAAGGATTATCGGACTTAATTAAAATGAAAAACATTTCTGTTGTCGCGATTTCCATGACTAATCCTGCCCCTGTTAAAAAGGTGGAAAGCTGGATTCAGTCATGTCTCGAAACGAATCCATCTCTTAAATTCATTGTTGGCGGCAGCTGCGTTCATGATTGTTCAAAGCTCGAGTCAAAGTCCGTTTCCTACTCGCTCGGATTTGATTGGGATGAATGGTATGACTCTTTTATGTACGGAAAAAAGGCCTGACATTGTCCGTCAGGTCTTTTCTTGTGCATTTGGCGCAGAATTTAGCCTTGCTTTGTGACCGTCTACTTGATTTCCCTCGCTTGACGGGCCCATATTCACCATATGTGTGACCGTCCTCTCGCTTTTTAGTCAAGCCCACTATTATGTGTAAAATCATTCCTTAGGAAAATCAAGTTATACAGCTGATATATTTTTGATGTACTGGAAGGGGGGTACCCCCCTTCCAGTACATCAAAAATTTCGCTTCGCGGAACCTACTTCTTCTTACCTTTAGTTTTCTTCCTTTTCTTTGATGATTCGTTTTCCAACTTCCTCTGCGTAATCCATCAGGACAGCTCCGATCAATCTGAAAGCTGATTGTGTGTTAGGAAAGATCCTAATTACTTGTTCTCTTCTACGGACC
>NZ_JAMBOF010000021.1 GCF_023715485.1 Mesobacillus subterraneus | reverse complement strand
ATGAAGATCCGCTCGACTTGCATGTATTAGGCACGCCGCCAGCGTTCGTCCTGAGCCAGGATCAAACTCTCCAATAAAGAGTTATGAGTTAGCTCATAAGTTAAAACGTTGGCTCATGATCTTCTATGATAGAAGCCATGATAATTAATTGTTTGTTGACGCTTGTTTGTTTAGTTTTCAAAGAGCAATTTAATGCTTGGCCGCCCAGAAGCGACTTTCATAATATATCATGCGACCAACTCAATGTCAACCACATTTTTTATTATTTTCACCGCTGTTCAATTGATTTACCAATCAAGTCAGCAGCGACGTTTATTAATATAACAGGATAATATATGTGCGTCAACCATATTTATAAAAAAATTATACAGTATGTATTCACCCTTTATAGATGCTTTTCTTCGCAGGCATATATTTTAGGCATTCCTTTGGTGAAGCCACCCTTTTGAACAGCGAAAAGAGTATCTGGTATCTTTCTTTCATTGATCTCTTCACTACATGGTCTATTCGATCATCTTTCAAGTCAAAAAGAATTTCATCCATTTCCCGTTTAATCAAGTATTCAAGTTCTTTTAATTCTTTTTCGTTGATCAGAACACCAAGCATACATACACTCCTGTTCATTTTTCTCATAGTGATTGTAGTCTTATCTTTTTTTATGATTTTTATAATCTCATTTTTATCATAACTTTTTAAAATCCGAATAAAAATTAGACAAGGAGTGCATTGGACGAGGTGGTGAGAAAATGAATTTCTTTTTTGTGTTAAATGCTAAGTCGATTAAAACGATGTTTGTCGTCGTGATTGCCGCTTTTTTTACAGCATGGTTCTTCTTCACAGAAAATATGGTCCAAATCCCCGCTTTTTCTGCCAAGGATGGACCGAAAGCCATTTATAAAGGGGAAAAAGACTTGGCCCTCACTTTTAATATTGGCTGGGGGGACGAAAAAGCCGAACCGATCCTGGATGTCCTAAAGAAAGAAAAGGCAGGAGCGGTCACCTTCTTTTTATCTGGATCCTGGGCTGAGAGGCATCCTGACCTCGTTAGCAGAATGGTGAAAGAGGGTTATGAGATTGGCATGCTCGGTTACGACTATAAAGATTACACCGATCTTGAGGAGGACAAAATCAGGCGCGACATCATGAAGGCACAGGAAGCATTTAAAAAGCTAAACGTGAAAAATATTGACTTGCTCAGGGCCCCTACTGGACATTTCGATCAGCGCACCTTGAAAATAGCAGAGCGACTTGGCTATACCGTCGTTCACTGGAGTCTTGATACCAAGGACTGGACTAATCCTGGAACTTCCGTAATTGCTGAAAATGCGGCAAAAGCAAAAAAAGGAGACATCCTGTTAATGCATGCCTCTGATTCAGCGAAACAAACAGCAGAAGCATTGCCCCTTGTTTTGAAAGATATCCGATCAAAGAATCTAAAAATGGTCACCGTGTCTGAGATGATTGCAAACGGAGACTCAAAATCATCCGAAATAAAATAACCGTCCAATTACGCGTTGGACGGTTTTTTTTGTGCTTTTTTATTATCCTTATTCTTCTCCTGAAGTGCTTTGCGTTCCTCTAACGATTTCTGGTTTAGCTTGTGGAGGACAAGCAGCTGATAGGCATTGCTCACTAACAGCGGGAACAACATCAGATATAGCCAGCTATGTTCATTTACCCTCAAGACCGGGACCCACTCAAGCACCGTTACGACTACCATGAAAAACAGGGCTGGTATAAAAGCTTCTTTATTCGTTTGTTTTACTTTTATATACGCTGTGATCAGACCCACGATCAATACAATCGCCGCAAGGCCCAAATATGGCAGAATGCCTTCGCCGCTATCTGCAAATGCATTATAACGAAGATACACCAGGTCAAAGAGAACAAAAGCGATCAGGATGAGCTGAACTGCATTCCAAAGAGCTGCTGATTTGAATATACCGAGCCCAAAGCGGTGGACAGTCAAATAAGCAAAGAAACCCATTTGGCTAAGAATACTAAAAATAAGTCCCACACCCATAAGCCATACTAAAATTGAAAGGAATTCAATAAAATTAAAATCACTTAAGAGATGCGCGAATTCATTCCAACGGACAATAAAACCAACAACGGCTGTAGTCACGGCACCAACAACCAGTGTGGTTAGGAATAGGTTGACCCAATTACGGCTTGTCACGATCTTTTCCCCCAAAACATTAATAATCTGCACTAATTGATTGTACCAATGCAGGTAAGAAAAATCTAGGTGCCCGTGTCGTGCATAATAATTTGTCTTATTACTCATTCTAAAATTAGGGCTGCCTATGTGAAAGGGGATTGAAAAATGAATAAGATGATGAAATTTGTACTCCCCGCAACCTTTTTACTTTTAGCTGCCGGCTGTGCTCCAACCGAGTCAGGCGGGGGGCAGGTAGATTATGAAGAAACAAAGAAGATGGTTGTCGACATCCTGAAGACAGATGATGGCAAAAAAGCAATCCAGGAAGTTATGGGCGACGATGGCATGAAAGAAAAATTAATAATGGACCAGCCGGTCGTGACTGATACAATCGAGAAAACACTTACGTCAGACAAAGGCATGGATTTCTGGAAAAAATCCTTCGAAGATCCGAAGTTTGCTGAGAGCGTCGCAAAAAGCATGAAGAAGGAAAATGAGCAGTTGTTAAAAAACCTGATGAAGGATCCAGAATATAAAGGCATGATGATAGAGACAATGAAGGACCCAGAGTTGGAAAAAGAACTCACCACACTCCTAAAAAGCAAAGAGTATCGCGAACATTTGCAAAAGGTGATGACCGAAACCTTTGAGAGCCCGCTTTTCAAAGCTAAGCTGCAGGCTTTGATTGTAAAAGCAGCTGAGGAAATTCCGACTCAGAAGCCTGAAGGCGGCCAAGAAGATGGCGGAGGTCAATCAGGCGGTGGCGGAGGAGCCTCTGGCGGCAGCGGTTCTGGAGGACAATAACCCCCTTCCGAATATGCACTGCATGCAAAAAGCCTCTCCCATTATTAAACGGGAGAGGCTCTTCTTTTATTTTTCAAGCATTTGGACGACTTCTTGGGCAATGTTTGTATAAATTGCGCCAATTTGATCATCTTCCTGATAAATGGATGGAGCAAAGTCCTCTTCATTCCAGGTTGGCTGGCCTAATGGCAATTTGCCTAAGAGCTTTGTATTAAGCTCATCAGCTAATTTTTCTCCGCCGCCCTGACCAAAGACGTATTCCCTTTCCTCAGTCAGCTTACTTTCAAAGTAAGACATATTTTCAATGACTCCAAGAATTTCGTGTTCAGTCCTTAGTGCCATTGCCCCAGCACGCGCAGCAACAAATGCCGCAGTCGGATGCGGAGTGGTGACGATGATTTCTTTACATGAAGGGAGCATGGTGTGTACATCCAATGCTACGTCTCCTGTGCCTGGAGGCAAATCAAGCAATAGATAATCAAGTTCTCCCCATTCGACTTCGTTAAAGAAGCTGTTCAGCATTTTACCGAGCATCGGACCGCGCCAGATGATCGGTGCGTTGTCTTCCACAAAGAATCCCATCGAGATGACCTTGACTCCATGTCTTTCAACCGGTATGATTCTTTCTCCCCTTACGACTGGGCGCTTTGTGATTCCCATCATGTCAGGAACACTGAAACCATAGATATCAGCATCAACTAGTCCCACTTTTTTGCCTAGTCGGGCAAGCGAAACTGCAAGGTTCACGGAAACAGTGGACTTGCCGACGCCGCCTTTGCCGCTCGCAATCGCGATAAACGTCGTTTTGCTATTTGGAGAAAGCAGGCCTTCCTCTTCAGGTGCCGCTGTTTGGAATTTTGAAAGGACTTCAGCAGGCAGTTCCGAGAATCTTAGTCCTACAGAGGCTGCTCCTGCTTCTTTTAGGGTGTTCACGATTTGTGTTTGCAGCTGAAGCTGTTCAGCAGTGCCAGTTTTGGCAATCGCAATTTTAACGCTTACATGATTCTTCTCTTCTTTGATCTTGATTTCTTCGATCGCATTTATTTCTTCGAGTGTTTTATGTAAAAATGGTTCCTTAAGGTCTTTTAAAAGTTCGCGCACCTTAGCTTCAGATAACATAATGACACCCTCCTCTGTTATTTTTAACTCCATTGACAGTATACCACATTGGTAAAATTACTAAGTGTTAAACCTATCACACATTTCTAAAAGAAAAGCGTAAGCGCCTTGGTCAGCCCCTACTAGCACTGGAGAGCGCCGGTGAAGTCGTTCTATGACTTCATTGGCACCCTTACTTATAAGAAAAAGAAGGATCGATGACCCTCCTTTATTTATCCCAGAATTTTTGTTCTCCTGTAAAATAACGAAGCATTCCTTCATAAATGGAGGCCGCAACTTTTTCCTGATAGGCATCCTGTTTCAGGTTTGCTTCTTCCTCTGGATTGGATAAAAAGCCGATTTCTATTAGAACTCCAGGTTTATTCGTATGTTTTAGAAGATAAATACTGTTCGCCGCTTTGGCTTGGCGGTCTGTGTTCTCCAGATTCCGGCGCAATTCATCCTGAATCAGTTTGGCAGCACGTTTATTTTCTTTGAAATTCGTTGCATAGAAGGTTTGTGCACCTTTCCATCTCGAAGAAGGAATCGCGTTCAAATGGATGGTCGCGAAAAGGTCTGCTTCTGATTCATTAATCAACTCCAGGCGTCTTTTCAAATCCTGGACCTTCCTTTTGCTGTAACCTTTTAAGCCTTTATCCGCGAGGTCAACATCTGTCTCACGCGTCATGATGACAAGCGCTCCCTGCTGCTGGAGGTAATCCCGCAATTTGAGGGATACATTCAAAGCAATCTCTTTTTCAAATGGATCATCTTCTCCTGCGCCCGGATCGACACCACCATGTCCCGGATCAAGATAGATGATTTTCCCGGAGAGCGGAAGGTTCCATGATTCCCATGAATCGTTTTCAGTAAAATCATATTGCACTATGAGAAACAGCACGGCCAGGCCGGCTGCAAATAAAAGCATTTTAATTTTTTTTCGCATCTTCTTAACCATCCTTCCCAGCTAGTCCGTGATAATAAACTATATGGGACAGGTCAATGGTTTAGAACTTGAGCAGAGCTGCTAGTGGAGCCTTAGCTTGTATTTCTTTTCACCTTTCATGAATCCCTCTCGCCACCAGCTTTCGACATACTGCTCGCATAGGTAGTAAAGCTCCTCCGATCCTGTGCCCTCTTCCCCCTTCCCCCAGAAAAGGAAAAAGTTATACAGTGTATCGATCAAGTGCCTCTCCTCTTTTTCACAGCGCGGCTTAACCGCCTCAATAGGTTCGCCGAAATAACCGAAACGGCCAAATTTCGCTCCCAGCAAATATGCCTCAATTGCCACATCGTAGCAAGCTTCCTCTATTCCTGAATTCATTACCAGACTGGACGTCAGCCTTGAAGCGCCAAAATATTGTTTCACCCTGTTCTGCAGGATATTAATTGATAATTCACGGAGCATGGATCGCTCATATTTGACCTGTTGCTGTTTTCGTTTATCTATAAATGTCGTTACGATGTTCAAAGTATTCTCACCCCTTAGGAAGTAGTGTTCAACCTACTTGAGGGTGTAATACAGCATTGAAGGACGTTTCCGTTTCCAGTTTTCTCAGACGTTTACTGTATAAAAATTTACAGACGGATTATTTGTAATTAGGATGAAATACCCAAATTTGGTTATTTTCTTGCTATCAAACCTTTTAAAGAACACAACTATCGGTACTGTTGTGTAATATTCTGAATTGTTAAAATAATTAATACAACTAGAACCGGCTTCAATTTTATCTCTAAGGAGGGAAAGAAATGGAGCAAGAAGTTCGTGTTATTCCTTACCGATTGGTCGAGGAGAATGAGGAAATTAAAGAGATTCCAAAAGGCGTTGAGTTAATCCAGGCGCCAAAGCTTTGGCATGAAACAAAAGGAAAAGGCATCAAGGTTGCTGTACTGGATACAGGCTGCGAGACTGCTCACCCTGATTTAAAGGACCGAATTATTGGCGGCAGGAACTTTACTGATGATGATCGCAGCAATCCTGATATTTATACTGACTATAATGGGCATGGCACCCATGTGGCAGGCACGATTGCAGCTCAGGAAAATGAGGCGGGTGTCATCGGTGTTGCACCGGAAGCAGGATTATTGATTGTGAAAGTGCTGAACAAGGCTGGCTCTGGTAAATATGATTGGATCATCAAAGGTATCCATTATGCTATTGAGCAAAAAGCGGATATTATATCGATGTCCCTTGGCGGCCCAGCCGATGTACCTGAGCTGCACGAAGCCATTAAAACCGCTGTTAATAACAATATACTTGTCGTTTGTGCCGCAGGCAATGAAGGTGATGGCGATGACTCCACCAATGAATTCGCCTACCCTGGAGCTTATAACGAAGTCATCAGCGTTGGTGCCATTAACCTTGAAAGAGGCTCTTCTGAATTTACCAATTCACATAATGAAATAGATTTAGTGGCACCCGGAGAAGGCATTACTTCCACTTACTTGAATGGAAAATATGCTACATTGAGCGGAACATCCATGGCAGCCCCGCATGTCTCTGGCGCACTGGCATTGATTAAAACCTATTCCAATTTGCATTTTGATAGGGTGCTTTCAGAACCGGAGTTATACGCTCAATTGATTAAGCGGACCGTTCCTCTTGGCAATTCACCAAAGCTTGAAGGAAACGGCCTTGTATACCTGACAGTCCCTGAGCATTTAGCAGAAATCTTCAACCATAACTTTAAAACCATGGTCATGGATGCCGTATGATCCTAAACCCTTCAGCCAGTGCAATTTATCTTCATAACATCGAGAATAAACAGTATTACGATGCTGAGCTTGATGCTAAAAAGCGGAATGAATATTACTGCGGAGCTGTATTTGCACCAGAGGAGCTGCATTCATTACTGGTAAAAACACATACGACTCCATTGAGGTACTCCCCCCATGCTTATGTATATCCATGGGTGGACCTGCAGGAGAATCTGCAATTAAAAAGTTTGTATTCAGGACAAGACCTTGATCCAGTCAAGGTGATGGAGGAGGATTTGCGGCTTTTACAATCATTAGAAGAAGGAGGTATTGGTATACAGGTCATTTTCAACACGGAGCATGTGGTGCCACAGTCCTGGTTTGATGGGGTCGAACCAATGCGCGGGGATCTTCATCATCTCTTTGCCTGCGAGCCTGGATGCAATAGCATGAGAAGCAATTACCCTTATTTCGATTTTCCATCCTATGAACCAGAGATCATTGCCGCTGGAATCAGGACAGGCTGCGGGATGGCAGAGGAGGAGAAATTCGAACCCGAATATGGAAAGGGCTGCGTCGCAAGAGCTGTGTTCTATTTTGCACTAAGATATTTGGATTTGATCAATTTGGAGGATCAGATGGATTTCAAGCTATTGCTCGGGTGGCATAACATGCATCCGGTTACTGTGTATGAACAGCATCGAAATAAGGCTATCCAGGATCTGCAAGGAAACCGCAATCCCTTTATTGATTTTCCTGATCTGGCTGAGAAGATGCTTGGCATGTAGAAGTTGGACCGCCTGGGTGCAGGCGGTCTTTGCTTTTTAATAATCCTCTTCTCTATTTGGGGCTTACTACATTTTTGGGGCAATGCAATAGCCTTCCACTTTCCCTTCCACTTTTTAATCCCCATACAAAGCCATATCGCCTAGTGCCCTACCAACTAATCATTCACTCCTTATAATTTACTAATTCTGCCTTCAAGGTTTTATATCTAGCAGGGCAAACTAATCCAGAATAATGACGAAGGGGTGGATTTGTATGTCAATGGAATGGTTTGACCGCGTGGTTGGGGAGTTGCAGGACCATCTTGAGTCCATTTGTGAAAAATACGATCAGGAAGGCCAACTGGCGGTTGAAAGAGGATCAAAGCATCCAAGAATCGAATTTTTTGTGGACTATGAAGACGGTGAAAGAGAATATTTCTATACACTATTTTTTGACCCTCATAATGAAGAATTCTATACTGAAAAAATCGACGATGAGCTAGGGCAGCCTGCAAGAGTCATTCTTTCTGATATAGACGATATTGTCGATGCTGTTCACGAGGGTTTCCACGACTACATAAATGATGACAATGAAGATCTCGATGTCATTTATGCAGCGGATGATGATGACACATTATACGTGGATACCTATGAAGATGGCGATATAAATGAAATGGATGAAGATGAAGAACAAGAACTCTATGTGGCTGAATTTGCAGACGAGGACGATATCTTTGAAGTAATAGATGTGGAGTGGGAAACTCCAGAGGTCACAGCTTTCTTGAAAGAAGATGAAGTAGAAGTGACGTACCAGTTTGGACTTGTACAGGAAACAGGAGACGGAGTACTGCGCCGCATAAACCGTATATGGACTGAGGATGATGAAATAATCAAAGACGAAACAAACTTTATTTTCACGAAAGAAGAAGCTTCCACGATCATTGCGATGATTGCTAGCCATATGGAATCCATGCAGGGATACGAAGATTAAAGCATGAAGACGGAGGTATCTACTGATTTCCTCCGTCTTTTTAATTGATTTCGCCTAATTCCTCAATCATTATGTTTATTTTCAGGCCTTTTTCAGGCATGAGAAATTTTTATTGGCGATTTTCAAAATTTATTGGCGATAAAAACTTTTTATTGGCGATATCCACACACTTATTGGCGAAAATCAAAGTTTATTGGCGAACTGGAAATTCTTCGTGTTTTTTCCAGTTTGCAATTCCCACAAAAAAAGACCCCCAACCAAAGGTTGAGAGTCTTTCCGAAGCGCCAAAAATTAACGCTTTGAGAACTGAGGTGCACGACGAGCGCCTTTAAGACCGTATTTCTTACGTTCTTTCATACGAGCGTCACGAGTCAGTAGTCCTGCACGCTTAAGTGTTGGACGGAATTCTGGGTCAGCTTGAAGTAACGCACGAGCGATACCGTGGCGGATTGCGCCAGCTTGACCAGTGTATCCACCGCCATTTACGTTTACAAGGATATCGTAGCTTCCTACAGTTTCAGTAGCCACAAGTGGCTGCTTAACTACTTCACGTAATGCTGCGAATGGGATATAGTTTTCAATTTCACGATCGTTGATTGTAATTTTTCCAGTGCCTGGTACTAAACGAACTCGTGCAACGGAGCTCTTACGACGACCGGTACCGATATATTGAACCTGTGCCAAGTTAATTACCTCCTTAATTATTATCCGCGAAGTTCGTAAACTTCAGGTTGTTGTGCTTGATGTGGATGCTCGTTTCCAGCATATACATGAAGCTTTCTAAACATTTGGCGTCCAAGAGAGTTCTTTGGAAGCATACCTTTGATTGCAAGTTCAAGCATCTTTTCAGCGTAGTTAGTACGCATTTCAAGAGCTGTTCTTTGCTTCAATCCACCTGGGTGCATTGTGTGGCGGTAGTAGATTTTGTCAGTCAATTTCTTACCTGTAAGTTCGATCTGAGAAGCGTTGATGATGATAACATGATCACCAGTGTCAACATGTGGTGTGAAAGTTGGTTTATGTTTACCACGTAGAATAGCTGCAACTTCAGTTGAAAGGCGACCTAGAGTCTTGCCTGCAGCGTCAACTACGTACCATTTACGCTCGATATTGTTGGCATTTGCCATAAACGTTGTACGCATGAGTTTCCCTCCTAAATAGTCAAAAAAAAATCAAGTTCATTTGTGAGTATATTTTCAAACACGATAAAGCTCTTCCGGGGCTGATCGTGGGTTTAAAATACATACATATGATATATTAACCTGTGGTTGAGAGATTGTCAACACCAGGATTAGTTGTCATAATGTTTTTTTAAAATTAATTTCCTATTTGATATTCAATCCTCATCATAGAAAACCTTCCAAAGGTACAATCCATGACCAGGGGCTGTCTTTCCGGCGAGTGTGCGATCCTTACTTTCCAGGAGCCCTTGCATCGTACCTGCTGCTCTCCTGCCATTCCCGACCTCTAGAAGCGTGCCTACGAGGATTCTAACCATATTGTATAGAAACCCATTGCCGACAAACCTGAATACAAGCATGCCATTCTCTTCGTAAAAATCTATTTCCTTCAATGTCCTGACGCGGTCTTCCACTTCCGTTTTCGCGGAGCAAAAACTGGTAAAGTCATGCGTGCCGAGCAGTTGCTTGCTGGCTTCCCTCATTGCATCATAATTGAGCTCTAGAGGATATTGGTACGCATAATTCCGCTGGAAAGGGTCTCGATGCTTGGATAGCAGCAGAAAGTACCGATATTCCTTCCCTGACGCATCAAAGCGGGCATGGAATTCCTGTTGGACAATTTCCGCTGAGCTGACGGCAATGTCGGCAGGAAGCAATGAATTCAGGGCAATTTGCCACCTGGCAGGCTCTATTTCGAGCGATGTGTCAAAATGGATAACCTGCCCGCGGGCATGGACTCCCGCGTCTGTTCGGCCCGATGCACTCACCCTGATATGCTCGCCCTTATTAAGCTTCGTCAGAGTCTTTTCAATTTCACCCTGCACCGTCCGCTTTCCAGGCTGGACCTGGTAACCGGAAAACTGAGTGCCATCATATGAAACGATACATTTTAATCGCGGCATTTCATTACCCTCTTAAAACAATTAATAGAATCGTGACTGCAGCCAAAAATAGAATCATGCCTGTATCAGCCATGCCCCATGTCAGCTGTCGGTATTTTGTGCGTCCTTCGCCGCCCTTATAGCCTCTTGCCTCCATTGCGACAGCCAGCTCCTCTGCCCGCTTGAACGAGCTGATGAACAGCGGGATCAATAATGGCACGATTGCTTTGATCCGTTCTTTGATGGGACCGCTGTTATATTCTACCCCTCTGGCAGTTTGTGCCTTCATGATCTTATCCGTTTCTTGCATGAGCGTCGGAATGAACCTCAAAGATATGGACATCATCAGCGCCAGCTCGTGAACGGGAAAATTAACCTTCTTTAATGGATTTAACAACGTTTCCAGACCGTCGGTAATTTCGATCGGAGTCGTCGTCAATGTTAATAGAGAAGTAATGAGAATCAGCAGGAAAAAACGCAATGAAATAAATATACCCTGCCTGATTCCTCCCTCATAAATTTTCAGCCAGCCTAATTCAAATACTATGTCGCCTTCTTTTGTCATGAAGATATGGAGCAGGAAAGTAAAGACAACCAGAAGGAAAATCGGTTTCAACCCCCCGTACAGGAATCTTGGAGAGATTTTTGACATCCCGACCATGATAAATGTATAAGCCGCTAAAATTCCATATGTCCATGCATTATTGGCGATAAAAACGACACAGACAAACAGGAAGACAATAATAAGCTTGGAGCGGGGGTCCATCCGATGCAGGATTGAATCTCCTGGCACATAGCGGCCAAAGATCATTTTCTCCATCATTTCAATCCGCCCCCTTCCAAAAACTCAGCAACCATTTCAGCGAGTTCATCCTCAGAAAGACTGATTTTCTTGAATTTCGTTTTGAAGGATTCTTCAATCCTCAACTGCAACCCTACCACTTCCGGAACATCTAGGCCCAATTCGATCAATGCCTGCGGATTGGAGAAAATCAGTTCAGGCGTTCCTTTTGTAAAAACTTTGCCTTGATGCATGACGACAATCTCGTCCGCATAGCGCGCTGCGTCCTCCATGCTATGGGTCACGAGAACCGTTGAAAGGTTTTTCTGTTTATGAAGACTATAAAATAAATCCATAATTTCTTTTCGTCCACGCGGATCCAATCCTGCAGTCGGCTCGTCCAGAACAATGACCTCTGGCTCCATCGCCAATACCCCGGCAATTGCCACGCGGCGCATCTGCCCGCCGGACAAATCGAAAGGCGATTTCTCAAGGATCTCTTCAGACAATCCAACTAAATTAATCGCGGCCCTTGCTCTTGCCTTCGCTTCCTTCTCTGAGACTCCGAAATTCATCGGTCCAAACATGATATCTTTTTCGACGGTCTCTTCAAATAACTGGTGTTCCGGGAACTGAAAGACAATGCCTACCTTTTCTCGGACACCCTTTAGATTCTTTTCCTTCCGCTTAGCCCTGATTTCTCTGCTTCCGATTACCACAGAACCTCTCGTTGGCTTTAAAAGAGCATTTAAATGCTGTAGCACGGTTGATTTTCCGGAACCGGTGTGGCCAATGATCGCCAGATAGGTTCCTGAAGGAATGTCAATCGATACATCGGAAATGGCAAGGCGCTCGAACGGAGAATCAGCCTGGTAACGATATTCTACATTTTTGAGTGAGATGTCCATAGTTCAGTCACCAGCTCTTCTTCTGTTAAATAAGATTTTGTTAGTCCAATTCCTTTTTGACGCAGCTTTTTGCTCATTTTAACCGGGAAGGGGATATCCAGTCCCAGTTTAATCAGCTCTTCGTCCATTTCAAAAATTTCTTCAGGAGTACCTTCACGGTAAAGCTTCCCTTTATTCATAACGATGATCCTGTCCGCCTTCGCAGCTTCCTCAAGGTCATGTGTAATGGAGATGACCGTAATGTTCTCACGTGTTTTTAGTTCCCTTACTGTTTCGATAACTTCTGCACGGCCGCGCGGATCGAGCATCGACGTTGCTTCATCCAATATGATGATCGACGGCTGCAAGGCAAGGACGCCTGCAATCGCGACCCGCTGTTTTTGGCCGCCAGACAGATGGTGCGGCTCTTGATTTAGAAAGGTTCCCATTTTGACTTTATCAAGTGAAGTCTGCACGCGATCGACCATGATTTCTCTTGGCACTCCGTGATTTTCCAGACCAAAAGCCACATCATCCTGAACCGTTGTCCCAACGAATTGGTTATCAGGATTTTGAAAAACCATTCCAACATTTTTTCTTATATCCCAGACTGTCTCCTCTGAGAGAGTAATCCCACATACTGAGATTGTACCTTCCTGAGGAAATTGCAGCCCGTTTAACAATTTGGCCAGTGTTGACTTGCCCGAACCATTATGGCCAACTATCGCCAGCCATTCACCTTCATATATATCAAAACTGATATTATTCAAGGCAGGATCCTGCTGCCCTTCATAACTAAATGACACATTTTCGATGCTCACAAGGGGCTTGCTCATCTCCATCCTCCTCTCAACTCTTCTTTTCTCGCTCTGCTCTATATATTGTCGAGACTGTTTTTTTGGATACCAGAAAAAATCTCTCCATATAAAAAAAGCCTGCACCTCTCCCCGAGCGGAAACGATCCGCAAATTACTGTGTCCTTGAACGGACTGGGGAGAAGTGCATGAGCTAGACGAGACAGGCAGAAAAGCTCCGGTGAAGGAGTGGTCGATCACCGATTCAGGACAAGGGAATAAGTCCTGAAGTAACCGGACTTCTAAAGGCCAGTGAACTTTCCTTCTTTAAAAGCCTGCTCATCATAACGCTCGTTTTGGCTTGTGCTGCTCTATTCATTTTTTTGCCATTGGTGTAAGAAAAAAAGGGGATGAAACAAGTTTGTATAAACTGTCCATCGCCCTTGCCCGAGTGTTTAAAGATATTAAACTAACTCGATAATTACCATTGGCGCACCGTCGCCGCGGCGTGGTCCAAGTTTCATAATACGAGTGTATCCACCTTGGCGCTCAGCATAGCGTGGAGCGATGTCAGCGAATAATTTTTGAACTGCATCTTGGTTAGTTTCAGCGTTTGCAACTTCATTGCGAACCCAAGCAGAAGCTTGACGGCGAGCATGAAGATCTCCGCGCTTTCCAAGAGTAATCATTTTTTCAACAACTGAACGAAGTTCTTTCGCACGTGTTTCAGTAGTTTCAATACGCTCATTGATAATCAAATCTGTTGTTAAGTCACGGAGCATTGCTTTACGCTGGGCACTTGTGCGTCCTAACTTTCTGTATCCCATGAGTGTTTCCCTCCTTTGTTGAAGTCATAAGCCGGCATTTCGTTGAGACTGACAGCAAAATGCCTAGTTAATCTGCAATTAACTAGTCATCTTTACGTAAGCCTAAGCCTAGCTCTTCTAGTTTTGCTTTTACTTCTTCTAATGATTTTCTGCCAAGGTTACGTACTTTCATCATATCTTCCTCTGTCTTGTGAGCAAGCTCCTGGACAGTGTTGATACCAGCACGCTTTAAGCAGTTATATGAACGAACAGAAAGGTCAAGTTCTTCAATTGTCATTTCCAGAACTTTTTCTTTTTGATCTTCTTCTTTTTCAACCATGATCTCAGCATTTTGAGCTTCGTCAGTCAGGCCGACAAAAATGTTCAGATGCTCAGTCAGGATTTTTGAGCCTAGTGCAATTGCTTCCTTAGGACCTGTGCTGCCATCTGTCCAAACATCGAATACCAGCTTGTCATAATTCGTCATTTGCCCTACGCGAGTGTTTTCTACTTGATAAGATACACGTGAAACCGGTGTATAGATTGAGTCGATTGGAATGACACCGATCGGCTGGTCTTCCCGCTTGTTTTGATCAGCAGGTGTGTAACCACGGCCTCTGCGAGCAGTCAAACGCATACGCAATGATCCTTTGCTAGAAAGAGTCGCAATGTGAAGATTCGGATTAAGAATTTCAACATCACTGTCATGCGTGATTGCAGATGCAGCAACTGGACCTTCGCCCTGTAAATCGATTTCGAGTGTCTTCTCTTCATCAGAGTAGATTTTCAACGCTAATTTCTTAACGTTTAAAATGATTGATGTAACATCTTCTACGACGCCTTCAATTGTTGAGAACTCATGAAGTACTCCATCGATTTGAATCGATGTAACAGCTGCACCTGGGAGTGAGGATAATAGGATACGACGTAAGGAGTTACCCAAAGTTGTACCATATCCACGCTCAAGCGGTTCTACGACAAACTTGCCGTACTTGGCATCATCGCTGATCTCAACCGTTTCGATTTTTGGTTTTTCTATTTCGATCATCAAATATACCCTCCTTCAAAACGTCGAAACCCCGGCTGGTTTTGCACCACACCGAAATTCCCCCATGTATACGTTCCCGTCTGTGCACAACAACTGGACTTAATTATTTCTGTATACCTAGAAAATATTTGTATCATATCCCATTATAGACAGGACTACAAATTCTATACAGAAAAATTAAACACGGCGACGTTTTGGCGGGCGGCAGCCGTTATGTGGAACTGGAGTTACATCTTTGATCGCTGTAACTTCAAGGCCTGCTGCTTGAAGAGCACGGATTGCTGCTTCACGGCCAGCACCTGGTCCTTTAACAGTTACCTCTAAAGTTTTCAAACCATGTTCCATTGAAGTTTTAGCTGCAGTTTCTGCTGCCATTTGTGCTGCGAATGGAGTGGATTTACGTGAACCCTTGAAACCAAGCGCACCTGCACTAGACCATGATAATGCGTTACCATGTACGTCTGTAATAGTTACGATAGTATTGTTGAAAGTTGAACGAATATGCGCAACTCCACTTTCAATATTCTTTTTGACGCGGCGTTTGCGTGTATTAGTTTTACGAGCCATTTAAATGTTACCCTCCTTTACGGATTATTTTTTCTTGTTAGCTACAGTCTTACGAGGACCTTTACGAGTACGTGCGTTGTTCTTCGTGTTTTGTCCGCGAACAGGCAATCCACGACGATGACGCAAGCCACGGTATGAACCGATTTCCATTAGACGTTTGATGTTTAATGAAATTTCACGGCGAAGGTCACCTTCAACCTTTAGCTTGTCGATAATATCACGGATTTTGTTAAGTTCTTCTTCTGTAAGATCGCGAACACGAGTGTCTTCAGAAACACCAGCTTCAGCAAGAACCTTCACAGCAGTTGAACTTCCGATTCCGTAAATGTATGTTAAAGAAATAACTACACGCTTTTCACGTGGAATATCTACACCAGCAATACGTGCCATCTAGATGCGCACCTCCTTTATTATTAACCTTGTTTTTGTTTATGTTTAGGGTTTTCACAGATCACCATTACTTTGCCTTTTCTGCGGATAACTTTACACTTTTCACAGATTGGCTTAACAGATGGTCTCACTTTCATTACTCTAACCTCCTTGATAGTACGGAGTCACGGTTTTATTTAAAGCGGTAGGTAATTCTTCCGCGAGTCAAATCATATGGAGAAAGCTCAACTGTTACTTTATCTCCAGGCAGGATCCGAATGAAGTGCATTCTGATTTTGCCGGAAACATGAGCCAACACTGTATGACCATTCTCTAATTCTACCTTAAACATTGCATTCGGCAAAGTTTCAGTTACTGTGCCTTCGATTTCAATTACATCATCTTTCGCCATGTACTGGTCTCCCTTCTTAATTCGAATACGTATTAAATCATATACCCCACGTTCGCGGAGTTCAGCTTTCTATTTGTGACACTATCTAAACAGCAAGCAATTGACAACATTGATGAGAAAATACTCAACCTTATGATTATATCATAAAGCTGGCATCCCGTCCGCATGGAAATTACAATTTGCCTTTTTAAAAGACTAAAAACAGAATCAGGTGTCGACCACTATCAATTAGGCTTTTGTCAAAATCTCAAAACCAGTTTCAGTGATCGCAATTGTATGCTCGAAGTGGGCACACATTTTACCGTCAACCGTTACGACAGTCCAATCATCGGCTAACGTTTTTACATAGCGGCTTCCTGCATTAACCATTGGTTCTACGCATAGAACCATTCCAGGCTTCAGCCTAGGACCCTTGTTTGGCGGGCCGTAGTGTGGAATTTGCGGGTCTTCATGCAATTCTTGCCCAATTCCATGGCCGACATACTCGCGAACAATAGAAAAGCCTTCTGATTCCACATACGTTTGAATCGCATGGGAGATGTTCGAAAGACGTTCTCCTGGCTTGGCTTCTTTCAAGCCCCTGAACAGAGACTCTTCAGTAACGTCCAATAGACGCTGCGATTCTTCATCAATACTGCCTACCGGATAAGTCCAAGCAGAGTCCCCGTGGTATCCGTTGTACTTCGCGCCGATATCAATGCTGATGATCTCGCCTTCCTTTAGAACTCGTTCTCCAGGAATCCCGTGAACTAGTTCGTTATTGACGGATGCACAGATGCTGCCGCGAAAACCATTATAACCTTTAAAAGAAGGAGCTGCACCTTGTTTGCGGATAAAATCTTCAGCAATGGCATCCAGTTCTTTAGTTGTAATGCCAGGAGCAATATGCTTCTTCAACTCCTGGTGTGTCAACGCTACAATGCGACCTGCTTCTCGCATAATTTCTATTTCACGAGGGGTTTTGCAGATGATCATTATTTTAAGCCCCCAAGCAATTCTTCGATATCAGCAAATACGACATCAATGTCCTGCTGACCGTTGATATTGCGTAAGTAACCTTTATCTTCATAGAAGTTCAACAGTGGCTTAGTTTGCTGGATGTTAACATCCAAACGGTTCTGGACTGTTTCAGCATTGTCATCAGCACGCTGATAAAGCTCGCCGCCACAACGGTCACAAACGCCTTCCTGAGAAGGTGGATTGAAGACGAGGTGGTAAGTAGCCCCACAGTTTTTGCAAATCCTGCGTCCTGTTAAACGCTCCATTAAAATACTTTGATCTACATCGATGTTAATGACATAATCGATTTTCTTTCCAAGATCAGCGAGCATAGTGTCCAGTGCTTCAGCCTGTGCAACTGTGCGCGGGAATCCGTCTAAAAGGAATCCATTTCCACAGTCGTTTTTGCTTAAGCGCTCACGGACGATCCCGATTGTAACTTCATCAGGAACCAGCTCTCCTTTGTCCATAAACGATTTTGCCTGTAATCCAAGTTCCGTTCCTTCTTTGATAGCTGCACGGAACATATCTCCTGTTGAGATATGAGGGATGTTGTATTTCACAACAATTTTATCGGCTTGCGTGCCCTTACCGGCACCCGGAAGCCCCATCAGAACCAAATTCACAAGATTTCCCCCCTCAGTCTCTATTTAAAGATTCAGGGAACTTAGGTCCCCTAAATCTTATTTAATAAAGCCTTTATAGTGGCGTTTTACAAGTTGAGCTTCAAGCTGCTTCATTGTTTCCAGCGCAACGCCGACAACAATCAGCAAACTTGTTCCGCCAATCTGTACGGATTGAGGCAGACCAGCAAATTTTATGAAAAATACTGGCAGCACAGAAATAACTGAAAGGAAGATCGCGCCGACAAGAGTCAAGCGGTACAAAACTTTCGTCAAGTATTCCTGTGTGTTTTTACCAGGACGGATGCCCGGCACATATCCACCTTGCTTCTTCAGGTTTTCGGCAACTTGTTCAGGATTCACTTGGATGAACGCATAGAAATACGTGAACGCCACGATTAGAGCTACATAGACGACCATACCGATCGGCTGTGTGTAATCAAACGTCTTCTGGATCCAAAGTGTCACATCATTCGTGCCAAAGAACTGAGCGATTGTCGGAGGTGTAACGACAAACGAGATTGCAAAGATAACCGGGATGACACCAGCAGCATTCACTTTCAAAGGAAGGTGAGTGTTCTGGCCGCCAACAGCGTTGTTCCCTGCGCTCATGCGTTTAGCGTACTGGATCGGTATTTTGCGTGTTGCCTGCTGGATGAAAATTACACCAACAATGATTGCGATAACAGCTAAAAGAATTAACAAAACAGTAACAATACGCAAGAACAAAGCGTCGCCTGCATCCGCAAACTGTTGTGCATAAATCTGGTTAGCCATTGTCGGAAGACCAGCAACAATACCTGCAAAGATAATGATTGAAATACCGTTACCTACGCCTTTTGATGTGATCTGCTCACCTAACCACATAAGGAATGCAGTTCCGGCGGTCAAGACCGTAGCAATCAGCAAGTAAGTTCCGATACCAGCATTTTGGATTAATAATCCGCCTGCCATATTATTAAAGCCATAAGACATACCGAGTGCCTGGATAAAACCAAGAACGATCGTGAAATAGCGGGTAAACTGAGCTAATTTACGGCGTCCGACTTCTCCTTGTTTGGACCATTCAGTAAACTTTGGCACAACATCCATCTGTAAAAGTTGAATGATGATCGAAGCAGTGATATACGGCATGATTCCCATCGCGAAGATGGAGAAGTTCTGCAGCGCACCGCCGCCGAATGTATTAAGCACTCCGAAGACACTCATGTCATCCTGTGCTTTTAAAATATCTGCATTAACGTTCGGGACAGGAATAAATGTCCCAAAACGAAATACTATCAACATTAAAAGGGTGAAGAAGATTTTATTTCTAATTTCACCCACGCGCATAAAATTGGAGATTGTCTGGAACATTAAATCACCTCAGTTTGACCGCCGGCAGCTTTAATCGCTTCTTCGGCTGCAGAGGAGAACTTATGAGCTTTAACAGTTAGTTTCTTTTCCAAGCTTCCCTTAGCAAGTACTTTCACACCTGCTAATTCTTTCTTGACAAGACCTGTCTCAATTAAAAGTTCTGGAGTCACTTCAGTTCCATCTTCGAATACATTTAGAGCATCAAGGTTAACGACTGCATATTCTTTGCGGTTGATGTTTGTGAAACCGCGTTTTGGCAAGCGTCGGAATAAAGGAGTTTGACCACCTTCAAATCCAAGGCGTACACCGCCGCCAGAACGAGCGTTTTGACCTTTATGACCTTTACCAGCAGTCTTACCTTGTCCAGAACCGATACCGCGTCCAAGACGCTTGCGTTCTTTACGGGAACCTTCTGCAGGCTTTAATTCATGAAGTTTCATGTTGGCACCTCCTTATTTTAAAAAGGTTAAATTATTTTTCGTTTACAGTAACAAGATGAGAAACTTTGTTGATCATGCCGCGGATAGCTGCATTATCTTGCTGCTCAACTGTTTGATTCATTTTACGTAAGCCAAGAGCCTTAACTGTTTCACGCTGATCTTGCGGACGGCCGATCAAGCTGCGAGTGAGGGTAATTTCTAATTTGTTAGCCATTTGATTTCCCTCCTTATCCTAACAGTTCTTCCACAGATTTACCGCGTAACTTTGCTACGTCTTCTGCACGCTTAAGTTGCTTTAAGCCGTCAAGAGTTGCACGTACCATGTTGATTGGTGTGTTAGTTCCTAGTGATTTAGAAAGGATGTCAGCAACACCAGCTAATTCTAGCACCGCACGAACTGGTCCACCAGCGATAACTCCAGTACCTTCTGAAGCAGGCTTCAAAAAGATTTCACCAGCACCAAAGTGTCCGATTACTTGGTGTGGAATTGTTGTACCAACCATTGGTACTTGGATTAGGTTCTTCTTCGCATCTTCGATAGCTTTGCGAATCGCTTCAGGTACTTCTTGTGCTTTACCAGTACCCATGCCGACATTACCGTTTTTATCTCCTACTACTACAAGAGCAGAAAAACGGAAACGACGTCCACCTTTTACAACTTTCGCAACACGGTTAATCGTAACTACGCGTTCTTCAAGTTCAAGTTTGTTTGGATCAATACGACGCATCTTTGTATGTCCCTCCTTTTTTTATTAAAATTCTAAGCCGTTTTCGCGGGCAGCATCAGCAAGTGCCTGTACGCGACCATGATAGAGGTATCCGCCACGGTCAAATACTACTGATTTGTAACCTTTTTCAACAGCGCGCTGAGCGATAAGTTCACCGATCTTCTTAGCTGCTTCAAGGTTATTGCCTTCAACATTAACTTCTTTATCTAAAGTAGAAGCACTCGCTAGAGTTACTCCCTTTACATCGTCAATTAATTGAGCGTAAATGTGCTTGTTTGAACGGAACACATTTAGACGAGGACGAGCTTCAGTTCCGCTAAGTTTCGCACGTACACGACCATGTCTTTTACGGCGAGTAGCGTTTTTATCAGCCTTCGTAATCATTTACGTCACTCCTTTCGTTAACCTATGCGGCATTACTTACCTGTTTTACCTTCTTTGCGGCGTACAAATTCGCCTTCATAACGAATACCTTTGCCTTTGTATGGCTCTGGCGGACGTACGTCACGGATGTTAGCAGCTAATGCGCCAACACGCTCTTTGTCAGTTCCTTTAATGATGATCTTTGTATTAGAAGGAACTTCGATTTCAAGGCCTTTTTCTGCCTCGATTTCTACTGGATGAGAGTATCCTACGCTAAGTACAAGTTTGTTGCCTTGCTTTGCAGCACGGTAACCAACCCCGATTAGCTCAAGACCTCTTTCGAATCCTTTAGATACACCTTCAACCATGTTAGCAAGAATCGCGCGAGTCGTTCCGTGCAGTGCACGATGTTCTTTTGCTTCAGATGGACGAGAGATGTTGATTACGTTATCTTCAACCTTAATTTCGATATCAGCGTGAAAAGTACGAGACAATTCACCTTTTGGTCCTTTAACTGTTACGTTGTTGTTATCAAGAGTAACAGTTACACCAGCTGGAATTTCAATTGGTTTTTTACCTACGCGTGACATTTGTTGCACCTCCATTCATTCAGAAAATCTATTACCAAACGTATGCTAAAACTTCTCCGCCAACTTGCTTTGCGCGAGCTTCTTTGTCAGTTAAAACGCCGTTTGAAGTTGAAACTAATGCGATTCCTAAACCGTTAAGTACCTTAGGTACTTCGTTTGATTTTGCATAAACGCGAAGTCCTGGCTTGCTGATTCTCTTAAGACCAGTGATAACACGCTCGTTGTTTGCACCGTACTTCAAGAAGATACGGATGATACCTTGTTTGTTGTCTTCGATATATTCAACATCACGTACGAAACCTTCACGCTTAAGGATCTCAGCGATTTCTTTTTTCATGTTAGAAGCAGGTACTTCTAATTTTTCGTGACGTACCATATTCGCATTACGAATACGAGTAAGCAAATCTGCAATCGGATCTGTCATGACCATTTAATTTACCTCCTTCCAGAGCTTTCAGTTTTACCAGCTAGCTTTTTTCACACCAGGAATTTGTCCTTTGTATGCTAATTCACGGAAACAAATACGGCAAAGCTTAAATTTGCGGTATACAGAGTGCGGACGGCCGCAGCGCTCACAGCGAGTGTACTCTTGTACTTTATATTTAGGCGTGCGTTTTTGTTTCGCAATCATTGATTTCTTAGCCACGTTTTCGCCTCCCTCTTATTAGAGATTACTTTTGAAATGGCATTCCGAATTGTGTTAATAGTTCACGAGCTTCTTCATCAGTGTTAGCAGTCGTTACAATAACAATGTCCATGCCACGAACTTTATTTACTTTATCGTAATCAATCTCAGGGAAGATCAATTGTTCTTTAACACCAAGTGTGTAGTTACCGCGTCCGTCGAAAGACTTCTTAGAGATACCGCGGAAGTCACGTACACGTGGTAAAGAAACTGAAATTAACTTGTCGATGAATTCGTACATGCGCTCTCCGCGAAGAGTTACTTTCGCGCCGATTGGCATACCTTCACGAAGGCGGAAACCAGCGATTGATTTCTTAGCGCGAGTCACGATTGGCTTTTGGCCTGTGATTGTTGCTAATTCTTCAACTGCAGTATCAAGAGCTTTAGCATTGGCAACTGCTTCACCAACACCCATGTTGATTACGATCTTATCAAGCTTCGGAACTTCCATGATTGACTTATAGTTAAATTTGCTCATAAGAGCAGGAGTGATTTCAGTGTTGAACTTTTCTTTTAGGCGGTTCATCGATTGTACCTCCCTTCTTCAATAGACTATTTATCTAGAACTTCACCGGATTTTTTAGCAACGCGTACCTTCTTGCCGTTTTCAACTGTGTAACCAACTCGGGTTGGCTTACCAGACTTCGCATCGATAGGCATTACGTTTGATACATGGATAGGTGCTTCCTGGTTTAAGATTCCACCCTGTGGATTCACTTGAGAAGGCTTAGCGTGTTTTTTCACGATATTGATTCCTTCTACAAGAACACGGCTTTGCTTAGGATAAGCTTCAAGGATGATCCCTGTTTTGCCTTTGTCCTTACCAGAGATGACCATTACTTTGTCACCTTTTTTTACATGCATCTGTGTGCACCTCCTTAAAGGCATTTGAAATAGATTATAGTACTTCTGGAGCTAATGAAACGATTTTCATGAAGTTGTTTTCACGAAGCTCACGTGCAACTGGTCCGAAGATACGAGTTCCACGAGGGCTCTTATCATCACGGATGATTACACAAGCATTCTCGTCAAATTTGATGTATGAACCGTCTGTACGGCGCATACCAGTCTTTGTACGAACAATTACTGCTTTAACAACGTCACCTTTTTTAACAACGCCACCTGGTGTTGCTTGTTTTACTGTGCAGACGATAACGTCACCGATATTAGCAGTCTTACGGCCAGAACCGCCTAGAACCTTAATAGTCAGAACTTCACGAGCACCTGAATTGTCAGCAACTTTTAAACGTGTTTCCTGTTGGATCATGCGAGTAACCTCCCTTCGGAATAAACCTTAATCCGAACAATTAGATAATAACAGCTTTTCCCACCACTTCTACTAGGCGGAAACGTTTTGTGGCAGATAGCGGACGAGTTTCCATGATACGTACTACGTCGCCGATTTTTGCCTCATTTTGCTCATCATGAGCCTTAAACTTCTTAGAGTATTTTACACGCTTGCCGTATAATGGATGCTTTTTGTATGTTTCAACAAGAACAGTAACAGTTTTGTCCATCTTGTCAGATACTACGCGTCCAGTATAAACTTTGCGTTGGTTGCGTTCACTCATTGTGAGAACCTCCTCTCAATTATCTGTTAACGCCGATCTCTCGTTCACGAATTACAGTTTTCATGCGAGCAATCGCTTTGCGTACTTCACGAATGCGAGCTGTATTTTCAAGTTGTCCAGTCGCTAATTGAAAGCGCAGGTTGAATAGCTCTTCTTTTAAAGATTTAACTTTTTGTTCAATTTCAGCAGTGGTAAGGTCACGAATGTCATTAGCTTTCATTAGATTCACCACCAATTTCTTCTCGTTTAACAAACTTGCACTTTACAGGAAGCTTGTGTGCTGCAAGGCGTAATGCTTCACGTGCGATCTCTTCAGAAACGCCAGCTACTTCGAACATTACTTTGCCTGGTTTAACAACTGCTACCCAGCCTTCAGGAGCACCTTTACCGGAACCCATTCGCACCTCTAGAGGCTTTGCAGTGTAAGGCTTATGAGGGAAAATTTTGATCCAAACTTTACCGCCACGTTTCATGTAACGAGTCATCGCAATACGGGCAGATTCGATCTGACGGTTTGTGATCCATGAAGCTTCCATAGCTTGCAAACCGAATTCACCGAAGTTCACTTCAGTACCGCCTTTTGCTTGACCGCGCATTTTACCACGGTGTTGACGGCGATATTTAACGCGTTTTGGCAATAACATATTATTTGCCTCCTTCCTCAGTTTTCTTCTTCGTAGGAAGGACCTCTCCACGGTAAATCCATACTTTTACGCCAAGTTTTCCGTAAGTTGTATCTGCTTCAGCAGTAGCGTAATCGATATCGGCACGAAGAGTATGAAGTGGAACTGTTCCTTCGCTGTATTGTTCTGAACGAGCGATGTCTGCTCCGCCAAGACGGCCAGATACCATTGTCTTGATACCTTTAGCGCCTGCACGCATAGCACGTTGGATAACTTGCTTTTGAGCACGACGGAAAGATACACGGCTTTCTAATTGACGAGCGATATTCTCAGCAACCAATTTCGCATCAATATCAGCTCTTTTAATTTCAAGAATGTTTATATGAACACGTTTGCCAGTAAGTTGGTTTAACGCTTTGCGAAGAGCTTCAACCTCAGTACCGCCCTTACCGATCACCATTCCAGGCTTAGCAGTGTGGACAGTTACATTTAAACGGTTTGCAGCACGTTCGATCTCTACTTTAGAAAGAGAAGCATCGCGTAAACGCTTTGTGATGTACTCACGAACCTTAAGGTCTTCGTGTAAAAGATCAGCGTAGTCTTTGCCTGCGTACCACTTGGATTCCCAATCACGGATGATTCCGATACGCAAACCGACTGGATTTACTTTTTGACCCACTGATTATCCCTCCTTCTTTTCTGATAAAACGATAGTAATATGGCTAGTACGTTTGTTAATTGCACTTGCACGGCCCATAGCACGTGGACGGAAACGTTTTAACGTTGGTCCTTCATTTGCATACGCTTCGGATACGACAAGGTTATTAACATCCATTTCATAGTTGTGCTCTGCGTTTGCTAATGCAGATTTCAACACTTTATCTACGATTGGAGAAGCAGCTTTTGGGGTAAGGTTTAAGATAGCTACCGCTTCACCAACTTGCTTTCCTCGAATTAAATCTAGAACTAGTCGAGCTTTACGAGGAGCAATACGAACTGTTCTTGCAACAGCTTTAGCTTGCATTTGGATGCCCTCCTCTCATTAACGTCTTGTTTTCTTATCGTCATTTCCATGACCTTTGTAAGTACGAGTTGGAGCGAATTCTCCAAGCTTGTGGCCTACCATGTCTTCAGTGACATATACAGGAACATGTTTACGACCATCGTAGACAGCAATCGTGTGTCCGATGAATTGTGGGAAGATCGTTGAACGGCGAGACCAAGTTTTAACAACTTTCTTGCCTTCAGTTTCATTTAACTTTTCGATCTTTGTGATTAAGTGATCATCAACAAAAGGTCCTTTTTTTAAGCTACGACCCATGAGTGAACCTCCCTTCGTGATTGCCCTACGGTTCCCGCGAACCGTAGCTCAATCCCGTTATTTTTTACGACGACGAACAATAAACTTATCGGATTTGTTTTTCTTCTTACGAGTCTTGTAACCAAGAGTCGGCTTGCCCCAAGGAGACATTGGTGATTTACGTCCGATTGGAGAGCGTCCTTCACCACCACCGTGTGGGTGATCGTTAGGGTTCATTACAGATCCACGAACAGTTGGGCGCTTGCCTAACCAACGATTACGACCTGCTTTACCGATGTTGATCAATTCGTGTTGTTCGTTACCAACTTGACCAACAGTTGCACGGCACTCAGAAAGGATCATACGTACTTCGCCTGAGTTCAAACGAATCAATACATATTTGCCTTCTTTACCAAGAACCTGTGCTGAAGTTCCTGCAGAACGAACTAATTGTCCGCCTTTACCAGGCTTCAATTCGATGTTGTGTACTACTGTACCAACTGGGATGTTAACTAGTGGAAGAGCATTACCTACTTTAATGTCAGCTGTTGGGCCAGACATAACTTCCATACCTACTTCTAGGTTTTTAGGAGCTAGGATATATCTCTTTTCACCATCTACATAATTAATTAACGCAATGTTTGCTGAACGGTTTGGATCATACTCAATTGTGGCAACGCGTCCTGGAATGCCATCTTTTGTACGTTTAAAGTCGATGATTCTGTACTGACGCTTATGGCCGCCACCTTGATGACGAACAGTTAACTTACCCTGGTTGTTACGACCGCCTTTTCTGTGCAACGGAGCAAGCAAGGATTTTTCCGGCTTGTCAGTTGTAATTTCAGCAAAATCAGATGCTGTCATATTACGACGACCGTTGGAGGTAGGTTTGTACTTTTTAATCGCCATTTCGTTTCCCTCCTCTTCTAATTAAGTTTTTATACTTCGAAGAATTCGATTTCTTTGCTGTCTTGAGTAAGTTTAACGATAGCTTTACGACGCTTGTTTGTATAACCGCCGAACTTGCCCATACGTTTGAACTTACCTTTGTAGTTCATGATGTTAACTTTTTCAACTTTAACGCCGAAAATAGTTTCGATCGCATCTTTAACTTGTGTCTTATTCGCTCTTGTATCAACTTCGAAAGTATACTTCTTCTCAGTCATAAGATCTGAAGAACGTTCTGTAATAACGGGGCGCTTAATGATATCGCGTGCATCCATTATGCAAGCACCTCCTCTACTTTTTCAACAGCTGCTTTTGTCATGATCAGCTTATCATGATTTAAAACATCTAGTACGTTAATTCCATCGGCAGCAACAACAGTTACTCCTGGAATGTTACGTGCAGATAGAGCAACGTTTTCTTCTAAACCTGCTGTTACGATCAAGGCTTTAGTGTTAACTGAAAGACCTTTTAGTACGTTTGTGAATTCTTTTGTCTTAGGAGCGTCAAAAGCAAGGCTTTCAAGAACTAAGATGTTTTCAGCTTGTACTTTAGATGATAGAGCAGATTTAATAGCTAAACGACGTACCTTTTTAGGTAATTTATAGCTGTAGCTGCGTGGAACAGGACCGAATACAGTACCGCCGCCGCGCCATTGTGGAGAACGAATAGATCCTTGACGAGCACGTCCAGTACCTTTTTGTTTCCAAGGCTTGCGTCCACCGCCCGCTACTTCAGAACGAATTTTAGTTTTATGAGTTCCTTGACGTAATGAAGCTCTTTGCATTACTACTGCTTCAAACATTACGTGGTTGTTAGGCTCAATACCAAATACTGTGTCGTTAAGTTCGATTTCTCCAACTTGTGAACCAGCTTGGTTAAATAATGCTACTTTAGGCATTCTTGTTTCCTCCTTTCCTGTGAAAATTACTTAGCTTTTACAGCGCCTTTAATTTTTAAAAGGGCTTTTTTAGCACCAGGAACGTTCCCTTTGATTAGAAGAAGGTTACGTTCTGCGTCAACTTTAACGATTTGCAGGTTTTGAACAGTGATCTGATCTCCACCCATGCGTCCAGGTAATAGTTTACCTTTGAAAACACGGTTTGGAGCAACAGGACCCATTGAACCAGGGCGGCGGTGGTAACGAGAACCGTGAGCCATTGGTCCGCGAGATTGTCCGTGGCGCTTGATTACACCTTGGAAACCTTTACCCTTAGAGATTCCTGTAACATCTACCATTTCGCCTTCTGCGAAAATATCAACTTTGACTTCCTGACCAACTTCATAGCCTGCTAAGTCAACTCCGTTAATTTCTTTTACGAAGCGCTTAGGAGCAGTGTTTGCTTTTGAAACGTGGCCTTTTTCTGGTTTGTTAGAAAGCTTTTCGCGCTTGTCTTCAAAGCCAAGCTGTACCGCTTCGTAACCATCTGTTTCAACAGATTTCACTTGAAGCACTACGTTTGGAGCAGCTTCTACCACTGTTACCGGGATAAGGTCGCCGTTTTCAGCAAATACTTGAGTCATACCGATCTTTCTTCCTAAGATTCCTTTGGTCATTTCAGTCACACCTCCTGTGAATTATAATGTTTTATTATTAAAGTTTGATTTCGATATCTACACCTGATGGCAGGTCTAAACGCATTAGTGAATCGACCGTTTGTGGTGTCGGATTGATGATGTCAATCAGACGCTTATGCGTACGCATTTCAAACTGCTCACGAGAATCTTTGTACTTGTGCACCGCACGAAGAATTGTGTAAATCGTCTTTTCAGTAGGTAGTGGGATTGGACCAGACACCGCCGCACCAGAACGCTTTGCTGTTTCAACAATTTTCTCTGCTGATGTATCAAGAATTCTGTGATCATAAGCTTTCAAACGTATACGAATTTTTTGTTTTGCCATTACTTTCCCTCCTTTTCGCCTATTTTTAAAATAGACATTCTCAGCGAAAATTTCCCACACACTCGCCATGGCAAAGCGGCCGGGTGTGTCAGCAACCTTTCGCATCATCGCAGTCAAAGACCAACATTGTCTATTATACATAAAACATAACTCAAACGCAACATCTATTCCGCAATTTCATTATGTTCAACACACTTTTACTATTATAGCTGGCGTTTGAGTATTTTACAAGTGGCGGAGAAGATTTCTAACTATTTGGACGTGGAGAAAATAATTCCTTTTAATGCGGTTTATATTATATAGAAGAAACTGATTCGAGGATTTCCTATTAGGGGAGATGGTTAGTTGCTAAACACGTGATCCAGTAAGGAGAAATGTCACTTTTCCAGTTTAAGATAGGCATTTTAATTAGTATGTGGCGATAAATTCTCTTTCTTCTCTTTTATGGGTACATTAATCTTCTTTATGTGACGATAAACTTTCTTGCTTCCCTTTTATGTGCACATTATTGCTTTTTATGTGACGATACATTTCCTTTCTTATCTTTTACGGGTACATTATTGTTCTTTCTCCCCTTCCGCTTTTTTATATGGTCACATATAAAGTGATCAACCAGTCTTTCTTAGATCTTGAGGGATAGTATTTTAAATATCAATGAGTCGCAGCGAATTGTATATTTAAATCAAATCTTATCAAAATAAATTTAAACGCAAAAAAGCAGCTGGATCGTCATCCAGCTGCTTTGTATCAATAAAATTATTCTTGGATAGTTGCAACTACGCCAGCGCCTACAGTACGGCCGCCTTCACGAATTGAGAACTTAGTTCCTTCTTCGATCGCAACTGGAGCGATTAGTTCAACAGTCATTTCGATGTTGTCGCCAGGCATAACCATTTCTACGCCTTCAGGAAGGTTACAGATACCTGTAATATCAGAAGTACGGAAATAGAATTGTGGACGGTAGTTAGTGAAGAATGGAGTATGACGTCCACCTTCTTCTTTAGAAAGAACATAAACTTCAGCTTTGAACTTTGTGTGTGGAGTGATTGATTTTGGCTTAGCCAAAACCTGTCCACGCTCGATTTCTTCACGTGCTACACCACGAAGAAGTGCACCGATGTTATCTCCAGCTTCAGCATAGTCAAGAAGCTTACGGAACATTTCTACGCCTGTAACAGTTGTAGATTTTGGCTCTTCAGTGAAACCAACGATTTCGATTACGTCACCAACGCGTACTTGTCCACGCTCAACACGGCCAGTAGCAACTGTTCCACGTCCTGTGATTGAGAAAACATCCTCAACAGGCATCATGAAAGGCTTGTCAGTGTCACGTGTTGGAGTTGGGATGTACTCATCAACAGCGTTCATAAGTTCAACGATCTTCTCTTCCCAAGCAGCTTCGCCTTCAAGAGCTTTAAGAGCAGAACCTTTGATTACTGGGATGTCATCGCCAGGGAATTCATAATCAGAAAGAAGGTCACGAACTTCCATTTCTACTAATTCAAGTAGCTCTTCGTCATCAACCATATCACACTTGTTCATGAATACAACAAGGTAAGGTACGCCTACCTGACGAGAAAGAAGGATGTGCTCACGAGTTTGTGGCATTGGGCCGTCAGTTGCAGATACAACTAGGATTCCGCCGTCCATTTGTGCAGCACCAGTGATCATGTTTTTAACATAGTCAGCATGTCCTGGGCAGTCAACGTGTGCATAGTGACGAGTTTCAGTTTCGTACTCAACGTGTGCAGTAGAGATTGTGATTCCACGCTCGCGCTCTTCTGGAGCAGCATCGATTTGGTCATAACCTTTTGCTTCAGCACCGCCAGCTTTTGCAAGAACAGAAGTGATTGCAGCTGTTAAAGTTGTTTTACCATGGTCAACGTGACCAATTGTACCAATGTTAACGTGTGGCTTGGAACGATCGAATTTAGCTTTTCCCATTAGAAAAATCCTCCTTTAATATATGAAAATTAAGTATATTTTAAAGTGCTGTGAAATAGGTAAACCTATCCCACAGCGTATTCTTACATTAGTAGTTATACTTGATTAAAAGATGAAAATCAATTATTCACCTTTATTTTTTTTGATGATTTCTTCAGAAACTGATTTTGGAACTTCTTCATAGTGATCGAAGTGCATTGAGAATACGCCGCGACCTTGTGTGCTTGAACGAAGAGCAGTTGCATAACCGAACATTTCTGAAAGTGGAACCATCGCACGAACTACCTGTGCATTACCACGAGCATCCATACCTTCGACGCGTCCGCGACGAGCAGTGATCATACCCATGATATCACCTAGGTATTCTTCAGGGATAACAACTTCAACCCTCATGACTGGCTCAAGAATTACAGGCTTACATTTTGAAGCAGCATTCTTAAGTGCCATTGAAGCAGCGATTTTAAACGCCATTTCAGAGGAGTCAACATCGTGGTAAGAACCATCGAATAGTCTTGCTTTGATGTCAACTAGTGGATATCCTGCAAGAACTCCACGGTTAAGTGAATCTTCTAATCCAGCTTGTACTGCAGGGATGTATTCACGTGGAACAGTACCACCAACGATGCCGTTCACGAATTCAAAGCCTTTTCCTTCTTCGTTTGGCGCGAACTCAATCCAAACGTGTCCGTATTGACCGCGTCCACCAGACTGACGAGCGAATTTACCTTCAACAGAAGCTGATTCGCGGAAAGTTTCACGGTAGGCAACCTGAGGTGCACCAACGTTTGCTTCCACTTTAAATTCGCGACGCATACGGTCAACGATGATATCAAGGTGAAGCTCTCCCATTCCAGCGATGATAACCTGTCCAGTTTCCTGGTCTGTATGGGCGCGGAATGTCGGATCTTCTTCTTGAAGCTTTTGCAATGCTGTCGTCATTTTATCCTGGTCTGCTTTAGACTTAGGTTCAACTGACAACTGGATTACTGGTTCAGGGAAGTTCATTGATTCCAAGATCACAAGGTTCTTTTCATCACATAAAGTGTCACCTGTAGTAGTATCCTTTAAACCTACAGCAGCTGCAATATCACCCGCGTAAACCTTTGAGATTTCCTGACGGCTGTTCGCATGCATTTGAAGGATACGTCCGATACGCTCACGCTTGCCTTTAGTTGAGTTCTGAACATATGAACCAGACTCAAGAGTACCAGAGTAAACGCGGAAGAACGTTAATTTTCCAACATAAGGGTCAGTCATAACTTTAAATGCTAGAGCAGAGAATGGCTCGCTGTCATCTGAATGACGCTCAACTTCTTCTTCTGAATCCGGAAGTGTACCTTTGATAGCTGGTACATCTAGTGGAGATGGAAGGTAGTCGATTACTGCGTCAAGCATTAGCTGAACACCTTTGTTTTTGAATGCTGAACCACAGATAACTGGGTAGAATTCAACGTTTGTAGTACCTTTACGGATAGCAGCTTTAATCTCTTGGATTGTAAGCTCTTCTCCGCCAAGGTATTTTTCCATTAATTCTTCATCAAGCTCAGCAACCGCTTCAACTAACTTTTCACGGTATTCTTCAGCCTGAGCTTTGTATTCTTCCGGAATTTCACCTTCAGTAATTTCTGTACCAAGGTCATTACCGTAGAAGATTGCCTTCATTTCGACTAAGTCGATGATTGCTTCGAACTCATCCTCAGCCCCGATAGGAAGCTGGATTGGGTGAGCGTTAGCTTGAAGACGATCGTGTATAGTATTAACAGAATAAAGGAAGTCCGCACCCAGCTTATCCATTTTGTTAACGAATACTACGCGTGGTACTCCGTAAGTTGTAGCTTGGCGCCAAACTGTTTCTGTTTGCGGCTCAACACCGGACTGCGCATCAAGTACAGCAACTGCTCCATCAAGTACACGAAGTGAACGTTCAACTTCAACAGTGAAGTCTACGTGTCCAGGAGTGTCAATGATGTTAACGCGGTGTTCTTTCCATGAAGCTGTTGTTGCAGCAGAAGTGATCGTGATTCCACGCTCTTGTTCCTGCTCCATCCAGTCCATTTGAGAAGCACCTTCGTGAGTTTCACCGATTTTATGAATACGGCCTGTATAATATAGAACACGCTCAGTTGTTGTTGTTTTACCAGCATCAATGTGAGCCATGATTCCAATATTACGAGTTTTTGCTAAGGAGAACTCTCTTGCCATTTGGTCTTTCTCCTTCCTAGTATAAGGGTTTTTAGAATGAAGGTAAGATTACCAACGATAGTGAGCGAATGCTTTGTTTGCTTCCGCCATTTTGTGTGTATCTTCGCGCTTCTTAACAGAAGCACCAGCGTTGTTGGCTGCGTCAAGAATTTCGTTAGCAAGACGCTCTTCCATTGTTTTCTCTCCACGAAGACGTGCATAGTTCACTAACCAGCGAAGACCTAAAGTTGTACGGCGGTCTGCACGCACCTCGATTGGTACTTGATAGTTAGCTCCACCTACACGGCGTGCTTTTACTTCTAGAACAGGCATGATGTTCTTCAGTGCTTGTTCAAACACTTCCAAAGGCTCTTTGCCTGAACGCTCACGAATGATATCAAAAGCTGAATAAAGGATCTTTTGTGATTTACCTCTTTTGCCGTCGATCATCATTTTATTGATTAAACGAGTGATAAGCTTTGAGTTGTAAATCGGATCCGGCAATACGTCTCTCTTTGCAACAGGACCTTTACGTGGCATGTTTATTTCCTCCTTTCAGAAAGGCTAATTAGTTTGTTTTATTATTTCTTTGCTGCTTTTGGTCTCTTAGTTCCGTACTTAGAACGGCCCTGCATACGGTTGTTTACACCAGCAGTATCAAGAGCACCACGAACGATGTGATAACGTACACCCGGTAAGTCCTTTACACGTCCTCCGCGGATAAGAACAACACTGTGCTCTTGAAGGTTGTGCCCGATACCAGGGATATAAGCAGTTACCTCGATTCCGTTAGTCAAACGTACACGAGCGTATTTACGCAACGCTGAGTTTGGCTTCTTTGGAGTCATTGTACCAACACGAGTACATACACCACGCTTTTGTGGAGATGATACGTTTGTTTGTGCTTTTTTGAAGCTGTTATAACCTTTATTTAGCGCAGGAGATTTTGACTTCTCCTCTTTTGTGCTACGTGGCTTGCGCACTAATTGGTTAATTGTAGGCATGATTTTTTCCTCCCTTCATTTTTTTGTAAGCCCACACATCCAGGTGGTTCATTTTTTTACAAAAAACAAAGTTTTTACAGTCATTTCTGTAAAAACAGTTTTTACTTGGTTATCGCTACAGCTGCCGCACCTACTGCAATCCCGCATGCCTTCCCCAGTTTTTTCATAGAGTCGACATAGGTGATGGCGGAGTTCATTTCCCTGGCCGTACGCAATAGTTCTGCCGTCACTTTCGCGTCTGCATCCCTTGCAATCACCAGTTCCATTACTTCGCCTGCTTTCAGGGCTTTAACTGTTTGCTTTGATCCTACTATGATCTTTTTAGCCTGAGCTACTTTTTCATAAGACATGATATCCTCCAAAGTAACCGGAAAATAGGAGCACCTTTGAAATATTAACATTTCATTCTGTTGATGTCAACCGCATTTGAAAAAAAATATCAAGATACATAACTTTTATTCATTATTTTTACTTTAAAAACGCGGCACTTTCTTTTTAATAGAAAGCACCGCGCATGTTATTTCTTTACTCTACAGTGATTACATCAGCATTTTCTTCTTCCATGGTGATAGGCTCAGCTCTTCTGTAACGCTGCATGCCAGTTCCAGCTGGAACAAGTTTACCGATGATAACATTCTCTTTCAAGCCGAGAAGCTCATCGCGCTTGCCTTTGATTGCAGCATCTGTAAGCACTCTTGTTGTTTCCTGGAAGGAAGCAGCTGACAGGAATGAATCCGTCTCAAGTGATGCTTTTGTGATACCAAGCAATACTGGACGTCCTGTTGCTGGCATTTTGCCATCAAGAAGTGCTTTGCGGTTAGCGTCAGTGAACTGATGGATCTCAAGCAATGTGCCTGGAAGTACATCTGTTTCACCCGCATCGATCACCCTGATTTTGCGCATCATCTGGCGAACCATTACTTCTACGTGCTTATCGCCGATTTCAACACCCTGCATACGGTATACCTTTTGAACTTCTTTCAACAGGTATTCCTGCACGGACTGAACATCTTTGACTCTTAGGAGTTCTTTAGGGTCGATTGATCCTTCAGTAAGCTCCTGTCCGCGAGCTACATGATCATTTACAGCAACCTTCAGGCGAGCTGTATATGGTGCAGTGTAAGTGCGGCTTTCGATTTCACCCTGGACAACGATTTCCTGCTGGCGGTCTTTTCCTTCGTTGATGCCGACTACGACACCTTCAAGTTCAGAGATGACAGCTTGACCTTTAGGGTTACGTGCTTCAAACAATTCCTGGATACGCGGAAGACCTTGTGTAATATCGTCTCCTGCAACACCGCCGGTATGGAATGTACGCATCGTAAGCTGCGTACCAGGCTCTCCGATAGACTGGGCTGCGATGATACCAACTGCTTCGCCCACTTCAACTTCCTGGCCAGTAGCAAGGTTGCGTCCGTAACATTTCTTACAAACACCATGGCGAGTGTTACATGTGAAGGCAGATCGGATCCAGACTTCTTCGATTCCTGCTTCTGTTACTTCAACAGCCAAGTCTTCTGTAATCAACCCATTTTCAGGTACAATCACAGCCTTGGTCTCCGGATGTTTGATTGCCTTTCTTGCATAACGGCCGATTAAACGCTCATCTAGAGGTTCGATTACTTCGGTACCGTCTTTAAGTGATCTGATAAATAAGCCTCTGTCCGTTCCGCAATCATCTTCGCGAACGATGACATCCTGGGCAACGTCTACAAGTCGGCGAGTCAGGTAACCTGAGTCTGCTGTCTTAAGCGCTGTATCCGCAAGACCTTTACGAGCACCGTGAGTGGAAATGAAGTATTCCAATACTGTCAGACCTTCACGGAAACTTGATTTGATTGGCAATTCAATGATTCGTCCAGCCGGGTTGGCCATCAGACCACGCATACCAGCAAGCTGAGTAAAGTTAGATGCGTTACCACGGGCACCAGAGTCACTCATCATGAAGATTGGGTTTGTTGTATCAAGTGATTTCATTAGTTTGGCCTGGATTACATCCTTGGCCGCACTCCAAATGGAAATAACTCGGTCATAACGCTCATCCTCGGTGATTAGACCGCGTCTGAACTGTTTTAGGACATTATCAACTTTAGTTTGTGCATCCGAGATAATCTCTTGCTTTTCTTTAAGAACCACGATATCAGCTACACCGACCGTAATACCCGCTTTAGTGGAGTATTTGAAGCCAAGATCCTTCATGCGGTCAAGCATTTTTGATGTTTCAGTAATCTTGAAGCGCTTGAACACTTCAGCAATGATATTACCAAGAATTTTCTTCTTGAACGGATCAACTAACGGCATAGACTTGATAACTTCCTTGATATCTGCGCCTTTTTCAACAAAATACTTCTCAGGAGTCTTCTCCTCTAGATTTTGTTTAGATGGCTCATTGATATAAGGGAATGACGCTGGAAGGATTTCGTTAAAAATCAGCTTACCAACAGTCGTGATCAAGAGCTGGCCATTTTGCTCTTCAGTGAATGTCTGGTTGCCAAGAGATGCTGCGGCAACAGCTACACGTGTATGAAGATGCACATAACCATTCTGGTACGCAATCAATGCTTCGTTTGCATCCTTGAAGACCATACCTTCCCCAACAACGCCTTCTCTTTCCAAAGTCAGGTAGTAGTTACCTAAAACCATATCCTGTGAAGGAGTAACAACTGGCTTTCCGTCTTTCGGGTTCAGGATGTTCTGGGCTGCAAGCATCAATAGACGAGCTTCAGCTTGAGCTTCAGCCGACAGCGGAACGTGGACAGCCATCTGGTCACCATCAAAGTCAGCGTTATACGCTGTACATACTAGCGGGTGAAGACGGATTGCGCGTCCTTCTACTAACGTTGGCTCAAACGCCTGGATTCCCAATCTGTGAAGAGTTGGGGCACGGTTAAGCAATACTGGGTGCTCTCTGATTACATCTTCAAGAACATCCCAAACCTCAGGGCTAACACGCTCAATTTTACGTTTAGCAGACTTAATGTTGTGTGCTAAACCTTTTTGCACTAATTCTTTCATTACGAATGGCTTGAACAGCTCAAGTGCCATTTCTTTAGGCAGACCGCACTGGTACATTTGCAGGTTTGGACCTACTACGATAACCGAACGGCCTGAGTAGTCAACACGCTTACCAAGAAGGTTTTGACGGAAACGTCCCTGCTTACCCTTAAGCATGTGCGATAGGGATTTCAATGGACGGTTACCAGGACCTGTTACCGGACGGCCACGGCGGCCGTTATCGATCAAGGCATCAACAGCCTCCTGAAGCATACGCTTTTCATTCTGGACGATGATGCTAGGAGCACCAAGGTCAAGAAGACGCTTTAGGCGGTTGTTACGGTTGATTACACGGCGGTACAAATCATTTAAGTCGGATGTCGCAAAACGTCCGCCATCTAACTGAACCATTGGGCGAAGCTCCGGCGGAATGACAGGAAGTACATCAAGGATCATCCATGATGGTTCATTGCCTGATCCACGGAAAGCTTCAACGACCTCAAGACGTTTGATCGCACGAGTACGGCGCTGGCCTTGCGCAGTTCTTAGCTCTTCTTTCAGCATGTCAGCTTCTTTATCAAGGTCGATATCCGAAAGCAGCTTTTTGATTGCTTCTGCTCCCATCGCGGCCTGGAATTTGTTTCCGTATTTTTCACGGTATGCGCGGTATTCTTTCTCGGATAACAACTGCTTCTTTTCAAGGGCAGTGTCACCTGTTTCAGTTACCACGTAAGAAGCGAAGTAAATAACTTCTTCCAACGCACGCGGAGACATGTCAAGAACAAGTCCCATGCGGCTAGGAATACCTTTGAAATACCAAATGTGAGAAACAGGAGCCGCAAGTTCGATATGCCCCATTCTTTCACGACGGACTTTAGCGCGAGTTACTTCAACACCGCATCGGTCACAGACTACGCCTTTATAGCGAACTCTCTTGTACTTTCCGCAATGACATTCCCAGTCCTTAGTCGGTCCGAAGATACGCTCACAGAATAAGCCGTCTTTTTCTGGTTTTAAAGTACGATAGTTGATTGTTTCTGGCTTTTTAACCTCACCGAAAGACCATGAACGGATCTTGTCAGGTGAAGCGAGGCCGATTTTCATGTACTCAAAATTATTAACGTCTAGCAAGGGGCCTACCTCCCTTTTAATCTAGGGTTTTACCCTTATGGCCATCCAAAAAGGAACACACGTGGACAATACTGTTATTCAACTGTTTGTACACGTGTGCCAATTAGATGGTCCTATTCTTTCATTCCTACTTTTTCAGAATTCATTTCTTCTGGTTCTGGAGCAATTGTCAATGTTTCAGCATGCTGCAGTTCTTCTTCATCGTCGAAGTCGCGCATTTCGATTTCTTTTTCATCGCCTGACAGGATCTTAACGTCCATACCCAGACTCTGAAGTTCCTTCATCAATACCTTGAATGACTCAGGTACGCCTGGTTCAGGAACATTTTCACCTTTTACAATTGCTTCGTATGTCTTAACACGTCCAACAACGTCATCGGACTTGACAGTTAAAATTTCCTGCAATGTATATGCAGCGCCGTATGCTTCAAGCGCCCAAACCTCCATCTCCCCGAAACGCTGTCCGCCGAACTGGGCTTTACCGCCGAGTGGCTGCTGTGTAACAAGTGAGTATGGTCCAGTAGAACGGGCGTGAAGCTTATCGTCTACCATGTGGGCTAGCTTGATCATGTACATGACACCGACAGATACACGGTTGTCGAACGGTTCGCCTGTACGTCCATCATAAAGGATGGTTTTTGCGTCACGGGCCATGCCGGCTTCCTCGATCGTTGCCCATACATCTTCCTCACGGGCTCCGTCAAATACAGGAGAAGCAACATGGATTCCAAGGTAACGCGCCGCCATTCCAAGGTGGAGTTCAAGCACCTGACCAATATTCATACGTGAAGGAACCCCTAGAGGGTTAAGCATGATATCGACTGGTGTGCCATCCGGAAGATAAGGCATATCTTCTTCTGGAAGGATCTTCGAGATAACCCCTTTGTTACCGTGGCGTCCGGCCATCTTATCACCTTCAGAAATCTTACGCTTCTGAACGATGTAAGCACGGACTAACTGGTTTACACCTGGAGGAAGCTCATCGCCATCTTCGCGGTTGAACACTTTGACGTCGAGGACAATACCGCCGCCGCCGTGCGGAACACGCAATGATGTATCACGGACTTCCCTTGCTTTTTCACCGAAGATTGCATGCAAGAGACGTTCTTCAGCTGTCAATTCAGTAACCCCTTTAGGTGTTACCTTACCAACAAGAAGATCTCCGTCTTTCACTTCGGCACCAACACGGATGATTCCACGCTCGTCAAGGTTTCTTAATGCATCTTCCCCGACGTTTGGAATGTCGCGTGTGATTTCTTCAGGCCCAAGCTTAGTATCTCGAGACTCTGATTCGTATTCTTCTATATGGATCGATGTATAAACATCATCTTTAACAAGGCGCTCACTCATGATGATCGCATCCTCGTAGTTATAACCATTCCATGTCATGAATCCAACAAGAACGTTACGTCCAAGGGCAAGTTCACCTTTTTCCATTGATGGGCCGTCAGCAAGGATCTCTCCTTTAACAACACGGTCACCAAGGCTTACGATTGGGCGCTGGTTATAACAAGTACCCTGGTTGGAACGGATGAACTTAAGCATACGGTATTTATCAAGGTCACCCTTAACTTCCTGGCCGTCTACTTCTTTGACGCGGCGAACCCATACTTGGCGCGCTTCCACGTGTTCTACGATTCCTTCATGCTTACAGATGACTGCAGCACCGGAATCCTTTGCATTCACGTGCTCCATTCCCGTTCCTACAATCGGCGCTTCTGGCTGCATCAACGGAACAGCCTGACGCTGCATGTTCGCACCCATCAGAGCACGGTTGGAGTCATCGTTTTCCAAGAACGGAATACACGCTGTCGCTGCGGATACAACCTGTTTAGGCGATACGTCCATGTAATCGACGCGGTCGCGCTTAACGACAGTGTTTTCACCGCGGAAACGGGCAATAACTTCTTCATCTATGAAGGATCCGTCTTCAGCAAGACGTGCATTTGCCTGGGCAACAACATAATTGTCTTCTTCATCAGCTGTTAAGTAATCAAAGTGGCTTGTCACTTTTCCTGTTTCAGGGTCAACACGGCGGTATGGAGTCTCAATGAAACCAAAACGGTTAACCTTCGCGAAACTTGAAAGCGAGTTGATCAAACCAATGTTCGGACCTTCAGGCGTTTCAATTGGACACATACGTCCGTAGTGGGAGTAGTGAACGTCACGCACTTCGAAACCAGCGCGTTCACGCGTAAGACCACCAGGTCCCAATGCAGAAAGACGCCTTTTATGTGTTAATTCAGCCAGCGGGTTTGTCTGGTCCATGAACTGTGAAAGCTGTGAACTTCCAAAGAACTCTTTAATGGACGCAATTACCGGGCGAATATTGATCAATTGCTGAGGTGTAATCGTGTTTGTGTCCTGGATGGACATTCTTTCGCGGACTACACGCTCCATTCTGGACAAACCAATTCTGAATTGATTCTGAAGCAGCTCACCTACAGAACGAAGGCGTCTGTTTCCTAAATGGTCGATATCATCCGTGTCGCCTACACCATGCAACAAGTTAAAGAAGTAGCTGATTGAAGAAATGATATCAGCAGGCGTAATATTTTTAATTGGTTCAGGGACATAGGCATTTGCTAAAACATTAATTTCTTTCTCGCCTTCAACATCGTTCGGAGAGTAGATTTTAATGCTTTGCAGCGTTACATCCTCTTCAACCACGCCGCCATATGGGCTGAAATTCTTGAAGCCAACATTCTTCTCCAACGCAGGAATGATCTTATCAAGTGTACGGCGATCCAAAGTCACGCCTTTTTCCGCGATAATTTCACCTGTTTCAGGATCAACTAATGTTTCGGCAAGCTTCTGCCCGAATAAACGGTTTTTAATATGAAGCTTTTTGTTAATTTTATAACGCCCTACATTTGCAAGGTCATAGCGCTTTGGATCAAAGAATCTTGATACCAGAAGGCTCTTTGCATTGTCAACTGTAGGCGGTTCGCCTGGACGTAGACGCTCATAAATTTCAAGAAGCGCTTTTTCTGTGCTTTCCGTATTGTCTTTTTCAAGAGTGTTACGGATATATTCGTTATCACCGATCAGATCAATGATTTCTTGATCAGAACCGAACCCTAATGCACGCAAAAGAACCGTAACAGGGAGCTTCCTCGTACGATCTATCCTTACATATACAACATCCTTGGCGTCTGTTTCATACTCTAACCAAGCGCCTCGGTTCGGAATAACGGTAGCAGAGAATCCCCTTTTCCCGTTTTTATCAAGCTTCCCGCTGTAGTACACACTTGGTGAACGCACTAACTGGGAAACGATAACCCTTTCAGCACCGTTGATCACAAACGTGCCAGTTTCTGTCATAAGCGGGAAATCACCCATGAAAACATCCTGGTCCTTAACTTCGCCTGTTTCTTTATTCACAAGGCGGACCTTTACTCGCAACGGCGCGGAGTAAGTGACGTCTCTTTCTTTGGATTCTTCCACTGGATATTTCGGTTCGCCAAGACTGTAATCGATAAACTCTAGCGATAAGTTACCAGTAAAGTCTTCAATCGGTGAAATGTCCTGGAACATTTCCCGGAGGCCCTCATCAAGAAACCACTGATAGGAAGAGGTTTGAATTTCAATTAAATTCGGCAATTCCAAAACTTCACTGATGCGAGCATAACTTCTACGTTGGCGGTGTCGTCCATACTGAACTAGTTGACCTGTCAACTGATTCACCCCTCAAATCAAGCGTTATTATTCATCTATCCATGTCTTGTCCATGAAGTTTCCTCCATTTCCAAAGACAAAAAGAAAAAGGGTTTTCACCTAAAAACCACATTTCCTGCAACGAACAATTATTTTGTTAGTTTTCCCTTAATGCCCAAAATTATACAACTTTCGATGAAATTAGCAGACGAAAGGAAACTAATATATTGGCATTTTATAATATTAACATAGCGGTTTTCTCACGTCAACATTTTACAGATTTGAGAATAAAGTATCCTTTACTTTTCGCCGCAATGTCAACCTGGCCAAATAGTTCTTTCATTTTTTCCATCGCGGACGGCGCACCCTGTTTCTTTTGGATGACCACCCAGAGTTCTCCGCCTTCAGCTAGATGCAGGAAACTTTGTTCAAAAATATCATGCACTACCTTTTTGCCGGCACGGATCGGAGGATTAGTAAGGATTGCGTTGAACTCCTTTTCTTCCACTCCTGTCAAGCGGTCACTTTCATAGATTTCCACATTTTCTATTTTATTTTCTGCCGCGTTATCCTCAGCAAGCATAATCGCTCTTTCATTGACATCCACCATGTGAACCGTTGCATCCGGATAAGCTTTAGCCAGCGAAAGTCCGATTGGTCCATAGCCGCAGCCAACATCAAGGATTAAACCAGTCTCATTTTTCAAATCGAAAGTATCGATCAATAATCGGGATCCAAAATCAACTTCCTTTTTCGAAAAAACGCCGCTGTCCGTTTTGAAGCGGAAGCTGTTTCCTTTCAATTCACTTTGCCATTTCACAGGGTTGCTTTCGGTGCCGGGTTTACGGGAGTAATAATGTTCAGTCAAAATCTCTCACCTCCATGGGGAATCATTTGAAGAATGCGATCGCGGATTGCATTGCTACTGCGGTAGTATAAAATATTTGAAATCAAAAAGCAAAAAAAGCAGAAAAGCGGAAGCGCCTTGGTCAGCCCCGACAAGCGCTGGAGCTAGACATTTCTCGAAATTAATGTCTTATTATTTCATTCGCTTACCAAAGACTAAAAGCGAAAAAAAAGCTCGCTTTAGCAGCGAGCTTTTTATTGTAAGGTTGATTACTTAACTTCGACGTTAGCTCCAACTTCTTCAAGCTTAGCTTTGATTTCTTCAGCTTCTTCTTTAGAAACGCCTTCTTTAAGAGCTTTAGGAGCGTTGTCAACAACTTCCTTCGCTTCTTTAAGTCCAAGACCAGTGATTTCACGAACAACTTTGATAACCTTGATCTTCTGGTCGCCAGCAGATGCAAGAACTACGTCAAATTCAGTTTGTTCTTCAGCAACAGCTCCAGCAGCTCCACCCATCATTGCAACTGGTGCAGCAGCAGTTACGCCGAATTCTTCTTCGATTGCTTTTACTAGATCGTTAAGTTCTAAAACAGTCATGCTTTTAACTGCTTCAATGATTTGTTCTTTAGTCATTTTAATTTCCTCCTTGATAATGGTTGTTTTTTATTGTTAAACCGTAAAAATTAACTTACGCGCCTTGTTCTTCCTTCTGGTCCGCAACTGCTTTTGCAGCAAGAGCAAGATTGCGAATTGGTGCTTGAAGCACGCTGAGTAGCATAGAAAGTAAGCCTTCGCGAGACGGCAGGTCTGCAAGAGCCTTGATTTCTTCTACTGTAACGATGTTGCCTTCAACTACACCCGCCTTGATTTCAAGAGCGTCATGCTTTTTAGCGAATTCGTTAAGAATTTTAGCTGGAGCTACTACATCTTCAGTACTGAACGCGATTGCGTTAGGACCAGTTAGAGATGCGTTTAAGTCAGCTAATTCTGCAGCTTCAGCAGCACGGCGTGCCATAGAGTTTTTGTAAACTTTGAATTCTACGCCAGCATCACGAAGCTCTTTACGAAGTTCAGTTACTTCAGAAACTGTAAGTCCGCGGTAATCAACAACGATTGTTGATTTGCTTTCTTTTAGTTTGCCAGCAATCTCGTCAACGATTTGCTTTTTTACTTCAATAACTTTGCTCATCCTTACACCTCCTGTAGATTTCTGCATTCATACCGATCAAATAAAAACCTCCGCATCTGGACAGACGCGGAGGAAGTATACAATAGCAAGTAGTGTTGCTCTATCGTATGACCTCGGCAGGTTATTAAGCGATAAGCCCCTGCTGTCTGCGGTACAAATGTTATTTTATTTTCACAACAAGAAGAATTATATCTAACGCTTCTTTAATTGTCAAATACTATTATTTTACAGTTGAAGGATCTACTTTAACGCCAGGTCCCATAGTAGTAGAGATCGTAACGTTCTTCATGTAAGTTCCTTTAGCTGCAGCAGGCTTAACCTTCATCATAGTTTCGAAGATAGTGCTGAAGTTTTCAACAAGCTTCTGGTCTTCGAAAGAAACTTTTCCGATAGGTACATGGATGTTACCAGATTTGTCAACGCGGTATTCTACTTTACCTGCTTTGATTTCGTTAACAGCTTTCGTTACATCGAAAGTAACTGTGCCTGTCTTAGGGTTTGGCATTAAGCCTTTAGGTCCCAATACGCGGCCAAGCTTACCAACTTCACCCATCATGTCAGGAGTAGCTACGATAACATCAAAGTCGAACCAGCCTTGCTGGATCTTGGTGATGTATTCTGCGTCGCCAACATAATCTGCGCCAGCAGCTTCTGCTTCTTTTAATTTTTCGCCTTTAGCGAATACTAGAACACGCTGAGTTTTACCAGTTCCGTTTGGAAGCACAACTGCTCCACGGATTTGCTGGTCAGCTTTCTTAGGGTCTACACCCAAACGGAAAGCAGCTTCAACAGTCGCGTCAAATTTTACAGTGCTTGTCTTTTTAGCAAGCTCAACTGCTTCTGCAATTGTATAAGCTTGAGAGCGGTCTACAAGCTTAGCAGCTTCTAGATACTTTTTGCCTTTTTTAGCCATTTTTATTTCCTCCTATATTGTGGTTTTAACGGAATAACCTCCCACGATGAAAAGCGGAGGCGCCTATTCTCCGGCGCCGGAGCTTAACAACGAAAAGCGAAGGCGCCATATAGGCGCCGTATCATACAGATAAAAGGTTGCGAGTGAAATCTAATTCAGCAACGCAACCCATCAATCTTTGCAGCAGAAATTAGTCTTCGATCGTGATTCCCATGCTGCGTGCAGTACCTTCAACCATACGCATTGCTGCTTCAACGCTAGCTGCGTTAAGGTCAGGCATTTTCTGTTCAGCAATCTCACGTACCTTATCACGCTTGACTGTTGCTACTTTATTACGGTTTGGTTCACCAGAACCAGACTGGATTCCAGCTGCTACTTTCAAAAGAACTGCAGCAGGGGGAGTTTTCGTAATAAATGTAAATGAACGGTCTTCAAAAACCGTAATTTCAACAGGAATGATTAGTCCAGCTTGATCAGCTGTGCGAGCGTTAAACTCCTTACAGAATCCCATGATATTAACACCGGCTTGACCTAGTGCAGGTCCAACTGGTGGTGCCGGATTGGCTTTACCAGCAGGGATTTGTAACTTAACCATCTTAATTACTTTTTTAGCCACGAGACACACCTCCTTAAAGTCCGTGATGTGGTAATAGGGGATTGCCCCTCCCACTCATAACAAAAGTCTTTATATTAAATAAAGAACTTGACATAGATCTGTCAATCGTCCAAGACATACTGACCTATGAAATATTAACACTTTTTAAAATTGATTTCAAGCTATTTCAAATTATAATTTTTGAATCTGTGAAAATTCAAGTTCAACAGGAGTGTCACGGCCGAACATATTGACAAGAACTTTAAGCTTCGCCTTATCCTTATCGATCTCTTCAATCGTGCCAGTGAAGTTAGTAAATGGCCCTTCGCTGACCTGGACAGTTTCGCCAAGCTCGAAGTTGATATCGAATTTCTTTTCTTCGACACCCATGCGCTTAAGGATGAATGTTACTTCTTCAGGCAATAGCGCCGTTGGCTTTGAACCTGCACCTGAAGAGCCTACAAACCCAGTAACGCCCGGAGTGTTACGCACCACGTACCAAGAGTCGTCTGTCATCACAATTTCTACAAGGACATACCCTGGGAATGTCTTGCGCTTTACTACTTTCTTCTTGCCATTTTTGAAATCAGTTTCTTCTTCTTCAGGCACAATCACGCGAAAAATCTTATCTTGCATGCCCATTGTTTCAACACGCTTTTCAAGATTCGTCTTGACCTTATTCTCATAGCCTGAGTAAGTATGAACTACATACCAGTTTTTTTCCATCATCGAGGACTAAATCGTCCATCCCTCCCCACATCTAAATGCTCATTCGCAATCGAAAAGCGCAAGCGCCTCGGTCAGCCCCGGCAGACATAGGCTGGCTTCCACAGGAAATACTGATTTCCGGAGAGAGCCGACTTATGACCCAAGGGGCCAGGCACTCGAACTAGAAACTAGTCTAAGTGCGCAATGTTAACTTTTTCAAGCAAATAAAAAACCCGTTATCCGGGCTTTTAAACTTGTCCTGCGTTATATTTTCCATTATACCATGAGTTCTTGGTTGTTATTCAAGAATTAAGCGAATCAATTCAGAAATACCAAGGTCCAGCACTGCAAAGAAAAGTGCAGCAAAAGCAACTGTAGACAAAACCGTAATTGTATAACGAGTCAGCTCTTTGCGCTTTGGCCAGCTGACCTTTCTCATTTCACGTCCAACTTCACTGAAAAACGTAGTGATGCGCTGCATTTTGTAACCTCCAACTTATCGGAATTCCATATGATGATCTATCTGAAAACCTTATTTAGTTTCCTTATGAACTGTATGGGCACCGCAGTTGCTGCAGTACTTTTTCAGCTCTAAACGTTCTGTTTGAGTTTGCTTGTTGCTCGTTGTAGAATAATTGCGCGAGCCACATTCCACACAAGCAAGAGTCACCTTTTTATTCATCTGGACACCTGCTAACAATAATAAGATATCTATTATATCTTTAAAAATGTAACATGGCAGCTAGATTGTGTCAATAAGTGGTTCTGAGATTAAAAGTCAGTTTTGTGGCTATTTTTTGGCAATTCAGCTTACACTGACAGTTCTCTCAGCTCAAGATATCTCTCAAGCTTCCGCTTTACTCTCTGAAGAGCATTATCGATCGACTTGACGTGGCGGTTCAGCTCTTCAGAAATTTCCTGATAAGATTGTCCGTCCAAATATAATGCGAGCACTTTTCTTTCGAGATCGCTGAGCAACTCTGACATTTTCACTTCAATCTGGTCAAATTCTTCCTGGTTGATAAATAACTCTTCGGGGTCCATCACTTTCGCACCGGATAATACATCCATCAGCGTCCTGTCCGATTCCTCGTCATAGATTGGCTTGTCCAAGGAAACATAGGAATTCAGAGGGATGTGTTTTTGCCTGGTGGCCGTTTTGATTGCCGTAATGATCTGACGGGTAATGCAAAGCTCGGCAAATGCCTTGAATGATGTAAGCTTGTCCTCGCGGAAATCACGGATTGCCTTATATAAGCCAATCATTCCTTCCTGCACGATGTCCTCTTTGTCTGCTCCGATCAAAAAGTAAGAACGTGCTTTAGCCCGAACGAAATTCCTGTACTTGTGAATCAAAAAATCAAGCGCATCACTTTCTCCTCTGTGCACCGCTTCAATAATTTCTTCATCCTCTAGCAATAAATAGACCTCATTTAAACGATTCCCGATGTCAGCACTCATTTCGATCCCCCCGCCCGCACATACAGATAGAAATATTATACAGCAGGCTTTTTTAAGGCGTCAACAGGTCAATGTTCTCCTCTGCGCCATTTTTCAAAAATTTCTGCCACTTCTTTTGTAAGCGGAATCTTGGCGCTTGGCTTTTTTTCCTGGATGATCTTCACTTTTTTTTCTATTTTTTTCCCAATTAAATTTGTTTCTGTCAGGAGCTCACGTGCCGATTTTCTCAGTGCTCCCTGTCCAAAAATCGCCCATTGCTCCGTATAGTCGGAGGTAGCTACATGGATTTGCGTTTTACGGTTGCTCAGTGCGATCGCCAGCTTTTCAATCCGTTCATCAGCCGTTTCACTCTCTTTTGTAAAAATAACTTCAACCTTGTAGTTTTGGTATTTTTTTTGATTTCCTGACACAAAATGCGCGTCAAAAACAATGATGACACGAAACCCTGTATAGGCCTGGTATTCAGCCATGATTTCCACCAGCCGGTCCCTGGCGGCAGATAGCTCTTTCTTTTTCAGGCTGTTCAGCTCCGGCCAGGCGCCAATGATGTTGTAGCCGTCAACAAGCAGGATGTCCATCCTTATTCCCCTAGCGGTTGTCGTTTACGGTAAACTTCATACATCAGCAATGCCGCAGCAACAGATGCGTTTAAGGAGGTTACATGCCCAACCATCGGAAGACTTAACAGGAAATCACACTTATCACGGATGAGCCTGCCCATTCCTTTTCCTTCACTGCCAATCACAAGGCCTAAAGGCATTTTCCCATCGATTTGACGGTAATCCTGTTTTGCCGACGCATCAGTTCCTGCTATCCAGACGCCACGTTCCTTCAATTCATCGATGGTCTGAGCCATGTTTGTGATTCTGACAACCGGGATATACTCAATCGCTCCTGTTGAAGACTTGGCAACCGTTGAGGTCAACCCAACCGCTCTTCTCCGTGGAATAATGATGCCATGCGCCCCTGAGGCGTCCGCTGTCCTCATGATTGAACCGAGGTTATGAGGGTCTTCAATCTCATCAAGAAGCAGGAAGAAAGGAGCTTCACCTTTCTTTTCGGCCGCTGCAAACAAATCATCGATTTCTGCGTATTCATAGGCTGCCACCTGGGCAATGACTCCTTGATGGATGCCTTCAGTAAGCTGGTCAATTTTCTTCTTCGGTACGAATTGGACCATCACATTGGCTTCCCTTGCCATCCCGATCACCTGTTGCATTTGACCGCTTTGCGAGCCTTCCGCAATCAGGATTTTATTAATATCTCGTTCGGATTTCAGCGCTTCAATTACCGGGTTCTTTCCAATGATGTAATCCTGGTTTTCGTTCTCGTTCTGGAATTGTTCAGGCTTTTGTTTCATTTTCGGGTTTTGGTCCCGTTTTTGGTCGTGTTTCGGTTCCTGGCTTCTGGCTGGTTTTCGTTTTGGATTCTCATCCTGTTTCTGTAACTGGTTCCTGGCAGGCTTTCGCTTCTGGTTTTCATCCTGTTTCTGCCTGTTGTTCCGGTTCTGTTTTTGTTTCTGGTTCTGGTTCTGGCTCATATGGAATGTTCCTCCCTTCTATTCTTCAGCAAGTGCAAATACCGTGGAAATCAGTTCCTCTATCCGTTTCATATTTCCTGCCAGATACAAAGAACCGATTAACGCTTCAAATGCTGTGCTGTAACGGTATGTTTGGACATCGGTGTTTTTTGGGACAGATCCTGACTTCGCATTCCTGCCTCTTTTTACAATCGTTATTTCTGATTCAGACAATATTTCCATCTCCAAAAGCTTGTGGAGGAATTTCGCCTGTGATTTTGCCGATACATAAGCTGTCGCTTCTTTATGCAGCTGGTTCGGCCTGACCTTCCCGCTTTGCAGGAGATGATGCCGTACATATTGTTCATAGACGGCATCACCCATGTAGGCAAGGGCAAGACTGTTCAATTGTTTTTCATCTACTTTTTGTTCGTAATGCAGCATCATTTAGCCTCTTTTCCATCTGATGCCTTGCGGAGTGTCTTCGATGATGATATTCATTTCCTTCAGCTGGTCGCGAATTTCATCAGCAAGCTTGAAGTTCCTGTCTTTGCGGGCCTGTGTGCGCTTTTCGATCAGGGCTTCAATTTCCTCATCAAGCAGCTCTTCGTCCTTTAGAGAAAGGCCAAGCACGCCAAACAATGTTTCGAATTCATTCATGAATGCCTTGATCACATCTTCTGACGTGTTTTTTTCCATCAAATATAAATTCGATAGCTTAGAAAGCTCAAACAGGATGGACACTCCATTGGCTGTATTGAAGTCATCATCCATTTCATTAATGAATTGCTCACGGAGCGCCGCAATTTTATCCAGCCATTCCTGATTATTGTCCGTAAGGTTAGCGCTCGCACCCATGCGATGCTTTAAATTCTGGTAAGAAGTCTTCAGCCGCTCAAAGGCAGCCTTTGTATTTTCAAGCAGCTCTTCACTGTAGTTGATTGGATTTCGGTAGTGTACCGACAGCATGAAAAACCTTAAAACCTGCGGATCATGCTTTTTAATGATGTCATGGACAGTGACGAAATTGCCAAGTGACTTTGACATCTTTTCATTGTCGATGTTGATATAGCCATTATGCATCCAGTAGTTAGCGAACGTTTTTCCTGTCAAAGCCTCGGATTGGGCAATTTCATTTTCATGGTGAGGGAAGGCTAAGTCCTGGCCGCCGGCATGGATATCGATCGTATCGCCAAGATACTCCCTCGCCATTGCCGAGCATTCGATGTGCCAGCCCGGACGGCCTTGGCCCCATGGGCTATCCCAGGAAATCTCGCCCTCTTTAGCCGTCTTCCAAAGCACGAAGTCAAGCGCATCCTGTTTCTTTTCACCCACCTGGATCCTTGCTCCAACCTTCAGCTCATCGATTGACTGGTGTGAAAGCTTCCCATAATCATTGAATTCTCTCGTCCTATAATAGACGTCGCCGCCAGACTCGTATGCAAATCCTTTTTCAATCAATGCGCTAATAAACTCAATGATCAGCTCCATCGTTTCCGTTACCCTTGGGTGTGCATCGGCTGTTTTGCAGCCAAGCGCGTGGACATCTTCAAAATATGCATTGATGAAGCGCTCAGCAACGGTCGGTACGTCCACGCCCAATTCATTAGCGGCTTTAATTAGCTTGTCATCAACATCCGTGAAATTTGAAACAAAGCGGACATTGTAGCCCCGGAATTCAAGATAGCGCCGGACCGTATCGAAAACGATGGCCGGGCGGGCATTTCCAATATGGATGTAGTTATAGACGGTAGGTCCGCAAACATACATTTTCACTTTTCCCTCTTCTAGAGGGATAAACTCTTCTTTATTTCGAGTAAGCGTATTATAAATTTTAATTCCCATTCTCCATGCCCCTTCCTTGCTTCACTTCTTCCAATTCATTTTGTAATTTAACCAGTTCGAGTTCTTTTTTCAGTTTTAATAATTCCGTCTCGATATCTTTGCATCTGTCAGCTACCGGATCCGGCAAATCGCGGTGATTGAAGTCTTTTTTGACCCTGACGCCATCCTGGATGACGATCTTCCCAGGTATGCCGACAACGGTAGAGTTCGGCGGCACATCTTTAAGAACGACCGATCCGGCACCTACCTTAGAATTTTCTCCAATCGTGATCGAACCTAAAACCTTCGCTCCTGTAGCGATCAATGCATTGTCCTTTACAGTTGGATGGCGTTTGCCTTTTTCTTTTCCGGTTCCGCCCAGGGTCACTCCCTGGAATACCGTTACATTGTCACCAATCTCACAGGTTTCGCCAATTACGACACCCATCCCGTGGTCGATGAAGAAACGCCTGCCGATCTTCGCTCCCGGGTGGATTTCAACCCCCGTGAAAAAGCGGCTTATTTGCGAAATCACTCTTGCGATAAAATAAAATTTCCGTTTATAGAAAGCATGTGCCAACCGATGGGACCAAATCGCATGCAGTCCGGCATATGTCAAAACCACTTCCAGTGCGCTCCTGGCGGAAGGATCCTGGTCAAAGACAACTTCAAGGTCTTCTTTAAACATTTTAAACACGGTGAAATCCCCCTTCTCATAAGAATTTGATGTAATTCAAGAATGTCACCCTTTAGGTATGGCTTACCAAAAAATTAAAAAAAGCGCCCCTGTCGTAAACGACAGAGACGCTTGGTATGCGCGGTTCCACTCTGTTTAGGCACGCTTTAAAGCAAAATGCAGCCTCAACTTTCACCTGTTAACGGGAGGTCCCGCCCAAAACTACTAAGACAGCATTGTCTTTTCATCAAGAGACTCAGAGGCGCATTTCAAAAAATGAGGGGCCTGAACCACTTTCAGCCGGTGATGGTTCTCTCTAACAAGCGTCATCCTTCTACTTTTCCTCTTCAACACTTTAGAATGTATGGAATTACTCTTACTATATTATATTTTTGCTCATCTGTTAACTATAACACACTAAAAAAGTTATTAGCCTAATCCCTGGATGATTGTTTTACGCTCAGCCTAATAGCTTCTGGACTCTTTCGCGCACTTTTTCTTTGCCGATCAGTTCCATCGCAAGCATCAGGTCTGGTCCATGAGTCTGGCCAGTCGCAGCCGCCCTGACAGGCATGAACAGCTTCTGTCCCTTTTGGCCGGTCGCTTTTTGGACAGCCTTAACTGCAGCCTTGATCGAATCAGCCTTGAATTCCTCAAGCTGGTCAATTTCTGCAAGGAACGCTCTCAGAACTTCTGGAACCTGCTCCCCTGCGAGGACCTCTTTTGCTTCCTCGTCATAGTTTACCTCATCACGGAAAAATAAATCCGACATCTCGACGATTTCTGCTCCAAAGCTCATTTTATCGTGGTACAAAGAGATCAGGCTGCGGACCCATGCATCCTCTTCGTCAGTACGGCCCTCGCTGACTTTTCCGGCTTTGAGGAGATGCGGCAGCGCAAGCTCGACAACACGGTCCAAATCAGCCTTTTTCATGTACTGGTTGTTCATCCAGGCAAGCTTCTGCTGGTCAAAAAGCGCTGGCGATTTTGAAAGCCTTGCTGGATCAAATATGTCTATGAATTCATCCTTGGAGAAAATCTCTTCTTCCCCAGACGGAGACCATCCAAGCAATGTAATGAAGTTGAATAATGCTTCAGGCAAGTAACCCAGCTCTTCGTATTGCTCGATAAACTGGATGATTGACTCATCACGCTTGCTCAGCTTCTTGCGGCTTTCATTAACGATCAAAGTCATGTGGCCGAATACTGGCGGCTCCCAGCCAAACGCTTCATAAATCACAAGCTGCTTTGGTGTATTGGAAATATGGTCATCCCCGCGAAGGACATGGGAAATCTTCATCAAATGATCATCAAGGACAACAGCATAGTTATAAGTAGGCGTGCCATCCTTCTTTACGATGACAAAATCGCCCATTCCATCAGATTCAAAGCTTACCTCGCCTTTTACCATATCTTCGAATGCGATGATCTTTCCTGCAGGCACCTTGAAGCGAAGGCTCGGCTGACGTCCTTCTTTTTCAAACTGCTCCCGCTGCTTAGGAGTCAAATGGCGGCACTTTCCTGAATAATGAGGAGTCTCATTGCGTGCAGCCTGCTCTTCACGTTCTGCCTCAAGTTCTTCCTCTGTGCAATAACACTTATATGCAAGTTCTTTTTCCACCAGCTCTTGATTGTACTGTTCATAAATATGATTACGCTCTGACTGACGATAAGGTCCATATTCCCCGCCGACATCAACGCTCTCATCCCAGTCGATTCCAAGCCATTGAAGATACTTCAGCTGGCTTTGCTCTCCGCCCTCGATATTGCGTTTCTTGTCAGTATCTTCAATGCGGATGATGAACTTCCCGCCTCTGTTGCGTGCGAATAAGTAATTGAATAATGCTGTACGGGCGTTCCCGATATGTAAATGCCCCGTCGGACTCGGCGCATAACGCACTCGAATATCTGATGACATAGTGAATCCTCCTCTAATATAGCTGACCATTATTGTATCATTTTCGATAGGGAAAGCGGAAGTGGCTTGGACAATTGGTTTTTAGGCTTTTTTCAGTAAAACAACAGCCTGTGCTGCAATGCCTTCTTCCCTGCCGGCGAATCCCAGCTTTTCCGTCGTTGTCGCTTTCACATTCACCTGATCGGGAGTTCCCTCCAATAAATCAGAAATCCTGTCGCGCATCGCCCCGATATGCGGCGCCATCTTTGGTTTTTGCGCGATGATCGTGCAGTCGATGTTAACAAGCTCATATCCTTTTTCCTTCACAATCTTCCATACATGTTCAAGCAATTTTGCAGAGTCCGCATCCTTGAACTCAGGGTCGGTATCCGGGAAGTGCCTGCCGATGTCTCCCTCTCCGATCGCTCCGAGGCACGCATCTGCAACAGTATGCAAAAGCACATCCGCGTCAGAGTGGCCCAGCAAACCCTTTTCATATGGAATGGTAATTCCGCCAATAATCAGCGGGCGTCCTTCCGTCAGCTGATGCACATCAAATCCTTGTCCAATTCGAAACATATTGAATAACTCCTTTTATATATAGGCTGTATTAGCTTATTAAAATAAACTCTTGTTAAACACCGGATTCTATCCTCTTGCGCAAAATAGCTTCGGCGAAGTATAAGTCTTCTGGTGTTGTCAGCTTTATATTATCATAGTCACCTTCAATGATGGAGACTTGGTGCGGAAGTCTTTCGACAAGGCTGGATTCATCCGTGCCGATAAATTGCTCCTCCAATGCCTTGTTATGGGCTTCCAGCAAGACTGAAACTCGAAAAGCCTGCGGGGTTTGGACAGCCCACAAGCTTGAACGTTCAACCGTTTCGAGTACCTGGCAGTTGACCGCCTTTTTGATCGTATCTTTAACCGGCACAGCAACGATTGCGCCGCCTTCCTTATCTGCTGCTTCCACCAGCCTGTGGATTGTTTCCACTTTTATAAATGGCCGGGCTGCATCATGGACAAGCACGACACCATCGAATGATCCAACCGCTTTAAGTCCGTTATAAACACTGTCCTGGCGTTCCTTGCCGCCAACGACCAATGAAGATACTTTATGAATTCCATACTGTGCTAATAAAAGCTTGAATTCAGCCTCATCATCCGGATGGATGGCGAGAATGATGCCTGAGCACGCTGGGTCTGCTTCAAACACCTTTATAGTATGGATCAGAACAGGAATTCCTTCTAATGTTAGCAGAAGCTTATTCTTACCTGCCCCCATTCTCTTGCCCTGTCCCGCTGCCGGGAGTATGACCTGGTACGGCATGCTGAAAACTCCAATCTATTTTTTACATTAGTCTGTTTCGCTTCGTATTAAATTTTCATTGAGAATTATCCGAAAGAAGAATAAAGAAAAGCATCAACGTTTGCGAATAGATTTTTACAGATGAACGGGCAGTTGAGCCCCATTATCACGCCTTCAATGATTCCATGAAGGAAATGGGGAATTCAACTGCCCATAAAGGCTTGATCCGTCTTCGAACGAATCAAATTATAGTGCTTTTTCCAGTCGTATTGCCGCTAAGCAAGAATCAGCTTATAACGCTTTTTCCAACAGCTTTGGTTTGGCAAAAATCATCCTGCCAGCCGATGTCTGCAGTACGCTCGTCACTAATACGTCGATGCGCTTTCCAATATAATCGCGGCCTTCTTCGACGACGATCATCGTACCGTCATCAAGATAGGCAACACCCTGATTATATTCCTTTCCATCCTTGATTACCTGGATGTTCAGTTCTTCTCCAGGAAGGACGACTGGTTTTACCGCATTGGCGAGGTCATTAATATTCAACACGGCAACCTTCTGCAATTCACATACTTTATTCAGGTTGAAATCATTCGTAACGACAACGCCATTTGTCAGCTTTGCCAGTTTCACAAGTTTGCTGTCCACTTCCTGGATGTCGTCAAAATCGCCTTCGTAAATCTCTACCTTAATCTTAAGTTCCTTTTGAATGCGATTAAGGATGTCCAGTCCGCGGCGTCCGCGATTGCGCTTCAGCACGTCGGATGAATCGGCAATATGCTGCAATTCCTCAAGGACAAACTGCGGGATTACGATTATGCCTTCAAGAAAACCCGTCTGGCAGATATCGGCAACTCTTCCATCAATAATCACACTTGTATCAAGGATTTTCCACTCTCTTGCGCGTTCTTCTTTTTCCAGCTCTTCTTCAGTGCCCTTTTTCTTCGATTTTGAGAACAATCCAAGCAGCTCATCACGCTTTTTAAAGCCAACCTGGAAGCCTAGATAACCGAATAAAAGTGTAAGGAGAGTCGGGGCAACTGTGTTCACCACCGGCACCTGGATTGCATTTAGGGCAAAGCCAATTAAAAATGCCACAAGCAAACCAAAGAAAAGGCCGACACTTCCGAAAATAACGTCAGTGATTGGGGCTTTTATAAGCGACTCTTCAGCCCACTTCACAAAATTGGTCACATAGTCTACAGCCCAAAAAGTAAGAAGATAAAAAATAAGTGCGCCCAATACAGCAGTAACATAAGGGTTATTGATGAGAGTTATGTCTCCCATGCTCATTAATGATAATAAATCAGGAATTAAGAATATACCAAGCGTTCCCCCAATAATAAGGAAGCAGGCTTGAATGATACGTCTTAACATCCTTTCACCTCCTTTTACTCATTATAAACAACTTCCAAATTTTGAAACCCTGCACTTTATAAGATTTTTATTTACCATATGAAACTACTTTAAAAAAGCCTATTTTTTAAGCCCCAAATGATAATACGTTTAAATCTGGGTAAAGGTTACGTAAATAGCCCAATTAAATTACAAAATAAAAGATTTAGTATTATCCTCCTGCTTTTAATAGGATTAAATCACATCTTAAAAGTAGCATCGAGCCATAATGGTGTCAATTTAAAAGCGGTGAGCCAACACGATTCCATTACATTTGGCGGTCTGCCATAAGCTGATCCCTGATAAGCTTGAACCCTTCTTTAATTTTTCTGGCCCTTACCTCACCAATACCCTCAACGTCATCCAGCTCTTCAACTGTAGCCGAAATTATATTCGTGAGCTTACTAAACCTCTTAATTAAATTTTCGATAATGACCATCGGCAGCCGCGGTATCTTATTAAGCATCCGGTACCCTCTTGGACAGATGAATTCATCCATATGGACATAACCCTGGTACCCGAGCATTTTTAAAATTGTCGAATCCTCAATGACCCCGGACTTCGAGAACCCCTGGAAACGAGCCATCACTTCCTCTGGCTTGACTTCCGGTTCGGCAGTATAATCCTTGATGACAAGCAAGGCTTCCCTTTCCATTTCAGATAATATTTCCTGCATCTGCAGGCGGATCAGCCTTCCTTCCATGCCGAGCTCGCTTAAATACGTCAGCAGTTCAGTTTTGATCCTCAATACCATTTCGAACCGGTGGATCACCTGCAGCAGGTCATTATAGGTAACCAAATCTTCATACTCTAGGATTCCCAGATTAGTGATACTCTGCTCTAGCACCACCTTATATTTTTCCAGCGTCTGGATCGCCTGGTTGGCCTTTGTTAAAATAACACCGATCTCCTTCAAGGCGTAGCGGAGATTGCCTTGATAAAGGGTAATCACATTCCTTCGCTGAGAAATCGCGATGACGAGCGCCTTCGTCTGCCTTGCCACCCTTTCGGCAGTCCTGTGCCTCATCCCTGTTTCCGTTGAAGGAACTAGCGTATCCGGGGCAAGCTGGGCGTTGGCGAACAATATTTTGCTGCCCGTTTCATTCAGGATGATCGCACCATCCATTTTCGCCAGTTCATATAAAAAGCTCGGGCTGAACCTGCAATTAATTTCAAAGCCGCCATCAACAAGATTTTTGACTTTTTCATTGTAGCCAAAGACAATCAGCCCGCCGGTATTGGCACGGAGAACATTATCGATTCCTTCCCTGAGGGGAGTTCCCGGAGCGATAAATTGAAGGATCTCACCTAATTGTTTTTCTTCAAGGTCTTTGTGTTCCAATCCATCAACCCCCTAAGGTGACTTTTAATGCATGGCTGACAGATGAGACGCCAATTAGCTCTACTCCCTTAGGAGGATTCCATCCGCCAAGATTATTTTCCGGTAAGATAATTCTTTCAAAGCCCAGCTTAGCCGCTTCCTGGACACGCTGTTCGATCCTTGAGACCCTCCTGACTTCTCCTGTCAGGCCAACCTCGCCGATGATACAGTCAGAAGCCCGGGTCGGTTTGTCCCTGAAGCTTGAGGCAATGCTGACGGCCACGGCAAGATCGATTGCTGGTTCATCCAATTTCACCCCGCCGGCAACCTTCAAGTACGCATCCTGGTTCGCCAGCAGCAGTCCGACGCGTTTCTCAAGTACCGCCATCAACAGCGAGACCCGGTTATGATCGATTCCGGTAGCCATCCTTCTTGGATTCCCGAAGCTCGTCGGCGAGATCAGCGCCTGGATTTCGACTAAAACAGGGCGCGTGCCTTCCATTGATGCCACAACAGTTGAGCCCGATGCCCCCTGGGACCTCTCTTCTAAAAATATTTCCGAAGGGTTCGCCACTTCTTCCAGACCGGCTTCCTTCATCTCGAAAATGCCCATTTCGTTCGTCGATCCAAAGCGGTTTTTCACCGCCCTCAGGATCCGATACGTATGGTGCCTTTCTCCCTCGAAGTACAACACCGTGTCCACCATGTGCTCCAATAGTCTAGGACCGGCAATCGAGCCTTCCTTGGTGACGTGGCCAACGATAAAAATAGCGACACCCTTTGTTTTTGCAATCCTCATCAGTTCCGCCGTACATTCCCTCACCTGCGAAACACTGCCTGGAGCAGATGTAACCTCAGGATGGAAAATCGTTTGAATGGAATCGACAATCACAAAATCAGGTGTTGTACTATCGATTGTCATAGTAATTTCTTGTAAATTCGTTTCAGAATAGACGAGTAAATTCGGTGAGACCACACCAAGGCGATCCGCACGCAGCTTCGTTTGCCTCATAGATTCTTCCCCTGAAATATAGAGAACGGAATGATCCTTTTTAGCCAACTGAGATGAAACCTGGAGAAGAAGCGTTGATTTTCCTATCCCAGGATCTCCACCAATCAAAACGAGCGATCCTCTGACAACACCGCCGCCTAGCACACGGTTGAATTCATTAGAATCCGTGGTGATTCGGGGCTCGCTCACCGTTTCAATTGAGGTGATCGGCGTCGCCTTTGCCGCCACTCCTGTGTTGCCTGTGTTAGCGAAAGCCCCCCGTCTGTTCGACCCGGTGCTTTCCACTTCCTCCACCATCTTGTTCCACTGCCCGCAGCCCGGACATTTCCCCATCCATTTTGGAGATTCATAGCCACATTCCTGGCACATGAATTTCGTTTTTCTCTTTGCCATTTTCTTAGCCTCGCATCTCTCAATAAAAAGTTATTATCTCTATAATAATCCCAAACATTCAATAAAAGAAATGATTGCGACTTAAGCACATATGTAAATTTTTCTACTGTTAAATTATGTTCAAATATCAGACCCACAATTCCTTGAAATAGAAAAAAAGAGGTACACGTATTTAGTACGTATACCCCTTATTTTTACACGTTAAGCAACTTAAGCCTTCGCTGTGCCTTCTGGTGTTTTGACGACGAACTCGCCATTTTCGACATCAATGACAACATTTTGGCCTGTAAGGACCGTTCCCTTAAGCAATTCTTCCGACAGCTGATCCTCAATATGCTTCTGGATTGCCCTGCGCAATGGACGCGCGCCGTATTCAGGGTCATATCCCTCTTCTGAGATTTTATCTTTTGCAGCTTCTGTCAATTCAAGCTTGATTTCCTGCTCCTTCAAACGCTTCACAAGCTGGTCGGACATTAGTGTCACGATTTCTTTTAGATGTGGCTTTTCAAGGGCATGGAAGACAATGATTTCATCGATACGGTTAAGGAACTCAGGACGGAATGCTTTTTTCAGCTCTTCCATCACTTTGCCTTTCATATCTTTGTAATCCTGAGCGCCATCCTGGATGTTGAAGCCTACATATTTATTGCGCTTCAACGCTTCTGCACCGACATTTGAAGTCAGGATCATGATTGTATTGCGGAAATCGACTGTACGCCCCTTAGAATCTGTTAAACGGCCGTCTTCAAGGACCTGCAGTAAAATATTGAATACATCTGGATGTGCTTTTTCGATTTCATCAAGCAGGATGACTGAATAAGGTTTTCTGCGGACCTTTTCAGTCAGCTGGCCGCCTTCATCATATCCCACATATCCTGGAGGCGAACCGACAAGACGTGAAGTCGAATGCTTCTCCATGTACTCGGACATATCGACTCGGATCATCGCATCTTCATCGCCAAACATGGATTCAGCAAGTGCTCTTGCCAATTCCGTTTTACCAACACCTGTAGGCCCAAGGAAAATGAATGAACCGATCGGACGCTTAGGATCCTTCAGTCCTGCACGCGCACGCCTTACTGCCTTGGAAACCGCCTTAACCGCTTCCTCCTGGCCGATGACTCGAGAGTGAAGGATTTCTTCTAGGTTCAACAGTTTATCCGTTTCAGTTTGGGCGAGTTTTGATACAGGGATATTCGTCCAGCTGGAAACGACATTCGCAATGTCTTCCACTGTGACTTCACTGTTTTCCTTGCCCTGTTTTTCTTTCCAAGTTTTCTTCGTGTTTTCAAGCTGCTCACGCAAGCGCTGTTCCGTGTCTCTTAAAGAAGCAGCCTTTTCAAATTCCTGGCTTTGTACGGAAGCATCCTTCTCCTTGCGCACTTCCTCAAGCTTTACCTCAAGCTCTTTAAGATTTGGCGGAGTTGTGTAAGAGCGCAGGCGCACCTTTGATCCAGCTTCGTCAATCAAGTCGATTGCCTTATCCGGAAGGAATCGGTCAGAGATATAACGGTCAGACAATTTTACCGCTGCATCAATCGCTGCATCCGTAATCGATACTCTATGGTGTGCTTCATAACGGTCCCTCAGCCCTTTTAAAATCTGGACGGATTCCTCAGCAGTCGGTTCATCAACTGTGATTGGCTGGAAACGTCTTTCAAGCGCTGCGTCTTTTTCAATATACTTACGGTACTCATCTAATGTCGTTGCCCCGATACATTGAAGCTCACCACGGGCCAGTGATGGCTTAAGGATGTTGGAAGCATCAATCGCACCCTCAGCTCCGCCGGCACCAATCAATGTATGAAGTTCATCTATGAATAAAATGATATTTCCCGCCTGGCGGATTTCATCCATAACCTTCTTCAAGCGGTCTTCAAATTCTCCGCGGTACTTTGTTCCGGCAACTACGGTTCCCATATCAAGAGTCATGACGCGCTTATCACGCAGAATTTCAGGGACTTCATTGTTTACGATCTGCTGCGCAAGTCCTTCAGCAATCGCCGTTTTACCAACACCGGGCTCCCCGATCAGTACCGGATTATTTTTTGTCCGGCGGCTAAGCACTTCAATTACCCTTTGGATCTCCTTGCTGCGGCCGATGACAGGATCAAGGCTTCCTTCTCTGGCAATAGCAGTCAGGTCCCTTGCAAGACTATCAAGAGTTGGCGTATTGGCATTTGCCGTTCCGCCTCCCTGATGGCCAGAAGTTTCATTGCTTCCCAACAGCTGCAGTACCTGCTGGCGTGCTTTATTCAGGCTTACTCCAAGATTATTCAGTACTCTTGCAGCAACGCCTTCCCCTTCACGGATCAACCCAAGCAAGATATGTTCTGTGCCAACATAAGAGTGTCCGAGTTTCCTTGCCTCATCCATTGAAAGCTCGATGACCTTTTTAGCTCTTGGAGTATAGTGGATTGTCTGAGAAGTTTCCTGGCCACGGCCAATCAAATTCTCTACTTCCTTCTGGATTTTCTCTGCGCCCAGGCCTAATCCATACAACGCCTTCGCTGCGATACCTTCTCCTTCACGTACAAGGCCAAGTAAGATGTGTTCTGTACCGATATTATTATGTCCAAGGCGGATTGCCTCTTCCTGTGCGAGTGCCAATACTTTTTGTGCTCTCTCTGTAAATCGTCCAAACATCATAAGATCATCCTCCTGACTCTTCTTTTGATTCCATTTTCAAGCGTTCTCTTATTAAAGCGGCTCTGCGGATATCCCTTTCATCCGGCCTTAACGGGCCTCCCGCATACTGCTGTAAAAACCCTGGCTGAGTTAATATCATCAGTTCATTTAAAATCGATTTTGATATGTTTTTTATATAACCCATATCTATGCCAAGCCGGAGATCCGATAGACATCTTGCCGCTTCCTTCGTCTCGATGATCCGGCTGTTTGCAAGTGTTCCGTATGAACGAAAGACTCTGTCTTCTAATTGTATGTTCGAAGTTTTAGCTAATGCTTCCCGAGCTGACCTTTCCTGAGATATTATCTGACTTACAACGCTTTTCAAATCCTCTACGATGTCTTCTTCAGATTTCCCGAGCGTGATTTGGTTGGATATTTGAAAAATATTGCCGAGAGCTTCACTGCCCTCACCGTATATTCCCCTTACAACCAACCCTAGCTGGTTAATCGCCGGCACAATCCGATTCATCTGCTGCGTTAACACCAACCCCGGCAGATGCATCATTACCGATGCCCTCAAGCCAGTTCCGACATTTGTAGGGCAACTCGTCAAATAGCCAAATTTCTCATCGAAAGCATAGTTCACATGCTCCTCTAGCCAGTCATCGATTTCATTTGCAGCCTTCAAAGCTTCGCTAAGCTGAAAACCCGGAAATAAACATTGAATCCTGATATGGTCTTCCTCATTAATCATGATGCTGATTTCTTCATTTTCGGATAAAAGACACGCTCCATGGATCGAGTTTTCTGCTAGATTGGGACTGATTATATGCTTCTCAACGAGCACCCTTTTTTGTAGAGGCGGGATGTCGTCCATCTTGATCATTTCCAGCTGTCCAACATTCTGTATCGGAGTGTTGCTCACCCGCTCCATGATCGTGCCAATTACAGCCTCGGCCTCTCCATTCGTGAACAAGGTTGGAAAATTATATTCATCCAGATTTCGGGCAAAGCGGATGCGAGAGCTGAGGACGATATCCGAATCAGGACCATCATCGCTCATCCAGGAGCTGACGGCTTGACTGATAAACTTCTCTAACGACAAGTCTACTCCCCTCCCTCTTGACCTGCTGTCAATTTTCTTTCCAGTTCCCTGATCTGGTCCCTTGTCTCAGCAGCTTTTTCAAACTCTTCCTGCAAGATCAAATTTTTCAGAGATAGCTTTAAATCATCAATTGTCTTCCTTAAATGAAGATCTCCGCCAATTCTTTTAGGGATTTTACCATTATGAATGAAATTTCCGCTGTGGAGCCTGCGGATAATTGGTGTCAACTGCTCCCTGAAAGCATCATAGCAAGTGGCACAGCCGAACCGGCCTACTTTGACAAACTGTGGAAAAGTCATTGAACATTGCGGACATTGAAGAACTTGTTCAGCTTGGTAGGCTTCCTTCTTTTGCTCCGGAAAAGCAGGTTCCATATTCAACAAACCGGCAAGCAAGCTGTTGATTGCAAAACCAGGTCCGTTGTTCATCATAAACATCTCGCCTTTTTCTTGTGCGCATCTTTCACACAAATGCATTTCAGTTTTTTCGCCGTTTGAAAAATTCGTGAAGTGCAGCGTTGCCGGCCTTTGATTACACTCTTGGCAGATCATGCCCTCACCTCTTTACCTCTGCTCTGATATTATTTATATTTCAATGCCATCAACATTGCCTTTAACATTCTTGCGCGCAATTCATCACGCTGCGGCAGCTCAATATAGAGAACAGACCTGTCTAACACACTAAGCATGATTTTTGCTTCGCGAGTCGTCACAATATCTTCCTCCACAAGGCGGTAGATGACACCTTCAGCACTGCTTTGGGAAATCCGAGACTGAATCAAAGACAGTAAATCATCAATCAAGTGTGCATGATCATAAATCTGGACTTTGATGATGCGGATATATCCACCACCGCCTCTTTTACTCTCAACAAGATAGCCTCGTTCAATCGTGAACCTGGTATTGATGACATAATTGATCTGGGACGGCACGCACTGAAATTTATCGGCGATTTCACTTCGCTTGATTTCAACGATGTCCTTATCGCTCATTTCCAAAACCTGCTTGAGGTAATTTTCTATGATGTCCGATATATTCCTCACTAAACCTCCCCCTATCTGACTTTGACTATATTTGACATTAATTATACAAAAAAATTTTTGTCGTTGCAATTAATGCATTCGGATTTATTTTCTCCAAAATTATGTATGCCAAAACCTAGCAATTGGGGTGTGTTGGTTATTATACCCATTTTGAAGTGGATGGAAACTTATAATGAATCGATGTTAGGTATTTTTTCTTTCAGACTGGATGGCATATTATATGGGCATTTACACGGATTAGTGCCTGGATATTTTGGGGGAAGTGGTCGATATATTGGGGAAAGTGGTCGATATATCTTGAAATGTGGTCGATAAAATTATAATTTCGCTGATATAATGCAAAATCTGGTCGATATATTTCATTTATCGCCAATATAAAGCAAAACACGAAATAAAAAGAAGGTATGCATTGAGAAAGTTCTTATGTTGTTATCATTTTCTTGATTATTGTTTGGGAGATTAGATAGAAAAAGAGAGAATCAATTGAAAGGGGTGCAAAAAATAATATATTCTTGCTTTTTTAGAGGGTTCGTTTTCTAATGTAAAAGAAGAAACAAAAAAGAACAGCCAATACAGCTGTTCTTTCGTATGCCCGGCGGCGTCCTACTCTCACAGGGGGAAACCCCCAACTACCATCGGCGCTGAGAAGCTTAACTTCCGTGTTCGGTATGGGAACGGGTGTGACCTTCTCGCCATCGCCACCAGACTATTTGGTTTGAGGTTTTATTCCCTCAAAACTAGATAATGTTTGTAAGAAGAATTCAGAAGAAACGAGTAATCTATTTTGGTTAAGTCCTCGAACGATTAGTATCAGTCAGCTCCACACGTCACCGCGCTTCCACCTCTGACCTA
>NZ_JAMBOF010000020.1 GCF_023715485.1 Mesobacillus subterraneus | reverse complement strand
CATATACTTTTATAATCATGAACGTTACCAAAAAAGATTAAACGGCCTTAGCCCCCTAGAATACAGGGCTAAAGCCGCTTAGATTGTTTTTATTATTTCCACTGTCTACTTGACGGGGAGCAGTTCACACAGGATCAGGCACTTTTTTTATTCTGAGATTAAGAGGTAAACAGAATTACAAGCTATTAATCCGCTAAATTATTTTTGAAGAAAAGACTAAGTATTTTCTTGTAAGGCCTATGGTTATTTGCTACCGAAATTATTTGTGGTTTTCCCCATTAAGTCCTCGCTCATAAATTTTCACATTCGCATAGATCGCTGATAGGATTGGCGCCGCCATCCCTAGTTTTTCCGCCTTGTTCAGCAAATAGCCAAATAGGTGGTCACCTTCGGTTGGCAGTGACTTTTCCATGTCCCGTTGCAGGGAGGACTTCATCCCATGACCGATTTCGTTCATCCGGCTCAATGTTGCCTCCTTGGAACCATCTGCAAGCGGAGCGGCGATTCCCATCATAATGTCTGCCGTTTCGCCCAGCAGACTCTCGATAGATGCAAGGCCTTTCTGCTGTTCGCGGATTGGTCCGATTGGCGACCTGAACAGCGAAGTAATGCCGCTTAATGAAGTAATGAACAAGTACTTATGCCATAATTCCTGCTCGATTTTTTCAGACAGACGGAAGTTTGCTTTTGTGTCTGTAAATGCCTCCTGAAGCTTTAAAATTCTCGCAGAGTGCTCACCGTTTCGTTCTCCGAAGACTAAATCATGGATTGGACTCGTCTGGACCACTTTACCATCCTCATCCAAGGTCGTTTCAATGAAGCAGAGACCGCCAATTACTTTCTCAGCACCAAACGCTTCAGTCAATCTATCAAGATGGGCAATCCCGTTCAAAAGCGGAAGAATCATCGTTTCATTCCCAACGTATGGCCGGATACTCTCAATCGCGCCATCCAGATGATATGACTTCGTCGAAACCAAAATAACATCGTAAGCCTCAACATTTTCATCCACTAAGATCGTCTTTGGATTAGGGAAAATCATATTCCCATGAATGCTGTCCACGATTAATCCATGTTCACGCAGCTGCTGATGCCGTTTTTCTCGTACGAGGAACGTGACATCTTCTCCTTTTTCCAAAAGACGCCCACCGAAGTAGCCGCCAATCGCACCTGCCCCAACGATTAAAATTTTCAATTCAACCAACCTCCTGACGATGTAAAAGTGCACGCCTGGAATCAAGCGTGCACTGGTGTTGCCTTATTAATATGCAAGGAAAGCTGCGAGCAGCCCGCCTGCCGTGATGAGCACGATGATGATTTTAGCAATAAAGGGAAGCTGCTCTTTCCCTTTTTGATTAATCTGATCTTCCTTTTCATTGACCGATTTGCGGTAATTAGGACTGCAGCAGCCGCTCATCGTTACGCCACCTTGTTATAGTTGGAAATATCTTCGTCAAGCGGGATATTTTTAGCTCGTGCTTTTTTAGCAGCGTTGAAGAAAATAACCGTGATGGCAACCGTTACGATTAACGCTCCGATGTTGGATACTGTCAGCGACTGGCCGAATCCGATTTGTGCATTAAGGATATAGGAAGTCGTAGCTGCTGTCATGAACATACCAGGAATCACGGCGATCCAATAGTTCTTTTTGGCGATGAACAGGTACATGGCACCAACCCAAAGCGCGATCACCGCAGTTGATTGGTTAGCCCAGGAGAAGTATCTCCAAAGAATCGTGAAATCGACTTTTGTCAAAGCGAAAGAAATAACGAATAATGGAAGCGCGATCCAGAGACGGCTAGTGAATTTCTTCTGTGAATAGTTGATGTAGTCAGCAATGATCATACGAGCACTTCGGAAAGCCGTGTCACCAGATGTGATTGGCAGTATGATTACTCCGAGTACAGCAAGCGTTCCGCCGATCGCACCAAGCATCGCTGTTGAAGCCTCACTTACGATTGCAGCCGGTCCGCCGTTAGCAAGCATGTCGTTCAGGCCGTTGTAGCCGTCGAACAAGCTCATTGCCGCAGCTGCCCAGATCATTGCAATGATACCCTCAGCAATCATCATGCCGTAGAAAATCTTACGGCCTTGCTTTTCATTTTGCGTTGTACGAGAGATGATTGGTGTTTGTGTTGCATGGAATCCTGATAAAGCGCCACAAGAAATCGTTAAGAATAATAATGGGAAAATCGCTGCATTACCAGGGTGGAAATTTGTTAATGATAACTCAGGAATCGGCGCTCCTGTAAACACTAGCATTCCGCCAACACCCACAGCACTGATCAACAGTAATGCGCCAAAGATCGGGTAGAAGCGGCCGATGATTTTATCAACAGGAAGAAGCGTCGCTAAAATATAGTAAATAAAGATTGCGGCAACAATAATCCCCATTGTTACCTTTCCGTCCATCAAGTTGTGAAGCAAGCCAGCCGGAGCGGTAACGAAAACGGTTCCAACTAATAGTAAAAGAAGAATCGCAAATGCATTAACAACGTGTTTCATGAATTTGCCGAGAAACTTGCCTGCCAATTCAGGAAGGTGTGCGCCTCGGTTACGGATAGAGATCATACCAGTTAAATAGTCATGAACAGCACCGGCAAAAATAGCGCCAAGAACGATCCAGATAAATGCAACTGGCCCGTAAAGCGCTCCCATGATTGGTCCGAAAATAGGACCTACACCTGCGATGTTAAGAAGCTGGATCAATGAGTTCTTCGCTGTGGACATTGGCACATAGTCAACGTCATCTTTATGCGTGAAAGCCGGGGTTGAACGAGTCTCATTAACACCGAAAACCTTTTCAACGAACTTGCCATACGTAAAGTAACCAATAATCAAAAGAGCGATACCTGCTAAAAATGTATACATATGAAACCTCCTCCATATAAATGAATGCGTTTACATCAAGTATAATAGAGTACGATCAATTATGGCAGTTTTGTGAACAAGATGCAGAAATGCAGGCATGAAATGCGGTATATATAGATTTAGATGCATTAGGAAAGCAAAAAAGCATCAAGTAGATGCTTTCTGTAAAATTGCAAATTATCTATTCATTACAATTCAAGCTGAGCCCTTAGTGCTTTAACATAATTCCTGCTCACCGACAGCATATCATCCCGGCCTGCGATTTCCAATTGATAAGCACCATTGAACCACGGAGTCAGTCGAGTTACATAGTCAAGGTTCACAAGATAGCTTTTATGAATGCGAAAAAAAGAGTAGGGAAGCAGCCTGCTTTCAAGATCCTTTAAAGGAGTCTTCGTTTCGTACTCCTTGCTTTTGGTAATGATTTTCGAGAATTTTTCTTCCCTGGATATATAGAGAATGTCCTTCGGATCAAGATAAAAAATTTCGCCATCTCCTTCGACAGCTAATTTTCCGGTCATCTTTCCTGCTTCTTGTTCTTTAGGAGCCAGGAAGTGCTTTTCGATCCTTTGGATTGTATCCTTTAGTTGAACCTCATCATATGGTTTAAGCAAATAATCCACAGCTTCATATCTGAATGCCTCTGCAGCAAATTGCGGATAGGCAGTAGCAAAGACAATCAATGGTGCCTTTTTTAGTTCCATCAGCGATCTGGCTGCTTCCATCCCGTTCATCTTCGGCATTTCTACATCAAGGAAGACGACATCCGGATGAAGCTGCAAGGCTCTGATCACGGCAGTTTCTCCCGTTTCAGCTTCCCCAACCACCTGGATGGAAGGGAAGGAGCCCAACAAATGCTTCAACTCATCCCTGCTATACATTTCATCATCTGCGATTAATGTCCGTATCGTATTCTCCATCTAAAATTCCTCCGCTTGTGGAATCGAAAAAGTAAACTTTGTTCCTTTTCCAGGCTCACTCTCAATCTGCAAAGAAGCCTTTTTACCAAACATCATCGTAAGCCTTCTGTTCACATTAAAAAGTGCGATTCCGCTTCCTTTTTCAGAATCGATGATTTGGTTCCCTAATTGATTGATGCGGTCCTCACTCATGCCTTGTCCATTATCTTCAACTGATACGAGTGTGCTGGCTGTGCCTTTGTGGATAGTGATATGTATATGGCAGTCCTGATCCATATTTTTAATGCCATGCTTCACGGCATTCTCCACAATCGGCTGCAGTGTCAGCGGAGGGATTTTTACCAGAAGAGCTTCGTCATCAATTTCATATGTCACCTTTAGTTTTTCCACAAACCGTGCCTCTTCAATAGAAAGGTATGCTTTGACATGCCGCAATTCCTGTTCAAGCGTTGTGATCGTTACCGTAGTGGCAGTAAGGTTTTGCCGCAAAAAGTGAGAAAGTGATACTAGCAGCATCCGTGCTTTCGCAGGGTCAATCCTGATCAGTGATGTGATGACATTCATCGTATTGAAAAGGAAGTGCGGGCTGATCTGCGCCTGCAGTGCTTTTATCTCCGCTTCCTTCGCAAGCTGGTAGGCTTTATCCGCTTCAGCGATTTCAAGCTGGTTGCTTAGCAGGTTGCTAAGTCCTGAAATTAGCTCGATGACTACATTTGTTATTTCTTTTTCAGATTTAAAATAGAACTTTAAGGTGCCGATCGTTTCATCCCGCTGTTTAAGCGGAGCAATTACCACGGCCCCGAGCGGACAGCTTTGCTCGCGGCAATGGATGGTTTCATCGTTTGCGACAACAAGGCTGCCACTTTTGAGGACGTCTCTTGTAATTTGGGTTTGGATCGGGCTGCTGGAGCGATGATGATCATCACCGAGACCGATATGGGCCAAAATTTCTGTCTGGTTTGTCATTGCCACGGCACTTGTTTGCACTTCGTTGTGCAGGATTTGGCATACTGCCAATGCAGAGTCCTGGTTGATGCCCTTGCGGAGGTAGGCAAGTGTCTGGTCGGCGATCCTCAAGGTTTTTTGCGCCAAGAGCGCTCCGGCTTTCTCTTCTTCAGACACGACATTTCTTACGACCATCAGGAACAGAGCTGAGCCAAGGCCATTCGCGAGGATCATTGGAACACCAATAATCTCCACAAGAGTTAAGGCTTTATCAAAGGGCTTTGCCATCAAAAGGATTATAAGCATCTGTACTGTTTCCGCGATGGCGCCAACCATAAAGGCAGTAGCCAGGTTGATATTCTTTTTCTTCTTTTGGAACCGGCCTGCGATGATTCCCGCAACTATTGCGGCAAGCCCGCATGCTAAAGCCGTAAAGCCGCCAAGTGTAAATCGATGGAGTCCGGCAATCAATCCCGCTCCAATTCCCACTTTATATCCCCCAAGCAGACCGGCGATGACAATACCGATGACCCTCGAATTCGCTATCGCTTCATCTGAAGCAAGATCGGCAGCCCAGCGGTTAAATTGAAGGGTATCTGTATTGAAGCTCATTCCTGAATATGTACCAATAATCCCAAAAAAGCCGAAGAAGACAATCGCAAAATACTGCTGGCGCCGGTTCAGGGAATCGTGGTAAATCAAACCCCTGAAAAAGCGGAACCTAGTTAAGATGAACGCAATTGTAACAATAATGCCAAGCCGTTCAAGCATGGTAAGTAATAATTCAAACATAGCCGCTCTCCTTGGGAGGTGGATTTCATTCTTTTATCTGAACTCATTTTAATGTAAAGATAACTAAAGTAAAAGTGTATGAGCCTAAGTTGCTGAGCAGTTTTGTGAAAATAAGAGAAAAACCTGCCATTGAATTATTTCGGCAGGTTAGTTAGAGCTTTTTTCTGCAAAGACTGTTCCATCACTCTGAAGCTCCGCATAGAAAGTATCCGTTATTCGATTGATGCCTTTCTTTTTTAACTCATTCAAAAGCCAGTCTTCACTCAAATTTAACTCTCTGAGATTTTTTTTGACGATACTGCCATCCACAACAAGTTCAGATGGCATAAACTTTCGTGGTTGAAGGGGAATACCCGTATCTTTATTTATTACGTTTTCAAACTCCACTTTTTTTAGAACGCTTAGCTGTCCGTTAGGTTCCAGTATTGCGTAATCTACTTCTGTTATTGAAAAAATATTTTTTATTCTAAGCAGCATCGTGAGGTCGTCCATATTTAATTTATTGGATTTCATCACTTTTTCATTAATCTTACCTTGTTTAATAATGATGGAAGGTTCCCCGTCAAGCAAAATTCTGGCTTTTGCAGATTTAAGAGCAACATACTCAATTGCCAGAGTTAAAAAGGCCCACAGAGTTAAGCCTGTAACACCATCAATTAATTTAATATCTCTGTGGACAACCATGTCCCCAGCTATATTTCCAAGAGCAATTCCTGTAATGTAAGTGAAAAAAGTCATTTGGCTAAGCTGTTTTTTGCCTAGAACACGGGTCAGAAAGAATAAGACAGAAAAACCTAATAGTGTTCTGAGCATGGTTGTTAAAATCGTATCCATAATACGCCTCACAAAAAGTGTTTTTTGTTATGTTTTCCTTTTAATACAAAATCATTTACTTTTTCTAGTTCGTTGAACTAATATGATTGAAAAATTTATTTGAGTGGTGTCTTGCGGATATAATGGCGAAGTTCGAAAATAGGCTATAAAAGAATATACTGAAGCAGCATGGTGCCCTGAAGCTTTTTATCGATGAAAGGGCAGGCGATTTGGAAAGCTGGTCAATGCTTTATCCGAAAAGCATTCAATTCGAAACAGCAAATGCTAAAAAAAGCGCCCGGTTGCATGCAACCAGGCTTAATTGGAGAATTGCTTGTATTATTTTATATCTTTGTTGGATGAATCTTGCATTCTTGAGGTTTGGCAGTGTAGATAACAGCCAGGAGATCATTCAAAAACTAATTTTAAAGCGTAAACCAGTACTTTATAGCGAAAAAATCATTTTTATAGCGAAATCCTGAATTTAATAGCGAAAATCTGATTATTATAGCGAAATCCTTCATTTCATAGCGAAAATCTCATTTTTATAGCGAACTGGAAAATTAGTGCGATTTTTTCCAATTCCAGCTATTGAAAAATCTCGATACGGTGGCTGAAAAATTCGTGTGATTTTTTCCATTTCCAACTTTTAAAAAATCTCGATATCGCCGCTTGATACATCAGCATCGATTTCATGCTTTCCATTGCCGTGTTCTCCGCTAAGGCGGTTATCGGTTTCTTGTTTATTCTTAAGTTGGAAATCCGTTGAAATATCCCCGCTGCTTATTTTTCCGTTCAACGTGAAATCTGCATTATCAGGAAGGTCTAGCTCAATGTCTCCTGAGCTCACATTTAAACTGATTGCATCCTTCAGTTCATCCATCTGGATTTCCAATTCACCTGACGAAACTTCTGCATCCAGTTTCCCGGAGAAATCCTGAACTTTTACACTTCCTGAGCTAACGTTGAATGTACCTGTTTCAGCTGTCAATGAATTGATTTCGACTTCTCCGGAAGAACTGCTGTGGTCAAATGTTTCAACATCCATGTTTTTCAGTTCCATGCTTCCGGAACCGATATCAAGCGCTAGGCTCTTTAACTTCATTGGATTATCAATTGAAGCCCCCTTGAATACGATCTCACCAGAGCCAAGCTCGATCTCCATATTCTTGTCATAGTCTTCAGGAATGTAAATCGTTAGAGATGTCTTATTTTGCTCAAACCAGTTAAACGAGAAGAATCCTTTGCGTTTAACAGTAACCTCGATGTCATCTCCATTTTTATCGACGGATACAGTGCCCTTGCCTTTCAGTTCTGCGCGGATATCGTCCCGATCTTCGGGAATGATTGCCGTCCTGACGCTGGAAATATCAATTGATATATTTTCAATATCATTTGAAACTTTTGCCGAGTCTTCACCTTTTGAAAAATTAACTCCATTTCCTTCAAATAAGTAATTCATCGCAATGTAGGCCCCGGTGATTATTAAAAAAATAACTAAAATCCGCTTGATCATTTCATTTTCCCCTCTCAAATTATCTATATCTAGAATAAGGCATCTCCATGCTAACCCCAATGCACCTTGGATTTAAAATTCGCTAAGACTTGAGGCGGATTTGTTTCTAGGCGTTAAACCTTCTGATAATTATTGGACAGAAAAAGAGCCAGATTCCGTTTGTGGTTAAAGTTGGGAATCTGGCATCTTGTTGTATATAGTTTATGCTTTTGCTTCAAGTAGCTTGGCGATTTCAACGATTGTTTCAACGGACCTAAGCATATTATCTACAGAGATGTATTCGAATCGGCCATGGAAGTTTTCTCCGCCTGTAAAAATATTTGGGGTCGGCAGCCCCATATAGCTTAGCTGCGAACCGTCTGTGCCGCCGCGGATTGGCTTCACGATGGGCTTGATGCCGAGATTTTCCATCGCCTCGTATGCAATGTCGACAATTTCTTTTACCGGCTCGATTTTATCTTTCATGTTGTAGTACTGATCGTTCATTTCAAGCTCAACGCGGTATTCACCGTATGTAAGTCGTAGTTCATTGGTGATTTTCTGCATTAAGTCCTTGCGCGCCTGGAAGCTGTCTCGATCGAAGTCACGGATTATATATTGCAGTGTTGTTTCCTCCACATCTCCGTTGATCGAACTGAGGTGAAAGAAGCCTTCATAACCTTCTGTGTGTTCTGGTGCTTCTTCGGCAGGAAGCTTGCTGTTGAATTCCATTGCGATTTTCGCGGAGTTCACCATTTTACCTTTTGCCGTGCCAGGGTGGACATTTTTACCCTTGAATGTCAGCTTTGCACTGGCTGCGTTAAAGCTTTCATATTCCAGCTCACCAAGCGGTCCGCCGTCAATGGTATAGGCGAATTTTGCATTGAACGCTTCTACATCGAATTTATGTGGCCCTCTGCCGATTTCCTCATCCGGAGTGAAAGCCACACGGATTTTTCCATGTTTGATTTCCGGGTGCTTGATCAAATAAGCCATCGCCGTCATGATTTCTGCGATTCCAGCCTTGTTGTCAGCTCCTAGAAGAGTCGTTCCATCAGTCGTGATCAATGTGTGGCCTTTATATTGAGGCAGCTCCGGAAAATCCGCAGGTGAAAGGATGATATTCAATTCTTTGTTCAGAATGATTTGGTTGCCATCGAAGTTTTCCACAACCTGCGGATTGACATTTTTGCCGGTAAAATCAGTGGCCGTATCGACGTGGGCAAGGAAGCCGATTGTTGGCACTTCTTTATCGGTATTGGCAGGAAGTGTCGCCATAACATATCCATTCCCGTCAATCGTCACTTCTTCCATTCCAATCGTTTTTAACTCCTCAACAAGCATGTTGGCAAGAGTAAGCTGGCCTTCTGTCGATGGAGTGGTTTCACTGTTTTCATTAGATTGCGTATCAACTTTTACATAAGAAGTAAATCTTTCAATGATTTCATTCTTCATTTACCTGCATCTCCAATTCATGAGTATATTTTCATATTAACATAAATTTGTCTGATGAGAATTTGATAATCAATTGAATACCATTATTTGGTGTATAATTAAAAGCAAGGAGGCGGTTTGTATGGGTTACGTTATTACGGCAATAGTTTTGATTGTGGTGATTTATTCTATTTACAAGGTTATCCGCTATGGCAAATTACCGAGCAACAACTACACTCCATTTGATGATCTAACAGAGGGGAAGGCTGATAAGGATGATTGATATAGGTATAGTAGTCGTCCTGATTTTGTTTCTATGGTCGTTAACGAAAACACTAGAAAAATTGGCTGATAGAATCATTGAAAAACAGGATCAGCAACAAAGATTATTAGTAGAAATCAAAGCCCTGTTAGAGAAGCAGTAATCCATTTTATACAGAATATAATTAAACCGCTTTACATATATAAAAGTTAAGGCTACTATGAAGCTAACTGAATATTCGTTGTACTACTAGGGGTGCCCTGTTTTGGGCTGAGAGAAAAACATTGAGTTTTTTGACCCTTTGGACCTGATCTGGGTAATACCAGCGTAGGAAAGTAGTGAGAGATGTTTCTTTTCTTACATTGCTTTTAAGCCAGGTCCTTTAAGGATCTGGCTTTTTTATATTTTAAGGAGGTTTTTTAGATGGATTTGAAAAATCAAGTGGTTTTGGTGACGGGCGGCAGCCGGGGATTGGGAGCAGAAACAGTAAAAGCTTTTGCGAGGGAAGGGGCGAGGGTTGTAATCAACTATTTTCAGAGTGAAGAAAAAGCAAAGCAGCTGGAAAAACTTATTGGGCTGAATGCACTTGCAGTCCAGGCTGACGTCAGGGATCCGGACCAGGTCCAAAGCATGTTCATCAAGGCTAAGGAACATTTCGGATCACCAGTCAATACGATTGTAAATAATGCACTTGTGGATTTTAAGTTCGACCCTGTGGAAAACAAGGATGCTTTTTTAATTGGCTGGGAGGATTATCACCGGCAGTTGGAAGGTGCGGTTCGCGGGGCATTAAATACGATTCAGGCGGGTTTGAATGATATGCAAGAAATACAGTTTGGGAGAATTGTCAACATCGGCACAAATTTGTTTCAGAACCCTGTGGTCTCGTATCACGACTATACAACAAGCAAGGCGGCGTTACTGGGATTCACAAGGAATATGGCGAATGATCTCGGAAAGTATGGCATCACAGTAAATATGGTCTCAGGTGGTTTGCTAAAAACGACCGATGCAAGTTCAGCCACTTCTGAAGAGGTCTTTCAACTCATTGAATCATCGACACCGCTTCGAAAAGTGACAGATCCAGCTGAGGCTGCAGACGCGGTGGTATTTTTTGCATCACGATGGGGGCGTGGAGTTACCGGACAAAATTTGGTCGTTGATGGCGGCCTGGTGATGGATTAAGGAGGAGGAGGAGTTCAAATGGAAACAAGAGAGATTGCTGGATTGCTTGAAAAGGTTAGAAAGGAAAATCCGCTTGTACATAACATTACCAATGTTGTGGTGACCAATTTTACCGCAAACGGTTTGCTGGCTCTGGGTGCATCGCCGGTGATGGCCTATGCGTACGAGGAAGTTGCCGAGATGGCCAGGATGGCAGGAAGCCTTGTCATCAACATCGGAACCTTAAGGTCTGCTGTGGTAGAGTCGATGATTATTGCCGGGAAGGCGGCAAACGAACAAGGAGTCCCAGTCATTCTTGATCCGGTTGGTGCAGGGGCAACGGCATACCGAACCGAAACTGCACGAAGGCTTATGGAAGACTTAGAGATTTCAATAATCAGAGGAAATGCAGCCGAGATAGCAAATGTTGCCGGGGAAAAATGGGAAATCCGCGGAGTAGATGCTGTTGAATCGAATGGAGATGTTATCGAGCTTGCGATTTCCGCAGCTGAAAAATTGCAGACTGTTGTCGCTCTGACAGGCAAGGATGATGTCATCACTGACGGGCAATCAGCTTATGTGGTTCACAATGGACACCCCATTCTTACGAAAGTAACCGGAACAGGCTGCCTGCTTACTTCTGTAATAGGAGCATTTACTGCAGTCGAGAAGGATTTGCTCAAAGCCGCAACTGCTGCAATCACCACCTATGGAGTAGCAGCAGAACTAGCTGCTGAAAAGTGTGCTGATCAGGGGCCGGGAAGCTTTCAGATCGAATTCTTAAATCAGCTGTACCGAGTGAATGAACAAGATATCTTGCAGAAAAGTTCTTTTAAAAAAGGAGGTAACTTGATATGAAGAAAGCACTGACAATTGCAGGTTCAGACAGCGGCGGCGGTGCGGGCATCCAGGCTGATTTGAAGACATTCCAGGAATTGAATGTGTATGGAATGTCAGCGCTGACGGCTGTTACCGCCCAAAACACCATTGGTGTCCAGGGCGTTTTTCCACTGGAGGCAGAGGCTGTCGCGGAACAGATTCACTCTGTTGGAGTGGATATTGGCGCTGATGCCCTGAAGACAGGAATGTTGTTCAACGCAAAAATCATCAGAGCCGTCGCTGAAAACATAGAGCAATTCCGATGGGAGACGGTTGTGGTCGATCCAGTCATGATTGCAAAGGGAGGAGCTCCTTTACTGCAGCAGGAAGCTGTTTCAGCATTGAAAAAGTATTTGCTTCCACTATGCCTCGTTATCACGCCAAACATCCCTGAAGCTGAAGTGCTGACTGGTATGTCGATTAGAAACAGTGATGAGAAAAGGGAAGCTGCCAAACGAATTCATGCGCTTGGAGCAAGGAATGTCATCATTAAAGGCGGCCATGATGAAGAGTCTCAGGAATCAGTCGATTTGCTGTTTGACGGACGAGAGTTTGCCTGCTTTTCGACACCGAGAATTGAAACGAGGAACACTCATGGAACCGGCTGTACTTTTTCCGCGGCAATCACCGCCGAGCTTGCGAAGGGGTCATCGGTATATGATGCTGTATCACTCGCGAAGGATTTTATTAACGCAGCCATTAGGGACCAATTGCATATTGGAAATGGACATGGACCAACCAACCATTGGGCTTTTAACAAGAAAAAAGAAAGCAGGCAGACATCATGGCAAGAATAAGCGCGGCTCAAATGAGAAGTTTTCTTAAGGTCTATTTTATAGCTGGAAGTACAAACTGTTTGAAAAATCCTGAAGAAGTTTTGAGGGAGGCCATTAAAGGTGGCATTACTCTTTTCCAATATCGTGAAAAGGGTGAAAGCTGCCTCGAAGGGAAGGAAAAGCTTGAACTGGGCAAGAAACTTCAATGGATTTGCAGGGAGAACGGGATTCCGTTCATTGTGAACGATGATATTGAGCTGGCGCTTGAACTGGATGCGGATGGAGTCCATATTGGCCAGGAGGACGAAGATGCAGCGCAAGTCCGCAAAGCAATTGGAGATAAGATTCTTGGAGTATCTGTCCACAACCTTAAGGAAGCAGAAAAGGCGAAGCGTGCCGGTGCGGACTATTTTGGTGTTGGTCCAATTTTTCCGACTCTAACAAAGAAAGACACGAGAGCGGTCCAGGGAACGGCTTTAATAGAGGAATTAAAAGACTTTGAGATTCCAATTGTAGGGATAGGCGGCATCAACGCTGATAATGCAGTTGTCGTAAGGGAAGCCGGGGCAGATGGAGTTTCCGTGATTACAGCAATCAGCCATGCAGACAATGTGAAAGAAGCTGCATCAAAGTTAAGAGAAAAGGTCTTTCATTAAAGTTCATTACTGGAGGTTACCATGAGAAATACACAAAAGCTTACGTTAACCGCAATGATGGTTGCAATAGGTACATTAACAAGCCACATGTTGTTTATCCCATTGGGAATTGTAAAGGTTTTTCCGGTGCAGCATTTCATCAATGTCCTGTCCGCGGTATTGCTGGGTCCATACTATGCCTTAGCCCAGGCATTCGGCATTTCATTGCTTAGGAATTTGATGGGAACAGGCACTGTATTCGCTTTTCCTGGAAGCATGATCGGCGCGTTATTGGCAGCTTATTTGTATAAGAAAACAAAGAAAGTGGGATTTGCCTTCGCAGGTGAAGTAGTGGGGACGGGGATATTAGGCGCGATTGCCTGCTACCCGATCGCCATACTCTTTCTTGGAAAAGAAGCAGCCTTGTTTGGGCTGGTTCCGGCATTTTTAGTCAGTTCACTAATCGGGGCGGCAATAGGGTTTATCCTTTTGAAAATTTTTATGAAAAATGCGGCAGGCAGATTGGAGATTAGCAGCAAGGTGTAAAGGGGCCACTTGGAAATGATTTCATCCTATTGTCTTTGGCTGGTCAGGAGTCGTTCCCTCCTATATGATATGAATAGAATCATATATTCAGCTGAAAAGGGTGACATTTTTGAGCAAAGAGAACAAGCTTGGATTGGTAGTGGACGTGGAGACAACTGGATTGGGTCCTGATTCAGATGAAATTATTGAATTGGCAGTTAAACTGTTTTCTTTTCACGAAGAAACAGGGGAAATCATCGACATCATTGATGAAGATTCCTATTTGAGAGAGCCGCTTTCTAAATCAGCACAAAGCAATTATGACAGGGCTTATCGAATTCATGGAATCCATTATGACATGGTCAGAGGCAAGACATTTTTTGATGAAAAAATCATGGAATATTTCAATCGCACGGATGCAATCTTTGCCCATAACGCATCATTTGACCGAAGCTTTTTATTCAGGATGTATCCGGAAGTCAATGAGATGAAATGGTATTGCACGATGAAGAACGTACAATGGAAAAACCACGGCTTTCCAAACAGCAAGCTGCTGACATTGCTGCAGGCGCATAACATCTCAAAATACCAGACACACCGGGCCATGGATGACATTACATACTTGACAGAACTGCTGAAGCAGCAAAATCCCAATGGCGATTATTACTTAAAAGAAGTACTGGAATACGGTCCGATGCGAAAATACCAGCCTGCTGCTAAACAAAGAAGACGCATGTATTTCTAGATCATAAAAAGGTGCCTGGGAACAGGCACCTTTTTATGATTTAGAAAGTATAAATTTCACTTCGAGAATTGTCCAGCTCCAGCGCCTAGCCCCTCGAGACGCTTCGGTCCTGCCTATGAAGTCAAAGAACGACTTCACTGTCAGGCCCTCCAGCGCTTGTCGGGGCTGACCAAGGCGCTTGCGCTTTTCTTAATGTCTATAACACATACAGATAAACGCTTAAGAAATGAGCAAGGCTTCCGAGCATGATGAAGATGTGGAAAATTTCATGGAAGCCCAGGTATTTTGACCGGAGGAATTCGGGCTTTAATGCGTATATGACTCCACCAATTGTGTACATAACTCCACCAGCGACGAGCCAGAAAATCCCTCCTGGACTTAAGACAGAGGATAGAGGGGAGACCACGAAAATCACCATCCAGCCCATCACTATATAAATGGATGTCGACAGCCATCTTGGGCTTCGGAACCAGATCATCTTAAAAAGAATCCCACAGATTGCAGCGAACGTAATGATCCCAAATAAAGTCCACCCTGCAACGCCATTCAAGCTGATCAGGCAAAAAGGTGTATAAGATCCAGCGATCAAAACAAAAATCATCGAATGGTCGATCCGTCTCAGGAAGGCAATCACCCGGTCCTTACTGATGACCATGTGGTAGGTTGCCGATGCAGCGTAGAGAAGGATCATGCTAAGGCCAAATATTGTGACGGAAGTAATCGCAAGTGCTGAACCCGTAGTAAGTGAAGCTTTAATTACCAAGGCAAGCAGGCCGGCAAAAGATAGCAATGCTCCAGCTAAATGTGTCAGGCCGTTAATAGGTTCACGGATATAACTATTCATTATTATACCTCCATGTGTTGTTATGTAGTTTTTATAACTACTTATTATAATATAACTGTTATATCATGTAGTCAATGTTTACGTTTTTATTTTTTTGCTCTATAATAAAATGGCTATGTTAGAGCTTAATGTTGATGGGGTAAGCCTGGAGCAGAAATCAACAGGCAACCAATAAAATAAAGTTAATGAGGGGTTCACGTTGAATAATTTAGCAGACCTGCTTGCCGAGCTAGGCCTTGAAAACAATATTGCACTTAAGGAGATTCCAGGCATCGACCTATATATGGACCAGGTCATCCAATTGTTCGAGAAGAATTTTGGCAGCTCGACTAGGAATGAAGATGAAAAAGTCCTAACGAAAACGATGATTAACAATTATGCGAAAGGGAAGCTTTTCTTTCCTATTAAAAATAAAAAATATTCGAAAGAGCATCTAATCCTGATCAGTTTGATCTATCAGCTGAAAGGTGGCTTGTCCATTCAGGATATTAAGCAAACACTCGATGGAATCAACAAAAGAGCAGAATCCGCGGAGTTTCCGCTGGATCAGTTTTATCAAAGTCATCTGAATCTCCATCAGAAAAATCTTGAGATTTTTAATGAAGATGTACTGAAAACAGAACAAGAAGTGAGAGAAGAAGTGAAGAAGTTGGACGCAGACGATCCTGAGGAGCTAGAAACGGTGCTGTTGATCGCTTCTTTGGTCAATATAAGCAATTTTTACAGAAGGACAGCAGAAAAGCTCGTTGACCAGCTTGCAGACAAAAATAACGAAAAAGGATGAATGGCGTGTATTTGACATTAAAGGAAGCAGCAGAATACTTATCAATGCCCGAACCGCAAATTGAAAATCTTATTTTTCAAAAGAAAATCAGGGCGATTCATGATGGCGATCAATATTTAATTTATAAAGACCAATTTAACACACATATGAAGCAGGTAGAGAAATATAAAATGCTGGTTGAGGAAATATTGAATGAACCAGTGCCTGAGGATATTGATATCAAAGATGAGGATTAAACTTGATCCTCGCATAGAAAAACGCGAGAGGACAACGAGTGTCCTTTCGCGTTTTTTTAGTTTGCTGACTGTTTGAGACCTTTAACTTTATCTTCATGTTTAATCGGTAATTGTACGATCACTTCAGTCCCTTTTTCAGGCTCGCTGTTGAACTTGATCGTACCATTGTGGGATTGGACAATTTTGAAACTGACTGTCATCCCGAGTCCGGTGCCTTTTTCCTTGGAGGAGTAGAATGGCTCGCCGATTCTTTCCATCAGTTCCTTCGAAATCCCTATTCCCTCGTCCTTAACCCGAACTATTACGTGATTATCGGAGCTTTGCAGCGATATTAACACCACATTCTCAGCTGATGAAGCCTCGATTGCGTTCTTCACTATGTTGATAAATAGCTGTTTGAGCTGGTTTGGTTCGCATTCCAGCATTACATGATGGTCTTGGACCTCAAATTCTATATGAATATTGTGAAGGCTGGCCTCCGTTTTTAAAAGTGAAATCACATCGTGTAAAATAACCTGCAAATCAGCTTCAGTGTATTTTATTTGCTGTGGCTTGGCCAAAAGCAATAATTCGCTGACAATATGGTTGATCCTGTTTAGTTCGTCGATCATGATTTGATAATAAAGCTGATGCTTCTCATCTTCCATTTGCAGCAACTGGACTAACCCCTTCAAGGAAGTGAGCGGGTTGCGGATCTCATGAGCTACACTCGCTGACAGCTCGCCGACTACCGACAGTTTATCAGTCCTCCGCAAGCGTTCCTCGGTTTGGCGCAATTCCGTTATATCCCTTGAGCTGCAGATGATTCCTGCGATTCGGTCATTCACAATAATAGGGAGCGTGGTGCTTTGCAAAATGATTACATTTCCGTTTTTATGCGGAATCTCAAGCTCAAACGTTTGAGGACAATGATGCTCAACAACCTTTTCTATTTTTTCTAAAAGAAGATCACGATGGTCTGCAGGCAGTAATTCGGTAATGCTTCTGCCGATATAATCCTCCGGTTCAAAACCAGTGATTCTTTTAAACTGTGGATTTAGATTCTTGATTATACCGTTTAAGTCAAGCATCGAAACGATGTCTGGACTATATTCGAATAATGACCGATATTGCTGACGGCTTTCTTCAAGCAAGGTTTCCACATTTTTTCGCTCGGTAATATCCCGGCCGATGATGACTAGTCCCTGCCGGCTGCCATCTTCATTATATAGAGGAACTTTTATCGTATCAAAAGTCTTGATGCTTCCATCTGGCTGGGGAAGGACTTCTTCGACACGGATGATTCCGCCCGCCTCCCACGCCTCCTCGTCAGATGTTTCGCAGTATCTTAATGCATCACTGAAAAAACCGCTGTATTCAGCTAACTCAGAGTCCTTTTTGCCCTTATAATCAACATTTTCGATGTCGAACAGCTTCAGCCCGAAATCATTTGCTTCTATCCATCTTCCTTCACCATCTTTGAAATTGACGAAGTCCACCATAGAATTGATCAGGGTGGAGAGACGCTTTTCCTCTTCCCTTGAAGCGTTCAGTTCTTCCGTTTTACCGATGAAAAAATAGAAAAACCAGCCTGCAAGGACAACATAAAGCACTTCTTTCGAATGTTCAACCAGTTCGATGAAAGGAGAAGGAGCATATAAGTTTAGCAGATAGTTTGTCCCAAAAATCCAAACTATGCTGAGAATAAAAAATATCAATAAGTACTTCATTTTCTTCATGTTCTGGCTCCTAAGTAAGCAATCGATGCTTAAGCAAATTTAAATCGAAGGATTACTTGTATATATTAGCATAATTCAGTCCACTAAAGATGCAGATTATTTTTAATCTTATCATCCTTAAAATTTGGAAACTTTATACTTTCAATAATGAGCTTTTCGTCTACCTTGGTGTTTTTGAATCAGAAGTAAACACCGAATGCTGGATTTTTTTGTTTTATATTGAATTGTTTACTCAGTTTCTTTCTATTAATATTTTTAGCAAAAACAGAATCTATCTAAAAACAGGACTGGAGATTGCCCAGTCCTGTACGGCTATTTTAAAAGTCCCCATCCGTAGCAGAGAAGGGAATGTTCAAACGGTTTTCAACTGTCCGAAGACGCTGGTTCAATCTGTTCAGGCGTCGAGTATGCCTTTCATCATTCTGGTTGAGCCTCGCGATTTCCTGGTTGATGCGTCCGATTTCCCTATTCAAGCGCGTAATTTCCCTGTTTTGGCGGGCGATTTCTTTATTCTGTCTGTCTAACTCTGTTTTCTGCACTTGAAGCTGGCGTTCAAGCTGGTTGACTCTGCGTTCTAGAGCAGGCTGTCTTTGAAAGTCAATGGGATCCTGCTGCTGTGCGGAATAATTAAAATCGTAATGAGTATAAGGGTCAAATTGTTGTGGGCTGTAATAATAATGATACGGATTCATACTGGCACACTCCTTATTATAAAAATTCGCCTTTAGGCTGGCGAATAAATTCTTTATAAAATATGTAGGTAAACGCGGAGAGTGAGGGCTATCGCCTAAAAGAGGAAAATACTGGAGTTGAAGAGAATGATTAGAGCAGGTGGTGAAGGATTATGGGAATGTCCAATTATTATAAGGATTTAAGAGAAAAACTTGGCGGAGATTTGATTTTCATCCCAAGCGTCGCTGGTGTCAGAAATGAAACTGGAGAAATTTTGTTCCAGAATAAGGGGAATGGCGAGAAATGGAGTCTGCCAGCAGGCGCAATCGAGCTAGGCGAAGCGCCTGCGGAGGCTGTTGTCCGTGAGGTATGGGAGGAAACAGGCTTGCATGTCGTTCCTGACGAATTATTAGGCGTATTCGGCGGCAAGAATTTCCGTTATGAGTATCCAAACGGCCATAAGGTGGAGTATGTTGTTTTTGTATTTGACTGCATCGTTAAAGGTGGAGAACATAATCCGATTGACAGTGAAACGGCTGAACTGCGTTATTTCAGTGTCGATGATATGCCACAACTTGCGCTCCCTTATCCTAAAAGTATTTTTGCAGAAAGGGAAAACCAGAAGACGGTGTTTCAATGGGATGGGAAATGAGTGAGGAAATTTCAAATGAGGAAGGGTTAAATGGAAATCGTCAAGTTTATAGAAACTGGTGAAATCTCGGACATTGCTGAAAAGGCGTATTGCCATAACAGAACGAGAATTCTGGAACTATTGCCAAAGGCGGATATACAGCATGTTGGCAGCACAGCTATTCCCGGAAGTATTACGAAAGGCGATTTGGACATCCAAGTCCGTGTAAGTTCTGAGGATTTCGAATATGCCGTGAAAGTCCTATCCACCCTGTATGAATTAAACAGAGGAAGCACGAGAACTGATTTTTTTACAGCATTTAAGGATGATTCCGCCGTACCTCAGCTTGGAGTCCAGCTGACGGTAGCTAACAGTGAGTTGGATATATTCTGGAAAATCCGGGAAGTACTTTTGGCGAATGAACAATACAGGGGAGAATATGACGAATTAAAAAAGAAGTACAACGGCCGAGAAATGGATAATTATCGAACAGCAAAGGATGAATTTTTCCGCAGGGTGATGAACTCAGCGGAGTTTGCCAGTTTATAGGGGAAGTTGGATTGTGGATTGTGAAGTTAGAAAAGGCACCATTCATTACGAAATTTTAGGGAAAGGCTTTCCGCTCCTGATCCTTCATGCAATGAGGACAGACCACCGCTCCATGAAAGCGTGGATTGCACCATTTTTAAAATAACTATTAGATAAATTCTCGAATTTCATATTTACTGTGTTGGATCTGGCAGGACATATGCTTCAAATCAAGAATCGCGACGCAGTGCAAGCATTGCAAAAGGATAGGGTAACTAATAATGATTAAAAAAGAGCGCATCATCTGCGCTCTTGATTTTTATCCTTTTCTAAGCTCTTCCAACACGACTTGTGCTTCATATCCTGCAGCAAAATCGATGATTGTTGCCTCTTCGCCTCTTAGAGCTTTTACAAGATTATCAATCAATGAATCTGCAAGGGAGCTGTCCAGCTCTAAAGGCAGGATTTCCTCGCCAAGTTTGCCGCCTTCAAGCTGGCCCCAGTTCAGTAAGGATAATGTTCCTTTAGTTCCGTAAGCAGTGAAAGTAATCTCTTCCTTGCCGGCAATCTGGCTCATTCCGTCAATCAGCACCGGAGTACCGTCAGAAAGCTCCAAAATTGCTAAAATAGCATTCTCGCTCGCTTTAGGATTTTCAGGGAACTGAATTTGTACATCCTTTACTCTCACTTCACCAAAAATCTTCTGCAGCTGCTGGATGAAATGGACGCCAACCTCCAAAACATAGCCGCCCTGTTCCTTGCTTGCAACCCATGCATTTTGCTGCCAGGGACGTGGCCATTCAGGGAAGTGCATCTTCAATTGAACCCTTCTCAGCTCGCCAACATAGTTATCATTGATCAATTTCTCAAATGACTTGCTCCCGGCACTATAATTCAGCGGGAAATTCATCGCATTCACGACGCCCGCATCCTGTGCTTGTTTCAACAGGCTTGCAGCTTCTTCAACAGAATTTGCCAGCGGTTTCTCACATAAAATATGTATTCCTTTCGCGAGGACATCTGAAGCAACTGCATGATGAAATTTTGGCGGCACAGCTACATATACAAGATCCAAATCTGTCTGTTCGAGCATGTTGTTATGATCATTAAATGCTTGGACTCCTCCTAGCTCCGTTGCAACTTCCTTTGCTCTTTCCTCAAAAGTATCGCAAACTGCCGCAATCACAGTATCCGGATGACCCTCAAATCCTTTTATCAAACGCTGGCCAATCGCTCCAAGGCCAATAACTCCAACTTTTAACATGGGGAGACCTCCAAAGTTATAGTTCTTTAATTCTATTATACAAATTATTGTAAAAATTAAATAGTTTAGTAAGTCTAAATTTTAATTTGTCGAAATATAGGGCTTAAATAACGCTTATTTAGGTAGCGTATGGAAGATAACTAAGTAATTTGTATAATAATTTGATAATTAATAATATTGTAAATAGTTAGTTTAATTGGTAAGATAACATTGCACTAAATTTTATATGACTTTATTAATGGAGAGGGGTAGGAATTTGAAGAAAAATCTAGGTCTTAAGGTCCTGTCAAGCATTACGATGACTGCAATGCTTGCAAGCACGTTAACCTTTGCGTCTGCTGGACCAGCATCAGTACAAGCGGTTGGAAAAAAAGCAAGTTTTCAAGCCAAGGGCGCAGCACCAATCGATTTAGGCATCGCGAATGATGAAAGATTGATAGAAATGCTGAAGAAAAATGGCACCATTGCTAAAAATGCAACTCCTGCAGAAGCGGATAAAGCATTACAGAAATATTTGCAGAAAAGGGCTGCTGGGGCTTCGAAAGAGCAAGGGGAGCTACATAACCATGAGAAAGAATTAAGCAGTTCATTGAAAGAAAAGTTGAACACTACAGGCCTTGTCAATGGTAATGGAAATAAGGTTGGACATACAAAGGGGACAAGTGTTGATCCAGTACAGGAAGAAGGCTGGAATGGGGGACAGCGGGAAGATAATGTCCTCGTGCTGTTGATTGAATACCCTGATTTCAAGGCTACAGATATTAAACCGGGCGAAACGGATATGTATTATGATGAATACTTAAAAGAACATTATACAGATATGATTTTCGGGGACAACGGCTATAAGGGGCCAGATGGAAAGGATCTAATCTCTGTAAAGCAATACTATGAGCAGCAATCAGGCGGAAGCTATACGATTGATGGCCAGGTGGCAGGGTGGTACATGGCTTCAAACCCAGCTGCATATTATGGCGGCAATAATTCCTCTGATAACGACTCAAATCCTCGAGCCTTAGTACAGGAAGCATTATTGGCAGCTGCTCAAGATCCTACTGTTAATCTATTGGACTATGACCAGGAAGACCGATATGATTTGGATGGTGATGGTAATTACCGTGAGCCAGATGGTTTGATTGACCACCTGATGGTCGTCCATTCTTCAGTAGGTGAAGAAGCTGGAGGGGGACAATTAGAGGGTGACGCAATCTGGTCTCACCGCTGGAATCTTGATGGAGTTTATCCAATCGCAGAATCCCCAACTCCAGAAGTTGATTATTGGGGAGTAGGAACTATGTACGCATACGACTACACCATCGAACCAGCTAACGGGGCAGCAGGTGTATTCGCTCACGAATACGGCCATGACCTGGGACTTCCAGATGAATATGATACTGCCTATAGCAGTGCTGCAGGAGAGCCAGTTGCTTACTGGTCCATCATGTCAGCAGGAAGCTGGGCAGGAAAAGTTCCAGGAACAGAACCTACAGGGTTCAGCCCATTCGCAAGGGAATTCCTGAATGCTTCTATGCCAGGCAGCAACTGGTTGACTGGGGCAACCGTCGATTCTGATGAGGTAACAAAAAAAGGCACGGAAGTATTGCTTGACCAAGCTAACTCTAAAGGCACAAATAACGATGCTGTTAGAGTTAATCTGCCTGATAAAGTAAGGGTCATCAACACGCCTGCATCAGGTGAGTGGGAATATTTTGGTGGTAATGGTGATGAAGCCGATCACCAGATGGTTACTGAAGTGGATTTGACTAATGCATCAAATGCGACATTAGACTTTGATGCATGGTATAAAATTGAAGAAGATTGGGATTTTGCGATGGTTCAGGTTTCCACTGATGGCGGTGCAACATGGCAATCTCTATCAACTGCAAATACTAAATCTACTCTTGTTGAAGATGGATATCCTGAAATTAAAGAGAACCTTCCAGGATATACTGGATCAAGTAATGGCTGGATTCGCGAAACAGTTGATTTAAGTGAATATGCTGGACAAGAAATTCAGCTGCAATTCCGTTATATGACGGACTGGGGTTCAAACTTGGAGGGCTTCTTTGTTGACAATGTGAAGGTTACGGCTGATGGTACTGAGCTAGTTAATGATGGTGCCGAAGGTGAATCTGTATTTGCTTTGCACGGCTTTAATAAGCATGAAGGGCAAACTTCCACTGAACATTACTATTTGTTGGAGTGGAGATCACACAACGGTGTCGATGAAGGACTGAAGAACATCCGCCGCGGTGCCAGCCTCATGACTTATGATTCTGGTCTGGTTGTCTGGTATGTAGACAATGCATATGATAACAACTGGACAGGAGTTCACCCTGGAGACGGTTTCCTTGGAGTAGTTGATGCTGATCAAACAGTTAACAGATGGAGTGATGGTGGACTTGCATCATCTCGCTACCAAGTACATGACGCAGCGTTCAATCAAGGAAAGACTGAAAACATGTATCTTGACTATAAGAATTTATTGGGAATTACTTTGAAAGACAACGCAACGCAAAGCACACCAATCTTTGATGACAGTTCTAAATATACTTCTCCTGTTCTGCCGCAGTCTGGCCGCAATGTTACATCATACGGCCTGAAGTTCCGTGTACTTGGACAAAGCGATGATGGAACTGTGGGTAAAGTATTAATCTATAAGTAAGATGGTTACACTGACACTGCTGATTTTCTGGCAGTGTTTTTCTATGAAATAAGCCTTTCCCGCGAAGGAAAGACTCTTATTGCTAATCAATATCAGGCTGGAACCCGATCAACTTCGCTTTCTTATCAGCCTTAGGATCGGAATCCGGGAAGGTAATAACAGAAGCAATGTAATCCCAGCGCAGGAAAAGATGGGTCGTGCACGTTTCTTCTACTTGATTCTCTGCAGGAATTGCGGTCCCATCCTCTTGCTGGACCGGTGTTCGCTTGTAGCAAGGATTCTCGACCCAAATCCCCATATTCTCAGCATGCACCAATTTTACGAGATACCATTCATCTGGCTGGAAGATTCCCGTAACATCCCCGATCATATCCTCAGGAAAGTTTCTCAGTTTCACTTGAACTTTTTGATTAATATAAGCATCTAAAAACATTAGCAGTCTCCTTTCATAGATCACTCGTCCTTTACCTACTTCCTTTTTCAGCAAAAAATAAACATGAAAAAAAGGCCAATTAAGGCCTTTATAAAAATAACACCATCAATTCTTCATCAAAATAAGTATCCCCGATTTTGAGAGCTCTTTTATCCACACCGAAAACCTCGAAGCCAAGAGAAGAGTAGAGCTTTTTGGCAGGCTCATTGCTGGCGGTTACAGTCAGGTATACTTGTTCGATTGTTTCAAGTTCCGTCGCCTTTTTGATTGCCGTTTTCATCAGGAACTTTCCGATTCCTTGGCCGCGATGTGCCGGAGTTACATACATGGCGTATATATTGGCCCGATGCTTCATTTTCCGCTTACCTTCAGGAACAAGCGTGACCACGCCAATCAATGATTCACCTTCAATTGCACCGAAGGTATAGGCAAATTCACTTTCAAGCCTATAGCGATATTCAGGCTCATCGTATAGAATTTCCTCTTCATAGCTTGAACCAAATGCTTCAGGGTTCAAACGCAAGCCTTCGTGCCGGATGATTCGATACTTTTCAGCATCCTGTCCCTTCAATCTCCTAATTTCCATTTTAGTCACCTCTGAAAAAAATTCACTGAATACATTAGTTCAATATTCTTGTCCAGATTCCTTTTTTACCTTAGTTAATTTTCCATATTCTATTACGAATAGTAAATCTGCCATAAGATATCATTCCAAACGAGTTCTAATTAATTTAGTCCAGAGTCTACAGATTATCCCCAATCATCTATTTCCACAAAAAAAAACTCCCCGAAAAAATCCGGGGAGATCATTTATCCACATCTTAAAGCTTAAACGAGCTTTTCAGAGATACAATGCGGTTAAATACCTTTTTGTCTTCTGTTGTGTGCTTTGGATCGACATTGAAGTAGCCGTGCCGGAAGAATTGGAATTTGTCCTGAGCCTTGGCGTCCTTCATGTTTGGCTCGATGAAGCCATTCAGGATTTCTAATGATTTTTCATTTACATAGTCCAGGAATGATTTGTTGTCTGCATCATCAGCTTCTTCTTCTTCACTGTCCAGAATAAGCGGTTCGTAAAGGCGGAATTCTGCAGGCATTGCATGTGCTGCATCAACCCAGTGCAGGGTTCCTTTTACCTTGCGGCCCGTAAAGCCTGATCCGCTCTTCGTTTCAGGATCGTATGTGCAGCGAAGCTCAACTACTTCGCCATTGTCATCTTTAATCACTTCTTCACACTTGATGAAGTAAGCGTGCTTAAGGCGGACTTCATTGCCAGGGAAGAGGCGGAAGTATTTCGCTGGCGGGTTTTCCATGAAATCGTCCTGCTCAACGTAAATCTCACGGGAGAATGGAATCTTGCGCATGCCCATTTCCGGGTTCTCAGGATTGATCTCAGCATCAAGCCATTCGACTTCGCCTTCAGGATAGTTCGTGATGACGATTTTCAATGGACGAAGCACGCCCATTGTACGTGGAGCCTTTAACTTTAGGTCTTCACGTACGAAGTGCTCAAGCATTTGTTCATCAACAACAGAATATCCTTTGGAGACGCCAGCTGCTTTTACAAATTCCTGGATGGCTTCAGGTGTAAATCCGCGTCTTCTCAAGCCGGAAATTGTCGGCAGGCGAGGGTCATCCCAGCCATCGACATATTTTTCTTTAACGAGCTGCTTCAGTTTGCGCTTGCTCATGACCGTGTTTGTCAGGTTCAAACGGCCGAATTCGATTTGCTGAGGTGTTGCTTGCATTTCACATTCTCTGACAACCCAGTCGTAAAGCGGACGCTGATCCTCGAACTCTGTTGTACACAAGCTGTGGGTAACACCCTCGATTGCATCTTCAAGCGGATGGGCGAAGGCATACATTGGATAGATGCACCATTTATCGCCGGTGTTATGGTGTGTTGCATGGGCGATACGGTAGATGACCGGGTCACGAAGGTTGATATTCGGTGACGCCATATCGATCTTGGCGCGCAGTACCTTTTCACCATTGGCGAATTTTCCATTCCGCATATGCTCGAACAACTCAAGGTTTTCCTCAATAGATCTGTTGCGGTATGGGCTTTCTTTTCCGGGTTCAGACAAAGTCCCGCGATATTCACGTATCTCATCAGCCGATAAATCATCTACATATGCTAAGCCTTTTTTGATCAACAGGACTGCACGATTGTACATTTCCTCGAAATAATCGGAAGCAAAGAAAAGACCGTCCCACTCATAGCCCAGCCAGGCGACGTCTTCTTTGATTGAATCGACGTATTCCTGGTCTTCCTTCAATGGGTTCGTGTCATCGAAGCGAAGGTTCGTCTTGCCGCCGAATTCATCTGCAAGGCCGAAGTTGATAATGATTGATTTTGCGTGCCCGATATGTAAATAACCGTTCGGTTCAGGAGGGAATCGGGTCACGACTTTATCGCGCTTGCCGCTCTCCAAATCTTCTTTAATGATCGTTTTTATAAAATTAGAGTTCTCTTCCAATTCGTATCAGCCTTTCCTTTGATCAGTCTCATTATGTCTATTTTAATGATTACTATAATATATTTCCACTGAACTATATAGTAATAAGAAAAAGGCGGAAAAACAAGAGGGTTTAACCGTACTCCAATATAAAAAGGCGCCTTTCGAAAAGGCACCTGGATTTTATTTAGATAAAACGTTTTGAATGACTTCGTTCGTCAGGTTTGGGACAATTTCCAAAGAGTAATCCAATTCCATCCGTTCGTAACGTTTATGTGCGTCAAGCCCATATGGACCAATATTGATTACGGGTACGTTTAGTTCGCGGATGTCCTGATAGTCCACATGAAATTTCGACCCCCAGCTGGGATTGTTCCGGGAAGCGGCATCCAATGCCTCATCATCATCGCTTAAGGCAACGAAGCTCATATCTGAAATGTAAGGGAAGAAGCTGCGGACGACGATAGGCTCGTCATATTCAGGCTGCACCGTTACAACCGCTTCCTCTAAGGCCTCAATTAAATTCCGTTCGTCATCGGTTTCACCGGTAACTTCAATTCTAGGTGAATAAAGGGAAGAATAGAACACGATAATCGCAGGGCTCTGGTCCGGCATCCACTTCCAAGCCTCTTCTACGACTCTTGCTGCATACATCCTTAAATCCAGGCTGGCATCAAGCAGCAGATTATCCTTGAATTCAACCATATGCGCCGTATAATCGTAGCCATGCGCTTTGATCAGTTCCGCTTCCATTTCCTCATAAGTCATTATCCGAGGCTGCCATGCGAGCTCCTTGCAAGGCTCGCCGCTGATTTTACAAAAACGCTCATACCGTTCATGGTACAGATTCAAGGCATTTTCAAAAGCAATATGAGCATGTTCCTTCAATTTTTCCAAAACGTCCTTAGGTGTCCAGGAGTGGATGAAGAAATTGTAATAAACATAGGCTGCCAAGGCTGTTTGCACGGTATAGTTTGGCTTGAGGTCCATCTGCTTCAGCGAGACTGGCGGCATCGTGATTTCTCCGAAGGCTTCATTGCAAAGGTCAGGATTGTAATCGATCTGCCTTGTCAGTTCCGCTGCAATCAAGTTTGGGTCTAAACCTTCAAAGGTCGAACCGACATGTGTTTCAGCGCCTGTTATGAAAAAGGAGGGCAGCAGTTTACCTACTGTACCTTTATAGATATAGCGATTCTTGTCACCTTGGTGTCGGGGTGCGACAAAATCACTGTTGACCGCGGCGACATACTCGAAGCCATACTCTTGCTTCCAGGCGTTTAAATCTTTGACTGCAGAAAGGATGCCATATGAGCTATCTTCCTCATCACATTCCGATAAAAAGACTAGATTACCCTCAAGCTCTTCTGGATGTTCAGAATAATACTTCAGCAAATAAAGGTGGGAGGCAACGCCGCTCTTCATATCCAGCACGCCGCGGCCAAACATCCATTCACCGGATTCAGCATGTTTTTTGACGAGAGGAGGGAGGTTCTCCTTTTTTAGCTCAACAAGTAATGTATCAGGATCAAAGGCTAGGTCTGCAAGCTGTGTAAAATCATCGATCCCGACTGTATCAAGATGGCCCATCAAAATGACCGTTTTGTTGCTGTTCCCCTTCGTGCCTTTTACAAACGCCAGTACATTATAGCGCTCAAGCACATCATTTTGGGTTTGAGGTTTGATAACGTGGGTCGGATTTTCTATAAAATAAGGAAAGGAAGAAATCATCGTATATAGGGCCTGAGCGATTTCTTTCTCTCCGTTCGTATTGACAATGCTCCCGATTTTCACAAGCTGTTTTGTATAAAATAAAACCTCATCGCGGCAATCAAGCATCTAAAAGATCCCCTTTCGAAATATTCAGGTTTTTACTATCAACCTAACGTAAATTGAATGGAATTACAATGCCTTTTGGGTTGAAAATAAGAAGAAGAGACAGCTGCTGTCTCTTCACATTTCACTTTATATTTTAAATTTCCTAACCGATTCTTGCAGTTCTTCTGCCATATAGGAGAGTGAAGCAGCAGATGCAGCAATTTCCTGCATTGATGCTAATTGTTCTTCCGTTGCAGCAGAGACTTCTTGGCTTTCTGCATTCACTCCAGCCGTTATTTCCTCAATCCTGCTAACGAATTCTACTATTTGTTTTGCGCCATGTCCCATTTCTTCCATAGAAGCTGATACTTCATGGATCTGGTGACTTACATTGTCAACAAATGTCTGGATCTTTCGGAAAGAGGTACCTGCATGGTCAACTATTTGGATACCTTTTTCTACCTCATCTGATCCTTTTTCCATGGAGACTACTGCCTGGTTTGTATCTGCTTGTATAGATGCAATCAGATGGCGGATACTTTCAGTAGATTTCGCAGACTGCTCAGCCAATTTTCGTACTTCGTCTGCTACAACTGCAAAGCCTTTACCATGTTCACCAGCCCGTGCTGCTTCAATTGCTGCATTTAATGCCAGCAAATTCGTTTGGTTTGCGATTTCTGTAATAACATTCACTATTTGGCTGATTTCATTTGAACGTGTTCCTAATGTGTGAATGACTTGGCCCAGGTCGGCTACTGTTTCATTAATATTTTTCATTTGCTCAATGGATTTCTTGATGGATTGTTCACCCTCAGTAACTACTTCGTGTGCTACTGCAGCGGTTTCGGCAACTTGTTGGGCATTTTCCATAATTTTATCGATGCTTTCAGACATTTCGGTTACGACCTCGGTACTCTGATGAACCATATTTCTCTGGTTCTCAGTACCAGAAGCCACTTCCTGTATTGCATTTGCAACCTGCTCAGTAGCATGATTGTTTTGTTCGGAGCTGGCATTAAGCTGTTCGGATGATGAAGCAAGCTGGTCGGATTTTTCACCTACCTGATGGATTAAATCTTTCAATGCAAATATCATATTATTGAAGCTTGTACCTAATTTGCCGACTTCATCATTTCTCTTGATTAGGTATAATTTTGTCAAATCCCCGTTAGCCACAAGGTCGGTGACGACACGTAGTTCTCTAATTGGCCGTGAGATGGATTGAATAATAAAATATGACAATATTGCCCCGACTATAACAAAGATAGAAATCACAGCTAGGGTTGCTGTTAATATTGGCTGTGCTGCCTCATCTATTTCAGTTAAATCCATTGAACCGATAATCTTCCATCCTGTTAATTCATTAGTGTAAAAATCCATCTCTTTATCAATACCATTAAACTGATATGAAATATGTCCTTTTTCGCCGCCGAAGACCTTACTTACCCAGTCACCTTCAGCCTTATCGCCAGGTTTTTCAGAAGGATGGACAATGTAGCTTCCATCAGTTCCTAAAATCGCTGGATATCCTCTATCACCAATTTTAATTCCGTCTGTTATTTCTTTTAGCTCATTTAAGCTGATATCAATGCCAAAAACACCAGAGCCATCATTTACAACTTGAGCAACTGTAACTAACAGGTCGCCAGTTGCAGCATCAACATATGGGTTAGTAATAATGGGTTTTCCGTTACTGGAAATTGCATCCTGGTACCAAGGCCGCTGACGTGGATCAAAACCTTCTGGCAATTCTTGCTTCGGAAATAACAGCATTTCCCCGGTTTCTGTTCCCACGTATACAGAAACTGATTCTTCGTGAAGGTATTTGTATTGTTGGAATTTATTTAGGGTATTTTGAAGCTCTTTTTCAGAATATGATTTTCTGTTTAAAACTTCAGTGAAATACGCAGTATCAAACAGTTTAGGCTCGATTTTACTGTTCAAAAACTTGTTTAACAATTTTACATTTTCTTCAGAGCTTAATAGAATCTTCTTCTTAATTTCATCTTTTGAGTTTGTGAAGGACATGAATCCTACCATTAGCGTGGGTACGAGTAAGATAATTAAAAATGAAATAATTAACCTGTTTTTAATTGAGAGTGATTTTTTCTCCGTTATTGTTTTCTCTTCTTTAAGATCTGATTTCTGCCTGGTATTCATAAATGTTCTACTTTCCTTTCGTGTAGAATTTCCTGATGGGGAGATTTGTTGTTTTGCTGATTTTTATATCGGTTGGAGTGTTAAGTAATTCACTGGAAAAACAATACAAACAAAAAATCCCCCTCAATTCATTGAGGAGGATTCCAACTTTACTTTTTCTTTGCATTATTCGAAAGGACAGTAATTGTGCCGGCAGCAGCAGCTTCAACTGCTTTATACGCATTCACATAGCCTGCGCCTGCTTCGTGAAGCTGATACCCAGCCATTTGGTCAGCGGTCTGCACCATAAGGTCAAGTGCCATATCTGGTGTGAGGGAAGGGTTGGCTTCTTTCATTAATGCAATGACTCCTGAGATATGAGGCGTCGCCATGCTCGTTCCGCTTGAAGTTGTATAGAAAGGAAGGTGGAGCGGATCGATATAGGTCGCATCCGTTACCGTTCCGAGTACGTTCATCACAAGTCCTGTGGATGAACGTGTTGCAACGATATCAACCCCTGGCGCTGTAATGTCCGGGTGAAGATACTCATCACCGGCAACACCTCGTGATGAGAAGTCAGCTAGCTGCTTATCCTTCGTTCCTGCAGCAACACTGATTACCCATGGTGCTGCTGAATAAGGATTAAGGGTATTATCCTCCGGTCCTTCATTTCCAGCTGCGAAAACTACTGTCATTCCTGAATCATGTGCTTTTTTGGATGCAACATTAATTGGATGGTCAGGGGAATATTCGCCTGTTGAACCCCAACTGTTACTAATGACATCAATTCCGTATTTCTCTTGATTCTTGATTGCGTAATCAAAAGCTTCAAGCGACCAGAGGATATTGATTCCCTCGCCAACTCCCAGTCCGACTAATTTTGCTTCTGGGGCAACACCTTTGTAAAGTCCATCACTTGCCGTGCCGCTGCCAGCAATTGTTCCGGCAACATGGGTGCCATGGCCTGATGAGGTATCAGTATTCAGCTGGTTTTCAAGGTACAGCGGTTCATTGCCAAAAAGGTCGCCAACAACGAATTTCACGTTTTGGATGACCTTTTCGCCGTATTTTAAATCTTGGTGAGTAGCATCAATACCGCTGTCAATTACCGCTACAGTAACTCCTTTTCCTGTATAGCCAAGGTCGTTCCAAACGCTTTCCGCACCAATAAGCGCCCTGCTGTCACGAAGGAAATACTGTAAATCTTCATTTGAATAGATTGAAAGAATGTTCGTTGTAGTAAGCAATAGTTGATTGAGCAGGCTTACTTTTCCCTTGGCTGCTACCATAGGGAGTTCGCTGAACGCTTTTGTTTCAAATCCTAATGTCTCCAGGAGCTTAATATCTGAAAGCAAAGGCATATCATTATAAGTGATGATTACTTCGACCTCTTCAGAGCTTAACGGGTTGCTGAGCAGGCTTTGCAACTTCGGATCCAAGTCAACCGAAAGAAAGGCCGCCTTAGTAGTGGTGAAAGATGGAGATAGAATTAGACCGAATAACATAAAGGCTAATGCAATAACACTAAACTTTTTCATAACTTCCCCCTTAAATGTTAGAAAATTCTCACACCTATATTTATCCAAAGCAAGTTAGCGAGAAACACAATATTGAGAAAATATAGTTGGGAAAATTTTAAATGGTTTTATTATTGAAAGATCAGGTTTTCACAAACCCTTCAAAACAAATTGAACCTTCTGTGTCATTGGCGTTCAGGCAAAGGATTTATCAAAAAAAGAAGGAAAATGAAAGTGTAATTAAAAAGGAGGGAATACCATGCCAAAAGAAGTGTTCAAAGCCACAGCGGTTTTACAGGAAGGGTTAAAGGTTGACGTACAGGCGAGAAATTTTCACCTCACGATTGACGAGCCGCCAACTTTGGGCGGTACCGATGCGGGAATGAATCCTGTTGAACTGGTCCTAGGAGCTTTAGGAGCTTGCCAGTCAATCGTTGCCAAATCATATGCAAAAAAGTTTGAAGTAGAATTGGATGATTTTCGCGTGGAACTGGAGGGCGACCTTGATACCGACGGATTCATGAACAAATCGGATGTCCGCAGAGGGTATTCTGATATTCGCTACACATTTTACATCAAAACTTCTTCTCCAAAAGAAAATGTTGAAGCATTGATCGACTTTCTTGAGAAAACATGCCCGGTTGGGGATACAATCGCCAATCCAGTGAATGTTGCCAGGGAAAAAATAGTGATTGAATGATTGGAATCAGGCATTCCTGATTCCTTTTTTATATCGGAAATTTATAAAATTAAAGCCAGATTTCTTTGAAGAGCTTACTAAATCCAATAAGCAGCACAATCCGGAATATCAGTAAAAATCACATTTTTTTCCTTTTATTTATCCTGTATCCTGTGCTATTATTTAGTAATCCGAAATATGATTAATTGAATCTTCTGGTTCAGAAGATTTTTTTCTTTTAAAATGGATAGCAGTGAGCAGTAAAGGGGAGAAACAAATTTGTCAAAAATAAAAGAACCTTTATGGACTTCGTCCTTTATAAAATTGATGATAGGGAATCTTTTCATCTTCATGTCATTCCAAATGCTGATTCCAACCTTGCCACCATATATAAAATCAATCGGTGCCAGTGGAACAGAGATTGGCCTTGTTACAGCTCTGTTTTCAATCGGGGCGGTACTAAGCAGGCCGTTCATTGGGTTTATGCTAGAGTACAAAGCGCGAAAACCGCTTGTCTTGATTGGAGCATTGTTGCTTCTATTGATAACATTCTTATATCCGCTATCTCAGGTGGTTGTGATTTTCTTGGCTTTCCGGCTGTTGCACGGTCTTGCCTGGGGATGGTCGACAACGGTCAATGGAACTGCCGCAGTAGATGTAGTCCCCAATTCCCGGCTTGGTGAAGGAATGGGCTACTATGGTCTTTCAATTACAATCGGTATGATTATCGCGCCAAGTCTAGGAATATTTTTATTCCAGGTCACGTCATTCCAAAACTTGGTCTATATTTCAGGTGCGCTCGGTGTCGTCGCGTTAATCTTGCTCGGGACTGTTCATTATCAAACTCCTGAACTCGTATTGAACACGAAGAAAGAAGATTTAAAGTTCTCTTACATTGGTTCATTGGTTGATAAAGCCGGCAGTTTCCCGGCACTTGTTACTTTAATGATTTGTTTGGGATACGGAGCCATTGTCACTTTCATTGTTATTTTTGGTGAAGAGCGTGGAATCGACCAAATATTTTTATTCTACCTGACCAATGCAATTATGGCTTCGATTTCCCGCCCGATTGCCGGAAAATGGTTTGACCAGAAAGGGCCAAGAGGTCTAGTACTTACAACGATCTCTATTACTTTTATAGGGATGTGGGTGCTGTCTTTTGCCCATTCTAATCTAATGATTGCAGTTGCAGGAGTGCTATTTGGCGTTGGGTTTGGTTCTTTGATTCCTACACTCCAGTCCTGGACATTGTCTATGACAGCGCCGAATCGCCGTGGAGTCGCAAACGGCATGTTCTTTTCCTCGATTGACCTTGGAATTGGCATAAGCGGATTTGTTTTCGGCGTGCTCGCTCAGTATTTCCCGATTGCTTCTCTGTTCCAGATTTCCAGCTTTTTTATGGTCGTAGCCCTGATCCTGACAATTTTAGAGGGGCGCCGGACAAAAGAAGTCCGCCAGCCTAAGGAAGCCATTTGATAATAATAAGCTGAACAGCCAGTCCCTTCCAAGTGACTGGCTGTTTTTCTATTGTTGCTATTAGACTCTCTTTTGATTTAAACTGGTAAAGAAATTTATACTGTACGGATTGGTAAGTGAGGACAATTATGGAGAATCAGGATCAAACATTTGAAGTGATGCGGGCGTGCCTGCTCGCGGGTAAAATAATGCTTCAGAGCGGCGCTGAGACGTATCGGGTAGAGGACACGATGTCAAGGATGGCCTCGGCGTTCGGAATCGATAAGACCCACAGTTATGTGACGCCAACAGGAATCATTTTTTCAGTAGAAGGGGTAGGGCCCGAAAGGACAAAGCTGGTGCGGATTTCCGACCGAACAACGGATCTGAGAAAAGTGGCAATGGTCAACAGCGTTTCGAGGAAAATAAGCAGTGGCGAGGTTGGACTGGAAGAAGCTTGCAGGCTTCTTGGCGAACTTGAACAAGCCAATCTGACCTTCTCGTTTTATTTGCAGCTGGCTGCAGCAGCGATTGCGAGCGGCTGCTTTACAATCATGTTCCAGGGCAGCTGGCTTGATTTCATTCCGTCGATGGCAGCTGGCGGAATTGGCTACTTCCTGGTCGTTTATTTTCACAGGATTGTCCCGGTAAAATTCTTTGCGGAGTTCCTGTCATCCTTCTTTATTGGGATGGTATCATTCTTTTTTGTGAAATTTGGACTCGGGCAAGAGCTTGATAAAATCATAATCGGGTCTGTTATGCCACTTGTACCGGGATTGCTGATTACCAACGCAGTCAGGGATTTGATGGCCGGGCACTTAGTATCAGGATTGTCAAAAGGAGCAGAGGCGTTATTGACGGCGTTTGCGATTGGCTCCGGGATTGCGGCAATTTTATCTTTTTTATAGGCAGGAGAACAAGCCATGATATATATAGAACAGCTAGTAACTAGTTTTATCGCATCTGCTGCGTTCGGTATCATTTTTAACGCGCCTAAAGAATCCTTGATCAAATGCGGAGTTTCCGGGATGATCGGCTGGATTGTCTATTTCGCTCTTGATATCAATGGATTCGGAACGATTTTTGCCACACTGATGGCGTCATTCCTGATTGCCGTGGTCAGTCAGGTGTTTGCGAAGGCATATCGTACGCCCATCATTATTTTCAGCGTAGCCGGGATTATTCCATTAGTGCCTGGAGGACTAGCATATGATGCGATGAGGAATTTCGTTGAGAATGACTATAGTATCGCCATTGCTTTGGCTGCAAAGGCTTCGATGATTTCAGGTGCGATCGCAGTCGGGCTTGTTTTTTCTGAAGTAATCAACCAGGTGATCAGGCGTTCCAGTCTTGGTCCGGTAAAATAGTGGAAAGGCTCGTATGAAAATGCGAGTCTTTTTTCATGTCTAATCAAAAGGTGTTTTCTTGAAAATACAGAATTAATTAGATAGCCTTATATGAAAAGAGATGAGTATATGGAAATTTTATTAATTAGACATGGTGAATCAGAAGGGGATATCCTTCGTGTTCATGAGGGGCGTGCGGACTTATTGCTGACTGACCGCGGCCGCATGCAGGCAAAGGAAATGGCAAAAGTAGTAAAAGAGAGATATATGCCTGAAGTCATTTGGGCAAGCACATTAAAAAGGGCGAGGGAAACGGCTGAAATCTTAAGCCAGGAAACGGGAATTAAGGTAGTAGAAGATGATGGTTTACGAGAATTCAATAATGGAGTATTGGCAGGATTGCCATATGCCGAAGCGAAAATCCGCTATCCTGAACCAGAGGGCGGAAGGAAGCCTCATGAAGCGATTGAGGATGGGGAGTCTGAATTGGAATTCCGCTTCCGCGCTCAAACAGTATTTTCAAAGATTCTGGCCGAGAGTGAAGGCAGGAAGAGAATCGCGATTGTCTCCCATGGAGGCATGATTTCTAATTTGTTAAGAGCCTTCTTAAATCTTCCAGTGCTTGCTGATACCAATTTTCCAACTGGGGATACTGGTATCCACTTGCTAAAGATAAACGGAAACCAGAAGGTAGTTATGTTCATGAATGACTGCGGCCATCTGGCAAAGGTAGATTCGGAATTGATGGTATAACATAAATAAAGGCTTGTTTTCGCTTAGATTGTTGTTTTTCGAACTACGTTTTCATACCGTATAATTCTTCACCTCGTGCTCTTTTCGAGGAGGTTTCTGAATAGGGAACGCGATATAAAACCCGTAAAAATCCAAATGCCGATTTATACTTTTGGTTGGGAATCTTCAAATTTTACGAAAAGAGCCTAACTAAATTTAGCAAGAGCCCGAATCGTCCGGAATTCGGGCTCTTGCATTTATATTTTCACGATTGTACGCCCGCGATTTTCACCTTTTAAGATACTGGAAAGGACTTCAGGCAGTTCTTCTAAGGTCACTTCATTTTGGATTGTCTCTAGCAGACCCTCTGGTTTCAAGTCTGTAGCCATTCGCTGCCAAAGAATCTTTCTTGTTTCCATTGGACAATAAACGGAATCGATTCCAAGCAGATTAATTCCGCGGAGGATGAATGGGAAAACAGTTGTGGCGACATCTGTTCCGCCAGTCAGGCCGCTGACTGCCGCGGACCCGTTATAGTCAAGCTTGCTGAGAATCGCTGACAGTGTTTTGCCGCCGACGGGGTCAACTGCCGCTGCCCAAAGCTGCTTATCAAGCGGCTTGACTTTTTCTCCGACGAGATCTTCCCGGCTGATGATTTCCGCAGCGCCAATTTCCCTTAAGTAATCATGCTCCGTCTCTTTTCCAGTGCTGGCGACCACATGATAACCTCGCTTTGCCAGCATCGCAACAGCCACGCTTCCGACTCCGCCGGTAGCTCCGGTCACGAGGACCTTGCCTTTTTCGGGAGTAAGCCCATTTTCTTCGAGCCTGTGTACGGACAATGCTGCGGTGAATCCGGCTGTTCCGTATACCATTGCTTCTCTCAAAGTTAGCCCATCAGGCAAGGGCACGATCCAGTCTCCAGGAATTCGCGCGTATTCACTGAAACCGCCATAGTGGGAAACCCCTATTTCATAGCTAGTGGCGATTACCTCGTCTCCTTCTTTAAAACGGCTGTCATCTGAACGGACTACAGTACCTGCAAGGTCGATGCCGGGTACGAAAGGATATGACCTGACAATTTTTCCATTCGGGATGCTGGCAAGTCCGTCCTTATAGTTGACGCTTGAGTAAGCGACCTTGATGGTCACCTCTCCTAAAGGCAAATCCTCTAGATCAATCGTTTTTACCACTGCTGAAAAATCATCTTCTGTTTTGTTCACCATAAAAGCTTTGAAATTGTCCATAACTCCCCAACCTTTCTAGGCATGATAGCTTAAGTATAGGCAAAAACAACCCGGAATTCTAATAACTTAACTTACTCAAGGCTATCATTCTACCATTAATGAAATAGGCTTAATATGACTTTCGTTGCTGACAAAATACGAGGTATATCAACTACAATGGATTAATTCGCAGTGCAGTGGGACATCCATAGGGATAATTTGCGGATAAACCAAGGCTTCCATCAATTATCGTCACATAAAAGGGAATTATGTGACGATAAATCAAGACGTCCATCAATTATCGTCACATAAAAGGAAATAATGTGCGGATAAATCAAGGTGTCCATCAATTATCGTCACATAAAAGGAAATAATGTGCGGATAAATCAAGGTGTCCATTAATTATCGTCACATAAAAGGAAATAATGTGCGGATAAATCAAGGTGTCCATCAATTATCGTCACATAAAAGGGAATAATGTGCGGATAAATTAAGGTGTCTATCAATTATTGTCACATAAAAGGAAATAATGTGCGGATAAATCAAGGTGTCCATCAATTATCGTCACATAAAGGCTACCAAGCGTCCATTAACGAGAAAGAGTCTGCTAGTTGTTAAGTCCATCACGAATTTATTACGATTTTGTGTCCAGTTATTCTGGTGTGACGGACTTCACATATCTTTTATTCTGCCTCCCTTAAGATTTAGGTAAGTAAGGTTCATAGTGGAGGTTAGTGTTCGAAACGTTATCAAATCAATTTTTCACTATTCACAAAGTGTTTACATTTCAACCCATTTTTGACTGTTTTTCCATGATAAGATGAATTTTGAAATCGGAAACGATTTACAGGGAGGTAGCAAAGTTGTACAAATTCGAGAAATCCTTTTATTCAAAAACTAGCATGTATTCCTTTGGCGTTGTGCTCATTTTATTCTTCTCAATGTGGGTTTCGACTTCTAAGTTTGTCCATATAGATATGGCGCTCCTGGGCTATGCGATCTCATCTGCGATTTTTGCGATCGGGCTGACAATCAGGATGAGCTTCTGGATGTGGCGCAAAGCCACGAACAGGGTGGCAAAACGAAGCGTCAACAACCTTTTTAATAAAGAAAGATTGAAACGAAATTCAAAAGCTATTGTTATAACTTTTATCGATAATATCGTCTTGCAAAAATTCATATTCCAGCGTAGTTTGTACCGCGGTATCCAGCACTTCATGATTTCATGGGGCTGCATCATTTCCTTCGGGATCACATTCGGGCTTACGTTCGGATGGATGCGCTTTGATCTGATCGACCCTGAAACTTACCAAATCATCGTCTTCAATGTCCCGACGATGAAAATGGCGGCACACGGACTATTCGCTGAAATCGTCTATAACGGACTGAATATCGGCGCAATCATGGTATTGATTGGGGCAGCAATGGCGCTATACCGACGAATCACAAATTACGATGTAAAAGTTACCCAGCGGTTTGAATTCGATATTTTACCATTGTTGATTCTTCTGGCAGTAACTGTTACAGGCTTGATCCTGACTGTGCTTTATACATTCCTGGATGGCTGGATGCACCACTATATGTCGCTGATCCACCAGGTTACAGTCATTGTGATGCTCGTTTACTTCCCATTCGGAAAACTGTTCCATGTACCAATCAGGCCGCTGGCAACAGCCGTTCCAATGAGTTATCAAGAGGTGGTCAAAGTGGATACGAAAGCATGTAAAAGCTGCGGGCAGCCATACAGCAATGAAGACCAGATTGCAGATGTCCAGGCGATTTTAAAGAGCCAGAACTTCGACTTGCAGCTTTCAGACGGAACATACCTTTCAGATTACTGTACAGGGTGCCGCAGACGGATGCGTGCTATGAAACAAATGAACCTTGAAGCGCCAAAAGGCAACCCGTACGGACCAGTCAGTACAAATAACGGAATTCATATATCAGGCTTTAGCAAAAAACGCTCGGAAGATTTTTACGGAATAGACCAGGATTCGAAGGAGGAAACAGAGAATGAGCCAGTTTCTCGTTAAAGAAGGCGTGAAAAACCAGATTCGCAAAGGCGAAAAATTAGTCACAACACATTGCTGCTACTGTGGAATGCAGTGCGGAATGCACATCCGTGTCGATGAAAAAACCAATAAGGTTATGGGTGTTGAACCGCGTTATGACTGGGTTCTGACTAAAGGGAAAATGTGCCCGAAAGGCGTAACGGCTTATCAGACGATTGATCACCCGGATCGCATCAAGCGCCCTTTAATCAAGAAAAATGGCAAATTCGTAGAATCCTCTTGGGAAGAAGCGCTTGATTTAATCGAAAGAAAGTATAAAGAAATCCAGGGAACATACGGGAAGGATGCGCTTGCGGTATATGGCGGCGTATCCATGACAAACGAAAAATGCTACCTTGTCGGAAAGTACGCTCGTGTTGGGCTGGGAACTCGTTATATCGATTATAATGGCCGCTATTGCATGAGTTCTGCAGCAGGCGGATTCAATAAGACGCTTGGAATTGACCGTGGATCCTCGCTTCCATGGACTGAGCTCGAGCATAGCGACTGCTTCTTCATGGCGGGGTCTAACACGGCAGAATGTCACCCGACTAGTATCCAGTGGTTCTGGAAAGCCAAGGACAAAGGCGCGAAGCTCATTGTTGCCGATCCGCGTGAAACTGCAACTGCAAGAGTTGCCGATGTACACCTTGACCTTCTTCCAGGAACAGACTCAGCATTGGCTAACGGCATCATGCACCTTTTGATCAAGCATGATTATGTCGATCATGAGTATGTACAGGAACGTTGCAACAATTTTGAAGAATTGAAAGAAATGACTGCTAAATTCACGCCAGAATATACATCAAAAATTACGGGTGTTGCTGCTGAAAAAATCATTAAAGCGGCACACATTTTCGGTAAATCACCTCGCTCTGTCGTTATGTTCGCACGTGGTGCTGAACAGCAGACAGCAGGTGTAGATAACGTAAGTCTTTACACATCAATGGCTCTTTTAAGAGGACAAATCGGCAAGTTCGCTTCAGGTGTTGCCACTTTTACAGGACAGGGAAATGGCCAGGGTGGACGTGAACATGGTCAAAAAGCAGATTTGCTTCCAGGTTACCGCAAACTTACAGATCCAAAGGCAGTTGAGTATATTTCAGGAGTCTGGGGAATCCAGCCTGAAGAAATGCCGCAGCCAGGGGTTTCAGCATATGAAATGTTCCACCTGATGGAAGCCAAGACTATTCGCGGTTTACATGTCATTTGCTCAAATCCAGTAGTATCATCACCAAATATAAACTATGTGCAAGAACAACTTGAAAATCTCGATTTCTTAGTCGTAAATGATTTCTTCCTTTCTGAAACAGCTGAGCTTGCAGATGTTGTCCTTCCAGCGACAACATGGGCTGAGGACGAAGGGACGACTACGAATACGGAAGGCCGAATCATCCACATCCGTAAAGTGGTGGATCCGATCGGTGAATCAAAACCAGACTGGGAGATTATGAGTCTGATTGCTGAACGTCTCGGTAAAGGCCAGCACTTCCAATATAATGAGCCTAGAGAAATTTTTGATGAACTTCGTCTCGCATCAAAGGGCGGCAAGGCCGATTACTATGGTGTCACATATGAAAAAATTGATGAGCAGGACGGCGTCTTCTGGCCAGCACCTTCTTTAGATCACCCGGGAACACCTTCTATGTTCAAAGAAAGGTTCGCAACTGAAGATGGCAAAGCAAATCTTGCGGTATGTGACTACAGAGGACCTGCGGAAGTGCAGTCAAAGCAATACCCGCTATGGCTGACAACCGGCCGTGTCGTATTCCATTACCTTTCCGGGAACCAGACAAGACGCGTCGACTTCCTGAAAGAGCAATGCCCTGAGCCATTCGTCGAAATGCATCCCGAACTGGCAAGCCAGTACCAGATTGAAAACGGCGAAAGAGTGAAGCTTTCAACTCCGCGTGGCGACATGATCGCTCCGGTAAAAATAACAAAAGCGATTCGTAAGGATACGATGTTTGTCCCTTACCACTGGGGCAAAAAGCTGGCGGTCAACCAATTGACCAGCCCGGCACTGGATCCAATCTCAAGGATGCCTGAATTTAAAGTCTGCGCTGTAAAGCTCGAAAAACTGACTAAATAGGAGGAACGGCTATTATGAATAAAATTATGTACCTGGAATTTGAACGCTGTATAGGATGCCGTGCCTGCCAGGCAGCCTGCCGAGAGTGTGGAGACCATGATGCAAAAGAACGTAACTATGTAGAATATGTTGATTTTACCGAATCACGCCAGACCTTCCCGATGCTGTGCATGCAATGTAAAGACCCAGCATGTGCGCGTGTCTGCCCGGCCAACGCCATCCAGATCACGGAAGAAGGCGTGGTGCTTTCAGCGATGGAAGAAAAATGTATCGGATGCCGTAACTGTACATTTGGCTGCCCATTCGGTATCCCTAAATTCGATTTCGAAACGAACAAAATGTACAAATGCGATATGTGCTATGACAGAACACGCCACGATATCGCGCCAATGTGTGCGTCTGTTTGCCCGAGTGACGCAATTCGCTTCATCGATTTTGATGAAATGCAGCAATTGCGCAGAAAACGTACCCAAATGAACCTGGTTGAAGGCAAAAAGCCGCAAGAGGGCAATAAATGGGATTACGTACCTGAATTCTTCGGCGTTTATACTGATTCACAATCATAATTAAATGGAGCCGGCCGGAAAAGAGCGCTAAGTTCATTAGGGCCGGCTCTGTTTTGTTAAAAGGTAAGGAATTTAGCGAAAATGAGAATTTAATAGCGAAAATTTCATTTTTATAGCGAAAATCCAAATAATATAGCGAAAAACAATTTTTTATAGAGAAAAATTAAATTATATAGCGAACTGGAAATTCCCAACGATTTTTTCCAGTTTGGTTTCAACTAATTTCATTAAAGGTAGGGATTAATAACCCATCCAAAAAAAAGAGGTGCGTTCAAATGTTAAAAGGAAATGTACTGGCAATCACAAGCGGAAAAGGCGGAGTAGGGAAATCTTCTTTATCCGTAAACCTTGCGCTGGCATTGCAAAAGCTTGGCAAGTCAGTTGCAATAATCGACCTTGATATATACGGATTCAGTGTACCGAAAATCCTTAATATAGATTCAAAACCAAAAACATTTAACGGAAAAATCATCCCGGTAGAAGCGAACGGTATCAAGGTAATGTCCATGGGCTTCCTCGTGAAGGATAACGAGCCGATTGTGTGGCGCGGACCGATGCTTGGAAAAATGATTCAGCATTTTACCGAAGATGTGCTGTGGGGAGAAATGGATTATTTCATTCTGGATATGCCTCCTGGCACAGGGGATGTTGCCCTTGATATGCACCTGATGATTCCGCAAAGCAAGGAAATCGTCGTGACGACTCCGCATAAAGCAGCATCTTTCGTAGCAGAACGTGCCGGCGCAATGGCAATCAAGAGCAAGCATGATGTCATCGGTGTCGTTGAGAACATGTCTTACTTCAAACCTGAAGACAGCGAACAACAGTATTTCATTTTTGGAAAAGGCGGCGGCGAGGAGCTGGCAGCACAATTAGGTACGGATTTGCTGGCACAGCTGCCTATCCAGGAAGCGGATGAAAACAGTGAAACACCAGCGATTGCCGCTGAAAACAGTGTGCTTTTCAAGGAATATCTTAACCTGGCAGAAAAAATTGATGCTAAGTTTTAAAATAATGCAATGAACTCTATGAGCAGGAGGATTTGGCGATGACTGATGATAAAAAACAGACGCATCATGAAGATGACAAGGATATGATCAAGCTGATCGATAATCTGAACAGGAAAGATGATGTCCATTTAAATAGAAGGGCATTCTTGAAAGCTTCCTTTGGAGCCACTGTTGCAATCGGCCTTGCAACGACGCCATTTGGAATCTTTACATTCTTGCGTGATGAAAACGGTGAAGTGAAAAGAGTAGAAATCACCGATATCGACGATTTGGCAATCGGTGAATCGAGGAACTTTAATTACCCGACAAAGAATGAGCCGGCAATCCTGGTCAGAACACCAGAAGATAAATTCGTCGCATACAATAATAAGTGCACACATCTGCAGTGTCCTGTCTTTTATGAGCATAAGGAAAATGTGTTGCTGTGCCCTTGCCACAAAGGCTACTTCAATGTAGACAGCGGCCAGCCGATGGCGGGTCCGCCGCAGCGTGAACTGCCAAAAATCCTTCTTGAAATCAAAGATGGTAAGGTATATGCAGTTGGGAGGGAAGTAAGACATGGATAAAAAACGAGCAGCATTCCTTTCGATTTTCCTGTTCATTGCCGTCAATGTCGTTTCCCTTTCAAATGCGATTGAAGGGTATTACGGACATGAGGATGAGCGTGTGTATGCAGCGGTAACGGTAGCGCTGGTTTCAACCATCCTTGCAACCGCAGCATTTTTCATCTGGAAAAAAGCAGAATACAAAAAGTAGAAAGCAGCGGGCCATAGAACCCGCTGCTTTTCCATTAGCTAAACTGATTTGTCGGCACTATTCTAATGTTTGCTCCTTCAAATTTTCTCTCACCGAACAGGGTTATCAACGTGCAGCTGGTGATGCGAAACGGAGTAGTTGTGATTTCATATTCAGCGAGCAGCCCGGAGCCGAGCTCTTCGCCAGCTCCATTCAGTGCCTGCACATTCTGGCCTTCAAGTGTTCTTAGTTTTGCTTTCATCAAAAATGCCTTCCACTCATCCCAGTTTTTGATTAAATAAGCTTTCTCGCCATTCTCCAGGTAGCCTAGCTGGCATTCCCTCTCATCTATTGCAGCTTCATTTCCATAACTTAGTTCCATGATGATGTTTCTTAAAAACTGAAATTGGTCAAGGTCCAGGTACGGGTCAATCTGGAATTCGACTTCGTTTTCTGTTCCCTTAATTGTAGCTATTGTTTTATTGCCGCTGATGACGGAATATGTGCTGCCGCTCTTTTTAATATGTTCAGATTCTATATGTTCAATGGGAGTACCCATAATTCTTAAAGTAAGCAAAATAATCTCCTCTTTCGATTCCGGCTTATACCCATAATTATAATGCTATTACACTATCAACGGTGTGACAAACTTCATTCCATCCCCAGAAATTCGAGTTATAGTTCGAAAGATATAGTCAGTTCCCTTATTCGACTGCAATTGGCAAATTTATGGTTCATATATTAAAAAAGTTACAAAATTTGCAGCTGTTGTAGCGTAACTGAAAGCTTGCTGAAATATTGAATGTAAAATTGTTTGATAGAATACAATGATAAGGTTTGAAGGCAATAGCCTAGAGGAAAAAGTAAATGTTAAGAAGATTAATTTATTTTGCCAGAAGGAGCCTGATGGCTCTTTTTATGGATTCATATTCTTATAAGGTCGGAGGAAGGACATGACATTTGAAGGGCAACTAATCAAAAAGTCGTATTTTGAAACATATATGGATTCGGGAGAACGGGTACACCCAATACGCGTACTTGGAGAGTTATACCTTGCAGAACAGAAGAATGATATGCCAGATCTTTCTTACATTCGTTTTGCGCAAGGTGAGGTTTACTTTCACAATAAAGATTACGAGGCTGCTATTTTTAAATGGGAGAACATCACGAATGAGCTTGAACCTTGGGCGAAAAAAAACATGGGTGACGCGTTCCTTGAGCTAGGCCTGCTTTCTTCAGCAGAGGATCTGTATCTATCTATCGAGACTGAAAGCAACGTCCTGAAAATTGAGAGCGGCCTGCAGTTGTTATCCCTTTACATAGAGCAGGGAGAGCTTGACAAGGCGGTCGCGGTTACCAAGAAATCTGTGTCGCTGGATCCGGATTATCCAGGCGTGACGGAAATTGCTCGTGCCTTCTTCGAAGAACACAATGACTGGGACAATGCTGTTGAACTGGCAGTCAATGAAGGAGTCCGCACCGGTTCGCCAAAATGGTTTGATGTGTTGAAGCAGTATGTGGACCACGGGCATACCCGTTCATTTGCGCCGGAATATTTCAATGAGGCGTTATCAATCTTATTCCAGGTAGACAGGAGCCGCTTTGAACAGCTTGCTGTTTCTCTATGGCAAAGCTATAAAGACCACAGTGCTTATATGACTTGGCTAAAGGAATTCAATCATTTGTTCAGCGGTATGGATGGAAATAGAAGAGACGGCTGGAACATGCTATCAGCTGTCTACCAGGATTCTTATTTCGAATTGATTAATGGTGACCGGTTAATCAAGGAGATTTCATCTTTAATACCAGAATTGCTCACAAATTGGCTGAAAATCACTACACCCTCAAACAGTCTTGTATCAGCTTCATCCATCATTGCCTGGAACGAAGTTTTTCCTGGCTCAATCACTCCAGCCGCAATTCATGATGCAGAAACGCTTGTCTTGAATTCGCGCGAATATCATGAAGGCTATGAGGATAGCATGAACCTGTTCCAGTCGATCATCAATTGGGCTGAAGAACATGAGATTGAAGTCGGAAACAGGATTAAATGGATGGTTCAGGAGCTTAATGAATCCAATTCCCATAACCTGTTGGTCGCAGGTGTTTCCGGCAATGGGAAGTCCACTTTTGTGAATACGATTATTGGGGAAGACCTGATTACAGCGCCGACTGCGGCTGTCATCCGGTTTAAGGACCAGGAGAATACTGAAATCCATGAACTAAATGATACTGACGTACGCCAAATTACAGATATTGAAGGTTTTCAGGAGGCGGCAGGTGTACGTCGCCAAACGCATAAACATGAAACAGTTATTGATTTCAAAGCACAGTTTCCATTTTTGCGTGACCATGGACTTGCTCTGATTGACACTCCAGGAGTCAACCGCAACAACTATGATAAGCATCCGCTTTTCAATTATTTGCGTTTTGCGGACAGTGTATTGTTCGTGTTGAATGCGAGCGATCCATTCACTGAAAAGGAAAGGGATATCTTATCAAAAATAACGGAGTATTTCCCGAATCTGCCGATCCACTTCCTGCTTAATAAAATGGATGTCATCTACAGTCAACAGGAAGCGATTGAAGTATTCGATAATAACTGGTCAGAAATCAGTCAATATTATCCGGAAGCCAAAATGTTTGCGTTCTCTTCAACATATGATAAGCAGCAGCAGCTGAAAGATTTCTCTGATTTTATCAATACAAACAAAAGAGCAGTCAATATGGAGGAAGAACGTACGGCTAAACTGCAATTCTTTGTCAGAAGAGCGATTACCTATTTACTTGATAAGCGCATTGAATTAGAGAACAACCACATGGAGTCTATCAGCTGGAATGATGAAATGGTTGTTAAGCTAACTGGCGCAATCAATCAGCTGGGAGATATTGAAGAGGAAAAATCACGCTCAATCCAAAAGTCCTTCCGCAAGATCAAGGATGATACTCGTGCTGAAATGATCGAGAAAATTCCCGAAATACTGCGCGGGTGTTCTGATTTAGTGACAGAGGACAGCGATTTCGGCAAGCTTCATGATGAAATGGATGCTGAAATGAATAAAAGAATCCAGGAATATCTCGACGGCACGGTACTGCCTAAATTCCATGAATCCTTAGAAGGCTGGGTCCAATTTTCCAAGGATGAATTTGGCCATAGCCAATCCTACCTGGATGAAATGGCCGAAGGTTTCAATTCCATGTATGGAGATGAGCGGATTAAGCTCGAATGTGACTTCAAGGTGCTCGATGACTGGCGTCGTGATGCAGACCGCCTGACGAATGGAGTCTACTATGAGAAGGTCAATATTATGCACCGCTCAACACCGCAGCAGTTCTTTTTGAAAAGTGCAGGCAAGCTGCTCGGAGTACTGCCGCAAAACAATGCCATGCTGTACAACCGTTATAAAACATATCTTGAGACAGAAGATTATTATGAGATCGCTGTTTCGATTGCGAAGAGATTCCTTCAGCAATTTGAGATTTTCGAAAAATCGATTGAGCGCGATGTGAATCTGTTCTTTAAGCAGCCATTTATTGCACTTGAGCAGGCAGTTGAAGATGCTCGTTCAGAAATTGATTACGGCAAGAATGAGCTGGAAAAAATGAGGATCAACCCTGAACTGTACCGCGATCCATTGACACTGTACGAGGTGAAGCTTCGCCAGTACGAATGGATGACTGCTGCGGGCCGAGGGTAACGTAGGAAGGAAGATCCCTGAAGAAGGGATCTTCCTTCTTCTTTTGAGAATAAAATTTAATTTTCTAAATAATATTGACAATATGAGTATAGGAGATTAAAGTAAGATTTATCGATTTGCATCATTAACTTAATAAAGAAATTCTCTTATCAAGAGTGGCAGAGGGACTGGCCCTGTGACGCCCGGCAACCGTTCCATACGGAATTGGTGCTAAATCCTGCAAAACATTAATTGTTTTGAAAGATAAGAGAGGAATCCGTCTGTTTTATTATGCTGAAACCTCTCTTTTCTGGAGAGGTTTTTTTATTGGGTTAAATTCAGCAGATAATAAAGGGGGAAAAGAAATGAGAAAAAGAAATGTAAGAAATGTGTTTGTATCAGCGATTGCGGCTGCACTTTTGCTGACTGGGTGCGGCGGCGGAGAAACGAAGACTGCAAGCGGTCCGGTTGAAGGGGTTCCCGAGCGATTCGCTAAAGGGGAAGAAGTAAAAATCAAAGTTATCCGCAAAATTGGCGGAGATGACCATACTGCACAGTATTTAGCTGGAGCGAAAGCAGAGGGAGAAGCGTTGGGCTTCAAGGTTGACGTATTTACCGCTAATGGAGATACAGCTAAATTCCACGATGCGATTAACCAGGGACTTCAGCAGGACTATGATGGGTTCATCATTTCCCATGGGGATGACGCTGCTACTGTTGATGATGTCAAAAAGCTTGTTGAGAAAGGCAAGAGCGTTGTTACCTTCGACTCTAATCCAGATTTGGCACAGGTAGAGGGAGTCACACTGACATCCCAGGATGATGAAGTGCTGGCAACGCAAGCCCTTGACCAGCTTGTGAAGGACCACAATGGCGAAGCGAATATTGTTTACCTATGGGTGGATGGCTTCCCGCCGATGGTTAGAAGAAATAAAGTTTATCAGGAAACTCTGAAGGCAAACCCGGGAATCAAAGAGGTTGAGAGATTCGGAGTTGCAGCGGCAGATACGAGTGTCCAAACTCAAAATGCTGTAGCCGCCATGCTGAATAAGCATCAAAAAGGCGAGATTGACGCGATCTTCGCAACATGGGATGCATTTGCGATTGGAGCTGCCCGAGCAATAAAGGAAGCGGGCCGCGATGAAATCAAGATTTATGGAATTGATGTCTCTAACGCAGACCTCCAGGAAATACAAGGGGAAGGCAGCCCGTGGAAATACACCGCTGCGGTTGATCCAAAGCTGATCGGTGAAGTGAACATGAGACTGCTTGCGAAAAAACTTGCTGGCGAAGAAACCCCGGCAACATATGATCTTGAAGCATCCCTGATTTCACAGGAACAGCTTCAGGAGTCAAAAAATCCTGTAAATATGGTCAATCTTGCTGATATCATCGAAGGCTGGGGAAAATCCGATGCATTTGAGGAAGATTGGATCAAGAAATTGAAGGAGCATTACAAGAAATAACGTTTTTAAGGCAGATAACAATGCCCAAAAACGGACTTGCAAATTTTAATAGCGAAAAAAATATTTTTATAGCGAAAATCTCTTTTTTATAGCGAAAAAAATATTTTTATAGCGAAAATCTTATTTTTATAGCGAAAATGAAAATTTTATAGCGAACTGGAAATTCCACTTGATTTTTTCCAGTTCAATAAAAGAAAAAATCCATAAGCAGGCACTCTCAACCCAAGAGAGTGTCTGCTTTGCAGATTGTTAGGAGAGGAGGATCCGAAATGTCGGCTAAGAAATTGAAAATGAACAACATCACCATTGATTTTCCAGGCGTACGCGCTCTGAACGGTGTTGATTTTACCGCGGAAACTGGGAGAATCCACGCACTTATTGGTGCGAACGGGGCAGGGAAGTCGACTTTGATGAAGGTGCTCTCCGGCGCTTACGGCCATTATACGGGTGATATTACCCTGGATGGGGAGAAAATCGAGATCACGACGCCTGCCGATGCGCAAAGGTATGGAATCCAGACGGTTTACCAGGAGGTTGATACCGCAATCATCCCTTCATTGACGGTGGCCGAAAATATCATGTTGAACCAAACTGTCCAGTCGATGGAAAATAAGCATTGGATTAATTGGAATCGGCTGTTCAAACAAGCGGAAGACATTCTTTCTGGAATGAATCTTTGCATTCCTGTTAAGAAGCTTGCCGGAGAATTGACGCTTGCAGAAAAGCAGCTAGTGCTGATTGCAAGGGCAATCTCAAGCAATTGCTCCATCTTAATTCTCGATGAACCGACTGCACCTCTAAGCCATACGGAAACGACAGAGCTGTTCAGGATTGCCAGGGAACTTGCACAAAAGGGTGTTGGCATCATTTTTATTTCACACCGGATGCCGGAAATTTTTGAGCTATGTAATGAACTGACGGTCATGCGCAATGGAGAGTTTATCGTGAAGAAGAACACTTCTGAGGTCACCCCAAACCAGGTTATTGAATATATGCTTGGGAGGAAGCTGGAAGATCAGTTCCCGTCAAGAGTCAGCCCGTACGGTGAAACTCTCCTTGACGTGGAAGGCTTAACGGATGGAGGTAAAGTGAAAAACACCTCACTCCATGTAAAAGCAGGAGAAATTGTTGGCATTGCTGGCCTGGTCGGAGCAGGCAAGACTGAGTTGTGCAAAGCCCTGTTTGGGGCAGTGCCGCATGTTACAGGTACAGTAAAGCTTAATGGAAAAAGCCTAAAGCTGACCAGTCCGCATTCAGCCGTTAAAAGCGGGCTCGCCCTCGTGCCGGAGGAAAGGCGGAAGGAAGGAGTGCTCGTATCCGAATCAGTCACTTCAAACCTGACCGCTGTAAATCTGAAAAAATTCACTGGATTCCTAAGTTTTATAAACAGGCGCGCAGAAAAGAAGACTGCGCTCGAATACATAAGTGCCCTTGGTATCAAGACATCCTCAGAAACAAGCAGAGTGGAGAACCTTTCAGGCGGGAACCAGCAGAAGGTGGCGATTGGCAGATGGCTGATTGCTGATGCAGAGGTTTACATTTTTGACGAACCGACAAAAGGAGTGGACGTAGGAGCGAAACGGGATATTTTTGAGTTGATTGCCCAACTCGCAGCTCAAGGGAAGGGTGTAGTTTATGCATCCTCGGAGCTGTCAGAAATCGTCGGCATCACGAATCGTGTTTACATGCTCTATGACGGTGAACCCGTCAAGGAGCTGGAAACCGCAAAAACAACAGAAGAAGAACTTTTATTCTATTCAACAGGAGGAAGATAGGATGGACGCAAAACTCCCATTGCAGCAAGAAACATCGCCGAAAAAAGCATTCGAACTGTTCCAGTTCCTATACAAATACGGAACAATCCTGACAATCTTTGTCCTAATCGCTATTTTTGCGGCTGCCAATCCTTCGTTCATTAACGGTGATAACTTAATCAATATTTTAAGATCGATTTCCATCGTCACGATCATTGCGATCGGCATTACGATTTCCCTTACCGTAGATGGCTTTGATTTGTCTGTGGGTTCAGTTGCATCGTTATCGAACGCGATTGTCATTTCGATGTTCGTCTGGTTTTCGCAGAACACACTGATTGCGATTTTTTCCGCGCTAGCAGCTGCCCTGATTGTCGGGGCAATCAACTCATTCATGATTGTGAAGCTGAAAATTCCTGATATGCTGATGACGCTGGCGATGATGTTCATCATCCAGGGAACCGCGCTTACCTATACAAAGGGAGCCACTGTTTCTGAAAACATGATCATGCCTGATGGCAGTTTTTCAACAGGAACAATCAGCGCGTTGTTCGCAAAAATCGGCCAGGTACCATGGATTATCTTGATCATGGCCGTAGCGGTCATAATCGTCCACATTTTCCTGACCTATACAAAGCATGGGCGCTATATGTATGTGATTGGCGGTAATAAAGAGGCAGCCAGGCTGTCAGGCATTCCAGTCAACCGCTACAAGACAGCAGCCTACCTTTTATCTGCTTTATTCGCGGCGATTGGCGGGATTGTACTCGCTTCCCGCGTCATGACCTCGGAAATCAGTGCGGGATCTCCTTATCTGATGGATTCGGTAGCCGCGGCATTCATCGGCTTTTCCGTTCTCGGAGCAGGCAAGCCAAATGCGTTCGGAACTTTTGTCGGTGCGGTGTTGATCGGCATCCTCCAAAACGGTCTCGTTATGATGTCAGTCCCTTATTATGCAATGGATATCGTGAAAGGGACCGTGCTGGCATTTGCACTTGGTATCACCTATTACAAGCAAAGGCATTAAGGTGAAGTGAGTCCGATTCAGGTGGAATGACCTTCTGATTTTGCACCCATAAAAGTGTCAAATTAAACAAACAGCTTTGTATTTTTGAAACATAAGATGATGCAAAGTATCAGAAAAAGCAGCTTCCATTGTGGAAATATACAATGATATGCCGGATATAGCAGATGCTGTATCCGGTTTTTTTGCAAAAAAAAGACAAAACCGTTTTGGTTTCATCTTCTCAGTTTGTTCTTTAGTCTTCAAAAAACGGCTTATTCGCATAATAGTACATCCAGCCCATCATGATCCCGCCTCCGATCAGATTGCCGATTGTAACTGGAATGAGGTTGTGAATCACACCGCCAAATGTAACGGATTCAGGCTGGTCAAGCACCAGGCTGATAGCAAAAGTACACAGATTCGCGATGCTGTGCTCATATCCCGAAATGAAAAAGCAGAAGACAAAAAACACCATGGCGAACATCTTTGCTCCGTCTCCCTTCATCGACATCGGCAGAAAGAACGCAAGGCAAACGAGCCAATTACAGAGAATTCCCCTGAAAAACAGTTCCATTGTTGGTGCGAGTGTCTTTTTTTCAGCTACACTTAACAGGAACCCGTGCACCGAAGGATCATCGAATAATCCCGTCGTATAAATCAGGAAGGCGAAGGCGGCTGCGCCAATTATATTGCCGAGATAGCTGTATCCCCACATCCTCACAACCTGAAGCCACGCCATCTTTTTCCTCAGCGCGGCAAACGTATAATAAAATGTGTTTCCCGTGAATAAGTCGCCGCCTCCATATGCGATCAGGATAATCGCGGCACCGAACGTGATCGCGGCGATTGGATAGGCAAACGGTGAATGCTCCAGGTAAAAGAAATTCCCGGTTTTGAACGCGACAATCACACCGAACCCAATGAACATCGAGGCAAGTGCCGCCCTCGCCAAATACCTTGTTTTGCTTTGCTTAAAGATTTTATGCTTTTTTAAGGCCAGTTTTTCGACCTCCTTCAATGCTTGTACTTCCAATTTAAATCACCCGATCTGCATTATGTAATATGAAGTGTATTCTACCACAAACTTTTATTCCTATGTAATTGTTCCCTATGCTGAAGGTCAAAAACCAGGAACAGGTATATTAAAAGAACTTGAAGCAATGTTGAGTGCTTTTGAAAGTATCAAAACGTTTTTTTTCCTGACGGTAATTTAGCTCGAGTTTATTTTGTTGCGAAAAAATGCACTAAGACTAAAATCATAAAAATGATCCAGTCTTAGTGCATTTTTAAAAGGTATCCTTAACATACTGTGGATTTCTCTGCATCGAGCCGTACAGGACAATCCCGCTTATTAAAAGCAGTCCGCTTGTCACAATGAATACAGATGTGAACCCGTAAAATCCCGCGAGAAACCCGCCGAGTACCGGTCCAATAATATTTCCGAAAAAACGGAGACTGGTATTGTAGCCAAGCACCTCGCCCTGCATCGCGACTGGAGCTTCCTGCCTGATATAGGCAACTCTCACGGGGATGATGCCGCCAATGGTGATTCCGAGCAGGAAACGAATGATCACTAGCTGCCAAATGTTATCGACGAATCCTCCTGGCAGATAGACAATTGCTGATAAAAACAGGAGGATGACGAGGATTTTTATATAGCCGACCCGATCAGCGATTTGGCCCCACTTTCGCGCCATCATCAAATTGCCGAGCCCGGCTGCGGAAAAGGCGATTCCGGAGTAAAATGCCAGATTTTCAGGGCCATGCAATTCACCGACATATAACGATAAAATCGGCTGGATGCTGAAATGGGCGACCTGGACGAGCATCGACATCAGCAGGACATTGACCATAATCGGGTTTTTAAGTATATGCTGAAGAACCTCTTGGCGGCTGTAATTGGTCTTCGTCCCCTTCTTGATATCAACCCTGTGTTCCTTGACCATGAATACTAACAGTCCGGACAGGATAATGAAAGCTGCCGTAGATTGGAAGGTGGTTGCATAGCCAGAAGCATCGGCAAGCACTCCGCCAATCATGGGCCCAAGGAGTGAGCCTGTGATGCTGCCTGTCTGCAGAGTCCCTAACACTTTACCTGCATGTTCCTTTGGTGTCTGTGTTGAGATTAGTGCCTGGGAAACAGGGATGAACCCCGAGAATAACCCCATGAACATCCTCAGTAAAAATAATTCCCAGACAGATGAGGCAAATCCTAGCAGGAAGACGGATAATCCCATCCCGAACGCCATGAAAATCAGGATTCTTTTCCTTCCGAATCGATCACCCATCCGCCCGATGACAGGTGAGAAGAGAAATGCAGTCACAAAAGTAATGCTGAACGTCAGACCGGACCAGTTCTGGACATATGTTTCAGAAAAATCACCGAATGTTTCAATGTACAAGGAGAGAAAGGGCATCACCATTGTCATGCTGCCGGCGATGAAGAAACTTGCGAACCACATGATGATCAAGTTGCGTTTCGCCTTTTGCTGCTGGGTCATACCATCAACACTTCTTTCTCAGTACGAATATTTCGCTTTTCTAAATATTATACCAAAATTCAGCTCGATTGAAAACCAATCGAGCAAGCAAGTACACATATAGAAATTTCGTTATGTAAAAAAGACAAAAGTCTTTTTAGTCCATCCACTCGAGCAATTCAATTCTATTACCAAATGGGTCATGGACATAAATACGGTTTGCCCCAGGCAGTTTTTCGTCTTCAATGTATTCAACACCTGAAGAAGCCAGATGCTGTTTCAATCCATCAATATTCTCGACGGCTAAGGCTGGGTGCGCCTTGCGCGCTGGTACAAAAGGTTCCTCAATGCCAATGTGAATCTGGCAGTTTCCATATTGGAACCATGCACCGCCACGTTTCTTCAACTCAGCTGGCTTTTCGATTTCTTCAAAACCTAATATTTCTCCGAAGAATTTCCGTGCATCGTTTTCTGAACCCTTTGGAGCCGCTAGCTGTACGTGATCAATCTCCTTAAATTTAAACGACATATGAATCCCTCCCTTCTTTTATTTTAATGCAGAAGGAAAGATAAGGAAATTACCGATTGTCTATTATTAGAGATAAGTTTTTCTTATCAATTTATACAGGTAATACAAGCCTGCTCTCCTACATATAAATTATTAAAAGTTTCGGCCCGTTTTATATAGTTTTTTAGCTTTTACACTAAAAACGTAACAATCAATGTAAAACAGCCTTAATGAAAAAGAGGGGGAAGCAAGGATGAAAAAGAGATTTTTGGCCATTGTATTGATGACAATCACGGCGCTGATTGTGTCGGCATGCGGAACAAGCAAGTCAAGCGAAACGAGCGGCACAGGTTCGGATGGGCAGAAAAAAGAACTGAGGGTCGTGACTGATGCCGCCTATGCGCCATTTGAATACATGGAAGGGGATAAGATTGTAGGATTCGATATCGACTTCCTGAAAGCAGTCGCAAAAGAAGCAGGCTATGAGTTGAAGATTGAAAACGTCGGATGGGATCCGATTTTCGTTGAAATCAAGAGCAAACGTGCGGACTTAGCGGTATCTTCCATCACAATCAACGATGACCGCAAGCAGACCTATGACTTTTCACTGCCATACTTCCTGTCAACCAATAAAATTTTGGTTCGTGAAGATAGTGATATAAAAAGCGCTGCCGACCTGAAAGGCAAGGTTGTTGCAGTCCAGAATGGAACGACTGGCCAGGAAGCGATGGATAAGCTGCTTGGCAAGAACAGCAAGGATATCAAAAAATTCGATAACAACAATCTGGCGATCATGGAAATGCTGAGTGGCGGAGCAGATGCAGTTGTAGCTGATAACGGAGTTGTTGAAGTTTACGCGAAAAACAATCCAAAGGAACAACTGAAGGTCATTGAAGACAGCGGCAGCTTCGAGGCTGAATTCTACGGTCTCCTGTTCCCGAAAGGAACTGAGCTGAAGGCAGATTTTGATAAAGCGATCAAGAAAGTTTTCGAGAATGGCACTTATGAAAAAATCTATCAGGAATGGTTCGGCCAAAAGCCAAACATGGAAAAGCTGAAGGCAGAACAAGAAGCATCAAAATAAACCTGAAATCAATCAGCCTGCGAAGATGCGTAACTCTTGAACTAGCGTTACGCATCTTTTTTAAGGCTCGGTATATGTTTAATTAAATTTTCCTGGAAGCCGGTGAGAACAGCCTTTTGAAAAAAAGTCTGCTCCAGAGCCTGGGAGCTTTCTAAACTGGAGGGCAAACTATGGATTTCCGTTTTGACATTATAGTTGAGTATTCTCCTTATCTATTAAAAGGTACGTTATTAACGATCGGACTGTCATTGGCCGGGATTGCAATTGGGACAATCCTTGGTTTGTTTATCGGCCTTGGCAAGATGCAGCGCCGGAAACTGCTGGCCTGGCCATTTGACTGGTATATTACTTTTTTCCGGGGAACACCGTTGTTCGTGCAAATTTTATTGATTCACTTTGGAGTCGTGCCGGTGTTCCTCGGGCAAACGAATGGGATTGTCGCGACTATTATCGCCCTGTCGCTGAATGCTGCGGCTTATATCGCTGAAATTTTCCGGGCAGGAATCCAGTCGATCGACCGGGGGCAGATGGAAGCAGCACGATCGCTTGGAATGAGTCACGTCCAATCAATGAGATATGTCATCTTACCGCAGGCATCCAAGCGAATGATCCCGCCGCTTGGCAATGAATTCATCGTCTTGATCAAGGAATCGTCGCTCGCTGCGATCGTGGCCACTCCGGAAATCATGTACTGGGGCCGTTCGATGGCGGGTCAGTACTACCGGGTTTGGGAGCCATACCTTACAGCAGCGGTGATTTATCTTATCCTGACTCTTTCACTTAGCTTTTTATTAAATCTCCTTGAAAGAAGGCTGAAAACAGAATGATTAAAGTCGCTAATCTGCAAAAGTCATTTGGCAGCCACAAGGTGTTGAATGGAATCGATGTTATCGTGCAGCCACAGGAAGTTGTTGTAGTCATCGGTCCATCAGGATCCGGAAAATCAACCTTCCTGCGCTGCATCAATTTGCTCGAAACGATAACGGACGGGCATGTGCTGATCGAAGGCATGGATATTACTGACAAAGGAACGGATATCAACAAAGTGCGCGAGGAAGTCGGGATGGTCTTTCAGCATTTCAACCTGTTCCCGCATAAGACGGTAATCGAAAATATCATGCTGGCGCCTTTAAAAGTTCGTGGCATTGATGAAAATCAGGCGAGGGCAAAAGCCATGGAACTTCTGAAAAAAGTCGGCCTTGAGGATAAGGCCGAAGCCTATCCTGCTTCCCTTTCCGGAGGGCAAAAACAGCGCGTTGCCATCGCGCGGGCACTTGCGATGGAACCAAAAATCATGCTTTTTGACGAACCAACATCAGCCCTCGATCCAGAAATGGTCGGTGAAGTGCTTGAGGTAATCAAGCAGCTGGCTCGTGAAGGAATGACTATGGTCGTCGTCACCCATGAAATGGGCTTTGCCAAGGAAGTAGGGGACCGGGTCATTTTCATGGACAGCGGGCTGATCATCGAGGAAAACCAGCCTAAAGAACTTTTTGAAAACCCACAGCACGAGCGTACTCAAGCCTTTTTAAGCAAGATTCTATAGGAATTTTTAATAAACCTGTTGTTGCAGACAGCCTAATCCAATCAAACGTTTGATTAAGCGGAAACCACCTGTTTGTGTGGTTTCCTTTTTATTTGGTTGAAAATACACGAACCCAAACCGGAAATAAAATTTATCAGCTTGGTCCTCAACCCACACTTCATTGTAAATCCGCCATAAAATTGATCTTAAAATGCATTCAGAAAAAAATTATTAAATTTATCCACTTTATTATTGCTAAAACTAATGTCATTAGTTAATATAAAACTAACGATATTAGTTTTAACGGGAGGCAATAAAAATGAGAGTGATTAAAGACGGGTACTTATATCAATTAACATTTATGCCAAAGTTGTTTCCGGTAAATTGTTACTTTGTTGAGGAAGAAGATGGACTCACTTTGATTGATGCTGCACTGCCAAATAGTGCAAAAGCGATTATCGAGGCGGTTGGACAAATCGGGAAGCCAATCAAGCGAATAGTCCTGACCCACGCGCACGGAGACCATATCGGGGCGCTGGATAAATTAAAGGAGACTTTGAATGTACCTGTTTATATCTCAGCACGTGATTCCCGCCTCCTTGCCGGAGACACATCGCTTGATTCAGCTGAACCACAGACACCAATCCGCGGCGGAATCCCGAAGAAAATCGAGACAAAACCTGATGTTCTCCTTAAAGATGGAGACTCAATCGGTTCCTTGATTGCGTATACAACTCCCGGCCATACACCTGGTTCAATGTCATTCCTTGATAAAAGAACAAACGCGCTGATTGCAGGTGACGCTTTTCAAACAAGGGGCGGGACCGCAGTATCAGGAGTGACAATCCCGTGGTTTCCTTTTCCTGCTATGGCTACATGGGACAAAAAAACAGCGGTACTAAGCGCGAAGAAAATACATGAACTGAAACCAAGCCTGCTGGCAGTAGGGCACGGAGAATTACTTCGTTCTCCAGAATCCCAAATAGAAAAAGCAATCAATAAAGCCGAAACAACTTTTACAAAATAAAGGAGCTTATTAAAAATGTCACCAAGACCAAAAGTAGCACTCGACAAAAACACGATTATCATCGCTGCAGCTGAGCTTGCGAACGACCATGGAATCGATAAAGTGACGCTTGCTTCCGTGGCAAAGAAGCTCAACATAAAATCACCGTCATTGTATAACCACTTTGAAGGTCTTCCAGGGATCAAAAGAGAGCTCGCTATTTATTCATTAAATAAACTGTACGCTTGTTTAGCGGCTGGAGCATCAGGAAAGCAGCCTGGAGGAGAAGCTGTGCTGGCATTAAGTGAAATGTATTTAACCTTTGCGAGAAAGAATCCAGGGTTATACGAGTCTGCATTATCTGCTCCCAATCCTGCTGATGAAGATGTATATCAAGCCGGAAAACAAATTGTGGCTCTGGTCGTATCAGCAATCGCCCCTTTTGGATTAAAGGAAGAGGAGGCCATCCATGCAGTAAGGGGGTTGAGAAGCATTATGCACGGCTTTGCCTCACTGGAACAAAAAGGAGGTTTTGGACTGTCACTTGATTTAGACGAGAGTTATAGGCTGTCAGTCAAAGCGTTTCTTGGTGGATTAAGCAAATAGGTGTCAATATAAAAAAAGACTCGGTGCTGAGTGCTATTTTAAATATTCCTGCCAGTTTTGAAAAGTAGTCACATACATATATATAGATGCTACTTTAGAAAGAACAGGAGGAGCGCTATGGATATATATGTGAGAAGGGGAGATTCCTTTTGGTATTTCAGCAATGTTTTCAATATCCCTCTTCAGCTGATCATAGATTCCAACAGTAATTTGAATCCGAATGCACTGCAAGCGGGGCAGACAGTGAAAGTCCCGGGTTTTGCGGCAGTGGACTATCGAATCCGTGCGGGCGATACACTTTGGGGAATTGCCCAGAGAAGGAATATCCAGGTTGATGCCTTGCTTTTGGCAAACCGGAACATCAATCCAAACGGGTTGTTTATAGGCCAGATGATCAAGATCCCTTTGAGGGTTACTTGGAGAATTGTCCAGGGGAAAAAGAATTATGATTATGATGCCCTTATCAGCGATTTAAGGCGTTTGGAGAATGTCTATCCATTCATGAGGGTGCCGTCAATTGGTAATTCAGTTTTAGGAAAACGGATTCCTGAAACCCTGATCGGAAATGGCAATAAACGTGTCCATTATAATGCCTCTTTCCATGCAAATGAATGGATCACGACTCCAGTAATTATGACTTTCCTGAACGATTACCTGCTTGCACTAACGAATAAGTCTTCGATCCGCGGCTTGTCAATGTTGAATTTTTACGGTCAAACAACCTTGTCAGTCGTGCCGATGGTGAATCCAGATGGGGTGGATCTTGTGCTCAATGGACCGCCTGAAGCTGAGCCATGGAATGAAAGTGTTGTCGAGCTTAATAAAGGAAGCAGAGACTTCACAGGCTGGAAAGCAAACATCAGGGGAGTGGACCTGAACGACCAATTCCCGGCCAAATGGGAGCTGGAAAAGGAACGGAATCCAAGCAGTCCTGGGCCAAGGGATTATGTAGGAGAACGTCCATTATCCGAGCCAGAAGCCATTGCCATGGCAGAACTGACACGCCGGCGCGATTTCTCTCGGGTGCTCGCCTTCCACACTCAAGGGGAAGTGATTTATTGGGGCTTCGACAACCTTGAACCTCCCGAATCAGAAGCCATGGTCAATGAATTCGCCAGGGTAAGCGGCTACCAGCCGGTAAAAACAATTGAGAGCTATGCCGGCTATAAGGACTGGTTCATCCAGGACTGGCGCCGGCCGGGTTTTACGGTCGAGCTGGGCTTTGGAATCAATCCGTTGCCATTGTCGCAATTTGATGAGATTTATGAAGAAGCATTGGGGATTTTCCTTGCAGGACTATATCTATGAAAAAAGCAGATCACCTGTAAAATGGTGGTCTTTTTCTATATTATTATTTGGATTTATCTGGTAAAATAGGAGTGCGAGGAGGCGAACTCAATTGACCTATTCAGGAAAAATGTCCAAGAATATATTGTATGCAATACTTTTCATAAGTGCGTTCATCCTGCCTAACTTAAACTGGTTCATAAAGCTTCCAATTACTTTTGTCGCGCTAATGATTATCTTACATCAACTCCAATTGACGATTACCTCAGATCAGCTTGAATATAAAATTAAGCTTTTTAAATTTACGATTTACTATAAAATTCTGACGCCAGACAAAATAAAAAAAATAAAGTTCGGCCGGATTGGCTGGACGACGAAGAATGCAGTGGTTAAGGTAAAGAGAGGGTTAAATTTCGGAGTTGCCTACTTTTACAGCGAACAGCTAATTCGCGAGCTCGAAGAATTCGCTTTGGCTAACCATATCGAGATTCAAAAAACTAGGGATTATCACCTTTTGGAAAGATACTATTCACATAACTAATAAAAGCATCGGGCAAGAGCCCGATGCTTTTATCATTCTTATTTTTCGAAAATGCTGTTGGAAAGAAGTCGGAACAAGTAGTCGGTATGATCGCGGAAGCCTGCTTCGAGACCAATAAGAGTTACGTCCTTATCTTGTTCTTTCACGATGACTGCCTTGCCCTGTGCAGCAGTATTGTCTTTCCAGTGGCCAGCAACGAAGAAGTCGCTGTTGTCGTCGAATGTCGCGTAAACCTGGTCGTTATCTGTATTTTCATACCATACAGGGCGATACACGAACCCAAGGTCATCCGCACTGTAGCCTGCAGTGACACCTGCTCCAGTGTAATCCACCTTAGCAATACCATTGCTGTTGTAGTCCGCGACAACAACTTTGTCATCTGTAAGACCTAATGTTTTAGTCGCAAGGGATGCACCGGCACCCACTGCGATATATTTACCGCCAGCAGTTAAAAATTTCTCCACATTCGATTTGAAGCTGTTGAACTGGCCTGGATTCTCGAAACCGAATTCCTTATTTCCCGTTCTTGGCTGGGTAGGTGCAATCAAACCTTCCGTTCCGCTGTAGACAAAAACATCGAAACCAGAAAGGCCTTGTTCGGCAACTTCAACTGGAGTGACTTCTGTAACGTTGAAGCCAAGACGCTTAAGTGCCAACTTTGTACCTGAATGTGATTGAGCCTTATTCATGCCGCCGTCCTTCAGTATTGCGACCTTCAGATTGGATACCTCTACTGCATCTGCAGGAACCTTTGCGGATTCAATGTGCAGACCAGATTGTTTAACTGCTGCTGAAATCGTATTTGCGGCTGCTTCAGTGTAAAAATTGCCTTCAGCATCCCGTTTTACAGGTACCCCTTGCTGTAAAAGTGTGTTCACTAGGTTCACGGCTTTAACAGAACTGTTTGGAATTATGAATGGACCTTTACCACCCACAGACCCCTGCTCCTGAATTTGATTCACTTTCGCTGCAGTCACATCGAATTCATCTTCTACGGCGATGGCTTCAAAGCCCCAAAGTTCAGGAAGGCTCCATGCGGAAATATCGTACATTGCATCTACATCTTCAGTGATATCCTCGCCATCCCAAAGCATAGTATTGGCCAGGCCTGCTTTTGCTTGATCCAATTTTACAATATACGTACCTTTAGGATAAGATTTTCCATCTGCAGTAAACGCTTTGGATGCCTGAACTACTTCAATGTCATTTTTCTGAAGATGGGCTACAGCTTTTTGCGTCACAGTTGGGTCCTCAGAATCGACCGGCAGCACATAGGCTGTAGGGAAGAATCCTTCATCATGGAACGGGTGGTCGAAGTTGATCCCGCGCTTGAACATTTCGATTTGGTCTTTGATCATTTCTTGTTTGTTATCCGTTGCATATTGCAGTGCGCCCATGATTGCGTCATACATCCAGCGTACGCCATCAAGGTCATTCGTTGGTGCCTCAAGCGTGTGGCCGTATGCTCCATGGTACATCGCGTACATTGGAGTGAAAATTGGCGGGTAATCATCCCAGCCCTCTGCGTCATCACGCTGAGGAATATAGCTTCCTACCATTGATTGATAGAGGGTGCCAGTATATTTTTCTTTGTTGGACATGATTTGGGCTTCCATTGCTTCCGCCTGGTTCATTGCCCATTTTTCATAAAGATCGTATTCGTAATTAGGATTGTGCGGAACTGTACAAGGCTCAAGAAGACCCTGCTTGTTCGGCGCGTAATTTTTTACATAACCATGAGTATCAAGGAAGACCATAGGATTCCATTCCTTAATCAATGCAACTGTTTCCTGTGTTTCCGGCTGTGATTGCGTGATGAAGTCACGGTTTAAGTCGATTCCTTCTCCGTTGAAGCGAGTGGCATCGATACGGCCATCAGGATTTTGAACAACGTTGAATATCAAAATGTTATTCTCGAGAATTTCCTTCGTTGTATCATCATTCTCAAGTGCGAAACGTTCAATCAGCTGCATAACTGCGTCACTGCCGACAAACTCTGTGCCGTGGATTGAACCGTTGATCATCACGGGTACCTTGAAGTCAGGATTACTTTCAATCCAATCCTGTGCTTTTCCAGGATTCTTGAACATTTGCTTTCGTAGAGACTGAACCTTGCCAAATTTACCTTGAGTATCGGGTGCTGCGATTGTCACGACGTAGAGAGGCTGGCCAGTTGAGGATTTTCCTTTTACTTCAACTTTCACACGATTCGATTGCTTTTCGATTTCTGCAAGCTTTACGCCAATTTCCGAGAATTTCATAAAGTCATAGTTTTCGCTGTTGAATAAGCTGCCGTCCTGATCTTCATTCACATTAACATTAGTCCATTTAAAAGACTCCGCAAGCGTTGGAGTCCAGGGAGAAGCAGCCAGCAAACTTGCTGCCACCACACCCGAGATGATTTTTCTATGCTTCATATATGTATTCCTCCATATTATTGATTGTATATTTATACATAATAATAATTAATTATTATTTCGACAATCGTACAAAATGCCTAAAAGTTGAGCTGGAGTTTGGAAGCCGCACTAATCAATGGTTTCTAGGATATTGGGAAAATAAATGGAAGAAGGAATATAGGAAGATAGTCACTTAGCATGACAAAATGAAAAAACAGGGCTCTCGGCCCTGTTTATTGTGGCTGTGCTGTTCGATTGCGGCGATTTCGTTTCCATTGCCTTGCTTTATACTGGCGTTCAAGAGCAGCAACAGGTTTTGCTACAAGCGCATTCTTGAAGACAACCGGGGTTTGTTTTACCGAAAAAACGACCGTATTGACAGCTTTTTTCTTCTTTTCAAAGTCTGTCATCAGCTTCTGCTGTTTAAATGTAAGTAGATCTGTTTCTTCTTTGATGGCATCCGTTTTAGCCTGGACGCGTGTTGCCGTTTCCTGAAGGCTTTCGATGGTTGGCTTGGATTCTTTAAAAGTTTTAAAAGCAACAAATCCAAGGTAAGCAAGGGAAGCCACAATGACAGCGATACTAATATAGACAATGATCATGATTTTAAGCCTCCTTCATTTTACTCCTTGAATAGTATTTACCCACAAAAGCATGAATCTAACAGGGGAAAGACATATCACATGATGAGATATATTGGAAATGGTATAATGAACCGGAAATCCATTGTGATCGGAGACTTGATTTTGAGTATATTTGTCGTATTCCTAAAAGACAAGAGGACGAGTGAGCTTAATGCGAGCCTTTTAACAAGGCATATAGAGCATCTCAGGCATTTAAACCAGGAAGGAAAACTGATGGTGGGTGGCCCGTTTAAAAACAACGAAGAGGCCATGATCATCCTAAATTGTGGAGACATCGATGAGGCAATCAGTATTGCAGAAAGCGATCCATTCATAAAAGAGAAATACTTTAATACATACGAAATCAATGAATTAATCGTCGTAAACGAAGAGAATAACTGGTTAATGGACAGCCCCCAAACCAATGGAAATCTAATTCACTAATTGCCCCAATAAAGAAGGACTTCCACGTTAAATGGAAGTCCTTTTCTTCAAGGTTATTAGAACCTATTATTTTGTTTCAGCATCAACTGTTACTTCTTCAGTCACTTCTTCAGAAGCAGTTTCATCAGCAACAACCTCTTCACCGGCTTCTTCATCAGAAACTTCAACAGCAGCAAGTACAGCAGAGATCAAAGCTGCAACTTCCTTTGCAATTTCACTTGCATGAACACTTGCTTTAGCATCAGCTTTATTAGCAGCAGATGGAGATACTACAGCTTCTTCTTTTACATCTTCTTCAACCGATACTTCATCAGTAGTTTCCTCAGAAGCAGTTTCATCAGCAACAACCTCTTCAGTTAAAGCAGCTTGTACAGCAGAGATTAATGCAGCAACTTCCTTAGCAATTGCACTTGCATTTACACTAGCTTTAGCATCAGCTTTGTTAGCAGCAGAAGGTGATACAACTGTTTCTTCATTTACATCTTCTTCAACTGATACTTCATCAGTAGTAGTTTCTTCAGTAGCTACTTCTTCAGCAGCTTCCTCTTCAGTCACTACTTCTTCAGTAGCTTCTTCTTCAGTCACTACCTCTTCAGTAGCTTCTTCTTCAGTTACTTCTACAGACAAAGCAACAGCTGAGTTTTCGTTAGCTTTCTCTTTAGCAGTTGCGCTTGCGTTGAAAGCTTTAGACTTCATTTTGTTAGCAATAGAAGGAGATACTTTCGTTTCTTCTTCAGTCACTTCTTCTTCAGTTACTTCTTCTTCAGTCACTTCTTCTTCAGTCACTTCTTCTTCAGTTACTTCTTCTTCAGTTACTTCTACAGACAAAGCAACAGCAGAGTTTTCGTTAGCTTTCTCTTTAGCAGTTGCGCTTGCGTTGAAAGCTTTAGACTTCATTTTGTTAGCAATAGAAGGAGATACTTCCGTTTCTTCTTCAGTCACTTCTTCTTCAGTCACTTCTTCTTCAGTCACTTCTTCTTCAGTCACTTCTTCTTCAGTCACTTCTTCTTCAGTCACTTCTTCTTCAGTCACTTCTTCTTCAGTCACTTCTTCTTCAGT
>NZ_JAMBOF010000002.1 GCF_023715485.1 Mesobacillus subterraneus | reverse complement strand
GTCTTCACGGTACTGGTATTAATATTTAATTCATTGGCAATCTGAGAATAAGAACGACCTTCCTTTTTTAGTTCAACAGCTCTGATTTTAACTTCCATAGTGTAGTTTTTATAGATTTGGCCTTTTTTCGGCATGTTAATCACCCCTTAAAATGGTTTCCAAACTAGTTGTTTTTCAACCTCTACTTTAAGGGGTGCACATCACGGTTCTAGTGTTTCAGTGTGGAAGCGAAAAACACAGGGAGGGTTCGAAAACCAGGGACGGTTTTAGTGTTTCGAAAGTATGTTCTGATCAGTACTTATTGAAGGTAAGCATAGATTAATTGAACATTAGAAAAGCATAACTAGTATAGTTTTGTTTATTTGAAATTTAAACTATGCTGTTTTGCTTTTCCCCTTATTTTTATCCTTGTTTCGTTGCTCTTGGTGCCATTGTTTATATCCAGTTAGATGTTCATCGAGTAGTTTAGAATAACTAAACCAAGTACTTGTTTCAACTTTCGAGGTGTAATCATCTAAACATTTCCATTTAGATATTAATTCAACAGCAGGTTCTACATATTTTTCATTTTTAGCTGCTATCTTTATTAAATTGGTACAAACATCTCTTGTCCAATTCTTTGTATCATATTTATTGTTAGATTCCTCATTTGGTATTCCAATTAAGTCAAACACATGGTCCACCATCTCATTCATTTCTGCATCAAACACTTCAATAGCTTTTGATATTACGGTTCATTTGAAAAAATCCGATTAAATGATTTTTGTTTCTATAGAAACTCCTATTCTTTGTTTACAAAAGCAATCCACGTCGAGTATGAAGGGCTCTCTTCTTTTTCACCACGGTAATAGGCAAATTGGTCTTTACATATAGCTTTCAGGTTGTTTGATAACTTACGCCAAATATAAAACTCATAAATATGTTGCATATATGGGCTATGAACTCCTTTACCAGAAAGCAATTCATCCATCATTCTATTGCGAATATCCTGCTCGGATTTATAAGAGAAAAACAGTAAACAAAACCCTGCCTCTTCTAAATTGCGAATATTAACGTAGCCCTTTGAGTATGGATTAAATAATTTGCTTTCTTTTTTTGACCTGTTGATCGCATCAGATATTGTTTCGCTTTTATCCTCATACTCAATATTATTATGGTCGATCCGTTGGTATCCTTCTAAATCGCCTTTGAAAACCAATATTTCATCGTAAGATTTTCCTAAAACTCTGGAAAGTATGATTAAATCTTTTTTATCTGGAAGGGATTTTCCACAATAATAATTAGAGATTGTTTTGGGTTCTCTTCCCAAAAGATTTGCTAATTGTGATTGAGAAATGCACTGATTTTGTACCAAGAATTTTATTCTTCGACTAGTTGCTTTTATAACGATATTATCCAGTTCCGAAAAATCCTCCATTTGTTCATTTGTCAATCTGCTACCCCTCCAAAAAAGTAAGATATCAGTATTATAGGTACTTTTTATCTTTAAAAGAAGTAGAAAAATTGTTTCTAGGTGAGGCGCGGTGACGATTTTCGTATCCTATTCGGATTAATAAACCATTCCTATATCAGGAGAGACATGGGGACGGTGATGTGCACCATTGTATTAATGGTTCGGAGTTCTTTTTTTTATTGTGTTTTAAAGGGCCTCAGTATATTTTCACTCCGATAGAAAATCGTTCTTGGGATTTATAATGAGGATTTACGACTCTGTTGTCCCCTTTTATTTGCTTTAGTTTATAAATTACATGCATTTAACGTTTGTTCACTTGCTTTTTCAACCAAATACTGGGTATAAATAACTCTGAAAAAATGTCGATAATAAAAAAGTGACAATAGTAAATATTTATATCCTGATCAATTAATATGCTTATTTGAAAGGTGTTTCTAATGAGAAAATATTTCACAATAACTCTGTCTTTCTTGTTATTAGTAAGCTTGGTCTTTGTAAAAAGGACTTATGCAATGGAAGATCTTGAAGGTCCTGAGCTAGTAAAAGTAGACATAAATAAAAGCAGTATAAATGCGAGTGAAGAAATTACTGTTTTTATAGATCCAAAGGAGGATATATCAGGGGTACAATATGCAGGAATTGTTGTGAAAAGTCCTTCTGGAAATCAGAGTTTTGGTAAGAATATATGGAGTCCCGATGCTGAAGGAAGATACACTTATACAATCAGTATAGGAGAAAATGCAGAAGCAGGAAAATGGGGAGTAGACAGTATTTCATTAGTAGATAACGCGGGCAACACTTCTGTTTACTGGAATGGCAGAGATTATGATTTGAATTTTGATGTAGTTAATACAAACGAAGATACTACTGGTCCAGCGCTAGCAAAAGTAGAAATTAATAAAAGTACTATAAGTGCGGGTGAAGAAATTACTGTTTTCATAGATCCAAGGAATGATATATCAGGGGTACAATATGCAGGAATTGTCGTGAAAAGTCCTTCTGGAAATCAGAGTTTTGGTAAGAATATATGGAGTCCCGATGCTGAAGGAAGATACACTTATACAATCAGTATAGGAGAAAATGCAGAAGCAGGAAAATGGGGAGTAGACAGTATTTCATTAGTAGATAACGCGGGCAACACTTCTGTTTACTGGAATGGAAGGGATTATGTATTAAACTTTGATGTAAATAATCAAGGTGATTATAAAAAACCAAATGTTCCCACAGTCCAAGAAATAACAGATAGAGAAAGTAATTTAGTAGGCACATCCGACCCTGGGTCAACCGTTGTTATTACAGTAGACGGAAAAGAAATTGCACGTACATTTGCTAACGAAAAGGGGAACTTCTCTGTAAGTATAGATCACCATACAGCAGGGAAGCTAATTAAAGTTTATGCAGTAGATAGTTCAGGAAGTACAAGTGAAGCCGCAAGTATAACAGTCAAAAGGAAACTACAGACCTTAATTGGGAGTACAAGGTATACCACAGCAATTGAAGCTTCAAGAATGGGATGGAAAACATCAGGAACAGTCCTATTAAGCAATGGTGAAGCCATTGTCGATGGACTTACAGCAACTCCTCTTGCCTCTGCAAAAAATTCTCCTTTACTTTTAACGAAGAGGACATTGCTGCCTGATGAAACGCTTCAGGAAATCAGGAGATTAGGGGCAAAAGAGATTATTTTGATTGGCGGTACCGGTGTCATTTCTACAACTGTAGAAAACCAGTTGAAATCCAAAGGTTATAAGGTGACACGTATTGGCGGTAAGGATAGATATGAAACATCTCTGATGATTGCCAGGGAACTGGATAAAATCATTGATGTTGATACCGTGCATCTCGCCTACGGATGGGGTGAACCAGACGCATTATCGATAGCAGCACAGGCTGGATTGAAAAAGCAGCCGATCATTCTGGCGAATAAAAACACAGTTCCTGCTGCTACATTCAGCTGGCTGAAACAAGAAGGTTTAGCGAATGCTTACTTTATAGGTGGTACTGGGGTAATATCGCCAAATATTCTCAGCCAGATGGATTCCATCACCAAGCAGAGTGTGTTAAAAAATCGTATTAGCGGCCAGGATCGTAATGCTACGAATGCCAAGGTCCTTGAAAGGTTTTATAAAGGAGCTAATTTGCAAACAATTCTAGTCGCAAAATCCGAAACAAATCTGTTGGTGGATGCCCTGACAGCAGGTCCATTGGCCGCAAAAATGGGAGTCCCGGTACTACTTGTTTCACAAAAAGGATTGCATCCAGAGCAACAAACCGTTTTAAACGGCATTACAACAAAGTTTGTACACCAAATCGGTGGGGGAATCAAGGATTCTGTCATTAATGTTGTTGTTCAATAGATGTTTGGCCCCAGTCAAGGAGGAGCCTCTTTTAATAGGAGCTCCTTTTTTGAGATAAACCGTTTTAGGTATCAGTTAAAGGTAGTAGTATGATGAAATACGAAACTAATACATCCCGTGATAGCATTCTTAACTCTTTTATAAAAAGGGAGATTGAAGATAATATTTTTTTAATTTCGACAGAATTCGAGCGATTTGAAGTGCCTTTTCTTATACTATTATTTTTAGGAATTCACTTTAAGAAAAACGTAAGATTAATAATCTACTATGGAGGAAAAATTGTGAAAAGAAGTATATTGTTTTTAGTTGCTATTGTTTTGCTATCAGCTTCTTCATTTTCCCGTCCAGCATTAGCAAACTATGGTTTTGCGGAAAAACCATTGAACCTGCAAAATGATGAAGATTTTCAACTTGTTAATGAAAAAGAACCAAATGATTATTTTACCGAAGCAAATTCAATCTCACTTGAGGACGAGGTCACTGGAACGATGAGTTCATCAGATCGGGATATGTACAAGATAACCATTCCGAAAAGAGGGGGCTTTCTTCTTTATGGTGCAATGTTAGAAACTTTCACTAGTGTAAATGGTGAAATCAGTATTGTGATCTATAAAGAACACTCAGATGGAACTAGGGAGCACTTACCCGAGGTGCGTAGTTCATTTGATGATGAAGGTGGGTTTTATGCTGAGGCTATTTTAGAACCTGGTACTTATTATTTACAGTTAACGGACAACTACGATACAACAAGAGGCGAACAATACAGATTCACTACAATGATTAGGGAACCAGGTATAGATAGAATTTCTGGTAAGGATAGATATGAAACTGCTGTGAATGTTGCTTATGAGGGTTGGTACGGGAGTGGTGCCGATGAAATTTTATTGGCAACTGGAACAGACTTCCCGGATGCCCTGGCTGCAGCACCGTTAGCCTACTATTTAGATGCGCCTATTTTGCTCACAACAAAGAATTCATTGCCGAATTCTGTTATTCGAGCAATTCATGATCTGGGAGTAGAAAAGGTAACTATCATTGGCGGTACTGGAGTTGTGTCCCAGGCGATTGAAGCCTACCTCAAGAATACTCTTGGAATAACAGTTGAACGAATTGCAGGAAGCACAAGGTATGAAACTGCTGTGCAGATTGCAAAAAAGCTGCCATTACAAGATACTTCTATTGTAGTTTCAGGACAAAATTATCCTGACGCCCTATCTGTTGGATCATATGCTGCTATAAGTGGTACCCCAATCCTGTTAACTGAGGCAAATAAACTGCCTGTTTCAACGACAGCTGAAGCAAAAAAATATAAAAATACATTTGTTATTGGCGGGACAGGAGCAGTGTCAGAGAATGTCTTTAAACAATTACCTGACCCTGTTCGGATCAGCGGACAAAACCGGTATGAAACATCAGCGAACGTATCAAAATACTTCTTTTCAGCGGGAATTGACTCTTCATTTGTGACAACCGGTACTAACTTTGCAGATGCACTATCAGGTTCAGTCCTGGCGGGATTTTACAAGGAGCCCATTGTATTAACCACTCCAAAGACACTTCACCCTGCGGCAAAGGCACTCTTTGGTGATGAACAAGTGTTATGGTACACCATCATTGGTGGACCAGGGGCAGTGAGTTTGGACATTGAAGATGAACTTTGGTCACTAATTCAATAATGATGATTGATGAGGCAGAATGGATTCTGTCTCTTTTTTTCAGTTTTTTTGATGTAGCTTATTGGAAATACAACGACGAGAGACATAGGGATGGTGTTTCATTCGGCAGTCGAAATAGTTTGGTTGATATTTACTAATATCTGGAGATGGATGGTGATTTTTCTTTTTGATTGCAGCGATTCTTGCAGCTAGGAAGCTGAGGTTAGGAGAGACCGCAAGGCTGAAACTCAAAGGAATTGACGGGGGCCCGCACAAGCGGTGGAGCATGTGGTTTAATTCGAAGCAACGCGAAGAACCTTACCAGGTCTTGACATCCATTTGCAGAGGGTCTGGCATCAGCAAATGCTAATGTCCAAAATTCAAAGGTAACTGTAAAAGGTGAACTAAAAACTGATCGAGTGCTTGTAAAGCTTGACTCTGGGATTAAAGCTACTAATTTAGAAAGCTATGATATTGTTGATTCTCAAGTCGGCAAGGTACAAGGGCTTGTGCAACAATCAGCACCCCGTTCTGATATGCATATTGAATCGCTGAATTATAAGAGGAGGAATATGAATAACTTCTAAATCGTCAGCTGTTTCGAGTAAACGATTGGCTAGGTCGTTATTCGATATATAAGGTTCATTGCTCAAAATCAGGGCAGCAACCCCGGCTACAACAGGAGAAGCCATGGACGTTCCGCTCTTCCATGCATAGCCTCCATTTGGAACCGTCGAAAGAATTGATGAACCTGGAGCAGCAATATCGATGTCAGAACCATAATTGGATAAATAAGACAAATCATCGTTACTAGTTGTTGAACTGACTGAAATAACATTTTCGTATGAAGAAGGATAATGAGCCCCACTTACAGCATCGTTACCTGCCGTTATAGGTGGTACTGGGGTAATATCGCCAAATATACTCAGCCAGATGGATTCCTTCACTAAGCAGAGCGTGTTGAACAACCGTATTAGCGGCCAGGATCGTAATGCTACAAATGCCAAAGTGCTAGAGAAATTCTATAAGGGAGCAACATTGCAAACAATCCTCGACTCCAAGAAGGAAACGAAACTGCTGGTGGATGCTCTGACAGCCGGACCATTGGCAGCCAAGATGGGAGTTCCTGTTCTACTCGTCTCACAAAAAGGATTGCATCCAGAGCAACAAACCGTATTAAATGGCATGACAACAAAGTTTGTACACCAAATCGGCGGGGGAATAAAGGATTCTGTTATGAATCAAGTTGTTCAATAGTAAATCTGATAATAGTTAGCAAGTTGGCAATAGCAGATACAAAAAATAACCATCCTCTAAAAAGGGTTGGTTATTTTCTATTTTATTATTTTTTTTGGATCAAAATAAAGGGACGGTAATCGCGTTTCAAGACCTGTAATAATATGTATTTTTATGAAACGGAGCCTTTCCTGTGCTTCTAAATCACCCTCAGTAATATTAAAATACCCAATTTCCAAAATCCTCTCAGTTTCAATAAGTACTTTGATGACTTCATTTTATTAGAGCATTATATGTAAAATTGACTACCATTCCAAAAAACGACATAAAAATAATCATTTTGTCACAAAAACAAGAAAAAATTTTTACCATTTAACGGTAATATATGTAACTATTGTAAGGGAAATACGTTTATAAGAGTGTAAAAAACGTTTTAAATAATGCATGCCATCGGCTATTTTTGCAAAAAAGCCATTCAGGCAAGTTGGTCCTGCAATATTTAAATCAGTTTGGAACTCAAGGGGGATGGGGTATGAAAAAATTCATTATTTGTATTATGCTTCTTGTATCCATGGTGTTCTTTGAGGCACCAGCATTGGCTGCGGGCGGAGACATTATTGTTATCAATAAGTCGAACAATCAACTAGCTTATTATCAAAATAATAAACTAGTAAAAACGTTCAAAGTGGGTACCGGTCGGAAACCTTCATATACACCGGAGGGAAAGTTCAAAATAGTTAATAAAATTAAGAATCGACCATATTACAGCGGGAATATCCCTGGTGGAGATCCAAGGAACCCACTTGGCAATAGATGGCTTGGTCTAAATGCGAGAGGGACTTGGGGAACAACTTATGCAATTCACGGCAACAATAATCCTAAATCGATAGGCGAATATGTGAGTGGCGGATGCATCCGAATGTACGATGAAGAAGTGGAATGGCTTTATAAGCAGGTAAAGGTCAATACCCCTGTAATCATCACTACTTCTAAAAAGTCCTTTAATGCTATTGCAGCTGCTAATGGATATAAGGTTACTGGCGGGGCTTCTGTGCCAGTGTATGCCGTTCCTGCAGGCTCAGTCCTGAAAAAAGGCATGAAGGGTGCGGAAGTTAAGGAATTGCAGAAGCTCCTTACAAACAAGGGCTATAGCACGAAGGGGATCGACGGAGTATTCGGACCGGCTACTGAAGCAGCCGTGAAGAAATTCCAAAAAGCCAAAAAACTGAAGGCCGACGGGGTAGTTGGACCAGCCACCAAAAAGGCACTTGGAATGAAATGAATGGGATAAATCCCTATGTAAGGTAGTCATCTCATTGATGGTTGCCTTTTCTTTTTTTGCTAAGCTTGTGAAGAAGCATGGAGACTCTATACCATTGGGAAATGAATTATAGCTACCTGTCGCCACCCAGAACTTGTCAAAGTAATAGGTTGGTTTAAATATATCAATAAAGGAGATTGATTCAGTTGATAGCTGGTCACTCTCTTTTTCTATATTCGTCACTAGCCAACAGAGGTACAAATTAATAAACTGCGCATAATAAACAGTCCAATTTTGCACAAAATTATTCGGAATATTTGGTCTCCTGTTTTTTGTAACGCTGGCGTATATTATATTTAAACAATTGTTTGATTTGTATAAAGTCCTATTTTGCACAAATAATTGTACTAAGGTGGTGGTTTATCTGTCTCTTGATCAACGCAGTAGTGCAATGTTATCGTACCTCGCGCAAACTCAGGATTATGCTCCGGTGAAGGTGCTGTCTGAGAAATTCAATATCTCAAGAAGAACGATTTATTATGATATTGAAAAAATTAATGGATGGCTTAAAGAGCATAAGCTTTCGCCTGTGCAATATGTGCGGTCGGCTGGGTTTTTCCTGGAGGAGGAAGCTGCTTCGCAGGTTCCCGAGAAGTTAGGTTCATTGAAGGTCTGGCATTATGAATACACACCCAAAGAGAGAAAAGCTTGGCTTTCTATCTATTTAATGTCCAGGACGAGTCCATTATATCTTGAGGACTTGATGAAGAAGGTACGTGTCAGCAGGAATACAGTCATCGAAGATTTAAAGAGCTTGAAAGAAGAATTATTGCGTTTTGAGTTAGATCTGGAGTTTGACCGTAAAGAGGGTTATGTCATCACTGGGAAAGAAGATGATAAAAGAAAAGCGATTGTCTACTATTTACAGCATATTTTTACAGAGCAAAGCTGGCAAACAGTATTAGCCCAAATTCCAGTCCTCCTTAATGCCAATGATGAAGGTCTGAATTTATTCGATTCAGAAAAAATGAAAGCGGTTCAATTTATCGTCAGTTCGATTGAGCAGGAGTTGAATATACAATTTACGGACGAATTCATCCATAATTTTGTGTTTCGCATACTGCTTTTTGTTCGAAGGCTGGCACAAGGGAAAAAAATCAAGATTGATTCTGTAGAGAAAGAAATTCTCAAGGAAACAAAAGAATACCAGGCAGCAATAAAAGTCAGTGACCAGTTATCTAATCTTTTTCATGTGAACTTTCCGGAGGATGAAATTTTTTATATTACCAAACATCTCTTGGGATCCAGGATTCAGTTCTCAGAGGATCTGCTTTTACACAATAGCAACCATGAAACAGCGATGCTTTCCGATGTTGTATCAAACATGGTCACAGACTTCCAGACGTATGCATGTGTGTTTTTTGAAAATCGCAGAGAAATTGAGAAAAATCTAATATTGCATGTTAAACCTGCTTTCTACCGGATCAAATATGGCCTTGAGGTTGAAAGTGAAGTGACTGGCTCGATAAAAGAAAAATACAATGATGTTTTCCAGCTAACCAAAAAAGTGATTGTTCACCTAGAAGAAGCTGCAGGCAAAGAAGTTAATGATCATGAAGTAGCCTTGATTGCCATGCATTTCGGCGGCTGGATGGAACGAGTCGGTGTTAAACCGGCCAATCGAAAGAATGCTTTGCTTGTCTGCACGACAGGAGTTGGAACTTCTCAGTTATTATGGCATCAGCTTGAAGGGCTCTTTTCGACAGTGGATATTCTAGGCTGTGTTTCCAAAAGGGATTATGAGAAAAATCTTTATGATGTGGATTTCATTATTTCGACCATCCCGCTGGAGGAAAGGAATAAGCCGGTTTTCGTTGTCAGCTCTATTTTAACAGAAGCTGAAAAGGAAGGCCTCCTTCAAAAGGTGAATGCCCTGGTTGACGCGAAGCCACAGCAACGGACTTCGATAGAAGCTGTGATGTCTATTGTCCAGAAATATGCGGAAGTTATCGATGAGGAGAGCTTGCAAAGGGAATTGAAGAAATATCTGTATCAGCCAGTAAATACTAGTAAAGAAGTGGTTAAGCCCAATCTAAAAGACCTTCTGAAAAAAGAGAACATCCAGGTTGCTGAAGGTGTTTCTGATTGGAAAGAAGCAATACGGCTAGCTGCACAGCCATTATTGAAGGATAAGGCAATAACAAATGTCTATATAAGGGCCATGATTGATACGTTAGTCAAAATGGGCCCGTATATTGTCGTCTCGCCTAAAGTGGCAATCCCGCATGCCAGACCCGAAGATGGGGTAAACAGGCTGGGAATGAGCGTGCTTTGGCTGGAACATAGTGTACCATTTTCTGATAAAGGAACGCACGATGTTCAGCTTGTAATTGTCCTGGCGGCAATTGATGGGGAAGCACACCTTAAAGCATTATCCCAATTGACGAACATGCTTAGTGATCAGAAGGTAAAGGAAAAATTGCTTGCCACAGGTTCGAGAGAAGGTATTTATGAATTGATCAAGGCTTATTCGGTATAAAAATGAGATAGAAAAGCAATTAAGGCAGAGAGGGTTTTCATCATGAAATTTTTAGAAAAGAATTTAGTAGCACTGGATGTTGCTGCAACCTCTGCTGAAGACGCAATCAGGGCGGCTGGGCAGTTGTTGGTGGAAGAAAAACTTGTGGAGGCACATTACCCGGATGCCATGGTAGATTCTTATAAAACCAATGGTCCTTACTTTGTCCTCGCACCGCAGATTGCTCTTCCACACGCCAGGCCTGAGGATGGGGTGAATGAAGCATCCGTATCATTTGTAAGATTGAGGGAACCTGTGGTTTTTGGCAATCCAGCAAATGACCCTGTTACATTAGTGTTTGCGCTCGGTGCCTCATCAAGTGATGAGCATCTGCAAATCATCCAAAAACTAATGAAGCTGCTGGGTGATTCTGCAAATGTTGAAGCATTGAAGACGGTATCAAACTATGAAGAAATAAATTTATTAATCGGAGGGAACTAATAATGAAGATTTTATGTGTATGCGGCCTAGGACAAGGAACGAGTTTGATTTTGCGAATGAATGTTGAAACAGTGTTAAGAGAACTTGGTATTTCAGCTGACGTTGAAAATACAGATGTATCTACAGCATCAAGCATGGCGCCAGATTATATCGTTACGAGCAATGAATTAGCACAAACACTCGAAGGAACAGCTTCAAAAGTTATTATTGTTAATAACTATTTTGATATGAACGAGATCAAGACTGCATTACAAAATAACTTAAGTTAATTCTAAAAGGGGGAAAATGCAGTGGAAATTATCAAATGGGTTGCGACGAATGTTTTTGGGACTCCGGCAATTTTATTGGGTTTTATCGTATTAATTGGTCTGCTGCTTCAAAAGAAAAATTCCAGCCAGGTTGTAAGCGGCACTTTTAAAGCAATTATCGGATTCTTGATTATCGGTGCTGGTGCGGGAGTAATTGTAAACGCTTTACTGGTATTTGAGCCAATGTGGAAAGAAGTGTTTAACCTTGAAGGCGAATCATTAGGCAAATTCATGGGCCAGGAAGGATTCAATGCTAAATACGGCAGCGCAGTAACTCTGGCTATGACTATCGGTTTTTTAATCAACGTATTGCTTGCTCGCTTCACGAAATTTAAATATATCTATCTGACAGGACATATGATGTTCTGGACTACCACAATTTTCGCAGGTATTGTTGTTCACTCTGTTGGTGATGTTTCTCCAGTAAAACTAGTAATCTTCTTATCAATACTAATGGGTATTTATTGGACAGTACAGCCTGCATTGACGCAGCCATTCATGCGTAAAATCACTGGCAATGACAACATTGCTTTAGGTCACACCTCGGCATCAGTTGCGTTGCTGGCAGCTCTTGTAGGGAAGGTAGCAGGTAATAAAGAGAATGATTCTGAGAAAATCAAATTGCCAAAAGGACTTGAGTTTTTACGGGATTCAAACGTAATCACGGCTTTAACAATGGGATTATTATTCCTTGTAGGTGCGATTATTCTTTCTGCCAAGGGTACTCCTGGTGCGGAGGAATTAATGAAAAAATCGGGAGAACAGAATTTCATTATCTATTCGATCATTCAGTCATTTACATTTGCAGGAGGTATTGCAATCGTCCTGCTCGGTGTAAGGATGTTCATCGGTGAAATCGTACCTGCGTTTAACGGAATTGCAACACGCTTAGTTCCTGGAGCAAAGCCTGCGCTGGATTGCCCAATCGTATTCCCATATGCTCCAAATGCTGTAATTCTTGGATTCCTTGGTGCATTTGCCGGTGCTTTAATCTGGCTTGCAGTACTTGGTAACACAGTTAGCTATGTATTTGTACCAACAATGATTGTCTTGTTCTTCCACGGTGCAACTGCCGGTGTATTCGGTAACGCAACAGGCGGTGTACGCGGAGCGCTTCTCGGAGGCTTCATCACTTCAACTGTAGTTGCATGGGGACAATATATCATGGTGAAAATGCTGATTTCCAGCACAGTACCTGATACTGCAATGTGGGCTGCTGATTCTGATATGTTCATCCTTGGACCAATCATCAAATTTTTAGCTCAGCTATTCTTTTAGTCTATAAGACAATTCCAGTAAAGGGCATCTCGATGCCCTTTACCTATTTCATTAGTCAAAGCACAAGCAGGAGGGAAAGATTATGAGCTTTATTCGTACATTGCGCGGGGATATAAAACCTGAAGATCTAGGCTTTACCTACTCCCATGAACATATCGTTTGCAGGCCGGCCTATTGGGCTGAAAGAGGAGAAGACGACCTGTTATTGGATGACAAGGAAAAATCGAAGCTTGATGTGGAAGATTTTAAAAAGCACGGAGGAAGGTCAATCGTTGATGCGACAGCAGTTGATTATGGCCGCGATGTACAAGCTGTAAAGGAAATTTCTGAAGAGCTGGATATTCATATTGTAGGAACAGCAGGCTTCAATAAAAGCTTTTTATGGGATGCAAAAATAAAGGAAGAACTGAAGCCGATCATTGGTGACTACAAGACGTATACTGATTGGATTGAGAATAAGAGTATTAATGAATTAACAGAATTTGTGATCAGAGAAGTGGAAGAGGGTCTTGAAGGTACTCCTTTTAAAGCGGGCCAGGTGAAATTCGGGACCGGCTATAACCGTATTACACCGCTGGAGGAAAAAACATTGCGGGCTGTGGCGCGTGCGCACCATGAAACAAAGGCGCCGCTTCATTCCCATACAGAAGCCGGCACAATGGGGCTCGAGCAAATCGACCTTTTAAAAAGTGAAGGTGTCGATCTTTCTTATATGAGCTTCGGCCATATGGACCGAAATCCCGACCCTTATTATCATGAGCAAGTCGCAAAAACTGGAGCATACCTGAGCTTTGATGGAATCGCAAAAATCAAATATGCACCGGAAAGCACGCGGATCAACTGTATTCTTGAGCTTGTTAAAAAGGGCTATGAAGATCAGATTCTTGTAAGCGGGGACACAGCCAGGAAGACCTATTTAAAGCATTATGATTACGGTCTTGGCCTGGAATACATTATTGCAAAGTGGGTGCCTCGTTTTATTGACGATGCAAACCGCCAGGGATTTGACGGTGAAAAATTAGTGCGGAAATTCTTCGTCGATAATCCGGCACGATGCTTCACATTTAAAAAATAGGAGGCGCAGCTATGATTTTTCAGAATGAAAACTCCTTTGAGGTTAAAGAGAAAATCCAGAATAGAAAGATTGCTATTTTGCCTATTGGGGCAGTCGAAGCCCACGGGCCACATCTTCCGCTTGGTACAGATAACTATTTGGCAGAACGGCTTTCGGAGAGAGTTGCCGAACAAACAGGGGCATTTGTTTTGCCGACACTTCCTTACGGTCAGGTATGGAGCCTGAAGAATTTTCCCGGAAGTATAAATGTAAGCAATGATTCTCTCATCAGCATACTGGTGGATATCGGTATAAGCCTTTATGATCAAGGGTTTAAAGTATTTGCGATGGTTAATGGCCATCTTGGCAATGCAGTTGCTTTGAAGGAAGCTGCAAGGAAGCTTTATAGTCTATATCCAGACTTTAAGATTCTTTACTTATTTTACCCAGGAGTAAAAAAGATAACGGAGGTAGTCAGGGAAACACCTTCAGCCCATGCCAGCTATTTTCATGCCTGCGAGATCGAGACATCTTATATGCTGTATCTCGCGGATGAATATGTGGACATGTCCCGTGCGATTACCGACATCCCTGATATCCCGATGAATGCGGACGTTACACCAACGCCATGGGAGGAGTTCACAACCTCAGCTGTATTAGGTGATGCAAAAATTGCGACAAAAGAAAAAGGCGAGAAAATTATCGAAGTAGCGATTGAAAATATGGTAAAGCTGATTGAAGGTGCCAAAAATGAAGTTATATGACCTGAATAAACTTGATGGCTTTTTGCTGTTTAACTTCCTTGCTAAGGATAAAGAAAATGCTCGCGAAATAATCGAAGCAGGGACTGGTTTTATCGTCCCAGGAATTGTTTCTTCCGATTTTGACAGCATTGAGGCTGGTATTGAAAAGGTTAAGGAGTTGAAAGAAGTAGCTCCTGTAGTCAGCATTGGGCTGGGAGACGGAGGCAACCCTGAAAATTGGGAAAAGGTTTTAAAGATAGCTGCTGGATCTGATCCCGGTCATATTAATCAGCCTTTTGAAAAATCCAGTTTTTCAAAAGGGTATTTACAGGCAATCGGATTGGATCAGGTTGTTAATGGATTGGTTACTCCATCTGGCAATGTAGGGTCTGTAAAGCTTGCTGGGGTTGAAATCAAGGTAGAGGATTTCGTGAACCTTGCCATCTCAATGGGCATTGAGTCAATTAAATTCATGCCATTGAAAGGAACCGTCCATTTAGAAGAGCTTGTCTACCTTTGTAAAGCAGCAGCTGAAAAGGGAATTTTGTCAGTTGAACCAGCTGGAGGCATTTCTTCAGACAATATCGTTGAAATCATTAAGGCAGTCAAGGAAACAGGGATTTCACTATTCATGCCGCATATATTCGGCTCAACCATTGATAAACTGACAGGCAGGACGCTTCCAGAGGAAGTCAGTAAGATTGTGAATTTAGTTAGGAGATGATCGAGATGCTAAGTCAATATTTCGCGAGAGCAAAAGAAAGACTGGAACTAGTAGAGAATAACGAGCAGGAAAAGATGTCGGCAGCGGCAGTAAAGGTAGCGGAGGCAATCAAGAACGGTGGAATTATTCAGCTGTTTGGCTGCGGCCATTCTCATATTTTAACTGAAGAGGTGTTCTATCGTGCTGGAGGACTGGTGCCAATAAAGCCGATATTAGTAGAACCTTTAATGCTGCATGAAGGGGCCTTGCGGTCATCCTACTTGGAGCGCCAAAATGATTATGCTGCAGAATTCTTGAAAGAACAGGATATCCGCCCGGAGGATGTTGTATTCGTACTTTCTACTTCAGGACGTAACCCGGTACCAGTAGATGTAGCCCAGGCAGCAACAAAGAAGGGTGCATATGTTATTGGCCTTACCTCATTCGAGTACTCGCAAAGCCAGCCATCCCGACATAAAAGCGGCAAGCATCTCTTCAATTCAGTAGACCTGGCGATTGATAACCATTCTGTAAAAGGCGACGCCATTCTCTCATATGAAAAGGTATCTGTACCATTTGCCCCTACATCAACAGTAGTCGGTGCAGTTATCCTTAACGCCATTTTTGCAGAAGCAATCAAGATTCTTGCCGACCAGGGAATCGAACCACCTGTGTTCCTCAGCGGTAATATCGATGGAGCAGACGACCATAATAACATGCTGGTAGAAAAGTATAGAGGTAGGATTTCGTTGTTGTCTTAATACTACGCAAGTATTGCAACGCCAGCAAGCTGCGGGAAATCCTCGACAACTTCTTCTTTATTATTAGGAATTTCGGTTCTGGTGCCTGCCACCACCCGAATTTGATCGAAAAACAACCATCCACCGGAGGGGGGATGGTTGTTTTCCTTTGCTTAGTTCTCTGAACCGTAGCTGATCAGGTTTGTAAAGATTCTATATCCACCCGGCACCTGTCCCTGGATTTGGCGGTAGAATACTAGGTTGGTGTAGAGGTAGGTTCCTTTGCCGTAGTTGGCCATGAGGATTCCTCCGTCAAATGCGTTTTCGCCCGGGTCAGCCATCCTGACGTATGTTTCGTATTCTGGTCCCCATGCCATTGGGTAGTATAGTCCTCTTTCCTGGATCCAGTGATCCCAGTCGCTGTCTGTGATTTTGTTCGGATAGTTGAACAGTGGCGATTCTGGCTGCAGGACTGTCACTTTCGCATTTTCATCGGTCACCCTCCAGGCGATGGATGGGTTTCCGATTGTTAAAGGATATGGTGCTGTTGTATCTTTGTTCCATCCGTCGTTTGGCTTGTGGTATTGGACGACTAAATGTCCGCCGTCTTCTACGTATTTAAGCAGGCGGGCGTTGTTCGCAAGAAGATCTGCCCTTGATAGGTAGGCGCGGATTCCGACTACGATTGTGTCGTACTGGCTTAAATCGGATGTTGCTACATCGGATTCAGTAAGCTTTGTGATATTCAATCCGGCATTCGACAGATAATCAGCAACCAAATCGAAGCCGCTGTCGATATAACCGACCTTAAGGTTATCGTTCTTCAATAATTCAAAAGCGACACCGTTTACCTTGGCAGGGTACTGATAATAGAACGTTCCAATATGGTCGTAGCTGATTTCCTGGATGGTGGAATTGAATGTTTTTCCGTTAACAGCGACCTCTGCATCAATCTTGAAATCTCCTGAATGAATGTCTTGAGGCGGTGATAGGGTGAATGCCACTTCTTGTTCTTCAAATTGGGAGCTGAAATCAACTGTTGCTGTTTTAGGTTCAACTTCCCAGCCTGCAGGTGCCTTTAAAGTCACAGAAGCTTGAGTTGCGCCGTTAAAATAATTCTTAACCTTTGCAGTCACCGGAATTTCTTTTTGGACGTTAGCGGTATTGACGATGATGTCCTCTGGATTCAAGGTGACCGCCGCATCTGGAAGGACGGCGATTGTGCCATCTAGTTCTCTCACTTGTTCGACGGCAGCGCCATCATTCTTGTAAGAGACTTTGGCCTGTAAAACTGGTTCTTTATAGGCGTGATAGAACTCGGCATCTTCAGGTACGGAAACGTTAAAAGTAAGGGTAGCCGTTTCGCCTGGCGCTAATGCTTTTTCCTTGCCGTTAGCTTTAACAGTCCAGCCTTCTGGAGCCAATAATTCAACAGCAGTATGCTCCAATTCATGTGAGCCGTTGTTTTTTAGTGTAACGGTAACAGTTGTGTCCTGGCCCTTAGTAAGGACAGTTGATAGAGCTTCTGCTTTTACATCAAGGCTTGAAGAAACGAAGCTTGCCTCCTGCAGCTGAGCTTCCTTCAGGCTTAGCTTGTGGAGCAAATCAGACTTTAGCTCGTCATCAAGCTTTGCCTTTTCCGTCATCTTTTGCAGGCGGAGGACATCTTTTAAAGCTTTTTGCGATTGAGTGAATACCGTTCCTCTGTCAGGATAGGAAGCGATGATCGACTCAAGCTGATCCTGGAGTTTCGTATATTGGACTGATAGTGAATTCGCGTTTTTCGGAAGAGTTTTAGCCCATTCTGCAAAGTCATATGGTACACCTGCAAAAAGTTCGCTGCTTTTGTTTGTGTCTACAGCGCTGAAAAGCAATTCTAGATGAGTTTGACGTGGTTCGACAGAGATGTCATTGCCCATTCCCTGGCTTTTATGCATGTAGCGGGATTCTTCTCCCAGCTGTGGATAGGACATCTGGTAAATCGGATCATACATACCGATTTCAATAGAGGTAGTGGCAGTATCTTTTGAAGCAGCAGGGAGGAAGAGCTTTTTGATCTGCCATACTGACAATCCTTCTTTTAACTGCTCTGGATAAACCGCTGGATCTGCCGCGTCTTTAAAAGCATTTTCACTCAGGATTTCCATTGCACGGTGATGGCCATGCTGCGTTGGGGTGTTCCTGAATGAAGGCATGACGATGTCCGGCTGATATGTGCGGATAAAACGGATTAAACGTTCATAAGCAATGTCTTCATCCCATTTTTCCAGCGTTTCATCCGGGCTTTTCGAAAACCCGAAGTCATAAATTGCATCGGATGTTGTTTCGCTTAGGTGATAAGCGGTAACTCCGGTGATCTTTGCGGCTTCAATCATTTCGCGGGAACGGATGATTCCGAGGGCGTTCCCAAGTTCATTGCCGATTTCATTCTGGCCGCCTTCGCCACGGTTGGCAATCATGCTCGCCGTTGTAACACCGAGTCCCCTTGATAGATATGCTAAAAAGTCGCTTCGCTCATCATCCGGGTGCGCGCCGGTGTTCAGGAAGGTCACGGTCGTATCGAGAGGCTTCACTGCATTCCAAAGATCAACATCTGGCTCCTGGGTCTGGGCGGCTGTTCCGCTTACTGGCAGCAGGGATACGACTAGCAGGAAAGAAAGCATGCCCATAAAAAACTTCCTCATTTTTGTAACCCCTTTCATTTTTAAGTTCTGATAAAAAATATCAAACACTCCTTCCTTGGTATGTAATTGCAGGTTAGTTAATCTACCTAACTAACAGGTGATATAACCCCTAGTTAAAGGTAATCACAGTTGGATAATATTGTAAATTAATAAATTGTCAGAATATTAAAAATGGTAAATTATATCCAGTTTCCCGTTGGGTAAATTGACCTAACTGAATATTTTATTTATAAAGATAGCGAAGGATCAAGAATATCTCCTAAATTTATAAAATATAACTCTAATAAACTAAGTTTTTAAATTTTCTGAACAATATAGTTGTAAACGATTTCAAACTATTGTATATTTTTAGTTAATTAGTAAATCTTACTAACCAAAAAGAATTAAGGCCGTGATGTTATGAATTTAAGTGGAACAACGGTGCAGGTGAAATCACTCAACAAAAAAAGAGTGCTTCAGTGCATACAAGAGAATTCACCGATCTCAAGGGCTGAAATTGCAGCAAAAATCAATATCAGCAAGCCAACGGTATCATTATTGGTCGATGAATTGATTCAGGAAAAATGGATTTTTGAGAAGGGGATTGGCGAGTCCACTTCACAGGGAGGCAGAAGGCCAATCCAGCTATACTTCAACGAAAAAGCAGCGTACATAATTGGAACGGATATTGGTGGAACAAAGGTGAGGACAGTCATTTGCGATTTGAATGGGAACATCATCACAAGCAGCAGTTTTAGCACATGCCAATATCTTGAATCTGGGCTGCTGAAACAGATTGCTAAAGAGATTGATTTCATGATTAACAAAGAAGGAATCGAAGCTGAGAAGATTTTGGGAGTTGGCGCAGGGGTGCCGGGGATTACAGAGACTACAAGCGGAATTGTTGTCGAGGCTCCAAGCTTGAACTGGGTCAGATACCCTTTTATTACTGAAGCGAAGCGCCATCTTCCGTTTCCTGTCCATGTGGACAATGACGTCAATGTCGCGGCACTTGGCGAACAATGGCTTGGAAATGCGCGAGAAAAGCAAAACGTTCTGTTCATTGCGGTTGGCACGGGTATTGGCAGCGGCATTATCATCAACAATCAATTATACAGAGGGTCCTCAAGTGCTGCAGGTGAGATTGGCTACATGGTAACAGACAAGAATGATATGAAAAATGAGTTCAAGCCGATTTTCCACCGCTACGGCTACCTTGAAAGTGTAGCAGGCGGGAAATCGATCGGAGACAGGCTGACAAAATGCATCCAGAAGGAGCCAGACCATCCTCTGCACCAACAGGCACTTAAGTCAGAACTGCCAGGGGAAATGGCATTCAGGCTAGCGAAGACCGGCGATCAAATCGCCCTAAACGTGATTGAAGAAGCAATCGAGCATTTAGCCTATGGAATCGTGAATGCTGCTAGTTTGCTAAATCCGGAGGTTGTCATTTTAGGAGGTGGTGTTCTCAAGTCATCCGAATTCATTCTGCCGAAGCTGCAGGAAATCGTGAATCAATACCTTCCTAGTTCAGTCCAGCTCAGAACTTCCCAACTGGGTGATAATGCAGGGGTCTTAGGTGCAGTATCACTGTTCATGAGGGAGCATGAAAGTCTGATTAAATACAATTAATGAGGGGGAATTTTTGTGAAACACAAGAAAAAGGTTTCGATTATCACGGCATTGACTTTATCTGCATCGTTATTGCTAGCAGGGTGCAGCTCTGAAGAGGGTTCAAGCAAACCGGCAGGAGATAACGGCTCCAAAGAGAAGCTCGAAGATAAAGTCGTCATCTACTCTCCGCATGGAAAAGATATTTTATCAGAATTCGAAAAGCAGTTCGAAGCTGAATACGATGTGGATGTCGAGTGGCTTGATATGGGATCACAGGAAGTCCTTGACCGTGTCCGTTCCGAAAAGAATAATCCTCAGGCTGACGTATGGTGGGGAGCTCCTTCCGTCATGTTCGACCAGGCTAAGGACGAGGGACTTTTAAAGCCGTATGAACCTTCTTACTCTGGCGCATTGGCTGAGGGCTTCCATGAAGCAGACTGGCACTGGTCTGGAACGAGCCAGACACCTGAAGTCATCATGTATAACAGCAAAGAGCTGACAAAGGAAGAAGCTCCTAAAGATTGGGATGAATTGCTTGATCCGAAATGGAAGGATGAAATCATCATTCGATATCCATTGGCTTCCGGAACGATGAGAACGATCTTCTCAGCAATGATCTACCGTGACTTCAAGGATTCCAAGGATCCTGCCAAAGGCTATGAGTGGCTGGAAAAGCTGGATGCCAATACAAAGGAATACTCTGCTAACCCTGAAATGATGTACAGCAAGGTTGCCAAGGGAGAAGGTTCCGTGTCTGTCTGGGCAATGCCGGATGTCGTCATGCTGAAGGAAAACAAGAATTATCCATTTGAATTTATCGTTCCAGAAAGCGGAACGCCAGTATTGACTGAAGGTATCGCGATCGTCAAGGATGGCAAGAATCCTAAAGCAGCTGAAGCATTCTATGAGTTCGTAAACAGTCCTGAAGCTGCAAAGCTTTTAGCGGAAAAATACTACCGCATCCCTACTCGTGATGATGTTACGGATCTTCCTAAGTGGATCACGGATACAGAAATCAAGGCCATGGATATCGACTGGAAAGTTTTCCAGGACAATAGTGATGCGTGGATGAAGTATTGGGATGAAAACATTAAGAGTGGAGATAAAGAAATCAAAGAATAGGAAGTGTGTGGTATGGCGTCGATAAAAATAGAGAATGTCCAAAAAGCCTTCGGTAAAGTAGTTGCGGTTGACCATTTGAACCTTGAAATCAAGGATGGGGAATTCTTTACGTTTCTCGGGCCAAGTGGCTGCGGCAAGACGACAACCCTGAGGATGATTGCTGGATTCTATTATCCTACCAAGGGTGTCGTGCGATTTGGCGATAAAGATATGACGCGTGTACCTCCGGAAAAAAGAAATACGGGCATGGTTTTTCAAAACTATGCCCTTTTTCCTCATATGACGGTTTTTGAGAATATTGCCTTCGGGTTAAAGGTAAGGAAAATCGCTTCTAATGAACTGAAAGCACGGGTTCAAGAAGTGCTTCGTAAAGTCAGGCTCGAAAAGTATGCCGACCGTCAGGTGAGTCAGTTAAGTGGAGGTCAGCAGCAGCGCGTAGCTCTTGCGAGGGCATTGGTGATTGAACCTGAAATCCTTTTGCTTGATGAGCCCTTGAGCAACCTCGATGCCAAGCTTCGGGATGAAATGCGAAGCGAAATCCTCAGGCTGCAAAAAGAGTACAAGATTACGACTATTTATGTTACTCATGATCAGGCTGAAGCTTTGTCGATGAGTGACCGGATCGCTGTTTTCAATTTTGGTGTGTGCCACCAGGTTGGGACGCCGTCTGAAATCTATAATGAGCCTGCAAATGATTTTGTTGCGAGTTTCATAGGCGAGATTAATCTATTGCCTGTGATAGTGGATCAAGTTGAAGGAAATCGCGTAACCGTCTCGGCTGGTGAGAACCAATATGTTGTACATAATAACCCTTTTAATTTTAATAGAGAGCATCAAGATGGAGAGCTGGCTCTGTCAATCCGCCCAGAATCAATCAGAATTCTTGCGGAAAAGGCAGACCGGCCGAATGTGTTCCAGGGAAAGGTCGAGGATGTGCAATTCTTCGGCACGATCATCCTGGTCAGGGTACGCGTCAATGGTTTGCTGCTTGATGTGAACCTGCTGAACCATGTGTCTGCAAACCTGAAGCCGGGAGCCGATGTATGGGTTGAGCTTCCTGAAGATCAAATCAGGCTGATTCCGGTGCTGAGCGGTGATGCGTCATGATGAAGAATCGTGATAACCGGCTGACGTTATATTTGCTGATTCCTGTATTGCTTGTGTTGATCGCTTATGTCCTGTACCCGTCGCTGCGGACGTTCCTTGAAAGCTTGCAGAAGGAGGGCGGGTTCACTTTAGGGAATTATCAGGACTTTTTCTCACAAGAATCCAAGACGAATCTGCAGGCGTTGTGGAATTCAGTGTACATATCCGTACTGAGCGTTCTGGTTAGCGCGGCAATCGGGATTCCGCTGGCATTTATTTTTAACCGTTACGACTTCCCGGGCAGGGGATTCTTCGCCACGGCAGCAATCATGCCAATCGTCTTGCCTTCATTGGTAGGGGTCATGGCGTTCATGTTTTTGTATGGGGAATCGGGATTGGTTCCGAACGCGATCAAGGATTTATTGGGGCTAAAAGAAGTTCCGTTCAAAATCGGCGGGGTGTCAGGCATCCTGATTGTCCACGCCTATACGATGTATGTTTATTTTTACATGACAGTTTCTTCCGCGATATTAAAAATTGATCCTTCGCTAGAAGAGTCTGCGTACAATCTGGGAGCAAGCCGTTTCCAGGTTTTCAGGAAGGTGACATTCCCGCTGCTGACTCCGGCAATCGTGGCCGCTTCGTTGCTCGTGTTCATGATTTCGATGGCATCCTTCAGTGCGCCATTCCTGCTTGCGGGCGGGTTTAGGGTACTGAGTCTGCAAATCTATTTTTCAAAGATTAATGGAGACATGGAGGTCGCTGCTACCCAATCTGTCATTCTCTCGATTGTCTCGATTGCTTTCTTGCTGTTCATGCGCTGGTACCAAAACCGGAAGGACTATCGGATGGCGACGAAGGGGATTGGCGCGCATCGCAGTGAAGTCAATAATCCGGTGCTGAAATGGACAATGGTGCTGACCGGTGTGATTGGCGTCATCATTCTGCTATTGCCGCACTTCACGATTTTACTGTTGTCGCTAGTTCCGGATGGAACCTGGACTTGGCAGACGTATCCTTCGGTGTTCAATTTTGAGAACTATCGATTGCTGCTGGAGGATCCGAATATCTTCAAGCCTTTGAAAAATAGTTTGATTTTGTCGTTCATCGCGACGGCAGGGAATTTGGTCTTCGGTGTGCTGGCCTCGTATGTGCTTGTGAAGAGGAAGTTTGTCGGGAAGAGCTTTGTTGATATTCTCGTCATGATTCCATGGGCTTTGCCGGCGACGGTGATCGGGATGAACTTGATCTTTGCTTTTAACGAGCCGAATATTTTCTCGTTTGGGAATATCCTGGTCGGTACCTTCTGGATCTTGCCGCTTGCTTATTTTATCAGGCATATTCCTTTGGTTGTTCGCTCGACGAATGCTGTTTTGGAGCAGTTGGATGATTCCATCGAGGAAGCATCGAGGAGCCTTGGAGCAAAGTGGTTCTATACGTTCAGGAAGGTCATTTTGCCGATTATCATGCCAGGTGTCCTGTCGGGGACATTGCTTGCGTTTGTAGAATCTGTCGGTGAATTCCCGACATCGGTATTATTGTACACCATCTCGAACAGACCGATTTCGATTGAAATTATGAACCAGCTGAGAATGTTCAATATGGGGCAGGCGGCGGCTTATGGGATGATCCAGATCACCTTGATTGCGATTGTGCTTGTTATCTCGAATAAGTTCTTCGGGGTTAAGGCGGAACAGTCGTTATCTTAAAGCAGGAATTAGCATAATCATAGAATCGGAGATGAAAATATGAACAAGCTAGAAGAGTTTATTAAGAATGAAGGGGCTGCTTTTCCGGGTAAGACATACGTGGAAGAGCTGTTGAAGCCTGTCTTCAATGACCAGCGGGATTACTTGTTCGATGTCATGTTTGATATCCACCGGGCGCATGTGATTATGCTTGCTGAGCAGGGGATTATTGAAGAAGCGGAAGCGAAAGTGATGTTTGAGGGGATTAATAAGGTAGCCCAGACTGATGTTGGACTGTTAAACTATCATCCGCAGTTTGAGGATTTGTTTTTCATGATGGAAGCACAGATCGGCGAGGAGATAGGTGCTGAGCTTGCTGGTAAAATCCATATCGGGCGAAGCCGGAATGATATGGGCGTTGCGATGTACCGTTTGGTGCTTAGGGAGCACCTGGTCAATTTGCTGGGGAGTGCGTACCAATTAAGCGAGGCGTTACTCGAGCAGGCTGAACGCCATACGGATACAATCATTACAGGCTACACCCATACACAGCCGGCGCAACCTACGACTTTAGGGCATTACTTCCTTGCGATTTACGATGTTTTAGGCCGGGATATCCAGCGATTGTGGTCAGCTTATCGGACAGTCAACCAGTCTTCGCTAGGTGCTGCCGCATTGACAACGACAGGGTTTCCAATTAGTCGTGATCGGACGCGGGATTTACTGGGCTTTGACGGGATTGTCGAGAATTCTTATGACTCAATTGGCGGAGGGGACTACCTGCTTGAAACAGCTTCAGCATTGATGACAAGCATGGTCAACACCGGCAGATGGATCCAGGATTTCCTTCAGCATGTCACACGGGAATTCGGTTCTTTTTACGTAGCCGATCCATACGTCCAATGCAGCAGCATCATGCCGCAAAAGCGTAACCCTGTGTCGATCGAGCATTCCCGCTCGATCGCCAGCAGTGCATATGGGGACGCGCTCGCTGCTTTTAATATGGTTCACAATACCCCATTTGGCGATATTGTTGATACAGAAGATGATTTGCAGCCGCATTTGTACCGTGCATTTAACAATGCAAATCGTGTATGGAGGCTGATGTATGCGGTCATCGCAACCTTGAAGGTGAATGGCGAACATACCCGGGAAATGGCGAAAAAGTCCAGCATAACAATTACCGAACTGGCCGATACACTGGCACGTGAATACGGAGTGCCATTCAGGAAAGCCCACTCCATCGCTAGTTTTATTTCCAAGCAGACCGTGAAGGAAGCGAAGGAACTGTACGAGTGGGATGTTGCCGACATTAATAAAGTCATTAAAGAATTTGTGGATGTTTCTTTGACTGAAGCAGAATGGCAAAAAATTATCTCTCCGGAATACTTCATCCAAATCCGCGACATCCAGGGGGGCCCAAGCCCGAAAGAAGTCCAGCGGATGATAAGTGAGAGAAAAGAGAAACTCGGTAGAGACCTAGAAGACTATGCAGGAGTCGTACAGACTTTGGAGCAAAAAAGGGAAGAGCTGGTTAAATTTAGGTTTTGAAACATGGGGACGGTTCTAGTGTTTTAGTTGTAAAAATATGTTATTTTATTAAACGAAAGAACCGTCCCTGCATTTCTCAAAAGAAGACTTATAAACAAACGCCCAGTAACAAGAATCTGTTCTGGGCGTTCATCCTTAATTAGCTATATCGACAATTCTTCCTTCCACAGAAGGGCTTACTGTGTTTTGTTCTTGTGCAGAAATATATTCCGTGAAGATTTCCCAATCAACGAAGCCAGGTTCACTGACGCGGCCTTCCTTGTAAGCTTTTGCGAAGACATCGTATCCGTCCCCGCCTTTGGCAGTGAAGGTGTTAGTTGCTACTGTATATGTCTTATTAAGCTCTACGCTTACATAGTTGACGCCATCTTCTTTTACTTCAACGGACTGGACTCTTTGGCCTGCAGGCAGACTGCTATCATACCCGAATTTCAAGCCTGATACTTGCAGGAATCCTCCGAATGCTGTTGGAGCATCTTTGACGCTATGTTCCAATGCCTCTTTGATTTCAGCACCTGTAAGCTGCATGATTCCTAAAGAGTTACCGAAAGGCATTACTTCGAGCACCTTTGCCATGGTGATTTCTCCAGCATCGACGGATGTTCGAATTCCGCCGCCGTTTTGAACCGCTATTACCGTATTATGATTGATGGTTTTCGCTTTGGCCAGCATTCCATCAGTAATCAGGTTTCCTAGATTTGTTTCGCCAGTTCTTGCGGCAGGGTTGCCGCCAACTAATTCAACGGTTGTGGTGCCAATAACCGTTTGTTTCATTTCATCAACGGCAGGTTTGTATTTTTCATTCAAGATTTTCGCAGCTTCAGGATCCTCCGGATAAGCTTTGACGTCTAACAACTCACCTGCATATTCGACTACTTTCCCATTTTTATTAAATTTCACATCCAGAGTACCGAGGAATTTTCCGTACTCATTTGCCTGCACGATGACTGTAGGTTCTTTGCCAGCCTCTACAAAAACTGGTTCAGTCAATTTAACGTGAGTGTGTCCGCCGACAATAACATCAATGCCTTCTACTTCCTCCGCTAACATCAGATCATTGTCTCCGCCGCCATCATTCAGGCCGATGTGAGTTAAGGCAACAATCTTATTGATTCCTTGATCTTCAAAAGCTTTAACTGCTGCTTTTGCCTCATTGATGTAGTCATTGAATTGGACATCTGGGCCAGGGCTGGAGATATCTACTGTTTCAGCTGTCGTGAGACCGAAGATCCCGATTTTTTCTCCGTTTACCTCTTTTACGAATCCTTTGTAAACTTCGCCATCATTTGGTTCCGGAGAAATTTCGTTATTGGAAAACATATTTATATTTTGGTCAGTCTCAAAGTTTACGTTCGCGCTGACAAATGGAAAATCTGCATCTTTGACAAAGTTTGCTAGAGTAGCAGTCCCCTTGTCAAATTCATGGTTTCCGAAAGTCATGGCATCATAGCCTGCCAGGTTCATGAACTCCAAATCTGCGAGTCCTTCATATTCGTTAAAATACAAAGTTCCTGAAAACACATCCCCAGCGTCTAATAACAAAGTGTTGGCGCTTTCTTCCCGTACCTGCTTAATGGCCGCAACACGTTTTGCGACAGTGTCTAAATGAGCATGCGTATCATTCGTATGCATGATAGTTAACTCGTAGGGCTTGCCAGGCTTCTGGCCCTTCATGTTGGCTGATACTGCTGGAACAGCGATTGATGTCAAAAGAGCAGCAGAAGCAGCTAAAGACAAGAATTTCCGGTAAAACTTGTTCTGGTGATTCATAATATTTCCCCCTTGTAAGAATATGTAGTATTGCGACTAAGCTAGGAACAAAGTGGTAAATCACCTACATTCTATCAAAATGCAAACCAAAAAGGGTGGATTAATCTTAGTTTCATAATTTTAACAATCTGCATATAAAATGGAAGGCTGGTTTATATTTTTTAATTTGTCATTCGCACCTTTGATAGATAAAAATTCATTATACCAAGATAGAAGGGGGCAATTTATGAAAAAGGTTATTTCACCTTTGATAACGAATTATTTATAAATAAAAATTAAAGAGATAGGGACGTTGGGTGAGAAGATGTATAGAAGGGGATTGTTGGACGTTTTGTCCATTTTATTATTGCTGAGTGGCGGCTGCTCTGCCGGTATTGAAGAGAAGGCTGTGGTTAAGGTGGAAGCACGTCCAAAGCCAGAGGATTCACAGCCCGAAGTACAAGTACCGGTTATTAGAGACTTTATGCCTAAGCTAAATTTTGTGCCACGCAGTGATGTGAAAACGCATATCGTGCTTCATTTTTCCAGTAATGCAGTGATGAATCCGGAAAATCCATATGTGTACGATGAAGTCCGGAAAACTTATATTGAGTATGAAGTCTCTCCTCATTATATGATTGATCGGAACGGTGAAATATACTATTTACTGCCGGAATCCCGTGCTGCGCGCCATGCCGGGAAAGGAGATTTGCTTGAATTCCCTGATTACAGAGACCGCTTGAATAAATACTCGATTGGCATTGAACTCATGGCAATTGGAACAGAAGCAGAAATGGCGGCAATGATGTCCTCGGAGCACTATAAAAAAATTCCGATGGAACATATCGGCTACACAGATGCCCAGTATGCAGCTCTTATTCTATTGCTAGACGACATTATCACGAGGAACAAGAAGATAAAAAGAGATAGAGAACACATAATTGGTCATGATGAATATGCTCCAGAGCGGAAAACAGACCCAGGCAGTTTGTTTGATTGGGCTAAGGTTTTAGAGGGGAAATGAAGTAATGTTAAAAGGAGCAGCTGCTAAAATAGCTGTTCTTTTTTTATTGACTTAGAAGGGGAATGAGCGGATTCTTCCTTATACGGTATGGTAGATGTGCTAAGAAATGTTAAAGTTGCCATTGTCGGGAGTGCGATTACAGCCAGCAGCAACCCAGGAGAAGCAAGCAAAAGGTTAAAAGATTGAACAGTTATCAAAAAACAAATATAAGGAAGAGTAATAGTTTATGTAAGAAAGAGAGCTATTTGTTGGTTAAACAATAGCTCTCTTTTAAGAAGATTTTTATTGATTCTTAGCCAGGGTGACGAATGGTTCTTTATTAAAACGTTGTTTACTTTGAGGTCCGCCATTAGAACCTTTAAGCTTAGGCACAGTTAAAATATAGGTGCTGAAAGGAAGCAGCTGTATTAGCTTGGTTATCAAGATCGTTGCTAACAGGATTAGCCCAAAGGTGATTGGGAATAAAGATGTCTTCCAAAGGATTGCAGGAGCAATTCTTTCGAAGATATTTATAACAAACGGATGAATCAGATAGATGGCCATTGATAGGCTTCCTATTTCCTTCAGGAATTTTTCTGCAAGTCGGATTTTCTTGATATTATCCATAATTCCCGCCATGAACAATGTCAAAATCGGTATATTGATGAAATTGGCTGCTCTATTTGAAGGAATTGAGCCAACGCTCTTGTATTCCATCACGGCGAGAACAGTAACAATAACTGCAGCCACACTTAGTACTATTTTATATTTCTTTGAGAAGGCAAGAAGAGGTTCCCAGTGATAAGCTAAAAAGCCTCCAAAAATAAAAAAGAAAATCCATTCCGGAAGAAACGCTCTCTGGCTAAGTATTACTCCTAATGTTCCCTCGAATTGACTAGAAACATCTACTTCCAAAAAGTAAAAGTTGATTACTGCTGCCAATATTAATAGGAAAGACCAGAGCATCTTCGAACGTATAACCTGCAATAACGGGAAAATAAGATAAAACTGAAAAACGATCGCTATAAAATACAAATGGTAAAAAGCATTTCCTGAGAAAAAATTGAGAAGAAAGGTATCTATACCATCTTTCATAGGATTAATTTTTAAGACAAAATACATAAATAAGAAATAAAAACTGCTCCATACAAGAAACGGGATACCTATCTTCGTGAAGCGGCTTGATAAAAATCTCTTAAAGTTAAAACCCTTCTTTCTAGTCTGATAGAAAAGAAGAAATCCGCTCATCATTGCAAACATTGGTGTGCCGAAACGGCTGATCTGATTAATGAAAAATGTGTAATCATTATATTTCTGGCCATGTTGGTAAAAGTAGGCTGCAGAAACATGTACAAGAAGGACCATTAAACTAGCGATGGCCCGAATATAATGAATTTCATAAATATGTTCACGTTTAGTACTCATCCATCACACTTCCTTCTTTTAGTAAGTAGAGGAAAATATCCTTTTACATAATAAAAGAAAGAAAGGTGGATTTAGTGCTTTTAACCGTTATTTAATATGATTGTATTATTTTTTTAATATAGTAATTTGTGTAAGTTCCTATCAGATAAGTAAAGTGAAAATATTTTTAAGAGAGTACAGGACACAATCTTATTATGAAGTTGCGCTTGAAAAACTGGGTTTCACAGGTGCAATTTTTGATCGCAAAAAGAAGCATGTCTATCCATTAACGGAAACCACGAAATTTCCATATTCAGATAATATTCATTACTATGAACGTTATTTTCTCGAAACTTTGGGTAAATAGTAACTAACAATTAAACCCACAGAAAGTAGGGATTGTGATGAAAAATGAAAAGAACTCTAATTACTATAAACAAGACATGGATTTGAATATGTATATGGATACTATGCACGACCCCGACAATACAAACCTGATTCTGACTCGTGAAAAAACAAGGTACACAGAAGGTGCTAATGAAATCATCAAAAAGGTTCAAATGGAGTTCCTCAAGAAAAAAAGAACAGAAGAAATCGACCTGGCCCTCGCGAACAAAGACAAAGAAAGATTTATGGCACTGACATCGGAGAACTGGCAAGATGCTCTATAAAACCACCAAAATATAAAGGCCTGAAACCGTAAATAAAGAACCGGTTTCAGGCTTTTTTTAGTCTATAATTTCTAGAAGGCCACCTTGGAGCTTTCTCTTTGCACCATTCCGCCACTGTTTTACGGCCGAGATAGAAACATTCTCTTTTTTAGCGATTTCACGCACAGACAGGAATTCTACACAGGTATAAATCACCCATTTCGTTTCTTTTTCCGAAAGATCCTGGCAGTAACTGAGCAGAATTTCAGTTTCTAAAGGAATGACTGGATTCTGTTCTTCAATGGTTTCCCAATATTCCTCTTTTGGGGAAACACTTTGGTCTAAATGCCTGTTCATTTTATTCAATTCATTTAAAATCCGGCCCTTAATATATGTGTACGCATAGTTTGTAAATTCGCCCTTTGCTGGGTCAAATGTCTCCGAAGCTTCCCATAGACCGATAAGCCCATTATGAAAAAACTCTTGTTTATTTTTATAGATATTGAGCGAGCGGATGATTTTGTGAATCATAGGTTCATATTGTTTTGCTAATTGGTCAAAACACTCCATTTGCGAATCCTTTCAGATCGCGCGATTCTCAATTGTATTCCCGGGTAGCTTTAACATACTGCTTACCTAGCGGGTTGACTAATTTCTTAAAATGAGTTTTCGAGGCTAAAAAGCAAAAATAAACTATTATTTACGCTGGAAAATCATTTTTTAAACTGAAAAAGATGAGTTTCACTTAAAAGAAGTATGAATAAGGGTGGTAAGAACAAAGGGAAGGTAATTGTGAAAGATTTTAGACAATTCAAGAAAAATATTTTCCGCTTACGGATGAGTCAGGTTTCTGCTATCAAAATAGAATTAACTCTAATATTTGGATAACTCGCGCTGTTTTTCCAATAAAAAAGGACTCGAAAATGAGCCTTAGCAAAAATACAATATTATATTATACTGATAAAACAAAACTTTATCAATATTCTGTTATTACCAGCATTTTTCTTCTGCTTAATTACGGATTTACTTATTAATAGAATAATTAATATAATAATACCTGCAGGGGTTTTTATTAAAACCGAAGATATAGGAGAGGAGGTGAGTATCAAAATTGGGGCAAAATAGCTTTACCAAAAGAAAGACCTCAGGAAATAACGTCTTGGAGGACATTTCCCGAGGACATCTGTGTTGGGTATACCAACTATGTAAGTATACCCTTTCTGCTGAATTATTCAAGAAGCTGGAGGGTTAAGGGATGGAAACCTTAAAAAATTACACGATAAACCAAGAAACTGTGCTCATTACAGGAGAATATAGTAGTCTTGGGAAGTTATGTACCAGGGTAATCGAAGGAGAAAGAACTTTCCTTGTAGATTTGAAGCCGCTCGAGATTATTAATAATACTTTATTAGGGCTCGGTTCTGATTTTCGTGGAGGTAGAAAAAGCACGAGGAATATACTCGGAGAAATAAATATGTGCCCGATAAAGATCAATTGTAATTTAGGCATTTGGCTATTCCCGACTAAATCATACAATGATGATTTTTGTGTATGGTTTTCGCTTATGCATGTTAAAAAGACAAAGGCGCGCGGAGTAAGAAGGACAGAAGTTTTTCTCAGCTACAATCATACGTTCATCATTGAGATGAAGGAATCATCCTTTAATTCAAGACGTCAAAAAGCCGAAGATTTAAGAGAGGCAATGTTTAATAACTCTAACAGGCCGCTTACCTTTTTCGTTGAACCAAAAAAAGGTTTCAATATTCAACAAAAGGAAGGAATAAATCCTTACTTAATTTTTTAGTATTTAAAAACGAAGAGGCTCCTGCTCAAAAGCAGGAGCTTTTTTGGATATAAAAAAAGTGGCACACAGCCACTTCATAAACTCTATTATATTCTTTTAGCTCCTATGAATCTGTTCTTCCAATAGGAGTTATTCAAACTAGCGATTGAAACACCCTTTGAAGTTGCGGAGTGGATCATTTGTCCATTTCCAATATAAATGGCAACGTGTGTAACCTTTTTACCGCCACTAGTTGCATAAAATAGTAAATCTCCAGGCTGATAGGATGTAACCTTTGTTCCCTTTGTATACATTTCAGCTGCTGTACGAGGCAGAGAAATTCCGGACTTTCCGTATGAATAGTTAACTAAACCAGAACAGTCAAATCCTTTAGGTGTATAACCGGCCCAAAGATATTTAACTCCTAAATTGCTTTTAGCAACTGAAATAGCTTTAGCTTTGTAATTAGCATTGCTCACAGCCAGTTGTTTCTTGGCTGCATTAGTTTTCGGAGCAATAAATTTTGAGCTTACATAACCTTGTTTTCCTTTAGCTGTAATCTTTGCCCAGCCTTTTGATTGGGAACTAACAGTGATTTCCTGTCCTTTTGATAGTTTCGTAACAACCCCGGCAGATGTTGAAGGAGTTTTACGTACATTCAAAGTTCCAGAATTAATTTTAACTAAATAGGAAGTACCCGCGGCAGAAGCTTGGTCCACAGACGGTGCGACAGTAGCTACCAAAGAGAAGAGCATTAAAACAGCTAAGATTTTCTTTAACAAGGATGTTTACCCCCAATTGATAGATTGTAAACATAGTATATATTGAAAGGGGTTACAAACAAATAACGGGAAAATTACATTTATATTACAGATTACGACAATAATTATTGATTAATTTGTATCTTGTTGCAATATTAAGTAGAAATTCCTATTCGAATTACAAAATCATTATCTGCTTTGTAAGGGAATACTTAAAATTCTGAAAGGCTGACTACCCATTTTGGGTTTCAGCCTTATTTTTTTGGTCATTTTTGTGAACTCAAAAATATATTGAGAATAAAAGTATATTGTTTAAGGAGGATAATATGATCCTAGTAGTTGGCGGTGCAGGTTATATCGGCAGTCATCTTGTAGAGAAATTAATAAAAAGGAATGAAGTAGTAGTATTGGATAATCTATCAACCGGCCACGAGGATGCAGTTGATCCCAGTGCAGTGTTTTTCAAGGGGGATCTTGGCAATGAGAGTGATCTTGAGGCTGTTTTTAGCAAATACCCAATCAAAGCGGTAATGCATTTTGCGGCGAATAGTCTTGTGGGGGAATCTGTTGTCGATCCTTTAAAGTACTATGAGAATAACGTAGCTTCCACGCTAAAGTTGTTAAGAGTGATGTTGAAATATAACGTGAAGAATTTTATTTTCTCTTCGACGGCGGCTACTTACGGAATCCCGGAAGTGGAGATCATTGGTGAAGACAGCAGGACGCAGCCAATCAATCCATATGGCCAGTCAAAGCTTATGGTAGAGAATATCCTGGCGGACTTTGCTGTTGCATATGATCTGCGTTATGTTGTATTGCGATATTTTAACGCTGCTGGAGCAAGTGAATCAGGTAAAATCGGAGAAATGCACGATCCTGAAACGCACTTGATCCCAATCATCCTGCAGCATCTGTTGGGTCAACGTGAACAAATCTCTGTTTTCGGCGATGATTATGACACGCCAGATGGAACATGCATTCGCGATTATATTCATGTGAAAGACCTTGCTAACGCTCATATTGCCGCTCTAGATTCGTTACTGAATGAACAGAATAAAACGGCCATATACAATCTTGGCAACGGACAGGGCTACTCTGTGAAAGAAGTTATCGATACATGCGAAAAAGTTACTGGCAAAAAAGCAAATGTGGTGATTGCCGAACGCCGCGCAGGTGATCCTGCTAGATTGGTCGCTTCTGCGGAAAAAATCCGCCAGGCTTTAGGCTGGAAAGCAGAACGAAAACTGGAAGAAATCATTAGCAGTGCATGGAAGTGGCACCAAAGCGTAAAATAATTCGGGCTGTTATATACTAAAACAAAAAAGTGTAAGTGGTTCTCCTTTGGAGTACCCGCAGCTATAAAAACACATATAAAAGCGTATTAAAAAGCAGAGTAATTCATATGAATTCGCTCTGCTTTTTTATTGGTATGAAGGGATTTGTAGAGATGCATATACTTGAAATGAATAATAAATAGCACCCCAATTAGCAAGGGCAACAAAATATTATGCTTCTGCTATTTGCTGTGCGGATGGGGGTGCTAATTCAATAACTTAAAAAACGATAGCTGACTATCATTTCAAAATTTCTTATTTAAGTTAAGAACCTGTTTGTTTTAAGTACATTGCTTCACAATCAGAAAAACTGTCCCATTTGTTCAATAAAGGTTTCTTCAAAAATATAATCAAAACACCCCTTTGGGGGAATTTAATCAGTAGTCAGTTTGTAACGGCTTACACGATTATCTTCATCAAAGTAGATAATCAGCCACGCATCATCTATACTCATAAAACCTGGCTCTGGTCCTAAATTAAAATTCAGACCATTGATTTCCCTTTCTCCTATTGGGCGTTCCATATCTATTGGTTCACCACTGGATCCCAGCAAATTTATTACTTCCTTCTTTGTCATTCCAACCATCTTATAGGATGTTAATAAATCATCAACTATTTCTCCTCGTTTCAACGGTTCATTTATCCACTTCTCTGTTGTAAATTCGTTCTTTTTATCAACCCAAATGTATATTCCGCTAAGGGCAATAATACTGATTGCCAGGATACTATATAATTTATACAAGTTAATAATTCCTCCATAATTAACATCTCGAGATAATCTAGATTAAACAACTAATTTCACCATATTAATAGCTCCTAAAATACTAAAAGCAGTGCGATTTCAGTTGTGAAATCCACTGCTTTTATACTTGTTTTTAAATTTGCATTTCCCATACGGGTACTCCCAAAGCGGATTAATTTGAATGGATGTCCTTTTTTAATGCTGCATAGCAAGCTCTTTTTCTTCCTTTAGAAAGTAACGCTCTTCAATCATCTCAATAAATGGTTCTACATACTGCGCGTCAAATTGGTTGCCTGCACAGACACGAAGCTCCTGGATTGCTTCCTCAAAAGATTTTGTTTTCTGGTAAGGGCGCTCGGTCGTCATTGCATCGAAGGAGTCGACAATGCACAATAGGCGAGCAAGCTTAGGGATGTTTTCTCCTTGAAGGCCATAAGGATAACCTTTCCCATCATAACGTTCATGGTGCAGTTCGACTAACGGAATTAGTTCTTCAAGCTCCTTGTTGGTAGAAATGATTTCTTTACCCCAAGTAACATGCTTTTTTACCATTTCCCATTCGTGAGGTTCTAGTTTGCCTTTTTTGTTGATAACATCGCGCGGAATTTCTAGTTTGCCGATATCATGCACCAGTGCCCCTAATGTGAAAAGTCTCCGCTCGTGATCAGAAAGATTAAGCTTTCTCGCAAAATCGACAGCATATTGGAAGACCCTTTTACTATGCCGGTAAGTATAAACGTCTTTGGACAGGAAGATTTTCAGCTGTTGCTCAGCTTCTTCAAGCTGCTTTTCAAATGATTGCGAGTCATCAAGACTTTTTAACTGAGTCTGATAAGTCTGCACAAGGTTTTTACCTTGAGCCTTTGCGAAATACATTGCTTCATCTGCTTTGTTCAGCAATTCGGAAATGCTATAGGTTTCTTTTTCCCACTGAGCCAATCCAGCTGAAAAAGATAAACAGCCATAGGGAAGGGCTTCGACACCATTAAAATATGTGTCGTTTATCTTTTTACGCATATTATTCAAAAACAGGAATGCATCGTCCGACACAGTATTTGGCATGAGAATCGCAAACTCTTCACCGCCGTAGCGAGCTACTGTATAATTTTTAGCTGCTGATTCTTTTAAAAGAATGGAGCCGAATTCTTTGAGGAGTTGGTCTCCTCTGATGTGGCCGTACAAATCGTTATATTTTTTAAAATCGTCAAGGTCCAGAAGCGCAACATTTAAAGGCAGTCCAGATTCTCTGGCGACAGACATTTCATTTTCAAATAACTCTTTAAAATATCCGTGGTTATTCAACCCGGTTAGATAATCTTTGTTCGCCTTCTCAGACATTTCCTTGTATAGCTCAAAATGCTGCTTGAAAGCTTGTGATAACAAGAATGAAATGGTTATAAATAAAAAAAGTCCAAAGTTTCTTTGAGAACTCATTAAAATTACGAGAACAAGTGATAGCATTAAGGTGCTCACATATGTTGCAAGTGTTTCTTTGATAATACCTCGTAAAACATTTACCAGGCTTTCAGAAGCCGCTAAAAGGAAGTAAAGGCCTACTAATAAAATGTTGATAATAAAGTATATGCTTAATGAAGAAATATAAGGAATCAGATTTGTAATGTGAACATTCCCGACAGTGCCGCCAGTGTATATGAATAGATGGAACGAGAAAGTGATCATCAAAGTATAGATGGAAAAGTTAATGATATGTTCCCATAACTTACTTTTTCTTTTGGTGAAACTGAAAATTATACTATGCAATAATAACACCGTAAGGGTAAGGTCCAGTCCAAACAAGAAGAGACTCGCAAGGAAGACCGAAGAATCCATCGAGAGAGCATTACCCTTTGGAGGAAGCTGTATATGGTAGTGATTCAACAATAATACAGAACCAGTTAAAGTTAAAATAGCGACCCATTCAGTTAGAGAATAGGAGGTTTTTTCTACTTCCAATATGAAGGCCATTATCCCTAATACTGAAACCGCAAAGATATATATATTCGTACTGTTTCTAAAAAATTGCATTTTTATCACTCTCATACACAAGATTAAGGAGAAGTTTTTATAAAAACTCCTCCCGCTAGATATTTTTTCTTCGTATATTAGGTTCCAATAATTTTAAAACCTGAAGTTAACGCCATGATCGCTGAACCAATGATAACTGCGTTATAAATGATAGTAGTAATTTTAATGCCTTGCTTTTGATCCTTTTTCATCTCAATCCACCTCCCTCAGTTGACATATTGATATCTTGAACCTCTTTATTTTTAGGTATTTCTACCATCAAATACTGAATAAAGAGGAAGATCCCGATATTCATGACAACATCGCCGATTGAGATGACTTGAGTTCGCGGGTATGGATCTGTTAATGGGATGATATCTGCGAGCATTCCTAGTTTAGTAGAAGAATCAAGAAGTGAATGCTTTGCATATAAACCTTCTTTTAGCGCCTCGATGTAACTTGGATCAAGAATTGCAGCTGCTTCAGCAGAAACAGGCATTCTTCCTCCGTTGATCGCCATCGCTAAAAAGTTCAGGAATACCCCTATGAAAATAACTAAAAATCCACGGTGGTTCCGGTTAATGAATAAAAACACGAGGCCTAGTATGTAAACAACCATATAAATAGATGCGCTAGCCTGTCCTAGTACCTTGTAATCATTCTGGAAGGAATAGACTACTAATTGGACTGCTAAAAGAAGCGGGAAAATCCAGCCTGCTTTCAGTTTTAAATCGGACAAACCTTGCAAATTCCCTTTGCGGAACAAGGCAATGACAAACGAAATAACAATCCCGTCAAATACCATAACATACTTCCTATCTCATAAGTATAGTAGAAAATCAATATTGTTAACATATGTAATTACATTAATATGATAGACTCACGAAGAAAGAAAATTCAACCACTTTTTTAGTGTTTTCATTCTATTAGAAAAACTTAGGAATAAAGAACTAGATAACGGATAGTAGGATTAATAAGTGCAAAAAATCGTGTCGAGTTTAATTGGCTGCAAATTAACTATATTAAGATATTTTCTTTTTTAAGAACACAAGTGTGGTAATAAGAACTTTGAGGGACGTTTTATTCAAGTAGTCAAAGATAAAAAAAAGTACAATGGATTTCATTTGACTGGACCGTTGATTATATAAGATTATTATGATAATTACCTAATTTTCCTAATGTAAAGAGACCATTTATATATTGAGGAGGTGCCTCTATAGAATGCAGTCAATCAAATTTAAAGGTAGAATTATACAGAGTATTAACCCAGAGACAAGGCAGCTGTTTGTAAAAATCGCGAACATCCAGAGTGGAGTCTCGCAGGTAAGTGGGATTCTGGATCGCAGGATTTTAAGCAGGAGATCAATTGGAACAAGTCTTTCTAGAGCAGGGAGTTCTCTTGGTAAAATAGAACAAAAAATAAAGGAGCTGAACTCTTTTGTAAATCGCTCTGTTGACCAATACACAATAGCTGAAAATACGGTCAATAGAAAGGCAGTATCACTCATTGCAACATGGAATAAAGACTTTGGTTTTGCTCAATGCAATAATCCTTTGAATTCACAATCTCAAAAAAGCAGCAAAGTTGATAAAAAGTCGTCTTCTTATCAGGAAATCCTTAAATATTTTGCATCTGCTAATCAACAGATGGGATTGCTTGATACAGCTCTTGTTGGGTCACAAGTAGCTTCGGTAGCCACTGCCTTTACACTTGGACGCAAGCTTACTATTAACTACATCGGCGGAAAACCTTCATTATGGCAACGGCTAAAAGGTGGCTACAAATTTACTGTTTCAGCCGATGCATCCTGGACCAGCAAAGGGAAATATAGTTCCAATGTTGCCCGATATTTATATGATTTCTCAAAATCCAATCCGGTAAATCCGGTTGCCAAAAAGCTTCATAATTTTGTAACCTCATACACTAGCCCGGCAGCAATCCTGAAACATGCTGCAGGCTTTCCTAAAAATGCTACTTACATGAAGGCATCTACTTTATCTGAAGAATTTCACAAAAGGATAAAATTAGGTGTGAAAGACGTAGCAAGAAATCTGGCAGAAGCGAAAGGTTTTACAAAAGTAGGTAAAGGAATTCCAGTCGCTGGGACGTTAATCTCTTTTGGATCAGCAGCTTGGGAGCTGTTCGATCCGAAAAATGCGAATAGGAGTGAAGGTGAAAAGTTTGGAAGAGCTGTCGGCGGATTTGCCGGAGACTTTGCTGCGATAGGTGGCGGCGCTAAAATAGGTGCGATAATTGGCAGTATCGGTGGCCCTGTAGGTACTGTTATTGGCGGGGCCGTTGGCGGTTTAGCGGGAGGCCTCATAAGCGTAAAGTATGGGGATAGCTTTAAGGATGCTGGCGGTTACATTGGAAAACTCGCAGACAAAGGCTTTAAGTCTATTGACAGTTGGTTTAATTAAGTTAAATAACAATCTAAGGTGGAATTAAAAAGAGATGGCGATCAAAGAAATATTCGATATCATTTTGGGTGTTATTGGACTTCTGCTTTCAGCTCAGTTCGCATTTGCCCTGACAATCCTGTTGTTAGGGAATATGATGATTGAATACTATGAATGGGGCACATATGAAAAAACTGAAACAAAATATCAAAAAACAGTGAATGGAATCATGGGGCTAATCATTGGCATAGGGCCTTTCTTTTATAAAAGATTCATAAAATATAATTGGTTCTTACGTAAACTTATTATGTTGGGTTTCCTGTTGCTGATGGGGATTACAAGTATCCTGGTATATCAATTTATTAAATGGGTTCTATTTTCATTGATATTGTAAGTTTTGAAAGGATGTACGTCGTCAGCATAGTCAAAGATACGAATGGTATGAATTTCTTGAGGTCGAAAGCGTCATGGTCGTGTTCAAATCATGAAAAATCGCAGTTTTTCCGCCTTGATGGGGATGACTCTTATGTTTCAAAATCCATTGGTTTTTAGAAAATCTATGATTTATGATTGCGAGTATCTTAGTTTTTAAGTTTACTATCTTTGTTCTTAAAGTTTCAATATATAGAAAAGGATGTGTTCCAATGAAGCCTCTTTTGGCATGCACAACGGAAGAACTGGCATTATTAGTAACATTTAGCGGCTATCCGGGTGTAGGAAAAGGAATCGCGGAGTCTTCGATGGGAACCCTGAGTCCTGACAAGTGGGAATCGGTCATGCAGGCAACCATCCACCAATTGATGCTGAAGCAGATATGGGATTATGAAAGGGAAGCGAAAAATGAGGCGCCAATCAGTGTTGAAATGGAAGCCTTCATCAAATCCTATGTAGAATCACAATGGATGATTCGCTGCTCGAATGCGCCAGAGCAGCATATCCTGATGATTCATAAAATAGATAATGAAACATGGCTGTCCCATTTAATTGACAGGGATATCATCCATGAATTTGCGTATATAACCAACGATGAACTTCCTGCACATATTATAGATTACTATTCTTTTACAGATATCAAATTTGAAAATGGGTTGTCATTTCATATGACTGACCAGGATTTTGATATGCTAAGTGATAAAAAGAATCTTGAAAAATTAGAGGCAAATACATATTTTACTCCCGATGAAAGAGTGGCTTTCAATCAATTCAAACTTGCCTTGGAGTCGAAGCAGTGGTCTCTGAATAACATATCGATGTTTAATCTTCCGTCTCTGGAGGAAGATCCTTTGCTTATGAATATCATGTTCTTTTTACCATCATCAAAGGGAATATGGGTAGTAGAATACACGGATCATGCTGAGACACCAGTGCATGTGCAGCTTCATTCTTACGATACATGGATGGAGATGCTTCAGGGAGTAGGACAGATATAATTAGAAATGATTTTGTCGAGATTTATAGAAAAATAGTTAATCAAACGTTTGATTAAAATAGTGGCATTCGATAGAACTCCAAGTGATTGGGGTTCTTTTTTACCTTTAACTGAAAAAAGGCAAAAAGATAAAATGAGTCAGTAAGATTTTAAATGACCTTTTTGGGAAGATGAATGAGGATTTAGGAAAATTAACTTGCAAAACAGGGAAGATAAATATTCCATGCAGTGAGAATTTTTGAAAATTACACTCTGATTTGGGTATAGTTAAGTTAAGTATTCCATGAAATTACATATGCTTTAGAAACATACATGATCAATAACCAAGGGAGGGGATTCTATGGAACAGTACATCCTGTCATTGGACCAGGGAACGACTAGTTCAAGGGCGATTCTGTTTGACAAAACAGGTGGGATTGTCCACGTTGCCCAGAAGGAGTTTACTCAGCACTTTCCGAAGCCGGGCTGGGTCGAGCATAATGCGAATGAAATATGGGGATCGATTTTAGCGGTTATTGCCGGAGTTTTATCGGAATCCAATGTTAAGCCTGCTCAGATAGCGGGAATAGGGATAACAAACCAGCGCGAGACGACTGTTGTCTGGGATAAGGAAACGGGCACACCTGTCTATAACGCAATTGTCTGGCAATCGAGGCAGACGAGCGTGATTTGTGATGAGCTAAAAGCTGACGGGTACAATGACCTTTTTCGGGATAAAACAGGCTTGTTGATCGATGCCTATTTTTCAGGCACAAAGGTAAAATGGATCCTTGATAATGTAGAGGGGGCAAGGCAGAGGGCTGATGAGAGCAAGCTGTTGTTTGGCACGATTGATACTTGGCTGATTTGGAAGCTGTCTGGCGGTCGCGCCCATGTTACGGACTATAGCAATGCATCAAGGACGCTGATGTTCAATATCCATGACCTGAAGTGGGATGGCGAACTGTTAGAAATCCTTGGGGTCCCAGCATCGATGCTTCCTGAAGTAAAGCCTTCTTCGGAGGTTTATGCCAATACTGTCCCACATCATTTTTTCGGCAAAGAGGTGCCGATTGCCGGGGCTGCTGGTGACCAGCAGGCGGCATTGTTCGGCCAGGCGTGCTTCCAGGAAGGAATGGCGAAGAATACGTACGGAACTGGCTGCTTTATGCTGATGAATACTGGTGAAAAGGCAGTGAAATCAGAGAATGGGCTGTTAACTACTGTGGCCTGGGGCTTGAACGGAAAAATCGAGTACGCACTTGAAGGAAGCATCTTCGTTGCGGGTTCGGCGATTCAATGGCTCCGCGATGGCTTGCGGATGCTTAAAGATGCGAAAGACAGCGAACAATATGCGGACAGAGTAGAATCAACCGATGGAGTTTATGTGGTTCCTGCTTTTGTTGGGTTAGGTACACCTTATTGGGATAGCGATGTAAGAGGTGCTGTTTTCGGCTTGACTCGCGGAACGAGCAAGGAGCATTTTATCCGGGCCACACTTGAATCGCTTGCATACCAGACAAAGGATGTATTGTCCGCGATGGAAGCCGATTCGGGGATTGAGCTAAAAACACTGCGTGTTGACGGCGGAGCCGTAAAAAATAATTTCTTGATGAATTTCCAGAGTGATATCCTGAATGTTCCGGTTGAAAGGCCGGTTATCAATGAAACAACGGCATTAGGAGCTGCTTACCTGGCTGGGTTGGCGGTCGGTTTCTGGGAGAGCCAGGATGAAATCGCCGCACAGTGGGCCATCGACCAATCATTTGAGCCAAAAATGCCAGACGAACAACGGTTGACGTTATACGACGGATGGAAAAAAGCAGTCAATGCCGCGATGGCTTTTAAATAGACTCTTTTCGTGTACTTTGTTGCTTTTACAATAGGAAAGTAAAAAATCGGCAACTGGATTTTCACGAGTTTTAATGCATTCTATGTTCAGAAACGTCATCGAAAAGTGCTCGAAGCCAAGCGATATAAGGGATGAAAGCTTGGTTGTAAAAACAACAATCAATGCGTAAACAGCATTTGAATAAGATGACAGGCACCAACTGAAAATAAGACTGGCCATAAAAACATATTTATTTAAAGAGACATAGCAGAAGGACTGGAGAGACCGCAAAGCATTACCCTCATGGAAAGGTGATGAATAGTGGTCTCTTGTTGTTTAAGGAGGCAATATGTATGTTTACGAATTTGAAGCGGAATGAGTTTGTGTCGAAGCTGAAAGAGGAGTTAGTGGATGTATTGGTTATTGGCGGGGGCATTACAGGAGCAGGGATTGCATTGGATGCGACTACCCGTGGTATGAAGACAGGCCTTGTTGAGATGCAGGATTTTGCTGCTGGGACGTCAAGCAGATCGACAAAGCTTGTCCACGGTGGATTGCGTTATTTGAAGCAATTAGATGTGAAGGTAGTTGCTGAGGTAGGGAAAGAGCGCGCGATTGTTTATGAAAATGGTCCGCATGTGACGGCGCCTGAGTGGATGCTGCTGCCATTTCATGAGGGAGGAACATTTGGAAGTCTTACAACTTCGATTGGCTTGCGTGTATATGACTTTTTAGCTGGTGTGAAAAAAAGCGAGCGCCGCAGAATGCTTTCAAGAGAGGGAACCCTTGAAAGGGAGCCGTTGATTAAGAAACAAGGGCTGAAGGGCGGCGGCTATTATGTGGAGTACCGGACTGACGATGCCCGGCTGACGATTGAGGTCATGAAGGCAGCAGTCGAAAAAGGCGCAGTCGCCCTGAACTATGCCAAGGCAGAAGAATTAATCTATGAAAACGGACGTGTGGCTGGTATTCTCGTTAAAGACCAATTAACTGGCGAAGAATACAGAGTACGTGCGAAAAAGATCATAAATGCAACTGGACCCTGGGTGGATGAACTGCGTGAAAAGGATGGCTCCAAGGAAGGGAAAACATTGATACTCTCGAAAGGTGTCCATATTGTCATCGACCAGTCGCGCTTCCCGTTAAAGCAGGCGGTTTATTTTGATACACCCGATAAAAGGATGGTTTTCGCCATCCCTCGAAATGGAAAAACATATGTCGGCACGACTGATACTTTTTATGAGGGCGAAAAAGCAACACCAAGAATGACAAAGGTTGATTTGGATTATTTAATCAATGCCATCAATTATATGTTCCCAGAGGTAAAAGCAAAACCTGAGGACGTAGAATCCAGCTGGGCAGGAATACGCCCGCTCATCCATGAGGAAGGTAAAGGCCCTTCGGAGATTTCACGGAAGGATGAGATCTGGGAATCAAAGTCGGGTTTGATTACAATAGCTGGTGGCAAGCTGACCGGTTACCGCAGTATGGCAGAAATGATTGTCAACCTAGTTGCGGGAAAGCTGGAAGCTGAAGAGGGCCGGAAGTTCAACACCTGTCAGACTAAGGAGCTTCCAATATCCGGGGGAGACATTGGCGGGTCGGGAAAATTTGAAGAGTATGTAGCATCTAATGCGGAACTGGGAATCCAGGGAGGCCTTTCTGAAGCAGATGCGAAACACCTCGCAGCATTTTATGGATCCAATGCCAGAACGGTGTTTGATCTTTTCAGCAGTCACAAAACAATCGCAAATCAATATAACATACCACCAGGTGTTTTCGCTAAGTTGATATATGGAATCGAACATGAAATGGTCGCGACACTGCTTGACTTTTATTACAGGAGGACAGGAGCACTTCTTTTTGATATAAAAGTGGTTCTTCAAACTAAAGATGAAGTAAGCAGTTATATGGCTAAACGATTTAATTGGACAGCGGCTGAAAAAGAAAAAAATGACTTCGAGTTAGAAAATGAGATTAACGCAGCGACAATACCTATGAATTAGATGCATAAGCTCCCAATCAATCAAGATTGGGAGCTTTTTGCCGTTATATTTGATTAGCGAGGAAAGTTACCGAATAGTAGAAAATGTCTGTGCGTATCGTTATCCATAGGGGTATGAAAAGCCAATCTGGCAAAGTATAATGTAATAGACGGAATCTTCTCGTTTTTTAGTATGCCACTTTAAAAAGGGTGATTTCTTAATGACTTTAAATGCTCGGAGAATATGGATTTTAAACAGATTGTTACAGGCGGATTCTTATATACCCTTAGCGGAAATTATCAGAGAGTGGGAAATCACGAGAAGCACGGTTTATCGTGATATAAAAGAAATTAGTGATTGGCTGGAGAGTAATAGTCTGCAGCCTGTTTGCTATATTCGCAAACATGGTTTTTGCCTTGAAACCAATGAAAAGATTTTTATTAAAGAAAAAGTTTCCCGTATTGCATTGAATCCAGACTATCATCGCTCTGCTCGGGAACGGCTGGCCTGGATTGGGATTCTGCTTTTGACGAGAGAGGAGCCGATTTTTCTTGCTAATTTAATGGAAAAGCTTCGTGTAAGCAGAAGTACCATTTTGCGAGATGTGGAAAAATTGAAAGCACGGCTGGCTCGTCATAGATTGAATCTGCAGCTGGAAAAAGATGAAGGCTATCATATCATTGGATTGGAACAAGACAAGCGGAGAAGTCTTGTCCATTTTCTTGCGCGTATCCATCCAAATAAGGAGAGTCATTGGCTGAATTCTGAGCTGCAATCCGAGATAGAAAAAAATTGGTCGAATGAACTTTTTGCATCACCTGAGGCTGCCGCCGTTCACCGGATTTTATTTGAATCGGAGAAATATCTTAATATCCATTATCCTGATGATATGATCGAGATCTTAAGCATTCACCTGCTGTTTTTGCTGAAAAGGTACCGGCAGGGGAAGATGATGGACATAGATCCAATGGAAAAAGTCATTTTGAAGCCCGCAGCAGAGTACCAGGCTGCCCAATTTATCGGTAAGCAGATTGAGGAAGAATTCAAGCTGATCATTCCAGATGATGAGCTTTGTTATATATCGGTTTGCCTGATGGGGGCCAAAACTGAAGAGTATTGCCCGAGCAGTGCGGGGGAAGCTGAACTAGATCTTTTAAAAAACATTATAGAAAAGATGGTTAGTGACTTCGAGGAGGATTTTCACCTTGCATTCCATGATAGGGAAGTACTGGAACGCAGCTTATATTTCCATTTGAAATCAGCTTATTACCGTATCATCTATGGCCTAGAATTCGAAAACCCTCTGGCTGAAACAATCATTAGCAATTATTCGGATCTTTTCCGGGAAACAAAAAAGGTGATTCATCACCTAGAACTAGCCATCTGTAAAAAAGTGCCGGATGAAGAAGTTGCCCTGATCACCATGCATTTCGGCGGATGGATTGAGAGGCCCAGTGCGTAATTTTTTAACAAAGCAAAAGCCTGAAACTCAAACAAGTTTCAGGCTTTCGCTTTGTGATTTTTATAAAAGGCTGTTTTCGCATAGATTATTGTTTTACGAAAAGATTCTTATAAAAATAGCCTTTCAAACAACCAGTAAGCTCCTAATAGGATGATTGCCATGGATCCATACTTTATCAACTTTTGTGACACTGCAAGTTTATGCATATAGGCAAGAATCGGCAGGAGCAACAGCACAATCACAAGCTGTACGACTTCAATTCCGATATTGAAACTTACCAATGCGGAGGCAAGGTGTGATTTTTGCAGGTTCATTTCCTGAAGGATGTTAGCAAACCCAAGTCCATGGATTAAACCAAATACAAATGTCAGAGCCCAACGATGGTTTACATCCTTTTTGACAATATTCTCAACCGCTACATAAATGATGCTCAAGGCGATAAAGGATTCTACAAATCTTGATGGAAGGTCCAGGATTCCTAGCACTGCCAAACTTAAAGTAATACTATGAGCAATTGTAAAAGAAGTGATGATCATAGCATATTGTCTAAATGTTTGTTTCCTTAGCAGCAGAGCAAAAAGAAAGAGCAGATGATCGTACCCTGTCAATATGTGAGACATACCCAATTTAAAAAATGACAACCAGGAAGAAGATGTCTTTGTGGGTTTTGGCTCTGTTGTCTCTCCGGTTTCGTCAGAATCTTTATCTGGTATGGTCTCATCTCCTGCTTGCTGCTCCTGTTGATCCTCAGAGAGCAGGATGGTCCAGGATCTATTATCTCCCTGCAATGCAGCTTGGCTCGAGCCACCTGTATAGGTTGCGGTCAATAAGTTTACATAGTTGGTATCAGTGTCATTAAAATAAAGTCCATCATTGATCGTGATAGTGTCACCGGGTTGATAAGCAGGATATGTTAATGAAATAGTCAGAAAATCCTTGTTTTCTTTTTTCACTATTTTGATATCTAGAACTTCTGGCTCCTGCTGTTCGTTGTTTTTATCAAGGATGACAGTGTGGGTAAGGAATTCAACAAGATGATCTTGATCATCTTCTATTTCATTCATCTCAAGTACATTATTCTCGTTCGTATCTATATCCTCTTGGAGCTCGATGATAGACAGGGCATCAATGGAGAATTCAAATCTTGTTTCATTTTCCAAAAACTGAATCGTTGTGAAGCTGGCGCTGTAGGGATGGGCAGACGCCATGGAAGGGAAAGTATATATAATAAAAACGAAAATAACGAAATATAATTTTAATTTAGACCCTCTCTTGTTAAACATCCTCACTAGTTGTCCTCCCCGATTTTTCTTATCTAACTCTATTAACATTTAAATCTAATCATATTTTCCTATAGGTGTATAGATGATGGAAAAATTTAAGCGAAGATTTTCAGGAAATATTTATTTTCAGTTATATCTTTAGTAATCAGAATTTTGTAGAATTAAAGATGGACTAATACTTATTTATGAAAGGGTGTCGATAATCTTTCAGGGATTATTCGCTGTTTAGGGGTTCGCAAAAATACAGTAAGGGTGGAAGATGAATGAACAGAAATAAGAGAAGCTTTAAAAGATGGACGAGCCTGTTAACAGCAGTAATATTGCTGATTACCACGTTTCTACCAGCTGGCTTGGCCCAAAAAGCAAACGCTTCCATTTCAGAACATGTGGTGATCAGTCAGGTATATGGAGCCGGGGGAAACAGTGGTGCTCCTTTTAACAAAGATTTCATAGAATTATATAATCCGACGGATAAGCCTGTTCCTCTTGACGGATGGTCTGTGCAATATGCATCTGCCACTGGTACATCATGGAACTCTACTAGTATGTCAGGTGAAATCCCAGCTTATGGATATTATTTAATTGCACAAACAGGTGGAACTTATGGAGGTGAAGAGCTTCCTGCACCTGATGCTACTGGTGGTGCCTCGATGGCTGCTGGAGCTGGTAAAGTTAAGTTAGTGGATAAAGACAACAAACAAGTAGATTTTGTTGGTTTTGGCACAACAGCAAGCGTTTTTGAAGGCAGTGGTCCAACTCCCGCGCCATCTGCAAGTAAAAGTGTCCAGCGTCGTCCATATGCAAACGTCATACCTGAACCAGGTTTGGGAAATGCATGGGATTCTGATGACAACGCTTTGGATTTCGTGGCAGCAGCGCCTGTTCCAAAGAACAGTGCAAGCCCAGCAGAACAGCCAATGGAATCAAACATTAGCCTTCAGCCAGTAGGAAATAATATTCAATTCACTTTAAAGGATGGCACTGTTAAGGTGACTGGCTACGCTGAGGCAACAATGGCAGGATCAGTCATCAAGGTTTACGAAACTTCCTCAAAAGGAACGGTGCTTAACGAAGGGACTGCACTTGTTGACGGTTCTTTTGAAGTGAATTTTACAACAGATAAAGCTTTAGCTTCGGTCTTCGTTTCTGCAACACAAGAAGGCAAAGGTGAAAGTGATGCCATCCAGATCAATCTGGCTCAGGCAAGCAAAGATGTTGTTGCAGATAAATTAAGCTACAGCGTTGATAACAATGGTAAAGGTACATTGATTGGCAATACCGGAGCTGGTGTGGCCAGATCATTAATTTACGTTTATCCAAATTCTTCAGCGAACAAAGCTGAGAGGTTGAACAGCAATGGAACCGAGGTTCTTGGCACAGGAGCCTTTAACGCAATCACATTCACAAATGCTCCTGATACTATTTATGTAACTCAGCAGTCAAGTGACAGCAAGGGTGTTATGCTTGAAAGCGTTCCTGTTTCAGTTGAGAAAGCCGCAACTGATGTTGTTACTCCTTTAAATGAAGTGAAGCAAACGGATTCAAAAGGAATCCTTACGAACCTTAATCAGTTTTTCACTGTTGAAGGTGTCGTCACGGTCGATAACGGCGTGATGGGAACACAGAAGAATAATTTTTACATTCAGGATGAAACAGCTGGAATCAATATTTTCGGAAATTATGATTCTGGGTTGAAAATGGTCCGTGGTGATCAGCTTAGAATTACTGGTAAAGTCATTCAATACAATGGACTGACTGAATTAGAAGCAACATCAATTACAAAAGTAAGCGAAGGCAATGTTGTGCCTGCTGCAAAGGATATTACAATTTTAGGCTTGAATACATTCACAGTGGCAGAGCCGCTTGAAGGCAGCCTTGTAAAAGTAAGCGGCAAAGTTTCATCAGTGGCGACCTCGGGAGCTAACTGGAATGTTACTTTTGTTGATGAAAACAATAAGTCAACGACTGTCCGAGTAATGGAGAAGACAGGAATTAAAGCAGAGGACGTTTTTGTATCCGGCAAAAACTATGCTGTGACTGGAATAGTAGGCCAATATACAACAAATGCGACTCATGTTAACGGATACCAAGTGTTCCCGCGTGATATGCAAGATATCACGGCGCAATTGAGCATTGACCATAATCCTTTAACAGAAGTGTTTAAGGATACGAATGTTGAATTTGTAGCAAATGCTAGTGGCGCGGAGTTAGTGACCGTTTACTATCGTGCGAAGAATTCAGCTGATTATTCTGCTCTTCCGATGACTGCGGGAAGCGAAGCTCGTTACACGGCAGTCCTGCCTTCAGAAAATGTACCAGCAGACGGCTTGGAATACTACATTGAGGCAAAAGCGGGAGAAAGTGTCCAAAGCTCCGGTACAAAGGAAGCCCCATATCAGGTAAACGTGATTGAAGATGAAGTGGGACCCCGTATTTACGGGGAAACGCCAGTTGGCGGTACGAAGGTTGAGAGTCCTCGTCCTGAAATTTCTGTTTTACTTGAGGATCCAAGCGGTGTTAACCAAGAAACTGTAACAGTTCGACTAGATGGCGAGGAGCTTGATTATGCTCAAATCAGCCAGAGCCAGGTGAAGTTCATACCTGAGGAAGATCTCTCTCTGGGAGACCATACAGTTAATGTTACAGCGGCGGATTTAAAAGGGAACAGTAGTGAGTATCAGTGGACATTTACAGTGGTTCCTCGCTTTGAAGGTGGCAATCACTACCGTGGTACAACTCATAACCATACAAATATTTCTCATGACGGAGCCGGTCAGCCAGAGGATGCCTTAAAGGCAGGTCAAAAGTATAATTATGACTGGTTCGCTTTCTCTGATCACTCTCACGATATCGACCCAACTTTGCTGGGACAAGATACTGTTGAACGTGATGGAATGCAAGAACGTAAAGGTGGAGAGGATTGGCAATTAACGAAAGACCTTTCTGCTCAATATACGAAAAACGATGAATATGTTGTGTTCCCGGCATTTGAGATGACTTCTACAACTTGGGGCCACTCAAACATTTTCGGAACCGAAAACTTTATTGACCGAAACATAAATGGCAAGATGTATCAGGACTTGAACAAGTATTACGCTTGGGTCATGACATATGATGATGTAGTTGGACAGTTCAACCATCCGGATATGTCCAAAGACGCATTTAACAACTTTAAACCTTATAACAAAGATATGGATAAACTGTTCACAATGCTTGAGGTTGGTAATGGATCCGGACACTATGGATATGCCAACGCTGAGAAAAAGTTCTTCTCCGTATTGGACCTAGGCTGGCATGTCGCACCGACATACGGTGAGGACAATCATGAAGGTACTTGGGGACAAACAAGGGCTCGTACAGTAATCGTTGCAGAAGACCTTTCACAAGAATCCCTTCTGCACTCTATGCGCAATATGCGTGTCTACATGGTTGAGGATCCAAACTTCACGCTTGATGTGAAGGCGAATGGCTTCTATATGGGCTCAACAGTTGACAGCAAATCACTAAAATTCAACATATCAGGTAGTGACCTTGTTGCAGAATCTCGCAGCATGGCGGAATATAACTATCTGGCTGCTGATTATAAGTCAGATGATCGAGTAGAAAAAGTTGAATTGATAACAAACGGCGGCACAGTATTAGCTTCCCATTCACCAATGACAACGGACTTTACTTGGGAGCCTTCTTATACTGTTACAGGCGGCCAGCAATGGTTTGTCGTAAGAGTGACTCAGGTAGATGGTGAGCGCATGTATTCTGCTCCAATCTGGTCCAAGGAAGAAGCGCTTGATGTGAAAGTGAACGGAATCGATATCGTCGGTGACGTAATCGTCGAAGGAAACCCAGCAACACTAAAAGCGAACGTAGCTAACAATGGTACACAGGAAGTAAAGAATCTAAAAGTAGATCTTTATTATGATGAAGTCAAAGAAGCAAACTTGATTGGTTCACAAAATGTTTCTTCCATTCCTTCAAAGGGAGTAGCAGCGGCAACGGCTGTCTGGAATAGTCCGTTAAAAGGTGACCATGATATTATAGCAGTGGTAACCTCTCTTGATGGTTTAGATCTTGGAGATACAAACTTTGTTTTACCTGTGAAGATCAAAGAACCGTTAGGAATCAATGTCGTAATTGATGCCAAGCACGGAAATGAAAACACAAGCGGTGATGGAGGAACATATAAAGATAACTTAAAAGCCTTCACAACCATGCTGCAAAAAGAGGGTTATAAAGTAACAGAGAATACAGCGACTATAACGGATGCAGTCCTAAACAACGTCAATGTATTAGTGATCACTCACCCTAGATCCACATACACAGCAGATGAAAATGCTGCGATTGCAAAGTTTGTTAAAAATGGCGGATCATTATTGATGGCAGGAAAGAGCAATAACAGCACAAATCCTACTATTAATAACGAAATGCTGGCACAAATCGGCACGTCTATCCGAATGGGTAATGATGGCGTATTCGATGATAGTAAAACAGGAAACTTCTGGAATGATCCGAAGGTAGCACCTTATGCTGTAAGGGTATTCCCTGGATTAGTTTCCAACTATATTACGGACCGAGTTTCTTTCCTTGATTATTACAGTGGTACTAGCTTATCAGGCCCTGATAATACAGCACTGACTGAGAGTGGAAAAGTAGTTATCCATGCAAAAGGGAATGAAACAACCTACCAAGGAAACATTAAAGGTGGCAACACATACGATGCAGTCTCTGATGAAACAGGCGGATCTTCTATTCCGCTAATTGCTTCAGAAGAAATCGAAGGAAATGGCCGTATCATTGTATCTGGCATGAACATCTTCAATGATAAACAAATGGATGAATCGTATGAACCGAAAGGAAACGATGAGTTCGCGCTGAATGCTGTTAACTGGCTGGCTCACCGCGAAACAAAGATTACTAGTATCGGTGATGCAAGAAAGCTTGCGGAGGATACTGAAACAGTGGTCGAGGGTACAGTCACAACTGGAGCAGGAGTATTCTTCGACGCATTCTATGTCCAGGATGAAACTGGCGGTATCATGGCATTCCAGGAGGTGCCTGCAGGTTCATTGAAGCCTGGTGATAAGGTCCGCATCTATGGACATATCATTACATTCGATAACAACAAAGAAATTGAGTTTGCGAAATTTGAACAGGATGTTATAAAAATCGGCAGCGGCGAACCTATTGAACCTAAGTTGGTTCCAACAGGGGAAGCAACTTCTGATGCTAACCAGGGACTTCTTGTAAAAGTAGCAGGTGAAGTCGTATCTAAATTCGACGATAACTCTTACGTGATCAATGATGGTTCTGGTGATGTTTTAGTCTTCACGGATGGTTATATTGTCAACCAAAGTGGTCCAGTACCAGTACTGGAAGTTGGAGATACATTAGAGGCTGTCGGCCTGTCCGGTTCATTCGCACAAGGAACGAGAATTCGTGTCCGCGATACAAAAGAATTGGTAGGAACTGCTGGCGATCGAACAGCGCCAGAAACAACGGCTATTGTAAATCCTGAAGCTCCAACTGGCAAAAACGGCTGGTATACTTCAGACGTAACCGTGACACTAACAGCTGAAGACAATAAGCCAGGTGCAGTCACGACTCAATACCGTTTCTCAGGAGAAGAGAATTGGAAAGAGTATTCAGCACCGATCGAGCTGAAGGAAGATGGTAAATACACCATTGAATTCCGCAGTAAAGATGTTCGAGGAAATATGGAAGAAACAAAGTCCATTAACGTGAAAATCGACAAGACTGCGCCTGAATTGAATGTCTCAGTGGATAAGCCAATCTTGCTGATTCCGAATCAAAAGCTGATTGATATCAAAGCGATTTTAGAGTATAGCGATGCTACCTCTGAAATCGATTCAGTAGTTCTGGAATCTATCACGATGAATGATGAAAAACAAGATATTACAGACGTTCAGGGTGCTGTATATGGCTCTGATGACAGAGACTATGCATTACGTGCAACAAGAGGCGAAAAAGGAAAGGAACGTGTTTACACCATTACCTATTCCGTAACAGATTTTGCTGGTAATACAACAGCAGCATCAACGACTGTTACCGTCTTGAAAGGAAGATAAGTTTTATAAATAGAAAGACTGCTATAGGTAAGGAACGTAATCGTTTCTTTATAGCAGTCTTTCTTTTATTAATGCTAATCTTTTATTAATGCTCATACCGGTTGCATCCACACCACTTTCACGATTCATTGCTTCTCTGCTTTTTCGATTGGTTACTAATGACTGTTAATAGCAATAATTTTTCCTCTTGGCTCAACATACTCCAGCTTCCTGCTTTTACTCTCATTTAAAACACTCCTTTAAAATGTATTTTTTTTACTATTGATTGCTTTAATCCCTATATACCGCCTTTTTCAAAAAATCAAACAACAAAAGTTTCTACAAATTACCAGATGTTTTTACAAGCTTGTCCTTATAATTGTCGAAAGACAGCCGTACTGATTAATTAAATATTTCCAGTTTAGCCTTTATAATCAGGCATCTACGTCTCAGGACCTAGATGACATTACTGATAGAGTCTGTGGAAAAATCATCTGTTTTGCAGTATTGTATGAATAAGGAAACATTTTTTTACAGTTATTGAAACATTCCCAGCCTCCTATCCGTATAAATAGGAAGATTCTAAACAGGAGTCGATAATCATGAATAAATTTCTTTCACTTATTGCTCAAACAGGTGCAGCTGTTCCTTTTTCAGGATTCATATGGCTGTTAACCTTTGCGGGTTTTGACCAGACGTTTTTAATGTCTTCCCTATATGGCGTTATTGGCGGAGCAGTTATGTTCTTTGGGCTTGGTAATTATCTGCAAAAGCGTTTTATTGAAAAACACAGGCTTACAAAGAAGGAATACAAATATATTAAGAAAAACCTTTCCGAAGCTAATGAAAAAATCAACCGCCTGCAGAAATCGCTCTTTTCCATTCGGCACATTCGTTCATTGAAACAAAGGATGGAGCTTTTGCGGCTTGTGAAAAACATCCAGAAGCTAAGTACTCGGGAGCCAAGAAGATTCTTTAAAGCGGAACAGTTTTATTTCTCACATTTAGATTCAGTATTGGAGCTGAGCGAGAAGTATGCCTTTTTATCTTCCCAGCCAGGCAAAAACCGTGAGTTGGAGCATTCTTTATATGAGACGCAGCAAACATTAAAAGAGCTTACCAGGGTTGTTGAAAAAGATCTTAACTATATACTGGCAGACGATATCGATCATTTGAATTTCGAAATCGACGTTGCTAAACACTCAATTAAGAAGCTAAACGATATTCCTGACGAAACCAGGAGGTTAAAATAATGACCGAAAAAAACCCAGACCTTTTAAAGAGTACCGGAAATATAGTGGATGATATCCTTGCTAACCCGTTTGGTGATACACCGGAATTGCAGGTTCAGAAAGTTAAGCAGCAAGAGAATAGACCAGTTAAGCTTATAGATGTAATCCCCGAGGAAAATAGAGCAAGGGCCTATCAATTAGCAGAGCAAATCGACCCGAAGAATCACCAGGCAATGATTCAGTACGGCACCCAGGCACAGGGCAAGTTGCTTACGTTCTCTCATGCCATGCTCGAGCATGTCCAGAAAAAGGATATCGGTGAGGTAGGGGAAATCATCAGTGATTTGATGAAGCACCTTAATGATATGAATCCAGATGAGCTTAAGGCGGAAAAGCCATCTTTCCTGTCACGGATGTTTGGAAAACTTTCAGGTTCGGTGCAAGAAATCCTATCAAAGTACCAGAAGACTGGAGCACAAATCGACCGAATTAGTGTGAAGCTGGATCGGAGTAAAAATGTCCTATTATCTGACATAGGAATGCTTGAGAAGCTTTATGAAACGAACAAGGAATACTTCAATGCCCTGAACATATACATTGCAGCGGGGGAGCTGAAGCTGGAGGAGCTCCATGAAAAAACGATCCCTGAATTGAAGAGGGCAGCAGAAGCATCGCAGAATCAAATGAAGTTCCAGGAAGTCAACGACATGGTTCAGTTTGCTGACCGTCTCGATAAAAGATTATATGACCTGAAATTAAGCAGGGAAATCACGATACAAAGTGCCCCGCAGATCCGCTTGATTCAAAATACAAACCAGGCGCTCGTCGAAAAAATTCAATCGTCTATTGTAACAGCAATCCCACTTTGGAAGAACCAGGTTGCCATTGCATTGACACTAATCAGGCAGCGACATGCAGTGGAGGCGCAAAAACAGGTGTCTAAAACAACAAATGAACTGCTGCTGAAAAACGCTGAAATGCTTAAAACAAACACAATCGAAACGGCCAAAGAAAACGAACGCGGCCTTGTCGATATTGAAACATTGAAGAAAACCCAGGAAAACTTGATTACAACATTAGAAGAGACATTGAGGATTCAAGAGGAAGGCCGTACAAAGAGGCGTCAGGCTGAACAAGACCTGGCGACGATGGAAAACGAGTTGAGATTAAAGCTGCTGGAGATTAAAGATAAGTAGCCAAAAGTGAGCAGGGACCTATAATGTTCCTGCTCACTTTTTTTACTGGTTTTTATGCTTTTACACTTTCAATTTAAGATATATGGCCAATAATTGTTTTGTGGGTGTTACTTCCCTAAATACATCATCCACTTAGTAGCTTTTATGCTTACACCATATGGTAAAGTGTTCGCAACATCGATACCATAGTCTTATAGGTGAATGGCCTCTATTAAAAAATGCTAACTTGAAACTTACTATTCTGTTAAATTATTTATGTTTCGTTTATGGTAATCTTACTGGAAGAATGCTACCATTTTATAAGAAGGGAAATCTGGGAGGAGAGAAAGTTTTGAGAAAAATAGTAATCATATTAGCATCATTCATATTAATTTGGCTTCCTACTAAAGTAATCCATGCTGAAGAAACTAGTCAGGTACAAACCTATCAGAACCCACCTTATCACGTGATTAATGAACTTTTGACAAAAGCTGCGCTGGAAAAAAATATTCCACCTGAAATTGTGAAAACAATTGCTTTTCAGGAAAGCAGCTGGCAGCAATTCGTTAATGGTGCTCCTAATATATCAAGTGATGGCGGTATAGGAATAATGCAGGTCACAAACGATATCAGGTTTGATCAGGAGAAACTCAAAACCGATATCCAATATAATATTAATGTTGGTATACAGAAGTTAGAAGAGAAATTTATAGGTAAAGACGGTACTTTACCTAAATTAAATGATAACAATAGGGATGTTCTGGAAAGTTGGTATTTTGCTATTCTTGCATACAATGGAAAAGGACAAAGTAATAGCCCCATAATCAAGGATACGGGTGAACGTAATATTAATGCTTATCAGGAAAAGATATTTTCTAAACTAGATTCCTTAAATAACTATATGGGAATATATCCGATTCCATTTGACTTCAATAAAGAAGATTTTACTTATAGTGGTGATCCATATTACCGCTTGTCATTCAATAAATTAAATTATTCTATTCCCCACCAGCTTTTAAATGAGACAAAACATAAATTTCAAGCGAATGACATTGTTTTGTCAGCTGAAGGTGGTTCTTTCCGGCATGCTCCTACTTCATCTGCAGGATCTATCAAAACTTTACCTAGTGGAGAACGTGAAGCAATTACAATAATGGACAAATTTGTCTATGATGAAACATATAAATACAATAGTTCAATAGATATGAGATATCGTCAGTATGTTTGGTATAAAACGATGCTGGATGATGGAAGGGTAGCATACAGTGCTTCTGGAGATTTAAAACCACTTGGAAAGAGGATTTACGGAGGAACTCGGTATGAAACTGCGGTGGCAATTTCTAACGAGGGATGGGCAAATGGTGCAGACACAGTTGTAATTGCAAATGGTAACAAATTTCCTGATGCATTAGCAGGTACACCGCTTTCTTATCAGCTTAATGCTCCTTTGCTCTTAACAAACGGGAATTCCTTAGATGAATCTACTGTAAAAGAAATTAAACGGCTAAATGCCAAAAATGCTGTCCTCCTTGGCGGTACTGGAGTGATTTCACCTGTAATAAGTAACGATTTAACTAATTTAGGGATATCAGTGACTCGATACGGAGGGGCTGATCGTTTTGAGACAGCAATTGATATTGCTAATAAAATGCCTAATAAAGGTGTTGCTGTACTAGCATATGGATATGATTTTCCAGATGCTTTAGCGATTGCTCCTTATGCTGCTAAGAATGGATATCCCATTTTTTTAACGAGAACGGGGAATATTCCGAGTAATACTGCTGTAGCTCTTGCAAACTATTCACACGTAATCGTTGTTGGTGGAGAGGGTGTCATAAATCCTATTATTCTAAAAGAATTAGAGAGCTATAAGCAGTATGGTGGAATAAATAGATTCGATACGAATGCTAAAATAGTAAACGAATTAAAAATGGGAACAGGAGATGCTTTCGTAGCAACAGGAGGGAATTTTGCAGATGCATTAACAGGGGCTGTTCTCGCAGCTAAAAAGAATGCACCTCTTCTTCTTACGTACCCAGGAAGTGTCCCAGTGCCAATTCAAAACACAATACAGCAACAAAGGATTGATACCTTTGGTTTCTTTGGAGGAAAAGCTGTTGTAGGAACGGAAAATGAAATAGGGGGGATCGTGCAAAATCTCGAATATTAATTCTATCCTTCTTTAAAAGGAATTAAATGACCCCGAATTTTATAACGGGGTCATTTTTATTTTCCCTTATTTTTTAAAAAGTTTGCTAGTGGGGCACCCTATAGTGCATCAGGGAATGAATCTCCTAAGACAAATGCCAAGTTGCTGGCATCCATCCCATCGTTTTTTAACAAACAAATTAATAAAACGAAAAAAGGAACCTGTGACGGTTCCTTTTTGCTTATTTCAATGGACTCTTGCTAATGGTGTCTACCAACGCATCTGTCGCTTGAAATGATTGTTCTTCGCTTTCAAGGTCAGTTCCCTTTGTCATATCAATCTTTTCAATTGCGAATTTTTCCAGAAGACCTACGTTGACAATTGATAACACGTAAATTTGTCCGTCCTTCTGATACATGTAAAGAATTTCACCATTGGCTAAATAGTATTTATCAATCAGGAAATCAGAGTAGTTGTGCCTGAAAACATACCCGCCGATTCCTGAATAAAAACGGTTTTGTCCAAGGTCAAAGGCTACGTCATTATATGGAACTTCTAATTCTGCAGCATATTCCAAGTTACCCTTAAATACATGGCCGTAACTATTGAAAAGATACTTACCATCTGGTGATGCTTTAATGTCGGAGAAGTTACTAAAGTCTCCTAAATCATATTCGCCATGGTAAGGAGAATCTTTGTATCCGGTAATGACTCCATTGGAGATATAGTATTCAGAAATATCTCTTGGAGATAAATCCGTGTTGATCGCATATACTTTTGTTTGGTTAGGGTTCATTTCAAGGTAGCTTTGTTGTCTAATTCTATTTACAGAAACTTCTGCTCCAGTTAAAGAAGAATAACTCTTGATTTCTGTCCACTGGGCGGATCCGCCAGAGACATAGATAAACCCGTTCTTGTCAACGACCAGATCAAAGGGATCTAAATCGATTTCGAACGTCTTTTCAAGTTTGAATTGTCCTGCATCAATAATGGCAATTTCACCGGATTGTACACCGAAATTATAATCATCGTGTAGTCCATGTACAATCGATACATAAATTTTATTGTTTTCTATATACAATTGTTCTGGTGATGCCTTTAATTGTATGGACTTTTCTTCACCAGTCGTTAAGTTGTATGAACGAATGCTGTTATCGTCATCACTTAGTGAATACAATACCGGCTTGTTTGGATCCATTGCTGATGCAATAATGTTATGATCAAATGTTTCAAGGACTTCTGAATCTGGGTGGAAGGTCAATTCCATTACGGTTTCAGATGTAACAGCCCCTTCACCGCCCAGGATGAAATAGCCAAAATAACGGTTATTCATGAAGTATTCCTGAACATCCGGCTTAACAGAAGTGGGGTGGGAAAGAATGATATTCGCTCCCAGTTTGTGTGAAAGCCCAGCTCCGGCAACTGCATCAGGATACTGCTCAGAAGTCCTGCTGGTGCTCGTGCCTCGAACGATAATTACGTTTTCTGCCAGTGAAGGATCAGCAGCTGCAATATTTGTCAGATAGCGGTCGTTACCGGCAATTCTCGTAACCGTCTTTCCTTGCTTTTTAAGCAGGGTCTCAACCTCAGTGCTGACTACACCAGTTCCTCCGTAAATAGTGACCTCTTTAATGGTGCTCGGAAGATTTACTGGAAGAGAGCCAGTCTTTGAAAGATAAATCGGAATCTGGTTAATGGCTGAGTTACTTGAAGCAGATAAAGCATCAGCAACTGCATATCCGTTAACAACGATTGCCTTAGTACCATAAGCGCCTCCAGCTTCCTTGTTAATAAGAGCGGCAGTATCGAAACGAGTGCTGCCTCCAAGTCTTATTACATCAAACCCATAAGAGATTAATTCTTCCTCAATAACTGGACTGATTGCACCCTTACCCCCCAGGATGTAAACCGTAGAGGCGCCTAATCGATCAATCTCGTCAAGAACAACATCGGAAATAGAGTTAGGCGATGTCAGCAGGATTGGTGCATCAGCAGCTCCTGAAAGAGAAGCGGATGATAATGCATCTGCTGGATTATCAGCACGAGCAAGGATGACATTGTCAGCTGTTTCCCAACCTGCCCTTGATATTTCAACCGAAGTTTCAATCCTGTTCACTCCAGATATCCTTTCATAATATGGAGCAGCGAAAGATTGTGAAGCTAAAAAGACAAAGCTGGCGACAGTGAGCAAAAAGGCAGTTGCAAATAATCTAACATTGAACAACGGTGTTTCCTCCCATTAAAAAGTTATCTTAATCATACAATCTTTTTATCGGCAAATATATGTAAAAAATAAGATATTTGTAAAATAGGATTTTAGAATTATATTATATGAATTCGCTAATGTAACAGGATGAAGATACATAATAAATAGAAGGAATGGGGAGGATTTAATCATTTTAGAAAATAAAAATAGCAAGCCTCAACGGCTTGCTATTTCCTATTTACTCATCAGATAATCAATCACATATTTACTCCAAATTTTATGACCTTCCTCATTTGGCTGTCCTGTACCATCTTGAAGAAATTCATAAATTTCCTCTGACTGTGTATCAGGCCATGCTTCCCAATGGTCTAAGTAAGCGATGTTGTTCTCTGCTGCATATTCCGCTAATGCCTCAACTTGAGTTGCATATAATTTAGGCTGATAAATCGGATTCGGTGGCTGTAAGATAAAAACTGTGTTGGGATTACTTTCTTTTGCTGTATCAATTACCGTTTGGATATTGGCTAGAGAATCTTCAATTAGTACCAATCCATTATCAGTCAAAGTAAATGGTTCAAACAAAATCAAATCTGCCTGTTCTTCTGCAATGGTGTCCTGACCATCATTTTGAATAAAAGCCAGTGTTGTTTCATTAACTTCTCTTATATTAACCGAAACTACGTCACTGCCATAAAATTCTTCAACTTCTTTTTTTACTTGGTAAGCCCAGCCGGTAGGTTCCTCCCCAACAGAACCTGAACCAACAATTAAAAGCTTAAATGTCCTTTTTTCTTCTAATGCCTGATTAAAAGCAGCCTTAGCTTCATCAGGCCAGTGTAGAGTAAAGGTTGAGAAATCTTTTTCTTCTTTTACCGGCTTCTCTATTGTTTTAGATTCTGCCGGCTTATTTTTATTAGAGTTACTAGTTATAGGGTCATTGGATCCAGAAACAACTGATTTTTGATTCCAATGAATATTCCCCCAAATTAAAATGACCGCACACGCAATTGCTAATAGTGTCGTGAAAACAGCTTTCATAAACAAATCCTCCAAAAAATTACTTTATTCCCAACATTTATCCTCAATAAACTTTAAATTATTTCCAATTATAAAGTTTTCCTTCCAATTTCCAGAAAAATATTGTTAAATTATCAAAGTAGAAGCCAGTTTTTTTACATTCTTATTAAGATTATTACAAGAATCGTCAAATTTTACAACAACCTATGATATTATTTAAGAAGAATTTTTATATAAAAGATGGAGGACAACATGGAAGAAACGATTAATTTAAAGGATTTGCTGCAGACATTGAAGAAAAGGTTGAATCTTATTTTGACCATAACTCTTTTGGCTATATTGGTGAGCGGAGTGATCAGTTATTTTTTCCTTACTCCAATTTATCAATCTTCGACACAGCTGTTAGTCAACCAATCAAAGAATGAACAAACAATGTATAACTACAATGAAGTTCAAACAAACCTTCAATTGATTAACACTTACAATGTAATCATTAAAAGTCCGGCTATATTAGATCTGGTAATTAAAGAGCTTAAATTGGATATGTCTACTGGCGAATTGAATAATAAAGTCACAGTTGCAAGTGAAAAGAACTCACAGGTAGTAAATATTTCTGTGCAAGATCCAAATGCAAAAAGAGCAGCTAATATTGCTAATAAGACTGCAGAGGTTTTCACAAGGGAAATCTCACAAATTATGAACGTTGATAACGTTAGTATTCTTGCTAAGGCTCAGGTCGGAGAGAAGCAGTCACCAATTAAGCCAAAGCCTTTACTCAACATTGCAATTGCCTTAGTAGTCGGATTAATGGCTGGTGTGGGATTAGCATTTTTACTAGAATACTTTGATAATACGATCAAAACAGAACAAGATATTGAAAAATTATTAGGTATGCCTGTATTAGGTGTAATCACGACAATCACTGAATCAAGAGACATGGATAAACGTGCAGATAGAAATGCGAGAGCTTGAGGTGTAAATGATGCCAATAAATAAAAAAACAAAAAAGTTGATCATGGACAATAAAAGAAAATTAATAGCAAAAAATGATCCTAAGTCTCCTATTTCGGAGCAATATAGAACCATTAGAACGAACATCCAGTTTTCTTCTATTGATAAAGAAGTAAACACCATCATGGTTACGTCTTCAGGACCTGGAGAAGGTAAATCGACTACTGTTGCGAATCTTGCCGTTGTTTTTGCGCAACAGGGAAAATCTGTCCTTCTCGTTGATGCAGATATGCGAAAGCCTACGGTACACTATACGTTCAATCTTACGAATACAACTGGGCTAACGAATGTACTTACCAACCAGGTGCCGCTAGCAGAAGCGGTTAAGCTTACGGACGTGGCAAATTTGGCAGTCTTACCGAGCGGGCCAATTCCTCCGAATCCATCTGAATTACTCGGATCTAGAGCAATGAAGGCTTTTCTGGAGAATGCTTTACAAGACTTTAATTTAGTTATGTTTGATACCCCCCCTGTGCTTGCAGTTACAGATGCGCAAATACTGGCCAATCAGTGTGACGGCACAATTCTGGTAGTTAGCAGTGAAACGACAGAAATCGAGGCAGCTACTAAATCAAAAGAACTTCTTGCTTCAGCGAACGCAAAGATGTTAGGTGTTGTGCTTAATAACAAGAAAGCAGATTCGACAAATCAGTATTATTATTATGGTACTAAATAGTTTTGGATTGTTTTACCAAGAAGTTTTCTTTATAAAATGACAAGTTTCGACAAAATGCACCTCTTTACGCTAGGGGGTAACCGTGTTAGCATATAAAAGTCCTATAAAATTAACACAAAATTGGAAGGGTGACAGCGATGATTGACATACACAGTCATATTCTGCCGGGAATCGACGACGGCGCAAAGCATATAGGTGACAGTATAGATATGGCTAAGGCTGCTGTTAATGAAGGCATCCATACGATCATCGCCACGCCTCACCATAAAAATAGTAAATACAACAACTATAAAACTGACATTTTGTCGAAAGTGAACGATTTGAATGTCGAATTAGAGAAAGCAAGTGTACCCCTAAAAGTGCTTCCAGGCCAGGAGATACGGATTTACGGGGAAGTAGTGGACGATCTTGAACAGGATGAAATTCTTACCCTGAATGGGACGCAGTATTTATTCATAGAATTGCCATCCGGACATGTACCAAGGTATACCGAGAAATTACTGTTTGATCTGCAGCTAAAAGGGTTAGTCCCCATCATTGTACACCCAGAGAGAAACCAGGAGATTATCGAACGCCCCGATGTTTTGTATAACCTTGTGAAAAAAGGTGCATTAACTCAAGTGACTGCTTCAAGCCTGAGTGGTTACTTCGGAAAAAAAATAAAGAACTTTTCCTATCAACTAATTGAAGCGAATCTGACTCATTTTATTGCATCAGATGCTCATAACGTCAATAGCCGGGGTTTTAAGATGGCGGAAACGATGAATATGATCGAGTCAAAATACGGTACAGATTATGTCTATTTATTTCAAGAGAACGCAGAACTGCTTGTAGAAAACAGCAATGTTTATAAAGAAGCTCCTGAACCAATTAAAAAGAAAAAGTTTCTTGGAATTTTCTAAGGTGGGCAAATACTAGACAACTAGAATTAGCTTATATCACTGTCAGAATTCTGACCGGCGATGCCTCCTGCCCGTTACCCATGGAGGCACTCGACCATGCTGTGGGAGTGGCAAGATCTCTCCTTAGACACTTCGGTTGTCAATAGTGTGGTGTGAGGGTGGGTTAGATGCCCGTTTATTTTCAAAAAAAAAAAATGGATATCTAATGGAAGTACATGTCAAAGTGCATGGGTTTCCATTAGATATTTATTTTTTGCCGTTGATGCTTTAGTTTTCAAAAGCGGTGTTTAGTCAATCAAAATTTACGTATGGGGGAAATTTCGTGAAGAAAGTTAGAAAAGCAATTATCCCTGCCGCAGGATTAGGAACAAGGTTTTTACCGGCCACCAAGGCAATGCCAAAAGAAATGCTGCCGATTGTAGATAAACCAACGATTCAATACATAGTAGAAGAGGCTATTGAGTCAGGAATTGAAGATATAATTATCGTTACAGGAAAAGGTAAGCGTGCGATTGAGGATCACTTCGATTTTGCCCCGGAGCTTGAACAGAATTTGTTGGAAAAAGGAAAAGTAGAACTGTTGGATAAAGTAAGATACTCTACTAACCTAGCTGATATTCATTACATTCGCCAAAAAGAACCAAAAGGATTAGGGCACGCAGTTTGGTGTGCTCGCAATTTTATTGGGGATGAGCCTTTTGCTGTCCTTCTAGGTGATGATATTGTTCAAAGTGAAACACCGTGTTTAAAGCAATTAATCAATCAGTATGAAGAAACATTATCATCAGTTATAGGTGTGCAAACAGTTCCTGATAGTGAAACTCACCGTTATGGAATTATTGAACCGTTAACACAAGAAAATCGGCGTTACCAAGTTGATAATTTTGTTGAGAAACCTGAACCTGGTACCGCACCATCTAATCTGGCTATTATGGGCAGATACATCCTAACCCCTGAAGTTTTTATGTTCTTAGACAAGCAAGAAAAGGGTGCAGGTGGAGAAATACAGCTGACGGACGCAATTCAACAACTCAATCAAATTCAAAGGGTATTTGCTTATGATTTTGAAGGTAAGAGGTATGATGTTGGGGAAAAGGCGGGGTTTGTTAAGACTACGATAGAATTTGCATTGGAAAACGAAGAAATTAGAGATGACATTCTTGATTACATTAAACAAAAAATAACTAATTTTAAAGTGTTGTAGTTTTTAAGAAGGAAGGGATAATAATTGGCAGAAGTAGCAAATCAAGAAGTTAGTTATCTAGATGAAAAAAATCTTGATGAGCACATTAGTAACAAGAAACCCTATTTAATTAGCAAACGGTTGATGGATATTTTTGGAGCTCTAGTAGGTATAATTCTGTTAAGTTTTATTTTTTTAATAGTGGCATTTTTTATCAAAATTGAGGACCCGAAAGGCCCTGTTTTCTTTAGTCAAAAGAGAGTGGGCTTAAAAGGTAAAGAGTTTATGATGTTTAAATTTCGCTCAATGGTTACAGATGCTGAAGAAAAGCTAAAAGACTTATTGGAACATAATGAAGTAAGTGGTGCGATGTTTAAGATGAAGGAAGACCCAAGAGTAACGAAAATCGGGAAATTCATTAGAAAAACAAGTATTGATGAATTACCACAACTATTTAATGTGCTAAAAGGCGAAATGAGTCTTGTTGGTCCTCGGCCTCCACTTCCTAGGGAGGTGAAGGAATATACTGACTATGATAAACAACGCCTTCTTGTAATCCCGGGATGTACAGGGCTTTGGCAAGTAAGCGGTAGGAGTAATATAGGGTTTAAAGAAATGGTTCAATTGGACTTAGAATACATACAAAAAAGAACATTTTTGTATGATATAAAAATAATATTTAAAACTGTAAAAGTTTTATTAGGTTCAAAAGACGCATATTAATTATCTTAATATAATAAACAAAACTAGAAAGAGGTATTTTAAATGTATAATCTATCAGGAAAAACTATCTTAGTAACTGGCGGTACAGGATCTTTCGGTAAAAAGTTCATCAGAAAGGTTCTTCAATCTGATGTGAAAAAAGTAATCGTTTTTAGCAGAGATGAATTAAAGCAATACGAAATGGCTCAGGAGTTTACTGATTCAAGAATGCGTTTCTTCATTGGTGACGTAAGGGATAGAGAGCGTTTATACCGAGCGTTTGATGGTGTGGATGTAGTTATTCATGCTGCTGCCCTAAAGCATGTTGGAGCATGTGAATACAACCCATTTGAGGCTGTAAAGACAAATATCCACGGTGCACAAAATATTATTGAAGCTGCTATTGACCGTGGTGTTGAAAGGGTTATAGCTTTAAGTACCGATAAAGCTGCAAGTCCAGTGAATCTGTATGGTGCAACTAAACTGGCATCTGATAAATTGTTCGTAGCAGCAAACTCATACGCGGGCGACAAAAATACTAGGTTTGCTGTTGTACGTTATGGAAATGTCGTAGGCAGCCGTGGAAGTGTTGTTCCATTCTTCAAAAGAATCAAAGAAACAGGCGTTGTCCCAATTACTGATGAAAGAATGACTCGTTTCTGGATTACATTAGACAAGGGTGTTCAATTCGTTCTTGATAACCTTGAAAGAATGCATGGCGGAGAAATCTTCGTTCCTAAAATTCCAAGCATGAAAGTTACAGACCTGGCAGAAGCGATTGCTCCTGAATGCAAGATGGAGATTGTAGGAATCCGTCCTGGTGAAAAGCTGCATGAAGCAATGATCACTGAAGATGATGCAAGAAAAACTTTAGAATATGATACTTATTATGTAATTCAGCCAGAGTTCCCATGGTGGAGAGAAGATTACTCTAACGGTGGAAAGCCATTAGAAGATAACTTCAAATATACAAGTGACACTAATACTGAATGGTTGACTGTAGACGAACTAAGAGCACTTGTGGAAGAAGTGTAAAAGAACACTTTTACTACAATATGGAGAGATAAACATGACAAAAGAGCAAAAGAAAAATAGTCGAGAAACATACCTTCCATATGGAAAACAATGGATTGATGAAGATGACATAAATGCAGTAGTTAATGTTTTAAAGGGTGACTTTCTTACAACTGGTCCTTATATAGGTGAGTTTGAGCAGGCTGTAGCAGATTATGTTGGCTCTAAATACGCAGTAGCCTTTTCGAACGGTACTGCAGCTCTCCATGGAGCCTGCTTTGCAGCTGGCATTGGCGAGGGTGATGAAGTAATTACTACTCCTATTACATTCGCTGCTAGTGCGAATTGTGTGTTATATCAAGGTGGAACTCCTGTTTTTGCGGATATTGATGAAAAAACATATAACATTGATCCAAAGAAAATCGAAAAGAAAGTTACTGAAAAAACAAAAGCGATTATCCCCGTTGATTTTACAGGTCAGCCAGTTAATCTCGATGCAATTCATGAAGTCGCTAAGAAACATAATTTAGTTGTCATTGAAGACGCTGCACATGCTCTCGGAGCTAAGTATAAAGGGAGGATGGTTGGATCGTTAAGTGATATGACAATGTTCAGCTTTCACCCAGTTAAGCATATCACCTCAGGCGAAGGTGGAATTATTACAACAAATAGTAAGGAATTCTATGACAAACTCCTGATGTTCCGTTCTCATGGAATTACGCGTGATGCTGATAAAATGCTAGAGAACCATGGCCCTTGGTATTATGAAATGCAGTTCTTGGGATACAACTACAGAATGACTGATTTTCAGGCGGCTTTGGGTGTAAGCCAGTTAAAGAAAATTGATAGCTTTGTATCACGAAGAAAAAAATATGTTGAAATGTATAATGAAGCATTTAGGGAAGTAAAACAAGTTATCACGCCTTTCCAGGATAAAGATTCGGATTCAAGCTGGCACTTATATATTATTAAATTGGATTTAGATGCATTGTCTGTTTCAAGAAAAGAAATCTTCCAGGCATTACAAGCTAAAAATATTGGTGTTAACGTCCATTATATACCAGTACACCTTCTTCCATATTATAAAGAAATGGGACACAAGAATGGTGATTACCCGATAGCCGAAGATTTATATGAAAGAATTATTTCTCTTCCATTATTCCCAGCAATGGAAGAAAAAGATGTACAAGATGTAATTGGCGCAGTCAAAGCAACGATAAGGGAATATTCACGAGAGGTGTAAAAAGGAATGAAGGTTGCTGCAATAATCCAGGCAAGAATGGGATCTACTAGATTACCTGGTAAGATACTCAAGACAGTAAATGGAAAAACCCTATTGGAATATCAAATTGAACGGGTAGAAAGAGCAAAGTTGATTGATGAGATAATTATTGCTACCACTATCAAAGAGAGTGATGATCCTATTGTTCAATTATGTCAGCAGCTTTCCATTCCATATTATAGAGGGTCAGAAGACGATGTATTATCGAGATATTATGAAGCAGCAATAAACAATAATGTCCAAGTCATTGTTCGACTAACATCTGACTGTCCAATAATTGACCCGGAAATTATAGATGAAACTATTAGAGTTTATTTAGACAATAAAAATACAGTGGACTATGTATCCAATACCCTGGAAAGAACATTTCCAAGAGGTTTAGATACTGAAGTATTTTCTTTTGATGTATTAAATCAAGCTTATAAAACTTCTAAGGAAAAGATATATAGAGAACACGTGACTAGTTTCATCTATGGTAATCCGGATACATTTAAATTGAAAAATGTCCCTTCTCTAAACGACTATAGTGAGCATCGCTGGACAGTTGATACTGAAGAAGATTTTATTCTAATTAAGAATATTCTTGAGGCACTTTATCCTGTTGAAAAAGAATTTAAATTAAATGACATAATAAAGTTACTTAATGAGAATCCAGAGTGGAAAGAAATTAATAGCCATATAGAACAAAAAAAATTAATTGAATAAAGGTGATAAAATGGGAGCGATTCTACGCCAAGTTAGAGAATCAGATTTAGAAATGATTATGAATTGGAGAATGTCACCTGAAGTAACAAAATACATGTATACTGATCCGAAGTTAACGATCGAGGATCAACAGAATTGGTTTAAGAAAATTAACTTAAACAATGATAATGAAAAGTATTGGATTATCGAACTTGAAAATGGTATCCCAGTTGGTCTTATGAGTGTGAATAATATTGATTATAGAAATCAACAGGCTTCATGGGCTTACTATATTGCTAGCTTGGAAGCCAGGGGCAAAGGGCTTGGTAGAATTCTTGAATGCAATATGTATGATTACATATTTGATACCTTAGGATTAAATAAACTATGGTGTGAAGTTTTTGAATTCAACGAAAAAGTAATACAAATCCATGAAAAATTTGGATCTAAAATAGAAGGAAGATTAGTTGACCACATCTATAAAAATGGTGAGTTTTTTAATGTTATAAGGATGGGGATTCGCCGCAATGAATGGGAGCAATTAAAAGGAAATATGGAGTATAAAAAAATTCTAATAGAGAATTATTAAAGGGGTAAACGATGTTTAATTTGGAAGGAAAGGTTATTCTTGTTACTGGTGGAAACCGAGGTATAGGTGCATCTATAGTGAAAATTTTGAATGATTTAGGTGCTAGGGTAGCCTGTATTAGTAAAAGTGGAGAAGGAACAGAAGGTTGCCTTTATTTAAAAGCAGATGTAACAAATAGTGAAGAAGTTAAGATTGCTGTTTCGAAAATAAAGGAAGAGCTAGGTCCTATTTATGGAGTTGTAGCCAACGCAGGTGTAAATCGTGATACGTTCTTTAAGAAAATGTCCGATGAAGATTGGTCCAATGTGATAGATGTTAATTTGACTGGAGCATACAACACAGTTAAAAGTGTAGTTCCTGATATGCTAGAAAACAATGAAGGTTCAATAGTTCTAATTAGTTCGATTGTTGGTGAGATGGGCAACCTTGGCCAGGTCAATTACGCAGCTAGTAAAGCTGGATTAATAGGTATGGCAAAAAGCCTGGCAAAAGAAGGTGCTCGAAACGGTGTTAGAGCGAATGTGGTTGCTCCAGGCTTCACCAATACTGATATGACTAGCTCGATTCCCGATAAAGTAAGAGAAAAAATCACAAAGGATATCCCTCTATTAAGATTTGCGGAACCAGAAGAAATTGCATGGTCAGTAGCATTTTTGCTTTCACCTAATTTATCAAGTTTTATTACAGGACAAGTTTTAGGGGTAAACGGTGGACAGTATATGTAGGACGGATGGTAACATGAATATAGTTTTTAGGGTGGATTCTTCTTTTGACATTGGAACAGGTCATATAATGAGGTGTTTAACGCTCGCTGAACAACTCAAGAAAAGACATGCTTCTATCTCCTTTGTATCCAGGGCCCTTCCTGGAAATATTATTAATATAATTAAAGAAAAAGGTTATCAAGTTTTTGAGTTATCAATTGAATCTGAGTTTAACAATACCTCTTTCTTTGATTATTATGAGAAAAATTGGTTAGAGGATGCAAAAGAGACTTTAAACATCATTAAGAAAAACATAAGTCCTATTGATCTTTTAGTTCTTGACCATTATGGGTTAGATTACAAGTGGGAATCTGTTCTGTATCCAGAAGTACACAACTTGATGGTTATAGACGATTTAGCAAATAGAGAACACAAATGTGATATCCTTCTTGATCAGAATTTTTACTTAGGACTTAAAAATAGATATACATCACTTGTACCTGAAAAATGCAAATTGCTATTAGGTCCACAATATGTCTTATTAAGGGAAGAATTTATTACTCTGGCTGATTCAATGAAAGAAAGGAATGGTCAGATTAATCGAATTCTTGTTTTTTTTGGTGGAACTGATCCTACCAATGAAACAGAAAAGGCGATTAGGGCACTAACAAACTTAGGAGAAAAGTTTCGAGTAGATGTCATTGTAGGTGCAACAAATCCAAATAAAGATAATATTAAGGCCTTCTGCGAAGGTCACAATAATTTTCGCTATTTCACCCAAGTGAGCAATATTTCAGAATTTATGAACCAGGCAGACTTAGCCATTGGTGCTGGTGGTACAACTACTTGGGAACGTTGTTTCTTTGGTCTTCCCTCTATCACCATTATCGTTGCTGACAATCAGAAGGAAGCTACAGAATCGGTAAGCAGTGTTGGTGCTACCATTAACTTAGGAGAGTTCTCTCAGGTGCAAGAAAGTGATATAGTCGAAGTGATAAGTAGTCTTTTACAAGACACGGAAAAGGTGTTGAGATTATCTGTTAAATCACGTAATTTAGTTAACGCTCAGTTTATCAAAGAGTATCCATTATTAAATATCCTTTTTGAAGGTGGAAAATGAGTATTTTAGATAGAGTTCAGCTTAAAGAGATTAGTGATGAGGATTTACCACTCGTTTTATCATGGAGAAACCAAGATAAAATTAAGAATGTAATGATTAATGATAAAAATGTTTCATGGGACGAACATATTGCATGGTTTGAAAATCTTAAAGAAAAAAAAGATTTAATCGTTTTATTATTCTACATCGATGACAAACCACTTGGCTTAGTGAATTTTAAGGTTGACAGTCTTAACGAAAAGTGTGAATGGGGATTTTATATTGGTGCCCAGGAGGCTCCCAGGGGAGCGGGAACAATTATGGGTTTTGCAGCTTTAAACTATCTTTTTTATCAGTTAAACGTTAGAAAAGTTTGTGCTGAAGTATTAGAATATAATAAAAAGAGTCTAACATTCCATGATAAGATGGGATTTTCCATAGAAGGAAAGCTAGTTAAGCATCTTAGGAAAAATAATCAATTTATAGATGTTTATCTACTTGGATTGCTTAAGGAACAATGGGAACAAAAAAAAGGTAAGATAAACCTCTCAATAGAAAGGACAGAAAAATGAACGAGTTTATTGTAGAAGGTACAAAAATTGGGCCAAACAGTCGGCCATTTATTATAGCAGAAATGTCTGGAAACCATAATCAATCACTGGAAAGAGCGTTAGAAATTGTTGAAGCTGCAGCCAAGTCAGGAGCGCATGCTTTAAAAATACAAACATATACTGCTGATACTATGACTTTAAATATAGATAACAGTGAGTTCAGGATTGAAGATAAAGAGAGCCTCTGGAAGGGCAATACCTTATACAAGCTTTATCAGCAGGCTTATACTCCATGGGAATGGCATAAGCCTATTTTTGATAGGGCAAGGGAGTTAGGAATGATCCCATTCAGTACTCCTTTCGATGAAACAGCTGTGGATTTTCTTGAAGAATTGGAAGTGCCACTTTACAAGATTGCTTCATTTGAAAATAATGATATTCCATTGATTAAAAAAGTTGCTTCAACTGGAAAACCAATGATTATTTCAACAGGAATGGCAACTGTTGCAGAACTAGATGAAACGGTTAGAGCAGCAAGAGAAGCAGGCTGCAAAAATCTAGTACTTCTAAAGTGCACTAGCACTTACCCTGCCACACCAGATAATACTAACATCCTGACAATTCCACATATGAGAGAATTATTTGATGTTCAAGTTGGTCTTTCGGATCACACAATGGGTGTTGGTGTATCGGTTGGAAGTGTGGCACTAGGCGCAACGGTAATTGAGAAGCATTTCACTCTTAGAAGAGCAGATGGCGGAGTTGACTCAGCATTTTCTCTTGAACCAGAAGAAATGAAATCGTTAGTTATTGAAACTGAAAGAGCATGGCAGGCGTTAGGTAAAGTCACTTATGGACCAACTGAAAAAGAAAAGCCATCTTTAAAATATAGACGCTCAATTTATGCTTCAAAGGATATAAAAGAGGGAGAGGCATTTTCATCAGATAATATCAAAATAGTGAGACCTGGATTAGGAATGGAGCCGAAATACTATGATAAAGTAATAGGCTCAAAAGCATCGCGTGATATTAAGGCTGGAACTGCTTTAAGCTGGGAACAGCTGTTGTAGATAAAGGATGTTATTTTAATGGTTTTTTTGCAAAGAATCCTTTCCAATAATATAATTAAAAATATTATGTCAATGGGGGCAGCTACTCTTATTTCTGCTGCCTTAGCTTTTTTTGTAGGCATTTTCACAAGGAATATTTTAGGACCTGAAAAATATGGTTACTGGTTAACTATTTCTCTTATTTTTACTTTTATCCCTTTTTTTCAGTTGGGTATAATTAATGCTATGAACAGAGAAGTGCCGTACTATATTGCTCGAAATGACTTCCAGAGAGTAAAAGATATTAAAAACTTAACTTTATCTTTTATCTTTACTATTCCACTAATTGTTGCATTTATTCTGGCTCTAGTTAGTGTATTATTACTATTTTTGGACTTGAACTACGAATATAAAATCGGATTAATATACTCAAGTTTTTTAGTAATGTTACTTTTACTATCAGCTTATGTTGAAATGTTTTATAAATCTGAGCAAAATTTTAAAGCAGCGTCTATTTTAATATCAACAAAAAACATAACTCAATCAATTTTAACTCTATTATTTGTTTTTTTATTCGGATACCAAGGATTATTTATTGGGATGATTATTGCGCTTATTATACAATTAGTATTCGGAAGGGCTTCATTAAAAGATTTCGAATATAAATTTGATATTGATCAATATAAAGAGTTAATTAAAATAGGCTTTCCAATTTTTTTAGTTGGTATTGTTTGGACCATTTTAATTGCAAGTGATCGGGTAATAATTTCTATTTTTATGTCACCTGAAGATTTAGGTATTTACGGGGTAGGTATGTTAGTTTTTAATTCAATGATGCTGCTTCCCCAGGTAATTGGTCAAGTATTATACCCAAAAATAGTAGAGTTGGTAAGTAAAGAAAGATATAAGGAAATTTATAATTTATTCTGGAAAACAAATTCTACTCTTGCTATAGCAATGGGGATAATTGTAACTTTTCTTTTTTTTGTTTTCCCTTGGTTTATTGAGAATTATATGCCGGATTTTAAAGCTGGAATATTAACAGGACAAATTTTATTATTGGGAATTTTCCCCCTCACTTTAATGGGTTTCTCTGCAAATTATTTTAATGCCGCCCAAAGGCAAAGTGTGTATATTAGAATACAAATTATAACTATCTTAATTAATATTGTATTGAGCTTCCTTTTTTTGTCAATAGAATACAAGGTATCTTCTGTGGCACTAGGTACATCAACGTCTTATCTTATTTACTTCTTTTTAATGAATTACTTCTTTTTGAGGGAAATAAATAAATTTAAAATAAAGGTCTAAAATTGATTTAGTTCCAGGGAGGTTTTCCCATTGATTGACAATAATGATGTTCACTTTAGTGAAGTATACCCCAACATTACAGTAAATTCTTCATTGTATTTAAATGAAATATACGCAAATATATACAAAGACAAAGACCCTTATCAAATAGGGAAAAGTTTAGAGTATCTATATGAGAATATATTAGATGTAATTTCAATTTCATTAAACGAAATACATGGGAAAAAGTATCAAAAGGACTATTGGAGAATATTTTTAGGTCCGTGGTTATTACATTATATTCATTTCTATTATGATAAGGTTTTAATTACTGATTATATTAGGGAAAAGAATATAGAAATCATAAAAAGTAGTAGTAACTATTCAGTACCTCTTGATACCTATACTTTCTTTTCTCTATTAGAAACTGATGGTTATAATCTTCAAGGGATTAAAAATCTTGTAAGGGAACCTGATGAGTTTTCACAAACAAAATATAAAATTGAAAATAATAATTTTGAATCTAAATTTAAGGTACTTAAGAAAAGTTTTAGGAGAATCCAAAAAGTCCTTAATGAAAACTTTTTAAAGAATAAAGTTACCTATATTTTCGATTCTCATTTTAAAAAAAGATATTTAATATATCTGTTAATTAAATCAAAAGGTTTAATACAACCTATTTACTTTGAGGAACAAGTATTCTTTAGTGATAATTATTGTAAGAATATCCGAGATAGTTTACGACAAGTAATACTTTCTAATGGAAAGAATATAATTGAATCTATTGATACGTCTTTTTTTGAGCTTATATTAAGTCAGCTTCATAAGGATATCCCATTAATTTTTATAGAAAATTATAATGAAGCTAGAGAATTAGTCTTAAACACTTATCCTAGATCCCCTAAATCGTTGTTTACTTCTACTTCAACCCACTACGAAGATTTACAAAAACTATGGATGGCAGAGGCTAAGGACAGTCAGGATGTTAAATTGATTGGAATGCAACATGGTGGAGTCTATGGAAGTGGGGAATATACATGGTATGAAAATCATGAAGTAAATATAAGTGATATTTACTTTACCTGGGGATGGGAAAAAGCAAAATTTAAAGGAAAAATTATTCCGCTTTTTCCACAAAAATTAATGTCCTATAAAAATAAAGAGAATGTTGTTTTAAAGGATAAAATTTTAATGGTTACTACTAATCAACCAAGATATTTGTTTAGATATCCTATAATACCAACGCATATGACAGAATATTTTCAGGAGTTAAAAAGATTTTTAACTGAATTTCCTGATGACTATTCTAATCAACTTTATTTGAGACTTTACCACAAAGATTTTGGGTGGGATTTAGAAGGTTTCCTGGAAAATAAGCTTCAGGCATATAACTTAGATGAAAATAAAGCTTTCTATAAATCTTTATTAGAGTCAAAATTGTTTATATGTGACCACCCTTCAACTACGTTTTTAGAAGCATTATATTTAAATAAACCAACTATACTATTTTGGAATGATAAAAATCACAAAATAAATAATGAGTCAATGCCCTTATTTGAAAAATTGAAAGATGTGGGAATTCTTCATTTTCGGGCAGATGACGCGTTAGTACAAATTAAGGGTTTGCTTTCTACCGATATTAATAGTTGGTGGTTTTCCAGCCAGGTACAAAATGTTCGCATAGAGTTTTGCGAACGTTTTTGTAAAAGTCCTGATAATAATGACTTAAAAAAGTTATTGAAAATATTATCTGAATAATAAAACGGCCAATTACTATTATTACTAGGCCAAATTTCAATTAAATATTGATAAATGGGTAATTGGATAAAAAATTTTCTTTAGTAGGGATACTCAAATGCAACTTCTATTCTTATCAATCGTAGTAATATTATTAATAATAAGCAGTATACTTATGGTCTCTAGGAAAAGTAAACACCTTTTTTTAACATTATTGTTTCTTTTCCCTTTAGTCCCTCAGTATTTTTCCTTTAAAATTTTAAGTTTTCTCCCTCTTCTCACAATCCAGAGAACAATTATTATTATTCTGTTTATTAATATTATCATTAATAGAAGGAGTATATTTGAGGGTTTAAAAAGAGTTGTGGATTTAAAAAAACTTAAAAATATCTTATATGTATTAGCTATATTATACTTTCTTCCTTTAGTCCTTAGTTTTTTACGTGGTTTGCTTGTGCAATCTATTGAATTTTCTAGTGTTACTACTATTATTGGGGCATTATTAGACTATTATCTTTTAACATTTATTATTTTAATTTATCTCCCAATAGCTGGATTTCATAACAGTATCAAATCACTGATAAGTAGTTTCGTTTTAATTTGTTTACTGTCTATACCCGAACTAACTTCTGGTCTCAATATGTTTGCCTATTTGAATTTAGGATATTATCAAGGATTTTCTGATTTTAGTGAAGGGTATCAGCGGTTGGGAGAGATAAGAGTAAAAGGGCCCTTTAATCATGCTATTGGTTTTGCAATGGTTCTGACTTTAATCATTCCAATTACGATTTATTATTATAGATTTTCAAATAAGAAAAGGTTTTTACTAATTAGTTTCTTATTTCTATTAATGTTGTTATTTACTTATTCTAGAGGGCCACTGGTATCTATCGCTATTTCAGGTATTCTTGCCGTTGTTCTGTACTTGTTATTAATTTTATATAAAGGGAAAACATTACGAGTTAGTAGAAGCTTTTATCTAGTACCTTCTATACTCTTTATTATTTTAAATGTGTTAATAATTATGTGGCTTGCCATTCCACAATTAAAAGAAGGTATGTTTTTTAGCCTATATTTGAATGTACTCACAATATTTGATCCTAATAATGCCATGGTCATAGATACCTACGGAGTGAATAATGACGCTTATAGTTATAGATTAACGTTAATTTTGGCCGTTGCTTCTCAACTTTCAAATTTAACCGACTGGCTATTTGGTAAAGGGCCTGGATATTTGTCACATACAGAAGGTATAAGTTACTCAGACTATAGAGTCCCATGGGAATATTTTATTAGTATAGATAATCAGTATTTGATTACTCTTTTAGAAACAGGACTTGTCGGAATTCTGGCTACTATTATTATTTACCTATTGATATTACCTAATATTAATTCTGGTAAGAAAAAATTAGGGGTTTCTTTATGGATTTCTCTAATAGCCTATATGATTAGTTTGATATCCGCTGCTGAAATTGGAACATACCAATTATTTATTATTATATCTTCTATTTCTCTTTATAAAAAAATTTTAAAAGAAGGTAACAAAGTTAACCATCTATAACTAGTCTGACTATTATTAATATAATGAGGGTTTGATAAATGATTACAACAAATGATAAAGTAGCAATCGTAATACTTAATTGGAATAGTTATGATGATACCATTGAATGTTTAAATTCATTAGTAGATTTGGATTATTCTTTTTTTGAGGTTTTCCTGGTTGATAATGGTTCAAAGGATAACTCGCTTGTAAGGATAGAAAATGAATATAGACGTGGAAAATTCCCTTATATTATTAATATCCTAAAAAGTGATCAAAATTTAGGATTTGCTGGTGGAAATAATATTGGTATTCAAAAGGCATATCAAGAAAATTATAATTATTTTTGGTTACTTAATAATGATACTACTGTTGACCCTAACGCTCTTAATGAGCTGATTAAGGAAATAAAAAGTGATAGTAAAGTTGGTATAGTCGGATCTAAAATATACTACTATGGAACTGACATTATTTGGTTTGCAGGTGGGCTGGTAAATAAATATACAGGAAAGACATCCCATATTGGTTTTAAAGAAAAAGATAAGTTTCAATATAATAACACCAAGGAAGTTGACTATATTTCAGGGTGTAGTTTACTTTTTAAAAAGGAATTAATTGAAACAGCAGGATATATGAGTGAGGATTATTTTCTTTATTATGAAGAAACTGATTGGAATCTAAGAGCTCAAAAGTGCGATTGGAAAATTAAATATGTCCCAGGCTCAATCATTTATCATAAAGTATCTGTTTCTTCAGGAGGAGAGAATAACCTTGCTCCTTATGTGGATTATTACTACTTAAGAAATTGTTATATTATGATAAAAAGAAATAAATCTTCTCTTTCACAAATAATATCTTTAATCCTACTATTCTTTCGGTTTTTCAAAAAGATGGCAAAGATATATATTTTTAATCTTGATAGAAAAAAAGAGAGGATTAAATATTTAGTTAAGGGTATTAAAGACGGACTTTTAAATAAGATGGGGAAACATCCAACATTCTAATTAATTCTTTATAGATGAATATAATAAAAGAACTATATATACATTTATTGTAATGTCATTAATGACAGTAGAAAGGAACACACAGGATAGCTGTGTGTTTTTTATATTGATAATAGTATAGAAGGTTAATGGTAATATAAGGAATCTAAAAAACTTCAACAATTAAATTGTAGCCTTTAAAAATTTTCAGAGGTAAAGGATATACAATCGAGGTGTAGACTTTATGGCAAAAATATTGGTTTTAACTACATTACTACCATATCCACTTGATAATGGTGGGAAAATAAAAACATATAATTCAATAAAAGCTTTATCCAAGAACTATGAAATTGACTTGATTTGCTTTAGTAATGATAAAATCAATGAACAGCATGTAAAGAAGGTACAGGAGATAACAAGTAGTTTAGAAGTAATACCTAAAACAGTAATAAGAGGTGCATCTACAAAAATCTTTTTAAAAGATTATATAAAAAGCCTATTTAGTAAAACCCCTTATAGTATTCATAAATTTTATGATAAAAGGTTTGTTGAAGTCTTAAAAAAGAAATTGCAAGAACAAAATTATGAATTTATATATTTCGACCATCTTCCGATGATGGTCTATTACAAGTTTATAAGGAATCATAAGGTTATATTGGATCAGCATAATGTGGAAAGTCTAATTTTCAAACGAATTGTAATGAATGATGGGAATTTGTTTAAAAAAGCTGCAGGATTTATTGAATTTGTTAAACTGCAGAGATTTGAAAAAGGTGCATTAAACAAAGCTAACCATGTAATTTGCTTAAGCAATGATGATAAAAATGTCTTTGTAAAGCAGTTGAAAACTCCAGAAAATAAATTAACTATTTTACCTATACACCTAAGTGTAGAAAAACAATTTAAATTTAAGCCTATAACAAATGGAGAGTTAAATATACTTTTTTTAGGGTCAATGTCTTGGTATCCAAATCAGCATGGAATTAAGTGGTTTATGGAAAATGTTTGGGGCGAAATTAACGAAAATTGTAAGATTTATATTGTAGGAAGTAATCCTCCTGCATTAATAAAGAACTACCATAACAATAAAAACGTGTTTGTCACAGGGTACGTAGATGATGTTAATGATTATATTGAAATATGTGATATTAGTATTGTCCCTTTATTTGTAGGTAGTGGGCAACGTGTAAAGATTATTGAATCCTTTGGTAAATTGATTCCTGTTATTTCTACATCTATAGGTGCAGAGGGCATAAAGCATAAAAATAATAAAGATATCTTAATTGCAGATCATAAGGAAGAATTCATTAAAGAAATTAATAAATTAATGAAGTATCCCGAAAAGTTGGGTGAACTATCAGAAAATGCATTTATAAACTTTAAAGAGAATTATTCAGCCGAGTTTTTACCTGATAAGTTAAAGATAATAATAAATAAAATAATAGAAAGGAATGGTTAGTACTTGGAAGTGCGTAGATTATTTGGAGTGAACTTTGATAACCTTACAATGCAAGAAGCTATCAACTTGATAGAAAAACAAATAGATTTTAATAAAAACAAAAATGGTAAATCGGTTTTAGTTACTCCAAATGTTGATCATTTAGTCAATTTATCCAAAAATACTGATTTTTATTCAAAGTACCAAAAGGCTTCTATTACATTAGTCGATGGAGCACCTATATATTTTGCCTCAAAAATATTAAGAAAGCCTTTAAAAGAGAAAGTTTCTGGAGCTGATTTAGTTCCTGAGGTTTTAAAACTGGCTGAAAAAAGAACATTTAAGGTGTTTATATTTGGATCAAAGGATGGAGTACCTGAATTAGCAATTAAAAAGCTTCAAAATGAAAATAACTATACATTTAAAATTGGGTATTATTCGCCCCCGTTTGGATTTGATAGGGACTTAAATGCAATAGAGTTAGGAGTAAAGAAAATTAATGAGTTCTCACCAGATATTTTATTAGTATCTTTAGGTTCTCCGAAGGGAGAATTATTTATCTTTGATAATTTATATCGGCTCAATGTTCCTATTTCAATGCAAGTAGGTGCTGCCATCGATTTTTTAGCTGGAACTATAAAAAGGGCTCCTCTTTGGATGCAAAAATTTGGGCTTGAATGGTTTTATCGATTTTTACAAGAACCTAAAAGAATGTTTAGAAGGTATTTTATAAATGATGCCTATTTTCTTACTCTTTTATTAAAAGAGCTACTAAAAAAGGATGACAAATAATTCTCCATGTTCTGCAAACAAGATGTCATGTGGAAAGTTTAACAAAGAGGTGAAGATATTATGAAATTGGTATTATTATCAGGAGGTTCAGGGAAGCGCCTTTGGCCTCTATCAAATGATGCTCGGTCAAAACAATTCCTAAAAATTCTAGAAAACCAAAAAGGTATTTTAAATTCAATGGTACAACGTGTTTGGGGGCAATTAGGTGAAACTGGATTATCTAACTCAACAGTGATTGCTACTAGTAAATCTCAAGTGGATATAATACAAAACCAGCTTAATAATCAGGCAGATTTAATTATCGAGCCTAGTCGTCGTGATACATTCCCTGCTATTGCTCTAGCTGCTAGTTATTTATATAGTATAAAATCAGCGGATTTAAATGAAGTAGTAGCGATATTACCAGTTGATCCTTATGTGGAAAACGAATTCTTTCAAAGGGTTAAAGACCTTGAACAGGTGATAAAAGAGGGTGAGGCAGACATTGCCCTAATAGGAGTAACACCTACTTATCCTTCTTCGAAATATGGCTATATAGTTCCCGAAAGTAATTTTGACAAAAAGGGTGATTATCTGCCTGTTAAAAAATTCACCGAGAAACCTTCTGAGGAGGAGGCTGAAAATCTTATTGAAAATGGATCACTGTGGAATTGTGGAGTTTTTTCTTTTAAACTAAAATTCATCATTAACTATTTAGAAAAAAAGGGTTTTCCTATCCAGTACGATGAATTGTTAAAAAAATATGATGAACTTCCAAAAATAAGTTTCGACTATGAAGTTGTTGAAAAGACTGAAAAAATATGTGTTTTACCTTACAACGGGTATTGGAAAGATTTAGGCACCTGGAACACTCTGACAGAAGAAATGGCTACTAGCCAAATTGGTAAAGGTATAATAAGTAAAGATAGCAAAGATGCTCATCTAATAAATGAATTAGATATACCAGTTACTGTTCTGGGTCTTTCTAATATTGTGGTTGCTGCGAGTCCTGATGGAATTTTAGTTAGTAATAAGGATGCTAGTCCACGTATTAAGGAATTAGTAGGAGACTTTGATAATCGTCCCATGTATGAGGAAAGGCGTTGGGGATGGTATCGAGTTTTGGACCATACAAAGTTTGAAGATGGAAATGAAATACTAACCAAACGTATTGGAATTAATGCTGGGAAGAATTTAAGTTATCAATTTCATCAAAAGCGTCGGGAAGTATGGACAATTGTAAAAGGCGAAGGTGTTTTTGCATTAAATGGCCGCTTACGTGTTGTACGAGCAGGTGATGTACTGCAGGTTGATATTCGCGATCATCATGCTCTGAAGGCCTTCACGGAGTTGGAATTTATTGAAGTACAAAGTGGAACGGAACTAATCGAGGAAGATATCGTAAGAGTTTTTCTGGATTGGAATAAGATTGAGGAACACTGTTATAGCATAAAAAACTAACCGTTGGGACTCCCAAAGGTTTTTAGGAGTGTAATATGATGAAAGGAATTATTTTAGCTGGAGGTAGTGGAACACGTCTTTATCCTTTAACCATGGTTACGAGTAAGCAGTTATTGCCAATTTATGATAAGCCAATGATTTATTATCCATTGTCAACACTGATGTTAGCAGGGATTAAAGAAATATTAATCATCTCTACCCCTGAAGATACTTCGAGGTTTGAAAACTTACTTGGGGATGGTTCGCAATTTGGAATTTCTCTTCAATATAAAGTACAACCAAGGCCTGACGGTTTAGCCCAGGCATTTATTTTAGGCTCGGAATTTATTGGAGAAGAGTCAGTAGCAATGGTTCTAGGTGATAATATTTACTATGGTAGTGGTTTGCGCAAGCTTTTGCAAAATGCTGCTGATAAAAAGCATGGTGCAACGGTATTTGGTTATCACGTGCCTGATCCTGAACGTTTTGGTGTAGTTGAGTTTGATGAAGATGGAAAAGTACTAAGTGTTGTGGAAAAGCCTAAAGTGCCTAAATCTAATTATGCTATTACAGGGCTTTATTTTTATGATAAACGTGTTGTAGAAATCGCAAAGAATGTAAAGCCCTCAGCACGTGGCGAGTTAGAAATTACATCTATTAATGAAGCTTATCTAAATATGGGTGAATTGGAAGTGTGTTTATTAGGACGAGGTTATACCTGGTTGGATACGGGGACTCATCAAAGTTTAGTAGATGCAACTAATTTTGTACGAACAGTAGAAGAGCACCAAGGAATTAAAATTGCTGCTCCTGAAGAAATCGCCTACATCAATGGTTGGATTAATAAAGATCAATTGTGGGAGTGCGGTGAAAAGTTAAATAAGACTAGTTACGGACAATATTTGATGAAGGTAGCTAACGGCGATATAAGATATTAATTTAGAAGGTGTTTAATAAGTGAAGTTTATACAAACAGAAATAAAAGATGTGATTATTATAGAGCCTTCAATTTATGGAGATAATCGAGGGTGGTTCATGGAAACCTTTAGTCAGACGTGGTTAAAAGAACTCGGTTTTGATATTAGTTTTGCCCAGGATAACCATTCATTTTCTGCAACAAAAGGAACACTAAGGGGTTTACACTATCAATTAAATCCCAAGGCACAGACCAAGCTGGTTCGTTGTACAAAAGGAACAATTTTTGATGTAGCCGTAGATATCCGAAAAGGAAGCCCAACATACGGTAAGTGGGTTGGAGTTGAATTAAGTGCTGATAATAAAAAGCAATTGCTTGTTCCGAAAGGCTTTGCACATGGATTTATGACACTGACTGAAGATGTTGAGGTTCAGTACAAAGTTGACGAGTTATATGCTCCAGATTGTGACAGAGGGATTCTGTGGAATGATCTCACTATCGCTATAGAATGGCCGATGGATATTCAACCTGTACTTTCAGCCAAAGATGAAAATGCTCCTCTTTTAAAGAATGCTGAAAGTAACTTTATCTATGAGGATCAGAAATAATGAGGATATTGGTAACAGGGTATAATGGCCAGCTAGGATATGATGTTGTAAGAGAAGGCAAGAGACATGGTTTAGAGATGGTCGGCACAACTAGTTCAGATTTAGACATTACCGATGAACAAGCGGTTAAGAATTATGTGGGAATTTTAAAGCCAGATGCCATTATTCACTGTGCTGCCTATACAGCTGTTGATAAGGCTGAAGATGATCAGGAAACCTGCTGGAATGTAAATGTTAATGGGACAAGATACTTGGCGACTGCTGCTCATCAGCTAGATGCTAAGTTTATCTATATCAGTACGGATTATGTCTTCGATGGTCAGGATGACATTCCTTTTAAAGAGACAGATAGCCCAAATCCAATTGGCTATTATGGACAAACTAAATTTGAAGGCGAAAACATTGTTAAGCAACTTTTAGATAAGTGGTTCATTGTACGGATATCGTGGGTTTTTGGCATCAATGGCAATAACTTTATCAAAACGATGCTCCGTTTGGCTGAATCACGTAATCAGTTGAATGTTGTGAGCGATCAATATGGCTCGCCAACATATACAGCTGACCTCGCAAAGCTGCTAATTCAAATGGCTAAAACTGATAAGTATGGTATATATCATGCATCCAATGAAGGATTCTGTAACTGGGCCGAGTTTGCTAGAGAAATTTTTAAACAAGCTGGTAAGAGTATAGAAGTTAAAGGTATATCAACAGAGGACTATCCCACTCGTGCGGAGAGACCAAAGAATTCAAGGATGTCGAAGCAGAACCTTTTAGATGCTGGTTTTGAACCTTTATCAGATTGGCATGATGCAGTAGCACGTTATTTAAAGGAACTAGCAGAAGAGGTGAAATAGGTGATGAAGAAAGTTCTTGTAACCGGAGGAGCAGGTTTTATTGGAGGAAACTTTGTTCAGTACATGGTGAACAAATATCCAGAATATCAAATTTATAATCTTGATTTATTGACTTATGCTGCTGATTTAACAAAACACAAGAATATTGAAGAAAAAGAAAATTACCACTTTGAGAAGGCTGATATTGCCGATAGAGAAGTAATGATGAGACTATTTGATAAAGAGAAATTTGATTTTGTAGCACACTTTGCTGCAGAGAGTCACGTTGATCGCTCCATTACAGAACCAGGAATCTTTGTTCAAACAAATGTACTAGGGACACAGGTTCTATTGGACGCGGCAAAGGAATACAAGGTTTCAAAGTTTGTTCATGTATCTACAGACGAAGTATACGGTGAGCTGGACTTTGACCCTACAACTTTCTTTACTGAAGAGACGCCACTCCAACCAAACAGCCCATATAGTGCTAGTAAGGCTTCATCGGACTTATTGGTGAGAGCGTACCATGAAACTTTCGGTATGCCGATGAATATTACCCGTTGTTCAAACAACTATGGACCATATCACTTCCCAGAAAAATTAATACCATTAACTATTTCTCGTGTGTTAAACAATGAAAAAGTACCTGTATATGGTGATGGAAAGAATATAAGAGACTGGTTACATGTACTGGACCACTGTTCAGCTATTGATTTAGTCATGCATGAGGGAGTAAATGGAGAAGTATATAATGTTGGTGGTCATAACGAGCGTACTAATTTAGAAGTTGTTCAAACAATTATAAAGACTCTGGATAAATCTGAGGATTTAATTGAGTTTGTAACCGATCGTTTAGGTCATGATAAGCGTTATGCAATTGATCCAACTAAATTAGAACAATTAGGCTGGAAACCTACTTATACATTTGAAACGGGTATTGCTCAAACTATTAATTGGTACTTGGAAAACCAATGGTGGTGGGAACAAATTATAAGTGGTGAATATCAACAATATTTTAATAAACAGTATAAATTATAGTATGGCAGTTCTTATAACTCTGTAACTACTTAACGATTATATGTAAAGGCCCCTTACAATCTATGATAGTTTGTAAGGGGCCTTTTTAAAATATTTTAATTAAAGAAGGTATCTTCTGTATTATTTTTCCCTAAAAAGATTTTTAACGGTTTAATACAGTCGTTACCCACTAGAAACATTTGTGAAGGCCATCAGCATTAGTTTTAATATCCAAAACTTCTTAAGAGATTATTAAATCTCTTATTGATTGTTGAGTTAGACTCTTTCATAGACCGCTTTTACTAAAGGTGAGGGGCATTATAACCATATAAAACATAATTAGAGTACAGCAAAAGAGGTGTTTAAAGTGTCTTCTGTAAAATTCATTTCATCAAGACAAGCAGCAAGCCTGATCACTGACAATGCGGTTGTTGGTCTGGGTGGATTTATCGGGGTTGGTGTTGCAGAAGAAATTTATATAGAGGTCGAAAATAGATTCCTTGAAAGCCAGTCTCCAAGAAATTTAACACTGCTATATGCTGCAGGAAACGGGGATGGAGTGGACCGCGGCATGAATCATTATGCCCACGAAGGACTCGTAAAAAGAATCATCGGCGGGCATATGGGGCTTGCACCAAAGTTCCAGCCGTTGGTGGTCAATGACAAAATTGAAGCCTATAATCTTCCGCAGGGTGTCATTTCGCAGATGTTCCGTGACGGGGCTGCTGGCAAGCCGCGCACGATTACCCATGTCGGCCTTGGAACGTTTGTCGATCCTGAAATTGATGGCGGTAAGCTGAATGAAGCGACTAAAGAGGAGATTGTCGAAAAAGTCAGATTCGATGGCAAGCCTTACCTTGCCTATAAAACACAGAAACTTGATTTTGCTCTGCTGAAAGGTTCAGTTGCGGATGAAAACGGTAACATCAGCTTCGAAAAGGAACCACTTACACTGGAAATCCTATCTATTGCCATGAATGCGCGTAACAGCGGAGGCAAAGTGATTGTACAGGTAGAAAAAATCGTCAAAAACGGTTCGATCGATCCCAAGCTGGTCGCTATTCCGGGAATTTTGGTAGATTACGTGGTTGTCGTTGAAAACTCGGCAAACCATATGCAAACATTCGGCACACAGCATAATGAGGATTTTTACCGTGGCGATGTCATTCACAAGCAATCAGATCAAACTTATCCGCTAAACGAACGCAAGGTTATTGCTCGCCGTGGAGCAATGTTATTGAACGAAGATATAAAAGTATTAAACTATGGAATCGGAGTGCCAGAAATTATCGCAAAAGTCCTTCAGGAAGAAGGCGTGAATGAACAGTTCACGCCAACATTAGAACCTGGTGCAATTGGCGGTTCCGCAGCAGGCGGACTGGATTCCGGCTGCTCAATTGGACCGCAGGCAATCATTGACCAGCCATATATGTTTGATTTTTACGATGGCGGTGGCATTGATGCAGCATTCCTGGGTCTGGCTCAATGTGATGCCAAAGGAAATATTAACGTTTCGAAGTTCGGTCCTAAAATTGCCGGATGCGGAGGATTCATCAATATTACCCAAAATGCGAGCCAAATTGCATTTTGTGGTACCTTTACTGCCGGCGGATTAAAGGTGCAGGCAGCTAACGGAAAGCTTGAAATTCTCCAGGAGGGAAAAGCAAAAAAATTCGTTGAAGACGTTGAACAGATTACTTTCAGCGGCGATGTGGCCAGAGAAAACAAGAAAAAGGTTATTTATATAACTGAACGTGCAGTATTTGAACTGTGGCCTGAAGGATTGACTCTTACAGAAATCGCTCCTGGTGTGAACCTTGAAAAGGATATATTGTCCCAAATGAATTTCAGGCCTTTGATTTCCAAAGACTTAAGGTTAATGGATAGCCGGATTTTCATGAATGAACCGATGGGCTTGAAGAATGAAAAGCCTACACACTTAAGAAATATTGCAGCAATCTAATAAATCATAACTTGTGTTTTAGAGAGGACTTCCTAATATGGAGCTATTCATTATACTTTTAGCGCTTGGATTATTGATGTTCACGGCATATAAAGGGTATTCAGTAATCCTTTTTGCACCAATCGCTGCATTACTAGCCGTGCTGCTGACTGACCCAAGCCATGTGCTTCCTTTTTTCAGCAACATCTTCATGGAGAAAATGGTCGGTTTCATTAAGAACTACTTCCCTGTTTTCTTGCTTGGTGCGATCTTCGGTAAGGTAGTCGAAATGTCAGGTATTGCTGAATTAATCGCCAAATCGATCATTAAATTGGTCGGCGGCACCCGCGCAATCCTTGCAATCGTGCTGATGGGCGCAATTTTAACATACAGCGGTGTGAGCCTGTTCGTAGTCGTATTTGCCATCTATCCTTTTGCAAAAAACTTATTCAGGCAGGCGAACATCCCTAAGAGGCTTATTCCGGGAACAATCGCACTTGGAGCGTTCACATTTACGATGGACGCACTTCCAGGAACACCACAGATCCAGAACGTTATCCCAACCAGCTTTTTTGGGACAGATATTTACGCTGCCCCTGTACTCGGTATCATTGGTGCGATTCTAGTCTTCGTATTAGGTATGCTTTACCTTGAAACACTTCGAAAGAAAGCTGCCAGGCGCGGCGAAGGATTCTACGGATTTGATAACGCTGAATCCGCTGCAGCTGCTGAGGCTGATGCGCTCGTGGAAGGCATCAACAGCATTGATATGACTGCTAAAACTAGCACATTAAGAGCAGTAATGGCTTTCGTGCCATTGGTGCTTGTAGGAGTCGCCAACAAGTTCTTCACGGTGAATCTGCCAAAATGGTATCAGAATGGCTTCGATTTTTCCAAAATCGGCCTCGATTCATACGGTACAGTTCAAATATCCGGAGTAGTCGGAATCTGGTCCGTTGAACTGGCGCTGATCCTTGGTATTCTGGCTACACTTCTATATGACTGGAAGAAGGTTACAGGCGGCTTCAAAATTGGCGTCAACACAGCAATCGGCGGTGCATTGCTTGCATCGATGAACACCGGAGCAGAATACGGGTTCGGCGGGGTCATCTCTTCTCTTCCAGGCTTCTCCGTTGTAAGCAAAGGAATCTCCAGCACATTCACTGACCCGCTTGTAAACGGAGCTGTCACAACCACTACGCTTGCCGGTGTAACCGGATCGGCTTCAGGCGGAATGGGAATCGCCCTCAGCGCAATGGCTGATACGTATATGAAAGCAATCACTGAGTTCAATATTCCGCCAGAGGTAATGCACCGCGTCATCTCGATGGCATCCGGCGGTATGGATACACTTCCACACAACGGAGCGGTTATTACGTTGCTTGCTGTTACGGGACTGACTCATAAGCAGTCTTATAAAGATATTTTTGTCATTACCATTATTAAAACATTGGCTGTATTCATCATTATTGCAGTTTACAAGGTTACAGGTCTTATTTAACTGTAATTATAGTAAATTTATAAATCTGATGATGAAGTTACTTATGAGGGAACCATGCGCAATGGAAATGAAGTGGGCGATGGTATACTCGATAGCCATCGATCCGGATGCTGATTTGTTGGGGTCGCTTGTAGGGGAATGTGTAGTACTGACTGGCAATCTGATGATGCTTTAATGATTGGATTTTTACTGTGTCAAAAGAAAGAAAAAAGGATAGTATCAGAAATAGTATAGTGACTGATTGACACATGAGATTGGTAGGCAATTGCAGATTTAAGATGTTATGCTAAGAGTCAATTGAACTGCTAAAGTCTATCGTTCTTGTTTATCATTTCGCTGCTGGCTCTTGGTTCTGTCTACACTCTAGTGGCACTGCACATGAAGCGAAGTTTTACTTTCCTGTAAAAGCAGAAATATTAGAAGACAGTCATGTAAATCTTCAGGACATCAAAAGAGACGTTATGGCAAAAGTGCAGACTTTTTAGCTTAATGACTTAATTGATCAGCCCCTTATATAACTTAAAAAAAGTTTTATAAGGGGCTGATTTTTATTACTTTATAAAGATCAATACAAGTTTAATCCAGCCTAAAAAGGATATCCAAAGCGGTATACTAAGTGTGACTGCCCATGAGAAGCCTAATGCGAAATTACCTTCACGGTTCATAACATCACATCCTGGCAGGATTTTTCATTCGTAATAATTATATTCCGTGCTGTGTCAGGAATAACCTTTGTGTGAGCTGTGATTTTCATCTTCAAATATCTACTTTTAATGACCAACTTGGACAAGCTTTGTCAGGCGGTCAATAAATAATTGGAGTTTTTTATCATAATATTGAAGAAGGAGGGTGACGAATTCGTCACCCTCCATTTTTTCTCCATGACTATTGAAGATTTAAATGGCTTTTAAGTTCACTTTGAACTCTTTGTTTTTCACTATCCGGAACCATTAAATAATACACCCTATTGATTTTCGTTCCCGAACCCTTGATTTCCATTTGTTGAATATTCTTGCCTGCTTCTTTATAATTCTTTTGAATATCGACCATTTCATCAAAAGTAAGGTTAGTTTTTACGTTTTTGCCAAGTGCGGCAAAGATCTCATCAAACTTCGTTAACGATGAGAAGCTGGCGCCTTTGTTAATAACTCCTTGGATAATTTGTCGCTGTCTTGTTTGCCTTCCGAAGTCGCCCCTAGGGTCTTCATAACGCATCCTCGAATATTTCAAAGCTTTTTCACCATTGAGGACAAGTTCCCCTTTTGGAAAATGAACTCCTTCATAAGTGAAATCGAGTGTGTTATTGACTGTTACTCCCCCGACTGCATCTACAATTTCCTTAAAGCTTTCCATGTTGATTTGCATATAGTAATCAACCGGGATATCCAGGAAGTTTTCTACTGTATTCATGGACATTTCTACCCCGCCAAACGCATAGGCATGGTTAATCTTATCGTCGAAGCCTTTTCCAATGATTTCAGTTCTTGTATCACGTGGGATACTCAGCATTTTTGTGGATTTTTCTTCAGGATTTACCGTTAGGACAATCATTGTATCTGATCTTCCGCGGTCACCCGAACGCTCATCGACTCCTAGCATTAGTACTGAAAAAGGTTCCTTCTTATCAAGTGTGATTTCTTCGACCCTTTTCTCTGATTTTTCTCGTTTGATTGGCTGATGCATGGTATCAACTGCTTTGGTAAGGGAGGAATAGACACTATAAGCATAAGCTCCCACACCTAAAATCAATAAAAGAAAAATGACTCCAATGACGCGGAGCCATGTGCGCTTCTTCTTTCCTGTATGTTTTCCGGCTCTCATTTTTGACCCCCATAGTATGACAAAATAACTTAACATCTGACATATAGAATACCAAAAAAGTAATCCTTTGAATATCCTTTTTTTTGAAATTAGAAAGCAGCATCCACTCGTATAGTGGATGCTGCTTCAATTTGTACTGGATATAATAACTTACAAGTTCATAAACAATAATTTAATCCAACCTAGAAATGAAATCCAAAGCGGTATGCTTAATGAAAATGCCCATGAGAACCCTACTGCGAAATTTCCTTCGTGTTCCATACCATCACATCCCGTGGCCTTTTATATGAATATACCCATTAGTTATAAAAATTATTCCTTGTTGGATTCTTTAATATACAAAAGATGAAAACGAAAAATCCCAACATAGAGTTGGGATCGTGTGTATTTCTAATTCTATGATGTTGATATCTTAGATTTGATTGGCAAGTATCGTTACAAGTGCACTAATCACTACCGTAGAGAGAAGCAGGGATGCATACAATATCGTTTTGTTCCTTTGCTTTTTCCGTTGCTTTTCTTCCGGTGTGAGGAACTGATAGTTCGACATCAAATTTGTCTCCTTTATCTTTGATGGCAGCTGGCTGACTTCGTCACAAGACGGAAGCCCCTTTAGCTTTGCGTCACCCTTTTTCAAGAGATTTGCCTTCTAAATTATAACTTTATGAACAATGTGAAAAAATAGGTAATTTGTCACATTTTGTCGTTGGATTGTAATAAAGGAAAACCATTCGTAATTTAAAAAGCATAGAGGGATGGTTCAAGTGTTGTCTGGCTTAAACGGTTCTCGTGTTTTAATCGAGACGGTAAACTTAATGTAAAGCCGACTTTAAAAACAAATAGTTAATAATTAGTTATCTAATGAATTGATATCTATGTTCTCTTTTTCTAAAAAATGTTCTATTGGAACAGACTTATACAAAAAGCAGACAGTAAAATCAGATACTTCTAAAATGGGTTCATGACCCTTCAACAACTGGAAATTCCATAAGACGGGTTTGAACCCATCATATGATGGTGCCATGTATTGTTCAAATAAAGCCGCAGAGTCTTTAGTAAGTTTGCCGCTTAAGACAATTCCCTCATCCATCTCAATCGCTTTTTTAACTGCAAGGTCTTTTAAAAGTTCAAATTCGTATTTCCCACCCATTAAGGGGTTTTCTACATCAAATTCTCCGGCAGGAAATGTAACGTTGAATCGATCGCAATAAGTTAATACATATTGAAATATGTTTTTCCATTTATATGTTGAAGTAGTATTTTGAATAACAATTGGTTGATTCATCATAGCCTCCCTATTACCATTTTGGCCGTTGAATACCAAGTAATGTGGTTGAATCAAATGGCCCGATTCGTCTGTTGTCGGTAAAGGAAAAGTGTTTTTTTTTATAACCTTATCGGACAGCAGGTTTACTATCTATTCAGTTTCCGACAACAATCACTCCTTCCCTTGTCTCATACACAACGGTTAGTAGTTGCCCGACCAGGCTATGTCTGTTTCCTGTCTTTCTGCTTACTACGACATATTCGTGTTTATCTAGTTCCTCACAGATTGCATTATTATTATCTAATTCCAGTAACAATGGTATCACCCCTTAATCTGTGGTTTAGCATCTCATAACCTTTGACTAAGCTTGATGTCAATGTGCTGATCATTTCCCAATTCTGTGTCAGAATTCGACAACGGCAATTATAATTTGATCATTAATGAAAAAATAGGTATTTGATCACTTTATTCCATTTAACTACATAATATTACCCTAATCATTGAGCTTTTAATTTCTAAGAATCTAGTAACTTTCCCTTGTATTAGGTAAAATTTTACTATATATCTATAGTATAAAAGAATTAGGAGGGAATCATGTATAGAAAATCATATTTTATATTTTTGCTAGTTTTACTTGTTATCTTTTCTGTGCCTGTCGCTAAGCCGAGTGCTGCAGAAATTGATTCAATCAAAGTTGCAGAAATAACTGAAACAAGGATCAGCGGTACAGCGGTGGAAAAAGGGCGAATACAGGTTATAGCCAATGGGAAGACAATTGGAAAGGGATATGTCTTAAATCATTCTTTTTCTATAATATTTAGCGAAAAATTGAAGCCTTCAGAGCTAAGGATTAAATTCTTTGGTAAGAAGAAGGTTGATTTAATAGTAAATTATGAACCAGCAGTAAAAGTGAATCCGGTCAATGATAGTGTGAGAATTTTGTCGGGTATTGCGAAAAGTGGTGTGAATCTATCAGCATCTGCTGGTGGTAAGGCTTTGGAATTAAATAAATTTGATCAAGCAACCGGAGCCTTCGAATTCAAACCATCTAGTCTTTTACAGGCAGGTACTGTCGTTACTGTCATCTCAGAAAGAAATGGAGTCAAGAGTTCTAGCGAAATCACTATTAAGGAGGCTCTTCCGCCGCAAACTCCTGTGTTGGGTCCAATCTCGAACCTTGATAAGGTCATTTCAGGTCAGGCAGACAAAGGAAGTACAGTATATATCCAGCTCAACAATCAGCAGGTGTATTCTACACAAATCAATGAGACAAATAGCTTCAAAATAGCCCTGGATGGTGGCAAGCCCCTTGAGGCAGGAATAAAAGTGACAGCCTATGCGGTTGATGGGGCAGGGAGGAAAAGCGGGACTGCTGCAGTAACGGTAGCAGATAAAATCTCCCCGCCGGCACCTAAGCTGAATGCTGTTTCTGATAAATCGTTTTCTATCTCTGGAAAATCAATTCCAAGTGCATTAATTTACGTGAATAGGAATTCAAAATATTACAAAACAGTCAGAGCGAATTCGTATGGAGATTTCTCTGTACCTATGCCATTACATAAAAGCGGTACTGTGTTCCATGTATATACTTATGATCAAAATAATAATAAGAGTCCAGAAAGCAAGTTAGTCGTCACTTCAGCTCAGAGAGCAATTTCCAAAAAGTTATATGCCCCAATTGTCAGGCAGATGCCAGAATTAAACAGGGGATGTGAGGTGACATCCTTGAGCATGATGCTTGGTTCGGCAGGGATCAGCTCAAATAAAATGACTCTTGCCTTACAGGTGAAGAAGGATCCTACTCCGTATCGGAAAATAGGGTTGAAGATTTACTTTGGTAATCCAAACTATGGATTTGTAGGGAATATGTATACCTTCAGCAAGCCGGGCTTCGGCGTTTTCAATGGCCCGATTGAGGAGCTGGCCAATCAATATATGCCTAATAGGGTTGTTAATCTGTCAGGTCAATCGTTTGATGAGGTATTGAACTATGTTTCTGCCGGACATCCGGTATGGGTTATCACAACCAGCTGGTTCAAGCCAGTGCCTGATCAGTACTGGCAGACATGGTATACTCCTCAAGGACAAATCAGGATTACGATGAAGGAGCATTCCGTTTTGATTACCGGCTATGACTCTAAATACGTATACTTTAATGATCCTCTAGATGGGCAGAAGAATAAAGCCATTCCGCTGAATCAGTTCATTGGCGGCTGGAAGCAATACGGCAGCCAGGCAATTAGCTACTATTGATAATATGGCTATAACAACTAATACGGGAGGAACTATGTCTAAAATATTGAAACAGATATTTTCACTGGTATTGATTTTTTCTCTGGCTGCACCAGCGGTACAGGCCGGCACATTCATTGCAGATGAGAATTTTAGAAAAGCTGTAAAAGAACAACTTGGACTAAAACCAACTTCAGAGATTACAGCTGAGCAAATGGGAACGATTCAGTCGCTGCTAGTGCCTGAAAAGAAAATTAATAGTCTTAAAGGAATTGAATATGCTATTGAGCTTAAAGAGCTGGATATCTCCTACAATCAAATTAAAGGTTTGGGAGAATTAAACGGTAATACTGCATTAGAAACATTAATCGCTGACCGAAATGGATTTTCGTCTGTTGAGGATTTGAAAAATCTTAATAATATCCAATGGCTTAGTCTGGGAGAAAACGAGATTGTCGAACTCGATGGACTATCACAGCTTGATGGACTAACGTCTCTTTCGCTCTTTAAAAATAAAATTTCTGATATAAAGGCATTAAATGGTCTCTCAGAGCTAGAGTATCTTGACCTGGACGACAATCAGGTCGTTGACCTATCACCGCTTGCGGGGCATGAGAAACTAACTACGCTGTTAATCAGCGGAAACAGGATTAAGACAATTTCCCCATTAAAAGGGATGGCTAGTCTTGCTTTCTTTTACGCGAATGATAATGAAATATACGACTTATCACCACTTGCTGGGTTAAGTATGGAAGATGGGGAAATTGAACTTGCCCGGAATAACATTAAAGATCTATCTCCATTAGCCGGCATTAAAGTGAACGGGTTGTTTAAATTGGATATTAGTGAGAATGAGGTAGTCAGTCTTGAGCCTTTGCAAAACCTTCATGGCCTATCCAGTTTGAGATCCAGCGGAAATAAAATTACTAGTCTTGAGCCGTTGAATGGTTTGAAAGAACTTAAGGTATTGGACTTAAGCCATAATATGCTGGCTAGTTTAGCGGGGTTAAACTTATCCAGCAATATAGACTACAAGCTGGATTTTAGCCATAACAGTGTAAAAGACATAAAAGCTCTGGAATCTGTAACTGTGGGGGAGATAGATTTAGAGAGCAATAATATTGTAGATATCAGTCCTTTAAGAAACCTTTCTGCAGGAATTGTGAATCTGAAAAATAATCCGCTTAGCCCTGAGTCCCTAAAGCTGATTGATGAATTGCGAAGAAAAGGGGTAGAAGTGGAATTTGAACGCAGTGTAACCCGGCATGGAGGAGCTACGCGCTATGATACAGCTGCAGAAATTGCCCGGAATATCTGGTCGGATGCGGACACGATTATCATAACAGATGGTGAAAATTTCCCTGACGCGCTGGCCGGTGCACCTCTTGCCTATGCATTGGATGCACCGATTCTTTTATCGAAACGAAGTGCTCTCCCACGACCGACTATGCAGGTGATTTCGGAATTGGCACCTAAGAAGGCTGTGATCCTTGGAGGAACAGGTGCGGTACCGGCATCAGTAGTCGATCAACTGAAGACGCTTGGCGTTCAGGAATTTGAAAGAATCGGCGGGCAAACCAGGTTTGAAACTGCCATGCTTATCGCCAATCGGTTGAGAACAATGAACGGTGTTCCTGAAAAGGCAGTGATTGCATATGGAAGAGACTTCCCTGATGCTCTTGCTGTTGCTTCAATTGCAGCAGAAAAGGGTTATCCAATCCTGCTGACAGAAAGAAATTCCCTTCCGCAGGAAACCCAAAAAGCTCTTACTGGCATATCAGAAACCATTGCAGTCGGCGGTGAAGGTGTCATAAGCAAAGCTGTTTTCGAAAAACTTCCTGTTGCTTCAAGAATTGGCGGAACAGACCGATTTGCTACAGCAAATAAAATAACCCAAATGCTTGGCGAACAGAATGCGTTTTATATCGCAAATGGCCGAGGTTTTGCTGATGCTCTTGCCGGATCTGTTGCTGCTGCGAAAGATCAAGCACAAATGCTTCTAGTTGAACAGAGTAAAATGTCTGACGAAACTCGTAGCATCCTCAAGCAAAGGTTATCTTCGGATACGGTAATTTTAGGTGGTGAAGGTGTTGTCGGGCCAGCCATCGCAGAAGAGCTAATGAAATAATTCAAACAAAAGAGTCAGCTCAGGCTGACTCTTTTTACAACTATTTTCGGTTTACTGTAACTGGTTTATCAGGATGCTTGCTGAATTGCTGATAAGGACCATACTCTTCCTTGTACCAGCTATTATATAATATTTGATCAAATCGCCAGACGATGGCTGGAGGAATGACAGCCGGTCCGCCTAATGTAATCATGTCCGGCAGATATTCACTGGCGGCTGTCTTCTGTTTTACAAAATCAAAGGTAGCAGCCGGACCCTTTGCCGGGTCAACCAGTACGAGTGGATAATCAAATTTTGCCGATACAGGAGCTCCTGAAAGGGCGTCGGGGAAGTTCCTTCCAGTTGCCAGGATAATTCCCTCAAGGTCACTTGCTGGTTTGAAATAATTGATGACCTTCCGGTTCGTTTCAAAACGGTCTGCTCCTCCGATTCTCTCGGCATTTGGGAACTGCTTGAGAACAAAATCGGATACTACACCGGGACCGCCAATCACAATGGCTTTGCTAAATTTGTATTTATTAAGGAAGTCGTGGGTAGCTTCTGGAATTGAATTTCTTTCGACGAACACAATTGGAATCTGTTCGCTTCCGGCAAAGGCGGATACGGACAGTGCGTCAGGGAAATTTCTGGCGTTTGTTATGATTACCTTACCGCTGCGTTTAGCAATGTAATTATTTATAGCAGCAGCTGTTTCAAAGCGGTCGTCCCCCATTAAGCGAGTGACTTCATACCCGAGGCTTTCAATATCTGCTTTCACATTGTCGGAGACTGCACCCGGTCCTCCCATAATCAGCACTTTGTCTGCCTGAAGCTCATTCAAGGTGTCGATTGTAGACTGCCTTAAAATGTTAGGATAAGTGAGCAGGAGCGGTGCATCGAGTTTGTATGATAGAGCACCGGCTGCCAGGCTGTCAGGAAAGCTCTGGTTGCTGGCCAGAATAACGAATCTTCCTTCGTTGGTTGGAAGGTCAGGGTTAAGTTCCAGTTCTTCAGGCTCTAGTACTCCCGCTGAAGCTGTTTCCCATCCAGTCATAGATATGATAGTTGATGTTTCGACAGAAGTGGCTCCGTACGCTCTTGTGAAATCATTGAATAGCGTGAAGCTATTTTGAGCGTTGATCCGCCCGTTTGAGTGGTACAGCGATCCTTCATATTCGTCGCTGCTTGCTTCTATGATCCATCGAAGCTGATTATTGGTCAGGCCTGGATGATGGTTCTTTAGCAGCGCAGCCATGGATGCTGCCATCGGGGACGCCATACTCGTGCCATCCATCATTGCGTACTTTCCTGATAGGTAAGTACTGTATATATTTACTCCGGGTGCTGCAACCGAAATCCAATCACCATAATTCGAAAAGTCAGCAAGCGTATTTGTGCTGCTGTCACTTGCGGCAATTGCCATAACGGTATTGTGGGCTGCAGGGAAGCTGTAGTAAGGAACTCCATTATTACCTGCAGCAGCTACAACAAGGACGCCCTTTTCGTATGCGTAATTACATGCATCCTCAACGTATGCGCTATATTCTCCGCCAAGACTGATATTAATGATGGAAGCCCCATTCTTGACAGCGTGGTATATGCCGTCAGCCAAATCAATGTTCGAGATTCCATTCTTCGATCCGATTTTTATTGGCATGATATAGCTGCCTTTGGAAAGAGAGGCTATACCAACCTTATTATTCGATTCAGCCCCGATGATTCCGGCAACATGGGTTCCATGGCCAACATCATCGATAGGAAGAGTACTGCCATTCAGGATATTAAAAGGCTTATATATGAGGTTTTTTAAATCTGGATGGGACATATCGATTCCTGAGTCTAATACCGCGACAATGGGTTTGGATTTTGGGTTGAACGCATTCCAGGCCTCAAGTGCTTTTACAGCTGAAAAATCCTTTGATTGATACCTTTGAAAATAAGCGTCATTGGGAGCTCCAAAGTACGTATACTGTTTTTCTTCCTCGGCGTAAAGGACATTGGGATTCTTTTTTAAATCAGAAAGGACTTTTTTAGTGTCATTAGCAGATACCGTGATGACTTTGGCATTCTTTGCTTTTGATGAATCTGCGTAAGAGAGACCGTTGACAAGGTGCTCATTTTTGTACTTTACAACAATCCTTTTTGCATCCTCAGCATAAGCTGGCATACTCCCGAAGAACAACAAAAGACTCAACAACAAAATGCTTTTACCCCAACTCCCCAAAACATGTACCCCCTTGAAGTTTAATAATCTCTAAAGAACAATATATAATGCTTTGGATACTATTATTATACTTTTTTAAAGCTGTGATAAGGGAAATCTTTCGTGTTATTTTGCAAATCTAGCATTTACAAAAAATTAATATTGGAATTAATTAAAAAAATGAAAATTTCACACTTTTTTTACAAAAAATGATATATTCTTACTAGTTTTGCGTATATAATAGATTTGCTGTTACATACTTGAGAGGTGGGAATAGGGTGAAAAAAGAGTTCAAAAAGAAATTAAATGGACTAGCTGTATCTGCTCTAACTGTTGGTTTATTGGCTTCCCCAATGTCCGGAACATCAGTTTTCGCTGAGGGCACGCCGACAAATGTCTTGTCGAGCGAAGCACTTGTGAAACTGAAAATCATGGAAACTACTGATGTCCATGGAAGTATTATGAACCATGACTATTTTACTGATACAGAAGTCACAAAAGGGTTGGCTAAAGTTTCTTCTTTAGTTAAGACGGAACGCGCTGAAAACGCTAACAACCTTTTATTGGATAATGGAGACATGCTTCAGGGCAATCCATTCACTGACTATGTAGCGAAAGTTGAGCCATTGACTTTTGTAGACCGTTTGGCTGGATTGGACCGTTTTGAAACAGCGATCGACATTTCCAAAGAAGGCTGGGATACAGCTGAAACGGTTGTCCTTGTTAGATCTGATGAATTCGCTGATGCATTAGCGGCAGCACCACTTGCATACAAACACAATGCACCGATTCTATTAACAAAACCTAATACTCTACATGAAGATACAATTGCTGAAATCAAACGTCTTGGTGCTAAGCGCGTCTTAATCGTTGGTGGAACTGGGGCAGTTTCTTCCCAAATCCAATCTACACTTTCATCCAAGATGAAGCTTTGGGTTAAACGACTCGGCGGAGAAAACCGTTTCGAAACAGCCGCACTTGTAGCTGAAGAATTAGGAAACGGCACAAAAGCAGTATTGGTAAATGGCCGTAACTATCCTGATGCTATTTCTGTAGCTCCTTATGCTGCTAAGAATGGCCTTCCAATCCTATTGACTGATGCAACGAAGGTTCCTGCTGAAACTCAGGCTGCTTTGAAGAATGTTACTGAAACAGTATTGATCGGCGGTACAGGCGTTATCAGCGAAGCAGTTGAAAAGTCTGTTAAAGGTGCAACTCGTTTCGGCGGTGCAACTCGTTTCGAAACATCTCTAAAGGTTGCTACTGAACTTGACAGCGTTAAAACACGAGTATTCGTTTCAACTGGCCGTGGATTTGCTGATGCTTTGGCAGGTTCAGTACTAGCTGCAAGAGAAGATGCTCCCGTTGTCCTTGTAGAGAGAAACTCAATGCTTAAGGAAGTTGCAGCGCTCGTAGATGGCAAGTCTATAACAGTTCTTGGCGGAGAAGGCGTAGTTTCTGATACCCTTGTAAAGCATGAAGAGCACCCAATCTATCAAGCTATGAATGAATTGGACTATGATGCTGCAACACTTGGAAACCACGAGTTCAACTATGGACTTGATTACCTTGAAGGCAGCATGAAGACTGCAGAATTCCCATTCGTTTCTGCTAACGTATATAACGATGACCATGACAATGACCCTTCAAATGATAAGAACTTTGTTAAGCCTTATCAAATCATTGACAAAGAAGTAGTAGACGAAGCAGGCAAGAAGCACATCGTTAAAGTTGGTGTTATCGGTTTCGTAGCTCCGCAAATCATGCAGTGGGATAAAGCAAACCTTGAAGGCAAGGTTGTAACTGAAGATGTTGTAGCTTCTGCTAAGAAATGGGTACCACAAATGAAGGAGGATGGAGCTGAAGTTGTTGTAACTCTGGCACATACTGGCTTCGACGCAGATAAGACTAACAAAGAAAATACGGTTTTCGCACTAAGTGAAGTGCCGGATATCGACGCAATCCTGTTCGGACATACACACAAAGCATTCCCTTCTGATTCTTCATACAATGGCATTGCTGGTGTAGACAATGTAAACGGAACAATCAATGGCGTTGCTGCTGTACAATCCGTTGTTGATGGCAGCCACCTTGGTGTAATTGACCTTACTTTGGAAAAAGTAGATGGCAAGTGGGGCGTTAAGGGTTCTAAATCAGAGGTACTTTCTTCAAAGGGCGCTGAAGTAGATTCAAAAATCGTTGAGGTTATGAAGCCTTCACATGACGCTACAGTTAAGTACATCAACCAGCCAATTGGTACAACAACTGCACCAATCAACAGCTACTTTGCACGTGTACAGGATGACCCATCCGTGCAAATCGTAAGCAACGCGCAGAAAGAATATATTGAAGATGTTCTTAAGGGTACAGAATATGAAAATCTTCCAGTCCTATCTTCTGCAGCACCTTTCAAGGCAGGAAGGAATGGAGCAGATGAGTACACTTACTTCCCTGCTGGTGAAATCGCAATAAAGAACGTTTCAGACCTATATAAGTATCCGAATACTGTAACGGCAATCCAATTATCTGGTGCTCAAGTTAAGGAATACTTAGAGTGGACTACAGGAAACTTCAATCAAATCGACCCTTCAGTAACAACTGAACAATCTTTGATCAATAAAGAATTCCAGGCTTATAACTTTGACACATTAGATGGTGTTACTTATGAAGTTGATGTAACTCAGCCTGCGAAATATGATCAAAATGGAAATGTTCTAAACGAAGGCGCAAGCAGAATCAAGAACCTTTCATATAATGGAAAGCCAGTAGAAGCAGACCAGCAGTTTGTCATTGCGACAAATAACTACCGTGCTTCATTCACTAAGCTTGCTAATCCGGATGCAAAGAGAATTATCTATTCATCACCTGATGAAAACAGACAAGTTCTGATGAACTACATCATTAAGAATAAGACAATCAATCCATCTGCTGACAAAAACTGGAGCCTGACTCCAATCAATACAAATGTAAATGTTACATTTGAGTCATCTCCAGCAGCTAAAGCATTTGCAGATAGCTCTGACAACATTGATTATGTTGGTGCTGGTGCAAATGGTTTCGCTAAGTACAAAATGGATATGATGGGCAAGCCTTTTGAGGTTCAATTACTTGGAATCAATGATTTCCATGGCCAGCTTGATACTTTTAATTCCAAGATTAACGCTGGTGGAGTTGAATACCTTGCTGCATACCTGAAAGAGCGTGAAGCACAGAATCCATATACGTTAATGGTCCATGCAGGGGATGCTGTTGGTGCAAGTTCACCAGTTTCAGCTTTACTACAGGATGAGCCAACGATTAATATTTTAAATGAGCTTGGATTTGATGTTGGAACTGTAGGAAACCATGAATTTGATGAAGGCGTTCCAGAAATGATGCGTCTCATCGACGGTGGAAGCCATGAGAAGACAGTTGAAAAATATGGAGTTTTCGGTGGAGCCAACTTCCCTTACGTAGCAGCTAATCTTGTTGATGCAGCTACGAATGAAACGATTCTTGCTCCTTACCACATTGAAGAAGTAAACGGAGTAAAAATTGGTTTCATTGGGGTTGCTTTGTCAGATACACCAAGTATCGTAATTCCAAGTGCGGTTAAGGATGTTAAGTTCACAGACGAAACTGCAGCAATTAACAAATATACTGCTGAACTAAAAGCAAAAGGCGTTGAAACGATTGTTGTTTTAGCACACAATCCTTCGTATTCAAAGTTTGATGGCTCAGAGGCAAGCGAAGAGCTTGTTGAGATTGCTAAAAATGTTGATGATGAAGTTGACGTTCTTTTCGGAGGACACAACCACGCTTTCACAAACACAAAAGTTGACGGAAAAATTGTTGTTCAATCGTATTCTGGAGGTACAGCGTTCTCAGACGTCGACCTTATGATTGATCCTAAAACAAAGGATGTAGTTTCAAGTAAAGCTGAAATCGTAACAACATACCGTGATAAAATCACGCCAGATGCAAAAATTAAGGCTATTCTTGATGAATATTTAGCGGATGTTGCTCCAATTTTGAACGAAGTAATTGGAACTACACCTAACTATATCAGCAGAGAACCAAGCCCTGCCGGCGAAACAGCCATGGGCAACCTAGTAGCTGATGCTATGCGTTTCCAGACAGGAACAGACTTTGCGTTCATGAACTCCGGCGGAGTCCGTGCTGACATTGATGCAGGGGAAATTACTTGGAAAGAAGCATTCACTGTTCAGCCTTTCGGCAATGATCTTGTAAAAATGAATGTGACTGGCGCACAGATTAAAACATTGCTAGAACAGCAATGGGGCAGCAAAGTTCGCATTATGCCGATTTCTGGCTTGAAAGTTGAGTATGATGATTCAAGAGCTGCAGGAGACCGCATTGTATCCATCAAGAAGAATGACGGAACCGATGTAGCGATGGATCAAACATATTCAATTACTGTCAATAACTATATGGCTGGCGGCGGAGATGGCTATGCAATTCTTGCAGAAATAACTGACAAAACAATCGATGTCGTTGACCTGGATGCATTGGTTAACTATATCAAGGCAAAAGGTACTGTAGATCCTAAAATTGAAGGCCGTGTGACAAAGGTAAATTAATAGTTTTAAAGGAGAAGGGTGCTGAGAGCACCCTTTTTTTTACTAAAAAGAATACAGTTTTCATTCAAAAGCATTGCAAATCCAGAAAAATACAATCGGAATGTTTTTATTAAATATAAAATCTTAAGAATAATATAAAAATATAATAGAATTTACCTAGTTTAAATTGACTCTAATGGAAAAATCTCGTAAAATTAAACTGTATTTTCTAAATATTATAAGAAATGGAGGTCTTTTTTCACATTTAATTTATTTTTTTAATATATTACTAGGGAGGAAAAGGGATTGAAACTTAGAAAGCCATTTACCTATCTATTGGCTGGTTCATTGTTATTCTCAAATGTGAACTTTGCATTAGCAGAAACCCTGAACAATTCAAAGCCGTCAAAGCCTGCGATTACGAAACAATTAGATGGCAGGAAAGCATTTGACAAATCAAAGCTAAAAACTACTGCAAATTTCAAAGCCTCTGACAAGGTTCGCGTGATTGTTGAAGTTGAAGGGGAAACTCCAATTGAATACGCAACCAAAAATAAAAAGCTTTACAAAGAGCTTCCGGAGAAAACAAAAAATGAATTAGCTGCTAAAGTTGAAAAGCAGCAAACAAATGTGAAGAAAGCTCTATCTTCAAAAGGTGTCAAAGTCAAGTACAAGGGCAATTATTCTACTGTCTTCAATGGTTTTAGCGGAGAGGTTACATACGGTGATATCTCTAAGATTGAAAACACAGCTGGAGTTAAGAATGTATACTTGAGCAATGAGTATAACCGGCCTGAAGTCGAGCCTAATATGAAAACGAGCCATCAGTTCATCCAGTCTTACCAGACTTGGGGAGATGCGAAGTACAAAGGGGAAGGCCAGGTTGTAGCAGTAATCGATACAGGCGTGGATCCATCCCATAAGGATTTTGTCCTCAGTGAAGGTGTCAAAGGTGAGCTTGAGGAAAGCGAAGTTAAAACAATTGTTGAAGATGAAGGCCTGAAAGGTAAGTACTATACTGAAAAGGTTCCTTATGGCTTCAACTATTATGATATGAACGATACAATTCTAGACCTTGGACCAGAGGCTTCTATGCACGGTATGCACGTTGCCGGTACAGTTGCAGCAAATGGTGATGTAGAGAATGGTGGGATTCAAGGGGTTGCACCTGAAGCGCAAGTATTAGGGATGAAGGTTTTCTCAAATGATCCACTTTATCCATCAACATGGTCAGATGTTTATTTAGCGGCAATTGATGATGCTATTAAATTGGGTGCCGATGTCCTGAATATGAGCTTGGGCAGTACTGCTTCTTTCTATGAGCCTGAGAGCGTAGAAGACTTAGCGATTACAAGAGCAGTAGATAATGGTGTATTGGCAGCTGTTTCTGCTGGTAACTCTGGACATATCGGTTATGGTTGGGACAACCCTAATTTTGAAAATCCTGATATCGGAGTTGTAGGAGCTCCAGGACTTAACCCGGATACATTGCAAGTAGCAGCATCAGGAAATGAAGGATACTTATATGAAACTAAAGTAACTGTTGATGGTTCTGACTTCAATGCAGTTGGCTATGGACGTGACAACTGGGATGGTTTAGCTGATAAGGAAATTGTCAGCCTTGAAGGTGCTTTAGGCTCTCCTGAAGACTATGAAGGTCTTGATGTAACAGGCAAGGTTGTTTTAGTACAACGTGGAGCTTTATCATTCTATGATAAGACACAAAATGCTGCTGCGGCTGGCGCTGCCGGTATTATCGTTTATGACAGCAATGCTGGAGCTACATTCTATAAAGACCAGGGCGGTTGGGATGTTCCATTTACAATGATTTCTCACGCTGACGGGAATGCTCTTCGTGAAGTTGTCGAAAACCAAAATCTTAATACTCTTGGCGTAGCACAGTTGAATAAAAATGAAGATCCTGAAATGGGCAGAATGACAGACTTCACTTCATGGGGAACAACTCCAAGCCTCGAGTTGAAGCCTGAAATTACTGCACCAGGCGGAAACATTTATTCAACATTCCAAAATGATTCTTATGGTCTTATGAGTGGTACTTCAATGGCGGCACCACATGTTGCCGGCGGATCTGCTCTTGTTCAACAATACTTAAAGACTGATGATCGTTTTGAAGCTTTAGAAGCTTCTGAGCATACTAGACTTGCAAAAATCTTGCTGATGAACTCAGCGAAAGTTATTGAGGATTTACAAGGCCAGCCTTTCTCTCCTAGAAGACAGGGTGCTGGTATGATGCAGACATTCGCTGCAGTTGATACTCCTGTATTTGTCGTTAATAAGAATACTGGAGAAGCGAAAGTTGAATTGAAAGATTTTAAAGAAAAAACTCAAAGCTTTACTCTTACTGCTACAAATATGTCTGAAGAAGAAGTTACTTACAATGTAAATACTCGACTTCTTACAGATACGTTTAAGCAAGTAGAAGGAGCTCCAGACCAAAATGCATTGATCGCTGGGGATATTCAAGGAGCTAAAGTGGTTGCGCCGAAAACTGTGACAATCCCTGCTGGTGAATCTGTTGACTTTACTGTCTCTTTTGACATAACAGGCGCAAAAATCCCTGGTATCGATAAAGACGGCAATGCTACAAGCAAAGCATTGACAGAAGACATTTTTGTTGAAGGTTTCGTTCAGTTCACTGATGCAAAAGGTGCTGAAGCCAAGCTTTCAGTTCCATTCCTAGGCTTCTATGGAGAATGGGATCGTCCAGAAGTGTTGGACGGATTTAGAGTTAACAATGAAGTTAAGTATTTCGACTATGGTGTAGATGATGTCCTAGTGGATAATGACGAATACTTTAATTCTCCTGTTCCAGAAAAGGGATATTACGCATTATCACCAAATGGAGATGGGGTATTGGATAACATGAATCCATTCCTCGGAATCCTTAGAAATGCAAAAGAGGTTCAATACAACATCCTTGACGAGGAAGAGAATCTGCTAAGAAGAGTATTTATGCAAAAAAATGTCCGTAAAACTTATATCGATGGCGGAAGCAGCTTCGGATTTACTTACAATTCAAACGCTATTTGGGATGGAACAGTAAAATCCGAAATGGTTAAAGATGGACTCTACTATTATGAGGTTAAGTCTGTTGTAGATTATGCTGGAGCTGAATGGCAATCCAAGACGATTCCGGTATACGTGGATACAAAGGCGCCTGCTGTAAAGGCTACTTACGATGGAAAAACGGGTGAGCTTAAGTGGGAAGGCAGCGATGAAGGTGTTGGAATCCTAGGCTACGAAGTGTTAGTTAACGGTGAATCAGTTGCTGACTTAGCGGCTGACAAAACATCTTATACATTTACTGAATTGGCTGAAGGAGATTTGGTAGAAGTTCGTGCATATGACCATGCTTATAACGTTGGCACTGATGAAGTTGCTAATGGCGACACGGAAAGCCCGCTTCTTTTAGTCTTATCTCCAGAACCTTACGGTGCTTATAACACTAAAGAAGTTCCTGTAGAGGGATATGTACTTGAAAACGTGAAGGTTGCCAAGGTTACTGTTAACGGCGAGCCAGCGGAAGTATCGTACGATGAAGAAGAAGAAGCATACTACTTCTCAGGAGTAGCGAAGTTTGATGCAGACGATAAGTATGATGTAATCGTCACTGCAACAGACGTATCTGGAAATGAATATTCAATTTCCAGAAAAGTATTCGTCGATACAACAAAGCCGACATTAACAACTGATGCACCATCGTTTGTAGACAATAATGTTGAAGAATTGACAGTTAACGTTGAAATGAAAGATAACTATAAATACTTCTCGTTGTATGTAGATGACAATCATCTGTATGATCAATCTATTGAAGATCCAGTTTCAATTTTAGGTGCTGGAACACAAACTGTAGAAGTACCAGTTACACTTAAAGAAGGCGACAATGTTTTCAAGCTGACGTTAACAGATATCGCTGGAAACGAAACAGTTGAAGAAGTGAAGATTCACCGCAATGAAGATGCTGAACGTGTTAACCGCCTATCAGGCGACACTCGTTACAAGACTGCTGCGGAAGTGAGCAAAAAGGGCTGGGAATCAGCTGACACTGTAGTACTTGCTCGTGGAGATAACTACGCAGATGCACTTGCTGGTGTTCCATTGGCTAAGAAATACAATGCACCACTATTGCTTACTAAGCCAAATGAATTCACGAAAGAAGCAAGCGACGAAATCAGCCGCTTGAACGCTAAAACAGTTTACATCCTTGGCGGAACTGGAGCTGTAAACGCAGCTACTGAAAAGGCCCTTAAGGACAAAGGAATCAAAGTAGTTCGCGTATTCGGTGCTGACCGTTGGGAAACTGCAGCGAAGATCGCTAAACACGTTGCTCCAGAAGGAGTAAAAGAAGTTGTTGTCGTAAACGGAAGCAACTTCCCTGATGCATTGTCTGTTGCTTCATTTGCAGCAGAAAAGGGAATGCCGATCCTGTTGACAAAAACGAATTCACTTCCTGATGTAACTGCTAAGACAATCCGTGACCTTGGAGCTTCCAAGTCATTGGTAGTCGGTGGTACAGGGGTAGTTCCTAAAGTGGTAACGGACCAGCTTCCATACGTATACCGCCTGGGCGGACAAAACCGTTACGAAACAGCTCTAAAGGTTGCGCAATACTTCCATAAGGATGCCAACCATTATTACCTGGCAACAGGCAGAGACTTTGCAGACGCTTTATCTGGTGCTGCACTAGCTGCTAAGAATGGCACTGGCGTATTACTGACAGACAAGAGCCTATCTGCTGAAACTGAGAAGTTTATCAAGGATAACAACCTTGATAAAGTTACAATCCTCGGTGGAAATGGTGTAGTCAGCGACACAGTTGCTGCAAAACTTAAGGACCTACTTAAGTAATAAGCATTAAAGTGAGAACCGTTGAATCTTTCAACGGTTCTTTCTTATGTGGGGGGAACAGGAAATGTGAATCAATAGGATTTATCATTGAAGCCCACCATCATGGATGGTGAATAATGTATTAACGTGATTTGTTCATTTAATTTTCCTGCTGTGGTATCATGCTATTATGTGAGAAATTAATTTAGTCAATAAGGAGAATTGCGAGTATATGAACGATCACAAATACCCAGTTTACGATTACTTCAAATTCATTTGGGATAAGAAGTTGCTGTTAATTTTAGCCACTATTCTTTTTATGATTGCTGGTGCAGCATTTAGCTTTACAAGAACACCGAGTTATACGTCAAAAGCAGTTGTGTTTACTGGTAATGGTGAAAATGATAAGCTTTCAAAGCCAGGTTTGATCTCAGGTGAATATAAAGAGGGGCTTCCTGAAAACCTTAGGGCCTCTTTTGATGTTAAAATTGTTGAGCCTTTCTTAATTTCACTGAGTCTTTCTGGACCAGATAAAAACACAGTTGAATCTGAACTGATAGAGGCAGCGGCAAAATATGAAGCTGACCTCAAAGAGCGTTACAACGAACAAAAAGGCGTGTGGGATGATTATACTAAAGCACTTAAAGCAAAAGTAGAAAAAACGGAGCAGTTAATTGATACTTATAGAGAGATTAGTTCTACAGAGAAAAATGAAGAAAACCTAAACCGATATACTGAAATTTTAATGTTGAAAGAAGAAAAATTGCCGCGCTATTATGCAGATCTTAAAGAAGCTGAGTATGAATTAAAATTACTTGAAGAACCAGAGCTTAAAAAAGACAGTATAACAACAACCGCATCATCCAATAATCTTCTGAGAAATATCCTTTTAGGCGGGGCTTTCGGCTTCCAATTGATGCTTCTCATCCTTGTTTTCTGGAAATATGTCTTGAACGCGAGAAGGTCTGAATCACAAAAGTAAATGTTTCTATTATATAGAAGGTGTTTAAATGAGTAGTTCAAAAACGTTTTTTAAAAATACCCTCGTTACCTTGTCCAGGCAGGTATCTGGAATTCTACTGGGGTTGCTGGCTTCAGTTATTATTGCCAGGGTCCTGGGGCCTGAGGGGAATGGGATGTATCAGTTGATCGTCCTCCTGCCTACAACCCTTATGACATTGCTGAACTTTGGTGTAGGTTCGGCAAGTGTTTATTATATAGGCCAGAAAAAGTATGATATGAAGGATATCATTAAGACAAATACTGCCTCCGGCTTTATTTTAAGCATTGCAGCCATAATCAGCGGAGCTTTGGTTGTGTATTTTGCATCGGACAAGTTTTTCGCTGGGGTTCCGCAGCCGTATTTATTCAGCATCTTGATCATAATGCCTTTGTTGATGCTTAATGATTTTTATCTTGTCCTTTTCCAGGGAGTGCAGGATTTCAAATCCTTTAATACCTTGGCTCTCATAAGGCAATTAGTCGCATTGATTACTTTAGCTTTATTATTGCTGTTGTTAAAAACAGGACTAGTTGGAACAGTATTTTCATTCACCATAGGAGTGCTTGCCCAGTTTATTCTAACGTTGTATTTCTTAAGGAAAAGGCTAAACATTACCTTGTTCAGCGGGAATGTTTCCAAGCCTTACTTTATGGATTCATTCTCTTTTGGCTACAAAGCGCATTTCAGCAATGTCCTTTCTTTTATTAACTACAGAGCTGATATGTTCCTTATCTCAATGTTCTTGACTCCAGCCGCAGTAGGTCTATACGGAGTTGCTGTCACAATTGCGGAAAAGCTTTGGATTGTATCTCAAGCGATTTCCTCCGTGCTTTATCCCGTTATTTCTTCTTCAAAAGATAATGAGAGCAAGAACAAGCTTACTGGCGCTATCAGCAGGAATGTCTTGTTTTTCTCGGTTATAGGCGGGATTGCTTTTTACATTGCAAGTGATTTGATTTTTGGCCTGCTCTTTGGAGAGGCTTACGATAAAAGTTCGGATATACTAAAAATGTTATTGCCAGGGATTATCCTCTTTTCCGTAGACCGTATCTTGTCTAATGACCTTGCTGGAAGGGGAAAACCAGAATTAAATATGTACACATCAATTTTTACTGTTGTTTCAAACATTGTACTCAACTTTTTGCTCATTCCTAAAATCGGAATTGCAGGGTCGGCGATCAGTACATCTGTTACTTATAGTTTGAGTACATTGATAAAGATGGTGCTTTTCAAGAGGGAAACGGGCTTGCAGTATAGCAAGTTTATCATCCTTCAAAAAGAAGATATAGAAGCATATAAGAAAATAATCAGAAAAAGGATGAGGACATGAACAAGAAAGTCTTGATCATCCCTTCATGGTATCCGACAGAAGAAAATAAAATCCTTGGCATCTTTTTTAAAGAGCAGGCCATCGCATTAAAGAAATTTGGCTGCGAGGTTACTGTGCTATATCCGGAGATAAGGACGCTTCGCGCTTATAAAAGCGGCTGGAAACAGGGTGTGCAGGTCAGGGAGGAAGACGGTTTAAATATTTATCGTTTTAAAACCTATAATCCGCTGCCAGCCCGAGTGCCATTCTCAAATGCGTTCGTTTACTATAGCCGGCTGAAAAAGCTCTTCAAAGAAATGGTACAGAGAGAAGGGAAACCTGATATCATCCACGCTCATTCTGCTCTGTGGGGTGGCTGGGCAGCTGCGAAGATTGCCAAGGAAGAAAATATCCCTCTAGTTATTACCGAGCATTCAAGCAAGCTGGTAAGAGGCTTGCTCAAGCCATATGAGAAGAATGAAATTACGAAGGCTCTCAGACAAGCTGGCACAATCATTTCTGTGGGGCCAAGCCTGAAAAAGGAAATGCAAAAATATACGGATAAGCCAATCCTTGAAATTCCCAATATTGTTGACTATAGGGCTTTTCAAATGAATCGCCGGAAAGATAAAGGAAAAGACAGGTTCAGGTTTTTCTCTTTGGCATTCTTGACACCAAATAAGGGCATGGATATTTTGATCAAGAGCTTTGCTAAGGCTTTTAAAGGTGAAGAATTTGATCTGCTGATCGGCGGCGACGGCCAGCAGAAAGATGAGCTGGTGGAACTGGCAAAGAAGCTGGGAGTTGAGTCACAAGTCCAATTTTTGGGAAGGATTGACCGCCATCAGGTTATTGAGCAGATGCATCAGTGTGATGCCTTCGTTTTAGCCAGCAAGTTTGAAACGTTTGGGGTCGTTCTTATCGAGGCACTTGCCAGTGGTAAGCCTGTCATTTCAACAAAATCTGGCGGACCTGAATTTATTGTAAATGAAAAGAACGGAATTCTTGTCCCGGTGGATAATGTCGAAGAATTGAGCCGGGCAATGCAGCATTTATATAATCATTACTATATGTATAATCCTGAAGCAATCCGCAAAGATTGTGAAGACAGGTTCAGCGAAGAAGTGATCGTTGAAAAAATAGTAGAAGTTTATAATAGTCTTTAATAGAGGTATAAATCATGAATTGGAAACTTACAGCGTACTTGGGTATATTAGCTTTAATCTTTTTAGATTCTTTCTTTATCAATATACCCATCGGACCTCTGAGAATGACATTGTTAAGAATGGCCATCCTATCAGTTTTTGCCATAATGATCTACAGGCTGATTTTAAAAAAAGATGTTCTGAATATATCGGGCATAAAGTTTCCTTTGATATTCCTGGGAATATGGTTTTACTACGGAGCGATGGCTATTACCTGGTCGTTTAATAAAGCTGCGGCAATCAAGGAGCTATATTATTTCTTCCTGTTTATCCTGTTGATAGTGGTTTTGATTTATCTGTTGCAAAAGATATATGATTCATGGGTATCTGCATCGCTGTGGCTGGTGGGAGCAGGTATTGTTTTGATTGCTTTGCTTGAGCTTGCGTTCGGTATCCACCTGCCAACCTCGAGATATGTAATTGAGGCAGAAAGATTCGTTGAACTGGATATACGAAGAGCCACTGCATTCTTTTATAATGAAAATGACTTATCAGTGTTTTTGGTTCTTGTCCTTCCATTCTTTTTAACAAGACTATTGAGCAGGCCGATATCGATTAAGCTGATTAATCTTCTTGCAATCCTTGCGATTGTGGGAATTAACTATATGAATGATGCAAGATTGAGTCTGATTGCGATTTTTCTGCAGGTAGTCGCATTTGTGTTACTCGCCCAATTCAAGCAGGTGAAAAAGGGTGTAAGACTAGCGTTAGTTTCAAGCCCAATTTTAATTGGTGCCATAGCCTGGTTTGTACTTCCGGCTCTTGTGAATATTGATTTATTCGAAGGGATAAGAGAAGGCCGCGGATCAGCTTCCCACCGGTTTAATCTTTATTTGAATGGACTCTATGCAACGTTCCAATCGTTTATGCTTGGGGTGGGACCAGGTAACTTTCCAGAACATATTGATCCATACAGATTTAATACCAGTGGTTTTACGAACCCGCATAACTGGTGGCTTGAAGTATTAAGCAGCTACGGACTGATGATATTTGCAGGGTATGTTGCATTCTTCATTTTCATTGTCGTGAAGCTATTCTCTATCTACCGGTTTGAAAAGAGTAATGGACACCTGGCTTTATCGCTGCTGCTGAGTTATATTGGCTTTGTGATCGCCTGTCTTGGTCCGAGCAGTTTATTTTACTTCTGGCCTATGTGGTTCTTTTACGGAGTGGCTCTTGCCTTTATTGCGAAGCATAGAATTGCAAAATAAAAAAGCATCGAGAAAGATGCTTTTTTATTTTGTCATGGTGGGTATTAAATTATTTTCCAGCATGAAGCTTGAAGCCTCGATATCCTTGAATAGTTTGTTGAAGCCTGGCCTGCATGCTTCTATATCAGTTTCTTCGTTCGTGTTATTGTCAATGCACTTTCCAGACTCGAATGTGCCATCGTGGGAGGCGACATAATTAAAGTCGTCAGTATAGAAGCTATACCTTGTTGTTTCGTAGGCAAATCCGGCAAACCCCTCTTGTTTCACGTCCAATGCTTTTCCGAATTGGACTAATGGTCTTTCGATTCCTAATAAAGAGGTGATTGTGGGATATATGTCCATTTGGCTTGCCACGATCTCATTTACCATTCCCTTAGTTTGGCCTGGATGATGGATGATCAGAGGCACTCTGAAGCGCTCTTTTTCATTAAAAGTAACATTCAGCAGCTTTTTAATTTCTTTTTCATCCTTTGGTATTGGTCCGTAATGGTCACCATACATCACAAAAATTGTATCCTCCCATATACCTTCCTTCTTCAAATCCTCAATGAATTTTCCAAGGGCCTGATCAAAATAATAAACGCTTTGCAGATAATGACCTGTTGCCGTATCTTTGAATTTTTCAGGGAGATCTAGGTATTGGTATTCTTCCGGTAAAACAAAAGGGCGGTGATTGGTCAGGGTGACGATGAAATTATAAAAAGGACCATCTATTGTTTTGTGTAAATCCATCATTTGTTTAAATATGCTTTCATCTGATATTCCCATCCCTATAATTTCATCTTTTTTTATTGAGGGATGATCTTTGTGATAAAAGGTTTGATATCCTTGTTTTTTATAGGCTTCTTGACGATTCCAGAAGTCAGGAGAATTGCCATGAGCCGCTGTTGTAACATAGCCAATGTCTTTCAGAGTCTTGCCTAACGAAAGAAAGTTATTTTGCGGATAGCCTTGATAGATCCCTTTGGGAGCCATCGGATATATGGAGTTATTAGCAACGAACTCCGCGTCTGATGTATTTCCTCGCCCAATCTGCAGGTAAGTGTTTGGGTAGTACTGGCTGATGGAAATAAGCTCATTCATATTAGGGGTTATTTCGAACCCATCTACCTCAAGGCCGACTGGGAAAGTATTTAAGGACTCTGCCTGTACCATGATGACATTCTTGCCTTCGAATTTCCCGAAATATGGTGAAGTTTTCTGGAGGGTCTGATTTTTTTTGAACTCGCTCTTAATCTCAAGGACTTTGGCAGAGTTTTCGCTTACAACTTCGCCAGCAAGGGTAGCTTCGTACAGTGAGTTATGCACAGTATAGATGTGAGCTGGAATGATCCCTGTCAAAGAGACCATGTACTGATCAGAGAATGTGGCTTTTAACGGAAAGAAAGCTGTAAAAAGAAGCGCGGCGATGCCTGAACTCATAAATATCGCTGAAAGCAACGGTCTGTTATCTACAGCCTGCTTCCTGTTATACCAAATAAAACCTGCCAGGGTGAAAGGGATGTCTATCCAATACAAGAAATCAGTTGTATACATCAGGGTAATGACCGAGCTGAACACATCGCCAATCTGATTAGCCTGCCCTGCTAATTCAATATGAAGGATTGAATCGTAATATCTCTCATAAACCACATCAGCATAAAACAAAAGATTAACGACTAAATACAATGAAAAAGCAGCGGTTATGTGAAGCTTTGATCTCTTTGAAGCCAACAAGCTGACCAGAACCAGGCTGAACCCGATGGAAGAAATTAAGATAAATTTCTTATGCGGGCTAAGCTCCAATTCATGGACGAAGTAGACCGTTTTTAAGGTCCATGCGATGGCTATGAAGAAAATTAAGATAATAGTGCGGGTCAAAAATGGTTTATCAAAATGAACCTTCAATTAATCACTTCCTTATAATACTTATTAAATATTTTTAACACAAATTTACAAACATTTAAAGTTAAATACATATTGGATGAATATAATAAGAAGTTAGACCTTGAAAAGATTTAGACATCATAGGGTTTATACATGAGGATAGAATCCTCTTAGCTTCAGTTTCTAAGCCATTGCCGGACCTCTCCATGTCGGCTATCTTTATAAGATTCAAGGCAGCAAAAGTAAGCATCGCCTGCATGGACAATTTTTTTAATCCCCTGAGGGTCGTCCAACGCATGTCATGCTTTTTTTCAATATAAATTTGGAATTCGCTCCATGCGCCAAACCATTGCGGAAGTAGAAATAAACCTAGCCATCGCTAGTTTTTGGGTTATGGATTCCATGATAAAGTGCCCCACTTCTCAACAGTGTTTATGCTTGGGCGGCCTTTTTCAAATTACACATCCTTCACCAAGTCATAAATATCTATTTTAAAATAGACTTTGGTATAGTTCCACGCTACTTTTAGAAGACCTGTTGATTGGAGTGGAAGGCGCGCAGACTCCTCCGAAAATGCTAACGCATTTCCCTCGTGCGCGTGGGCAGGCCCGATGAAGCTCAATCAATGTCCTGCGGGATCAGCTGGAGAAGTGAGACCCCGCAGGAGCTTGCGACGAGGAGCCACATTTCCCCTACAACCCCAAAAGACTGTAGACAAGCTCGATTTTCCTCGAGTTTGTCGTCTCAAACCTCCCTTTTCTAAGGAGGTTGTATGCGCAGTTGCAACATTAAAGTAATAAAAGTTACGAAAATGAAAACTTCGATGGCAAATTTAACTCGTATGAAATGGCTAATTCGACAAATTTCGTCTAAAGTTAAAACTGTGGGATTAATTATAGAAAAGTCGAGACCATATCTTGAAACTTTTCCGAATATCCGACGTCTATACTATTGTTGTTTGAAACGAATCATTTAGGGGAAAGAAAAGAGAGGCTTTCCAGGAGAAGAAGAAGAAGAAAACCAAACACCCGGGTTCCATTTAAAAAATCGTTGCTTAAATAAGTAAATGTGTTACGATATGAATGGATTGGGAAGGATAAAACAAACTGATACAACAGGTGATTAATTATATGTACATTCAAGCGTTTATTGCTTTTTTTGTCTCCTTGGTCACAGTCCTGGTTGTAACACCGTTAGTAATAAAATTAGCGATAAAAATTGGAGCAGTTGATAAACCGAATTACCGCAAAGTCCATGAAAAAGTCATGCCGCGTTTAGGAGGCCTGGCGATTTTTATTGGCGCCGCAGCTGGTTATTTTGCTGGCGGACTATACAATGAGAAGGTTACGGCCATAACGGTTGGAGCGATTTTAATTGTGATCCTTGGAATGCTTGATGATAAGTATGAGCTATCGGCAAAGATTAAATTTGCAGGACAGATCCTTGTAGCGAGTTTAATCGTCTTCAGTGGACTGACTGTGGAACTTTTGACGATTCCATATGTGGGGAATTTCGAGTTGGGCATTTTGAGTTATCCCATTACAATCTTTTGGATTGTAGCGTTTACGAATGCCATCAATTTAATTGATGGATTGGATGGGCTTTCTGCAGGGATTTCCGCAATAGGGATTGCGACAATTGCTGTGATGGCAGGAATAGCTGGGGCACCGCTGATTTTTACGTTCTCGCTTATCCTGATTGGCAGTATAATTGGATTCCTCTTTTATAATTTTCATCCAGCGAAAATTTTCATGGGTGACACAGGGGCATTGTTTCTCGGATACTGCATTTCGATTTTGTCGTTACTTGGTTTATATAAGAGCGTTACGTTATTTAGTTTTATCGTACCGGTCATCATTCTTGGCGTGCCGGTATTCGATACAACGTTCGCGATTATCCGCAGGATAGCAAACAACAGGCCTATTTCATCACCGGATAAGTCGCATTTGCATCACCGTCTATTAGCTCTTGGGTTGTCGCACCGAAATACTGTACTTTTAATTTATGCGTTTGGAATCCTTTTCGGAATCAGTGCGCTAATTTTATCAGAGTCCACTATGTGGGGCACGATCTTCATCATTTTCGGGCTTCTTGTCATAACCGAAGTCATTGCTGAAGTAATCGGGCTCGTCCATGAGCGATACAGACCATTTTTAACGATTTATAAAAAAATGACTCGAAAAGGGTCATATGGCAGGAATAACTGAATATGCCGTTTGTGTGGCAGACGCACAAACGGTCTCTTTCATTTTTACAAGGTTATTATTTCCCCTGATTCCTGATTTATACATATAAATTACGGATTTCTGAACATCGGCTAAAATAACCTGAAATATTCAAATGTCTAATTAATGATTTTTTATAAAATGTGTTAAACTAAGACGTGATTTTCAATACATTCATATAGCGTGGAGGTAAACAAATGAAAGTACCTATGTTAGACCTTAGTGAGCAATACCAGGAATTAAGATCAGAAGTATTGGAAGTATTGGACCAGGTAATGGGATCTTCGCGTTTCATTCTTGGAGATAATGTAAAAAAATTAGAAGAAGATGTAGCTAAATATAGTAATGTGGCACATGGTATCGGGTGCGGTAACGGAAGTGACGCTATACATATTGCATTACAGGCTATGGGCGTTGGACCTGGAGATGAAGTCATCACTACTGCTTTCACTTTCTTTGCGACAGGTGGAGCAATTGCACGTGCAGGAGCTAAGCCGGTATATGTTGATATTGATCCGGTAACCTTCAATATTGATCCGAAAAAAATTGAAGCAGCGATTACAGAAAAAACAAAAGCAATCATTCCTGTCCACTTGTATGGTCAAATGGCAGATATGGAAAGGATTGCCGAGATTGCAAAGAAGCACAATCTTGGAGTAGTAGAAGATGCTGCACAGGCAATTGGCGCGAAGCATAACGGCAAATCTGTTGGAGAGCTTGGCACTGCGGCTACTTACAGCTTCTTCCCAACAAAGAATCTTGGTGCATATGGTGACGGTGGTATGGTTGTCACTGACGATGCTGACATCGCTGAAAAGTCCCGTGTTATCCGGGTACATGGCAGCAAGCCGAAATATTATCATCATGTTCTTGGTTATAATAGCCGTCTTGATGAATTGCAAGCAGCTGTTCTTAATGTCAAATTCCCTCATCTTGATAGATGGAGTGACTTGAGAAGGGAAAAAGCAAGCACATATACTTCGTTACTTAAAGAAAAACTGGGTGATTTAGTAGTAACCCCTGTTGAAAAAGAAGGCAACTATCACGTGTTCCACCAGTATACATTGCGTGTTGAAAATCGTGATGAGCTACAGAACTACTTGAAAGAACAGGGAGTAGCGACCATGGTATACTATCCACTTCCTCTTCATATCCAGCCTGTGTTTGCAGATCTTGGATACAAGGAAGGCGACCTGCCTGAAACTGAAAAGGCCGCTAGAGAAGCTATTTCTCTTCCGATGTTCCCTGAGTTGAAAACGGAACAGCAAGAATATGTTGTGGCGAAAATTGCCGAATTTTATGGTAAATAATTAGTGGGGAAAGCGCCGCCATATATTAGGGGGCGTTTTCTTTACGTTACATTTTTAGAATTGTGAATTAAATATAAGTGCGGGAGGATTTTTACCTTGATTAATTTTGCGGTAGTAGGCATGGGGCATATAGCCAAGAAACATATTGAAGCAATTGAAAAAACAGAAGGCGCAAATCTGTTTGCAATTTGCGATACTAATCCAGATAGGCTTGAGGAAGCAGGCGATGGTGTCAAAAAATACACTGACCTCGGCCAATTGCTTGCAGAAAATCCGGATATTGATGTAGTCAATATATGCGTGCCATCCGGCCTTCATGCAAGATTGACCAAAATCGTGGCTGAGCACAAGCGCCATATCATTGTTGAAAAGCCAATGGCACTTAAATTAGAGGATGCAGAAAGTATGCTGAAAGACGCGGAACAGCACGGTGTTAAGCTGGCGGTCGTCCACCCGAACCGATTCCGTCCAGCAATCCAGGCGTTAAAGGAAAAGATGGATAGTGGTTCATTCGGTACTTTAAGCCATGCAAACGCAACAGTCCGCTGGAATCGCAACCAGGCATATTATAATCAAGCTGAATGGCGTGGAACGAAGGAATTTGACGGCGGGGTATTAATGAACCAGGCGATTCATGATTTAGACCTTATGCTCTGGCTGATGGGCCCTGTTGAATCCGTCCAGGCAATGGCAGCAACCCGCCTGCGAAAAATAGAGACTGAAGATGTTGCAGCGGCAATTGTCCAATTCAAAAACGGCGCATTAGGTGTAATCGAAGCTGCTACAACAGTTTATCCGCAAAACCTAGAAGAGTCCCTGGCAATTTTCGGGGAAACGGGGTCTGCTAAGGTAAGCGGCAAGACAGCAAATTTCATTGAAACATGGAATTTTGAAGATACTACTGAGGAAGACTCAAAGTCGCTCGCTGACAGGGTCAAGGGAAATCCTTTTGGAAAGCCAGGCCATCAGTGTATTATTGAAGATATGATTGTAGCAATTAACCAGGAAAGAAACCCGATTGTGACTGGGGAAGATGGCCTTGCACCTGTAAAGCTGATCCTTGCAATCCTGGAATCAGCAGAAACCGGAAAAAAAGTAGTACTACAATAAAGGAGAACTTAAAATGAGCCATTATGAAACTCTTACAAAGAAGATTGAAAATAAAGAAGCGGTAATCGGAGTAGTTGGATTAGGCTATGTCGGCCTGCCATTAGCTGTTGAGAAAGCAAAAGCTGGTTATAAAGTTATTGGTTTTGACGTACAGGCTGCTCGTGTAGAGCAAGTGAACATGGGTGTTAACTATATTGGGGATGTTGTCGACCAGGATCTTGCTGATATGATCAAGCAAGGAATGCTTGTTGCTACCACTGATTATGCAATGATCCAGGAAGTGGACGCAGTAGCGATTTGCGTACCTACTCCATTGGATGTCTATCAACAGCCAGATACATCGTATGTTGAAAGTTCTTCAAGAGAAATCGCGAAGTATGCGCACGAGGGAATGCTTGTTGTTCTTGAATCAACTACTTATCCAGGAACAACGGAAGAAATTGTTAAGCCTGCTTTAGAGGAAAAAGGACTAGTTACAGGAGAAACTGTTTTCATTGCTTATTCACCTGAGCGTGTTGACCCAGGTAACAAAGAATTCAAAACGAAGAACACTCCTAAAGTCGTTGGCGGAATCACTGAGAACTGTACAAAGGTTGCGTCTGCACTGTATCGCAATGTTCTTGAGGGTGATGTATTCGAAGTATCCAGTCCTGCTATTGCTGAAATGGAAAAGATTTTTGAAAATACATTCCGTCATATCAATATTGCGCTTGCAAACGAAATGGCTATTTTGTGCGAAAAAATGGGCATTGATGTCTGGGAAGTAATTGATGCAGCTAAAACAAAACCATACGGATTCATGGCCTTCTATCCAGGACCAGGGCTTGGCGGTCACTGTATCCCGATCGATCCTTTCTATCTGACTTGGAAAGCTCGTGAATATAACTACCACACTCGCTTGATCGAGCTTGCCGGAGAAATCAACAACAGCATGCCGGAATACGTTATCACTCGTTCTATGCAGGTATTGAACGAGGATGGAAAAGCACTGCGCGGAGCTAAAGTAGTTATCCTTGGTGTAGCGTACAAGAAGGACATTGACGATGTGCGCGAATCCCCGGTATTAAAAATTGTCGAGCTTTTGAACCAGCATGGTGCAGACTATACAGTTGTTGACCCATATGTTGCTTCATTTAAATCTTGTGGTGCAAAAGTTGAAACTGTAGCTCTTACAAAAGAATTATTAAATGCTGCAGACCTTGTAATGGTAACTACAGATCACACTGATTTCGATTATGAAATGATCGCACGCGAAAGCAAGGTTATTTTTGACACTCGAAATGCTCTTAAAGATATTGAAAAGCCAAACAAATACATTAAACTATAAAACCATGTTAAGGGAGAGCCTTTTATGAATTTTATCGATCAATCGGCTGTACTGGATGAAACTGTAAAGGTTGGTTATTTTTCTGTAATTGAAAAAGATGTTAAGCTCGGAAAAAATGTTGTTATCGGAAACCGTGTTACAGTTCATGAGGGAACTGTAATTGGCGATGATACTACTGTTGCAGATGGAGCGGTCCTTGGGAAACCGCCAAAGCCTGCAAAAACGAGTACTGTGAAATTATCTGACTCGATTCCTGCGCTAGAGCTTGGTGAAGGTGTTACTATCGGAGCCAATGCTGTCATCTACCGTGGGGCTACAATTGGATCAAATACTTTAGTTGCAGACCTTGCAAGTGTCCGTGAAAATGTAGAGATTGGCAATTACGTCATTGTCGGCCGTGGAGTTACAGTCGAGAACTTCGTGAAGATTGGCGATCGTACAAAAATCCAGTCCAATTCGTATATCACTGCTTATACCACATTGGAAGAGCAAGTCTTCATTGCTCCTTGCGTGACAACTACGAATGACAACTTTATGGGAAGAACGGAAGAGCGATTCGATAAAATCAAAGGTGCAACTGTAAAGAAGGGTGCGCGTGTAGGCGGTGCGTCAATTCTTCTGCCGGGAATTGTAGTAGAAGAAGAAACGTTCATCGCCGCTGGCGCGCTTGTAACGAAAAATACAGAGCCAAAGACACTAATCAAGGGTGTACCGGCTAAATTCGTCCGCATGGTTGACGAGCGTGAACTGTTATAGAATGGATTTTTATCCAGGATTGAACGTTTAGGAGCGGATTCGCTCCTTTACGTATTTTAACGAAGGTTTTTATCAGGTTTAGGAAATCCTTAAAATAAGATTACTTATAAAGGAAGGTTCGAGATGAAAATTTTAACTGTACTTGGAGCAAGGCCGCAATTCATTAAAGCTGCTCCTGTCTCACGTGTTTTAAGAGAAGCTCATGAGGAATTGATTATCCATACTGGCCAGCATTATGACAGCAACATGTCTGACATATTCTTTGATGAGCTCAACATACCCAAGCCGGATTACTATCTAGGTGTCGGCTCTGGGAATCATGGCAAACAAACAGGCGAAATGATGGCTAAAATCGAAGAAATCGTCCTTAATGAAAACCCGGACTATTTGATGGTTTATGGCGATACAAATTCAACTCTAGCCGGCTCACTTGTAGCTGCAAAGCTTCATGTGCCAGTCATACATATCGAAGCTGGCTTGCGAAGCTTTAACAAGAAGATGCCTGAAGAAATCAATAGGATCATGACTGATCATGTATCGGAATATTTATTCAGTCCTACCGACACAGGGGTAGAAAACCTGAAGAATGAAAACATCACTAGAAATGTTTATAATATTGGCGATGTGATGTATGATGCCGTTCTTTACAATCAAGGCCTGGCAGAAGAAAAATCATCTGTCCTAGAGGACAACAGCCTCGAGAAGAAGGGATATCACCTAATCACAATTCATCGTGCGGAAAATACAGATGATATCGAAAAAATGAATAATATCCTGGATGCTTTCGCTCAGATAGAAGAAACAAAGGTTTGGCCGATCCACCCACGAACAAAGCATAAGCTTTCAGCATATGGCATCAATTTAGATTCCGTCCCGGGCTTGAAGGTAATCGATCCTGTAGGATATCTTGATATGCTTACGCTTGTTTCAAACGCGAAAAAAATCGTTACGGATTCCGGCGGAGTACAAAAGGAAGCTTACTTCATGAAAGTCCCTTGTGTAACAGTAAGGGAGCAGACTGAGTGGGTAGAAACGCTAGAATCAGAAGCGAATATTCTTGTCGGTACAGACACTGCTAAGATAGTAAAAGCAGTTAATAAGCAGGTTTCTCCAGAATACAAGGATGTTTTTGGTGATGGAAAAGCTGCAGATAAAATTGTAGAAATACTGGCTACACGTGAACAAAATTAAAGCAGACCACTAAATGTCAGTGGGGAGAATGAAAATGAAAACCGTACTTGTATATTATCCTTTTGCTCTTGCCAAAGATGCGAATAGCGGATCGAAGCTTCGCCCATTAGAAATGAAAAAGGCTTTTGAGGCATGGGGAAAATTAAATGATGTCAAAGTGATATTGATTTCCGGGACAACGGCAGAACGGCGCCAGCAGTTTCAGGAACATTTAGCTTCAGGCGCATTGGATAATCTCTGGTTTTGCTATATGGAAAACCAGACAATCCCACTTTGGCTGACAGATCCAGGCCATAAGCCTAAACATCCTTTTATCGACCGGCAGATTCTAAAGTTTTTAAAATCGAAGAATGTTCCAACTGGGGTATTCTACCGGGATGTCTATTGGAAGTTTGACCATATCTATCCGCTCAAGGGCTATAAAAAAACCATCATGCAATCCATTTATAAAATTGAAGAGAAATTTTATGAAAAGTACTGTGATGTCATTTTCCTTCCGAGCTTAGAGATGGGGAAGTATGTGGACATTGATAGGCCAATGGTTGACTTGCCACCTGGCGGCAAGAAAGTGGAGCTCTCTCAAAAGGAAAGCCATGGAGAACCGTTCCACGCGATTTACGTAGGGGCCATAAAGGGAGCAGACTACGGCTTCGATTTGCTCTTGGGAGCCTTTGATATTATTAACCGAGAGCAGCAAAGATGTGATTTAACGATTGTCTGCAGACAGCCGGAATATGAATCGTTAACTGCCCAGCAAAAGGAGCAGCTTACAAAATTGGGAATCAAAGTGATGCACATAAGCGGTGAAAAGCTTGATGAATTGTATAAAGAGGTCGATTTTGCCCTCATCCCGCGCAAGTGTACTGAATACCAGAACTTTTCAATGCCTGTAAAGCTTGTTGAATATTTATCCAATAATCTCCCGATTGTTGCGACCGCCTGTGATGCACAGAAACGTTTCCTTGGAGAAAATGGATATGGAATCATCTGTGGCGATGAGGAAAAATCAATGGCAGCAGCAATCGAAGAAATGATGGGCAGCCTTGAGCAATATCAGGAAAATATCCAACAAACCTTCATGAAAAATCATTCCTGGCTGGCAAGAGTTGAAAAAGTGAAAAGTTCTCTTGTTGGGAGCGAATAGCATGAAAGTCGTTTTATTTTCACCTGGCAAGTCTTCACATACGCACAAATGGGCTATGTATTACAAGGAGCATGGCATTGACGTTACGGTGATTACCTTTAAGGATCACTACTCAGAGGAAAACGCCAAAGAAGTAAAAACTTTGGTATTGCCTAAGTTCTTGCCTGGAAAGCTGTCCTATTTGCCTGCTGTTTTGGCCCTTAAAAAACTGCTCGCTAAAATAAAGCCAGATATTTTGCATGCACATTTCATTTCAAGCTACGGATTTGTCGGAGCGCTAGCCAATTATCATCCGTTCTTTGTCTCAGTATGGGGGACAGATATTTACAAGTTTCCTGCAAAGAGTATGCTGAATCGAAGAATCGTAGAGTTTACTCTTGACAAAGCGGACGTCATTTGCTCAACCAGCAGGACCATGGCTTCTGAAACATCCAAGTATACCAATAAAAAGATTGAAGTCACGCCATTTGGTGTCAACATGTCGCTTTTTTCACCTAAGGAAGGTGGGAATGAAGAGAAACTGGTAATTGGGATTGCAAAGGGACTTGATGACATATATGGATTCCGAGATTTATTCAAGGCATTCGCAATCCTAAAGACCAAGTTTGACAACCTCGAGCTCCATCTCATTGGAGATGGACCAATGCGCGAGGAATATAAAGCTCTTTGCCGCACATTGCAAATTGACGGTGCAGTAAAGTTTATCGGGCGTATTCCTAATACTGAGGTTCCTATATACATGAACCGCATGGATATCGTTGCATTACCTTCCTATGAAGACAGCTTCGGCGTTACAGCAGTAGAAGCAATGGCATGTGGGATCCCTGTCGTTGTATCCGATGTCGCTGGCCTTAGAGAGGTTGTGCTCGAAAATGAGACAGGCCTCGTCGTACCACAAGGCAATCCTGAAGAACTAACAGCGGCCATTGAAAAGCTGTTGAAGGACAAAGACCTTCGGTTGAGGATGGGGAAGAAAGGCATAGAGCATGTCCGTCAAAACTACGACTGGAATGATAATGCAGCATATATGGTTAAACTATATGAAAGTTCTATGAAATAGGTTTGTTGACCGGAATTCATTTACAGCAAGAAAAAAGTGCCGGCAAGAAGGCATATTTGATCCCGAATTCAAGTTGTTGCAAGAAAAAAGATCCTTAATAAGTCATTAAAGGACTTTAATTTTTTGGCTGTGTTAAAGATCATTTTTGATTTTCAGCACCTGATGATTGGAGCGGAGGGAACTCGACTCCTGCGGGATTAGCGGCTCACCGGGCGCCCCGCGGAAAGCGAGTGACCGGAGCGGAAATCAACAGTAAAATTTAACACAGCAAATTTTTTAAATATCTTGAAAATTTATTTAATGGAGTTGGGAAAATGAGAATTATCTATCTATGTCAGCATTTTCCCCCTGAAACGGGTGCGCCCCAAATTAGGGTGTATGAAGTCAGTAAAGAATTGATCCAGCGGGGACACCAGGTGGAAGTCTTAACTGCATTTCCTCATCATCCTAAAGGTGTCATCCCGGATGAATACAAGGGAATGTTTTATTTATATGAAAATTGGGATGGAATACCTGTTCACCGCTCCTGGATTTATCCGTCGCCAAAGGGCAGCTTTTGGAAGAGGCTTGCTTCTTATTTTTCTTTTACATTCAGTGCATTTTATTCTATAGCAAAATCTAAGCCTACAGATGTGATCATTTGTAATTCGCCGCCATTATTCCTGGGAATCACCGGTTATGTCGGAGCAAAGCTGAAAAGGGCAAAATTCGTCTTTAATGTGGCAGACATTTGGCCAGAGTCTGCAGTGGAACTGGGTATCCTGAAAAATAAATCATTTATCCGTCTGGCTGAGGGGCTGGAGAGTTTCCTTTATAAAAAATCATGGAAAATCGCAACTGCGACTGATGGAATCAGGGATTATATGATCAGGAAAGGAAAGGATCCCGAAGATGTATTCCTGCTGCCAAATGGCGTAAATACCAATACATTCAGCCCAATGCCGCAGGATTCAGAATTAATTGAGGAGTTAAACCTTCAAGGCAAAAAGGTGTTTATGTATGGAGGTACGCTAGGTTATGCACAGGGTCTTGACTCGGTGCTGGAGGCTGCTGCCTTGCTAAAGGAAAGTACACCGGACGCCCATTTCCTTTTTGTAGGGGATGGACAGGAACGGGAAAAGCTATTATCCATGAAGGATGAGCTACAGCTTGATAATGTGACCTTTTACGGAGCTGTTCCGGTATCAGAAATGCCAAGAATGTTTTCCGTTGCCGATTACAGCATCGTTTCACTAAGGAATATCGATCTCTTCAAGGGTGCTAGACCGTCGAAGATTTTCCCAGCCATCTCTACTGGCACACCAGTATTGTATTGCGGGGAAGGAGAGAGTGCTTCCATTCTCGAAGATTATAACTGCGGTAAAATTGCCCCTCCTGAAAATCCAGAAGGTATTGCGGCTGCAGTGCGAGAATTGATGAAGATTTCTGATGCTGAGTATAAACTCATGTCCCAGAACGGGCGCGAGTTGGCGATTAATCAATACTCATGGCAAAGTATCGTCGATGATTTAGTCACCCAATTAAATGAAGGTAAAATGGAAAAAGCATCGACGTAAATTTCGTCGATGCTTTTTTATCTTATCTGGATACTGTTGTACCTGTGAAGTAATGCATTAAGATTCTTTCAGCAGTCCAGCCGTTTTCAGCAAAGCCTTTGGCGCCGTATTGACTCATGCCAATTCTGTGGCCCCATCCTTTGCCGTTTAATGTAACGGAGGATACTTCACCATTTCCTTCAGTCGAGATTACACCTGAAGCGGTTTGGATAGAAACATTTGAATCGCTCAATGTGATTTGTCCGCTTGCAGTCTGTACAGTTTGTCCAGAGAGTTCCGGAACAGATACCGTTCCAGAAGTTGTTTGGGCAGTAATATCGATGGCTTTTTTAGCGACATTCATTGTGAACCAGTTTGAATATAAATATCCATAGACACTAGAGTTTTGGATCGGGAAGAGCTTCCTGATGACACTCTCATTGCCAGTGACAGTCTTGTCGCCGGCAGATGTTTTTACAGTCACACTTCCGATTTCCCCGTTAACCCCTTTTTTGGTAACGGTAATTTCATTCAGCTTTGCTGTTTCACTGAATCCAAAGGATTTTAAGATTGTAGCAGCTGAATATGTTTCAGTCCAGGTGCTATATGGGGACTTCTCATAAGGATCGCTTACCGAAGCGAGGTAAGGAAAGGATTCCTTGCTTGAGTTCCATACATCCCATACGTTTGCAGTACGTCCGCCGCTTGTTGAATGGAAAAATGTCTGGATTGGCTTGCCATTATAGCGCACCATTACACCTTTAGTTTCTTCAATGGCCGCATTAGAACGAGAGTCTTCAGCTGTATAGCCTCTATAAACTTGGCTTGCCGCGCTGTCTGTCAGGGTCATCATTTTAGATGCATAGCTTCTTGCAGCGATTGCCTGTGCTTTTACCGCTTCCTTAGGCCAGGAAGCCGGCATTTCACTTGGGACTACACCCTTTAAGTAGTCTTCCATATCGAGGTAGTTGATCACTTGTACCTGTGATCCGTTAGGGTAAAGGTAGAAGCTGCCTCTATAAGTAAGTCCGTTACTAAGTTTTGTAAGCGGAGTGGCGTTAGTTGTATCAAGAGAGACCGTACTAGCTAATACCCATCCAGTAGATGCGCCAGACGTTACTCTGTACCATACTTCATTGCTGCTATTCGTGAAGGAAGACAGGTAGTCAGCTGCCTCACCCGTCTTTAGGGTTTTTATGGCTTCATAATCAGTAGTTGCCCCTCGTCTAATCGCAGTATCAGCTTTAGCAATGACAATTTGCTTAGTACTGATAATTTCTTTTACATCAAAGCCCTTTGCTGCAGTTTCACTGAATCCTATATAGCTAACAGTAATCCCACTAGTTTCTTTTTTAACCGAAAGAACTGTATTTGAAGGAATGGTATGGGTTTTGCTTGTATCTCTGTTGAACAATTGGTATGACGTATTAAGAGTCATGGTTAAACTTGATGCCAGATGTACTGACACATTTACTTTGTTGGGATAAGCCTTTACTTCAACTGCGTGGGCGGGAATCGTATTGCTTCCCAGCAGGATGACGAATATGGCTAAAAGTGAGAATAATTTCTTCACTTTAGTTCACCTGCCCAAGACCACTGAACATCCATCCTCTGATGCCTGTTGAAGTTTCGACATTGTACCATGTTTCGCCTGCAGCATTTTTGAAAGAGCCGAGATACTTCAGGGTTGTTCCCTTTGGAACAAGGGTTATTGCAGCATATTCAGTAGTTGCTCCTCTTCGAATGTACACTTCACCTGTTGTTGTAACTGTTTTCTCAGTGCTTGTTGGCTTTGTAGTAGATACATCGCCTCCATAAACCCAGCCTAACAGTGTAGATGATAGCTGTACTCTGTACCATGTTCCAGAAGCAGCTTTAAAAGAATCTACTACCCTTAATGATGAATTAGCAGTCACAGTAGCTACAACAGCGTAGGATCTGTCAGCACCTTTATGCACTGTTACAGAACTCTTAGTTGCATAAACATAAGCAGGAAGAGTGCCAGTAGTTGGAGGTGGTGTTGTTGTGCTGCCGATCTTAGCCTCTAAGCTATCAATCTCATTCTGCTGTGCTGCGTTTTGTGATTCGAGTGATGTAATTTTTGTCTGCATGGAATTTACTTTAGATTCCAATGCCGATAATTTTGAATTGACAGGACTAAGCTGGGAGTTGACCCAGTCAACGCTTGCAAGAACTACATTCGTGCTAGCATTCATTCCTGCTGGAGTAAATAGGATCGCTCCTGCTCCAACCCCTACAGAAAGCGCACTGGCAGCGATTATCTTTTTATACTTTTTCATTTTAAAAGATTCCCCCTGAAATAATGTTTTAACAAAAATAATTTGGGTAAAATAGTAAGAAATTTCTTTAGTAGATTACCATATTAAGATAGTTATGGATATAGAGTTTCCAATTTCGTTAATTTCCAAAGTATTCCTCTAAGCCGTTTCTGATCCCGACTGCTGCTTTTTGACGGAAAGCATCTGTTGCCAGTAGCTTCTCTTCTGTTGGATTAGACATAAATGCCAATTCAACAAGGATACTAGGAAGTTCATTCATCCTGTTAACATACAAGTTCTGGTTGTATACTCCACGATTGTAAGTGGACAGTGCAGCAACCATATTGGTTTGGATGGATTGTGCCATCTCCGCACTTTGAGGCCCGTTGAAATTAACGCTTGTATTATAGAAAGTTGATGAACCTCTTGAAGTACTGCTGTAAGAATCTGCATGGATACTGATAAAAGCATCATAATCAGAAGCGTTTGCAATATCTGTTCTCTGATACAGCTCTAAAAAGACGTCAGTACTTCTTGTTAAACGGACAATAGCGCCATATTTTTCAAGCTCTTGCTTTAAAAGTAGGGCAGTACCGAGATTGACGGTTTTTTCCATTAAGCCTGAAGGGCCGATTGCGCCACTGTCTTTCCCACCGTGGCCAGCATCAACAACGACTTTCTTTCCTTTTAAGCCTGTTGTAATAACTTTGATCGATAGCTTATCGCTGTCGTTACGGAGGGTATAGGTATATCCAGGTTCAAAAGTAATAATCGCTGATTTTTCAAAGGTGCTTGTTTGTATTACTTCTATTGATTTAATTCCTTTGACACTAAAGGAAGGAAGTGCAATATCGGTCATACCGCCGGTTAGCTTAATGCGGTCGAAAGATAGAACCTGGTAAGACGGCTTGAAGTTTCCTGGCTTATTCCAGATAAGATATTGATCTCCATTGATGACAGGAGCTGTTGGTTCTATTAATCTTTTTAACGAGATTGCTGAAGTTTGAGGTTTGTAAATCCAGCCTCTTAATCCAGCCTGAGTTTCTACATTAAGCCAATTACCCATTGTGCGCAAGACGATTAATGTTTCGTTTTCTGGCAGCGTTGCTATTGTAGAGTAACTTGTAGATGCTCCCCTGCGAAGAGCTGCATTATTCAACGCGTAAAGCAAGTTGTAATCACTCTTTGAAACTACTAGTTCATATTCCGGTACCCAACCGACATTCCCGCTTGCCGATTTAATTCGGTACCAAAGGTCACCCGAGTTGCCTGTATATTGATCCAGAACAGTTACTTTACTGAAGTAAGGAAGGTTTTCAGTAACTTTATAGCTGTATGTAGCTCCTGATCTGAGCACGGCATTTTTTGTCCCTACATATTGAGTAGTAACGATTGTTTTTGTTTCGCTTACTGAAGTTGCAGGTACCCAGCCTAATAAAGTAGGGCTAAGTTCAATCCTTAACCAGCTAACACCATCAGTTCCTGTGTAATGGGCGACAACCTTGGCAGCCTGGTTGAGTTTTAATGTAGCAACCCCAGTATAAGATAGTGACGCTCCGCGTCTAACAGTGACACTGTCTGTTTTGCCGTATACTGTCGCTCCAATTGCAGGAAGGACTGCTGCTGGTTTTACAAAAGCCGTATCCTTAACCCAGCCTAAAAGATTGTTCCCTAGGTCAAGGCGTGACCACTTTTCTCCCTTGGAGTTCGTGAAAGCATCAATGACTTTTACGGTTTGCCCGCTGTTTACGTAAGCCACAGCAGCGTAGCTGTCATCAGCGCCTTTTCTGACTGGTGATTTATCCACCTGGATCGTTTTTGTAATTGCTGTAAACTCAGGTTTTACAAAAGCTGTATCCTTAACCCATCCAAAGACATTATTTCCAAGGTCGAGACGAGACCACTTTTCGCCGTTGGAATTCGTGAAAGTATCAATGACTTTAACGGTTTGTCCGCTATTGACGTATGTAACGACGGTATAGCTGTCATCCGCACCTTTTCTGACAGCGGACTTGTCGACTTGGATCGTTTTCGTAATAGCTGTAAATGCCTGTTTCACAAAAGCTGTATCGTTTACCCATCCAAAGACATTGTTTCCAAGGTCTAGACGAGACCATTTTTCACCTTTAGAGTTCGTGAAAGTATCAATGATTTTAACAGTTTGTCCGCTATTAACATAGGCAACGACAGCATAGCCGGCATCAGCCCCTTTTCTGACAGGAGACTTATCCACTTGGATGGTTTTTGTTGAATAGCTTGGAGCAGGTGCAGTAGTTTTAACATCTACAAAACTAGCTAAAATCCACCCTGCAGTTCCGTCAAATTCAATTTTGTACCATGTTTCGCCCGCAGTGTTTTTGAAGCTATCAATAATTTTTACTTGTTTGCCAGTTGATAGTTTTGCGATGGAGGCATATGATGTATCAGCTCCACGACGAACATTAACATTATCTCCATTGATTGTACCAATACTTCCAATGGCACTTGACTCAGCAAATTTGACTGCTGGGCTCCAACCTAAAACATCACCTAAATCAACTCTGTACCATAATTCACCAGCGGTGTTAGTAAATTGGCCGATGACTGGTACATTTTGGCCGGGGTCAATGTACTCAACAATTGGATAACTTGTAGTGGCACCTTTACGGACTTCAGCTTTCTGCTCGACAACCATATTTGCCGGCAGCTTTAATTCCTCTGCCCATGAAAGCGAAGGAAATAGTAAAGCTGTGGACAATACAGATGAAGCGATTATTTTTTTCACGATTTACCTCCGTTGTAATTAGATTGTTTAACTTGTAACATTTTATCAGAGAATGTCAAATATTCCAATCTGTCGAAAGTAGTAGAATAATAGACATTCATGTTGTTTTTATTATCGGAATAAGGGTTTGAAGGTTTAATGCCAATTAAAGGAAAAAATAAAAACCCCAAAAAATTGGGGTTAATTATCATTTTTTGCAGTATTAAGTTCGGTTTCTTCAAATGAATTGTATGAACTTTCTCCGTCTAATGTCTGGTTGATGGATAAAGTAATCTCCTCTAATGATTCTTGATCAGGGATGTAATAATATACATCATCAATATAATCGTTGTATCCTTTGAGAGAGAGCTGGTTGATTTGTGTATTCTTTAGTTTAGAGTACAGTTTGACAAAGCTAGCAAACTTGGAAGGTGGAATATTTGTTTTTACATTTTCTCCAAGATCATTAAGGATATCATCAATTTTAGTAATAGAGGAGAAGGAGGTTCCTTCGTCAATGATTTCCTTGATTACCTGCTGCTGTCGTTCATTACGGCCAATATCGCCGCGTGGATCCGATTTTCGCATCCTTACATAAGCTAAAGCTTCGTTTCCATTCAAGTCCATTTCGCCTTGATAGTATTTCTTCCATTTTAAACTTCCGGTTAATTGAGCCTTAAAGTCAAAAGGTACATCTACTGTGACGCCGCCTAGAGTATCTACAATATCTTCGAACCCGTCGAAGTTTGTTGTGATAAAATAATCGACTGGTACATCGATCATTTCCTCTACAGTATCAATAGTTGATTCGATTCCGTTGTGTCCGTATGAATGAGTAATTTTATCTTCATATCCGGCATCAGGAATGAATGTCCGAGTATCCCTTGGAATGCTTAACATTGTAATTTCTTCTGTCTTTGGATTTACCGATATCATCATGATGACGTCCGAACGTCCTTTGCCGCCCTCCTGGTTCTCCAAACCAACAAGCAATACGGTAAAGGGGTCTTTCGTGACTTCTACTTGTTCCGCACGCTGGTTTTTTTCAGGACCCAATTTTTGATATATGCTGTCGGTAGCTTTGTATCCACTATAAAATATATCTAAAGCAAATAATATTCCTGCTGCAAATAAGCTTAAGAAAACAAAGAGCAGTGAAAGCCTTACAATCCGCTTCTTCCTCTTTTTTCTCAATACTGCTCTTGAACTGGACATAACTATCCCCACTTCTATGGTCAATTTTACCCTAACACAATACTTTATTTTACCGAATCTTTATTAGAGCGTAAATATATGTTTTTTGAGATATCAAGAAATGATTTCCTCCATATATATAACCTCTCCTGACTTAACCTTCGCCTGACCGTTTGTCATTTCTGTCATCCAATCGATAAATGCATCTGTTTGGCTTTCTTCTACAAATGTTTCAACTTCTACATTATCAAGGTAGTGGATTTCTTTTAATTTATAAATTGAAGATCTTAACTCATTTTCAACTTTACCTAGCCAAGTGTAATCTATATTAGTATGCATGATACGCATTAGTTTACGTTCAACGACACCAGTCGCAGCAATGCCTTCAGAAGTAGCTTTTCCATAAGCGCGGATTAGTCCGCCAGCCCCAAGCTTAATTCCCCCGAAATATCTTGTGATGACGACTACTGTGTCTTTTAAATGTTTTTTCTTTAGGACTTCCAGGATTGGGACGCCGGCTGTGCCGCTTGGCTCACCATCATCATTGGCTTTCTGGATCTGGTCATTTTCACCGATCATATAAGCTGAGCAATTATGAGTCGCATTCCAATTTTTCTTTTTAATTTTCTGAATGAAATCTTGAGCCTGTTCTTCCGTTTCAGCTCTTTCAATATATGCTATGAATCGGGATTTCTGAATCTCGATTTCATGTTCTCCATAACCTTTGACAGTATAATAGCTTGCCAGCAATTTACTCACTCCTTCCTATCTAAATATTTCCCAACTCTATCTATCTATTAAGTAACTTGGTGTATGTTTTCGTCCTTCATTTAAAATGGTACAATTCATTATAAGTCGGCAACATTCAATGAACAATTGATGTCTTATGATTGTAATATAACTTTAATACTTTAAAAGTGTATGAATGCTATAATAGTTAGTGGTCTGACAGGTTGTATAATCTATTATTGGAAAAATGTTTTTATTTTCAAAATGGCGTTTACTTCATAATATTATAGGATATAAGACTTAGGATTGAAAATGAATTCTGAGCCTTTATAACGATTTTAGCGAAAAATGGCATGATTTTCTTGTTGTAAATTAGTAACTATTTCTATTTCGCGCTAAAATATCTTTATGTGCCACCCTTGGGGGAGTTTTATATGGCAATTAAAAAATTTGACACAAAGGCTCTCGACCTGATTCTCGAAAAAATGATCGAGACAGTTGGAGACAGCAAAGACGAAATCTTTCGAATTGGCGAACAATGCAGGACTGATTTTGAGTCTATTACCAATGAATTAAAAGAGATTAAAAGGAAAGTCGCCCAAATCATCAACGATGGAGATAAGCTGGATAGTCAGGTGCGTGCAGCGAGAAAGCGACTTTCTGAAGTGAGCAAGCATTTTAAAGATTACACAGAAGGTCAAGTTCGTGAAGCATATGAAGTAGCCCACAAGCTTCAGATGGATTTAACCATGAACAGGCAGATGGAAAAACAGCTTCGGGAAAAGCGCGATGATCTGGAACGGAGATTGCTTGGTCTTAATGAAACAATTGAACGTGCCGACCATTTGGTTTCCCAAATTAGTGTTGTCATGAACTATATGATGAGCGACATCAGGCAAATGGGAGAGGCGCTTGAAACAGCCAAGCAGAAGCAGGATTTCGGCCTGAAAATAATCGAAGCCCAGGAAGATGAGCGAAAAAGGCTGTCGCGAGAAATCCACGATGGTCCAGCGCAAATGATGGCGAATGTCATGATGCGTTCAGATCTTATCGAAAAGATTTACAATGAAAGAGGCTCGAGCGAAGCAATCAGTGAAATTAGGAACATGAAAAAAATGGTCCGTTCAGCGCTATATGAGGTCCGAAGAATCATTTACGATTTGAGGCCAATGGCTCTTGACGATTTAGGCCTGGTTCCTACCCTCAAAAAATATTTACAGACAATCGAAGAGTATCATAAGACAACCAAAATCCAATTTACCAATATTGGCGAGGATAAGAGGCTGCCTGCCAAGTACGAAGTGGCGCTGTTCCGTATGATCCAGGAATCCGTTCAAAATGCTTTAAAGCATGCAGATGCTTCGGTAATCCAGGTCAAACTGGAAATTAAAAAGGATCACGTAATGGTAGTCATAAAGGACGATGGCAAAGGCTTTGATATAAATGATAAAAAACCTGAGTCTTTTGGTATCCTTGGGATCAAAGAAAGAGTAGAGCTTCTCGAGGGAGAGCTATCCATCCATTCGAAGGTTGGCACCGGTACTCTGATTATCATTCAGGTTCCGATGAATTTATAAAGCAACCAGCTTTGTTGTTTCAAAACTGGCATTACATCTACTCGCGGCCTAAAGCCGCCCAAGAAAGATTAAAAATAGAGATAGAAGCCGTAAGGGAGGCGAATGTATGACAACCAAGATTGTCATTATTGACGACCATCAACTTTTCAGAGAAGGGGTAAAAAGGATCCTTGATTTCGAACCATCATTTGAAGTTGTTGCAGAAGGTGACGATGGCAGCGAAGCGATCGAGCTTGTTGAAAAGTACCAGCCTGAGGTTATTATAATGGATATCAATATGCCTAATACGAATGGCGTAGAGGCTACATCCCAATTGATTGAGAAGTTTCCTGAAGCCAAAGTAATCATCCTTTCTATTCATGATGATGAAAACTATGTAACACACGCCCTCAAAACTGGTGCAACTGGATATCTACTAAAAGAAATGGATGCAGATGCATTAATTGAAGCGGTTAAAGTTGTCGCTGACGGTGGGTCATACCTTCACCCTCGCGTCACACATAATCTTGTAAAGGAATACCGTCGTCTTTCAGCAGATGAAAATGGGTCTGACAAGTACATATCTCAGGTGGAAATTCGCCGCCCGCTGCACTTGCTGACACGCCGCGAATGCGAAGTCCTTCAGCTTCTTGCTGATGGAAAGAGCAATAGGGGTATTGGCGAAGCATTGTTTATCAGTGAAAAGACTGTTAAAAACCATGTAAGCAATATTTTACAGAAAATGAATGTAAATGATCGTACCCAGGCAGTAGTCGTAGCAATTAAAAACGGCTGGGTTGAAGTAAGATAATCTATTAAAAATGCCAAGAACCACATTTGTCGAATCGGCGGATGTGGTTTTTTGTCGATTGCTGTATCTTGTTGTTGGAAAAATACGACGGAAATATCACCAGAGATTTACAAAAACTTAATAAATTCCGATATAATTAGGGAAAAGTAATGAAGGGGTGATCAAAATGACTTCTTTATGGGAATTGACTGATGAAAAATTAATAGAAGCATACAGCAAGGCAACTCTTTTGAAGTTAGACGCTTCCTTTATTGATATGCTGGTAGAAGAAATAGAAAGCAGAGGGCTTGATAATAATCTAAGTTTATCAGTTTCTTGAGGTTACCCTAATGTGCAAACGATTGCCGGTTTTTTATTTTCTCTCCAAAAGATGCAATTTAGAATAAGTTCATATAAAATGGGTTTGTACATACTGGAGAGAAAAGCATAAGGATGGTAATCTTATAATGAAAACAGCAGTTGTAACGGATAGTACAGCGTACATCCCGAAGGAATTGCGAGAAAAATGGAATATCCACATGATTCCGTTAAGCGTGATTTTTGATAATGAAACATATCGTGAAGAAATAGATATCAGTGCGGAAGCATTTTATGAGGAAGTGAAGCAGCGGGATTTGCCGACAACCTCTATGCCGCCGATCGGCGAGTTCGTGCAGCTTTTTGAAAAATTGGCAGGGGATTACGATTCCGTTATCAGCATACATTTGTCCAGTGGTATTAGTGGCACCTATCAGGGAGCTGTATCCGCAGGCGAAATGGTTGAAGGAATCAACGTATCTGTGTTTGATTCAGAAGTAAGTGCGATGCCCCAAGGTTTCTATGCTCTTGAAGCAGCGAAGATGGCTGAGCAAGGCAGAAGTGCGGAAGAAATCATTGCCCGGCTTAATGAGGTGAAGGAGTCAGCTAAAGCATACTTCATGGTCGATGACTTGAGCCACCTTCAGCGCGGAGGCCGGTTATCAAGCGCACAGGCCCTGATTGGAAGCCTGCTGCAGGTAAAGCCGCTGCTGCATTTTGAAGACAAAAAAATCGTGCCTTTTGAAAAAGTCCGTACACGGAAAAAAGCGTTGAATCGTGTCGTAGAACTGTTAGCTGAAGATGCAGGCAGTGGCGGGGAATACCGTGCAGTCGTGATTCATGCAAATCGTGAAGAGGAAGCGCGAGAGTGGAAAAGTGAGCTAGAGGCTCAGTTTCCAAATGTTGAGTTCATGTTAAGCTATTTTGGTCCTGTTATTGGAACTCATCTCGGTGAAGGTTCGATGGGCATGGGCTGGTATAAGAAGTAATACGGAGAAGAATCAACAACAACAAGACATAAAACGTCATTCCGGAGGTTCATTCGGGATGGCTTTTTTTATTAAGGAGGTGAGCAGTTGTGAATTATAATTAAAAACATATCCACAAAACCATCCACTTATCAACAAACAAGCCTACTTACTAACAGCATATCTGTCCTGATTTTAAAGTTATCCACAACAATAACCGCTTACATTCACTTTTCCTCATTTTTAAAATAATTTATCCACAAAACAACCCACATTATTAACAGGAATTTTATGTTTTCCACAAACTAATCCACAAAGGGTGTGATTAATATTGAAATTTTTATTGAAGGAAGGGAAAATTATCCCCAAAATTAAGTTCCCCGTTGGTGAAAATCCACTCACCATTTCGATACTTCCGGAAATTCCTCATATACCTGCAAACCCTTCATTTAGTTATAATTCCGAATTACAGAAGATGCTCGTTGGTAAGCAGCTGTTAGTTGATGAGCTGCCGTTTTCACTTGAGGAAATCCAGGAACATTATGAGAATGGTTATCTAATTTATCGTAAGGGGATCGAAGTGAATAATAATAAGATAAAGTGTGCAAGGTGCGGAACTACGGATCCTGGCGCTTTTGCGGAATTTCCTTGTTCACGATGCGGCGAACTGGATGTATATTGCAGGAAATGTTTGATGATGGGAAGAGTGAGTGGATGCACTCCGCTAGTAAGTTGGACGGGGACTGATCCTAAGTTTCCTGAAAATCCTAATCCTCTTTTTTGGAGTGGCGAGTTATCAGAAGGCCAGACTATTGCCTCCAACCGTGTAGTTAAGGCAATGGATACATTTTCTGAGCTGCTAGTTTGGGCTGTAGCCGGAGCTGGGAAGACAGAAGTATTATTCGCAGGAATTGGGCAGGCGTTATCCACAGGTAAGCGCGTATGCCTGGCCACTCCTCGTACTGATGTTGTGCTCGAGCTGGCTCCTCGTTTGGAGAAGGTATTTCCACATGTGAAAATGGTTTCTTTATACGGCGGCAGTGAGGGACGGCATGAATATGCACAGCTAACCATTGCGACTACACATCAGCTGCTTCGCTTTTATCAGGCATTCGATGTGATTATAGTTGATGAAGTGGATGCTTTTCCTTACTCCATAGATGAGACCCTCCAATATGCTGTCCAGCAATCTAGAAAACCCCAATCAACGATTATTTACCTAACCGCAACGCCGAGCCAAAAGTGGCAACGAGATTGCCGTCTTGGAAAAAGAGATTTTGTTACGATCCCTGCTCGATATCACCGCTATCCGTTGCCTGTTCCGCGTTTTGAATGGTCCGGGAACTGGGAAAAGAAGCTGGGTAAAGGAACACTACCATTAAACATTATCAGATGGATAGAAGATCGAATTACCAGCGGCAAACCAGCCCTTGTTTTTGCTCCGAAAATCAGCGCTATGGAAAAAATACTTCCACTCCTCCGAAAAATGCACCCCCTTATTGAATCCGTTCATGCGAATGATCCTGATAGAAAAGAAAAAGTGATGAAGATGCGTAAAAATGAAATTCCACTTCTACTTACGACTACGATTCTTGAACGAGGTGTTACCCTTCCTAATATTGATGTTGCTGTGATCGGATCAGAGGACCGGATCTTCACTGAAAGTGCGCTTGTCCAGATAGCTGGGCGTGCCGGAAGAAGCTCAAAGTTTCCTAAAGGCGACGTTACTTTTTTTCATTATGGAAAAACAGAAGCGATGGTCAATGCGAGAAATCAAATCATCATGATGAACAAGGAAGGAATCAAGAAAGGGTGGATCGATAGATGAGACTATGGGGTGGAAAGCACTGTTTACTTTGTGATAATGAAATTGAATCAGAGGTTTCATGGAGAAGTTTGTTTGCTCAAGAGCAACCAAGCAGGGTTTGTGGATCATGCCATGAAAAGTTCGTGCAAATCAGTGGGGAGACCTGCACGATTTGCGGACGGCCCTTGACTCTTTTAGAAGCGGAGTACCGCAGCGGAAGCGTATGCCTTGATTGCAAGCGGTGGGAGGACGACGAACGATGGACCGGGAGCCTGGATAAAAACATTGCGTTATATACCTATACTAATTTTACAAAAGAAGTGATAGCCAGATTTAAATTCCGCGGGGACTATGTGCTTGCTGAGATTTTTACTGCGGATTTTCTTAAGGCTTTGCAAGTTTTCCAATATGATTATATAGTTCCAATCCCGTTGAGCGAAGAGCGGCTTTATGAACGAGGATTTAACCAGGCAGAGGCTGTCATCAGAGCGGCTGGAATTGTACCGTCTCGTGTATTGACTAGGGTACATACTGAAAAGCAATCGAAGAAATCCAGAAACGAAAGAATTCATTTAGAGCAGGTCTTCAATGTGGAGTCTGATCTGGATTTAAGGGGTAAAACAATTATGATTGTTGACGATATATATACTACAGGGTCAACGCTAAGGCATGCGGCTAAATTGTTAAAGGAAAATGGAGCTGTGAAAGTATATTCACTTACTTTGGCACGCTAAAGATCTATGATAAAATTGAAGGAGGAAGGACATTGGATCTTATAAATTGTCCTGATTGCGGAGAAATCTTCGTTAAAAATAAATTTAGAGATATTTGTGAAAAGTGCTGGAAAGCGGAACAGGCGGCATATGACACAGTTTCAAAATATATGAGGAAAAGAGAAAATCGTGCGGCAACTATGCTGCAGGTAGTAGAAGCAACGGGTGTACCGGAGGAGCTAATCCTAAAATTTATTAAAACAGGAAAATTGCAGGTCACAAATTTTCCGAACCTTGGATATCCTTGTGATAAATGCGGCACGATTATTCGCGAAGGAAGACTTTGCGGCTCATGTGCTGGCGAGATTAAAGCAGATTTAAAAATTGTGGAGCATGAAGAGCAGAGAAAAAAGGAATTGGCAAAACGCACTGCGACTTTTTTCACCCATAGAGATTAGGCAAAAAGATTTATTAAATAACTCCTTTTGCTTGCCGATAATACTAATAGAATCGTTCTGAAAGCGAGGGTTAGAAAATGAAAATAAATAATATAGGCCCATCAGGGATCAATCCGTATAAACGCCAGATGAACAAACTAGATGCAGCAGCAAATACTCAGGCCAAGAAGGCTGATAAAGTAGAAATTTCTTCAACGGCAAAGGAAATGCAACAGCTTTCCCAGGTGTCCGTACATCGCCAGCAAAAGGTTGAGGAATTAAAAATCCAGGTAGAAAACGGCACTTATAAATTGGATCCTAAAGAAACAGCAAAAAGCATAATCAATTTCTATCAGAAAAAATAGAAGGAATACTCGTCTTGATGGCGAGTGTTTCTTTATGCCTGAAAGGAGGGCGGTCAATGTTGGGTGAAACTCTTATCCCTATTATGAAAAAAATGCTTAAACTTCATAAGAGCCTTTATGAGCTGTCAGTCAAGAAAACAGACATCGTAAAAAAAGGCGACATGGCAGCCCTCGACCAGCTTTTGAAGGATGAGCAGGCCCACGTTGCTGGAATTAATAAGCTCGAGCAGGAAAGAATGGCATTATCCCAGGAGATTTTACCTGCTGTAGAAAATCCTTCGCTGCTGGATATAGCTAACCAGACGAATCCGGTAGATAAAGATCAGCTTTTACAATTGAGAGATAATCTTGTAGAAGTCATTGCTGACATTAAAACTCGAAATGAACTGAATCAGCAGCTGATTCACCAGTCAATGCAGTTCATCAACTTTTCTAGAAGTCTAGTAATGCCGCAACAGAAGGAAATTAATTACGGACCACCTGCCGGGAAGAAAGTTCAGTCAGAAAAATCGCCGGGGATGTTCAACTCAAAAGCATAACAATTGGAGGAACGAAACATGCGTTCAACCTTTATGGGATTAGAAACAGCGCGCCGCGGGATGTTCACGCAGCAAAGCGCTCTACATACAACAGGACACAATATATCGAATGCCAACACGCCAGGATTTTCACGTCAGCGCATCAATTTTGAGCAGACAGAACCTTATCCATCTGCATCACTCAATCGTCCGCAAATTCCCGGGCAGGTTGGAACTGGTGTCAAGGCTGGGTCTATCCAGCGTGTGAGGGAAAGCTTTCTGGATGTACAGTACCGCAGCGAAAATAATAAGCTGGGATACTGGGAGACTCGTGCAGAAGCTTACAACAAGTTGGAGGAAGTGCTCAATGAACCTTCTGACTCTGGTCTCGCGAAAACGATGGACCAGTTCTGGCAGTCACTCCAGGATTTATCGGTTGATCCTACTAACCCTGGTGCTCGGTCAGTAGTTCGCCAGCGAGGGATTGCGGTTGCTGAAACTTTTAACTATCTGCATAATTCACTTTCATCGATTCAACGGGATTTGAAGAATGAGATATCAGTAACGGAAAAAGAAATCAATTCGATCACTTACCAGATTAGTAAAATTAACGGCCAAATCGCTGACGCAGAGCCACATGGTTATTTACCTAACGATTTATATGATGAGCGTGACCGTTTGATCGATCAATTGTCCTCCTTAGTGAATATTAAAGTTGATTACACAAGTTCTGGAGGAGACTCACTTAAAATGGCCGATGGGCAAGCAGTCATTAAAATGGTGAGCGACAGCGGAAAAGAACTTGGAATCCTGGTTAGTGGTGATCGCAACAATGAAGTAACTATGAAATTCGATGGTCCGGAAGAATCGGTTGGAACTGTTTCAATCGGTCAATCGGAATTTAAGTATACTGAATTGAATTCGACAGGAAAGCTAAAGGCTTTAGTAGATTCGTATGGTTATGAAAATGGCGGCAAAGTGACAGGGGTTTATTCAGACTTGCTGACAGAATTGGATAACCTTGCTTACACATTCGCAACAAAGTTTAACGATGTTCATAAAGAAGGTATGAGTCCAAACGATATTGCGAGTAAAACCAAAGCGAAAAATCCATTTTTTGCTGACGCCGAGAATACAGTTATTCAGCGGAAGGGCTTTGCGAGCAGGATTGAATTAGCTAAAGCAATCGAAAATAGCTTAGACAACATCGCCACTGCAGATGGAAGCAGTGTTGCAGGTGCGACAATCGGGGATGCAACAAATATTTTAAAACTTGCCAATATTATTAATGAAAAATATGATTATGCCCTGGATAATGAACAGGCAAATTTCCGCAATTACTATGAAGGTGTTATCGGCGGTATGGCTGTTAAATCACAAGAAGCTGTACGTCTTACACAAAACAGCGGTTCACTAAGAGAAGCAGTCGAGGGGCGCCGCAAATCTGTAAGCTCCGTATCATTAGATGAAGAAATGACAAATATGATCCAGTTCCAGCATGCCTACAATGCATCAGCCAGGATGATCACACTCCAGGATGAAATGCTTGATAAAATTATCAACGGCATGGGAACCGCAGGAAGATAGGTGATATAAAATGCGCATAACTCAATCAATGCTTTCTTCCAATTCGTTAAGAAACCTAAGCGAAAGCTATCGGAGAATGGGACAATACCAGGACCAGCTTTCAACGGGCAAGAAAATAACTAAGCCATCAGATGATCCGGTTGTAGCGATGAAAGGTATGTTTTACCGCTCGAACTTGACCGAAGTCGAACAGTATAAGCGTAACCTTTCTGAGCTCTATTTGTGGATGGAAAATTCCGAGGCGGGGATCGAGCAGGCTAATAATGGGCTACAACGAGTTCGCGAGCTAGTTGTACAGGGGAAAACGGGATCTCTAAGTCCGAGTGACCGTGACGCAATAGCTCGTGAGATTGAGCAGATTAAAATTGACCTGGTCCAAGTGGCCAATACACAGGTTTCTGGCCGATATATTTTCCACGGAACAGATACGGATCACCCTCCGGTTCCGACCGGGAATCCGCCAAAGGTTGCTGCGAACTTGGCTGATCCATCAATTAATACGTATAAAGTGGAGATTTCACGGGGTGTTTCGTTACGAGCTAACGTGAATCCGGCCAATGTATTCAATCAAGAAATGTTTGATGTTGTCCAGGGAATCCAGACAGCTTTGGAACAAGACAAGCCTTCTGATTTGGACGGCTTGCTAGGCAGACTCGATAAAACAATGGATAATCTCTCTGCTGAACGTTCAGAGCTTGGCGCTCGCTATAACCGTCTTGAAATGATTGATGACCGGATAGGCCAGCAGGAAGTTATGGCAAACAGGATTCTCTCAGATAACGAAGATGCAGACATCGAGCGTGTCATAACCGACTTAAAGACCCAGGAAAGTGTCCACCGTGCTGCCCTTGGAGTTGGCGCCCGTATTTTACAGCCGACACTATTAGACTTTTTAAGATAAGCTATTCTCATTGGGAATAGCTTTTTTTTCTAGGAGGGAAGAAAATGCAGCTTCCGCAAATTAGATTGGAATCCACCTTTGCTCAAACGGAAATCAATACTTATAAATCTGTGCTTGAAATTGAGCAGCCTAAATCAGAGTTGAGTATTCAACAGCCCAAAGCCGATCTTAACATCAACCGAACACCATCCAGGTTGACTATCGATCAGACAAAAGCAAGAGAAGATGTCGACTTGAAACATATCTCCCGCAGGATTGAAGAAGCTGCCCAACGGGGATATCAGGACTGGCTTTCAGGCCTCGCGCGCGTATCGCAGGATGGGGATGAACTGATGATGATTGAAAACGGAGGACATACAATAGCCGCGCAGGCTAAGCGAAACAGCGAGTCACCAATGCTCGAATTCAACATTGGATGGATCCCCTCTGCAGGAGGAGTGAAAATTGGGTATGATCCAGGGAAAGTGGACATCAATTGGAAGGTGAATAAGCCTATTATTGAAGCTGCAATTAATAACCCAATTATCAACTATACTCCAGGAAAAGCGGAGGTTTCGCTCAAGCATTATCCTACATTAAAAATAGATTTTGAAAACCTAAGACATGTCGGTATTAATTACGAACAATCTATTTAAAGGAATGATTTCAGAATGAATATAGATACTAAATATCATGGAAGCCTAGAAATAAACTCTAATGAGATTTTAAACTTTGAAAAAGGAATACCGGGTTTCCTGGAGGAAAAGAAATTTATTTTACTTCCTCTGTCAGATGATGATACCTTCTCCGTTCTACAATCTGTGACTACATCTGAGCTAGCATTTGTTCTTACAAGCCCGTTTAACTTCTTTAAAGACTATGATTTTAAATTAGAAGATCAAGTTATCGAGGAATTAGAGTTGGAGTCTGAGGAAGATGTATTGGTTTATTCAATACTTACTGTTCAGGACCCTTTTAATAAAACTACGGCAAATCTGCAAGCTCCAGTGATTATAAATGCAAAAAATCAAAAAGCAAAACAAGTCATCTTGCATAACGAACAGTTCAACACAAAACACCCAATCTTTGAAAAACCAGAAGCGAAGGGGTGACCGAATATGTTAGTGCTAACAAGAAAAAATGGCGAAAGTATAAAAATTGGAGACGACATTGAAATCACAATTATCGCATCTAAGAACGATCAGGTAAAAATAGGCATCAAGGCACCCAAAAATGTAGATGTATTCCGTAAAGAAATCTTTGATCAAATCCAAAGCGAAAACGAACAAGCCTCAAAAGATATATCTTCAATTATCCAGTTTATAAAAAACAAAGAAAAATAAACAAAAAAATATTAAAAACTATTAAATATCTTTTTATCAAGTCGATAAAACTATTGTAAGAGAAAATAAGGGCGGCCGACCTTATAGACTCAGACAAATAAACTATTTGTTCACAAGGACGTGAACAACAAATTCAAGGAGGAAATTAAGCAATGAGAATTAATCACAATATTGCAGCTCTTAACACATACCGTCAATTGAACAATGCTAACGGCGCACAAGGAAAATCAATGGAAAAGCTTTCTTCAGGTCTTCGTATCAACCGTGCTGGAGATGATGCAGCTGGTCTTTCAATCTCTGAAAAAATGCGTGGCCAAATTCGTGGATTAGAGCAAGCTTCAAGAAATGCTCAAGATGGTATTTCATTGATCCAAACTGCTGAAGGCGCACTTAATGAAACACATGCAATTCTTCAAAGAATGAGAGAATTGTCTGTTCAAGCATCAAACGACACAAACGTTACTGCTGACCGTGTTTCTATTTCTGATGAGTTAAAAGAACTAAAAAGCGAAATCACACGTATCGCAGATGAAACTGAGTTCAACACACAAAAGCTAATCCAAGCAAGTGGAACATATAATTTCCAAGTAGGAGCTAACTCCGGACAAGTGATTGCACTTTCAATCACTACAATGAGCGCAACTGCATTAGGATTATCTTTAGGTGCAATTACTGTTTCAAGCAACGGTGCAGCTAATACTGCTATTACTAACATTAACAATGCAATTGAATCAGTGTCTACTATGCGTTCTAAACTTGGTTCTGTTCAGAACCGTCTAGAGCACACAATCAGCAACCTTGAAACTGGAGCAGAGAACTTAACTGCAGCTGAATCTCGTATCCGTGACGTAGATATGGCAAAAGAAATGATGTCTCAAACTAAGAACTCTATCCTTTCACAAGCAGCTCAAGCGATGTTAGCACAAGCTAACCAGCAGCCTCAAGGTGTTTTACAATTACTTCGTTAATCGTTAGAATGAATTTTATAATTAATAAAGGCAGCCAAATTTTTGGTTGCCTTTTTTAAAAGGATGAATTGTATGGACAACTATGAAAAAGAGAATAATGCATACTTAATTAGATTGGAAGAGAGCAAGCGTCAACATGTTCAAACTTTAAAGGTTAATAATTTGTATATCCATAGTAAATATTCTCCACTCGATGAAGCGAAGAAAATTGTTGAATCATCTTATAAAAAAAATCATCTTCATATACTGTTTGGGTTCGGTTTAGGTTATATATCACATGAGCTACTAACTAAATTCAGTGACACAGACAGTTTGCTGATTATTGAACCTAACCATGAACTGTTAAAAACTTCATTACAGTACATGGACAATGCTCAAATACTTAAGGATAAAAATGTACAAATATGTGTTGGTGAGGACTTAAACAATCTCAAATATCAGCTAAATTCTTTTTTTAGCGAATACATGGGGAGATTTACATTTATAAATACTCCTAACTATCCCAAGCTATACCCTGAATTTTATAAACTAGTATTAGAAACTGCCAAAGAACAATTGATGATGGAAATAATAAACAATAATACAAGGCATCTATTTTCAGAACAATGGCAAGAAAATTATATATCAAATTTGTATGAGGCATTTCATGCCCATAATTTTTCGAATTTGACTGGTAAGCTAACTTGCCCAGTAATAGTAGCATCAGGTGGGCCATCATTGACAAAACAGCTTCCTTTGCTTAAAGGGTTAAAGAATAAGGCTCTTATTATATGTGCCGGCTCCACTATTAATTCCTTGCTAAGAGAAAACATTGAGCCTGACCTAGTAGTATCGGTTGATGGAGGAATACCAAATTATAACCATTTTAAAAACCTTCAAATTGATAGTATCCCACTAGTTTACCCATTGATTGTTCATAAAGGTATTCCTAAAGGGCATAAAGGCAAACATATAATATTCAATATTAGTGATCATACTTTAATCAATAAATGGACAAATAAATTGTTATCTCAAGAAGTTGGTTTAGTACAGACTGGACATTCAGTTGCTAATTTCAGTCTTGATATTGCTTACCAGCTGACAAGTGGACCCATTTGTTTGATTGGACAAGACCTTGCATATACGAATAATCAAACCCATGCAGAAGGCAACCAGGGTTTTTCCATTATAGATAAAGCAAAAGAAAATCAAAGGAAAATGTTTCGAGTTGAAGGGTACTATGGTGAAGAGGTCTTAACTGATTATGTTTTCCTCGGCATGAAGAATAGCTTTGAGAATCACCTTGCCAAGATTCGGGAAACGGATCTTGCACGGAAAATTATTAATTCTACAGAAGGCGGCATTAAAATGGAAGGCTTTAGCCAAATGCCTTTTAATGAATTTATTGAAACATTTTGCAGCAACGACTGTAGTAAGGAAATTGGTGCTTTAATCCCTGCAAAGAAAATGGGGGATTGTAAGAAATTCCACAAAGAAATTATCACGCTTTTAGAGAAATATGAAGAAGTAATAAAGTTAGCAGACAAGTCTATTGACATATTAAATGGTGTAAAACGAAATAATTATATGTTTAATAAGAAATTTAACAAAGAACTAGAGAAGGCAGAGGATAAATTAAAAATTCTTTTAGAGAATGAGTTTATATATTATATCTTGAGGCCGGTCATGTTCAAGGTACAGCACAGCTTTTTAGAAGAATTAAATGAGACTGAAGAAGAAACCAATAGAAGGATATATGAAAAATCTTTGCTCTTATACAAAGGGATTAAAGGTGCTGCCGAGCAAGGAATAACATGGATTAGGGAGTTAAATGGAAGAATAGAACAAAATCTATAAAAATGAGGTTATCAATATGTCAAATCAACAACTCATTCAAGAAACTCTGGACAGCTTACAGGAATTCTTACCTAAAATTGCTGATACATGTCTATTAGTTGCAGATCAATTAAGAAAAGATAATGAAAGTGAAGCATTCCATCATATCAAAGAATTTATTGAAGCGATTGATTGGTCTACACAAGCCGTAGTCGGAATTAAAAATTTAGGATACTCTTTAAATGTTGATACTCAGGAAATTAATGAACATTTAAGAGAAGTAGAGGATGGCTTATCTGTTAATGATCAAGTGTTAATAGCAGATTTATTTGAATATGAGTTCCATCCTAAAATTCAAGACTGGATCAATAGTGTAAATAATTCAAGGGCAAATGCATAAATGGAATGGGAAATCCAAAAAACCCGCACTGCACCAACTGTATTAGTGGTGAAGGACAAGCAAAAATATTACATCCATAGCAAATATGATCCAATTAAGGAAGCAAGCATTTGGGTCGAAGGACTTGAATTGGATTCTTCTGAAAAAGAATTAGTGATTATAGGAGTTGGGATGGGTTATCACCTTCATTCACTGTTTGAAAAATATCCCAGTTTGCATATTCATGTTTTTGAATTTAACTATGCATATATGAAATGGTTATTCGAAAATGAGATATTGTCCCAAATTATACAAAATAAAAATATAACTTTTTATTATGAGATGGAGAGTTCTTTCCTCCTGAAACAATTAGCTGAGGTAATTGATAGAATACAGGGTAATCTATTGATCTATAAGCCTTCACTAATTTTAATTGAACAGGAAGAAATTAAACATATACTAGATTCATATTTAGTAAAAAAACGGACTATTAATGAGCAGGCAGGGTCTCTCGCTGAAAACTATCACTCGAATTTACAATTGAATGACCATAATATTAAATCGTTGATAGGGATGTATAGTGACCAGCCTGCAGTTTTAGTTTCTGCTGGCCCGTCCTTAACAAAGCAATTGCCTTTATTAAAAGAGGCTAGCCTAAAGGGAATGCTTGTAGGTTGCGTTGGGACAGCATTAAAGCCTCTAATTAAATATGGAATAATGCCGGATTTCATCATGATTTCAGACCCGAAAGACCTGGTAATGGAGCAGTTTTCCGAATTGACCAACTTACAAGTACCATTATTTTATCTTAGTACCGCAAATCATAATGCGATTAAGAACTATCAGGGTCCAAGGTATATAGTTTTTCAAAGAGGATATGCAGAATCTGAAAATCAGGCAATAAAAAACAAAATACCGTTAATTGAAACAGGTGGTTCAGTAGCCACGTGTCTTCTTGATTTAATAGTAAAATTAGGAATAACAAAGGTTGCATTGGTCGGGCAGGATCTTGCGTTTTCTAATAATGAAACTCATGCAGCTAACACTCATGCGTATAATAAAGTAAAACATACAACTAATTTGATACACGTAATGGATTATTTTAATAGTGAACATATTTGGACATCAAGAAATCTGTTTATCTATTTAAAATGGTTTAGCAATTACGTAAATAAGCATGAAAAAGTTGAATTCTTCAATTGTACAGAAGGTGGAGCTTTTATTAAAGGGTGGAACCATATTCCTTTTAGTGAGTTCATTGCTGTCAACTCGGCATCAATTCGGAGTGTTAATAATGGCTGAAAAAATGATACGATTAGAAAAAGCAAGAAACGGGAGTTTTACATGTCAATATAAAATAAATAATGAGTGGAAGTATTTGTATTCAAAGTACCATCCTGAGAGGTCAGTTAAAGAGGTTTCAATAAATGAAGATACAGACCTTATTGTCATGTTGGGTTTAGGGCTGGGATATGAACTTCTTAACATAAAAGAACAAACATCCAAACAGATTGTTGTGATTGAGTATGACCTGGAATTTTATAATATTATTCAAAGTCATCCAGCGCTAGCAGCTTCAGAGATAACAACGTGTACTCAATTGTTATTTGGTGATGAATACAAAGAGTTGAATTTAGACAAAAGAAGGATTCAGGTTTTTGTCAATGATACTTTGTTTCAGTGTAATCCACATTTTTATAATAGTGTCCTAAAGTTTTTCTTTAAAAATAACAAAAGAGAAAACATTATTTGCATGATGGAACACCCAACAATTTTAAACGATTGTGAAGAGGCGTTCATTGATTTAGGGTATTCAACCAAAATTTTAGCTTGGGAGCACAAAGATACTTTAATAAGAAAAATTGCAAAGATGAATCCTGCTTTTTTATTCACTATTAATTTTAGTGAAGTAATGGCTCTAATCAGTGAAAGCTTAAAAATCCCCTATATTTCTTGGACTGTTGATACACCTGCCTATTCTTTGTATGATTTAAAAAACCTGACAAATACATATAGCATATTCTTTGTTTACGATGAAGCAATTGTATCGGACTTGAAAATGAAGGGTATAAAAAAAATATATTATTTACCTGTTGCAGCTAATATAAAGAGGCTTGAGAATCTCGAATTATCCGAAAAGGATTATGAAAACTATACGAGTGAGATATCTTTTGTAGGAAGCAATGGTGCAAAAAATGAATATAAATCCTGTATTCAAAAGCAGCTATCATTAACCTTACAAAATCGTGTGGATGATTTATTGAGCCAGCAATCGTTTAGTGACACTTTTGTGCTCAAAAACATAATCGATGAAGCTATTGTAAATGAAATTGAGGCAGAATCAGGATATCCGATAGATAATAGAAACCATCCATTGCTGTCCAGAAAAGATAAGCTTGCTTTTTTATTGGGCAGACACCATTCATTCATTGAGCGGAGAGACATAGTTACCGAAATTTCTTATAAGTATAGGATGAATGTCTATGGAGATGAGGAATGGATTGCTGAAACAGAATCCAACCGGAAATTGCATTATATGGGATATGCTGAGCATTTTAATGAAATGCCAAAAATTTTTAGATTATCAAAAATTAATTTGAATATTACGAGGGCTTTTGTTGAAACTGGCTTGCCAATGAGGGTTTTTGATGTCCTTGGATCCAAAGGCTTTCTTGTAACAAATGATAAAAAAGATATAAACCGGCTATTTAAGAATGGACGCGACCTAGTAGTTTATCGAGATTTAAAAGATTTAATGGAAATAGTAGAATATTATATGATAAATGAGAGTGCCAGAGAAGAAATTATCATGAGAGGATTTAAAACAGTTAAAGCCAATCACACTTATAGTATAAGAATAAAAATAATGATGGATTATGTTTATTCAACTCTAGATGGCTTTGTTTTGGAATAAAAAGTTCATACTTTTATAATAAGTTGTACCTAAAAGATTTCGATGTTTTGTCGGAATCTTTTTTATTTCTTACCCGGCAAAAAGTATTTGTAATAGGGTAAAAAAGTAAGTAAATAATACTTTTGGACTATGTAATATAGTTCGTCCTATGGTTATAATAGACTAAAAAACACAGTAATCCAAAGTGAAAAAGGCAAACTGTAGGAAACTATAGGACGCAAAGCCAAGGGCCTGTACCGCAAAGTTTAAGGGGAATGCGGATGGTAGCCGGTTGCCGCAGGGATTCATAGTCTTTTTACCTATGAACCTTGTTTGAGGTTCTTTTTTATTTGGAGTCTGTCCAAAAGGTGGGACTATTGAATGAAAGTTTTTTTCTACAGAAAACTCATGGTTTTCGCATTAATCCTCATGACTTTTCAGGCATTCTTTCCTCTTGTTAATGCTTTTGCCACTTCAAATGCATTACCTCCAAGCAATGTGGCCGCGCAGTATATTACTCCGGATGATGTAAAGCTTACATGGTCTGCAGTATATGGAGCTACTGGGTACAATGTATATGAAATATTAGATGGCCAATTGCTGCTCCGCGATAAGACAACAAGTACTAGTTATAATCTGAACAATTTGGCCGAGGGAACTTACCGATATGTTGTTTCAACAATAAGTTCTATTGGGGAATCTGGACCGAGTGCGCCAGTATCGGTGGAAGTGGTTTATCCAGTAATGGCAACCCCGGATGTGCCTGTTTACACCATATCTAATGGAAATGACCTAAACCTCAGCTGGGGAACGGTTCAATATGCAGAAAAGTATAATCTCTACCAAATATCAGAGGATGGAAAGCAGACACTTATAGCCTCGCCAACAGGTAGAAGTTATAAAATAACTAATGTACCGGAAGGGAAGTATATTTATACTGTTTCCTCCTGGAATTCCTTGTATGGGGAATCTGCTCTTTCAGAACAAGTAACAATAAGTCTTGATCATCCGGTGATGGAAGCTCCAAATGACCTTACATACTCATTATCAAACGGAACTGATATCACTTTAAAATGGAGTTCTGTTTCATACACTACAAAATACAATCTGTATGAGATTACTGATAACACGCGAACCTTAAAAAGTACGCTTACAGGGACTAGCACTAAATTATCCGGTTTGTCTTCGGGTGAATATATGTTTGAAATTCGTTCCTATAGTGATCGTTTTGGTGAGTCTGCGGATGGCAGACAGTTAAAAGTTACAATTGGTGATGTAGTAATGTCGGCACCAGAACACTTGACTTATAAACTTCAAAACATAAATGATATCGTTTTTTCGTGGGATAGTGTTTATGACGCTACCAGCTACAAAATCTATCAGTATGTTGACGGGGAGAAGATTCTAAAAAACAGTGTATCTGGTACAACCTATACTGTAACAAATGCTCCCGAGGGAGAGCATACTTATGAAATACATTCTTTTTCATCCGTTTATGGTGAATCAGAGAATGGCAGCAAGCTTGCAGTTCCTGTAGTCCATCCAACTGTAATGCCACCAACCAATATGACAGGAACAGTTAAAGATGATAAAGACATTACTTTAACATGGGACATTGAAGAACTGGCAACGAATTATAGAGTATACCAAATGGTAGATGGAAAGAAAGTGTTAAAAAACACTATTACTGGTACAAGCGTTACATATTATAATTTGACGCCTGGTGAATACACCTATGTTGTTCATTCCTATTCTTCCCGATTTGGTGAATCATTAGAGGGATCACAATTGACCATAATGGTAAATGGAAAAACGATGTATCCTCCAACAAATCTCACCTACACAGTAAACAATGGAAACGATGTAAAACTTAACTGGACTGCAGCTGAGAATGCGACTAACTATAAAATCTATCAGGTAATTGATGGAGTAAAATTTTTTAAAAGTACAATTACGGGAACAACTATCACCTACACCAATTTACCAGAGGATGATTATCAATTTGTCATTCATTCAAATTCCTCTATTTTTGGTGAATCTAAAAATGGTGTCGAAGTAAAATTCCCGTTAGTTCACCCGACAATGGAAGCTCCGGAGGATGTAACCTATAAAATTAGTAATGGCAATGATTTAGTCCTGAATTGGACTGCTGCTGAATATGCGGCAGCATATAAGGTATATGAACTGATAGATGGTGTGAAAGTTCTAAGATATTCCGGTTCCGCATTCGGCACAACCATATCAAAACTTACAGCAGGAGAACACTCATACGTCATCCATTCCTATAGCTCGCGTTTTGGGGAATCTACCGAAGGGAAAGAGGTAGCAGTTACGATCAATGAATATACAATGGATGCGCCAGCAAACTTAACGTACACAGTAACAAATATAAATACTCTAAGCTTAAAATGGGATGCTTCATTATATGCAAATCGTTACAAGGTGTATGAAATCATTGATGGCGAAAGAATTCTGAAAAGTACTGTCTTAGGTACAGCAGCAACTATCAGCAATATCGCTGAAGGAGAACATAGGTACCAGGTTCATTCTCATAGTGACCGTTTTGGCGAGTCACCTGAAGGAGCTCCCGTTACAATCGATATTGTCTTTCCGGAAATCAAGGCCCCTCAGAATATGAGCTACAATATCCAAAACGGGAATGATATAGTCCTGAAGTGGGAAGCTGCAAACTATGCTACTAGCTATAAGGTCTATGAATATATCGATGGTCAGTTGTATTGGAAAACTACAGTTACTAGCTTATCGGCGGTTATTCCCAATATATCCGAGGGTAGTCATACTTACTTTGTGTACACAGTAAGCTCGCGTTTTGGGGAATCTGCTAATGGCAGTATTCAATCTGTAGAGGTTATCTACCCCACAATGGAGGCACCGCAAAATTTAACTAATACGTTTGTAAATGGAAATGATATTACGCTTAGATGGAATGGTGCTCCTTATGCTAACAGCTACAAGGTATATCAAATCATAGATGGCGAAAAGGTTTTGAAAACAACTGTAACTGGTACGTCAGCTGTTTTTGCGAACATGCCAGAAGGAAATTATGAATTTGAAATTCATTCCTTCAGCAGCCGATTTGGAGAATCACAAGTAGGGACTGACATTTCATTTGATTTGATTTTTCCAATCATGCAAGCTCCTGAAAACATCACATATACTATCACGAATGGAAACGATATTACATTGAAATGGAATGGTGCTGCCTATGCAACTTCCTATAAGGTTTATCGAGTAGCTGATGGACAAAAGGAGCTGGTCAGTACAGTTACAAAAACTGCGGTTTCATTTCTTAATATGCCTGAGGGAGAATATCTATATGAGATCCATTCCTATAGCAGCCGTTTTGGGGAATCTCCTGAAAGCAATATAATAAAGTTCACGCTGGTATGGCCCGTTGTTCAGCCACCACAAGTAACTGGTACTGTCTTTAATATTAATAATATTACATTGGCATGGCCAACTGTTCCATGGGCAAATGAGTACAGGGTTTATAAAATAACAAATAATGCTAAGGAGTTAATATATAAAGGCAATGCACTTAGCTATAAGGTTTATAATCTATCTGAACAGACTCATACTTTTGAAGTAACAGCCTATAGTACTCGTTTTGGAGAATCAACCCTATCGAATCAAGTAACTGAAACGATCATCTATCCAATTATGGGAGTACCGGAACCGTCTCTCGCGCTTTTAGGTGAAACAAGCGCAAGGATCTCCTGGGATTTTGTAACTTACGCCAATGGATACAACATTTACGAGCTATTAGATGGAAAGCCAGTTCTCGTAGCAGGGCAAGTAAACAATTTATCTTATACGGTTACTGACCTAACGTATGCTAATCACGAATACTTTGTAACTTCGTACAGTAACTCTTTTGGGGAATCGAAGCCGTCGAAAGTCGTATTGGCCAAATTAATAATAGATACTGAAGCACCTGTTACATCATCGAATATTTCAACAGCCTGGAAAAAGGACAGTGTGATTGTAGAACTGACTGCAAGTGATAATGAAACCGGGATTGCAGCGACTTACTATTCTCTAAATGGAGGAAGTTTTGCAGAGGGTACAACTTTAACGGTTTCCGGTGAAGGTATCTATCAAGTAGCTTACTACAGTGTTGATAAAGCAGGGAATAAAGAAGAGGTTAAAACTGAAACTGTTAAAATAGACAGTCAGGCTCCATTTACAGAGTCAAACATCGAAGAAAACTGGCAGAGTGGCGGTTTCACGGTTAAACTTGTTTCCGAAGACTCATTAAGCGGAGTATCTCAAGTCTATTATTCTATTAATGGTGGAGAATTTAAAGAAGGTACAACTGTAAATATACCTGCGAATGGGATTTACGAGGTTTCCTACTACAGCATCGATATTGCAGAGAATAAAGAAGTTGTCCGTACAGATATATTAAAGATAGATAACTTCGCCCCAGCTACTTCTACAAATATTATAGGCAAATGGTATAAGGATGGCCTTAATGTTAAGTTCAGTGCGAATGATGATTTCAGTGGGGTTGCATCCACGTATTATTCAGTCAACGGATTAGAGTTCATTAAAGGGGAGGAAGTACTCCTGGATGTTGAAGGAATTTATGAAGTTTCCTTTTACAGCATCGATAAAGCTGGAAACAGAGAAGCGGTTAATAATCAAACCGTAAAAGTAGACAATACAAAACCAGTGACCAACGACAATACTTCGAACCTTTGGTATAACAGTAATGTAAATGTAGTGCTGAGTGCGAATGACAACTTAAGCGGTGTAGTTGAAACATTCTACTCGGTAAATGGTTCAAAGTTTGTAGCTGGTACAAACTTTGAGGTAACTGAGGAAGGAATCAATGAAATTACTTACTATAGTGTGGATGCAGCTGGGAATATAGAAGATCAAAAGTCTACGCATGTCAGGATTGATAAAACGGCTCCAACAGTTATTGCTAATTTGGACAAAGAGTATGTACTTGGTTCAGATTTCTTAATTTCCTATATTGCAAAAGACAAGCATTCAGGAGTCGCATTTGAGGAGGTAAGTGTGAATGGAGTTGCTTACAATAATGGTGAAGCCATTCTTCTAGACAAGCCTGGTATATACACCTTAAATGTTAAAGTAACAGACCATGCAGGATGGACTACTACCTATGAAAAGGAGTTTGTAGTCTATATCCCGATTATGCTTGAAGTCATTCCAAATGCAATTAAAGGGAACAAAGGAATTTTTACAGTTAAAGCAAATCTTCCTGAAGAATTTGCAGGTGCTTCATTTAATATTTCTACAGTTACTCTAAATGGAGTAACTCCTGTCATAAATCGTAATGGCTTGGCCAAGCAAGCAGAAAAAGGCCATTTTAAGTTCGAACGTGAAGCTTTTGATTGGGTACCAGGCAAAGTGAAATTGGAATTCCGTGGGTATCTAGATAACGGATATCTGATTACCGGGTCAAAGATTGTTGATGTAAAGTGATTGACTTGCATAGCCCCTCTATTCCGAGGGGTTTTTATTTTTTCAAAAATATATTTTTCGAAAAGGGATTGTTCTTTTCATATAGTTTCTAATATTTTAGTAAAGTTTTGGATGCCATTTATTCTCAAGTTGATAATTTAATATAGAAATGAATATGTTCTGAAAAGAAATTATATTGAACAACACTAAATAAATGAGTTTAAGTTCCGATATTACTATAAAGACAGTTACATTCAGGGGGAACTAATGATGATTGAACGATTATCATCAAACCAATTTTCCTCACAACTCAGAAATCCCGAGATCGGTGAGACAAACATCCAGAAACAGGAAAAACTAGTAGAATTTTTACCAAATGCACCGTTTGAAGAGAAAAAAGAAAGTAATAATTTTCCAAAAGAAAAAGTTGTAGATATCGTAGACAGCTTAAATAAATTTATGGAGAACTCTCCAACATCATTGAAATTTGAATATCATGAAAAGTTGCATGAGTATTACGTTAAAGTTGTTGATGATAAAACAAATGAAGTTGTAAGGGAAATTCCACCTAAAAAGATGCTTGATTTCTATGCGGCAATGACGGAGTTTCTTGGACTGATGGTAGATAAAAAAGTCTGAGGTGATATAAGTGGCAGGTATACGAATTGGCGGGTTAGCCAGTGGAATGGATATAGATCAGCTCGTAAGTGATTTAATGAAGGCCGAGCGTATTCCTTTGGATAAATTAAGTCAGAAAAAACAGTATATGGAATGGCAGCGGGATGACTATCGGGATATGAATAAGGCCCTGTTTGAATTTGATCAGTTGATATTTGATGGTATTTTGAAACAAGGATCTTATATTAAAAAGACTGTTTTAAACTCCAATTCAGATGCTGTTTCAATTAGAAATATTACTTCGACTGCTGATTTTTCCGGAACAATTGAAATTACAAGCTTGGCATCTGCTGCAAGTATGTATTCACAGTCATCTGGCCTAAATCCGACGGATAAGTTAAGTACTCTGGGTATTAATGGAACAAAATTAACGTTTCAGTCAATTGGCAAAGATGGTCGACTCGAAAGTGCTTCTGTGGATATCAATCCTTTAAACGATACAATCGAAACTGTTATTTCTAAAATTAATACTCAGACAGGTGTGTCAGCTTATTATGACAAGACCGAGGGAACATTGTCACTTATTGCGAAGAACACAGGGGATACATCAGGATCACCTGAAATTATCCTGGGTGGTGACAGTAACTTCTGGTCGGCCTTGAAGATGGAAACGAATAATGAAGCAGCGAGTTCACTTGGAGTTGGAACTTTAGGAGCAAATGCAAAGCTGAAGTACAATGGCATGCCAATTGAGCGGTCCACCAATACATTCAATATCAATGGTGTAGAATTTACTTTAAAGAACAAGACTACTCAGCCAGTGACTTTTTCATCTGCACCAGATACTGAAGCTGTTTTAGACACGATTGTTAAATTTGTTGATAAATATAATTCCCTGATTGATCAAATCAAAGGTGAATTAGAAGAAAAACGATACCGTGACTTCCAGCCGCTAACCAGTGAACAAAGAGACACAATGGATGAAAAAGACGTCGAGCGATGGGAAGAGAAAGCAAAAAGTGGAACTTTACGTGGAGATTCCATCCTTTCCAATTCATTAAACGAGATGAGGATGGATCTTTATACAGCTGTTCCGGGTATAACAGGATCTAACCAGCTGGCTGAAATTGGTATCAAAACTTCAAAAAACTATCGGGATGGCGGTAAATTAATCATAGATCCTGAGAAGTTGAAAGCAGCAATAAATGAAAATCCTAATGCTATTTATGAATTATTTTCTAAAGAAGGTACAGGTGATAATCAAGGGATTGGCAGAAGATTACGTGAAACCATCAAAACAACCATGACCAATATCGAAAAAAGGGCTGGTAAAGCTACTAGCACTAATAACTCTTTTACCCTTGGAAGGAACCTGGAAAGCTTGGATAAACAAATCAATCGCTTTGAAGATCGACTTGTTCAAGTTGAAAATCGCTATTGGAGGCAATTCACAGCTATGGAAAAAGCGATCCAGCGTGCGAACAGTCAGTCAATGTATTTGATGCAGCAATTTGGCGGCTGAAATTAAAATGCCCTTTCACAAAAAGGAGAGTAAAACATGGCAGTAAATAATCCATATAATTCTTATCAGCAAAATTCAGTTACTACAGCCTCACCAGGTGAGCTTACGCTAATGTTATATAATGGGTGCTTAAAGTTTATAAATCTTGCAAAGAATGGTATCGAAAATAAAGATATTGAAACAAAAAACACGAACATATTGAAGGCTCAGAAAATTATCCAGGAATTAATGGTGACTTTGAATATGGATCTCGAGGTCTCGCAAAACATGATGTCCTTGTATGAATATATAAATCACCGTTTAATTGAGGCTAATATAAAAAACGATGTAGCGATTCTCCATGAAGTAGAACTCTTTGTAATGGAATTCCGAGATACATGGAAGCAAGTTATTCAGTTAAACCGTCAGAGACAGCATAGTCAGGGTGGCATGGCTTAGTGAATGCAATAAATGAATTTTACAAGATAACAGTTGAGTTGGTTCGACTGTTAGAAAACTCACAGGCTGAACGTGACGTTAAAATATTGCAAGTTGAAGCTCTCATGGCTCAGCGTGAAACACTTATAATGGAGATAACTCCTCCATACTCACAAGAGGAGATGGAAGTTGGGCGAAAATTAATTCAAGTTAATGCTAGGCTTGAACAAGTTCTGCAAGAAGAAAAAGTCTCTATTCAGAAAGACATTAAAGCTCTGCAAATAAAAAAAGAATCCAGCTGGAAATATGCTAATCCGTATCAAAATGTTTCGCCGGATGGCATGTTTTATGATAAAAAAAAATAGATAATCCATGGTTATTTGTAAAACGGAGCAATTCTTCTTAATGAACCGCCCAATTTCGGGCGGTTTCTTCATTTCTATACACCCTCTTACAAAATATCCACTATCTCGACGGTAAAAACAGACATAAAATCGTCAAATCTTCTGACTGTTTTTGCAGGAGTTCTTTGGGGTAAAATAGAATTAGTAATACATAGTCATATCCCAAAGGAGGAGTCCACTATGAACTACAACATTCGTGGAGAAAACATTGAGGTAACTCCAGCAATCAGAGAGTATGTTGAGAAGAAGGTTGCTAAGCTTGAGCGTTATTTTACGGAGTCACCCAATGCTAATGTAAATGTGAATTTGAAAGTTTACCAAGATAAAAAATCAAAAGTTGAAATTACAATTCCAATGAAGGACCTTGTGCTTCGCGCAGAGGAGCTTCATGACGATATGTATGCAGCAATCGATTTGATCACGGACAAACTGGAGCGCCAAATCCGCAAGCACAAAACAAAGGTCAACCGCAAATTCCGTGAAAAGGACAGCCTGAAGGACTTCGCGCCAATTTTCACGGAAGTTGAGCAAGTCGAAGATGAAGATGATCTGGAAGTAGTCCGTACGAAGAGCTTCGACCTGAAGCCAATGGACAGTGAAGAAGCAATCCTGCAGATGAACATGCTGGGCCATAGTTTCTACGTATTCACAAACGCAGAAACAAACCAAACAAACGTTGTTTATAAGCGTAACGACGGCCGCTACGGTTTAATTGAAGCTCAATAAAGAGTAAGTCAGCTGAATAGTTTCAAATTGTACCCACAGTCAGAAATTGGCTGTGGGTTTCATATTGCCTTCGAAAGGAAAATTTATATCGAATGTCGAAATGAATTTCTTAGGAGGCGATGATAATGACATTTTCAATCGTAGGTTATGATCCTCAGGAAAAAGAATGGGGAATTGCTGTACAATCCAAGTTCCTAGGCGTTGGCGCGGTCGTGCCGTTTGCCAAGGCAGGAGTCGGAGCTGTGGCTACCCAATCATATGCAAACACCGCATACGGCCCTCAGGCGCTGGAATTGATGGATCAGGGAAAATCTGCTGAGGAAGTAATGGAGCTGATTACGAAGGACGATAAGGATAAAGAAATGCGCCAGGTCGGTTTGATTGATGCCGAAGGGAACGCAGCCACTTTTACAGGTACATATTGCTACGACTGGGCAGGCGGAGTAACAGGCAAGCACTTCGCTGCACAGGGTAATATTTTGGTAGATGAAAAGACAGTCCAGGCAATGGCGGAAACCTTTGAATCTACAGAAGGTTCACTGGCACACCGTCTGCTAATGGCTTTGGACGCCGGCCAGCAAGCGGGTGGCGATAGCAGGGGCCAACAGTCAGCAGCGTTGCTCGTCGTCAAAGAGAAGGGCGGCTATGGCGGCTACAACGACCGCTTTATAGACCTGCGCGTCGATGACCATCCTGAACCAATTAAAGAACTCATCCGTATTTATGGACTGCAGCAGCTCTATTTCACGAAGTCAAAGCCGGAAAACGTTGTGGCTATAGAAGCTGAAGTAAAGGATGAAGTGGTGAAGCACCTTAAACGCCTGGACTATTTAAAACCAGATCCGTCCGACGAAGAGGAGCTTCACAAGGCGTTGACTTCCTATATCCATACCGAGAACTTCGAGGAGAGGGAGCAGGAGAGAGGGAAGATTGATCTGGAAGTTTTGGGGTTTATGAAAAATCAATAAAAAATAATCCCTCCGATTAAACTCGGGGGGATTATTTATTATGGGGAAGATTCAGTTGGTGTTTCAGATATAGAATCAGGTGATGGAACAATTGGTGTATCCGCTCCTGAATCATTTGTTGATTCAGGTGTATTACCGGATGTGGGATCAGCAGTTATACTATTTCCTGAATCTGTAGCTTGCTCACTTGTACTAATCGTTCCGGTATCTAGATGTGCTCGTTTTGGCGCATGCGCGGCTTCCAGGAAAGACTGGGACGTACCGCCATGACATTTGGAGCAGCTTTCTAAATTCGATGCTTCATGACCGGGAGTTGCTAAGGTAAATCTGGCTGTAACCCCATAAATTGCTGTTGATCCATTATGGCATTTAGTGCAGAAGGACCGTTCTTTTGCTGCATCCCAATCACCAGATGCTTCTGAAAAATCCATTCGATTCTCGTGTCCTAGCTTATCCCTCAGAAGCTTAACATTATTGGAACCATGGGTATCATGGCATTCGGCACAAGGAATCTGGCCGATAAGCGGGCTGCCATCCATTGCAGTTAACGTATGGCCGGAGACTATGCTTTCATCGTAATATTGGATTATGTTTGTCTTTGCTTTTGAACCATCATGGCAACGAAGGCATAACGCAAAGTCATCTTTCAAACCTGACGCAGTTGTTGACTTGCGATATTGAAAAACATTGTATTGGACTTGGGCGGCATCCTTTTTGAATGTTGTTGCCCTGTCATGGCATTTTTCACAAAGAATATCCATCGTGTCATGAGTTTCATTAGTAGAATTTGGATGGTCATATGTCCAATGGTCTTTGAACATATTTGGATTACTCTCTGACCAGGTCAAGTGCGGGTTATGGCAGCCAGTGCAAGTTCCGCTCTTTTGTGCAAGCTCTGGATTTAAATTGAAATTGTGTTTATGTGCTTTGTCCATGTTCTCCGGCATTGGCGCTGCGGTACCATCATGACAGGCCATACAATAGTTATCTGTATTCGGTTTAGCATATTTTTCATTTTCTAGTTTAGAGCCTTTTGAAACGTGGGTACCATGGCAGTTCACACATGTATTGACATTATGAGTGTAGTTCCCGTGCGGGTCTTCCATTTCTGGAATACTTGCGGTTGTGAAGCTCCAGTATCTTGGAAAAATTTTATTACCGGCATCGTCAGTAATCGCAGGATTTACTGAAACAAAATATTTTTTATTAGGCATTAATGCAGTGGTAGGTGTGAAGGTGATCATTTGCGATATCGAATCAAAAGTTGAGGATCCTATAACTGAACCTTCATTGGTATAGACGAAAATAGGATCCGTAACCCTCATTATTTTTATTAACTGATCATCACTCAAAGATACCCGAATGCTAGTATCCAAGGGTACGTGAGTCTGGTCCATAGACGGGAATACATTTGAAAGAACAAAAGGCCTGGATAGATTAACAGAAAATGTAACTGATTTTGTATCTGTTTTTCCTGCTTCATCAGTTGCTTTTATAAAATAGGTGTAGTCACCGTTTGTTAGATTGCTAACTTCATAGGTCCATTCACCAGTACTCGCTAGCGGAACAAGAGTATTGAGTACCGTGTTATTTGAATCCAAGACTTCTAACTTAATTAACTCTGGTAAAGTAACATCATCAGTAACCTTCCCGGAGATCAATACATTATTTGTGTTAACAAGAGTATTATTTTCAGGGGAAACGATGGTAATGATGGGGGGAGCAAGATCCTCTGCATTTGCCTGTTCAGTAAACAGGGGATTAAGGAAAAAAAGCAGCACAATGAACAGCAAAATAATATATATGATAAAAGGATGGCTTTTAAAATAGGAGCTCATGGCTGATCACCTTTTTCCTTTCTGGCATCTAAAGTAGATGTTGTTACAAGAAGTTTGAATTAAGGAATTGTGGGAGAAAGTCCAAAACAAAATGGGGGAAATCCCTAATTGCTGTATATTTTTATTATAACTATAATGATAAAGTTCATTAAGAGACGAAATGTGAAGGTTCATTGACGAATTTATGAACCCGTGCTTTAATGGAAAAAACAAGGCAATAATAGTAACTATTACTGCCTTGTTTACCTGTATTTTTCTCTGGGCTATCAAATAGTTGCCGCTATTTGGTAGCTTTTTTTATGGAGTTACAATAGATGGATCGACTGGTTGTGTTCCATCAGGATTGAACATTGAACCATTATCTACAGCGCCTTGTTTAATTTTACCAGGCATTGCCGGCTGGTCGCCTAATCCATGTGGATCATTGTCATCTCCGAAAGAGCCAGTATTCTTTAGTTGTTCAGCTTTAGAATCTGTGTGACAGCCCCAACATACGGACATGTTAGTATAACGCTTAAGAGCTGAAGATGGGTTTTGGTCTAACATATAGTCATTAGCATCTTCAATAGTGGCAAATGTTCCGTTGTCAACCAACTGCTGAGCTGTTTCTCCATGTGCATCCATCATAACGGTTACGTCTGTACCATGTGCATAGTGACAGCGTACACAAGTGTAGCTATCGCTTGTTGTAGTGTGGCGATATGCTTTTTCGAAGGTACCTGTTTCAGAACCAGATTTAGCTAGGTAATCAGTGTGGCAAGACGCACAGTAAGTAGACATTTGTACACCTTTACCACCAGCAGTTGAAGCATAAAGAGCATTCACGTTGGATTGGTAAATTGGAACACCGTTAGCGTCCCCGAACTTAGCAATTTCTTGAAGATCTAAGTCGACTGTGTAAGCACGGCCTATATCACCTTTAGTAAGGTTATCAAGAATTGTATCTCCATTTTTCGCGTAGATAAATCCTTTAGACCAAACGATCTTTAAGTTTGCATTCCAATCTTGGTCATGGTTATCGACTACACCGGTATAGTGCTGAACATCTCCCACTGTAGCTAATGTAGTATCTGGTGCTTTAACTTCGGTGTTAGCCGTTGTTACCCAGAAACGAGTGTAGTAGTTTTTATTTGGAGATGCATGTTTATATCCATATAACCAAGGCTTAGTGGATTTAACATAAGCGGTTCCGCCGCTGTTTAAATCATAAGCATAAATAACTTTTGTTGTTGCAGGATCTGCTCCGTCAATATCTGCAGCGACTAATCCGAAGTTAGTAGCTGTTCCTCTAACTAAAATAGAAGTTTCTAAAGCATTAGCAGCAGGTACAGGCCAATCATAAACTTTTCCGTTTTTGATACCAATACCGCCTTCTGTTTTTACAGCAAGGCCCATGCCATTTGGATTATAATGTAATAAACGATCAGAATAAGAACCGTGTGGGCTATGGCAGCTCGCACAGTTGAATTCGTTAATCCAAGCACCAGAGTTTGCAGATAAGTTACCACCTGGTGCCGCTTTTGCTTGAACTGAACCGTCAGCTAAGTGGATAGACATGTTACCTTCAGCAGTTCCCCCGAAAGTACCAGCGTTAGAATGTTCGAATACGTTGTAGAATCCTAATGTACCGTCATGACATGCTGTACAAGTATTGTATACGCCATCCTTGAACAATAAGCTCTTGGAGGCACCTGTGTGCGTTTGGTGACAGCTTGCACAGGAGTTAGTATTGTTTTGATACTCACCATGTGTTCTGTGAGTTCCAGTTGTTCCGTCGTTCTTTGTCATTCCTAATGACTTGATCACATCGCCATTAGTAGTACCGTCATTTGTAGTAACACCGGAACCGGTTTGGTTAGCGTTTGACATTGCATTGTCTACATCTTGTAAAACCATTGCTTTGTTGTTTGCAGGTGTGAAAACATTGAATACAGTTACACCAGTATCGTTTGTTCCCCCTACAGTTGTGATTGTAAATGCATACTTTGTGCTGTTAGATGTTGGTAAAGAGACAGTTCTATTTGCTGTATCAATAGTTGCATCTGTAGTTTTATCAACATTATTAGTAACATCCTTGACTGTAACTGTGTAATCTGTAGCTGTTGCATCTGCATTCCAAATTACTTTTACAACACCTTGATCATCAAGAGTTGCTTTGTTGATTGTTACACCTGTTGCAGCAGCCATCGCGCTAATGCTAAACACTAGCACTAAGGCAAACATGGTCAGCAACGACGCCCCTAATTTTCTCTTCGACATTTTGCAAACCTCCCTTATAAATTAGCGAATATACTTCCTTTATAAAACAATCGCCTTGTTCCAGGCATCACCTCCTTTAAGGAGAAATGGGTACTAATTTATAAGTTTGGTATTATGGTCGTTTAATAGTAAACGGCAACGCGCTGGTTTAATGTGTCTGTGATATACAGGTGATCGGTATCGTCAATAAACAGGCCGTTAGGGAGGTAGAACTGTTCATTTTGGTCGCCGATCCCGCCGAATTGGAATGCTTTTTTGCCTTCTTGGTCAAACGCGTATACATAATGTGTTAAGTTATTTACCACGTAGATAAAGCCGCGGGAGTCGATGTCTATTCCGCGAGGGTTTACAAGGGTTGATTTGCCTTTTCCGTCGTCAGAGCCATTAATTTGCTTCCTAAATTTACCCGCTTTATCGAAAATCTGTATACGCTGGTTACCAGTATCGACTACGTAAATGTTTCCTTCATCGTCGGCGGTCACAGAGTTTGGTGCGCGGAAATCGCCTTCAGCCTGGCCTGGCTTTCCGATTGTGAGTAGGAGCTTGCCATTAAGATCAAATACATATACCTGGCTTTTTTCGATATCTGTTAAATACATCTTTTCATCGATGATCCTTAATCCTCCAGGAGCCTTGATCACTTTGTTTTTCCCATCTGCTTCTTTAAAGTAGTCTATGAATTTACCTTTGCTGTCAAAGATGGAAATAGTGCCGTTAAATAAGTCTGCTACATATACACGTCCTTTTTTATCTCCAGAGATTCCATAAGGGAACATAAACTCTCCTGGTCCGTCGCCTTCCTTGCCGAACTGGAAGATCGGGGTGCCGCCGGCATCAAATACTTGAACACGTTTGTTTTTTGTGTCAGAGATGTATAGGAATTCTCCTACTTTAGAAACATCCATTGGCTTATCAAGTGCACCTTTATCAAAATCTCCGTAGATTAAATGACTGAAGGCAGGGGGGCCATTTGGATCCATCCTTGGTGTTATTTTTGCTACTTCATTTCCTAGGTTTAAAAAGTATATTGCCACAAAGGCAGCCGCCGTCAGCGAAACGATGATCCCCATCCATATATAGACCGTTTTCTTTTTCAAGGAAATTCAGCTCCTTCTATTAGTTGTTCTCGTCTTTGGAGGCGACTCTGTCCAGTGCTTCCAAAGCAGGCTTGTGTAAAGGGTCATAACTTAAAGCCTCTTTATAAATGTCGGCTGCTTCTTCCGGCATGCCTTGCTCCTCAGCAATCAATCCGATTTGATAAATAATATCCACGTTACCAGGCATCAGCTGATTTGCCTCGTTTAGGGAATTTAATGCATCTTCGTACATTTTTAATTCCCTATAGACAATTCCTTTTTGCATCTGGCCTTTATAGTCACGGGGAGCAAGGTCAACGGCTTTTTGAGCCATTTTCAGCGCTTCGTCAAAATTTTTCTCATCGTTATAAACAATAGAAAGGTTCAAGTAAGCATCGAAGCTTTTTTTATCAAGGTCTAGAGCAATCTTTAATTGTTTAATAGCATTATCGTTGTCATCAGTTACAAAATACGTATATCCAAGATTAATCCGGTTCTGGGGATCATTTGGATTTTGGTCTACTAGGCTTTTATAATACTTTAGCTGTTCTTGAGCACGGTTCATATCAATGTCGGACCAGAAGTATTTTTGGCTAATATAGTATCCTGTGCCGACTGAGACAACGAGAGTCAGGAGCAATATGGTCAGCGACTGCCACCATTTGAATTTTTTGTTCTTTAGGCTTTTTGGTTTTTTTGAAGGTACTTCTGGTTCCGGCTTTACCGGTTCCTGTGATGGATTGATTTGCGTTTCCATAAGATCCCTCCTCTAATTCTCTTTCTTAGTATTTTCTGCGTGGCATCCTGCACACTTAGGTTGGTTATGGCAGGTATAACAGGATTGCTGCAGCTTCTGGGTAGGAGAGAGCGGCACTGGATGCCGTTCCCGCCAAGGTTTGTTCCTGTGGCTGCTTGGATGGCAGGTATTACAGGATGGCGTAGTTACTGGTGTATTTGCTATATTGTTATACTCGTGGCATGCAAGGCATTTTTTCTCATTTTCCTTCGCCAGACCGCCATGTTCTATCATGAAATAGGAGGTATGGCTTTCCGGGCGTTTCGCGTGGCAGGCGAGGCAATAAGTATTTTCCTTCGCATAATCATAATGGCTTTTTTGAGGTTTTTGGTTTTGTTTTAAAAATTTATCGAGACCGCGAACTTCTTCAAAACCGTCAACTTTTTCTTTCGACATATCGGAATGGCATTCATTGCATTTCTTTAAATCCTTTTCAGCCTGAGAACCATGAGTTTTCAGCTTAAAGGTTTTTTCTTGATGCGTTTCCGGATACATCCCGGTCGTATGGCAGGCAGTGCATTCCAATGGAGCATTCCTGAGTTTGTGGCAATCCATGCATGTCGACATGTCAGGCTTTACAAATTTTGTTTCCTCCATAATCGACTTCCCGAGCAAATCATCCCACTTTTCGTAATCGCTTTGGAAAGTCATTTTTCTGTCCGCGATTTTGCCGTGGGCAACTCCGCTGTGGCACTGCATGCAACTGATGCCTTCTGACTTATGTTTATCGTGGGGGATGATTAAATCTCCTGATGGAGTGAAGTTCCTGGTGTTGATGTTGTGACAACTTTCACAAGCTGAGTCTGGGATTTCCTTTGGCATCCTGATTGGTGCTTCGTACAACTTCATTTGTTTCTTGATTGCTTGCTCGATGGTGTTTCCTTTTTCTTTCGCTAGGTTTTCGAAGCCTGGCCCTGTATGGCAGGACACGCAATCGACTTCAGCGTGGGAGGAGTTCTTCCAGGTGTAAAATTCCGGCTTCATTTCATGGCATGAGGAACAGAAGGAGGAGCTCGATGTTCCTTTTGTTCCGATATAACCTACTGAGAAGAAAATCACCAGGAATAAAAGTGTGAGTGCTCCGATTTTAATTAATTTAAGCCGCAAGGAGGGAGGGGTCCTTTGTTCTTCGATATGATCTTCTTCCATGTGATCCCCTCCTTACAGCATTTCAATTGATGCTATTTTTTCTTCTTTTCATCCTTAAAACCGGTACGGTGACAGTATTCACAATAGACATCTGTTGGTGCTTTGATTTCCGCGGTTTCTTCAGGTTTTGTCCTGTCGTGGCAGACGTAGCATTCGGCTTTTTGATCGTTTGTCTTTGCTTTCGGTGCGTGTGAGGTCAGCCATGTGTCGCTGTCGGCGTGGCCTGGTGGACGCTCGCCGTGGCAGGTGCTGCAGAAATTGCTTTGGCGTGAGTCGTCTTTGACAACTGTTATGCTAGGTACGTATTTTGGATCTGATGCGCCAGCTTCTATTAAACTGAGAATATCCTGTTTAGGAACTTTCTTAATCCACTTCGTATCATTGTGGCAGTCAAGGCATTTATTGAGCTCATCAACAGCGAAGCTGCCGTGATTTTGATTCCATTTTTCTATGTCGTGATTCTTAGGAACGCTGACTTCCTTGTGGCAGGTGAAGCATTCCATTGAGATCTTGACGTCTTTTTTCTGTTTGCCGATTGCCTGAAGAATGATATCCTGACTGATTTTATCGTCGTGTGCTTTTTGCTCTTCTGGAGTCAAGGTAGCTAATTCAATGGTTGCTGCTTCAGCATGGCCTTCTTCAGTTCCTTCTTTATCACTTTCTTCATGCTTTTTGCCATGTGTGTTCTCAGGGAGGCTGTATTGGATGTCCAGCCAAGGCTCTTCGCCTTTGTTGACCTTATCGTGGCAGTCGATGCACGTTCCCATGTTCGGCCTCATATATTCTGTTTTTACCAGCTTCTCAGCATTTTCTTTTGTCCAATAACCAAGGTTTTGCTGAGTGTTCAGTCCACGGTCGACGACCTTGGCGTGGGCAACGCCGCTGTGACAGGTGATACACGGGATGTCTTCCTTTATATGTCCTTCATGGTTGACGATCAAGTCGCCTGTTGCAGTTACAAGACGGTTTTTAGAGTGGCACTGTAAACAGTTATTGCTTGGTACGGCAACCGTCTGGACAATTGGATCAGGAGGTCCGACTACGTGGTAATAAACTTCCTTCAAAGACTCCACTTTATGGACAAGCTCATTGACGATACCGGGGTCAACGTGGCATTCAACGCATTGAATCTGGCTGTGGGCACTTTCCTTGAATGTAATGAACTCCGGAGCCATTTCATGGCAGAAGGAGCAAAATTGTGGGTTGTTAGTGGCAGATATGGCGGCGTAAGAACCACCTAGTATCACAATGCTGCCAAACAGGACAACGAATAACGCTCTCCAGCGATTAACTGGATTCTTCCAATCTATATTTCTGAATCTTCTCCAGAGCCTTCGGATCAATCCGGGCTTTTTCTCGATCTCTTCGATTTCTACTGTCTGGTTTTTTATCTTTTTCTTTTTCCAGAAGCCCACCGTGCTCATCCCCCTTTACCTGGATAGGCTTTAAATTTTGTTTTGTGTGATTCTTCCCTATTACAAAGTATCTAATAAACTTAATGCACATCACATGGATAAAATGTGAATAAAATTACGTTTTTTAACTTTTAACAAATAGTTCACAAATTCTCCTATAAACTGTTTAGAACCCTTTATTTATCGTGTTTTTATAGTGTTAACGGTAAAAGGGTTGATAGGTTTTATTTTGCATAAATATGTAACTAATATTATAAACTTGAAAAATGCTGAAATACTGCCATTTCTCATTTTTACTTTATTGTCAGAATTATTTCTAATCACAGAAAAGAATAGATTATACAGTTTCGACAGCATTTCCCATGATGCGCGATTTTCTTGCTCGAAGTTGAGGAGTGAAACAAGCGCCATCGCTTTGCCATACTTTTGCATCAGTTGTCACCCCCTGGCGTAAGTGGTAAGATAGTATAGAAATAAATCGAATTTTTCAAAAGGGATTCGATGCTTTTACAGCGAATCTTTTTTCTTTGGGGCAAATTTTAACGAAACCACTATTTCATAAATACAACGAGATTCATTAGATAAAAGGAGCGTCTGTATGGGGATTTTAACGAAAATTTTCGACCAGAATAAACGCGATATCAAAAGACTGACAAAGCTTGCGGACCAAATTGATGCGCTTGCAGGCGATATGGAAAAGTTTTCGGACGAGCAGTTAAAAGATAAGACTGCTGAATTCCAAAATCGCTACCAAAACGGCGAGTCTACTGATGATTTGCTTGTTGAAGCATTTGCGGTTGTCCGAGAAGCGGCAAAACGCGTGCTCGGCCTTTATCCGTATAAAGTCCAGCTTATGGGTGGTGTAGCCCTTCATGAGGGTAACATCGCAGAGATGAAGACTGGTGAAGGTAAAACTTTGACAGCAACGATGCCTGTTTATCTGAATGCGATCACTGGCAGAGGCGTCCACGTCATCACTGTCAACGAATACCTTGCGAGTCGTGACGCCACTGAAATGGGCCAGCTGTATGAATTCCTTGGCCTGACTGTTGGATTGAACCTTAACAGCATGACAAAGGAAGAAAAACAAGAAGCATACCGTGCTGATATTACTTATGGTACGAACAATGAATTTGGATTTGACTACCTGCGTGACAATATGGTGCTTTACATGGAACAAAAGGTTCAGCGCCCGCTGCACTTCTGTGTCATTGATGAAGTTGACTCCATCCTGATCGATGAAGCGCGTACTCCGTTGATCATTTCAGGTTCGGCGCAAAAATCTGCTGCATTATATATGCATGCGAATGCGTTTGTTCGCACATTGAAACGTGATGAGGATTTCACATATGATGAAAAAACGAAGGGTGTACAGCTTACGGAAGAAGGGATTACAAAGTCTGAAAAGGCATTTGGAATCGAAAACCTTTTTGACATTAAGCATGTTACGCTGCTTCACCATATCAACCAGGCAATGAAGGCGCATGCGAGCATGCACCTCGATGTTGATTACGTAGTCCAGGACGGCGAAATTGTCATCGTTGACCAGTTCACTGGACGTCTGATGAAGGGCCGCCGTTACAGCGAAGGCCTACACCAGGCAATCGAAGCCAAAGAAGGCCTTGATATCCAGAATGAAAGCATGACGCTTGCGACAATCACATTCCAGAACTACTTCCGTATGTACGAAAAGCTTTCCGGTATGACTGGTACAGCGAAGACAGAGGAAGAGGAATTCCGCAACATATACAATATGAACGTAGTCGTCATCCCGACGAACCGTCCGATTGCCCGTGACGACCGTCCGGATTTGATTTATGCGTCGATGCAAGGGAAGTTCAAGGCAGTAGCTGAGGATATTGCTGAGCGCCATCAAAAAGGCCAGCCGGTCCTTGTCGGTACAGTTGCGATTGAAACTTCGGAATTAATTTCCGGTTATTTAACGAAAAAAGGCATTAAGCATAATGTCTTAAATGCGAAAAACCATGAGCGCGAAGCGGAAATCATTGCTGAAGCTGGTCAAAAAGGCTCGGTAACAATCGCGACAAACATGGCCGGCCGTGGTACAGATATCAAGCTTGGCGAAGGCGTGAAGGAAGTTGGCGGTCTTGCGGTTGTCGGTACAGAGCGCCACGAAAGCCGTCGTATCGATAACCAGCTCCGCGGACGTTCTGGACGTCAGGGAGACCCTGGTGTCACTCAGTTCTATCTTTCAATGGAAGATGAGCTGATGCGCCGCTTCGGTTCTGACAATATGAAAACGATGATGGAGCGGCTTGGCATGGATGACACCCAGCCAATCCAGAGCAAGATGGTTTCTAAAGCTGTTGAATCTGCACAAAAACGTGTTGAGGGCAACAACTTCGATGCTCGTAAGCAATTGCTTCAGTATGATGATGTACTTCGCCAGCAGCGTGAAATCATCTACAAGCAGCGTGATGAGGTTCTTGAATCTGAAAACCTTCGCGGCATCGTTGAAACGATGATCAAGTCTTCATTGGAGCGCAATGTTGCTGCCCATACGCCAGCAGGCGAGGACATGGAAAAATGGCAGCTCGACAGCATCATCGATTACGTGAACGGCAACCTCCTTCACGAAGGTGATATCACAGTAGAAGATCTTCGCGGCAAAGAGCAGGATGAGATTGTAGAAACAATCCTTGCCAAAGTGAAAGAGCGCTACGATGAAAAAGAAGAGCAGCTGACTGACGAGCAAATGCGTGAGTTTGAAAAAGTTATCGTGCTTCGTTCCGTTGACTCGAAGTGGATGGACCACATCGACCAGATGGACCAGCTTCGCCAGGGAATCCATCTCCGTGCATACGGTCAGATCGATCCACTGCGCGAATACCAGCATGAAGGCTTCGCGATGTTCGAGAACATGATTCTTTCAATCGAAGAAGATGTTGCTAAATACATCATGAAGGCTGAAATCCGCAGCAACCTGGAGCGTCAGGAAGTTGCTAAAGGCCATGCGGTGAATCCGAAGGAAGACGAAGGCGGCAAAGTGAAGAAAAAGCCTGTCGTAAAGACGATGGATGTCGGACGCAACGACGCTTGCATCTGCGGCAGCGGCAAGAAATATAAGAACTGTTGCGGCAAGGCGGAATAATATAAACACACCAGACTAACTAAGAGGCCGGCGGACGTACCGCTGGTTTCTTTTTATGAAGCTTCCTATACGTTGAGTGTTTCTTATTTTAGGAAAAGGCCTAATAGACCAAGCTAATATTAGTAAAGCCGAACTCAAAGCGAAAGCACTTTTTGTGAAGAAAGCACGTTGTTGTGAATTCTTTTTATAAAAACGATATAATAGTAAATAACATTCTTATGAGGTGAACGATATGGAATTAGCGGATATCAGGAATGAGCTAGAAAAAACAGCTAAGAAATTAGCGGACTTCAGGGGGTCTCTTTGACCTCGAAAACAAGGAAGCTCGCATTGCTGAGCTAGAGGACGGCATGCTGGCACCAGATTTCTGGGATGATCAGCAAAACGCTCAGAGTGTTATTAACGAAACGAATGGGCTGAAGGAACAGGTAAATGTGTTTCATGAGCTTTATGAAACATATGAGAATCTTGATCTGACTTTTGAACTTGTAAAAGAGGAAGATGACGCTGAACTAAGAGAAGAGCTTGAAAAGGAGCTCATTGAGTTTAAAGACCGCATGAGCGAGTTTGAGCTTCAGCTTCTGCTGAGTGAAGAGCATGATAAAAACAATGCGATCCTTGAACTGCACCCAGGAGCGGGCGGAACGGAATCTCAGGACTGGGGCTCGATGCTTCTGAGGATGTATACGCGCTGGGCGGAAAAGCGCGGCTTCAAGGTCGAGACGCTTGATTACCTTCCTGGTGATGAGGCCGGAATAAAGAGCGTGACATTGGCGATCAAGGGACATAATGCTTATGGTTATCTTAAGGCTGAAAAAGGGGTGCACCGTTTAGTGCGTATTTCTCCGTTTGACTCTTCAGGCCGCCGCCATACATCCTTCGTTTCCTGCGAAGTGATGCCGGAATTCAACAATGAAATCGAGATCGACATCCGTACTGAAGACCTGAAAATCGATACGTACCGTGCGAGCGGTGCCGGCGGTCAGCATATCAATACGACTGACTCAGCTGTCCGGATCACGCACTTGCCAACAGGTGTGGTTGTATCATCACAGGCAGAACGTTCACAGATCAAGAACCGTGAAACGTCGATGAAAATGCTTAAGGCTAAGCTTTACCAGCGAGAAATCGAGCAGCAGCAAGCGGAACTCGATGAAATCCGCGGCGAGCAAAAAGAAATCGGCTGGGGCAGCCAAATCCGTTCCTATGTGTTCCATCCATATTCAATGGTTAAGGACCACCGCACAAGTGCCGAATCCGGTAACGTCCAGGCTGTCATGGACGGGGATATTGATATGTTTATTGATGCTTACTTGAGGTCGAAGCTGACTTTGGGTGAATAATTGTACTGATGCCGAAATGCATTGGTGAAAAAATAACCTTTAAGATTAGCCCCAGCCAGAACTTGGCGGGGCTTTTTATTGTGGTGTGTAATAGCAGCTTCTGCGCGCAGCCCCATGGCATTCCAGGTCCATGCTTGCAAGTAGCTTGGTGGCAAGTTTAGGAGAGTGTATGTGAAGGAATATCCGAAATTGCTTATTGGTTATTGTATCGCTGATCAGGAGGAAATAATCTTCGATTGCCTGCTTATGTGCATCCTTGGAAGTGGTCCCGCAGTGTGGGCAATTCCAGGTGCCGCCGTATCGCTCCATTGCATATTGAAAACAGGAGGGGCATTGAACACCTGTCAGATAGTCAGACGGGGCGATTTTAAACTGGTGAAGATGAGATCCTGGTAGGACATCACTCTTCAATAAAAGTTTGCTCAGATTTTTTTGTTCTCTTAAAGAAAGAATCTCTTTTTTATATTTAGATATGAACTCTTCGATTTTAAAGATGATTTTTCCTGGAGGACAGACACGCTGGTAGATTTCCTGATCATTAAATGGGTTGCGTAATGAAGTTGAAGGATTGCTGCTGAAGACTATATACTCAATAGGGAGCTGAGGGAAATGGTGAAGTTTAAGCCATTTTTGTAAAAGCAGACGGTGTCTTTTTGCCTGAAGGATGGGATCTTCGTAAGTATCTGTTTTGTCATTAAATGTTCGTTCCATTTGATTAAAAGAAGAATTGAAGGTGAGAGTGCCTGCCATATTCTTAGCTTCGATAATGAGTGCAAACGAGGGAGAAAGGAGCAAGGAATCCATTTGGAAGTAGGCTTGACCTGAATTGAGCCGAAGTCCTTGGAATATGTGGAATTCATCTTGGTGAAGGAGGCTGGTGTAATAGTCTAAAGCTTCTTCACCTTTATGGCCCGCCCGAGCTTTCAGAGAATCCTGAATTACTTCCGGGAGTTTGGGGTGATTTACAGGTAACCTTCTTTGAACAGCATCATTTACTTTGATACGCAGTGGGAAAATTCTTCTTTTTACGATCAAAATTGTCTCATTCCTTTCGTTCTATTTAAATACGGTAAAAAGATTCGCTAACATGTGGTGAAACTCCTGCTTTTTGCAGGCTTAAGGGTCAGTTATTTTAAAATGGGAGAGTGAAGCCTACACCATCACTACGAAATGAATGATAATCACTACGAAAAATGGCTTCATCACTACGAAAATGCTGCGAATCACTACGAAAATCGGATTAATCACTACTATTTTCGCCCTAATCACTACTTTTTCCATATAAATGGATACACCCCGATACAGACCCAAGGGCCAATTACCTTTTTTCAGCAACCCCAAACCCAAGGGCCAATTACCTTTTTTCAGCAACCCCAAACCCGCAGACAGATGCACCTCCTCTAATAACAGCTAACAAAAAAGCGGCCCTTCGCAGAAGGCCGCTCTCCAATCCATATTAGATAAACAAATTCAATCCAGAATCCTCAGCATCGCCCAGATAAGCAGCCACGCCGCCAATCTCGACTCCATCTATCAGTTCTTCCTTAGCAATGCCCATGAGGTCCATGCTCATGCCGCAGGCAACTAGTTTTACGCCGGCATCCATTGCGTTTTTCATCAATGTTTCGAGACTGTCGACGTTATGGTTGGCCATGACGGTTTTGATCATCTTGGCGCCCATGCCGCCCATGTTCATTTTAGATAGCGGCAGATCGTTTACGCCTTTTGGCATCATCATGCTGAACATTTTTGCCATCATGTCTTTTTCTGTAGCCGGTGCGTCGCCGCGTTTGAGGATGTTCAGTCCCCAGAAAGTGAAGAACAATGTGACTTCTTTTCCCATTGCAGCCGCGCCGGAAGCGATGATGAATGTTGCGATTGCCTTATCCAGATCGCCGCTGAAGACGACCATTGTCGCGCCGTTTTTAGCTGGAGCAGCCGGGATGCCAGTTGGAATCTCAGCCGGAGCCGCAACAGTGTTCACAGGCACCACTACGTTCCCTTTCATGATCTGTGCTTTGAACTTCTTATCTTCAAACTTGTTGCTGACAAGCTTGTTGCCCGTCTTGTCGCACCAGGCTTTGATATCCTTTGCGAAGCCAGGGTCGGTTGCGTGGACTTCAAGCACTTCGCCGTCTTTCATGTCACCGATTGTCTTATACACCTTCATGATCGGGCCAGGGCAAGACAGGCCGCAAGCATCAAGTGTAGTCGTAACAGCGGGTGGAGCAGTATCCACAGCAGTTACCGGAGCAGCTTTTTCAGCGACTGCCACACTTGCTTGTGCAGATCCGGCAGTGATTTCTGCTGCCGCCTTGCGCCTGGCAACACCGTTGTCGCTGATTGGCGTACCGCAGTTTTCACTTGCATCTGGCTCGTATACACAAGAGTACGTCTTGTAGCCCCCGTCAAGATTGCGCACTTTGAAGCCAGCTTGCATGAGAATTCGTGTAGCAAGGTAGCCGCGAAGGCCGACTTGACAGTATACATAGATGTCTTGATCGTTCGGTATTTCACTAAGGCGTGCGCGAAGATCTCCAAGCGGAATGTTTACAGAGCCTTCGATCATGCCCATTTCCCGCTCAATTGGTTCACGGACATCGATCAGATAGCCGCCGTTTGCAAGGATGTCATTGATTTCATGCCATTGAACTGTTTCCACAAGTCCTTCAGCGATATTTTTAGCAGCATAGCCAGCCATGTTGACTGGATCTTTAGCAGAAGAGTATGGAGGCGCATATGCAAGCTCAAGATCTGGCAGGTCAAAAATCGTCATGCCGCCTTTAATTGCAGTTGCCAAAACGTCGATTCGCTTATCTGCTCCATCGTAGGATACAGCCTGAGCACCAAAGATCTTTCCGGTCTCGCGGTCAAAAATCAATTTCAGCGCGATTGGGAAGGCACCTGGATAGTATCCAGCGTGCGAGCTTGGATGAACGTGCACGACCTCATAAGAAATGCCAAGTCGCTTCAACGTTTTTTCATTATTGCCTGTAGCGGCTACGGTCATGTCGAACACCTTGGCAATGGATGTGCCCAGTGTGCCCTGGTATTTAACATCAATTCCGTTGATTAGGTCAGCGACAATACGTCCCTGGCGGTTGGCCGGCCATGCAAGCGGGATATGTGTTGCCTGTCCGTTGATGTAATCTTTTACCTCAACAGCATCGCCGATTGCGTAGATGCTTTCGTCAGCAGTCTGCAGGCGTTCGTTCACACGGATTGCGCCGCGAAGGCCAAGCTCAAGTCCAGCTTCCTTCGCCAGCTTGTTCTCCGGTGCTACGCCAATCGCCAAGATGATCAGATCGGTTGCGATTTGCTTGCCACTGTTCAGGTTGATCAGCTTGCCGTTCTGTTCGAAAGATTTCACGCCGTCTTCAAGGACAAGGTTCACGCCTTTTTCACGAAGGTGCTGATGTAAAATTGAAGCCATTTCAAAGTCGATCGGCGCCATGATTTGGTCGGCCATTTCGACCAGTGTTACTTCGACACCGCGATCCCAAAGGTTTTCCGCCATTTCCACGCCGATGAAACCGCCGCCGATGACAGTCGCTTTCTTCGGCATTTGCTCGTCAACATATGCTTTGATTTTATCGGTATCCGGAATGTTGCGGAGTGTGAACAATGCTTCCGCCTTATCGATACCAGGAATAGGAGGTTTGATTGGGCTGGCGCCTGGTGATAAAACAAGGACGTCATAGTTTTCTTCGTATGTTTCGCCTGTTTTCAGATTTTTAATTTCAACCACTTTGCGCTCGCGGTCAATCCGAGTCACTTCGCTTAAATTGCGGATGTCCATGTTGAATTTCTTTGACATGCCTTCAACGGTTTGTAAAAGCAATGCGTCGCGCTCCTGGATGGCGCCGCCGATATAATAAGGAAGTCCGCAGTTTGCGAAAGAAATGTATTCACCGCGTTCGACCATCACGATTTCTGTGTTTTCATCTAATCTTCTTAAGCGTGCAGCCGTAGTAGCGCCGCCAGCAACTCCACCAACGATAATAACTTTTTTAGCCATATTGATTACCCTCTTTCTGAGAATTTATATATTCGAATTTTGCGATTTGATTAAAAGGAGAAAAACGTTTTTTATTTCATCATTTGCTAAATTGTAAGTCACTTCATTGCCATTGCGAATTCCGCTAATCACTCCCGCACTTTTCAGTCTGGCAAGATGCTGGGATACGGTTGATTGCGGAAGCTTAAGTCCCTTGTAAAGGGAAGTGACATTGCAGCTGCCATCCCTGAGCCTGTCAATAATCTGCAGGCGGACTGGATGGGCGATTGCTTTTAGCAATTCGGACGACTTTTCGTAAACATCCGAGTTGCAGGAAAGACTAATCATGTGATCGCCTCCTTATACGTGAAATATATCACAAAGTACGACTAGGGGTAAGGGTATTTAAGTAAACGTCAAAAATTGTTCATAATTTCACAAACTCATATAAAAACAGACAGCTTTTTCTTGCAATTCAATTTGAAACAAGTTGTTTCTATATATCTTAATTGGTTAGGTCACCATAAAAGCAATCCGAAGATGTGTCTTCAATCATTCATGAAGGCAGTATTTAGGGGGATTTGCAGGAACAAAAAAGTAAGCACGAGAACCGTCCCCATGCTCCTTTAATGCGGTACATCGTTAGCGTTTACAGAAAATTCGACACATGCTATACTCACTGACGGCAAATGGTTCGTCTAGCTAACAACAGGGGTTTTACCACGCCTGCTGAGGGTTAGGTGAATCATTTCAAAAAGGGCAGTCGTCTGCACTTGGTAATAATAAAAAAGGGGATAGTAAGTTGAGGAAGAGGCGTAATCAGACAACAAATCCAACTTTAGAAAAGTTGATTGAGTATTTATATGTATTGATTGGATCGGGTATTGTAGCAATTTCATTCAATGTGTTCCTGCTTCCTAACCGGGTTGCTTCCGGGGGAGTGAGCGGAATCAGTACGATACTGGATGCTACGATTGGTTGGGAACCTGCGTATGTTCAGTGGGCATTCAATATTCCATTGTTTATTGCAGGGGTTGTTTTACTGGGAAGGCAATATGGGTATAAAACTCTCGCAGGGACCATTTTCCTTCCATTTGTTGTTTTCTTAACAAATGATATTAAACCCTGGACATTGGATCCCTTGCTGGGATCACTGTTTGGCGGTATCGGTGTTGGTCTGGGACTCGGAATTGTCTTCAGGGGAAATGCGTCAACTGGCGGTACAGATCTAGCGGCACAAATCATCCATAAATACACTGGACTTTCACTTGGAACCTGTGTAGCGATGATTGACGGTCTCATTGTACTGTCAGCGGCTATTGTATTCGATATTGAGAGAGGTCTTTATGCATTGATCGGCCTTTATGTAACAAGTAAAACGATTGACCTTGTGCAAGTCGGGATCGGGCGTTCCAAGATGGCTATGGTCATTACCAACCGTCAGGAAGAAGTTCGAGAAGCAATTTTGAATAAAATTGACCGTGGAGTGACAAAACTATCAGCATACGGCGGCTATACCGACCAAGAACGGCCAATTATCATGTGTGTCGTGGACCAGACGGAGTTCACAAAATTGAAACAATTGGTCCAATCCATTGACCCTGCTGCGTTTGTCATCGTTATGGATGCTTCAGAGGTATTGGGTGAGGGTTTTAAAAGGAGTTAAATTTGGTATAAAATAGTCGTGTATGCAAAATTTTCTTAGGGGGAGTTATGTTGAAGAAAAAATTATTGGCTTTATTAATGGGAACCTCCATAGCACTGGCAGCTTGCGGCGGCGGCGGCGATGAAGCTGGCGGCGACAAAGCTGGTGCTGATCCAGAAAAACTTTTTAACCAGAAATGCTCAAGCTGCCATGGCGGAAATCTTGAAGGCGGTGTAGGACCTAAGTTAAGCGATGTTGGATCTCGTCTATCTCAGGAAGACATCGAAGGGATCATTGCCAAAGGCCAGGGTTCAATGCCTGCGAAACTGTTAGAGGGCGACGATGCATCCGCAGTCGCTGAATGGCTTGCAAACAAAAAATAAGCTTTAATAAGGAAACGTCCTGAAAAATGATCAGGGCGTTTTTTTTATGCCTATTTCCAATTGTATAATAGGTATAATGCTGCCTTTATGCATTTTTGTAAAATCGCCAAATTATTGAGCAATTCAGCAAGCTTCACATTTTGTTCATACATAATTTGTCAAACCTTCGTTACAAAACTGAAATGAAACTGAAGATTTAACCTATTTTAAAATGCTATTAAAGATAAAATTATAAAGGTAACTGGCTAAATGGGTAGTCTAAAATATGGTAAAAATAATAGATTTGTTTAGCATTAGAGGAAGTAAATGGATATAAAATACTAATTTGAAAAGAAACTGTAATAATTAAATAGGTTTTTTTACTAGATAGAGATGCTATAATAGGTTTGTTGCAAATTGTCGAAGTTTAGCCGAGTGATAAGACTAACTTTCTAAGGTGATACAGAAATGATAGATATGCAAGATGTTTATAAAACGTACCGGAACGGCATAACTGCCGCTAATGGGATAAATGTTCATATAGATGCAGGTGAATTTTTATACGTAGTAGGGCCCAGCGGCGCTGGAAAATCTACTTTTATAAAGATGATGTACCGAGAAGTAAAGCCTACTAAAGGTTCGATCATTATTAATGGTGTAAACCTGGCAAAGCTGAAGGATAGCAAAGTCCCTTTGCTGCGACGAAATATCGGTGTCGTGTTCCAGGACTTCAAATTGCTGCCGACTCTCTCAGTCTATGAAAATGTCGCGTTTGCGATGGAAGTTATAGAAGAACAGCCACAATATATCAAAAAGCGTGTACTGGAAACTTTGGAGCTTGTGGGCCTAAAACATAAAGCAAGATCTCTTCCGACTGAACTGTCAGGCGGAGAACAGCAGCGTGTTGCCATCGCTCGTTCAATAGTGAACGCACCTAAAGTGGTGATTGCCGATGAGCCGACAGGAAACCTTGACCCGGATACATCATGGGAAATCATGAAGATTTTTGAAGAGATTAATTTGAGGGGAACCACGATTGTCATGGCCACCCATAATAAAGAAATCGTCAACACAATCCAGCATCGCGTCATTGCGATTGAAAATGGCAGGATTGCGCGTGATGATATGAAAGGTGAATACGGATATGAAAGCTAGAACATTTCGCCGCCATGTCCGAGAGAGCTTCAAGAGTTTAGGCAGGAACGGCTGGATGACTTTTGCCTCCGTAAGTGCCGTAACTGTTACTTTGCTTTTGGTCGGTGTCTTTTTCGTCATTATGATGAATCTTAATAAAGTCGCAACCACGATTGAGGAAGATGTAGAAATCCGAGTGCATGTGGATGTGGCAGCGAACGACAAAGATAAAGAGATATTGGAACAGCGTATTAACCAGGTTGCTGGGATTAAAAGTGTAACCTATTCTCCAAAGGAAAAAGAACTTGAAAGTTTAATAGAAAGCCTTGGGGACGAAGGGGAAGCTTTTCAGCTGTTTGAACAAGATAATCCTTTAAATGATGTCTTCGTCATAAAGACGAAAAATCCTACTGATACAATGAAAGTTGCCAAACAGATAGAGAAAATGGAATATGTCGCTACTGTAAAGTATGGGCAAGGCAAGGTAGAACAGCTTTTCAGCTTTATAAAAGTCAGCCGGAATGTCGGTTTAGTGTTGATTGTCGGGCTGCTTTTTACAGCGATGTTCCTGATTTCCAACACAATAAAAATCACGATTATGGCCCGTAAACGGGAAATTGAAATCATGAGGCTCGTTGGGGCTACAAATGGATTCATCAGATGGCCGTTTTTCCTGGAAGGCCTCTGGTTAGGAATTCTTGGTGCCATGATACCGATTGGCATAGTATCTGCAGCATATTTTTATGCTTATGACTTCTTGAATGAAAAGCTGAAAGATCATTTTATCAAATTACTTGAATTTAACCCGTTTGTTTACCAGCTGTCAGCAATCCTGATCATTATGGGAGCTGCAATTGGAATCTGGGGAAGTCTCATGTCAGTCCGCAAGTTTTTAAGGGTGTAAAAGGTGAGTTTCCGGAATTTTCCTGGAAACTTTCCCTAAACACTACATAATCAATAGACGATAGATAGAAAGACAAAGTTACGAAACTATCATAAGTATGAGAGGGGTATAATCCTAGTGAAAAAACAGATACTCTCACTAGCAGTAGTCAGTACTTTAAGCCTGGGTTCTTTATTAAGCCCGTTAACAGTGGAACATGCATCAGCAACAAGCATTTCGGAAATGCAAAAACAGAAAAAAGAACTTCAAAATCAACGTTCGGGCATTAATGCTGAAATAAATGTTAAGAAATCAAAAATTGGCGAGCTTCAGACTGAGCAGCAAAACGTGAATGACCAAATCAAAAGACTAGATTTGGCTGTGGAAGATGCCGAAAAGAAAATAGCAGAGAAGAACGCTGAAATTACGCAGACAACTGCTGAAATCGAAAAGCTAAAAGTGGAAATTGAAGTATTGGTCAAACGCATCGACAAGCGAAATGAATTGCTTAAGAACAAAGCTCGTTCCTTCCAGGAGAACGGTGGAACTGTGAACTATCTTGATGTACTTCTTGGAGCGCAGAGCTTCAGCGATTTTGTTGACCGTGTAAATGCAGTTACAACAATCGTACAAGCAGATAAGGACATTCTGCAGCAGCATAAGATAGATAAAGAAGAGCTTGAAACGAAACAAAATCAGGTAGAAACAAAGCTTGCTAGTCTTCAGGGAATGAAAAAGGAATTAGAGGGACTGAAAGTTAAGCTAAATGGACAAATCAAAGAAAAGAATAAATTGATGAGCACGCTTAAGCATGAAGAAGAACAAATGCATGCGGAATCAATGGAGATGGCAGAAGCAGCAGACATCATTGCTGCACAGGAAGCTGCGTTGCAGCAGGCTATCGCGCTAGAAAAGAAGCGCCAGGCAGCCGTTGCAGCTGAGCGAGCTAGACAAGCAGAACTTGCAAGACAGAGAGCTGCAGCAGCAGCTAAGGCAAAGACAAGCGGAGGTGGATCAGCAGTTTCAACACCTGATCCAGTTGAAGCAGCGCCTCCTGCCTCAAGCGGTATCCTGCAAATGCCAGCAAGCGGCCGTTTAACTTCGGGCATTGGACAGCGCTGGGGAACTTTCCATGCTGGTATTGACATTGCCAATAAAGCTGGTAATGTACCAATCTTTGCTGCAACAGATGGTGTCGTAATCCGTTCCTACTATTCGTCCAGCTATGGAAATGCAATCTTTATTGCACACTCCATTAATGGGCAAACATATACAACTGTTTATGCCCATATGAGCAACCGTATGGTAAGCAATGGACAAGTTGTATCTAGAGGCCAGAGAATTGGAACGATGGGTAACACTGGTCAGTCTTACGGCCAGCACTTGCATTTCGAATTGCATAAAGGTTCTTGGAATGCTTCTAAATCTAATGCAGTTAATCCAATGCCATACTTTTAAGTAAAATCGTCAGGAAGAGACATCGGTCTCTTCCTTTTTTATTTTCCCGATTAAAAGTCTTAGAAACTTGTAAATTATAACCATCTGGAAGTCCGCTCTAAAATTAATCCTTCATACCCTGTCCCTGTTCGTCATATAATTGGAATCATAGAAATTTTTTACGGCAGAGGAGCAGATTTTGCGGTAAACGGGGAGGAGCATGGCAATGGAACGGAAGTGGGTTGCCTTTTTGATGGCGGGTTCTCTGCTCACAGGAGCGGGGAGTACATACGCCGGAATGCAATGGTACGAAAGCAAAGCGGGCATTTTGGAACGGCAGATTGTGCCTCAGCAGCAAAATGCACAGGCGGAGTCGAATAATCCTGAAAGTCTTGAAAAAGTTGAACAGGCTTACAGCTTGATTTTTAACAGTTATGTTGAAAAAGTTGAAGAAAATAAGCTTGTTGAAGGTGCGATCCAGGGAATGCTTTCAACCTTGAAGGATCCGTATTCCGTCTATATGGACAAGGAAACGGCTAAGCAATTCAATGACACTCTGGAGTCTTCTTTCGAAGGAATTGGAGCTGAAGTCAGTTCGGTTGATGGAAAGATTGTGATTGTTTCACCGTTCAAGGATTCGCCGGCGGAAAAAGCAGGCTTGAAGCCGAATGATCAAATTGTGAAGGTGGACGGGGAAAGTATCGAGGGTTTGGACCTTTACGAGGCCACATTGAAAATCCGTGGTAAAAAGGGAACAGCTGTCGTGCTGGAGATCGAGAGGAAAGGCTTGAAGGAGCCTTTAAATGTAAAAGTGATCCGAGATGAGATTCCGCAGATTACGGTCCATGCGGATATGAAGAAGGTTAATGGCGAAAAGGTTGGCTATTTGGAAATCACCTCGTTCTCAGAGGATACATCAAAGGAATTCAATAAAGAACTTAAGGCTCTTGAAAAAGATGGGATGGATTCGCTATTGATTGATGTGCGCGGAAATCCTGGCGGACTGCTCTCTAGCGTCGAAGAAATTTTACGTGAATTGATTTCCAAGGAGAAGCCGCTCTACCAAATTGAAGAGCGGGATGGAGAAAAGACACGTTATTTTTCTAACCTGGAAAAAGTGAAGGATTACCCGGTTGGCGTGCTGACGGATAAAGGGAGTGCTTCGGCTTCGGAAATTTTAGCAGGGGCGCTAAAGGAAGCCGGCGGCTACCCGGTAATTGGTGAGAAAACATTCGGCAAGGGTACAGTCCAGCAGGCCGTGCCGATGGGCGATGGCAGCAATATCAAGCTGACTTTGTTCAAGTGGCTCACACCTGACGGGAACTGGATTCATAAAAAGGGAATCGAACCAACAGTAGAAGTAAGCCAGCCGGCGCTGTATGATACTCATCCTATCCAGATCGATAAGCCGCTTAAGCTGGACATGAATAACGAGCAGGTAAAAAATGCGCAGGAAATCTTGGTGGGACTTGGTTTTGAACCTGGACGTACGGATGGCTATTTCAGTAATCGCACAGAAATTGCTGTCAAAGCGTTCCAGCGAAAGAATGGAAGGAACGTTACGGGCATCATTGACGCCAAAACAGCTACCGCTCTGGAAGATGCGGCAAGAGAAGCGATGAAACAAGAAGAAAACGATATCCAGCTTCAGACAGCATTGAGACTGATGGCAAAATAAGATTCATTTTACGCTGCACTTCGATTGAGGTGCAGCGTTTTTTATTGGTAGCTAACAAGTTTTTTGGTAGTGATTTGGAAAAAGTAGAGATTATGGTTGAAATCGTAGAGATTATGCTGATTTTCGTAGAGATTAGTGTAGATTTCGTAGAGATTTTGGTGATGTTCGTAGAGATTAGTGCAATTTTCGTAGATATTGGTGTAGGTTTTGTAGTAATGATCGCTCATTTATTGTTATCATGCATCATTCCGTTGTAATGATCGCTTATTTATTGTTATCATGCATCATTCCGTTGTAATGATCGCTTATTTATTGTTATCATGCATCATGCCGTGATGATGATCGCTCATTTCTTAGTGTTATGCATCATATCTTTTACTGAAAAGTTCATGGGAAGAACCCTGGAGGTGGATTATTCCTTAATTCATTCCTTACTAAGTAGATTTTCAAACTATTGCTGCTATTATATTCATGTTTGCAAAAAATCCCATCACGATTCCTAAACTATTGATAGGTTTTAACCATCAGATTTGATAGAATAAGCTTAATATCATACTAAAATCAATAATTAATTAAAGGCTGGTGACATAGGGGTGGCACAGGATTGGTTCATTGAACTTCTAAAAGGGACGGGCAGGCTTCTGCTTCACCCTGTGTTCTATTATTCTATAATTTTGTCCGCGATTCTTGGTGTATCGCGGGTTAAGCGGGAACGGAAAAACTTCACTGTCAGGGCAGAGGATGCTTTTTTTGAACTCAGGCAGCTGTTTCCAATAGGATTTCTGGTTGGCCTCATGATTTCGATTGTTACTGTAGCGGCAGGGATTCCGATTCCATTTGCAGCGATTATTTTAGTTGGTGCATTCACGCTGCTATTAAGCCTGACAACAAGGGTAAGAATGCTGGCACCTGCGTATACATTAGGTGCTGCGTTTTTTGCGATGATTTTCCTCGCTGGAAAAGACATCAACCTTCCATTAATAGGAGACTTATTTAGTAATCTTGATGAAAAAATCTACCCATCAATCGCAATTCTTTTAGCGCTTTTAACAATCGGGGAAGGATTCCTTATTTTACGGAACGGAAAAAAGGGTACGTCGCCAAAGCTCATTAAGAGCAAACGCGGCCAAACGGTTGGTGTGCATGAAGTAAAGCGTCTATGGGTCGTTCCAGTATTCCTGTTGGTGCCTGGCACCGTACTGACGATGCCGTTCGAATGGTGGCCAGTATTCTCGATCGGAGACAATACATATTCACTGATTCTTGTTCCATTGGCAGTTGGCGTGCACCAACAGATCCAGGGGATGCTTCCTAAAGAAGCTGTCCAGCAGCTTGGCAGCCGCGTGATCGGTCTTGGGATTCTCATCACTCTCGTTGCGGGAGCTGGATATTGGTTCCCGATTGCGTCAATCGCTGCTGTGGCACTTGCGATTATTGGCCGCGAAGCACTCACGCTAAGCCAGAAGCTGCAGGAGGACAACCGGCCGTTTTATTTTTCAAAAAAGAACCATGGAGTCATGATCCTGGGGATCTTACCGGAATCTCCAGCAGATAAAATGGCTCTTGGGGTGGGCGAACTGGTCACGAAGGTGAATGGAACCAACGTCCATGATGAAAAAACATTCTACGAAGCGCTATCCCGCAACAGGGCACATTGTAAGTTGGAAGTTCTCGACACGAACGGGCAAATACGATTCGTGCAAAGGGCATTGTATGAAGGCGATCATCACGAGCTCGGAATTCTGTTCGTTCAGGATGAGAAGAAGTGGGATAGTGCGGCCGTATAATGAAATTTGGCTGTGTAATATGTCATTGTTGATTATGGAATCAGCAGTCTGGTTTAACACATCCTTAAATCTAAATAAGTACGGCGGGTGGCACAATATAAGCCACCCGCCGTTTTATTTAGACACGTGCACGTCATGCATGGGATTTTAACACAATCTTATTCCACAACCCCGGTCCTCAATATTTCAAAGTCAATATCAACGTTCACCTTGCTTTCCGGGTACATCTTATGCCATTTTTCTGTCGTCAGATTCGATTTTCGGACGCTTTTTCGGTAGACTTCCCCAAATCCGAATGGATCGGACCCGGCTTCCTGGGCTTTTGCTATTAATGCTTCAACGTCAGTTTTTATTTTTTCGGCAAGCTTCTCTTCAAGCAGCTTTAAGTTGTTGGGATTCTTGATATCCAGGGTTTGGTTGATTTCCAAAAGCCTGGTTTTCAGTTTTATTTTAAGTGTGAATTCTAAGTTTTCCTTACTCTTTAGCTTGATATCACTTTTGCTATTGATAGTATCGATCACTACTGCTAATTCTCTGGGTGATTGAGCCTGGTTTACAATAGTAAATCCATCTTTACTGATAATTAACTCCACGGATCCAGCCTCGTAGCGGTCATTGATTAATTTTAAAAAAAAGGCTTCTGTCGAGTTGATCTTGCCAACCATTCTATCGGTATTCATAAGGGCCATACCTGTGATTTTAATTTCGCCATTCCCACCCTTTATAGTAGGCAGGACGGGATCAATCCCATCTGCATAGTAATCGTGCATTGTTTCCTGCAAAGTAGAGGAAGGAATTGTTTCCCCCTTAATATTCTGATCCAGTTCCTTATAAATAAGCTGACTGATATCTGTGAAGTGAGTGTTTTTCTGATTAATCAAACTATTGGCGCTTCCTTCTACGACTGCAAGATAAGTAAGGTCGCTGATAGAAGGATCGCGAGCCAGGGTGTCCGCAAGGTTAATGAGGCCCAGTTTCACGACTTCTTCACTTAAAAGTGCTACCCGAAGCTGCCCTGACTGCAATTTTTTAGGGCTTTTTAAATCTGCCTTGATCCTGGCCCCTTTGCTGGTAGAGGCTTTTGCCGTCAGGATAGCAGAATTCTGTGGCGCTTCCGGGTCGATATGGAGCAGCACCATCGTTGCTAATACCTCCCCATCTTCTGTAACATCATAACCAACCGTCGTGACTAATCCCATCCGTTCAAGTGTTTTAGGATCAGCGCAGGCAGATAGCAGGACAACAAGTATGATAGCTATTAGCTTAATTACTATTTTCCACATTGGCCCCACCTTTTTTCCGGAAAAATTTCTTCTTGATCAACACAGCTGCAAAAAGGAGAAAAGGATAGCAAAATACAATATAAAAGGCTCCTTTGGCAAAATAGTCATTCATCATATTAATCTCCATCCGATTCAAAGGATAAAGGAGGCTTAGGTAAAGGAACGCCAATAAAAGCCAGTTGATCTTTTTCTCTTTTTTACCGACAATCCTTGCTATTCCACGGGAAGCCGACCAAAGGTAAAACATGAGATTTGGCAGGATTAACAGAACCCAGAAGGTAATGGCTACGTATTCAAACCTTTCGATGAAAGGAAAGCGGACGATCTTAAAGAGTGACAATGTACCCCAAATCGTTCTTTCCAGCTGGCCGCCGCTAAAATAAGCAAGAGACACCACCATCAGCCCAAGATATAGAATAGTCGTGAATAATAATCCATATTGCATATGCTTGTGAACCCTGTCCTTTTCCTTTAAAAAAGGATAAATGACAAAGATGATTTCAAAGCCGATAATCGTGAAGGTCATTTGTTTAGCCCCTTTTAAAATTTCCGTGACGCTCGATTCTAAAATGGGAAATAAATAATCCCAATTCGTGAATTGGAAGGGGTAAGCAAGCAGGAGGATCAGCCATAATGACAAGATCACACTAAAGAAGCTGACACCGACAATTGTCCGCAGCCCTCCATTCAAGCCATAAAACACAAGAAAAACTAACGTAAAAGACAGCAGCCAGTTAGGGAGTTCAGGAAACACCCATGCCTGGATGACTTCGATATAATTGCGGACGATGACATGGAAGCCGCCAAGACTGTAGAGGACATATAATATATTCATTAAGTTGCCGAGCCATTTCCCGAATACATCATACTGAATGCCATAAAGGTCAGAGCATGCGTAGGCGGCCAATGTTTTAACCATGACAAAGCCAACGATGGCAGAAGCCACTCCGCTAAGGATGACTGAGATCCAGGCATCATGCTTGGCTTCAAGGTAAATAATTCTTTGGAAACCTTGAATCCCAACTCCCAGCTGCATAGAGTGCACAACGAAGATGAGCAGGAAAGTATTGACCATATTTTGAGGTTTTGGCTCGATAAGCACCTTCATTTAGAACACCACAACTTTATTCTTTCTTGTTGGATTTGCGAATTCGGTATTTGAACCGATCCTTTGGCCTCGCCTGAAGAGGTCTGAGATTTGTGAAGCCGATGGGCAGGCGAATGATACTATCCCGCCAGTCTGCAAAGCGCGGCGGATAAAATGGAGCCAGAAAAGGCGTTCCCAGGCTTGTCTGCCTGATTAGATGAATCAGCAGGAAGCAAAACCCAATCATCAGACCATAAAATCCCCACAAGCCGGCTAGTATGATCAATGGGAAGCGCAGTACTCTGATGACATTCCCCATCATATAGTTAGGTGTTGTAAATGAGGCCAGGGCGCTGACAGCAATGATGATAATCAGGATATTGCTCGTAAATCCGGCCTCAACAGCAGCAGTCCCGACAACAATACCGCCAACGATACCCATCGTCTGGCCAACCTTTGTCGGCAGCCGTGCTCCAGCCTCCCGCAGGAGTTCAATCATCGCCTCGAGAAGCAAAGCCTCGATAATGGGAGGAAACGGTACCCTCGATCTGGATTCTCCCAAAGGGACGAGCAGTGTCTGCGGGATGATTTCATAATGGAAGGTGAGGGCAGCTACATATATCGCCGTAAAAAAGATCGAAACAATCATGGAAAAAATGCGCATCAGCCTTAGGAAGGTAGCGATTTGCCACCTTACACTCTCATCCTCCATGCTTTGGAAAAATTCGATAAATGTCTGTGGACAGCCTATCACCTGCACACTGCCATCCACGAGGACAATCATCTTGCCATTGAGAAGCCACGAACAGGCTCGGTCAGGGCGCTCTGTCATCAGCATCTGTGGAAAAATTGCATATGAATTGTCTTCAATTAGTTGTACAAGGGTAGAGCTGTCAAGGACACTGTCGACTTTGATATTTTTAATCCTTTCCCGAAGTCTGTCTACCATCTCTTCATCCGCAATCCCTTTCATATAAAGGATTGAGACACCCGAATTCGTTTGTTTTCCCAGCGAAAAGCTTTCATTGCATACGTTTGGATTGGTGAGATACCTTCTTATCAGGGAGATATTTGTAGCCAGGCTTTCATTAAAGGCGATTTGCGGACCCAAAACCTGTGACTCATTTTCCGGGCGCGTTAATGAACGATGCTCCTGCGTCCCAATCGATGCCGATACGATGCAAGGATGACCGGATGTATGGATCAGCACAGCACCTTTCAGCATTGTATCGACCGCTTCTACAATGAATGGGTATTTAGCAACATTCGATACATTGATGTCTTTAAGAATTTGATCTGGTGATACCTTTCCATCATGAAGGCATGCCAGTATATCCCCATGCAGCATTTTATTATCAATTAAGGAATCTAAAAAAATAAGCGTAATCCCGTTCGGCCGGTCCTTGATATTTAAATCAGCACTATTATGGAGCCGCTTCTTCATCTCGTTAATAAAATCCTCTGTATCAGCAGGGATCATTTCACGCTCTTCGATATTTTCCTGATTCATGCTGTTAAGTGAGTCTGCTTTCTTTTTCTTGAAAAACATCCAATCCCCCCGATGCATTCATCTAATCAACAGGTTTTGCTTTAAAGGGTAAAATTATACTACTGCTAGTTTGTGTGAATGGATGAAAGAGAAGATAGCAGAACATTGAGTACAATTCATAAAAAAAGAAGCCGACGAGACGTCAGCTTCCTTCTTATTAGATGTTCTCTATAATTCGTTATGCCCTGCTTATAATATTCCCAATGAATCCAGGAAAACAACGACAATCACGATTGGCACGACAAAACGCATGACATTGTACCAAAGATTGAACAGCCAGCTTCCGCCTTTTGAATGCTGCAGAAGCTCCTGGCGCAAAACTTCTTTCTTGATTTTAAGCGGGACGAAGATTGAGATTAATAGCACGCCAAGCGGCATTAGTATATTGCTGACCAGAAAGTCTGCTGCATCAAAGATGCTTTTTCCAAACACTGTTACTTCAGCGATCGTACCGAACGAAAGGGCAGAAGGGATGCCTAACAGGAAAATAAGCCCGCCGGCAATCCAAGAAAAAGCAGCTCGTTTTTTCGGGTTGCCTTTAGCCAGAGTGGCAACGACAATCTCAAGCATCGAGAATGCTGAAGTCAAGGTCGCGAATAAGAACAAAGCAAGGAATAGCAGGAGGAACAATTCGCCAAAGACCAATTTTTCAAAAACAGCAGGGAGGACGATGAACAATAGTCCCGGTCCTTCAGCAGGTTCAAAGCCAAGCGAAAAGACGGCTGGGAATATTGCAAGCCCGGCTAGAAGCGCGATAAACAAGTTCATCCCTACTACCGAAAGGGCGGGCTGGACGATGCTCTCCTTTTTCGGCAGGTAGGAACTGTACGTCACCATCACTGAAACGCCGACACTTAATGAGAAAAAGGATTGTCCCATGGCAAACAGGACACTTTCTGAGGTGATGCTTGAGAAATCAGGCTCAAGGAAGAATTTTACCCCTTCCAGCGCATTTTCTAATGTTAATGAACGGACAATTAAAATAATGAATAAAACGAACAATGCCGGCATCAGGATTTTGCTCGCTTTTTCAATGCCCTGCTGGACACCTTTAGCCACAACTGCAATTGTAATTAGTAAGAATGCAGCCTGGGCAGCAAGCACGCTCCAGGAGCTGCTGATGGTCTGGCCAAATAGTTCGCCATAATTAGCACCATCCTCGATAATTCCTCCTGCCAGTCCCTTTACAAAGTAGAGGCTGATCCATCCTCCGACAACGCTGTAAAAGCTGAGCAAAACGAAGCAGGTGACCACACCAAGTATGCCTATCCAGTACCACTTGCTTTTTGGTGCAATCTCTAAATATGCCCGGATTGCTTCCTTGCCTGTACTGCGTCCGATAACGAACTCGGCCAGCAGCAAAGGCAGCCCAATGAAAAGCGAAAATAAGATAAACATCAGGAAAAATGCCCCGCCGCCGCTGACACCTGTCACATACGGCAGCTTCCAAATCGCCCCGATCCCGATTGCCGAACCGGCAGCTGCTAATACGAATCCAATCTTAGATGACCACTGTTCCTTTTCCATGTTAATCTCCCATTTCTCTCTATTTTTCAGCTGTAATGACTGATGTCAGGGCAAAATAAAAAACCACGCCGCTATCCATCATCTGGATAGGGACGTGGCTGAACACGCGGTACCACCCTATTTGGAAGCAAGCTGCTTCCCGCTCAAGTTTTAGATAACGGCCTAAACCGTTCCTTTTTGAAAATCCAAAAGGAAAAGCTCCAAGAACGAAATTCACCTAATCTTTGTATCAGTTTTCACCAACCACTGATTCTCTGCAAACAGGGAGACCGGCTTAATATACTCTCTTCAACGCTTCAACTTATTAAACTATTTTTCGAAATTATATTATGATAATGAGATTGTGTCAACCGCATGAGTAAAAGATATTCTTTTTTCGCAACTTGCTGATATACTTATAAGGGTATTGTTGAGCAGAGGTGATAAAATGAAAAATGTTAAATTCGGCATTAAAGAGAACATTCTGCAATTTATGTTATTAGTAGTAACGAATCTTTTTGTAGGTTCGATGGTGGGAATCGAGCGGACTGTTCTTCCTTTGCTCGGGGAGGAACAGTTTGGACTGGCGTCAGCCAGTGCAGCACTGTCCTTCATTATCAGTTTTGGTTTTTCAAAAGCGATTGTGAACTATTTTGCTGGACAGATTGCCGACAAGCTGGGCCGAAAGAAAGTTTTGTTGCTGGGCTGGTCTGTCGGTCTCTTAGTGCCAATTCTCATCATTTTTGCTCATGAGTGGTGGGTAATCATCGTGGCAAATATTTTACTTGGAATCAACCAAGGTTTGGCCTGGTCGATGACCGTCAACATGAAAATTGATCTATCGAAAGCGGGTCAGCGAGGTACAGCGGTTGGTCTGAATGAATTTGCCGGTTATTCTGGTGTCGCGCTCATGGCAGCTGTCTCCGGCTATATTGCCTCATCGTATTCGCTAAGGCCAGAGCCTTTTTATCTTGGAATCGGGATTGTCCTTATTGGGATTCTCTTATCCCTTATAGTTAAAGACACAGGGGAACACCTAAAGCTCCAGATAAAAAATACGGCAGTTTATAATAAAGGCAATCAGCGTTCCTCCAAGGAAGTTTTTGCGCTGACAACGTGGAAGGATAAAGACCTTTCCAGCATCAGCTTTGCAGGGCTGTCGACGAATTTGAAGGATGGGATGGCGTGGGGCCTTTTCCCAATATTTTTTACCGCGGCTGGGTTGAGTGTTGGGGAATTCGGTACGATCGTAGCAGTTTACCCTGCTGCCTGGGGATTCTTCCAGCTATTTACCGGGGTATTAAGTGATAAGGTGGGCAGAAAGCTGCTGATCACTTATGGGATGTGGCTACAGGCTGCTGCCTTGTGGTTCATTTTGTTCTCCAGCCAGTTTTGGTTATGGATTGTTGGCGCCATCCTTCTAGGCTTGGGGACTGCCATGGTTTACCCAACGCTTCAGGCGGCAATCAGCGATGTGGCTGCTCCGGAATGGCGGGCTTCCTCAATGGGTGTTTATCGGTTCTGGCGTGACAGCGGCTATGCCTTCGGCGCTTTGTTTGCAGGGATCATAGCGGACGTTCTTGGCGTGAATTGGGCTATAGGGCTTGTAGCATTTCTTCCTTTGCTTGCAGGTGTTAATACATTTTTTCGCCTGAAAGAAACCCTTGTGCAAAAATAAAAGCAAAACCTTGGCTTTTTACAGAGCCAAGGTTTTTTAGAAAGGTTCTTTTCGTAAACTTTTTTGCTTTCACAGACAGAAGTAAAAATCGGCAACTGGATTTTTACGATTTTTAATGCATTCCCTGTTTGGAAACCTCATGGAAAAGAGCTCGTCGTCAAGAGATATACGGGATAAGAACTTTGTTCGAAAAACAACAATCTGTGCGAAAACAGCCTTTAGAGAAAATAACCGATAAATGTCCCCGCCATCAAAATGAAAATTCCTGTAAAGCCCATGGTATACAACAACAGGTTTCTGCTGCCGTTCCTTTTGGCGAGCAAATATTGTTTGTAGGTTAATTTTCCATTAGAGAATTGGAGACCCAATTCGTTCGGCTCAATATGATATTGTTTACCATCTGCGTCTTCTAAAAGGACCTTTTTGATCAGTGGCAGATCGGATATGTGTTTTAGCTGAGAAGCTAGAGTGGTGTCCGAATCAACTTTAACACTTGTATCGCCTAAAAAATCAATCCGCACCAATTTATATCTAGAGCCCTTATTAATCTTTTCAGTGAAGCTATATGCCTGAAGTTCGAGTGCATTGCTTGAAAAACACATGTTTTTCACCTCTTTAAATATAAGTATGCAACGATTAATCCTTTTGCACAACATGAAAAAACCTTGGCTTCAGAAGCCAAGGTTTATAGGTAGTTCTAAAAAACAACCGATAACAGCAGTCCGCCGACAGCTCCGGTCACTACTACGATCCAAGGGGAAAGCTTCCAGTAAACGAGCATGCTGAACAAGACAGCAGCGAATACAAAATCAATCGGTGCCAAAATCGAGCTCGTCCAGATTGGGTGATAGAAAGCGGCGATCAGGATTCCGACTACAGCAGCGTTTACACCCATCAGAGCGCGGCTGATGTTGCTGTTGCGTCTTAAAGCATCCCAGAATGGCAGGGTACCGAGTATAAGCAGGAATGCCGGCAGGAATATAGCAACAGTAGCCAGCAATCCGCCTTGCCAACCGTTAATGATAGCTCCAATATAGGCAGCGAATGTGAACAATGGTCCCGGTACTGCCTGCGCAGCTCCGTATCCGGCCAGGAAGGCTTCTTCACTCAGCCAGCCTGTTGGCACGAATTCACGTTCAAGTAAAGGCAATACAACATGCCCGCCGCCAAAAACGAGTGATCCTGATCTGTAAAAGCTGTCGAACATCGCAATCCAGTTCAAAGCAGTGGCTTCACGTAAAATAGGGAGGAGAATAAGCAATCCAAAAAATAGGCCCAATGAGACGTATCCAACACCTTTGGAGATCGGGAAATGCATTCTTGAATCATCCTCGGCATTATGAGATTTGAATAAAATATACCCCATAATCGCAGCGACGATTATGACGCCAACTTGAGTGAAAGCCGTTTGCCATAGCAAAGTGGCAGCGAGCGCAAACAGAGCGATCGATTTTCTCGGAAGGTCAGGAGTGAGTTTTTGCGCCATTCCCAATACAGCATGGGCGACAACAGCGACGGCGACAATTTTAAGGCCGTGAATCCAGCCTGCGTCTCCAACATCAAATCCCTGAAGAATCAGGGCGAAAATAATTAGCGCTAAAACCGAAGGAATAGTAAAGCCGAGAAAGGCGAATAGGCCGCCTAACAGGCCACCACGCATCAGCCCTACACCGATGCCGACCTGGCTGCTTGCCGGACCAGGGAGGAATTGGCATAATGCCACTAGATCTGCGTAGCTTTTTTCATCCATCCACTTTCTGCGGCGGACATATTCTTCATGGAAATATCCCAGGTGGGCAACCGGTCCTCCAAATGAAGTGAGACCCAGCCGGGTAGAAACCATCAGAATTTCCATGAGTGACTGAAATGTTACACTCTTTTTTTCTGTCATTTTCACTTCTCCTCCTTGACTATAATAACGGATTGAAATCTTCCGAAAGATTGGTAAGGTTGGTTGATGAAAAAAACATTCACTCTAACACAAACCTATGACCATCAATCAATCTTTGATCTCCTTGAATAATTCATAAGCTTTCTTTTGTGCTTCCTCCAGCACACTATTTCCCTTATCAGTAGTGCGATAGTATTTTCGTATTTTTCCATCCACGTTTTTTTCTTCTTTCAACAGAAGCCCATCAGATTCCATTGTGTGAAGAATCGGATACAGTGTACCGGCACTTAAGCTGTAGCCATGTTCCTTAAGCTCTTCCAGCATCCATAAGCCAAAAATCGGATGCTCTTTTGCATGGTGCAAAATGTGGATGTGGATGAATCCGAGAAAAAGCTTCCTTAGAACTTTATCCTCCATCTTAATCCTTCTTTCCTTGATATCGAAATTCAATAACGATTACCGATATCATTTTAGCAAAAGAACGGGATTATTCAACAGTTTTGAGAAAATAGATGACTAAAGGTGAAGTTAATACTTTTTCAGAGCCTATATAAATGGTGGGGTTTTATTTCAGGGGCAGATTTATAGTGGCATATAGATAATAGTCATTTCAACGGCTGGACACAGGCCGTTTTTTACTGTAAACACCGTCATAAATAGGCTTTTACAATCTGTTGAACAAAGAAGTCTTTTTGAGAAAGTGCATTATTTATCCATATAAAAAGCATAAAAACTGCACAGTTTCATTCTAAATTTAAGCTAAATCTAAGGATTCTATCCAAACGATAAACAGGAGGTGGCAGTGTTGAAGAAGAAATACATCCCTTTATTTATATTAAGTTTTCTTTTAACCTTTAACATCAGCGTATTGGCCGATGAAGGACATGATCATGAAGACAAAATTAAGAATGCTGCTGAGAATTTCAGGAATGGGAAAACAGAAAGCTCCACTCAGCATTCAGATGGTGCCCAGGCTGACAGCCACCATGAGGATGGAAACAGCCATGGTGGAGATGATCCTGATGGCGGAGAGGAAAGCAGTCATGGAGATGGCGGTAACCATCAAGATGGAGGTAGCGGCCATGATGATAGCGGCTCACATGAAGAAGATTCCGGTCATGATGACGGCGAGTCACATGATGGAGGAGTTACCGGCCATGATGACGGCAAGACACATGATGAAGGAGATTCCAGTCATGATGACGACGAATCACATGATGAAGGAGATACCGGCCATGATGATGGCGGCTCACATGAAGAAGGTTCCAGCCATAGTGATACGGGCGAGCACGGGGAATCAGGCGTCCACGATGAAGAGGCTATCGTTGAACCAGGTCCGGATTATAAGATTTTGGGTGCCTTCGGTACAGTAAATCTGGCTTTCCTCATAATTGGAATCAGGAACAAGTGGTTCAGAAGGAAGGGTGAATGACATGTCGATGCCTGAAAAACAGCATACTAAACAAAAAGAGCCATTCAATCTATTATCGATTCCGATTCTTAAAAAGTTCATCCAAAGTAAATGGTACCCAGGAATTTTTCAGTGGATGGTCATCTTCGTTTTCTCGATTATTGTCTTTGAATTGGTCGCTGGCACGATCAGTCCGCACCGGAATTTCGGGACGACGATGACATGGGTGCTCTGGTGGCCGTTAATTCCAGTCATGTTCATTGCTGCAGGGCGGTTCTGGTGTGCGATCTGTCCCTTTGGGAAACTTAGTGATATTGTCAGGAAGCTTGTCGGAGCTGAACGGCCGATGCCAAAGTTTCTCCGGAAATATGGCATTTGGCTGATCGATATATTCTTTATTGCGATTACCTATAGTGATCATGTTTGGGGAATCGTCGAATCGCCTCGGGGTTCTGGATACTTGCTGTTGCTTTTGGTGACAATGGTCGTGGTGACATCGGTTTTTTATGAAAGAAGGACCTTTTGTAAAACACTTTGCTTCCTCGGCGGCCTGGCAGGAAACTATTCCCGGTCAGGAGCGCTTGAACTGAGAGGGACTCCGGATATATGCAAAACATGTAAATCGCAGTCCTGCTTTAAGGGAAGCGAAAAAGCAGAAGGCTGTCCGATGTTCCAATATGTCAGGACTATGGATTCTAGCGCTGAATGCAATGTTTGCGGAAACTGTGTGAAAAATTGCCCTAATGACTCCATCAGGCTCTCTGTACGAGTACCAACAAAAGAGATATGGGGACTTAAGAATCCAAAGCTTGAACATGCTTCTTTGGCAGCCGTTATCATGGGTATCGTCTTCGTCCAGAATATTACAATGCTTGAAATCTGGCAGGATATCCTTTTGGCTATAGGGTCAGTAACAGGAACTGCAAACTATGTCGTCAACTTCACGGTTGCCTATATCATTTCAATGGCCTTGCCGATCCTGATGCTTATAGGTACTGCAAAAATTGCCTCGTTTATGGGAATGGACGGGTCGGTTAAAAAAATCTTCACCCGGTTTGGGTATGCGATCATTCCGCTTGATCTTGCCGGGCACCTTGGACATAACCTATTCCATATTATTACCGAAGGAAAAGCGGTTTGGTACAATTCAGCTGCCCTGGTTGGAATGAAAGTAAATTCTGGCGACCTTAGCCTGGCATCGACATCCACTGTCCAGATGCTGCAATATGCCATCATCGTGCTTGGATTCTTCGGATCTTCTTACACAGCTTATAAGCTTGGAAACAAAGCGAAATTCAAATCGATGCTCCCAATTTACTTATTTATGATTTTACTTGCATTGATCAATATTTACTTGTTCTCATTGCCTATGAACCATCGAGTCCATTAACAGAAAGAGGGGATTAGAATGAAAAAATACGGAGTTATAGCCGCACTAATCACGGCTGCGGTCATTATATCGGGATGCAGCTCATCCACGGAAGCAAGCAAGGAGGAAACAAAGATTGATAAAGGCTTTAAAGCCGAGCACTTACACGGTCTTGCCTATGGAGCTGACCAGAATATCTATGTTGCCACCCATGAAGGGATGCTGGCAACTGGGAGCGATGGCGGGAATTGGGTGCTGAAGGGAAACTATGATTTTGATTTTATGGGATTCAATGTCATGAGTGACGGGACGATGATCACGAGCGGCCATCCTGGTAAAACTTCTAATCTGCCAAATCCTTTAGGCGTTATGATCAGCGACAACAACGGCTCAAAATGGGATTCAAAATCGCTGCTCGGAAAAGTCGATTTTCATATTTTAGCTTCAAACTTCAGCAATCCAAAGGTCATTTACGGAGTCAATCAGATGGACAGCGGCAGCTATAAGGCAGGAATTTATAAGAGTACAGATAAAGGGGGGAACTGGGAAAGAATTGACTCAGTTGGTCTTCCTCAGGATTTGCATCAGATTTACTCCCTGATCTCGATGCCGGATGATGAAAATACTCTCCTGGCCGGCACAGAAATGGGTGTTCTTAAGTCCAGTGATGGAGGGGAGAATTGGGAGTCGCTCGACCAGAAAAGGTTAATTACTGCCATCAATGTTCTTCCAGATTCAAAGGATCTGATCAGCTATTCGATTACAAATGAAGCAGCAGGGATCATGGTCAGCAAGGATGGTGGCCAAACGTGGGAGAATAGAGGCTTAGACCTTGGCCAGGATGCTGTCGCCTACTTCGGAATCAATCCAAATGATGCGAACAAGATGGCCATTTCCACATTTGAAAACAGTGTGTTCACTTCCGATAATGGAGGGGAGAACTGGGTTGCGCTGATGGAAAAGGGAATTGTTAAATAGCGAAATATAATTTTAAAGGAGCCATCACAATTGATATGTGATGGCTTCTGCAAAAGAGGGGCGAATGCGAATGAATCAGCAGCAGGCTATGAGGTTTATCATCCGGAATAAGGAAAGGGAAGCGCAGGACAGGAAAGAAAAGAGATATAAGAACAGTTTTGATAGTGGTTTTTGGAAACCCATTAGAAAGCTCATTACCCTTTTAAAAGCTTAATATAAAAATGAGTAAAAGGTTGATGAAGGAAATCCTAATCATTGACGATGAAAAGCGAATTGCAGAATGAATGCCATTCTTCAAATCCCTCTATCCGATGATCACTACGAAAAAGACTCTAATCACTACGAAATTGCCGATGATCACTACGAAAAAGCCAATAATCATTACGAAATTGCCGATGATCACTACGAAAAAGACCCTAATCACTACGAAATTGCCGATGATCACTACGAAAAAGACCCTAATCACTACGAAAAAGACCCTAATCACTACGAAATTGCCGATGATCACTACGAAAAAGACCCTAATCACTACGAAATTGCCGGTAATCACTACGAAAAGAACCATAATCACTACTTTTTACAATTTTTGTAAAATAAAAAGAAAGGTATCACCATTAAATCGGAATACTAAACCAACAGTCAACAGCCTTAAAAAGTACAATCGCTATTTCAATCTATGATAAAATAAAATTGTTTTTCTATTCGAAAAAGTAAGATAGTTATAGGGAGGGAGTAACCATGTCTGCACCCGAAAAAATGATTAAGATTGCCGTGAACGGTGGGATAAACTTTGGTTCAAAGCTTTCTGCCAGGCAGCTGATCGTTTTAGCTAAGTATATGGATGACTGCCAGGAGCTGGAATTGACTACGTTTCAGCAGCTGTACATTGAAATACCGGAAGGCCGGAAAGACGAGGCTGTAGCAGAATTTGAACAAGCAGGACTCAGCTGTTATCCGGTTGGGAACTTTGTGAAAAGCCTAAGAACGTGTAATTTTTGCAAAGGGGCCGAAGAAGAAGGCATGCCCGTGGCCATCGAGCTTAATAAGCGAATTGCAGGCATACCTGTTCCGTTTACCTTAAAGCCTGCGTACACAGGCTGCCCTGTTGGATGTGGTGAACCGCTGATCAATGATATCGGCATCATGAAAATAAATGATGGCTATAACTTATATGCAGGCGGCAAGTCAAAAGGCCAGGACGCCGCACCAGGAACCTTGCTCTTCGAAAAGCTAACACCTGAAAAACTTTATCTTAAGGTAGAAAAGCTGCTCGAAATATACGGAGAACACGGAAAGAGACGGGAGCAAATGCATAAGTTCATCAACCGCTTTGGCAAAGAACAGCTTATGGAGCTTCTAAGTGTAAACGAATAATTCATCTTCATGCTTTATAGGCTGGAGTGAACCAACTGGAGAATAGCCAGCTGAAAACAAACATGTAAGCATGAGGACGATTGCAGGTCCTCATGCTTTTTTCGATTTGCGGGTATGATAGGTAAAGAATTGAAAGGCGGTGGAAAAAGATGTCCAGTGCTGCATTTACAAGGTTTGTTAAAGCCAGCGGATTATTACTTATTGCAATTTTTTCAGGTCTATTCATCCTTGGCTTCGTAATTGGAGAAACGGACTTGATGAGTGAACTCTTCGAAAAAATAGGAACAATCGCCGAAATAGGGGCAATTGCAGCTTTTTCCCTTTGGGTAATAAGGATTTTATTGATGCAGTTAAAGAAAAGGGAATTTACATATCTAAGATGGGTTCAGCTTGCGTTTAAATTCTTGAAAGAGCACCATATATTGATTGGCTGGGCAGCTTTTTCTGCAGCGTTTGCCCATGGTACATATTTTCTGCTGCAAACGTCAGAAGAAACGGAAAGTATTTATAGCGGGTTGGTCACTCTGATCGGGTTTACAGTCCTCGTAACATTTGGCCTGTTCCTCGACAATCGGGGGAAAGGGAGGAAGTATCTTAAATATAAGAAAATCCATCAGGGCATTTCAGTCCTCTTTGGGATTGCGCTGGTGGTTCATTTGCTGTTTGGTTAAGTCGTTTTTTAAAAAGGCTGTTATCGAATTGGTTGATGCTTTCGATTAGGCCATTCACCGGAGAAGAAGTGAAGAAAAAGAGACGAAATTAAGAGGGGAGAAGGTCTTTGAGGTCTGGCCAGTAGAATTAGTACAAATGTCGAACCCTTCAATAGGATAGGGTCAGTAACAAAGGATTTCAGCCGCAGAGAAAACCACCCGTTCTCTCACGGGTGGTTATTATTATTGGGTGTTTTCGTCGAAAAGAGCCTATTTATTGAACGTCAAACTGTCCCATCATCCCGGCATCCTCGTGCTCAAGGATATGGCAGTGGTACATGAAAATTCCTTTGTGATCGAATGTGGCAATCGCCCTGACCTTCTCGCCGGGATAGACGAGAATCGTATCCTTCCAGCCCGTTTCATTGGCTGGCGGCGGATTGCCGTCTCGGTCAAGAATCAGGAATTGGGTGCCGTGAGCGTGGAATGGATGCGCCATGCCGCCATTTCCGCCCATCATTCCAGTGCTTTCATTCGAAATCTCCCAAATTTCTGTATCATGAAGCTTAAGTTCCTCGTCCACTCTGTCCATGTCCATCTGCTTCCCGTTGATCGTGACATTCCGGCCCATTCCGGCCATGACGAATTCCCTTGTTCTAGTGGCAGTCGACGGATCGACATCCGGAATATCCGCTAATTGTGCAGGGATTTCAGAAGGACCTGTTTGTTCACCAGTCACAACGAACTTCATGAATGATGTTCCCTGATCGGTCAGTTCGACAGTTTCTCCTTCTTTGAAAGTCGAGAAATCGACGATCAGTTCAGCCCTTTCCGCAGAACTAAGCACAAGATTATTCATTTTCACAGGCTGTTCTAACAGGCCGCCATCACTTCCAATTTGGTAAAATTCCTGCCCATTGCTCAGGCTGAAATTATAAATCCTAGCATTCGATCCATTCAGCAGGCGGAATCTCACCTTGCCTTTCGGTACTTCAACATAAGGATTAACGGCTCCGTTGACCATGATTGTGTCACCTTGAAGACCCATCATCACATCATGCATACTTAAATCGTAATCAAAGCTGCCATCGGAATCCAGCTGCTTGTCCTGGACAATCAACGGGATATCATTTACACCATAATCTTTGGGAATATCGAGTCTTTCAGATACCTCATCATCGATTAAAAATAATCCAGCCAGCCCTTTGTATACATGCTCTCCTGTTTTATCGAGTAGGTGAGGGTGATACCATAAAGTCGCTGCTGGCTGTTCGATTTTGAACTGGGGATTCCAGGTTGTGTCTGGCTGGATTCCAGTATGCGGGCCGCCGTCCTGCTCTCCATCCACTTCAAGTCCGTGCCAATGGATTGTAGTAGCTTCACCAAGCTCATTTTTTACCTTTATCGATACTTCTTCTCCTTTTTTAACCCGGATAACCGGTCCGAGATAATCTCCGTTGTATCCAAATGTGTCCGTTTCTTTTCCTTTTAGGAATTCCATTGATCCCTTTTGTGCGACAAGGCTGAACTCGGCTTTACCCGGTTCCGGATTCTTGTCTTCCAGGATCGGCGGGATTGGCAAAGGTTTTTCTCCGTCGGAAAAGGAATCATTATTTACATTGTTATTGGAACCACCCATCATGCCTTGTCCCATTCCGCCTTGCTCAGGCACATTGCCTCCCATGCCCATATTTCTCATGAAAAGCCAGCCGCCCGCCACGACTAATAAGATGATTATGATTGCAGCCAAACCAGCTTTTTTCATTCCCAAGGACCTCCTCATGAAGTTTTTTTAGTTTTTCCAAGCTATCAAACTTAAATACGTTATACCTCGTACTGTATTTTAAAAGCCTGTTTTTTCAAAAGCAACTAAAAGACCGCAAATCCGCTAAGTATGCATTTTCTGTGGAGTTTATTCAAAGATCAAATGGAGCAGGTATAAAAAAATATAAAGAGGATTGATCGATATGTTACCGCCAGGATTCGAAGGTAAACACATATATAGATGGCTCTTAAACAAGTGGGAATGAAATCATAGCTCTTTACGAAGAAAGGATAGTAAACGATAAATTTGGAAACATATATGAGGTAAGGCTGCTAAATTCATTTCAAAAGGATGTCATTATGGCACTTTCGATTTATTTGACAATCACGATCCTGCTGCTGCATTTTGCTTTTTATATAAAGAAGCCGTTAAACTTCCTGCAAAACTCGCTTGTTTTCATGGTGATTGCGATCATTACCCGTCAATGCTTGACTCTTTCAGCATTGGAATGGGGTTTATTTAAGATGACCGAGGATGATTGGCTATTCGTCTGTTTATTATTGTGCCGTGATCTGTTTACGCCGATGATTTCCGTCATTTTCGTGAATTTCTACGTGCGGGGAGAATATAAACTTGCTTCCTTCCTCATCTCGCTTGCTGTCCTTCTTGGTCTGCACGAACTTGCGGTCCAACTTGGAATCTTGACTTACATCCACTGGAACTTCTTTTACACGATTTTGTTGAACACAGGATTCCTGCTGGCTGCACTTGGCGTTTTAAAATTGATTTACTTCATAAAGATTCGGGAGAACCGCCAAAATGAAAACATATGATAATGCATTTAATGAAAATGAGTGGTTTGTGATTGTCAGCATCATTATTTTGAATCTGGCAATTTGGGTAGTTCCTAAAATCTTCACCAAACTCGAGGCAATAACTTATTATATTTTCGGCATTTACATAGGGTTATTTTATGATCATACGATCAGCATCAAGCCGTGGGACTTTTATGATGTAAATGATACATCTGCCTATCAGTTCATAGATTTCTTGAGCTATATCATGTATGGTCCGTACGGGTATTTTTTTCTTTATTTTTATGTAAAATGGAACATCAACGGATTCAAAATTATCTTTTATATCTTAGTGTGGTCTTCGTTTTCAATACTGATGGAATGGATCAGCTTGAAGGTTGGGCTATTCCACTTTGACAAGGGCTATAAAATGTACTGGTCGTTCCCGATTTATCTGCTGTCTCAAAGTATGATGATTATTTTCTATCACTTATGTGTTAGATCACATAAGTCTACACATGAAATAACTGGAAAATAAATGAAAAGTCAACTATAATTTAAGGACTTGAGCTGTATGAGAGGATTCATTATGGTAAAACATGGATTGCGTTTGGCACAGATCGTTTTGCAATACATAATTGGGGTTTTTATTTTTATATTAATCGGCAATTTGCCGATCCTTTTGCGGGATTTGACCCTTGATACAGAGAGTTATATTAATGGCGTCAAGGTTCTTATCGTGAAAATCTTTACCTTGAGCGATTTGACATATGATGGTGAGCATGAAATGCTGCCGGCTGTCATTGACCGGTATTTTTTATCGATGAAAACATTGAGCATTGCCTTCATCGCGGCACTCGGCATGGCATTCTTGCTTTCCTATTTGATTGTCCTTTTATTTGAGAAGAAGAAAGACCATATTTTAAGTTTTATAGAAATAATCAGGTCTGTTCCTGATGTTCTTTGGATGTTCCTGCTTCAAGTCTTCTTCATCTGGATTTTTAAGGCATATGGTGTTAAATTAGTCCAAACCGTTTCATTAGGCGCTGATAACCAGGCCGTGCTGCTTCCGCTCTTAAGTCTCAGCCTCCCGATTTTTCTATTTCTGACTCAGATTATCGTGCTGAAAATCTTTGAGGAATTGGATAAACAATACGTAACTTTTGCCAAAGCAAAGGGATTATCGTATCTGTATCTGCTGAATATCCATGTGATCCGCAACATAAGGCAGGATTTGCTTGGCCACTGTAAAACCATCATTTGGATGATGCTCTCCACCCTTGTAATGGTCGAGTATATTTTTAACATGGATGGATTGATGTTGTTCAATATCAAGCATATTTCCGTTGAGCTTTTCGTCTTGAGCTCCATTTTATTTTTCACGCCATTTTTTATTATTTATAGATTAATAGATTTAAGAAGGTTATCAATATGACAAAATTATTAAAGACGAAAAAATTCATATTCGGGGTGTCTTTCCTTATTTTGCTGATGACTGCAAGTATTATGAATACCGTTTTGAATGACGGGAAAATAAGGCAGGCACCGCTTTTTTACGATGAAAAAGGAAATATCGAGAAGGCTCCGCCATATCCGCCATTCGATGTCTATCTCTTCGGTTCGGATATGTATGGATATGACATGCTCCATACCGTTATAGAAGGAGCGAAGTACTCAATTGGAATTGTCCTGATCGTTGCTTTCTTCAGGATGCTGTTTTCCATCGGGTTCAGCTATATTCTTTTCCGTGTGCCAGAACGGATATTCAATGTGATTAAGGCGATATCAGAGCCGTTATCCTTTTTTCCGCAGACTCTTATTGCGTACTTCCTGTTGCGTACGGTTGTCATGTATACGATAGAGGGGTTCCATCACCCTTTTTGGGTGAGAGCGCTATATGAATTTATCATTTTAATCATGGTGGCACTGCCATCCTTGACGGTTCAGCTAATTGAACAAAAACGCCGTGTCTGGAATGAAGAATTTGTTGAGTCCGCTATTACCCTTGGCGGCAGCAAACGCCATATATATATTAAGCATATCCTTCCTCAACTTTATGAAGAGTGGATATTGATGTTCGGCCAGCAGTTTTTGCAAGTGCTGACATTGCTTGTCCATCTTGGGGTTATGTTCATTCTGTTTGGTGGGACTATTATCGGTGACGGTGATCCGCCTTCATCGGTGACTCACGAATGGGCCGGGTTGATTGGGCTTAATAAACGCTTCATGCTTGCACATGAATGGATTGTCTATGTTCCGATCCTGTTCTTCACACTGACCGCTTTGAGCGTGGCGATGATCAATAAAGCGTTGAGCGACTGGTTCAAGCATAAGGACATGGTTCGGAACAATAGGGGCATTTAAAGGAATAGGACTCTATAACACTTTCGTACTATAAAAATAACCCGTTTGATGAATAGTATTGATGATGGAATTTTGTCATAATAATTTTCAACAAAACTCTTTTGGAGTTTGGCCCATTCATTGGCTAGTGGCACCCCCATTCGGCCAGTGAGTGGGTTTTATTTGTGTTTTAGGGAAAGCCGCTGTAAAATTAATTGACTGAAAATTCTAAACTATAGGAGGTGCAAGGCTTGAACCAGGCACTTTCACAAAGAAGGGAAAAGTATTCAAAGCTGTTCATGAATTCGATTTCCCTGATTGGCTGGATTCTGATTCTTTTTTCTTTTGTAAAATTGGAGCACCCCGGCGAACCGATTGTTTTAGGTCTTTTATTTTTATTTCTGCTTATTAGCGAGTACTATCCAATGCCGGTTTGGAGAGGGCAGACCGCGATTACCTTCCCGGTTGTTTACGTGCTGTTTTTGCTCTATGGGTTCTCCTACACAGCGATTGCCTACGCGGGGGCGGTACTGATTGTGAACCTCATCCACCAGCGGCCGCTCAGGACGGTATTCTTCAACCCAGCACAGCTCGTGCTGAGTTTTTATGCCGCTGCCGTTACGCTGCCACTTATCCAGCCGCTGCTCGATAAGATGGCGCTCACACCGATCATTCAGGGAATCTTTGAATATATCATTCTTTTAGCAGTCTATGTTGTGATCAACAACTTGATTGTTGACCTTGTCCTTTTCATCAGGCCGCAGAATTATTCATTTAAAATGTGGAAGCACAAAACCATTACAGAGATGAACAGTGCGGCGATATCTTTGATTTATGGCATCACGCTTTATGTTGTTGGAAGCCAGAATCGCGGTGAAATCGATGTTTTTGCCTACTTTTTCTTTTTCTCACCGCTCGTCGGCATTTCGCTTTTGAGTGCGACGATTGCCCGGCTTAGAAGGGAAAAGAACCGTTTGAAGCTGCTTTTTTCTATTACGACCGAATTGAACCAGATGCTCCCATCCCAGGACTGGCTCTCGGCCCTGAGAGGCAGCTTTAACGAATTGATCGGCGCTGAGGCCAGCTTATTATGGATCAAAAGAGACGGTGAGTGGGAGCTGAGTTTTAAGGATGGAAGAGCACTTGGGGATTGTAAAATGCCGTCTGCCGCTTTTGATGAATTTAAGGAAATGAGACATCCGGTTATCTATAATGACCGCAAAAAAGCTGGCGGTGCCGCGGCAGATTGTTTTGACGACGACGTAAAAGCGTTCGTCTATTCACCGCTAGTGATCGAAAACGAAACGATCGGTATGTTCATCATCGCCAGGAGCCGGACGAAAAGCTTTCAGGACGATGATGTCCAGTCGATCGCGACGCTTGCCAACCAGCTGGCAGTCATCATCAAGACCCGCATGCTTTTTACCGAAAAAGAAAAGCGGATTGTGCTTGAGGAGCGAAACCGGATTGCCCGGGATATTCATGACGGTGTTGCCCAGACGCTTGCCGGGGCAGTGATGAAGCTGGAAACGGCGGGCAAGAAATTCAACAAAAATCCTGAGGAAACAAGGAAGCTTGTCGATGAAAGCGTCCTTGGTCTAAGAGAAAGTTTGAAAGAGGTACGCGAATCGATCTATGCGCTGCGACCTTACCCGACGGAAAGAGCTAAGCTGGCAGAAGCAATTTTACGAAAAATTGAAGCTGTCCAAAAGGAATATAAGCAGGAAATCGCGTTTGAAATCAGGGGGCAGGAGCAGGAACTCAGCCCAATGGTCGAAAAAGTCTTGTTTGATACATTCCAGGAAAGCCTGCAAAATGCGATCAAGCATTCACAGGCGGCCAAAATTGAGATTCTTCTAAGCTATCAATCTGAACATATCTTATTGAAAATCAAGGATGACGGCAGCGGGTTTTCACTGTTCCAGGCAATGCTTAAGGCCAGGAACCAGCCGCATTTTGGAATCCTGCAGATGAACGATGCAGCAGAAAAAATCAACGCATCGCTGCAAATCGACAGCAAGGAAGGCTCTGGGACAGAAGTAGTCATTACCGTTCCAAGAATGGGAATTGAGGGGGGAAGCATCAATGATCAGGCTCATGCTAGTGGATGATCACGCCGTACTAAGGGATGGATTGCGAAACATTATTTCTTTAGTTGATGATATTGAAGTTGTAGGCGAAGCGGTTTCCGGCGACGATGCACTTTTACAGGTGGAACAATGCAAGCCTGACATGATCTTGATGGACATCAACATGCCGATGAAAAACGGCGTTGAAGTGACTGGGATATTGAAAAAGAAATTCCCGCATATAAAAATCCTCGTGCTGACGATGCACAGCCATGAGGAATACTTCATGTCTGCCATTCGTGAGGGAGCGGACGGATATTTATTGAAGGACGCTCCATCCGACCAGGTCGTCGAAGCGATCCGCACTGTCGCCCGCGGCGAATCGGTCATCCACCCGTCGATGACGCGGAAGCTGCTCGCCTTCCACCAGCAAAAACAAACACAGCAGGAGGACACAACACTGACAGAGCGCGAGAAGGAAGTATTGCTCTGCCTGGTTGAAGGGCTCAGCAACAAGGAGACTGCCGACCGCCTCTTTATCAGCGACAAAACCGTCAAAATCCATGTGAGCAAAATATTCAAAAAGCTGAACGTCAAAAGCCGGTCACAGGTCGTCATCCACGCCGTCCAGCACCAGCTCGTCCCAATTCCGCCCGCTTCTAATGGGACCCAGGACCGATAACACCACTTTATATGGGGGAAGACCCCCAGAGATTAAGGAGTTCCATGAAGGAGCTCTTTTTTTGTTATGTAGGAAGTAAGAATTTTTAGCACGGTCTTGTTCCCTGCAGAATTTTGTGTCACTTCCGTATTTTGATATAAATTTGGCGCAGTCTAAGCAAAATTGATTCATTAATTTATATTCTAAGGTGAATTCCTCCTTTTTTGATACTATACTCGCAGATTTGAGGAAAAAAAGCTGCTCAGTATACGACGTGTCTGATGAAGATTTAATCTGGAAAATAAATCACTACGAAAAGGATCAGAATCACTACGAAAATCGCGATAATCACTACGAAAAAGAAGATAATCACTACGAAATTCCCCATAATCACTACGAAAACAACGATAATCACTACTTTTTACATTTTTTTGTAAAACAAAAAGAGGTGGATTAATGGAAAAGCCACTCCAATTAATAAAGTAACACCCTCAAAGCGGAATTCTAAGAGGAAAAGCATAGCCCTTTTCCATTGTCGGTTTTTCTTTTGTTACTACTTTAGTAGTAACCAAGATTAGTACTGTAGTTATTATTTTTTAAACCGAATGCAGAATGGTTTTAATGTAAATATTGTGGGAATATTAAGAAAAATAGCTAAGGAGCTGAAAATTGAATGAAGTTGAAAGCCGCCTTTTTATCATTTATCCTTATGGCCGCGACGGTCTTTGCTTCGCTTGTTCCCGGAACAACGACAAAGGCAATTGAGCCTGTGAAAGCGGTGGTTGACGCCGAGTTGACGAAATCACTTTTAACGGCGATTGGCCCGGTTGAAGCGATCGTTACTTTTAAAAGTGAGGAAGGAGTTTTGCCTGAGCAGCTAAACCTTCTGAAGAATCTCGGCATTACTAAAGGTGTGAGCTTGAACAGCCTGCCAATTGCCGGAATTTTAGCGACAAGATCACAAATTGACAAGCTCGCGCAAAGTGATCAAGTTTTATCCATCTATTTAAACAAGAAGCTTGCTTATGAAAATGCTGAAGCGACAGATATTACAGGAGTTGACCAGGTCCGCACAGACGAAACGATGCGGAAGCTGAATGGCGGATTGCCTGTCACCGGAAAAGGAATTGGCGTCGTCATCAATGACAGCGGCGTCGACGGCACACATAAGGATTTGGAATTTGGCAGTCATCTGGTTCAAAACGTCCTCGGTGCAACAAACCTGCATGCGATTGATGCCCTGCTGCCGATTACGTATGTTGAAAACGTGCCAAACACAGATACGAGTTCAGGACATGGTACTCATGTTGCTGGAATCGTTGGCGGCACTGGCGCAATGTCAGGCGGGAAATATGAAGGAGTCGCCCCGGGCGCTAACCTGATTGGCTACGGGTCTGGCGCAGCGGTAGCGATGCTTGATACGATTGGCGGTTTTGATTACGCGTTGACACACCAGCAGCAATATAACATCCGCGTGATCACCAATTCATGGGGAGACACAAGTGACGCGGGAACAGACTTTGATCCATACAATCCTATTAATATAGCAACTAAACGATTATATGACCGCGGAATCGTAACCGTATTCTCAGCAGGGAATTCAGGACCTGACGCGAAGACGATTTCCGGTAACTATAAAAAAGCTCCTTGGGTTGTAACAGTTGCTGCCGGTGATAAATCCGGCAAGCTAGCCGATTTTTCATCACGCGGTGAAGAGGGAAGAGGCGGAACCGTAACGGTCGATGGCCAGTCATGGAAATGGGCAGACCAGCCGACTATAACATCACCTGGTGTCGACATCATTTCCACAAGAGTCATCAGCCCGCTTGTGGCGCTCGGTGCAACAGCCGACGTTGAATATATTGAACCTGCTTATCTGCCGTATTACACGACGATGAGCGGAACATCGATGGCCGCTCCGCACGTAGCCGGAATCATCGCCCTGATGCTCGAAGCGAATCCATTGCTGTCGCCGTCTCAAGTAAAATCGGTGCTGGAGAACACAGCGACTGCAATGCCAGATTACGCAGTCTGGGAAGTCGGCGCTGGGTATGTGAATGCCTATAAAGCTGTGGATGCATCTTTTAAAATGAAAAAGTAATTTATTTGATCTCCCTTGCGAGAGCAGGGGAGTTTTTTTAAGGGGATATTTTCTTTCTGGATTTCTCGTTCACCCATTTTGTGGAAAAATCTGCACGCACTCCTAAGCACTACTCCATCTATAACTTTTGTACGATTCAATAATAGTCATTCCGGAATCCAATTTTACAACCTTTGAAGAATAGTTTTCATTTAATGTTTTCTTGATAATCAAGTTAGGAATATTCAAAATTTTTATAATGTGAGAGGAGAATACGATGAAACGTTTTATGTATCTGTTAGTTGCCCTGTTGCTTATTTTTCCATCCTTTATTGCCCAGCAGGGGAAGGCTGGCGCAGCCACGAATGGCTCGGCGGTTATTGATCCGCTGGTCGGCAAGGCCCTGGACACTGCGAGCTCCCTCGAAGTCATCGTCACTTTCAAAGGTGATGGAGCACCAAACGCTGCGCAATTGTCATTGTTAAAAACGCTTGGAATTGAAACGGGAATCAGCATGAAATCACTGCCGATTGCCGGAGTGATCGCAACAAAAAGCCAAATTGAAAAGCTGGCAGCTAACCCTGAGGTCCAGTCCATTTACCTGAACAAAAAGCTTTCCTACTTCAATGCTGATGCAACAGCGATCACTGGAGTGGATAAAGCGAGAACAGACGACAGTTTCCGCCAGGCGAATGGCGGCCTGCCTGTATCAGGCAAGGGAATCGGCGTAGTCGTTAACGATAGCGGCGTCGATGGTACTCATAAGGATCACGAGTTAGGTAAAAATCTTGTCCAGAACGTTCTGGGCTCCACAAACCTGAATGCCCTTGCACCAGGCTTGCTGCCTGTCACATACCAGGAAAACGTTCCAAACACGGATACGAACTCCGGGCATGGCACCCATGTTGCTGGAACTGTTGGCGGAACAGGCGCCATGTCTGGCGGCAAGTATGAAGGTGCTGCACCAGGTGCTGACTTGATCGGCTACGGGTCAGGCGCTGCCTTGTTTGTCCTCGATGGAATCGGCGGTTTCGACTACGCGATCACGCACCAGTCGCAATACAATATCCGCGTCATCACAAACTCCTGGGGTTCATCGGGCGACTTCGATCCGAATGACCCGATCAACATTGCCAGCAAGAAAGCATACGACCGCGGAATTACCGTTCTTTTCGCAGCAGGAAATGAAGGACCTGGAGAAAACACCCACAACCCTTACGCAAAAGCTCCTTGGGTAATATCTGTAGCTGCTGGAGTAAAAGATGGCACACTTGCTGATTTCTCTTCGAGAGGAACAAAGGGTGTAGGCGGAACTTTTACAATGGATGGCAAGGAATGGACCTGGAAGGATGAACCGACCGTCACTGCTCCGGGGGTTGATATCGTTTCAACCCGAGTTATTGCTCCAGTTTCCAGCCTCGCAGCCGACCAGGATGCAACAACGATCGAACCTGCGTATCTGCCATACTACACGACTATGAGCGGAACATCGATGGCCACTCCGCATGTGGCTGGAATTGTCGCACTGATGTTTGAGGCGAACCCGTTGCTGTCACCTGCAGAAGTGAAGCAGATTCTCGAACAGACCGCTACGAATATGCCAGGCTATGAAACTTGGGAAGTCGGTTTTGGCTACGTAAACGCTTATGCCGCAATCGATCAATCATTCAACGACACTTCTTATGGTAAAACTGTAAACGCAACACAGACATTCTACAGCAATGTTAAGTCTTCAACAGAACGCAAGGATTTTTCAATAGACTATAACCCTTTAACCTTCCTCTCAACAAATCAATATGAATTCACAGTTGAAGAAGGGATGTCCAGCCTTGTTGGAAAAGTCGCTGGCGCAGGGGTAATGGAACAAACGGGCAATCCTATCAATCTGGTATTAATCGCTCCGGATGGCAGCGAGTACAGCTCGGGTGTAAGCTTATTGTTCCCGCTTTCCTATGACCGTACCGTATCTGTCACTTCTCCGGCACCAGGAACCTGGAAGGCAGAAATCCGCGGGCTTCGCGGTACAGATGCAAATCCGCTTGGAGTGGCACTGCCTGAAACGGTGAAAGGTGAGTTGGCCTTCACCAAAGTCAGCGGCTTCTCAGGCTTGAATGATCTCACAGGACATCCAGCGGCTGATGCGATTAAAATGGGCGTAAGTGAACGCTTGTTTGACGGCTATTCAAATGGAGCTTTCAAACCTGATGCCCTTTTAACAAGAGCTGAACTGGCAAAATATTTGGTAATGGGAGCGGAAATTAAGCAGTCATTGCCACAGACTTCAAGCTTTACCGATGTCGCGAGTGCCGATCTCCCATTCGTTGAAGCAACAGCCGCCAAGGGAGCAGCTTTCCGCGACCAGCAGCAAATTCAGAAGGGGGTTATTTTACCGAAAGCAGCCGGCAAATTTGCTCCTAAAGACGGTGTGACACGCGCGGAACTTGCTTACTCTTTAGTCCAGGCTTTAGGCTTGCAAAAAGAAGCAGAAGAATTTGAAGGTCAGCTTACAGTTCAGTATAACGATGAAAGAATTGCCATCGGGGATGCAGCTGACGTACCAGCACACTTAAAAGGCTATGTCCAATTAGCGCTTGACTTGAACATCCTTAACGCGAAATTCGCAGTGACCCAGGGACCTTACGATCTAAAACCAAAGGTAACGGCTGCATTCAGCCCAGGCGTTAAAAATACGCGCGGAGACTTTGCGGTTGCGATGACACGTTATTATAATGCTTTTCTAAAATAAGGTGAAATGAGAACAGGCCCATTGGTCTGTTCTTTTCTATTTTAAAATAATTTACCCCGAGAAGTATTTTACAATATAACCAAATAAAGTAAAATAAGAGTAATAGGTCTTTGTTCCTATAAAATATATGCTGCATAAGGAGAATAAACTGCATGGGTAAAAGCATCAAAATCAAAATGTTGCTTATTTTTTCGGGGTTAATCTTGATTTCTGGTTTATTTATTGGCTATTTATCTATTAAATCGTCAGAAAATCTGGTTGAAGAAACGGTCAGCGAACAAGCAGCCGGAATATCTCAGCGAGCTGCCGATCTTATTAAAATACAAGAATATAAAGAAATTCTTGAATCAGGGGAAACGGAGTATTACAAAGAGCTGCGCACCCAGTTAAATGAAATAAGGGAATCGAATGGCCTTACATATATATACACAATGAAAAGAGAAAAATCAGGCGAGGGCTACAAATACTACTATATTGTAGATGGAATGCCATTAAATTCAGATGATGCCTCCCAGCTCGGTGATGAAGAGAAAGGGATGGATGATTATCCTGCCATCGTCCGGGCTTTTGAAACAGGGAAGACAGAGATGGAAATGACCAATACAGAGGAATATGGCGGATTAGTTTCTGCCTATGTACCAATTAAAACAGAATCTGGTGAGATTATAGGTATTGTCGGCTCTGACTTTGATGTTACAAAGGTCTACAAAGGGATAGAAGCAAACACGCTGAAGATGCTCCTAATTATTGCGAGTATTTTAGTCATTAGCATTATTATTACTGTAGCAGTAACACTTTCAATTACAAAGCCCATCCAGCTTTTATCCAAAAATACGGCAGCCATCGGCAGCGGGAATCTAACCGTCAGTGTCGAATCTAAACGACAGGATGAAATTGGCCAATTAACTCTATCCTTCAACAAGATGCTCCAGGATTTAAGGGGGATTATCCAAACGATTAATAACTATAGTCTGGAGTTGAATGAAACTTCATCTTTACTGCTAACCAAGGCAAATGAAACAAAATCAGCTAGCAGGGAAATTGCGGTTACCATGGAAGAAATCTCAGGAAATTCGTTTTCACAGCATCAAAGCCTGAACGAAAGTGTACGAGTGATAGAAGAGATGTCTCAAGGTGTAAACCATATTGCAGATTCATCTTCAACAGCCTCTGAATTGGCAGTACGTACACTAAATGAAGTCAGCAATGGACATCAGAAGCTGGAACAGGTAATCAGTCAAATGCAGACGATCAGTAATTCTGTTAATCGCTCTTCATCATTGATTCTGACATTGAAAGGGCACTCGGATGAAATTTCACAGATCGTTGAAATTATAAGCGGCATTTCTTCCCAAACCAATTTGCTGGCTTTGAATGCAGCAATTGAAGCGGCACGTGCAGGTGAATCAGGAAAAGGTTTTGCAGTAGTTGCTGAGGAAGTCAGAAAGCTTGCTGAGCTATCTGCAAAGTCGACAGAAAACATCCAAGCCATTATTGAGCGCATAAATGGGGACACAAAAAATACAGCAACTGCCATGGATGTAGTGCTTAAAGATGTAAAACAAGGGATGGATGTTGTTTCTGAAGCAGGAAAAGTATTTAATTCTATCCAGTCATCAATCAAAGGGGTCGCAAGCCAAATCGAAGAAGTGACCGCTACTTCAGAAGAAATGTCGGCTTCAGCTGAAGAAATTACTGCTTCAGCCGTTGAGACAGCAAAAATTGCAGAACAAGCAGCAGTTAGTACACAACAGACGGTTTCTATTACAAATAGACAAGATAACCTTATTGCAGATATGGCTCAATCTGTGGAAGGTTTATCTACCATGTCAGCAAAATTAAGGGAACTAACTGGAAATTTTAAATTAGAATAAAAAATAAAGCAGCTAACCACAGGGTAGCTGCTTTTATTATTTCTTGATGAATGTTAATATGGATAGCACTATTGGAAAATGAATGTAAAATTACATGAAATACAGTTATGGGTATTCTTTAGTGCGCTAAAATGTGTTTTAATTAGCCAAGGAAAAATCAAAGTATAAGTAATTTTAGATTGAAGGATGGGTTGTATCTAAGATGAAATACGCAGCTGAAGACATACAACTGATAAAAGACCAAGTTGGAGCATTTCCCCTTTCTACTATCGCAAAAAAGTTGAACCGCAGCATTGTGGCCCTAGAAGTGAAGATTACGAGAATGGGCCTTTCCCACACGAAGTCCTACACAGGTATGCTTACAGCCGGTGAGTTGGCAAAAAACCTTAACATCGACAGAAACACTGTCATGCAGTGGATCCTGAACCATGACCTCGATTCCCATCAGCGAGTTACCAGGAATAAAAAGAAATTCACATTCATCAATATAGAGGATTTTTGGATTTGGGCGGACAAAAACCGTTATAAAATAGACTTTTCAAAACTAGAGCCCAATTCGCTTCCTCCTGAACCCGATTGGGTGGCTGGAGAGCGAAAGATTACGAAGCAAGTCACGAATTATAAAGTCTGGACGAAGCAGGAGGAAAAGCTGCTGCTTGAATGGCACTGCTGCGGAAAATCTCTCTCAGAGATTTCTGGTATGCTTGGGAGAACAAGTGATTCAATCCGCAAAAAAATCAAACGACTCACTGAAAAACATTACCCATGACATATTTTCATAAATATTGGTAAATTTCATTGTGCTCTTGAAATACTTGACAATTAATAGTATATTTTTCCTACAATACTATTGTTTTATTTTTTCAATTTTGTTTTTTGTTATGTTTTCAGGGGGAATCAAGATGGATATTTATGTTGCCCGCCAGCCAATTTTTGATATAAATGATAAGGCCGTTGCCTATGAACTGCTTTACAGAAGCAGTACGGTGAATAATTATCAGCACACAAATGGAGATCAAGCCACAACAGATGTGATTGTTAATAGTTTTTTGAATATAGGTATCAAGGAGTTATCGAATGGTAAGCCGTGTTTTATTAATTTTACCGAAAAACTATTGAAGCTTGGCGTGCCTTCTTACTTTAATCCATTATCCATTGTGGTGGAAATCCTTGAGACAGTTGAATTGAATGAGGAAATTCTTAATATTTGTAAAGAACTTAAGACACATGGATATACCATTGCTCTTGATGATTTCTTTGTTTCCCAGTGGAATGACCTTACAATTCAATTATTGAATTATATTGATATTATCAAGATTGATTTTAGGTCGACCAGCCGTTCAGACAGACAGGAAATGATCCGCTTTATAAAAGACCGCAATATTCAATTCCTTGCCGAAAAAGTGGAAACAATAGAAGAATATTTGCAGGCCAAAGAAGATGGTTTTGTTTACTTCCAGGGTTTTTATTTTAGCAAACCTGTCATTTTGAATAGTTATGATATACCGTCCTATTACCATTCTTATTTTCAAATTTTAAAAGAAATCGAGAGTCCAGAGCCCGATCTTGAAAAAATCAAAGATGTGATAGAAAAGGATATATCGCTATCTTATAAACTGCTGAGACTGATTAATAATCCTGTGTTTCGTCCACGGAATGAGGTTTCTTCCATCAAGCAAGCTATTATTCTACTTGGTCTCAATGAAATCAAGAAATGGATTTACGTTTTGGCGATAAGAGGAGTAGAAAAATGGACTGATGGCGGTTCAAAGGAAAGGGAAATCATCGAACTGTCTCTCAAACGAGGTAAGCTTGGAGAATTAATTGGCAAAAAGGTTGGCAGGGAAGTGTTGGCTTCAAAATATTTCTTATTGGGGATGTTTTCCCTAATGGATTCCTTACTGCATCACCCAATGGACACCTTGCTTGAAGACCTACCATTGAGCAATGAACTGAAGGATGCGTTGTCAGGTGAAAAGAATGATGAATACGCGATGCTTCAATTTTTAAAGGATGTTGAGCATGCATTCCTCGAAAACCAGGAGCTCATGTTCAATCCAACTTCTATGCCGAAAGAGGAACTTTTTAGGTTGTATGCGGAGGCAAGTGATTGGGCTACTAAAGTCTTAAATGATGTAAGTATATAAAAGGTTCTAAGCATGCTGAGGTTTAAATCCCGTCTGCATGCTTTTCTGCATGGATTAGTTTCTTGTAACACGCAGTTAAAACAGATATATTCTTAGATAAGAGATTTTATAATTTTTTGTCATTTTGTTAAAATGAGGTGTTTTTTGGTGCTGAAATATTTATCCGCACTTTTACTGCCCGGATTCATGGTGTTGTTTTTTACCAGGGTTGCCTATAATCATATACTTGCGCTTGTGTTGACGGTTGCCTTGATTGCAGCTTCTGTTTATAAAGGGTACACGGATTCATTCCTGTTGATTGTCATTGATGCTTTTTCATTGACGCTCGGTTTTTATTTTGCGAACCAGATGATGAAGAGGAACAGGAAGCAACAGTAACAATTTTTTTAAATAAGTAAGCCTGTCGAATATTGTTCGACGGGCTTTTTAGCATCGAAAAGGAAGCAGCCATCTTCAATCAAACGTTTGATTAACTAAAATCTGAGTTCCTTCAGCATTTTCCGCAATACGAAATATAACAATTAGAATGTTTGTTCGCTTTTTGTTGGTTTGTTTTACCTGCTTTGTGGTAGAATGAGGATATGACTTTTTGACAACAATGTATGACTTATATAGAGGTAAGCTTTTTTCGAGATGGTTGCCGAACCAAGAATACTTTATGAATTGCAAAAATCCAGAAGCCGGTTTTTACTTTTGCTTGTGATCGCAACAAAGTTTACGAAAAGAGCCTAGAAGAAACTAAAATTACAGGAGGCTTTTCTGTGAAGGATCAATTTGAATTAGTCTCGAAATATTCCCCGCAGGGAGACCAGCCTGCGGCGATTGAAGAGCTGGTTAAAGGCATTCGCGAAAACAAGAAGCACCAGACACTCCTTGGGGCAACAGGTACAGGGAAAACGTTCACGATCTCCAATGTAATCAAGGAGATCAACAAGCCGACGCTGATCATTGCCCATAACAAAACGCTGGCTGGCCAGCTTTACAGCGAGTTCAAGGAATTTTTCCCGAACAATGCTGTAGAGTACTTTGTCAGCTACTACGATTATTATCAGCCGGAAGCTTATGTACCACAGACTGATACATTCATTGAAAAGGACGCCAGCATCAATGATGAGATCGATAAGCTGCGCCACTCCGCTACGTCTTCGTTGTTCGAACGCAAAGATGTCATCATCATTGCCAGTGTCTCGTGCATCTATGGCCTCGGTAATCCGGAAGAATACCGTGACATGGTCGTATCGCTGAGAACGGGGATGGAAATTGAACGGAATAAGCTATTGCACAGGCTCGTCGATGTCCAATATGAACGGAATGACATAGACTTCAAGCGGGGGACTTTCCGTGTCCGCGGTGATGTGGTCGAAATCTTCCCAGTCTCACGGGATGAGCACTGTATGCGGATCGAATTTTTCGGAGATGAGATTGAACGAATCCGCGAGGTGGATGCGCTGACCGGTGAGATTATCGGTGAACGCGATCATGTAGCGATTTTCCCGGCATCCCACTTCGTAACCCGTGAGGAAAAGCTGAGGATTGCGATTGAAAACATTGAAAAGGAACTGGAAGAACGCCTTGAGGTGCTTCGTGCAGAGGAAAAACTGCTTGAAGCCCAGAGGCTTGAGCAGAGGACGAGGTATGACCTTGAAATGATGCGTGAAATGGGCTTCTGCTCGGGCATCGAAAACTACTCGCGCCACCTGACTTTAAGGCCGGCGGGAGCAACGCCATATACGCTGCTCGATTACTTCCCGAAAGACTTTTTGATTGTTGTGGATGAGTCGCATGTTACATTGCCGCAAATAAGGGGAATGTTTAATGGTGACCAGGCGCGTAAACAGGTTCTTGTCGACCACGGCTTCCGACTGCCATCGGCTATGGATAACCGCCCGCTCACGTTTGCGGAGTTTGAAGAGCATGTCAGCCAGGCTGTATTTGTTTCGGCAACTCCTGGTCCTTATGAACTGGAGCACACACCTGAAATGGTCCAGCAGATCATTCGTCCAACAGGATTGCTTGATCCGACAATCGATGTAAGGCCGATCGAAGGCCAAATCGATGACCTGATCGGTGAAATCCAGGACCGCGCGAAACGAAACGAACGTGTCCTGATTACGACTTTAACGAAAAAAATGTCTGAGGACCTTACCGATTACCTGAAGGAAATCGGCATCAAGGTCCAGTACCTCCATTCTGAGGTCAAGACGCTTGAACGGATTGAGATTATCCGAGAGCTCCGGCTTGGCAAATATGATGTCCTTGTGGGGATCAACCTTTTAAGGGAAGGACTTGATATTCCAGAGGTTTCACTGGTAGCAATCCTTGATGCTGATAAGGAAGGCTTCCTCCGTTCTGAAAGATCACTCATCCAGACAATGGGCCGTGCCGCCAGGAATGAACGCGGGCATGTCATCATGTATGCAGACAAGATGACGAACTCGATGGAACTGGCAATCGGCGAAACGAAGCGCCGCCGTGCCATCCAGGAAGAGCATAACGCGAAGCATGGCATCACACCAATGACGATCCAGAAGGAAATCCGCGATGTGATCCGTGCAACAATTGCTGCTGAGGACCAGGAAGCATACAACCCGGCAGAAGGCTTGAAGAAGCTTACCAAGAAAGATCGCGAACAAGTGATTTTAAATATGGAAAAGGAAATGAAGGAAGCGGCGAAGGCACTCAACTTCGAACGGGCTGCCGAGCTGCGTGACCTCATTCTTGAGTTAAAAGCGGAAGGATGACGATAAAACATGGCTATGGATAAACTGATAGTTAAAGGCGCCAGGGCCCATAACTTAAAAAATATAGATGTCACCATTCCGAGAGATAAGCTTGTCGTGCTGACAGGGCTTTCCGGTTCAGGGAAGTCGTCGCTTGCTTTTGATACTATTTATGCTGAAGGGCAGCGCCGCTATGTAGAGTCTTTATCGGCATATGCGCGCCAATTCCTCGGCCAGATGGACAAGCCGGATGTCGATTCAATCGAGGGATTATCCCCGGCAATCTCGATCGACCAGAAAACAACAAGCCGAAATCCGCGTTCAACGGTAGGAACGGTTACGGAAATCTATGATTATTTGCGATTATTGTTTGCGAGGGTAGGACGTCCAGTCTGCCCGGTGCATAACATCGAAATTTCATCCCAGACAATCGAGCAAATGGTCGACCGTGTGCTTGAATATCCGGAAAGATCAAAGCTGCAAATCCTTGCACCGCTTGTTTCCGGCAGAAAGGGTACACATGTCAAAGTCCTTGAAGATGTGAAAAAGCAAGGCTACGTCCGCGTCCGTGTCGACGGAGAAATGTATGATCTTGGTGATGACATTGAACTGGAAAAAAACAAGAAGCATTCAATTGAAGTCGTCATCGACAGGATTGTCATAAAGGAAGGCGTTGCTGCCCGTCTGGCGGACTCTTTGGAAGCCGCTCTTAAGCTTGGCGAAGGCAATGTCCTGATTGACGTAATTGGCGAAGAAGAATTAGTGTTCAGCGAAAATCACGCCTGCCCGATTTGCGGTTTCTCGATCGGCGAGCTGGAACCACGCATGTTCTCATTCAACAGTCCATTCGGGGCTTGCCCGGAATGTGACGGACTTGGTGCGAAGCTTGAAGTCGACGTTGATCTCGTCGTTCCGAACAAGGAGCTCTCGCTAAAACAGCATGCTATTGCGCCTTGGGAACCGACGAGTTCACAATATTACCCGCAGCTGCTTGAGGCAGTCTGCAACCACTATGGAATCGATATGGATGTTCCGGCTAAAGACCTGCCAGACCATGAGATGGATAAAATCCTCTACGGTTCGGACAAAGACCGTATTTATTTCCGGTATGAAAACGACTGGGGACAAATCCGTGAAAACTATATTGTTTTTGAGGGGGTCCTCAAAAACATCGAGCGCCGTTATAAGGAAACAGGTTCTGACTTTATCCGTGAACAAATGGAAAAATATATGGGTGAGCACGCCTGCCCGACATGTAAAGGCTATAGACTGAAGCGTGAAACACTTGCTGTCCTTGTAGATGGCCGCCATATTGGTGAAGTCACTGCATTGTCTGTCGAGGAAGCACACCAATTTTTCCAGAGCCTGGAGCTTTCTGAAAAAGAAATGAAAATTGCCAACATGATTTTCCGTGAAATCACGGAGCGTCTAGGCTTCTTGATCAATGTCGGGTTGGACTATCTGACACTTAGCCGTGCAGCTGGAACCCTTTCAGGTGGTGAAGCGCAGCGAATCAGGCTTGCGACACAGATTGGCTCGCGTCTGACTGGTGTCCTTTACATTCTCGACGAGCCATCGATCGGCTTGCATCAGCGCGACAATGACAGGCTGATCGATACGCTGAAAAACATGCGAGACATTGGCAATACGCTGATTGTCGTCGAGCATGACGAAGATACGATGCTCGCGGCAGATCACCTGATTGATATAGGTCCTGGAGCAGGTGTCCATGGCGGGGAAATCATCTCGCAGGGGACTCCTGCAGAGGTTATGGATGACCCGAACTCATTGACTGGCCAGTATCTTTCCGGGAAAAGGTTCATCCCGCTGCCAATCGAGCGCCGCAAACCAGACGGCCGCTATATCGAAATCAAAGGAGCGAAGGAAAACAACCTTAAGAATGTCAATGTGAAATTCCCGCTTGGAACGTTTATGGCTGTCACGGGTGTATCAGGTTCTGGTAAAAGTACGCTGATCAATGAAATCCTTCATAAATCGCTCGCGATGAAGCTTCACCGTGCAAAGAGCAAGCCAGGCGAGTTTAGGGAAATCAAAGGTGTCGAGCACCTCGACAAGGTCATCGATATCGACCAGTCGCCAATCGGCCGTACACCAAGGTCGAACCCGGCAACGTATACAGGCGTTTTTGATGATATCCGCGATGTGTTTGCATCGACGAATGAAGCGAAGGTACGGGGCTATAAAAAGGGACGCTTCAGCTTCAATGTTAAAGGCGGACGCTGCGAAGCCTGCCGCGGCGACGGAATCATCAAGATCGAGATGCACTTCCTGCCGGATGTTTACGTGCCATGCGAAGTCTGCCATGGCAAGCGTTACAACCGGGAAACGCTTGAAGTGAAGTATAAAGGTAAAAATATTTCAGATATCCTCGATATGACGGTTGAGGCTGCGGTGGAATTTTTCGCGAATATTCCTAAAATCGCGCGCAAACTGCAGACCATATATGATGTAGGCCTAGGCTACATCACGCTCGGCCAGCCGGCAACCACCTTATCCGGAGGGGAAGCGCAGCGCGTCAAGCTTGCTTCCGAACTGCACCGCCGCTCAACCGGACGCTCGCTCTATATCCTGGACGAACCGACGACAGGTCTTCATGTCGATGACATTTCCCGCCTGTTAGTCGTGCTTCAGCGTCTCGTGGAAAATGGCGACACGGTGCTTGTGATCGAACACAACCTTGACGTCATCAAGGCTGCCGATTATATCGTCGATCTCGGTCCGGAAGGCGGAGACCGTGGCGGAACAATCCTGTCAACTGGAACACCAGAACAGATCGCAGAAGTTCCTGAATCGTATACAGGCAAGTACCTGAAGCCAGTCCTCGAACGCGACCGACTGCGGATGAAAGATCAAATCGAGAAAAAAGAAAAGAGTACGAGCAACGCTTAATATAGTTGATAAAGCTCTTCCCGTCAGGGGAAGGGCTTTTTTTTAGGAGGCTGTGTTGACAATTGAAATCAGTGAATAGTGGAAAATTTCTATTGAATTGTTCACACAATCTTCGATAAGATTGCTTGATTTTCGCGAGGGTTTGCATATAATTTGTCGAACTTATTTCATAAAGACATGAAACTTCTTGGGCTCCGCTGCGTATTAATTGCTAAGGAGATGAAAAGGATGGATATGAAGCGAGTACTGTCTGCGTTTTGCTATTTTAGTATTTTGTTCGCAGGAATCCTGTTCCCCTTAGTGGCATACTTTGCCTCGGAGGACCTGGAAGTGAAGCAGCATGCAAAATCGGCTTTACTGTCTCACCTTATCCCGCTGATTCCGCTGCCACTGATACTGTTATCAGTCTATTATGAAATCACAATGGGCACAGGGGAATTCCCTGTACTGGTGATCATTAGCGGCATCTTGATGGCTGTAGTGGGTTTCATTGTGCTGATTTGGAATTTGGTTAAAGGTATAAAAGTGCTTAATATAAAGATTTAATGTGAGGAGGAAGAAACATGAAGGAAGAACGGAAACGGATTTTAAAGCTTGTTGAAGAAGGAAAAATGACGGTGGATGAAGCTTTATTCCTGATTGAACAGCTTGAGCTGGGAAATACAAAGACAGACCAAAAAACGACGGCCCTGTCCACAGCTGTGAAATTTGAAGAGGCTAAAAAGGAAGACTACTATACTTACACATTCAACTCAATGAAAGACAAGGTTCTCGATTTTGTTGATACGGCATTCAAGAAAATCAAAGATCTTGATCTTGATTTGAACTTTGGGCAATCCGTCGACATCACTCACATTTTCCAGCAGGGGGATGCTTTTTTGAACCAGGTGGATATTGATATGGCAAATGGTTCTGTCGAAGTGATTCCATGGGATCAGAAGGATGTCCGTATTGAGTGCAGTGCTAAAGTATACAGGGTTGAGAACCAGGATGAGGCTCGCAGAAAATTTTTAGAGGATGCAATTTTTGAGATAGAAGGCCAAAGGCTCCGTTTTTCAGTCCAGCAAAAGTGGATGAAGGTCGATGCTGTTGTCCATATTCCGAAAGAAGAATATGAAAATGTGCGAATCCGCCTGTTTAATGGTTCAATCCAGAGTGAAAACTTAAATGTGAAGGATTGCCGTGCTAAAACAGCAAATGGGAAGGTCCTGATGGAAGGTCTTGAGTGCGGCAAACTGGAAGCAGAAACAGTAAGCGGCCACATTGGCATTCACAGAAGTGCAGTAAGGGACCTTGAAGCTGAAACGATTCATGGAGCAATCAAGGCTGACGGCTACTTCAAGCAGGTCGATTTGCAGTCGTTCAACGGAAATCTTACTTGCACCGTGAATAATAATGATTGTGAAACTGTCGAGGTAAAAGCGACTACCGGGAGCATCGATGTTTTCCTCCCAGAGAAGACGCCAGCAAGCGGTGAACTGAAATCGAATCTTGGCGGCTTCAGCATTGAGCTAGATGGAATTCAGGTAGTTGAGGAGAAAAGCGATATGGTCCAGAAGACGCTCCGCTTCAAGCCAGCAGAAGGAGGCCTTCATGCTGTAAGACTATATGCAGATACAAAAACAGGCTCCATCGCGGTGAAGAAAATAGAAGGAGCCGATCTACAAAAATAGGAAGGTGTAAAAGATGAAATTAACCCGTTCACGGACGAATAGAATGTTGGCAGGAGTAATCGGGGGAATGGCAGAATCCTTCGGGATAAATGCAGCTCTCCTGAGAATCATATTTGTGATTTTATTATTCAGCACAGCCTTCTTTCCGATGGCTGCCATCTATTTAGTGCTTGTATTCGTTCTTTCAAACAAGGAAGGCTATTAACCATGAGATGGCTGCTCGGTATTGTTATAAATGCCATTCTTTTTATGGCACTTGCCGGTTATTTTGAGAAAGAGATTTACTTATCGGGGTTCGGGGCCGCTCTGGGGGCAAGCTTTGTCCTTTCAATCCTGAATGTTTTAGTTAAGCCGATATTAATCTTGCTGACACTTCCGGTCACGGTCCTCAGCCTTGGATTATTCCTGTTCGTCATCAATGGGATTACGCTGATGCTGACTGACAGCCTGATGGGCAGCTCGTTCGAGATTGCTGGATTTGGGATGGCATTGCTGACGGCAATCATCATGTCGGTGGCAAACCTGATTATCCAAAATACTATTTTAAGGGAATCGAAGAAATAGACCAAAAGGAATGGCCGGCACGGTATGATGTGTCGGCCTTTCCTTTATTCAGAATCAATATAGGCATCAAAGCCAGCCTTTCTTAAACGCTCTGCAAGCTCTTCAGCATTTTGCTCATTTTCGAATGCCCCAGCCTGGACCTTGTAAATTCTAGCTTTCTTTGAAGATGGGGCAGCTGATGGAGCTTTAGAAGGGGCAGGTGCCGCATTCTCTTTTCGCTGCAGCTTAAATTGATCGGCTAATGCTTTGACAATTGCTTCTGCTACGGTCTTACGATACGTTTCCGAACGAAGCAATTGGATTTCATTCGAGTTGGTCATAAATCCGCATTCCGCGAGCACGGCATCCATCTTTGTTTCCCGGAGGACATGGAAATCGGCTGTTTTCACACCGCGATTATCCAAGCCTGTAGCTACGACTAGATTGCGTTGGATCTTTTGGGCAAGCTGATATGCCACTGGAGGTCTTGATGGATATACGTAAGTCTCAATTCCGCCTACATTATTCCAGCCTCCGCTCCCGAATGCATTGGCATGTATGGAAACAAATATATCCACGTTCAGGCTGTTTGCCTTGTTCGTCCTTGATTGCAATGGAACATCTTCCTGATCAGAATGAGAAAAATAGACTGTTACATTTTTATAGTTTGCCAGCAGCTGCTTTGCGTGATTGGCCACAGCCCTGGTAAATTCATATTCTCTCATTCCATCAGGACTTCGCTTACCCGGGGTGTTATAGCCATGCCCAGCATCGAGCATGATCTTCATCATTCATCACACCTTCCGATAAAAGATTTCCTTACAAAGTATATATATGAACAAAGACCGAAAAAGGACATAGCTCTATACCCTAAAAGAATCATATTTAATGTCCAAGTACTATTTATTGAGCTCGAAAATATCCTCAATCCGCTCCGATATAAATTCATGCGCATCCTGCACACCACAATTATAAAAATGTGGTGCCAGTTTATCGGCAACAAATTCCAGCGTCAGCAAAGCGGCAAGGTCCCCGAGCTCCTCACTTCGCTCTTCCAGGAAATAACGCTTTATTTCATCAATCATCTGACTCTTTGCATGATCATCAATCTTAAAATTTTTAAGCATACCTGATACTGCTCCTTTATGTTAATCTTTTACCCCATTCTAGCGTATTGAGACAAAGTTTTCATCTTCCCAATGCGGGTGCAATTGAGTTTCGACATAGGCTTTCGATTATTTCCGTGGAAATAAGCTAAATGCCACTCCGTTTTCGACAATTAAAAAGAGATCCAACCTCACTGGTTGAATCTCTAAACAATCAAGAACGCTGCATAGTATGGACAAATTTATAACGGTCAGCACGATAGGCGGACTTTACGAATTCGAAAGGAGTGCCATCCTTCAAATTAGACGATCTAAGAATCAACAGGACGGGGGACCCCTTGTCTATTTCTAGAAGGCGCAGCTCCTGGTCCTTGGCAATCGAAGCTTCGATTTCTTGAGTCGCTTCATGGATGGCAAGTGATAATTTTTCCTCAATATACTGGTAAAGGGACTGGTTGATGATTTCCTCAGTCAATCCTTTGACCAAATTGGCCGGGAGATATGTCGTTTCCAGAGCCATCGGCACATTATCAGCAAGCCTGACGCGTTTGATTTCATACACAGGCGTATTTTCGCTAAGTTTGAGGCGGTCAGCAATTTCCCGCCCGGCGGGGATGATTTCAAAGGACACCAGCCTGCTGCCAGGAGTGAATCCGCGCTCCCGCATATCCTCGGTAAAGCTAGTCAGTCCCTGCAATCGTTGTTCGACTTTCTTTTTATTTACAAATGTACCTTTCCCTTTTTGGCGGTACAGATAGCCGTCATTCACGAGATTTGTCAGTGCTTGTCTGATTGTCATCCGGCTGATCTGGAACATATCTGCATAAACACGTTCTGAGGGAATCGTCTCATCTGCCTGAAGCTCGCCGTTGTCTATTTGCGCTTTTATAAATTCTTCGAGCTGGTGATATATAGGAATTGGTGAATTTTTATCAATCATTGGCTATTCTCCTGACTGCTAACAATTTTTCAGAAGGGAGTATTACAGTAATGCGATTGCATCTTTATCCGCAAAAATGGTAACGTTTTGATGGTTTTTTAAGATGGAGGCGGGGAACTGTTCGTTAACATCTCCATTTATTAAACGTGCAAGCGCTTCTGCCTTTGAAGTCCCAGAAACAAGCAAAAGGATTTCCTTGCTTTCCATGATCGAGGCAATCCCCATCGTGATTGCCTGGGAAGGAACGTCCTCAAGCGATTCGAAAAATCTTGAGTTTGCCTTGCGTGTGCTTTCAGCAAGATTGATGATGTGCGTCCTGCTGTAAAAGGATGTTCCTGGTTCGTTAAAACCAATATGCCCATTTTGTCCGATTCCGAGAATCTGCAGGTCGATGCCACCGTGCTCCTGGATGAATGATTCATAGCGCTTGCTTTCTTCCTCAAGATCCTTCGCTGTGCCATCCGGTATATGTGTCTGTTCCAATGGAATGTCGATGTGGTCGAACAAATTTTCACACATAAAGTAGTGGTAGCTATTAGGATCTTTTTTTGGTATTCCGATATACTCATCCAGGTTGAATGTATTTATTTCTTTGTAAGTTGTCTTATTCTCTTGATGGTCTTCGATTAGCTTTTTATAAACGCCAGTAGGTGTGCTTCCGGTAGCCAGCCCGAGGTTCAGCTTTGGATTATCCTTGATCAGCGAGATGATTTTCCATGCTGCTTGCTGGCTAAGCTCCTCATAGCTGTTTGTTTCAATCAATTTCAACGTCATCACCTCTTTTAGACTTTTGCCTGGGAATCACGCTTGAAGCTGCTCGCTCCTCGACAGAACGCCATTGATACGTCAAAGTTTTCATCGAGGACAACGAGGTCGGCATCCTTGCCTTCCGCAATGCTGCCTTTTCGGTTGAAAATCTTTAGCTGTTTAGCGGGATTTTCACTGGCAAGCTTTACTGCTTCTTCAAGTCTGATTCCTGAGAATTCCATCATGTTTTTCAATGAATCTTTCATTTTTAAAATGCTGCCGGCAAGCGTACCATCGGCTAAAAACGCCTTCCCGTCGGCAACGCTTACTGCCTGTCCGCCGAGGTCATAAGTTCCGCTTTTAAGACATTTCGCCCGCATTGAGTCCGTGATTAAAATGACCCCGTCCGTGCCCTTTGCTCTTACAGATAAATCGATCATCTCGGGAACAACGTGGATTCCGTCCGCAATTATTTCAATTTTTAGCTCGTTAAAAAGCAATGCCGCGCCAGCAACACCAGGATCACGGTGATGCATTCCGCGCATCCCGTTGAACAAATGGGTGACATGTGTGGCGCCAGCTTTTACTGCATCAGCCATTTGAGCATAAGTAGCATCTGAATGGCCGACAGAAGCAATGACGTCGTTTTCGGCTAAATAAGTGATGAATTTATAGCCATTTTCTTTTTCCGGCGCCAGGGTCACAAGCCGGATATTATTACCGGAAGCTTCCTGCATTTTCGCGAACAAATCAATATCCGGAGCGATGATATGGTCAGCAGGCTGTGCGCCTTTACGGTCTTCATTGATAAAAGGGCCTTCTAGATGGATGCCGATTACTTCGGCTTTGCCAGGATGGTTATGATGGCCGATGTAATCTGCGGCGTTCTCTAACGCTTTGATAATGGCGTCTTTATCCTGTGTGATTGTTGTTGCCAGGAAACTGGTTGTCCCTTCCGCGGGCAGAACAGTTGCCATAATATTTATAGCCTCCGTGGTGGCGTCCATCGTATCGGCGCCTCCAGCTCCGTGGATATGGACATCAATGAATCCAGGTACCACCGTGCTGCTTTCAGAAAGCTCGATAATTTCAGTATCTCGGTCCAGAGCAGGCATGGTGGCAGCTGGTCCCGTTTCTGCAATCTTTCCGTTCTTTATATAAATGAATCCATTTTCAATCAATCCATTTTCTGTTAGTACCTTAGCGTTAACGAGCATTAATTCCTTCATTATTATCACCTGGAAATTTAGTCCTGTTTAGGCTTCTCATTACTTTACCTTATACCCTCTGTCAAACTCATTATACTAGTTGTAGCAGATGGTTGTCTATACCAGATGCCTATCTGCCTATTACTTACTGACTGGTCCGGACAGGTTGAGACGCGCATATTATTGCGCCGATTATTTGTAATGAGAGCTGATTGCATCGCGAAGGTAACCGTCATGATTCTCTAATAGGCTTTTAGCTTCAGTTCCCTTAAGGCCGGTGATAATCTGCAGGATTGCTGCTTTTGTATGATAGTTCTGTTCCTTGATAGCTGCTCTTGCTTCCTCATCGGATGCTCCAGTGGCCATTTTTACAATATTGACTGCGCGATTATGGAGTTTTTCGTTCGTCATCTGGACATCGACCATAAGATTGCCGTAGACCTTGCCCATTTTGATCATCGAAGCGGTGGATAGCATATTCAGTACGAGCTTTTGTGCTGTACCTGCTTTCATCCTCGTTGAACCGGTGATGACTTCAGGGCCGACGACAGCTGAAATCGTGTAATCCGAGATTTTCTCCATTTCGGAATCCTTGCTGCAAACGACAGAAACGGTTTGGGCACCAATTTTTTTAGCGTATTCCAGAGCACCGATCGTGTAGGGTGTCCGGCCGCTGGCTGCAATACCGACAACGATGTCCTTCGCGGCAAGAGAGATGTTTTCCAAATCTGTTTGGCCCTGCTGCTTGTCATCCTCGACACCTTCAATCGCTTCGGTCATCGCTTCTTTTCCACCGGCGATGATTCCAACAACAAGGCCCGGGTCAGTTCCGAAAGTCGGAGGGCATTCGGAAGCATCGATGATTCCGAGACGTCCGGAAGTGCCAGCGCCGATATAAATCAGCCGGCCATCCTGTTTGAAGGCGGTGACAATCTCATCGACAACCTCTGAAATCATCGGAACCTGCCTTGCGATTACATTCGGAACGAGTGTGTCCTCCTGGTTGATTACGGTGATGATATCTTCTGTTGACATCTGGTCGATATTCATTGTTTTTAGATTTTGCTGTTCTGTATTAAGCTTAGCTATGTTCATGTCAATCCCTCACAATAAACTGAAATTTTTGGCCCGCTTTTACGTGCGAAAGCAGGGGAAGGTCTTGTTCGATTACTTTACCAATGCAATTAACTTTTTCATCCCTCGGGAGGTTATTTATGGTGATTTGCAATTCACCTGCATAGCGTCCATACAGGTGGTTGTCCATCGTTACTGTACCCCGCGTTCTTTCGAGTTGGTTTTCCGCAAAGAGGTGCTTGTCTCCTTTTAAAGCATAGGAACGAGATTCAACGGACCGAATGACATCGCGGGCGGGGTCCATCCGGTTTGTCAGCGGCCTGCCCAATAATTCGGGCTGCGGCCAATTCCTCGCTTCAATCCGAAGCGGTACGATTTTTTCTGCAAGGAACGCAAACAATTTCAATTCTTCATCAGATGCAGAATGATCGCCAATCAATATTTTATCGGTAAAACAGGAAAACATCAGCTCTGCGGCAGCGATGAGTGGCTTTTCCCCGCGGTGCTCCTCAAGCGTAGGAAGTCCGGCAAACACGGGGCCGCGCAAATCCTTGTCACCCGGAACAAAAGCCATCGTTGTAATGCCCATCGAGCGGAACATCTTGTTTCTTTCAATAAGGAAGGCCTTGTCCAAACCAGTTTCTGGCCGAGGGTAAAAGTTATGCCATGCTTCCACGTTTTCCGCTTTTAATCCCGCGCCAATCCATGACAAAAGCTCATCTTTTGTTACTGTACTAGCGTTAATCCCTATCTTCATTTTATGCGAAAGCTCAACGACCTGCCCTGCTGTAAAACCATAATCCGCTCTGATCCCCGCTAATCCCCAGTCCACGAGTTTATCGTATCGCTCCCATTCAAGACCCAGGTATTCTAATGAGCGAGGGGAAACATCGGCCATCAGCTCCATCTTATGCTTTATTGCCAGTTTTCCGAGCTCCTGTAAAAGCTCTTTATAATCAGCAGGATTATCTTCGGGAATATGCAGGGAGGTGAAAATAGACTTTAGTCCATAACCTGCTGCTTTTTCAATCCAAGCAGCATTTTGTTCCATCCTGCCTTTGTTTAAATAAACAGAAATGCCGAGCATGGCCAGCCCTCCAATAGCTTTGAATTTTTCGTAACGATCATTGCTATTCTAATAAACTCTCCATTATATTTTCTTGGTTCAAGCTCTCTTGTAGGATCAATTTTGATGAATTTTCTTCCGAATTTAACGAAAAACGCCTTGATAGAATAGAAGAAAGGAGGAAAGCAACTCTCCTCCTTTTTCGTTATTGGTATGGCTGCAGTACCCGTCGTTGCTGGACAGGGAACCAGAGCTATAAAATTAAATATCCTTAGCCATTTCATCCTTGAAGCCGAACGTCCATGTAAAGATGAATCCAAATACATAAGCGACTAATAGGCCAAGGAGATAAAGAACAATCTGGTTTGTATGGACAAGAAAAGCAAGTGGTATACCAGAAACTCCAATTGCAATTGTGGCGATTTTAAAGAATGCCTGGAAGGCTCCGCCGACTGCAGCGCCAAGACATGCTGTCACGAATGGACGGCCAAGCGGAAGGGTAACCCCGAAAATCAGCGGTTCGCCAATGCCAAGCATACCGACCGGAAGTCCGCCTTTAATTACTTTTTTCAATCGTTCGTTCTTTGTCTTGAAGTAAATCGCGAATGCCGCACCGACCTGACCGGCTCCACCCATTGCAAGGATCGGCAGTAGCGGGTCATCGCCAATTGTATTGATCAATTCCATATGCACTGGAGTCAATCCCTGATGCAATCCAGTAACAACAAGCGGAAGGAATGTTCCGGCAAGGATCAGACCTGCAAAAATGCCGCCCATATCGATGAGGCCAAGCAAGCCCTTTGTGATCAGGTCAGAAACAAGACCTCCGACAGGCTGAAGCACGAATAATGTAGCAATACCAGTAATCAATAATGATAGAGTAGGAGTAACGATAATATCCAATGAAGACGGAACGAATTTCCTGATGCGTTTTTCAAGCATTGCGATGAAAACAGCGGCAAGCATAACACCTATCAATCCGCCGCGTCCAGGTACTAATGCTTCACCAAATAGAGTTATGTTCGCAAGACCTGGATTGATGATCAGGATACCAGCGGCACCGCCCAGGGCAGGTGAGCCTCCGAATTCACGTGCGGTATTAATACCGACGAATACACCAAGATAACCGAAGATACCCCAGCCAATAAGGTTAAGAACCTGGACAATTGTTGATTCAGGGTCAGCACCGGAGCGGACGATAACGTTTGTGATTCCGGCAATCAAGCCTGATGCGACAATCGCAGGAATCAGCGGAATGAAGATACTTGCGATTCTTCTTAAGAATAATTTGAAAGGAGTTGCATTTTTCTTATTTAGATCATCCTTCGTGCGGCCAGCAAGCCCTTCAAAAGGATTTGGGTCGTCTTCGTCAACGACTCTGGAAGACATTCCGGTAATCTCAGAAACTTCATTCGCGACTTTGGTGACAATTCCAGGCCCGAGGATAATTTGCAATGTTTCTTCTTCAACGATACCGAGCACGCCATCAATTTTCTTGATCCCAGCTACATTCACTTTGCTGTAATCTGCCGGCTTGACGCGAAGGCGGGTCATGCACGAAGCAACATCAGCAATATTGCCCGCGCCGCCAAGCTGCTCAAGTATCTCTCTTGCCAGGCGTTCTTCATTACGCATGGTGTTTCCTCCTCAATTATTAAAATATAAAAATAGTACGAAAAATGAATTCGCTTACAATTTGATAATAACAAGGGCACGTATAGTTGTCTATACCTATTTTAATTATATTTACCAGCTGGTAATAGTATTAACTGAGTGGTTATACGAGGAAATAAAAGCCAGGACCCTATATAGCTGGATTCGAGGTGTTTTCGACTCCTTATATTTGGTTATTACTGAAAAAGTGCTAAAATAATAAGTATTGTGATCATGTGGGAATTTTACAAACCATTAAACGTTGTTATATAAGGAGGAACTTCTTTGGCAAAAGTCCGGACTAAAGACATCATCAAGAAATTTGACATGGAACTGGTGAGTGGAGAAGAAGGCATCAACAGGCCGATTACGACTACCGACATTTCAAGGCCAGGACTCGAAATTGCGGGTTATTTTGAATATTACCCAGCAGAACGCTTGCAGCTTCTGGGAAAAACAGAGCTCACATTCTTTGAAAAACTGGATTCTCGTGTCAGGGCATCACGGATGGAACAATTATGTACCGATATTACACCTGGCATCATTGTCACTCGGGACATGGAAGTGCCGGCCGAGCTGATTGAGGCAGCAGAACGGGAATCAGTGCCGGTTATGCGTTCGAAGCAAAAAACAACAAGGCTTTCCAGCCACTTGACAAACTATCTTGAAAGCAAGCTCGCTCCGACAACTGCTGTCCACGGGGTTTTAGTCGACATTTACGGGATCGGCGTCCTAATCACGGGAAAAAGCGGTGTCGGTAAAAGTGAAACCGCCCTTGAATTGGTGAAAAGGGGACACCGTCTTGTAGCTGATGATTGCGTCGAAATCCGCCAGGAAGACATTGGCACGCTTGTCGGGAATTCGCCTGATCTGATTGAGCATCTCCTGGAAATCCGCGGCGTTGGCATCATTAATGTGATGACGCTGTTCGGCGCTGGTGCAGTCCGTTCTCATAAACGGATTTCCCTGATCATCGACCTTGAGATTTGGGACCAGAAAAAGTCGTATGACAGACTTGGCCTCGATGAAGAGAAAATGAAAATCCTCGATACCGATGTAACGAAACTGACTGTTCCGGTCCGTCCAGGCCGAAACCTTGCAGTCATCATCGAGGTAGCCTCCATGAACTTCAGGCTGAAGCGCATGGGTGTGAATGCAGCAGAACAATTCACCAATAGGCTCTCAGACGTAATCGAAGAGGGAGAGCATGATGAAAATTAAGCTCTTGGAGCAAAAAAATAGTGTACTAATGGCAAGGGAACTTTGTTAATGGCTGTTTTCACATGGATTGTTGCTTTTCGGACGAAAACAGCCTTATTAATCAAACGTTTGATTAAAACAGACCAAAGTGTTGGTACATAAGATTTCTATACAGAAAAAGGGGAAATGACATGGAAAACAATATTCAGCCAATCGATCCGATTGCCTTTTCACTTGGGCCGATCCAGGTGCATTGGTATGGCGTCATCATTGGCGTTGGAATTGCGCTTGCCCTTTGGCTAGCAATGCGTGAAGGCGAAAGACGAGGCTTGCCAAAAGATATTTTTGCAGACTTGATGCTTTGGGCGATTCCAATTGCGATCATATCTGCAAGGCTCTACTATGTAATCTTTCAATGGGACTATTACAGCCAGTATCCTGCAGAGATTCCGCAGATATGGAATGGAGGGATTGCGATTCACGGCGCCTTGATCGGTGCGGTTGCCACGACATATTTCTTTACTCGCGCAAGAAACGTTTCTTTCTGGAAGCTTGCGGATATCGCAGCCCCCAGCTTGATTCTTGGCCAGGCCATCGGCCGCTGGGGAAACTTCATGAATCAGGAAGCGCACGGCGGGGAAGTAAGCAGAGCATTCTTAGAAAACCTGCACCTGCCAGAATTCATTATCAACCAAATGTACATTAACGGAACGTATTATCATCCGACATTTTTATATGAATCAATCTGGAACTTGCTCGGATTCATCCTGCTTATGTCATTGCGCAAGGTAAACCTTGGCCGCGGTGAAATTTTCCTAAGCTATGTCATCTGGTATTCAATCGGTCGTTTCTTTGTCGAAGGAATGCGCACAGACAGCTTGATGCTGACAGATACACTGCGAATCGCCCAGACTATTTCGATTGCGCTGGTCGCTGTGGCTATCGGATTATGGATTTACCGAAGAGTCAAGGGTTACTCCAAAGTAAGATATTTGGAAAAGGCAAACTAGAAGAATTTAGGGTTACTAAAAAAGTCCATATGTAAATAAATATCTAAAGAGAAAAAGGCTTATTAAATAGGGAGAGATGCTTCGATGGGTTCATCATTGAAAAGAGGGTTGATGGTAGGGTTGAAGACGACGTGGGCGCTAGGAAAAGTCATTTTTCCGGTAACCTTGATCGTTTCGATCCTTCAATATACTCCTGTCCTGCCGTGGGTGATTGAGCTGATCACACCGATGATGGCCTTGATCGGTCTGTCGGGCGATGCGGCAATTCCGCTTGTCATCGGGAATTTCCTTAATCTCTATGCTGCCATCGGAGCCATTTTGACACTCGATTTGACGGTAAAAGAAGTATTCATCATTGCGGTGATGCTGAGCTTTTCGCATAACATGCTCGTTGAATCAAGCGTTGCTGTCAAGGTTGGCGTCAAGCTATGGGTGATCGTCCTTGTCCGGCTTGGTCTTGCGTTCATTTCCGCTGTTGTGATCAACCTGGTTTGGAATGGCGGCGCCGAAATCGCCAAGTATGGGATGATTCCTGCTAAAAGTGAAACCGTATCAGGCTGGGGTCCAATCCTCCTTGAGAGCATTACAAAGGCAGGGATCGGCATTTTGCAGCTGGCAATTATCGTCATTCCGTTAATGGTGGCTGTTCAAATCATGAAGGATAAACAATGGCTTGCCGTGTTTTCAAGATGGATGGCGCCAATGACAAGAGCGCTTGGCATGAAGGAAAACACTTCAACCACACTGGCAGCCGGCCTGCTGATCGGGCTTGCCTATGGTGCTGGTGTCATGATCCAGGCGGTACAGGAAGACGGCGTCAGTAAAAAAGATGTGACGATCGCTTTCATTTTCCTTGTCGCCTGCCATGCCGTCGTCGAAGATACATTGATTTTCGTTCCGCTTGGCATTCCTGTGCTGCCGCTGCTATTGATCCGTCTTGGCGTGGCCATACTATTGACAGTAACTGTAGCATTCATCTGGAACCGCGCGGATCTCGCAAAAAGAAAGGAAGCAGTATATGAGCAATAAAATAGACACCGTCCTGTTCGATCTTGACGGGACATTGATTGATACAAATGAACTGATTATTTCATCCTTCCTCCATACGATGGAGCATTATTACCCTGGCCAATACAAGCGGGACGATGTCCTTCCGTTTTTAGGGCCTTCTCTCCAGGAAACATTCGAACCAATGAATCCTGAGGGCTATGAAGAAATGATTACAACATACCGTACTTACAATTTGGCAAATCACGATTTGCTTGTTAAGGGATTCGAAGGTGTGTACGAAACGGTAAGGACTCTCAAAGAAAATGGCTTCCACATGGGGATCGTCACGACGAAGCGCTCGGACGTTGTCCAGATGGGTATGAAGCTGACAGGACTTGATGAGTTTTTTGAAGTGGTCGTTGCTCTTGATCATGTCGAAAAGCCAAAACCGGATCCTGAGCCGTTATTAAAAGCGCTCGAAATGCTTGGCTCATCGCCAGACCGCGCGATCATGGTCGGCGATAACCACCATGACATCCTTGGCGGCAAGAACGCAGGCACGAAAACTGCAGGTGTCGCCTGGTCCATCAAGGGAAGAGAGCACCTCGAGGAATATAAGCCTGATTATATATTAGAAAAAATGGCTGATATCCTGCCGATTCTAGGAGTGTAAAATGAGAAGGACGACGCGTTATCGTGTTGAAGGCGCAAACTCACTCTGGCATGTTTATAAAACCGTTCCTTTTTGGAAGGTCGTCAAAAATTTTGCAGTGATCCAGATTGCTCGCTACACGCCATTTCTTGGAATGAAAAATTGGCTGTACCGCACATTTTTGCGGATGGAGGTCGGCGAGCAGACTTCATTCGCGCTGATGGTCATGCTCGACGTCATGTTTCCCGAAAAAATTTCCGTCGGCCGCAATACGGTGATCGGCTACAATACGACGATTCTGGCCCACGAGTATTTGATCAAGGAATACCGCCTCGGCGACGTTGAGATTGGCAGCGAGGTCATGATCGGCGCCAATTCAACGATTATGCCCGGCATCAAAATCGGCGATGGAGCGATCGTCTCCGCCGGAACACTTGTCCATAAGGATGTCCCGGAAGGAGCCTTCGTCGGCGGCAACCCGATGCGGGTGATCTATACGAAGGAAGAACTAGCCGAACGCTGGGCTGATGATGAAATTTATGGTACTCCAGTTAAATAGACAAAAGCGAAGCGGATGGATGTATTCCGCTTCGCTTTTTTTTATGAAATTCTTGCTCTCGCTATAAAATCCTGCAGTGGATTTCCATGTAATTGGAAAAAGTAGTGATTATAGCTTAAATCGTAGTGATTATCACGAAAAACGTAGTGATTTAGGCTCTAAACGTAGTGATTATCACGAAAAACGTAGTGATTTAGGCTCTAAACGTAGTGATTATCACGAAAAACGTAGTGATTTAGGCTCTAAACGTAGTGATTAGCACGAAAAACGTGGTGATTTTGGCTCCAAACGCAGTGATTATCACGAAAAACGTAGTGATCTTGGCTCTAAACGCAGTGAATATCAAAATAAACGTGGTGGTTCAAGCTCGAATCCTAGTGATTCTTGCTTAAAGTGCAGTCATTATTATCTATTCAGTAGTTTAGCCTGGCAGAATGCAAAAATGCAGCAGGGGTCTCCATTTTATTCCCCGTCAACGAACTTCCCATGCTCAGGCACCGCGATTCTCTCAAACTCCCGAACAAGTAAATCAAGATTCTTCTCTATTTCCTCACCTTCCATCGGCCTTCCGTGACCGGTAATGGCTCTTGCTGGATGGAGTGCATATAAGTCTTCAACCGATTTTCGCGCTGCTGGCCAATCTGGCGTCAAATAGCGCGGCGGACCGCTGATTTCTTTTTTCTGCATGACAACCTTATACAATGATTCCTGTTTGACCGTAACAAACGCATCCCCGGCTATCAACGTCCGGTCAGATTCCCGGAACAGCGACACATGGCCTGGTGTATGCCCGGGCGTGTGGACCCAGCGCCAGTCGTCCATCTCAGGAACAGTACCGTCATGTGGAAGAGCTTTGACTCTGCTGCCTAGCTTGATCGCTTCATTCGGATAAAGCTTTGACACCTTGGCGAGCAAGCCGCCATCTACCGTCGGATCTGGTTCAGGATAGTTTTTTACCCCTGATAGGTAAGGCATCTCGAGTTCGTGGGCATAGACATTTACTTTCCAGCGCTCAATCAGCTCCACCAGCGCGCCGACATGGTCGAAATGGCCATGGGTGAGGATGATTGCTTTTGGCGGGTTGTTAGCGCCGAAAAGCTTTTCAGCTTCCTGTAAAATTTTCTCCGCGGACCTGGGCATTCCAGCATCAATCAATACCCAATCACTCTGCTCGCCTGGCCTGCCATAGAAGCAGACATTGACAATCTGGATATTCAAATAATGCAGATCATCCGTTATGGCTTCCAAATCCCCGCTGTCAATCGAAGTAACGGGAATGATTTTGTCTTCCGCATTATTCTCCATTTTCATTCCTCCTTTTTTCTATTGAATATTTACCCCTCGTCCCTAAATGGAAACAGAAAAAAGCGAAACGGGAATCGGACACGTTTCGCTCTTTACGTATTGCTTTTATATATGGAAGTTTAAGCAAAACTTGCAATGAGTTCAAATTCCAAGATGAAAAATGAAGTTAAAGTTTCATTAAAAAGCGGCGATTAAAGCGGAAACAAACCTTTACTTATATGGAAATTCCGAGTAGCAGTATATCGTATTGTCCGCAAATTCGCTTTGTTCACGGAAGGAGCATGTCTTCAATCCGATTTTTTTAGCGGGAATCAAGTCTGTCTTCTGGTCGCCGACCGCCAAATCCAAACTATAACGGTCGTGAAGATATTGGTACGCGTGGATATCCGGCTTCAGTGAATAACCGTCGTCAGCGGGGCAGATGACTTCCTCGAAATAATTGCTGAGGTCCCAGTGATCGAGAAGTTCTTCCGTCGATCGTCGGTTTCTGTGTGTCACCAGAACATTTGCATCAGCGCTCGTAAGAACATCTTTTACAAATGGAAAAAGCGGTTTGCGTTCATTCGGCAATGTCCGTTCGATTTCCCTGAACTCCGTTACCTTGTGTTTATCGACACCATAAAAATCATAGGCAGTACCGTATTTTAAATGCGGCAGGACCTCTTCGTATCGCAAGTCTTTTTTGGCAATGATCGTGAATGCCTCCACCAATGTTGGCCATGAATCAAGAATCGTTCCATCCAAATCCCAGAGAATTTTCATGCGGGCAATCCCCCTTTATACTTGCACCCCATTTTAAACACCGCAATTTTAAAAATCAAACACCGCGATTATAAAAAAATCAAACATCGCGATTATAAAAAAATCAAACATGATGAGGTTATTGTTGACGGATACTAGAATGAAATGTAAACTACATATAACTTCATCTTGTTACCATATTAGCGAACTAAAGGATTTAGATTATTTTTAACCATTAAACTAAAACATTGCCCATTTGGGTAGAGATATAAATACACCAGCAACGAAGAGGGTGAAAGTGATGAGCAGATTGTTCATGTTTGAAAAGCCGCTTGGCATGAGGGATACACTTCCGGAATTGCACGAAGCGAAGGACAAGGTACGAAGCTCAATTGAAAAAGAAATGAAAAGTTGGGGTTTTCAATTCATTGAAACTCCGACGCTGGAATATTACGAAACCATCGGGAATGCTTCGGCAATCCTTGACCAGCAGCTATTCAAACTCCTGGATCAGCAAGGGCACACGCTCGTCCTGAGGCCTGATATGACTGCACCGATTGCCAGGGTGGCGGCGTCAAAGTTATTTAAGGACCAAGTACCATTAAGGCTTGCCTATTCGGCGAATGTTTTTCGTGCGCAGCAGCGTGAAGGCGGCAGGCCAGCGGAGTTTGAGCAGATTGGCGGCGAATGCATTGGTGATAATTCTGTCAGCGCAGATGGCGAAATGATTGCGTTGGCCATCTCCTCGCTGAAAAAAGCAGGACTCGAACAATTCCAGCTCTCGGTAGGTCATGTAGGATTCGTTAACGAACTGTTTGTCCAGATTCTTGGAAATGAAGAACGGGCAAGGGAATTAACAAAGTTTTTATATGAAAAAAATTATGTCGGCTATCGTGAGCACGTAAAATCATTGCCATTGTCCTCGATTGATTCACAGAGGCTGCTTGCATTCCTCGACCTCCGCGGCGGTCCTGAAGTGATTGGAAAAGCTTCTGAGCTTGTTGAGAACGGAAAAGGAAGGGCAGCACTGGATGAAATGAAACTTCTCTGGGATGTCATTGAAGATTTCGGCGCAAGCGACCGGATTAAATTCGACTTAACAATTGTCAGCCATATGAGCTACTATACAGGGATTTTATTTGAGGTATATGCAGGAATGGTGGGATTCCCAATCGGTAATGGGGGCCGCTATGACAAGCTGCTTGAGAAGTTCGGAAAATCGACTGGAGCGACCGGGTTCGCAATCAGGCTGGACCGCCTGCTTGAAAGCCTCGGCGACTTAGGGGAACCAGAACCGGTCACTTGTATTCTTTTCAGCCCTGAACGGAGAAAGGAAGCGTACCAGCTGGCGGCACAGCGTCGTAAGGACGGGGAACATGTCGTGTTGCAGGACATCAGTGCCGTTCGCAATCTTGATGCTTGTTCCGATACTTTCTCGGATGTTGTCTTCCTAGTCGGAAAAGCAGATAAGGAGGGAACTCGATGAGCGGCCAATTAACAATCGCAATGCCTAAAGGCAGGATTTTTAATGAAGCAGCGGACCTTCTCCGCCGGGCAGGATTCGATTTGCCTCCAGAATTCGATGATTCACGAAAATTGATTATCGATGTTGAAGAAGAAAAATTCCGCTTCATTTTGGCAAAGCCGATGGATGTCGCGACCTATGTTGAACACGGGGTCGCGGACCTTGGCATAGCAGGAAAAGACGTCCTACTTGAGGAAGAGCGGGACGTGTACGAGCTGCTTGATTTGAAAATCAGCGGCTGCTACCTGGCAGTTGCCGGTCTTCCGGATACAAAAATGAATGATGTCGCTCCGAAAATCGCGACGAAATATCCGAACATCGCAGCTGCCTATTTCCGGGAACAAGGTGAGCAGGTCGAAATCATCAAACTGAATGGCTCGATCGAGCTTGCACCGCTGATCGGTCTCGCCGACAGGATTGTCGATATCGTATCGACAGGAAGAACCCTAAAGGAAAACGGGCTTGTCGAGTACGAGACTATCACAACCGTGACTTCAAGGTTGATTGTCAACCCGGTCAGCTACCGGATCAAGGATGAGCGGATCAGCGAACTGATCAAAAGATTAAACGACGTGATCTGAGAGAAATGATTGTGAATCTGAAAGGATTTGATTCTCGATGGAAATTTTACAAATAGATGGTGGTGTCTCGCTGAAACGCTCGGTTGATGGCGGGACGGAGGAGCAGCGAAAGGCTGTGCAGGCGATTATCATGGAGGTCCGTAATAATGGTGATCAGGCTGTCAGGTCTTTTACGGAAAAATTTGATTCAGTGACGCTTGCCGATTTTCGTGTGGCTCAGCACGAAATTACCGAAGCTTATAAAATGGTGAGTGAAAACCTTGTTGAAATCATTACTGAAGCAGCCGCCAACATCCGCAAGTACCATGAAAAGCAGCTGCGGCCCTCATGGATGACGACGGAGGAAAATGGCACAATGCTTGGCCAGAAGGTGACACCGCTCGATTCTGTTGGTGTTTATGTGCCAGGCGGAACAGCTGCGTATCCATCTTCCGTTTTGATGAATGTCATTCCCGCAAAAACCGCTGGAGTCGATCGCATCGTTATGGTATCGCCTCCTGACCGTAACGGCAAGCTGCCGGCAGGAGTTCTTATTGCCGCTGATATTGCAGGGGTTAAAGAGATCTATAAAGTCGGCGGAGCCCAGGCGATCGCCGCTCTGGCATACGGCACCGAATCGATCAAGCCTGTTGATAAAATCACCGGTCCGGGAAATATCTATGTGGCTCTCGCGAAACGGGAAGTTTTCGGCGATGTGGCGATCGATATGATTGCCGGACCAAGCGAAATTGGCATACTTGCGGACGATACCGCCCGAGCCAACGAGATTGCCGCTGATCTGCTTTCCCAGGCGGAGCATGACCCGCGTGCCTGTGCGATTTTAGTGACAACATCACAAGCACTAGCTGAGGACGTACAAAATGAAGTGTATAAACAGCTCTCCCTATTGCCGAGAAAAGAAATCGCCTCTAAAGCAATCGAAGACTTTGGCGCTATTTATGTTGCCGCTGATATCGATGAAGCAATCGCAGCGATCAACCAGCTTGCGCCTGAGCATCTCGAAATCGTTACCGAAAACGCTATTGAATTGCTCGGTAAAATAAAGCACGCCGGCGCGATTTTTCTCGGGCGATACAGTTCTGAACCAGTGGGAGATTACTTTGCCGGTCCAAACCATGTCCTGCCGACAAATGGGACTGCTCGATTTTCAAGCCCACTGAGTGTCGAGGATTTCCAAAAGAAATCAAGCATCATTTTTTACAGCGAAAAAGCCATGAATGACAACGGTGCAAAAATCGCTGAGTTCGCAAGGCTAGAAGGACTTGAAGCCCATGCAAGAGCGGTAGAAACCAGGCTGAAATAAGGCCCATATTTTTGGAGGTAATAAGAATGGAACGAACCTCAACGGTGAATAGATATACGAATGAAACGAAGATCGATTTGACTTTTGGAGTCGATGGCGAAGGGCAAACTTCGCTTGAAACAGGTGTGCCTTTCCTGTCCCATATGCTTGATTTATTTGCGAAGCATGGACAGTTTGACCTTTCAGTCGATGCAAAAGGCGATATCGACGTGGACGGCCACCATACAACAGAAGACATCGGCATCTGCATTGGACAGGCGCTTCGAGAAGCACTTGGCGACAAGAAAGGGATCAAGCGCTACGGAAACGCTTTTGTGCCGATGGATGAAGCGCTGGCTCAGGTTGTCATCGATTTGAGCAACCGTCCACACCTCGAAATGCGTGCCGAATTCCCTGCCCAGCAGGTCGGCACTTTTGACGTCGAACTCATACATGAATTTCTATGGAAGCTGGCGCTTGAAGCAAGAATGAACCTCCACGTCATCGTCCATTACGGAAAAAATACTCATCATATGATCGAAGCAGTCTTTAAAGCACTCGGCCGCGCACTTGATGAAGCTACAACCATCGACCCGAGGGTTAAAGGAGTTCCTTCTACGAAGGGGATGCTGTAGAATAGGCAGCTGGTTTTAAAAGGAACCTGGTTTCCATAAGCAAGAACCAAACAAGAAAGGGAGTTTAACCATGATTGGCATCGTTGATTACGGCATGGGCAATCTATTCAGCGTCAGCAAAGCGCTGGAACGCCTGGATACGCCATACTTCATATCACAATATAAGGACGGATTAATGGAGGCAGATGCATTGCTCGTCCCTGGCGTGGGTTCATTCCGTGATGCGATGGAAGCGTTGATTCGCACTGGTCTGGCGGAAATGATCCGCGAGTTCGCAGCAACCGGCAAACCTGTCCTTGGGATCTGCCTCGGCATGCAGCTGTTATTTGAGGAGAGCACAGAGAATGGCAAGACCAAGGGGTTGAGCTTGCTGCCTGGAAAAGTCGAACGTTTCGCCGGCCAGACAGCTGATGGCAATGCCTATAAAGTTCCGCATATGGGCTGGAACAAGCTTCGCTTTACGGGAGAATCACCCTTGCTGGCTTCTCTTGAGGAAGACTATGTTTATTTCGTCCATTCTTATTATGTAAAAACGGCTGACGCAGATGTGCTGGTAGCAGTTGGAGACTACTATGACGTTGAAGTCCCTGCGATTGTCGGCAGAGGAAATATATTCGGCATGCAATTCCATCCGGAAAAAAGCAGCGAGATGGGGATGGGACTGTTGCGTAATTTCACGGAACTTGCGTCGGAAAGGAAGGCTAATCAATGAAATTTGTGATTTATCCAGCTATAGATATGCGCGGCGGAAAGTGTGTAAGGCTGCTGCAAGGCGATTACGATCAGGAAACGATATACGGCGACTCGCCCTTCGAAATGGCAAAAAAGTTCGCCAGTGAAGGTGCCGAATGGATTCATATGGTTGACCTGGACGGAGCAAGGGACGGTAAAAGAGTGAATGATGAATTTGTCATTAAAGCTGCACAGGAACTCGGAGTTAATGTGCAAATTGGCGGCGGCATCCGCAGTGAAGCAGATATCAACCACTATCTCGAAAATGGGGTCACTCGAGTCATCATCGGCAGCATCGCCGTATCCAATCCTGAGTTTGCAGAAGAGATGGTGAAGAAGTACGGAGCGAAAATTGCCATTGGTCTTGACGCGAAAAAAGGACTAGTTGCTACACACGGCTGGCTGAACACTTCAGAAGTAACGGCTGTCGAGCTTGGTAAAAGATTCGCCGAAGCTGGAGCGTCGACGTTTATTTTTACCGATATTGCTACTGATGGCACGCTTGCAGGACCAAACGTGGAAGCGACTCGACAGCTTGCGCTGGAAACGGGCAAAAACGTGATTGCTTCTGGAGGTGTCAGCTCGCTTGATGATTTGGAAGCTCTTAAACAGCTGCGAGTTGATGGAGTCAGCGGAGCGATTGTCGGCAAAGCGATTTACGAAGGGCGTTTTTCGGTAAAATCAGCATTGGAAACGGGGAATGCCTGATGTTAAGCAAACGAATCATTCCTTGCCTTGATGTAAAGGATGGCCGCGTCGTCAAGGGAGTCCAGTTTGTCCAGCTTCGCGATGCTGGGGATCCGGTTGAGCTTGCACGATTTTATGATGAGCAAGGTGCCGACGAACTCGTGTTTCTTGATATATCCGCCTCTGTTGAAGGCAGGAAAACGATGGTCGAGGTTGTAAAGGAAGTGGCCTCGGAGTTGGCAATCCCATTCACTGTCGGCGGCGGAATCAACACGCTTGAAGATATGAAAAGAATGCTGCGTTCCGGCGCTGACAAAGTATCATTGAATACCGCTGCGGTGAACGATCCGATGTTGATTGCAGAAGGATCTGCCTTTTTCGGCTCACAGTGTATCGTCGTAGCGATTGATGCAAAGTACGATTCCGAACTGGGATCATGGCGTGTTTACACACATGGAGGCCGCAAACCTGCCAATTTGGAAGTGATCGAATGGGCAAGGGAAGCAGTCAGGCTTGGAGCCGGCGAGATTTTGCTGACCAGCATGGACAGCGATGGCGAAAAGAAGGGCTTTGACCTGTCGCTGACAAGAGCTGTAAGCGAAGCGGTGACTGTTCCAGTTATTGCCTCAGGCGGCGCCGGAAATGCCGACCATTTTGCAGAAGCTTTTATAGAAGGAAAAGCAGATGCCGCACTCGCAGCATCCATCTTCCACTATCGTGAAACATCCGTAAAGGAAGTAAAATCCTATCTCCACGAAAAAGGAGTGACCGTAAGATGAATATTGAAGAATTGAAGTTCGATGCCAGTGGCCTGATTCCTGCAGTCGTCCAGGATGCCACTACACGGGAAGTATTGACTGTTGCATACATGAACAAAGAATCCCTCGGCAAGTCGCTGGAAACTCGTGAAACCTGGTTCTACAGCCGCTCACGCCAGGAACTCTGGCATAAAGGAGCTACAAGCGGAAACACGCAGAAAATCGTTGAAATCAAATACGACTGCGATGGCGACGCACTCGTCGTACTCGTTGAACCAGCCGGTCCTGCATGCCATACGGGTGCGGTCAGCTGCTTTTCGGAAAGCCTTGTGGATGATTCGGATTCCGCTTCAACATCTTTGAGAGATTTCGAAGTCGTGCTCGAGCTAGAAAAAACCATCCGCAAGCGTGAACAGGAAATGCCAGAAGGCGCCTACACTACGTACTTATTTGAAAAAGGCGTCGATAAAATCTTGAAAAAAGTCGGCGAAGAAGCAGCGGAAGTCATCATCGCCGCCAAAAACCGCGACTCAGAAGAACTCAAATGGGAAGCAGCCGATCTGCTGTACCACCTGATGGTCCTCCTGCAGGAGCAGAAGCTGCCTCTGAAGGAAGTACTAGGAGTATTGAATAAGAGGAAGAAACCCAGCGCTGGAGAATAAATTGCGCTGGGGTTTCTTTTTGTTCAAGGCTCTTTTCGGAAGACTTTGTTGCTTTTCCAAACAATTGGTTTTTCACGAGTTTTACTGCATTCGCTATCAGAAACCTTCTCGAAAAGAGCGCCAATTCAAAAAAATGCGGGATGTAAACTTGGTTCGAATATCAACAATCTATGCGAAAATAGCCTTATTCGAAAAAGTTTTTTGGTGGAGAGTAAATTCTATCTTTGGTCGAGCCGGTAGTGAGTAATTCAAGGGCTTGGAGAATACGATTTCCTGTATATACAGAGTTAATTAACAGGAAGCGGCGAAGTTGTTTGTTCGAAATCTGGAAGCCATATAGGAGGAAAAAGTCCTTAATTGCAGGAATGTGAGCCTCCTTGGAGACATGTCCGCAATGTTTACAAATCCAGGAACCGTGTATTCTATCCATATGAAATTTATTGCATTGAAGGCATTGAACTCCTTGAATCATATCTTCAAGTGGAAGATTCATCGAAGCTAGATCGGGGATAAAAGGTGTATGGCTATTCAACAGTAATTTAACGATTTTTTTAATTTCTTTTTTAGAAAGAGTTGGATTCTTATATTCTTCTTCAAGAGGTTTAATCCTGAATGCAATACTACTCGTTCTGCAAACTTTTTGACTAACCTCTTTATTATTAGTGGGGTTTTTTATAATTGCTTGTGAATTGCTCATTGCAACGAGGAATTTAATAGGTGGTAAGGTAAACTGATGGTTTTTAGAAAGAAAGGACTTAAGCTGTGAAGCTTGTATTTTTGTCTGGATAATTGGATCCGGAAAAGCTTCTTGGACTCCATTGAGAGTACGAATGAGTTGGTTGAATTCCGGATAAAACTCAAGTATTCCTGCATAGTTTTTGGATTCGATAATTAAGATGAAGGTTGAAGAAATCAAGAGGGTATCTATTTGAAAGTGTGTTCCATTATGAGGAATTCTTAAATCCTGGAGAATCATAAAATTGGAGTGGTCAATTTGGGACATGTAGTAATCGAGTGTAAATTCTCCTTTGTAACCGGCTCTTTTCCGCATGAGTTTTTCCTTAAACTCATCTTTTCTTGGATTATGAGGGGGAAAACGCCTGACAATTGCTTCTAACATCATAATTTCAATGGGGTATGAGCGTGTTTTAACAATCATAACTTCACTCCTATCATTTTTTTGAAATAAATTCGATATTTGTGGTGAAAATTCCTTCATTAAGGTTAAAAATAACACCCTTTATAAAGCTGGCAGAATTTATTTTGCGAAAAGTGACTGGAATCTTGCGAAATACATACTTAATTTTGCGAAAAATGGAAGGAATCTTGCGAAATTCCGAAAGAATTTTGCGAACTGGAAATTTCACTCGTTTTTTTCCAATTTTTATTGTCATGGATCCAAACCCATTTACCTGTTTTACAAGAATTCATCTCCAAAATGTAACTGGTATCCCCTCCTAAGTGAAGACAACAAATATCGCAATTTAAATCCTAAACATCTCCATACTGCCAAATCCACCTGAGTCACAAACCATACTCCATCTCCTGATCGACCCAATTTTATCCAGACTGCCCACTACATTTTAAAATCCACACCTTCTCGAAATCTCTGTCCGTATGTTATACTACATTAGTTAAAGCTGCTCCTTTAAGGCTATTGATTTCGGATGTTTGTAATCTCAGACGAATCGGGCACTTTTTGTTGTTAAATCAATTAGTTTTTCACTTTAAAATTATTGATTGATGCAACCAAGATATAAGGCATATGAATAGAGCCTTTTTTAAAAACACTTACGGAGGATCACATGGGAAAAGACTCTAAAGCAATGAAGCAAAAGGGACAATTGCTGTCATTCGTTCCTACTGGTGAATATTACTTCACCAAAGGGGTCAAGGCTTTCCATAGGCGGGATCTTAAGAAGGCTGAGAAGTACTTCCAGCGCGCGATGCAGCTTGAACCCGGCGAACCGATGATCGTTTGCCAGCTGGCAATCGTGCAGTCGGAGTTGGGGGAATACCAGCAGTCTAACCGTCTTTTGCACTTGATCCTCGAAGAACTTGATGAAAACATGGCGGAGAGCCATTATTTCTTAGCGAATAACTACGCTCATTTGGGCTTATTTAGAGATGCGTTCAGGCATGCGAACTTATACTTAGAATTGAATGAGGATGGGGAGTTTGCGGAAGATGCCAATGATCTCCTTGAACTGCTTACACTCGAAGCGGAAGAAATGGATGAGGACTATTATGAAGAGGATGACTTGATCATCAAGCAGGAGGAAGCTCGAAATCACCTTGAATCGGGTGAGTTTCCAAAAGCGATCGAGATTTTCCACGAGGTGATTGAAGAGTATCCAGAATACTGGTCGGCTTACAACAATCTTGCGCTTGCGTATTTTTACCTTGGGGAAACGGTCAAGGCACGCGACATCCTTAACGATGTATTGGAGCAGAATCCTGGCAACCTGCACGCATTGTGCAACGGGCTGGTTTTTGCCCATTACCAGAACCAGGAGGAGGAAGTCCAGAACCTCAAAGACTCTCTGGGAAAAATCCATCCGATCCACGTCGAGCACCAGTTCAAGCTGGGCGCTACTTTCGCCCTGGTTGGTGAATATGAACTTTCTTACCGATGGCTGAAAAAGCTGCAAAAATCAGGGTTCGAAGGCGATGGAGCTTTCTATTACTGGCTGGCGCATGCTTCCTATTTTATCGGCAAGGAAGATTCTGCAAGGGTTATTTGGAAAAAGGTTCTCGAATTCAGTCCTGAAAAAGAAGGAATGGAACCCTGGGCAGAAAATCCAGGCGGGAAGTTCGAATCACAAGTAGCCGCAATCTTGAACCAGCTCAACAGCGATTATCCGGAAGAAAGGCTATTTGCCTTATTCCTGACATCTGTTTCCACGAAAAAGAAGGAAATCCTTGCAGCTGAAAAGTCGACAGAGAAAATGACTGATATGGAAAAATCCTACCTCGCATATGTTTCTTCCGGGAAGCTGAACAGCAGTAAAGAGGAAGTAAAAGGTGCGCATGAAACAGCGAAGCTATTGTATGACCATCATCAGCCGATCGGGAAAAATGAAGCTGGTATCTATATTATGTGGTTTTCAGTATTTGAGCAGGCAGCAAAAGCTGGCTATGACTTTAAAAACAAGAAAGCATGGGCGGCCGCTGTTGATTATCTCTGGGATAAGCTAAGAAATATCAAGACATCAAAACAGGCAGTCGCAAATAAATACGGCTTGTCTGTCTCAACACTTGCCAAATATATTAATTTGGCAAATGAATTTCTTCAGGAAGAAGACAGCATTTAAAAGGGTAAACTGAGTCTGTTATGGCAGATAAGGTTTACCCTTTTCTTTTTAAGCCTGGAAGGGCAAAACCAATCCTTGAAAATAAATCAGTGAATCTTGTCAATTCCGTGAACAGCCGCTTTTGCTAAGCATATTTTTGGACTATATGCCTCTGGTTTTATAGGATATGGTTAGGCAGGAAATACTATTTTCGAATGAAAACAGAAAATAATGCGGATTATGATATTCAAAGGAGTTGTACACCATGTCAGAAGAGAAAATTTATGACGTCATTATTATCGGAGCGGGCCCGGCAGGCATGACGGCTGCTGTTTACACATCACGCGCGAACTTATCTACGCTGATGCTTGAACGCGGCGTTCCTGGCGGACAGATGGCTAACACGGAAGAAGTTGAAAACTATCCTGGATTTGACCACATTCTTGGGCCAGATCTTTCAACTAAAATGTTTGACCACGCGAAAAAATTCGGTGCGGAATATGCTTACGGTGACGTAAAAGAAGTCATCGACGGCAAAGAATATAAAACAATCAAAGCTGGCAGCAAGGAATATAAAGCACGCTCAATCATCATTTCTGCTGGAGCTGAGTATAAAAAGATCGGCGTGCCAGGCGAACAGGAATTGGGCGGCCGCGGTGTTTCTTACTGTGCCGTTTGTGATGGTGCATTCTTTAAAGGCAAAGAGCTTCTTGTTGTAGGCGGCGGTGATTCTGCGGTTGAAGAGGGCGTTTACTTAACTCGCTTTGCTTCAAAGGTAACAATCGTCCACCGACGCGACGAGCTTCGCGCGCAAAAAATCCTTCAGGATCGCGCATTCGCAAACGAGAAAATCGACTTCATCTGGAACCACACGGTTAAGCAAATCAATGATAAAGACGGCAAGGTTGGCAGCGTAACACTTGTTTCTACTAAAGACGGTGAAGAAATGGAGTTCCCGGCTGATGGTGTATTCATCTACATCGGCATGGTTCCGCTGACTAAGCCATTCGAAAGCCTTGGTATCACAAACAGCAACGGTTACATCGAAACGAACGAGCAGATGGAAACGAAAGTTCCCGGGATCTTCGCAGCCGGTGATATCCGTGAAAAAACGCTTCGCCAAATCGTTACGGCAACGGGCGATGGCAGTATCGCAGCGCAAAACGCCCAGCATTATGTTGAGGAATTAGTTGAGGAATTGAAAGCTAAAGCTTAATTGAATTCCGGCCCACACACCAGTGGGTCTTTTATTTAGGTTAAATATTCCTTAAAACTGGTAAAAACAGTTCATCTCGGCATAAATTAACAAAAAGTAATTAGATATTAACTCTTCTGTAACAGTAGTGAAACAATCATGGGGTATTATAGGAATAGAAATTGACCCCCTTTTAAAAATATAATCCTTTGACGGCACAGGTTATCCTGTGCTCTTTTTTTTACATAACAGTAATACAGGCTATTCCACAGGATTATAACACCCCCCTAGAGAACCCATAAAATTGACCAGTACAATAAAACCAATTTACAAAAATATCATTTTTGTATTCATTGTGGCGAATTTCTAAAAATAGTATAATGGAAAGAATAAAAGTTCGGCCATGCAAGCTTGGGCACCAATATAATTGCCTGGCAAGAACGCCTACCCGGTTAAAATACGTGGAGAGGTTCCTGGTAACTGGCTGCATTAGCTATCACGCATTTCAAGGATCCTTTTTAAGTAGGCGCTTATGCATATGTGAAGAGGTGGAATCAATGCAGCGCGTTACGAATTGTGTTTTGGTAAAAGATAATAAAATTTTGCTGCTGCAAAAGCCGCGCCGCAATTGGTGGGTGGCTCCCGGCGGAAAGATGGAACCAGGGGAAACCGTGAAGGATTCCTGTGTAAGGGAATTCCGTGAAGAAACAGGAATATACCTTAAGAACCCGCAAATCAAAGGGATTTTTACATTTGTCATTAAAGAAGATGAGCAAGTCGTGTCTGAGTGGATGATGTTTACCTTCTACGCAACTGAGGCAGATGGCATCAATCTTGATGAATCTGAAGAGGGAAGGATTTCCTGGCATGAGCTTGATGGCATCAAAGATCTTCCGATGGCTGCAGGGGATTATCATATCCTGGATTATATGGTCCATGGACAAGGCATTATCTATGGAGCGTTTACTTATACACCGGATTTCGAGTTGATCAAATACAGACTTGATCCAAGTTAAAAGCTTTTAAAAAAGGCTGTTTTCTTTTCTTGCTTCGATTTTCTTGTTTTACCAGAATGAGGATTAAGAATAAAAGCAACAAAGTTAACGAAAAGAGCCATAAATATCGACTTCACTTTCAGGGGGAAAGAGAAATGAGTTCAGGATCGACTACAGATACCCAATTGGTGATCATTACAGGGATGTCTGGCGCGGGTAAAACCGTCGCCATCCAGAGTTTTGAGGATCTAGGGTTTTTCTGCGTAGATAACCTTCCGCCTACATTGCTTCCTAAGTTTCTTGAACTAATGAAGGAATCAGGCACGAAAATGAATAAAGTGGCTCTTGGCATGGATTTGCGCGGCCGTGAGTTTTTTGACTCGCTTTTTAAAGCGCTTGATGAATTGGCTGAAACATCATGGGTTGCGCCACAGGTATTATTCCTCGATGCTGATGATTCAACGCTTGTGCGCCGATATAAAGAGACGAGGCGTTCCCATCCGCTTGCTCCGTCCGGATTGCCGCTGGAAGGAATCCAGCTCGAACGCGAGCTATTGGAAGAGCTGAAGGGCAGGGCCCAACTTATCTACAAAACAACGGACATGAAACCGAAGGAGCTAAGGGAGAAAATCCTCGAAGAGTTTTCGGTTAACAAGAAAACGATTTTTACTGTTAACGTGATGTCATTCGGGTTTAAGCATGGGATTCCAATCGATGCAGATTTAGTATTCGACGTCCGCTTTTTGCCAAACCCTCATTATATTGACCATATGCGCCCGAAAACGGGTCTTGATGAAGATGTATCGACATATGTTCTGAAATGGAACGAAACGACTAAGTTCTTGGAAAAAGTAACCGACCTGCTCAGCTTCATGCTTCCGCATTACAAGCGCGAAGGGAAAGCGCAGCTCGTCATTGCGATTGGCTGCACAGGCGGCCAGCACAGGTCTGTTGCCCTGGCAGAGCATATCGCCAAGTTTTTCGAGAAGGACTATCATACCCGCGTGACTCACCGGGATATTGATAAAAGGAAGGGACATACGACATGATGACAGAGGGACAGCCAAGAATCGTCATCATCGGGGGTGGAACCGGCCTGCCAGTCCTTCTTCGGGGATTGAAAAAGTACCCTGTTGATATCACTGCGATTGTGACGGTTGCCGATGATGGCGGAAGCTCCGGCCGGCTGAGGGAGGATATGCAAATACCTCCTCCTGGAGATATCCGGAATGTCCTGGCTGCACTGTCAGATGTGGAGCCATTGATCGAAGAGATGTTCCAGCACCGATTCAGAACATCCAATGAATTATCGGGGCATTCGCTCGGAAACCTGATTCTTGCGGCGATGACATCGATTACCGGAAACTTCGTCCATGCAATCCAGGAGATGAGCAAGGTCCTTAATGTTCGCGGGAAAGTACTGCCGGCAGCAAATCGGAGTGTCATGCTGAATGCCTTGATGGAAGATGACAGCATTGTGAGGGGGGAATCTAAAATCCCTTACTCTGGCAAGCGGATCAAAAGGGTATTCCTGAATCCTGAAGGAGTTAAACCATTGCCGGAAACGCTCCAGGCGATAAGGGAAGCGGATTTGATTGTCATTGGACCAGGAAGCTTATATACGAGCATCCTGCCGAATCTTTTAGTAAAAAGGCTTGGAAAAGAAGTGTGCAAGGCACAAGCACGCAAAGTATACATCTGCAACTTAATGACCCAGGCAGGGGAAACGCATGATTTTACTGCCAGTGACCATATAAAAGCAATCTATGACCATATGGATTGTGCTTTTATTGATACGATTCTTGTGAATAGCGAAACCATTCCGCCTGATGTAGAGCTTCGCTACAAAGAGGAGCTTGCCCAGCCAGTCCATTTTGATTTAGATATGCTGAATGTGCTAGGTGTCGAAGTGGTGCAAGAGGAAATCGCAGAGCTTGATGGCAATGTCATCAGGCATGATACAAAAAAAGTATCAGAAATTTTATATTCTATGATAATTGATGAAACCAAAAAGAGATATAACGCGTAAATATAGGATGCAAGCGTTTGTCTGCTTTTACACCAGGTTGATCTTTTAACCTATAAAACCAGAAATAGCGCCTGGCGAGAAGAAAAGTGCCGGTGCTGCAAAACCAGGGGGGTGAGAAGGTGTCGTTCGCTTCGGAAACTAAAAAGGAACTCACTAACATTGAAGTAAAGGGCTGCTGCGCCAAAGCGGAACTGTCCGCCCTGATCCGGATGAATGGTTCCCTTTCCTTCTCAAATCGCAAACTCATCGTAGACATACAGACTGAAAATGCCGCGATCGCACGGCGCATCTATACTTTGATTAAAAAAAGCTATCAAATCCAAGTAGAACTGCTCGTTCGGAAAAAGATGCGGCTGAAAAAGAATAATGTTTATATTGTCCGCTTGAAGGAATCAGCCAGAGAAATACTGGAGGATTTAAAGATTATAGGAGAAGGCTTTGAAATTATCCATGAAATTTCACCAGAGCTCATCAAAAAGAAATGTTGTAAGCGTTCTTATCTAAGAGGTGCATTTTTGGCAGGAGGTTCCGTGAACAACCCGGAAACATCCTCCTATCACTTAGAGATCGCCTCCATGTATCAGGAGCACAACGAGTCCTTGTGTGAATTGATGAATACCTTTGGATTGAACAGTAAAACGTTAGAGCGAAAAAAAGGGTTCATCACGTATTTGAAGGAAGCTGAAAAAATAACCGAGTTTTTAAACATTGTGGGCGGACATAATGCGCTTATGCGGTTCGAAGATATCCGAATCGTCAGGGATATGAGAAATTCGGTCAACCGACTTGTGAATTGTGAAACAGCAAACTTGAACAAGACGATTGGTGCCGCACTTCGCCAGGTCGAAAATATCCGTTTCATCCGTGATACAGTCGGCCTTCATATTTTACCGGATAAGCTGAGGGAAATCGCCCAGCTCCGCGTGGATTATCAGGATGTCACCCTAAAAGAGTTAGGCGAGATGGTGACAGGCGGCTCAATCAGTAAATCAGGAATAAATCACCGGCTGCGGAAGATAGATGAAATCGCAGAAAAACTGCGTGCCGGCCAGATCATGAATAAATAGAGGGTAAGAGGAGGAAAACAGAAATGGTAGAAAAACAGGTTGAAGTAAAATTGAAAACTGGTTTACAGGCTCGTCCCGCTGCTTTGTTCGTGCAAGAAGCAAACCGGTTCTCGTCCGACATTTTTCTTGAGAAGGACGGAAAAAAGGTAAATGCGAAGAGCATCATGGGATTAATGAGCCTTGCAGTAAGCGCAGGAGCATCAGTTAACCTGATCGCTGACGGCAATGACGAAGAAGAGGCATTGGAAAAGCTTTCTGAATATATCCAGAAAGAAAACTAAAAAATAAAACTCGCTCCTGAAATAGGGAGCGAGTTTTTTTGAAGATATAAGAAAGCATAAAATTTCACTTCGAGAAATGTCCAGCTCCAGCGCCTAGCCCCTCGAGTCGCTTCGGTCCGCCCAATGAAGTCAAAGAACGACTTCACCGGTCGGCCCTCCAGCGCTTGTCGGGGCTGACCAAGGCGCTTTCGCTTTTCTTAATTATTTATTTTTCTTTTCTTCAAGCACGTTGCGAGTGATGATCTGGTCAACAAGACCATATTCTTTCGCGCGTTCAGCTGTCATGAAATTATCGCGGTCAGTATCCTTAGCGATAACATCAAGCGGCTGGCCAGTGCGCTCCGAAAGGATTGTATTCAGCTTATCACGAAGGAATAGAATGCGCTTAGCAGCGATTTCGATTTCCGTCGCCTGTCCTTGAGCACCGCCTAGTGGCTGGTGGATCATGACTTCACTGTTAGGAAGCGCGAAACGCTTTCCCTTCGTACCCGCAGCAAGCAGGAATGCACCCATTGATGCAGCCATCCCAATACAGATTGTCTGGACATCTGGCCTGATGAACTGCATTGTATCGTAGATAGCCATACCGGCAGTGATGCTGCCGCCTGGGCTGTTGATATAGATGGATATGTCTTTTTCAGGGTTTTCTGCTTCCAGGAATAATAGCTGGGCTACGATTGAATTGGAAACATGGTCATCAATCCCGCTTCCTAGCATAATGATGCGATCCTTTAAAAGGCGGGAATAAATGTCATATGCCCGTTCGCCACGATTCGTTTGTTCAATAACTGTAGGAATCAAGTTCATGTGTGTTTTCCTCCTTTAACTTAAAGATCATTCATTGCCCATGTAGGCAGTAAGCAAGCTGGCATTAAATGGTTCGTTTGCCAGAATGGCTATGTATTTTTATGATACACGCATGGTCAATAAAGGTCAAACGAATCGCTTACAAAGCCTTCAGAAACTGTTCGACAATTATTTTTCTTATATACGACCAATCTACTGTACCGTATCCATCTTACCCAAGATTGTAATTTTTAAACAATTAGGAGAGGTTCACTTATTAAGGAAATATTCCTGATGAATGCCTGATGAACTAGCTTGCTTCCCGCTCCTCCCCAAAATCATTCTTGCAATGACGTTGAACATACCTTATAATAGGTAAGCGTAACGCTAATTAACGTTGGCGGAATGCCAATCAAATATGCCCTCGTGGTGCAACGGATAGCACGTAAGATTCCGGTTCTTGAGATGTGGGTTCGATTCCTGCCGAGGGCGCTAAAACATTGATAAATAAGGGTTTTTTGAGTATTCAAGGATTAACTGTCCGAGTTTTGTCCGAGTACTTCGAAAAACCCTTATTTTATTTCATTTTATTTTCTCAAGCCAGGTGCTCATAAATTTATTTACTTTTTCGTTGCTGAGCTGTTCAGAGCGTTTGGACATGTGGCCATATGTGTTTAGTAAAATTGATTTATCGGTGTCTCCCAGGCGCGCTCCAATATAATTTATATCAGCAATCCCTGACTCCCATAAAATTGTTTCATGGGTATGCCTGAACATGTGAGGGGTAACATGCATTAATTCATGACGTCTGCATAGGGTCCTGAGCATATCGGCGTAATTTGGCATCTTAATCAGTTCGCCTAGCGGATTAATAAATAAAAATTCAGGTCGGTTCCTTAATTTCATTACCCATTCAGATCGAATGCGAGTCCATTCTCGTAACTTATCTAGTGTGAAATCATCTAACCCTATAATCCTCTCTCCACTTTCTCCGGTTTTAGTCGTCGGTTTAACAACATATTTGTCTTTTTCTCTGACTAACGTCTTGTCGATATTTAAGCTTTTTTTATCTAAGTCGATGTCAGACAACCCTAAAGCGCAAATCTCCCCTATACGGGCTCCTGTGGCCACTAAAAGATGAGTGATATACAGATAGTGAGGATATAGCATTCCCCAGTCTTCCTGGGCATGCTGGATAAGTATTAAGTAATCCTCCATCTCCAGGAACTTTTTTTTGATTTTGGTTCTCTCTATTTTAGGGTAATTCACCCGAGAAGCAGGATTTTTGTGCATGAGGTCCAAATCCATTGCTTCTTTAAATGCTTCACTGATCGTGGCGTTCATGCGCTGGGTGGTACTCTTGGCATAATCCTTTGCAATTTCATTGATGAATTTTTGATAAGTAGGCCGAGCAATCTCGTTAAGATCCATATATCCGATTCTGTCAGTCAGCATTTTGATGTGTTTTTTAATATTGTTTTCGGTACCGTGAGTAGTTGTTCCTTTTTTGTAAGTTTCAAACCACCAATCCAGATAATCGGAAAGAGTTTGATTAGCGGATCCAGGATCAAACCCACGTTTGATTTTCCGTTCCATCTCTGCGGCTGCATGCTTAGCCTCAGTTTTCGTAGTGAAACCACTGGCGACTGCCTCTTTCTTGTCTCCAGTACGCCTGTCTACATAATGAACACGATATTGCCATGAGTTCCCTCTCTTCCTGAAGCTGGCCATTAGATCATCTCCTTATAGTTTTTTTCAGCTACCAATGTAGAACTATTGATACGATTCCAGTACAAATTCAAGCGATACTCGGCGAATTCCAAGGTCACAAAGAATGTATTGGAAATGAAATAGATTGCTTGTTTTGTATTCTCCGGGAGTTGTAGACGTAAAAGCATAAAAGTTGGGACGCAGAAATGATAAGCAAATAGGTTTGCTTGAAATTCTTGAAGTTCAAGAAAAGATTTAGGCATTACTAATTGATTACCAGCATGTCTTTCAGCATGGCATAATTCATGGGCGAATTCTTGCCATTGTTCTTGTGGACTAATTCGTTCATCAATTATTATTTCGGTTTCGTAAAATCGGCTGGAAATATTCCTATAGGTAACAGAATATCCAAGACGATAGGCGATAGAATGTAAGTCAATTTGATGAGGATGAAAAATTCCTAGATTGATATAAAAATTTTCAATCCAATCCTCAAGCAATGTTGTGTTATAGTTCATTAGATCCTCCACAAAGGGAATGTATGTTCGTGTTTTACTTTGAAAGAAAAGCCCACTTGGGCTTCCTAAATTACTTTTAATTGATCTACCCAATTATTTCGATTAGACCAAGCTAATATTTCAACATTGTAATTTTTTAGTGAGCTTGCAAATTTATCAGCAATTGGAACATTGAAGTCGTTAGCCACAACAATAAAGTCAGCTTTTGGTCGTACCTCCTGGACATCTATAAAAGAAAAAAGAGGACTAGTATAATTCTCAGCAGAGGGAGTGTTAACAGCTTTTATTAACTTTTCCCTTTTCTTTTTTGAGTGAGGTATGACAAAATCAAATGTTTGTTGATTTCCCGTTTTACCGATAAATCCCATATCAGGTGAAAAGAAAACATTATTGTCTTCGAAAAACTTGGATATTTCTTCTGAAAAAATACTAGCTACTGTATTTTTAGATGTCAACAGCATATCGGTAACCCTGGTTAAACACTGTAGTAAATTATGTTGCTTTTTAGGGTAATCTTCCAAGGTTTCAAAGGTAACATAAAGTTCTTCAGTGTGACTATCAAAACTAACTCCAAAAACTTTAAGAGTAGTATTAAAGAACTGTTTTCTTTTTTTTGCACTAGTGACATCTACTCCTAATATTGAGAGTTCGCCAATAATGTGCCCATCATCTGTTAACTTGTACTTTCCATTCTTTTCTTTTGTGAAGAACAGTTGTATAAAATCATGATGCATATCGACAAAAGGGGTGGTAATCTCAATAAAGTCATTGTAATCCTCTAATCTGAGTTGCTTGCTATTCCATTTATCGTATAATGTTTTTAAATCATTTATCATTGAGATCACCACCTCTTTTAAATAAGTTCTATTTGATACTCATATTGTATATCTTCAATATTCCCCACATTACAAAATTTTAAAAAAGTCTTTAGTATCTCAACTAAATCTTCTAGTTGAGTCTTTGTTAAATATATATTAGCATATTCATTATTTAATGGGTATGCAATGGAGTCTCCATACTCAGGGTGAGCTATGTGTAAATGAGGACATGGAATTACTTCACCAGAAAAAGGAAAGTCACCTTCAGGATTTGGATGATCCGGTCCCAGAATATCTAATCTTAATAAAGAATAATCCTTATTGCTCTTGCTACGCAGTTGAAGAGTGAACTTTGGCTTTTTCCTTCCTTTACGATTCACATCTACAATAAATTGATACTCACTACTCTTTAAGTCTAATTTTTCATAGAAGCCTTTTTCAGGCAAATGAAAGGTTGGAGTTTCGTGCACTATTCTTTTTAAACAATTAATTAATTCGGTTATTAATTTTATTTCCAAATAGATCACGCCCATCTTAATTGCATATTTAGTAAGATATCATTACTATTTAACGTCGATGTTCCACATAGCCTTTGTGTCCGTTGCAAAGTCGGTGTAATACACCTCGTATGGTCCTTTACCGGATACTCCATATGCACCACGGCCGGTAATGTTTTTACCCGGTTGTAATGTCTCCGTTAAGTAATCTATTGGATAAGATTCCATTTTTGTTCCTTCAGAATCATAAATTTCAAGTTCATAAGCATCAAAGAAGAGCTCTTCTTGAGTAGCATTTTGTACTGCTAGATCCAATATTAGAACTTTTTCAGGTTGTTTTTCTTCAAATTCATTGCGTTCGTCAGTATAACTTGCACCTGTAATTGTAATAACGGTGCCCGCAATATCCACTTTATCCCCAACCTTAAATGTCCCTAAATCCTGACCTTCTGCTTCACCCGATTCACCGAAATCAACTGGTTCGGTAATTTCAGCAATTTTAAACCCAGTCAAATCTGTAAAAATAATTTTTGGTTCATCCTTTTTATAATAAGCAGAGTGCTTATATATTTCTCTAATTAACGCATCTAGGATAGGAGCAGTCATGCTGTTTTCAAGAGTGTCGCCATCGGAGTTATTCAACTTAATTTCAATTGTGTTATCATCGGTAATTTCAGCCTTATTAATCATTATTTGTCCAGACTCATCAGGCTTTTCCATTTCAGCTAACCAATTTTTAAATTGCTTTTTTGATAGATTAATTTTTTTCCAGTCTTCAGCAGTAATCTCCTCAAAATCTTTTCCTTCAAATGCTTCTAATCCTGTGCCTTCATCTTTTTCAGAAGCAGAATTTGCTTCTTTTTTAGGCTCATCTACTTTACTTGCAGATTCTTCAGAACCACATGCTCCAAGAAATAAACTAAGCGAAATAACTGCAGTTCCTAATAATAACTTCTTTTTCATATTTAGGACCCCTTTTATAAAATTATGTATTTATGGGCAATAAACCCATTAGTTCCCGAAAGAAAAACACGCAAGGCGTGCTAATTCTTTTTATCGCGCTCTTTAATAAATTCCCAGAACCTAATTAACTCAGCGATCTTTTCATCTGGAGCATCCATCAAATCTTTAAAGAACATTTGCTTTTGTGGATCCAAGATTTCCTTCCACATTTCATCACTAGAGCCTTGCTGGTCTTCTCCAGTTAATAAGAAGTCAATTGTAACTTCATAGAAATCAGAAAGTTTTTTTAGAGAGTCGTAATCAGGTTGGCGATTCCCGTTTTCGTAATGACCGTACGCTTGACGGGTAATTCCTAAAAACTTCGCTATATCTTCTTGTTTTTTCTTCCTACTGAGTCTTAATTTCTTTAATCTATCAGCCAGCATAATAATACCCCTTAATTTGTATATACCTTAATTATACAGCAACATATAGTTGCGTAAATGTGAGTAAACAAAATGTTGCTTTTATTATTGACAGAAACAAAATGTTGCGTATAATTATGAATATAAAGCAACGAAATGTTTCTTTAGGAGGTGTTACTTTGAGAGCATGGTTATCAAATGCAAGAAAAGAACTTGAGTTGACCCAACAAGAAGTAGCTGATAAAGCTAAGATTAAACGCCAGTATTATGGCATGATTGAAAATGGCGATAGAACACCTAGTGTATCAACAGCTAAAAAAGTCTCCCAAGTTCTAGAAATCGATTGGACACTTTTTTTTGAAGATAAAGGCAACAAATCGTTACCTAAAAGCAGCTAGGCTAGTGGAGGCTAGACATGAGTCCAAAACAAAAAGAACACATCGTCAATGAAATTATCTCACTTCTATCAGAGAAAAACATCCTATGCAGATACCCCGACAATCATCATAGATGTTCAGCTGGAACTCGGGGAAAGTACCTGGAACAAGTCATCAAAATCAATTAGGGGGTGTCAACTTTGCTAAGTGTTCATATCGATCAGGATGATATTGAACAAAAATTCCATGAAGAACTCCGTAAGCACTTGGATGAAATTCAGAACCGTACGGTTTTTTGGGATATGAAAGAACTTTGCCGGCAAACCTGCATGAGCGAGCCATTTGTTAAGGAACAATTCTTCTTCGATCAGCGATTTCCAAAGTTTCGAGTAGGGCGAAAGTGGGTGTTTCCTGCTAAAGAAACAGAACAATTCCTAGTCACATGGTTAAAAGAGCAACCAACCACTTATATTAAATAGCTTATCAGCTTAAAAAGTCACATTCCTAGTAAGTGTTAGGTACAAAGGGAGGAAGAGATTATGGCCATTGGGGAGAAGCTGGCCAATGCGAGAAAAAGACAGGGGTACTCACAAGAAGAACTATCATTGGACCTTCCAATATCGCGGGAGAGCTTAGCAAAGTATGAGACAGGATCCAGGAGGGTGCCCAATGATATGCGCCGTCCGATCGCGGAAGCACTGGATGATGTGGAATTTTATTTTAACACCTGGCAGGATGCCGCCGGAGAAGTAGCCATTCCATATTTCAATGGAGATTATGTGGATCAGCATCCTGCAAGCATGGTGTTCCTAGTCAAGACCGAGACGGTTGAAGCACTTCAACAACTAGACATGGTTTCCTGGGCGAAGCCAATACATACAAGAACAGATGCTGAAAGAGAAGACATGAAGCGGGTTCTAGGAGAGTTACTGGATGCAGCTGCAAGCATAATCAACCTGGTCGGGGTGCTTTGCCGCGAATACGGATTCTCAATGAAGGATGTTTTTAAGGCCTGGAAGCTTAGCTTGAAGGTCAGAAAATTAAATAAATAGATTGGAGGGATAACAAGTGATTGATTTTGAAGATTTGGATTTAAAGGATGTCCTTGAAAGTGTCAGGGAAGAATTAAACCTTTTATATACAAAACATGAATGGCTGCATGGAATGATGCGTGAGTTTTATGACAGTAAAGATTTCGAGTCGGAAACGGCTATATATTTGCGAAGAAAAATAGTTGACTTAAATGTTCGTATCGATGCTCTCCGGCCTGTACGAGACTATCTGGCAAACATGATTGAAGGAATTCCTTTTCAAGTGAACAGGAGAGTTGGTCGATACATGGTTCACTTTGGACTGACCGAAGAGCAGGCCAAATTATTAGTGGACACATATAGGGAACACAGGAAGTCAATGAGTCCAGAAGATAAAAACAATCGCAAATACTTACTAGCTGCTGCCACTAATGTGGAATGGGTCGAAGAAGAGAAATGTCTGCATGTTCATTTTGTGGACGAATGGTGGCATTACAGTACGGATGGGGCCTGGTATTGAAGGAATTGAAAATAAATCTAAGAGGTGGAAATCGATAAAACAAAGATTATATTTATTGACCGTCCAAAGAGAAATGTTGAAAAACTCTATGAGGAACCACCGTAAATCATTGTCCGGAATGGGGCAGAAACTGTTTGATGTCGTCTTTATAAAAGTCGAAGGGATGAACAGGACAGTGGAGCTCGATGGCATGGAGATGATCTACATCTCACAGTCTCTTAATTCCTACGCAAAAAAATTGAGTAACGCGGGTAAAATCGCAGATTCACACCATTATAGAATGCTTGCTATGGAGATTGAGCAGATTCGTATCTGGTTCCAGCAGACAAACGGTCCAAAGGTCCACATAAAAAAGCAAGCAGCAAGTGCTCCTACACTCACTGCTTGAATATATGTTCAAGAAATCCACATCCACTATATCACTATAAACCTTTCTACGGCAAGAATCTTCAATTCTTGCCGTAATGGCCAGGAGTGCATCTAACTGACCCCTTTAGATGTTCCCCCTTTACAAATCTCCTGGTCATTACGGTGCGCGTTGAAAAAGAGAGGAGGGAAGATATGAATCGCACTGAAAAGCGAAGGATAAGACAAAAGATACACAATCTATTAGATACTGAATGCAAAGGTTGTGAGTTCAATGGCAAAAACCAAAACAGAATTTGCAACACTCAATGTCCAGTTGGCGCAAAAATGAGATCCTTGTCTGGGGTTCTTTTCCAAAACACTGAAAAGCAGCCTTCAATGTTTAACGAATCATTAGTGCTTGAGGGGTATACCAGAAAACCCTGGACTTTTGAAGAAGACTTTTATCTGCTGAATCACTTTCATCTTGTTTCATGTGAGCACCTTTCAAAAAAATTCGACCGTACCTCAGTTGCTGTGAAGCACAGATATAACACGCTCATTAGGAAACAGAAAAAAGAAGCAGCACGTTAAATTTTATTCAGAAGGAGGACAACTTATGCTATTTGAAGTTGATTTCGCAATCAAGATAAACAACTGCTTCCAAACTGTTCATAAGGCTTTCATTGATGCTGAAAGTGTTTCGGATTGTATGTATCAGGCTGAGGAAGAAATAGAACAGCTGCCTGTAAACAAAAGTAATCAAATTCATATTTTCATAGAGGCATGACGCCTTGTTAACTTCAAAGACAACCAAGGTATTGCTCCCCAGATGGCTGTTAGATCAGCAATCAGATTTATCGGAGCAAAATTTTTTAGCCGTAGTACGGAATTATTTAACTCATTATCCAGATTATCGGTTGGAACATGTCAGAAATGACTTCGCCGTATGTTCAGTTTTAGTAGAAACCAAAACAAAAAAGAGGAGGAGGAAGGCTTGAGCAAACTTTTATTGGATGACAAACCCATCATTGTGCTGCCTTCTCTTGCAGAAAAAGTAGGACTGAATGAAGCTATATTCTTGCAGCAACTGAATTATTGGCTACAAGAAAGCAAGCATAGCTATGAAGAGAAGAAGTGGGTCTATAACACCCAAGAAGATTGGCAAGAGCAGTTTCCTTTCTGGTCCATAAGCACGATCAGGAGAACCATTTCTAAATTGGAAAGTATCGGATTATTGATTAGTGGGAATTTCAACAAAAAGAAGTTTGATAGGACCAAATGGTTCACAATTAACTACAAAAAATTGGAGGGGTTGAGCAAACCATCTGTTCAAAATGAACAAATGCATAACGACGCGGTTGTTGAAGATGAAGATTCGCAAGGTGACGCTTTTGTTCAAAATGGAGAAATGCATAATGACGCATCTGTTCAAAATGAGCAAACCATCTGTTCAAAATGGACAGACCATGTGTTCAATTTGAACAGACCTATACCAGAGATTACTTCAGAGAGTACTTCAGAGATTTTAAAAGAAGTTGAAGAAGAAGAAGAAGAAGAAGAAGAAGAAGAACCTGCACAAGAGCCAAAGGAAAATCCGTTTCGCTTTTTTGAGGAAAATGGCTTTGGCATGATTGGAGGCTATATGTCTCAAAAAATAGCAAACTGGTGTGATGACCTTTCAGATGATGTTGTTTTGGAAGCCTTAAAGCTTGCTGTCGAGAACGGATCTAAAAAATGGAACTATGTTGAAAGCATCCTAAGGTCATGGGCCGAAAAGAAGGTTAAAACAGTGGAGGATGCCAAGGCTCTTCAAAAGGCATTCAGGGATCAAATGTCAAGGCGAAGAGATAGGTCAAATAGTGGCAGGAAGCCTGTGAGGAAGGAACAACCCCCTGAATGGTTTGCAGCTCATCTGCAACAATCAGCTGCCAAACAACCTGAACCAGAACAACTAGAAGACTTTGATTATGAAGAAGAGAAAAAGGCTCTGGAACAAGAATTAAAAAAATTTAAAAAGTGAGGGATTTAGATGGGCGTCCTACTTGAAGCAGTGCAAAAGAGGAGAATGTTTCTTGAGTATCAACTTTGGAAATCTGGCGTGAATAAAGAAAACCTTAATCAACTGCCTTTATCCGAACTGGAGCGTCTATACATAAGCCATAGATGCAAGCAAACGAGGAGTGTCTAGTCATCATGATTACTTTAGTTCACATTTACGAATGTGGTGGATGTGTTGTCACTTTTTCAGTCGAGCAAGCCTTTGAAGAACAGCATCTGATTCAATGTCCGGTATGCTGCCAAGACGCTTTATTACGGGATGTCGGTGAAGGAGAGATTGTCAGAAAAGGGGAGTAGGAGTATGCCCGGATTATACAGTCAGTGTTCAAATTGTGGCACCACTTATACTGTCCAAGCGCAGCAGGTTCTTTTTTGCACTGGATCTTGTGAAAGGCAGCATGATTTATTTAAAAATCAAAAAGAATGGAGCGCTAATGAAGATAGAAAACTGCAAACTATGTCGCTGTTTCGGTTAAACACAGAGTGTCTTTCTGGTAATAAGGCAGCATTAGAAGAATGGGAGCAACGGTGGAAAGAAAAGTTCCCGAAAATAAAAAAACTGCCAGACGGGCGGTCTGGCAATCAAAAGATATCGACACCTTAATTATACCATAGGGCAGGGGTGTCAGAATGCAAAAAAGATTAACAGAAATAGAAATCAATAATCAAGATATGTCCATCAATCAACATATAGAACCAGGAAAGGTGATTGTCCTTGTTCTTGATGGCAACAAAGGAAAGGCCTTCAAATGTGAGGCGGTCTTACACGGTCTAACCATTGTTGAAACAACAAGCGGTAAATCTAAAAGAGTTAGATTTGAGGAAAGTGTACTCTGCTAAAAAATCAACCAAATGATTTATACCCCCATAATAGATTAATAAACCGTACCAAAGGAATAACTCCTTTGGTACATAAATCTAAAAGAGGAGGGGGTAGTGTGATGGAAAAGGTTAAGTCAAAATTAAAAGCTGAAATGACATGCAACAAAAATAAAATCCATATTTTCAAGTAGTGGGGAATTTCCTTCTGCAGCATATGAAAATCAACCAAATGGTCATTGGGGTTAATGAACATTTCGATGAAACACTTAATTGATGTTATGGTTTCTTCTTTTCTTTTAAAGACACTAGTACAAAAACAGCAATACCAGAAAATAGAGTAGCAAATATAATACTCATTACAAACCATACAGTATTAATAATATGATCGTACATCCAGTTAAACATAAGCCCAACTCAATGGAATAGGGCAAGGCCTCTGCGAGTGTGTGAACCTTGCCCCTAAGATCCATTAATCCGTTCTAGGGGGACGAATTAATATGTCTTTATATGTAGAATGCCCGTTTTAAGTGATTTCAAAATTTTATTTTTGTCTTTGAAGAAATTTTAAAATCAATTGATCTAACTTTTTACTGCATTTTAATGTTTCAGGATCTGTTAATCCTTTTGAATTACCGAGGTAAATCATTTTATTTCGTAAAAGCTGAATCTTATGAAATAAAAGTTTTGAATCAAAGTCTGGATTATTCATACTAAAGAGTTTCGCTCCTAGTCTTAGAAATTTTATTTATAACCATGTTTCATATCGCCAAAAAAATAGGTTGATAAACCAGTTCGACAATAGCTGTCAAAATAAGACAAAGTTATTTAAATAGAGAAGAAATTGAACAAAAAGCGGAGGAATATATAAATGAAAAAACTATTTAAGAAAACCCGAAAAAAAGGTACTGGTATCAAGAAGTTAGGTAAAAAAACTGAATCGTTTCTTAAAGTTCAAACTAAAGGTTTCCATAAAGGTTGGTAAGCACTAGCAAATTAATCATAATTACCCTATAATGGACTTATGAGTAACTGAATAAGTCCGAGATCGGGAATAGAACGTGAGGGCACTGATTAATTTGCATTCAACAATGCTATTAATTGGTGCCCTCTTTTTATTTAAAGGAGGGGAAACAAGTGAGTCAACTACAGAAAATTTTCGATTATGAACAACATCAAGTGAGGACAATAATTAAGGACAATGAGGTTTGGTTTGTAGCAAAAGATGTGTGTGATGTGTTAGAAATCGCCAATCCTTCGGATGCACTAAAAAGGTTAGATGAAGATGAACGGGCTAGATTTAATCTAGGTCGTCAAGGTGAAGCTAATATTGTTAATGAGCCAGGCCTTTACTCTTTAGTAATGGGAAGCAAAAAAACCGAAGCCAAACAATTTAAACGCTGGGTGACTCATGAGGTCCTTCCTTTAATCAGAAAGACTGGTGGTTATGTGTCGAATGAAGATATGTTCATTAAAACGTATCTTCCTCATACTGACCAGCAAACACAGCTAATGTTTAGAGCAACCCTTGAAACGGTAAGGAAGCAAAATGAAAGCATAACGATTATGCAGCCAAAGGCTGATTATTTCGATGCATTGGTGGATAGGAACTTGCTTACAAACTTTAGAGATACAGCAAAGGAGCTTGAAATTGGCCAGAGGACATTCATTAATTGGTTGCTGGAAAAAGGGTTCATTTACAGGGACCAGATAGGCAAATTAAAGCCTTATGGCAAGTATGTTCCTGAATTGTTTAAGCTTAAAGAATTTGAACGGAACGGAAAAGCAGGTATCCAACCATTGATTACGCCAAAAGGGAAGGAAACATTCAGGTTATTGATGCAAAAATCAGCTTAATAATGTCCGAGATCGAGAATAAAGCGTGAGGGCACTGATTAACTAGAGTATTTCTCTAGTTTAATCGGTGTCCTCTTTTTTCATAAGGAGGGTTATATGTGAGAACCATTCAGGGTGAGCTTACTAAATGGGCAAGCAAGAATAAGGTGCCTTTAAAGAAACAAAGAGATAAAAAGGTCAAAGCTAAGCCGATGGTTATGACAACGAGAGAAGTCCAGGAATTAATGGGCATTTATAAGCCCACTTATCGTCGCTCAAAAGGTGGAGCCATTAGACAAAAATAAAAAAGATTGGGGTAGAGAAAATGGGAAATCTTTCAGATTTTAACTTACCGTCCATTGATCGAAACGCCACCAGGAAGGCTGTTGAATCAGCACTAGAGAAATACAGGATACTTTTGCTAAGACAATTCGATAACCAACCCCAAATTACACAGACGTATTCGATAATTCCACCATCTAATACAAATAAGTTTCATTCATCAACAGAAGATGCTGCCATTAAGAATGCTGATTTGGAAAGAGAGATGCAGCAATACCTTAATCGAATGATACATGCAGTTAATCGACTTACTCATTGGGAAAGAGCAATCATCATCAAAAGGTACATGGATGTTGAGGATGTTTTTGATTACGAAATCTACAATGATATTGGGATGAGTGAGCGAAAATATTACCGGGTAAAGGCACGGGCATTTTATAAGCTGGCATTTCTACTTAAGATTGAAGTCTATGAAGAACAGGGTGTGACAGCATGAACTTTGTACAGCCAATTAGAGATCCTGAGATCATAGGTGAAATAAAAAAGCACTTAAGGGAGGAAAGTGAACGGAACTATATGTTGTTTGTCACCGGCATTAACTCAGGTCTGCGAATTTCAGATATTCTTCCTTTGAAGGTGAAGGATGCAAAGAAAAGTCATTTTAGCCTAAGGGAAACCAAGACTGGGAAGCAGAAACGTATTCAGATAACCCCGGCTTTAAGGAGAGAGCTTAAACACTACCTGGAAGGCAAGGATGACGAGGAATACCTATTTAAGAGCAGGGAAGGTCGGAATAAGCCGATTGGCAGAAGTATGGCCTACAAGATATTAAGGAAGGCAGCTGAGCATTTCGGACTCGAGGAGATAGGCACACATACACTAAGAAAAACCTTCGGTTATCATTTCTACAATCAAACCAAAGACGTGGCCATGCTGCAGGAAATCTTCAACCATAGTTCACCACAGATTACATTGCGTTATATTGGTGTCAACCAGGATAGTATGGATAGAGCCATGAATAAATTTAAAATATAAACCCTATGTTAATGACAATATTGATTAAAGGTTTTAAATTTTTTTGTAAAATAATGAAAAAAAGGCTGGAGAAACCGATATATAATAAAGCTATAAAAAAGTTATAGTGGAGTACAAAGTAACGTTATATAAATTTTATTGATAAAATACATAAGAAAAAGAGGGATTCGCGTATGGATAAAATACAACTTTTGGAGGTTATATCTGTCTCTAAGCAGCAAATTAAAAGTTTAGCTAAGATACGTAAGGAGTATAGGGAATATCATATACCAAATTATAATGTGGCAAAATTACCGTTAATAGTAAAGTTGATTTTAGGCTATTTCTTGTTTACTTTAGTAGCCACCCCAATACCATTTTTGGCTGCTTTAGGTGGATACTTCGTGATTGTAGTTTTTGGTTTGATTGCTATATTTGCAACAATCTATTTATATATTACTTTAGAAGAAAAAATTAACCTATATCAAATTAAGAAGAAAACAATAAAGCATGCCGATAGAATTAAAGAAATTATTGAGGAAGAAAAGAGTCTTATGGAATTCCTAGAAAGTTTAAATTTACCTTTGGATTATTGCTATCCAAGTGCAGTAGGACAGTTTGAAAGCTACTTACTCAACCAACGGGCAGACTCATTGAAGGAATGCATAAACTTATATGAGCAAGAAAAGCAACACCAAAATCAAATCAATGAGTTGCGAACAATTCAGCAAATACAAGAATTGACCCTAGAGGAAGCAAGAACCGCTAAGAATATTGCTATTTTTAGCTTATTTGCAAGACGCTAAAAACATATTAAGAGCTCCTTTTTAAAAAGGGAGCTTTTTTAGTTTCGTTGGTATGGCTTAAGGAAGTAAAAGTTTGTGTTGATTAGAATCAATACATGAAAAAAAGGAATAAAAAGCACAATTAGGATTTAATTCTTTGAATAGAGATTTAATAAATTTCCTATAAAAAGAGGACTTTTTAGTAAGTCCTCTTTTTCATAATTCTATTGATTATAAAGCTCTTTGTAAGCAATTAATTTTAATGCGGTAATTTCCTCATCCGTCAATTTATCTTGAAATTCTTGTAAAATTTCTTCCTTTGAAATGCTACCTTCTTCAACCCTTGATTGTATAGCTTGAAGTTCGGTTATTCCTACGTTTTGTACTAAAACTTTAATTGCTTCTTCTTTAGTTGTAAATGGTAAAGTACTCTGATTAATTGATTTAGTATTTTCTAAGAGAGCTTTTAGTTCCGGGTCACTTTCAATTGTTTGTTTAATGTTCTCTATTTCTCCGCTATTCACCAATTCCGATGAAACAACATCCATTAACTTTTCTGAAGCCAAATTCGTTCCGATATAATAAACGCCATAAAATAATGCGCATGAGATAATGATTGCTATAATTACTACTCTGATGATTCTCATATACTTCTCTCCATGTTCGTATGTAATTTAATAAAATTGAGGACTACATGGTAAGTATAACATTACAATTGTTCACTAACACTCAGGGCTTTTGAAATTTATAAGCGAGTGAGCTTTTAATCTTAACTTGGCTTCTTGATAGATCCCATACCTTCTAATATTATCTTGGCATCAGCATTTATATATGCAGAAATGTCACTCCTTAAAAACAACTGGGAGTTATCCCTCACCAAGACCTTTAATCCTCTTAAATCAAACTTAGAAGCATACGAATTTGTAGCGTTGATTATTGACATGTCCTTTCTTGTAAGAGGTTGAACCCCTTCTTGCTGCCTATCTGAAATGAATTCAAGCAGAGCTCTTGCATTGCTGTTCAGCTTGTTTTTATTTTCATTTAGAACAGTCAAATTTTCTTCCAGGTATACTCGCGCAGTACCAAAATCAAGATCCTCAACATATTTGTTAATCGTGGCTGTAAGTTCTTTCAGATTCACTAATTACATCTCCTTATATGGTTGCAATTTCATAAACCTACTATCGGTTGTTCCGCATAAAAGTTTTAATGCGTTACGGTTACACATAAAAAATAAATGTGTAATTCATTTCCAGTAAGTTATACAATGATATATATACCAAGGCTTCCAGACTTTAGGTGAATTCAACAAAATATAAGATATGAGTAATTAAAAGTGAAAAGTAAAGTTCAATGTATTATACTTATGACAATAATGTACCGGAGGTATGTTTTTTGCAAAGCATAAAAAATCGGGTTCTAAAGCTTAGAAGACTGGATGAGTATAGAACTAGAAAAGTTTTAAAATATAGAAGGTTTTTCCGGGAAGAAAAAAGAAGAAATAGGAAGGCCAAAATTCGATTAATTAAAGCTGAAAATGGTAAGAATTGGAATGAAAAAGCTTTTTTTTCTTTTCTTAAAAGTACAAAATTTGTAGAGAATGACAAGACAAGATTAAAATACATAGATAATAAAGTTCTTGTTTCTGTACCACCAGTATTTTCTTTGATGAAGAATCCCGAAGAAGTTCTGAGGGTATATCACTTACTGTATCAACTTTCATCAAAAAAGGACCTGAAAGGTATTTATTTTGACCACTCTAATTGCATAGAATTAGATATTGGTGCTTCGACTATAATGGATGTTTTAGTGATGAACTTAGACAACTTATTTAAAAGAAGGCGAAATAGAGGTCTGGATTATAGTGGGATACTTCCTGCTGATAATTCAATTAAAGTACTTCTTTTTGTAAGTGGTTTGTTGAATCACTTGAATGTAGATCCAGAGATAAAGCAAAAAATTAAAGAATCCATTAAAGTTGAACTTTTAGAACTTATTAATGGAGGGAAACATACTAATACTTATAGGGTATCAAATGCAGAAACATCTGCTACAACTAGTACCAAAATAACAGAGTATTTTAACAACTGTCTAAATACTCAAGGTATCGAGTTAACCACAGATGGACTAATACTTATCTCAAGTATAGTTGCCGAAGTAATTGACAATTGTAGAATCCATTCTGGAGAATTCAAACAGTGGTTTACACTCGGGCACTATATTATTAAACCAGGTGAAGAACATGGAGAATGTAATTTAGTAATATTTAATTTCGGTCAAACTATTTATGAGGGATTAAAACGCCATATGGACAATATTCCTGAAGATTCCACAGACTCGATTAGTTTAGATTTGAAAAATTCTTTGTATAAACTAACTAGCTTGCATTCAAAAAAGAAATTTTTTGGACCAAGTTGGAATGAAGAAGTATTATGGACACTTTACGCATTACAGGATGGAGTAAGTAGGTTTAGAACCGATAAAACTTCAGACAGGGGAACTGGTACAGTTGAATTCATAAATGCCTTTCAACAGATAGGCGACACTATTCATGGAAAACAATCTGAAATGTGTTTGATTTCAGGCAATGCTATGATCAACTTTACAAATAAATACAGAATATCTGACGTTATTAAAGATGGGGAACCTAGACAAATCATTGCATTTAATAAAGAGAACGATTTGAACTTACCACCTGATAAGAATAATGTAAGATTACTTAAAAACTATTTTCCCGGCACTATTCTCAATATCAAATTTTATATTGACGGTGAATTTATTTCTCAAAAATTAGAGGGGGTGCAAGATGTTGACAATTAAAATGGAAAACCACAGAGTTAAAAATTCAAAAGTATATTCAGGCAGAGAAGAAGGCTATGAATTAAGAGAAAAATTAAATTTAGAAGCTATTGATAAAACAAAAGAACCAATCTTATTTGAATTTCCAGTTGATACACTCTCGCTAACTCCTTCATTTTTCTTAGGTTTATTTGGGGCGAGTATAAGGAAATTAGGGGCAGCAGAATTCAGGCAAGTTTATCACTTTAGAGGGACAGATGTTATAAATAGATCAATTGAAAATGGAATCATAAGAGCGTTAAAACGTTCAAACCCATTAGGATAATAATGAACACAATTATTTCATTAATTTTTCTGTTTTTCCTAAGTGTTATTTTTTTCATTAATATGATTTTTTCAGACGGACGTGAAATATTAAGTTTCATGAGTAATGGCTTTAATGAGGGAAATGCAAGGACTATAAACAGTATAATTACATCATTTACAAGTCTCGCTACTGCTTTAATTGCCCTAATAAATTTAGCAGTGGTGGTGTTAATTTTTAGAAAAAATAAAAAAGATGATAATGAGGAGAAAGAAAAAAAGAAGTTTTCCTTTTGGTACCAAGACATTATAATTAAAAATTATATACCAAAAGTAGAAACCTTTTATAAGGAAATTGATAAACTGGCAAAAGAAATATTGAAGGATCCTGCTGAAAAGCAAGAGCTATTATTAAAAATCAGTGAGCAATTTACAGATTTCAATTTGGAATTTGTGGAACTCATAAAGATTTTGAACGAAGATTTTGCAAGTTATTTGTCAAATCACTTAGAGGGTTTAGAAGATTATCTGCATGAAACTTTGGGAGCAAATAATGTTCTCGGTTTTTCTCATACTGAAATTGTTGATAACAAAAGAATGCTTATTATTTCTCTATTCAATTTTGATAAACACAATTATGACTTTAGTAATTCTTAATTTAATAAAATGGCAGACAATAGGCAGAAAAATGAACGAAGATTTTATTTTAAAGATGTTATTATGATATTGGGTTAAAGGATTTATTAAGCTTCTTTCAATTGAGAGGAGCTTTTTTTGTTCCTTACTTAATTAAAATAATCTACTTTTGTTTCCGAATAGATCAATTGTAATAAAGAACAGCGCACATACCATAGAGTTCTTCAATTTACCCGTAAAACTTGAATCCAATCGACTACTTGAGTGTATTGAGACGGCTTGCCTGCCTGAGATGGGAAAGTTTTTCGCAGGAACTAATTGATTGGCACAGATAAAGGAAAAAACAAGTTCTTAAGAGGGTGGAAAACTTTTAATAGTTACTATTAAAAAGCAGCCTTACGAGGGTACTTTTGGATTTTTATGCAGGAAAATATCTCCTTTTGTCGAAATCAGTAGATGAAGGGAGGGCTGAAATATGAAAAAGTTTAGAGTTACATTCCATTTCGGCAAAGAGAATACAGTATCTTTTTTTACTGAAGGAGAGAATAAGGAAAGTATTTTAGAATCAGTTAAATATGAAGAAAAAGGTTTTGACTTTAATCAAAACAGCGCTTTATTTAGAGTTAATCTGGCTAATGTTAACTATGTTTCAGTTGTTGAAATCAAAAAAAGATAAAGGCGAAGCATCCTTTTAAGGATGCTTTTTATATAGGATTCCCACTCAACTACCCGAGGGGTCAAAAGAAAGAAAAAGAAAATATAAATGAAATAGACTTTCAAATGTATTAAACTATCGAAAAAAAGGGGTTAACGGAGTACATGAATTTGCAAAACATATTTAAAATCCTAAATTCCAAAAAAATTAATAAGAAAAAAACTATTATTAATAAAAAAGATAACGAGATTAAGTTAGAGAAAATTAGAAAATATAAGGAGCAACTTAATCCACCATTTCCAGTAGGTAAAAGTATAGTGTATACAAAATTTGGTGAACCTGTTCTATTAATAAAACCTGAAGATTTAAGTGAGGATCTTTTAATATATAGAATGTATATAAACGATGATAAGTCGTTTATTTGTTTTCAAATAAACCTTATCGTCGATAATGAAGTTCTTCAGATAGCTGACATACAAGTCTTAGATAAAAAGCATTTTAGAAAGGGATATGGAACCTTGTTGTTGGAAGAGGCAATAAAACTTGCAAAGTATCGTGGCCTAAATAAAGTAACCGGCTGGATGGCATACGATAATCAAGAACATCATGAAAGGCAACTTGCTTTTTATAAAAATAATGGTTTTACAATTTTAGAGGATAATTTACATTTTGAAATGCTAATAAACTAATATACAAACGACGAAAAATTAATAATAAGTAATTCACCGTTTTTAAAAGTCCTTTGAAACAATAAAACAATTGTTTAAAAGAAAGAGCAACCTTTGGAGGGTGCTTTTTTAAGTTGTATGAAAGAGCGAATGGAGCTGTGAGAGGAAGAAGAAGGAGATAGTTTCTGAAGATGCCAAGTAAACCATTAAAACCATGTAACAAAATGGGGTGTCCAAAGTTAACAAGAGATCGATATTGTGATGACCATAAACAATAAAATATAGTTACGATTTAAACCGAGGCAAGTATTACGAAAGAGGATACGGACACCAGTGGAGGAAGGCGAGAGTGGGTTTCCTAGCACAAAATCTTTTCTGTGTTAGGTGTGGAGATATTGCAACAGTAGTGGACCATATCAAACCACATAAAGGGGATATGATTCTGTTTTGGAATGTTCATAACTGGCAAAGTCTATGTGCCAGTTGTCACTCAAGTAAGACTGTGAAGGAAGATGGTGGATTCGGAAGATAAAATAGCCAGGGTAGGGGGGATCTTAAAAGTTTGGGTAAATTTCCTATGTACCGCCCCCCAGGTTTCTGCAGAAAAAATTCCCCACTGAAAATTTTGGAAAGGAGGTAAACGGATGGCAGGAAAGAGGCAGCCGGTTGAATTGTTATTGTTGAAAGGAAAAAAACACTTAACAAAGAAAGAAATTGCAGAAAGGAAGGCTACCGAAGTTAAAGCGCCAGCTGATAAAGTAAGGGCTCCGGCTTACCTTCCGAAAGATTTGAAAAGGGAATTTAAAAAAATAGCAGACGAGCTTGTGAGGATTGAGATTATGACAAATCTTGATGTAGACGCATTAGCTCGTTTTTTATTTGCTAAAAAAATGTATCTAGAAGTTACGGAATCACTTATGGAAATTTGTCCTACGGAGGAAGTTGAATATGTAAAGAAGGACCAACAAGGAAATGTAATTGAAGAAGGTTTAAAAACAGTTTCAAACGCTTCTTACTCCGACCTTCTTATCAACCAGGACAAGTTGTTTAAACAGTGCCGATCTGCAGCAAGTGATTTGGGATTAACTATTTCCTCACGGGTGAGACTAATCATTCCAAAGCAAGAGGAAAAGCCTCCACAAAATGAGGCTGAAAAGCGGTTCGGTGATCGTGTATGAACCTGGGCGAAAGGGTCCTCAACTATGTAAATGATATATTGGATGGTACGATTCCAGCCGGTCAAAAACATATTTGGGCCTGCCAGAGATTCTTAAATGATTTAGAGCACACTCAAGAGGATGATTGCTGGTTTTATTTTGATATTGAGCAACTATACGATTTTTACGAGTGGGCTAAACAATTCAAGCACTTTAAAGGAGTGCTGGCTGGACAGTATATTGAACTAACAGATTTTCAGTTATTCGTTGCGGCCAATATCTTCGGCTTCCTCCATAAGAAGACACATAAAAGACGGTTCTTAAGAGCGTTTATTGAGCTGGCGAGAAAGAACGCGAAATCTCAATTTTTAGCCATTGTTGCTTCATATATCACCTTTCTTTCTGATCAGTTGGAAGAATGTTATATAGCAGGTTGGAACCGACAACAATCCAGTCTGGTATACAACGATATTGTTAAGCAACTCAGTGCATGTGACATGCTGCATGGCAAATACAAAGAAGCTTACGGGAAAATCACTCATTTTAGAAGCGGATCCATTATAGTCCCACTCTCAAAAGAGGCGAAAAAAACAGGTGAAGGTACGAACCCGAGCTTAGGGATTGTTGATGAATATAAGGACCATGAAACTTCCGAGATTCACGATGTAATTGATTCTGGTATGGGTGCCAGGGAAAACACGCTCATGTTCATCATTACTACAGCTGGGACCAATTTGAATGGCCCTTGCTTTAAAGAATATAAATATTGCTCTCAGGTGCTAGATCCTGAAAATCCAGTTGAAAACGATGAGTATTTTATCATTATTTGTGAACTTGATAAAGATGACGACATAAAAGACGAAAAAAACTGGATTAAAGCAAACCCAATCGTTGCGACTTATGAAGCTGGCATCAAGAAACTTCGTAGTGATTTGAAGCTTGCAGTAGATAATCCAGAAAAGATGCGTACATTTTTAACCAAAAGGATGAACATATGGGTGGACCAAAAAGAAAATGGTTATATGGATATGACCAGATGGAATGCTTGTGGCAGGGATCTTGATTGGGAAGAGTTACGCGGTTGCGAAGTTGTTGTAGGAATTGACTTATCAGCTAAGATTGACTTAACTAGCGTAAATTTTGAAGCTAAGAAAGATAAAAAATATCTAATTAAGAATCATAGTTTTATGCCTGAAGAGACAATAGCGTTACGGGCCAAAACAGACCGTGCTCATTACCAATTATGGGCAAAGGATGGATGGATTACACCAACCCCAGGCGCAGTTGTGGATTATAGTTTTATCAAGCGGTACATCAAGGATAAGGAAGAAAAATACGGTTTAATTATTAAAGAGATTCCAGCGGATCCTTGGAATGCGACTCAATTCACGCAAGATATGGAGAGCGAAGGATATACTGTGGTCGAAATGAGGCAGGGTATAAAAACATTGGGTGAAGCAACGAAAGATTTCCGTGAGCAAGTTTATCAAGGAAATGTGGTGCATGACAATAGCCCAGTACTGGCATTTGCGATGGCAAACGCTGTGACAAAAAGTGATTCGAACGACAACATTATGCTAGATAAATCAAAATCAACAGAACGCATTGACCCGGCAGCTGCCACGATAAACTCCCATGCCAGGGCTATGCATGGTGACTTTAAGCCAGATATCAATGAACTAACTGATGATTACCTAACAATGATGGGATGGTGAGAGATTTTGGCTAAATTACTAAAAAGAAATATAGCTGTATTATTGAAAAGTCTTTTGACCACTTGGTTGGAAGATTTTTTTATATTCTTAGGAATTGCAATTGTTTTATTTACAACATATCAGATGTTCGGGGTGAATATCGGAAACTATTCACTTGGTTTCGTTTTAATGGTTCTGGGTTTTGTACTAGCTAAAAAGTGATTGAACTGGGGTGAAGGGAGGTGACTATGTGATTTTTAAAAACTTGCTAAACTCCGGATTTAAAAACCAGACTGTTGATTTGAAAAGTCCAACTCTATTGAAATGGCTAGGAATTGATCCAGATACTCCGAAGGATAAGCTTTCTGAAGCTACTTATTTTGCATGTATGAAAATCCTTGCTGAAAGTATTGGGAAATTACCTTTGAAAATGTACCAAACAACGGAAAAAGGAATTGTGAAAAGTGATAAAAGTGACCTTTATCAGGTCTTTAAATTACGTCCAAATCCTTATATGACATCCACCGTTTTTTGGTCAACAGTCGAAATGAATAGAAATCATCATGGCAATGCATTTGTATGGCAGCGATTCGATGGCCCAAAACTAAAAGATTTATGGATTATGCCTAGCGAGGATGTATCCGTCATTATTGATGACGCTGGTATTTTGGCGACTAAAGATAAGATGTGGTACAAATACCAGGACAAACAATCCAAGAAAACCTATATTTTCGGAAATGAAGAGGTTTTACATTTTAAAACTTCCATTACTTTCAATGGCATTACAGGAATGGCAGTAAAGGATATCCTAAAGAGTACGGTCGAAGGAAGCCTTGAAAGTCAAAAGTTCATGAACAATCTTTATAAGACGGGACTGACAGGAAAGGCCGTACTTGAATACACCGGCGATTTAGATAAGGATGCCAAGGACCGTTTAGTTAAGGGATTCGAGGATTTTGCTAATGGTTCAAAGAATGCTGGAAAGATTATTCCGGTTCCATTAGGGATGAAGTTGGTACCTTTAGACATAAAGCTGACAGACAGCCAATTTTTTGAGCTTAAAAAATATACAGCCTTGCAGATCGCAGCTGCCTTTGGAATTAAGCCGAATCAAATCAATGATTACGAAAAGTCGAGTTATGCGAGCGCTGAAGCGCAGAACCTTTCTTTTTACGTTGATACGTTGTTATATCCATTAAAGCAATATGAAGAGGAAATTACGTTTAAAAGTTTAAGTAGCCAGCTGATAAATGCAGGCTACTTTTTTAAATTCAATGTAAATGTAATTTTACGTGCAGATATCAAGAGTCAAATTGAAGCCTTGTCTAAAGGGGTAAACAATGCGATTTACACTCCAAATGAAGCTAGAGGTTATCTTGACCTACCAGCTGAAGAAGGTGGAGATATTCTGATGACAAACGGAAACTACATTCCAATTAACCTAGTTGGAACGCAATACCAGAAAGGAGGTGACAGCTAGTGCCGTTTTGGGAATTTATTAAGAACCAAGCTACAGCCGATAATCCGGAAAGCGTGGAACTGAGGATTGAAGGCGATATCATCGATGACGGTGATTTATGGATCTATGAGTGGTTCGGTGAACCTGCCACTGCTCCCAATGCATTTAAGGAAGAGTTGAAGGAATTCTCTGGCCAAGATTTAACGGTGTGGATTGACAGCTACGGAGGAAGCGTCTTTGCTGGCGCAAGTATTTACAATGCCCTGAAAGAGCATAAAGGGAAGGTCATTGTTAAAGTAGACAGCAAAGCAATGAGTGCTGCTTCAGTGATTGCAATGGCTGGGGATGAGATACATATGTCTCCTGTCGCCGTCATGATGATTCACAACCCTCTTATTGGGACATATGGAGATATGCACGAATTACGAAGGGTGGCAGACATTCTTGATACGATTAAGGATTCCATTATCAATGCTTATGTTACCAAGACTGGTAAGACGCCAGAGGAGATTTCCTCCATGATGGATGATGAAACTTGGATGTCTGCGAATGTAGCAGTGAAAAATGGATTCGCGGATAGCGTTTTATACCAGGATGAGCCCTTTGATGTCCAAAACATGAAGGGTATTTCCTTTAACCGACTGGAAGTGTTGAATAGCGCAAATCAATCTATCGAGGATGCTATTAAACTCTTTGATAAACCAAATCCAGTCAATGAAAATCTAGAAACGAAAAAAGAAATGCTGCTTATGGAATTAGAATTGATCTAATTCTTTTTTTATACCTAAAAACGAAGGAGTGTTCACTCAATGAACAAAGAATTACGCGAAATGTTGGAGAAAATCAGCAATAAGAAAGCAGAAGCAAAACGCCTTCTTGCTGAAAATAAAATCGAAGAAGCAAAAGCAGCACGTGACGAAGCGCAGGAGCTGCAGAATAAATTTGATATCGCCAAAGATCTATATGACGATGAGAAAACCAACGCTCAGAACCTGGCTCCGGTACCGTTTGTGACCAACGATGCGCCTACTTACAAGGATGTGTTCATGAAGGCAATTCGTGGGTACAATCTTTCTGGAGAGGAAAGGGATTTACTCGCAGCAAATTACGTACGGCCTGAAAATAAACTATCATCTGCGAGTGGTCCAGATGGTGGTTATGTAATCCCTGAAGATATCACGACAGACATCAATGAACTAAAGAAAACAGTGGATAACCTGGAACAATACGTAACAGTCGAGCCGGTTACAACTGACAAGGGTGCACGCACCCTGGAAAAGCGAGCTGACTCAACGCCGTTCACATTGCTATCAGAATACGGCAATCCTAATACAATGTCTGAAATGGATTCTCCTCAATTTGACCGTCTTTCTTATGAAATTGAGGACTATGCAGGCTTCCTTCCTGTACCAAATAATCTACTGAATGACAGTGACCAAGCATTGGAAGCTTATTTGAAAAAGTGGATCGCAAAGAAATCAAAAGCTACTCGTAACAGCTTGATTCTTGCAGCATTAAACACGTTAGTAAAGACTACAATTTCAGGAAATCTTGTTGACGGAATCAAAAAAATCCTAAACGTCACCCTTGATCCAGCATTCTCAGTTGGCGGTAAAATCTATACAAACCAAGACGGATTCAACAAGCTGGATACTCTGAAAACTTCTGATGGCAAGTATCTTCTAGAGGATGATATCACTAGCCCTTCAGGTAAAGCGATTTCTGGTCGCCAGGTGGTAGTCCTGTCTAACAAAACCATTGCTACAGTGGAGGACGGAGCGGCTGGAACAGCTATGGCACCATTCATTGTTGGTGACTTGAAAGAAGCAGTTGTTCTTTGGGATCGTGAACAACTATTAATCGATATGACCAAGGAAGGCGGCAATGCTTGGAGGTCAAATACTACTGAATTCCGTGCTATCGAGCGTGAAGACGTGACACTTTGGGATGATGAAGCTGTCGTGTATGCTCAATTCGATATCACGCCAGTGGCGTAAGGGGTGATAGTTGGTGAAAGGTACAGTAATTCAGAGGTTTCGCGATAAGGAATCTAATAAGGCGTTTGAAGTCGGAGCAACTTACGAGCATCAAAACAAAGAAAGATTCGCTGAGTTGAGCCGGAATGGATTTATTACAGTGGATGAGAACCAGGATTCAGACTCGAATCAGGATTCTCTTTTAAATGGAAATGCGCAAGATGTGATTGCTGCTTTGACAAATGACATTGACCCTGAAAAACTCCAGGCATTCCTAGAGGAAGAATCGAAGGGCAAAGACCGAAAGACAGTAAAAGAGCATATTGAGGCTCTTTTGGCTAAAGAGTAGGAAAGCAAGGAGAGGCTGCTAGTTAGCCTCTCCTTTTATGATTTTTATGAAAGGGGTTTGGTTATGCCTCTTAAATCCAACGCATTAACTTCCCTTGCTGCTGCAAAAGCTTACTTAAAGGCACAGGGTGACATTGATAATACTACCATCGAAGAGTTAATCAATGCCTCCTCTTCTGCCATAGAAAATTATTGCAAGCGGAAGTTTAAAGAACAGGCTTACCTGGAAGAAGAATACGATGGGACTGGTAAGAATCATATCTTGCTAGATCAATATCCAGTGAAGTCCATAGAGTCAGTTTCAATAGATGGGACTCTATTATCTACTGGACAGTACAAGGTGAAGAAAAGAAATGGCGTTCTTCTCAACAATGGCGGAATTTGGCCAAGAGGAGAAATTAATGTAACAGTTTCCTATACTGCTGGATATGTGGAGATTCCTGCAGACCTTGAACTTGCATGTAAACATCTGGTGAAGTCGTATTTTAGTACTGATATCGCAAATTTCTCAACTACTTTCCAAGAAGGTTTTGTATTTAGGCCGGAAGCTTTACCGGCTCAGGTTAAAGTATTGCTTGCACCTTATAAGAAGGTGATGTAATGGCACAGGAAATCAATGCAAGGGTTGAAATCAGTCATGAACTGAAACGTTTAATCGATCATAACAATGAAATTGCTCCTAAAGCCATCAAATCAGGTATGAAACTGATTACCAGGAACGTGCCTAAGCAGGTAAGGAAAAAAGTACGCTCCCTCGGATTGATTAAAACAGGAAGACTGGTTAAATCCATTCGAGGAAAAACAGGAAAAGATAAGTCTGTCATTGGATCGCAGCACTTTGTTGGTCATATTCTTGAAGGTGGAGCGAAATCACACGTAATTAAAGCAAAAAAAGGGAAGTATTTAAGAATTCCCATTGGCGGAAGATCACTATTTGTTAGACAAGTTCGTCACCCTGGTCATAAAGCATACAAGTTTCTTGAGGGTACAGTTGAACAGATGCAATCCTCTGGTGAAATCCAGAGTCTATTCTCACAAGGTGTGCAGCAAGCAATTGAGGAGTTGTCTTCAGGATGACAGATTTAAATATTATGGCCACAAAAATAAAGGATATTATCGTTACTGTGGAAGGAATCGCAGCTGCATATGATCATGAACCACAAAGCATGACTCAGTTACCTGCAGCTACACTGTATTTCGATGGATTTTCACAGTCGGATTCAGCGACAAGACGAAAATCAGTAAATTGGCGTTGGGTCATCAGGCTATATATCCCCTTGAATTCCAGTGATGTTACAAAGCCACAAATGGACATTCGGTATCTGCTTGTTAATACCATAAAACAATTACGTACGGATCCTTCTTTAGGAGGTTCCTGCTTATATCATACAGTTTCAGATGGGGATGTATTTGTAAATTTAGATCAACCAACTGCAATGATGCTCGCTGAGCTCTCATTGCTCGCAACTACGGAAGAAGATTTTTAAGGAGTGATTCCTTACATGGCGAATAATAAGAAAATCATATATATCGGGAACGAAGAACGGATTTTTCCGGGATTCGGTCAATTCAAGCCTGGTGATGAAGTGGAGCATGACGAAACACTTTTATCTACCGGGCTTTTTCGTGTGAAAAAACAAAAAGAAAAGAAAGATGGTGACGAATAATGCCATTTGGTGCTTTAGCACATATCGGGTTAGGTAAGGAAGTAACGTATGGAACACCTGTAGCGGCTGCGGACTATTTAAGGTTCGCCTCTGAGGGTTTGAATGAGGAAATTGAACAGGTCATTTCTGAAAACATCAGCGGAGTCGTGGATGAAGGAGCTTCCTATGAAGGAATGCGCAATATTTCAGGGGATATTTCATTTGATGTCTATCCAAATGTAGTTGGACATATGCTGAGAGCTGCTTTTGGTGCACCCGTTTCGACTGAAGTGGTTGCTGGCGTTTATCAGCATGTTTTCACACCTGTCCAAGCGAATTTCTCTAATGTCTGCGCTTTGCCTCCTTATACTTTAGAGGTTCACAGGGATATGGAACAAGCCTTTCAATACTCAGGAGCCGTGGTCAACGATCTCACATTCAGTTTCGGAACTGACAATAAACTGATGCAGGGATCTGCAGCAATCATCGCCAAAGCTTTGGCCCTAATTGCCAAAACAGCACCAAGTTTTGAAGCGACTAATCCATTTAGGTGGTTTCAAGCATCGGTGACTTTAGATGGAACACTGAATAAAGACATTTCCACAGTCGAATTCGGCATTCAAAACAACTTGGAGGGACGGGCTTCCCTGGATGGAACCAAGGTCATTTCTCGGGTCCTTCGCAATGGATTCCGAACTTTCCCGGTCAAATTCTCTTTAGATTTAAAAGATATGGCAGAGTACAACAAATTCCGTGCGCAAAATGAAGTTCCATTAAAAATCGAACTTACTGGCGATGTAATTAGTGGGACTAACAATTATAAAATGACCATCGATGTTCCTAAATTTAGGTTTTCTGCATTCCCAATCAACGTGGACGGCGCAGGGGCGATTGCTACTCAAGTAGACGGGTCTGCAAAGTATGATCCAGCTGCGTTACATGCAATGAAAATAACTTTGATCAACAGTACGGCTTCGTATTAAGGAGGAGTTTTAATTGGCTATGTTTTCAAAGGATAAACCGACAAAAAGAATTGAATTGGAGGGCGGTTGGGTAGATTTGCAACACCTATCCAAAGGTGTTAAAGACCAGATAGCAAGCAGATTGTCTGCTTCACTTGAAGGAATAGATCCTAAAGAACTACAGAATTTAGACAAGAACAGCAATGAGATGCCAACTGGCATGATCGGTATGGTTGGAAAAGTACAGCAAGTTGAATACTACAAACTTTCCAAAGCAATCAAGGCCTGGAGTGCTCAAGAAGTTGTGACTGAAGAAACGGTCCAGGGTCTTGATGAGGAAATCTTCAATAAAATTTCCGAAGAAATCAACAAAATGAATGAACTATCAAAAGAAGAAGTAAAAAACTAGAAGTCGCCGTTTCCCGATCGATGGGGAACGGCGACTTTTCTAATGATTATCTAAAAATATTTTTGATGTGCAAGGAGTTTCATTGTTTGCCCTATGAGGGCGGATATTTAGACCAACCAGCAATTTATGTTCAAGCTTTCGAAATCATCCAGCAAATGATTAATAAATACCAAGCAAATCGAAAGGAGGGCAAACATGGCAGGTAAAAATACGGTAGAGATTATCCTCTCTGCAAGAGACCAGGCAAGCAAAGCTGTAAAGGTAGCAATGGGTTCTGTTCAATCTTCTGCATCAGCTGCAATGTCAACTATCAAAAATGGCGCTATGGTCGCAACGGCTGCCATGGTCACATTAACTGGTGCCATCAGTAAAGTCGGCGTTGGCTACAATGCCATGATGGAGCAATCAGCCATTGCATGGGAAACGATTTTAGGTAGCCAGGAAGAAGCAAAGAAAACGCTAAAAGAACTGGAAATCATGGGTGCCAAAACTCCTTTCGAATTTGAAGGATTAGACAAGGCTGCCAAGCTATTAAACATGGCAGGCTATGAAGGTGACAATCTATTTAAGACTCTGACTGCAGTAGGTGATGCCGTTTCTGCAATCGGTGGAGGGCAGGATGAGTTGCAGGGCGTTTCCATGGCCATTTTCCAGATGGCATCGAAGGGGAAAATTTCAGCTGAAGAAATGAACCAGTTGGCAGAACGCGGTATCCCTGCATGGAAGATTATCGCAGAAGCCCAGGGCAAAAGCGTTCAGGAACTGATGAAGATGTCTCAGGATGGGAAACTATTTGCTGAACAGGTACTACCTCAATTGACTGAGGGTCTTGGGAGAAGATTTGGTGGAGCCATGGAGAAACAATCCCAAACGTTCAACGGGATGCTGTCCACTATAAAAGACAATCTGAAAATGATTTCTGCTGAGATGTCGAAGGACCTTTTCGAAAAATTGAAAAGTAGCATGCAAGGTGCTATTCCATTATTAAATGGATACATGGAGCTGATCAAAGGTGACTCCATTCAGTTCATTGAAATCATCACCAAGGCGTTCGGACAGGAACAAGGACTGAAAATAATTAAATTCTTTCTGGGTGCAAGGGATGCAATTCAGCAGTTCAAAGGTTATGTGGATCTAGCAAAGGAAACCATTAACGGAATGTTTAATGCTTTCTCAGGAAATGAAGGGGCAGCCGTTTCCATACTTCATAGAGTTGGGCTATCGTCTGAACAGGTTCAATTGGTCCTGTCAGCTGTTGAAATAGTTAAGACCTATATCACTGGATTACTGGCTTACTGGAAGATGGTTTTCTCAGGATGGATGGCAGCTGCAATTGCATTATGGAACTTCTTGCTTCCTTTAATAATCCCGGCACTGACAGCGGTGGTATCTTTTGTTAAGGAAAAACTAGATTTAATTAAACAATTTTGGGACGAGAATGGAGCCCAAATAGTCCTAGCTGCGAAAAATGCCTTTAAATTTTTGCTCAATATCATAAAGTTCATCATGCCAGCAGTACTTTTTATCGTTCAAATGGTATGGGAAAACATCAAAGGAGTAATAGACGGGGCCCTAAACATCATTATCGGATTAATCAAGATTTTCGCTGGTATTTTCACAGGCGATTTTTCAAAAATGTGGGAAGGAATTAAGCAACTCTTTTTTGGCGCAGTGGAATTCCTTTGGAATCTCATTAACTTGATGATGTTAGGAAGAATCCTCGGCGGAATCAAAGCCTTTATTACAAAAGGGGTTTCATCGTTTGCAGGCTTCTGGTCTAAAACGGTGGAAATTTTTAAAAACCTCGACGTTCATGTGGTTAATATCGTTAATGGATTCGTAGAGCGTGTAGTGGGATTCCTTAAAGGTTTGTATACACAAGGAGCACAAATCTTCGGAACCCTTCGAACCTTCGGTGTATCAATTTTCCAAGCTTTAGGTTCTGCCATCCGTACAGTAGTTAGTACACTTGTTCAAATTGTCATCGGACGATTCCAAAGCATGTACACCGGAGCGAAATTCGCATTCCAAGGATTGTTCAATGCAGCAAAGAGTATCTTTAGCAGCATCGGGAATGCCATAACCAATCCGATTAAAACAGCGAAGGACTTGATCCTTGGTTTTATCGGAAAGATTAAAAGCGCCTTTGCCAATATGGGCACGAAAATCCCGTTGCCACACTTTGCGGTTAGTAACTTTTCACTTAATCCAAAGGATTGGGTGAAAAATGGGCTCCCTAAACTATCAGTCGATTGGTATGACACAGGAGGTATCTTCTATGGACCTCAAATCATTGGTGTTGGTGAGAAACGCCCTGAATTCGTGGGTGCCCTTGACGACCTTAAGGACATCGTAAGAAGTGTTATCCGGGAGGAACAGCCAAGGCAGGAAACGGCTAGTGGACAAGTTCCGAAATATGCGATTATCAACATCGATGGCAAGCCATTTATGATGGCAGTTATGGATATATTCATAGATGAATATGAAAGAAGAATAGAAAGCAAGTTGGCGTTCTAGGAGGTAAGGACTTGTTAAAATTTAATGGACAGGACTTCAGTGGTCTGATAACGGTAACGAAGATAGAGGGAAGGGGACCATTCACTCAGGAAGTAAATCGTTTCTCCGTCTATGGTCGACCTGGATCTTATTATCAGGACCGTAGAACGCCAGAACGCCCTATAAAAGTCAGATTTGAATTGACTGGCAATTCCCTCTCAGATATAAGAAAAAAAGTAGACCAATTAAATCAATATCTGGATGTTAATGAACCAAAATCTATTGTCTTTTCCGATGAACCCGACAAAGAATATTTCGGGATGCCAGAGGGGCAACAAGACTGGGATGAATATATCTTCATAGGAAAAGGAGCAATCACTTTCCTATGCCCTGATCCTTTCAAATACGGACCATTACAATTCATCCAACCAGTCACAGATGCAACTGCACTGATAGTTTTAAACAACGAAGGTGCAGTTGGTGCTCCACCTAATATTAAGGTGACTTTGAAACAGTCCACCACTTATTTAGATATTATTGGGGACAAGGATTATATGAGGATTGGACGGCCAATGGATATTGATAAGGCTGCTGTGGCAGAAAAAGAAGCGATCCTGCATGATACGATGTCTACTCTAACAGGATGGGGAGATGCAGCCAATACGGACATCGATGGCGGGGAAGTAGTTGGAACGATGGCCAGTGATGGTGCAAAATTCTACGCTTCATCATTCGGAACTGGATCCAGCTGGCACGGACCGGCTAAAATTAAATCCCTTGGCCAAGAACTTACAGATTTTGAGGTCTCTTTACAGCCTATCCTGGATAATGATGACCTTTCAAAGATTGGGCGTATTGAGCTATATTTGCTCGATGTCAATAAAAACGCTGTAGGTAAATTGGCTATCAAAGACATTTCGAAAGGTCAAGGCGGTAACATCGTTGAAATTAGGATTGGAGATAGCGTAGTTAGCACTTTCTTAATAAACGAATATGGAACCAACTGGGATACTTGGCACAATTTTAACGGCTTGCTGCAACTGACGAAGAAAGGCAATAAATGGACTGCATATGTCTGCAAATTCATTGATGGACAAGCTGATCAGAGGACAGCCAGAAAACTAGTGGAATGGATAGACCTTGAGAATCAATTCACTCGAAAAGTAGCGCATGTCGTTGTCCATATTGGTGCCAACGGAACATCTATTCCTTCTCAAATGAGTATTCAAGATTTAAAGATTGATAAGATAAACCTGCTGACAGAAAGTCAGATCCCGTACATTGGTACAAGTGGAGACGTATTTGAATTTGATATGAAAACAGAGAAAATCCTAAAAAATGGAGATTTCTTTTATCGGAAAGATTTTGGAGCTCGCTTCTTTTACCTTAAACCAGGAGATAATCCTTTAGTGTTTAGCCCTCCTGAAGTAATTGGAAAGATTGAAGCAGAATGGAGGCCTCCGTATCGATGATTCATATACTGCACCATCAAACAGATAAAATTACCGGGTGGATCAGTATAGTCAAAGATGATAGCCACCAAAATTCCATAAAAAATGAAGAAGTATACAAATTTAAATTACTGGTTAACGAAAGCGGAGCTTCAGAAATAGCAGCGCGTTCTAGAATATTGATTCCTGATGAAGAGGCTGATTATCGAGAATTTGTGGTCTCCTATATAAACGAAACTACTTTTTCGATGGAAAAAGAGGTCGAAGCAAAAGGATCATTCGTCGATATTCGTAAAGCGAAAATCATTTCACCTCAAGTTCTTGATGCACAGACAATACAAACAGCTGCAGGACTGGTACTCAGTGACCAAGAATGGCAGGTAGGAATCGTCGATTACAGTGGCATTCGAAAGTGGACCATAGATCGACATCTTGACGCGTATGAAGCACTTAAGGCAATTGCTTCGCTGTTTGAGTGTGAAATAAGATTTAGGGTGACTGTGGACGGTGACCAGGTAACTGGACGCTATGTCGATTTCATCAAGAAACAAGGATTGAATCGTGGTAAGGAAATTGTGTTCGGCAAAGACTTAATCGGTATCAATCGAAAAGTTTACTCTGATCGTATTGTAACAGCATTACATTGTTTGGGGCCTGAAAGGCAAGATGGAACCAGGCTTGAGGTTGTCGTAACCGATGATGCAGCATTCCAGAACTGGAATCTTAAAGGAAAGCATTTGATTGAGTTGTATGAACCTGAATCAACAGATCAGGACATGACACTCGAGCGGCTAACTCAGTTAGGCGAGACAGAGCTGAAGAAACGAATTGCAGCTGCCATTGAATACGAAGTGGAAGCTGCAAGTCTTGAACACATCTTTGGATATGAGCATGAGATAACCAGGCTAGGAGATACAGTCAAAATTAAAGATGAGCATTTCAACCCTCCGATGTATTTAGAATCGAGGGTTATTTTTGTTGACCGTTCTATCTTCAATAAAGCGAAGAAGACCTTTAAGCTAGGTGAAGTGATCGAGTACAAAAAAGAAGATGTCATGAAGACCTGGAGGGAGCTGCAGGCCCTTTATGCGACAAAGGTAATAAAGTCACCTACTGCGCCACCAGGAAAGCCGAATATCATCTGGATCAAGACAGGTGGTTCTTCAGAAGTAGCACACAGCTGGGATGTTGGCTTACAACAATGGGTTCCGTTAAGCGGCAGCTATACATGGGTTATGTATGCCGATGATGCGAATGGACTGAAGATAAGTGCAGACCCTACAGGTAAATGTTATATTGGGCTTTCATATAACCAGACTGAGGAAACTCCTTCAATGGATCCTGCAGATTATACTTGGTCTCTATTCCAAGGACCTCAGGGTGTTCAAGGTCCTACTGGTGAGAATGGGCAACCAACGTACACCTGGATTAAATACGCAGATGATATTAATGGTACCAACATGTCGGATAGCCCCACAGGGAAAAAATATATTGGTTTGGCTCATAACAAAACGACAGCTGCAGAGAGCAATAATGTTGCAGATTATTCCTGGGCTCTTTTTCAAGGGCCCAAGGGCGAAAAGGGAGACCAGGGTGCACAGGGTCCTCAGGGATTGCAGGGGATTCAGGGCCAAAAAGGCGACCAGGGAATACAGGGACCAGTAGGGGCAGATGGTACATCATCTTACACTCACATAGCCTATGCGAACAGCGCTGATGGTTCCAGTGGCTTTTCTGTCAGTGATTCAACTAACAAACTCTATATAGGAATTTATGTAGATAGTAATCCAAATGACTCCACGAATCCCTCAGCTTATAATTGGACGTTGATAAAGGGTGCCGATGGTGCTCAAGGGCTACCGGGGCCAAAGGGAGATAACGGCTTAACACCTTATTTTCATACAGCCTGGGCGACGAACTCAACTGGGACAACTGGTTTTTCTACCACAGATTCAACCGGTCGAACATATATAGGTACCTACACAGATTATACGTCAGCAGATTCAACCGACCCTTCAAAATACTCCTGGCAACTGGTCATGGGTCCCAAAGGAGACACAGGCGCTACTGGACCAGTAGGACCTCAGGGGCCTCAAGGACCACAAGGACAAACAGGAAGCCAAGGACCAAAAGGAGATTCTGGACCAAGAGGGCCAGAGGCAGATGAAGCAATGCTTTTCGGTATAAATTCTTCTTTCTATGATTGGTCAGGAACCTATCCGGACGGTTATGCCTTAGGAGCGGGAAGTGCTCCAACAAAGGTGGCTTCTGATAATAAAGCTAATGGGAACGCTGTACAATATGTTGTTCCAGCTAATTCCAACACGTACATCTATAAATCTGTAACAAATGTAGGGTACAGCCAATATCTGACGTTGGAAGTCACCTTCAAACTTACAGCAGGAACCATAGACGGTGCTGGTGTTTTGATAAGAATGGAAGGGACAACCGATGTAGATACCATGATAAGATTTGCAGATTATGTTTCGAATCCTGTGTTGAATAAATGGTACACGATTACTGAGGTAATTAAACTTCCATCTGCAGCTATACCAGCTGGTTACACCGGTTTTACGATTTGGCCCATGGGTGGATGGACTGGATTGGGAGCAATTACATCTAAGACCATCCAGTTTGATTCTGTAAAGGTGCGAGCTGCCACAGATGCAGAACAGTATGGATTCGAAAATGGGTTATTGGTAAACGGTTGGGTTGCGAATGGCACAACGGAAATCGATGGAGGGAAAATCAAAGCTGATTCAGTTACATCTAGAGAGATCCTTGTGATGTACCTTTCAGCACTTTCAGCGAACCTCGGGTCGATAACTGCCGGTGATATCACAGGGGTCACCATGAATCTTGGTAACGGGAAATTTATTGTTGATGTGAATGGGAATGTCACGTTCAAAGGAGTATTATCTGGGGCCACAGGCTTATTCTCAGGGAAACTCTCAGTGACATCTACCAGTAATGGAACTGTTACCATTGAAAATGGGTTAATCCAATCCGTTAAAGACTCATGGATCACGAATGTTTATGCGGGTTTCCTAGAAGCAAAAATCGGAACTAGTAATACAGCAAAAGTCAATGGCAATGGCTTGTTTGTGGAAGGCTCTGGAGGAGATGGGGTCAGTGTTTATACCGGAAACTGGAATGGAGAGATACACGGAAACATTTGGGCTGACAGATTCTTAATGCTTTCAGCATATGGGGCTGAGAAAGCCCGAGTTATTGGAACAGGAATCAGTATTTCAGGAGCTAACAACGTTACAACTGCCGATCGTGGATGGATTGCACCAACCCTGTTGAATGGAATGGCGAACTACGGAAGCATTTATATGACTGCTGGTTACTATAAAGATGCTATGGGTTTTGTACATCTACGCGGGTTCTTAACAGGGGGTGCCGATGGAAAGACATTATTCACCTTACCAGTTGGGTATAGACCCTCACTCAGGCAGTTATTTTCATGCTGGTCCAATAACTCTGCCGGAAACGGCAGGATTGATGTCGACACTAGTGGAAATGTCATTGCAGTATCAGCAGGTAACTGGCTGGCGTTGGATGGCATTTACTTCTTAGGGGGGTGATTCGAATGATGATTCAGGTCAATAAAATTAATGAGGATGGTTACATCTTGGAACCAGTTGTGGTGAATGAAATGGATGTTCTCCAAGCTGATCTCATTTCACTCCCTGTCCCAGATGGTCTTTATATCCCTAAGTGGCAAAACAGGGCATGGGTTGAAGGAGCTACTGAAGAATATAAGTTTTCGGTGGACAACCCCAAGAAAGAACCGTCAGAATTAGAGACACTAAGGAAAGTGAATGCGGAATTAAAATCAAGACTGGAATCAACTGAGTTAGCAGTTGTCACATTAATGGACTTTATGTAAAAGGAGAAAGGAATGACTAATAATATGTATCAATTTGTCCTCAATATGTGGGTGTTTGGCAAGGTAACGGAAACTCAGGTTAATAGTTATGCAGCAAAAGGATTTATCACCGAGCAGGAAGCACAGCAGATATTAGCAACGCCACAGGAAGCCCAATAGGCTTTTTTATTTTGGCCAATAGAGATAATCGTTAGGGGGGAAGTGAGCATTGGAGGAGAATAGCGTGGATATTTGGAAACAGACCATACAAAAAGACATCGAAGAGATGAAAGGCGACATCCGACGACTCCAGGATAAAACACTTCTGCAGGATCAGACCATTCAGGGTATAAAGGATGCTCTGAAGGAAATCAAAGATGACACCAAATGGTTAAAACGCACGATAACTACTGCGCTTATCACTGCCACAATTGTTGCGGTTGTGGGTGGATCGATAACAATCGTTTTTGAAGTTTTTAAAGGATAAGGAGGAAAAGAAAATGTACGAACAACCGAAAACTTGGAAAGACTGGGCCATCCTATTATCAGGGTGGCTTTCATTATTTGCATTGGGATTAAAGGGGATCTTTAACGTGGATATTACTCCGTTTGCCGGTGACATCGCTGATTTTATTATCATGAGTATTTTTATAGCGGTCAATGCCTGGACTGTGTGGAAGAACACATATGTGAGTAAGAAGGCGCAGCTGCAGAAGAAGGCGCTTATAGCACAAGGAAAAATGAAGAAATAAAGCTGTCCTCTCGGGCAGCTTTTAATTTTGAAAGGAGTGAAATGTTATGGCTATTCCAGTGAAGCAAAACCTTGTACTTGTATCAAAGTATCATATTAAATGCCCTAATAGCATGACGCCTACCAGCATCACGGTCCACAACACTTACAACGATGCTAGTGCGGAAGCAGAAATTAATTATATGATCAGCAACGATAAAGAGGTGTCCTTCCACATAGCGGTTGATGGTGAAGAAGCTATTCTTGGCATTCCACTAAATCGGAATGCCTGGGCAGCAGGAGACGGTGGGAAAGGTCCCGGAAACCGATCATCTATCCATATCGAGATTTGTTACAGCAAGTCTGGCGGGCCTCGATACAGAGCTGCAGAATCCAAGACAATAAAACTAATCGCTCAGATGCTGAAAGAAAGAGGATGGGGAGTTGAGCGAGTCAAAAAGCATCAGGATTGGAGCGGTAAGTATTGTCCCCATAGAATTTTAAGCGAAGGAAGATGGGGGGACTTTAGAGCAGCTGTCGCTAAAGAGTTGGCTCGTTTGAACCAACCTGCTACCAAACCTGCAGCAAAGCCAGTAACAAAACCAAAGGAGGAAGAGGATATGTTAGAAAAAGCAGTAGTCATTAATGGATTCGAAGATTTCCCTGCAGCGGAGAGGCTGGCGATAAAGTTGGGGGCACCGATTTATCTACGGTCTGTAGCAAAAGGAAAGAAAGTGGCCAAGGAGCTTTATGTAGTTGGTGGATCCAAGGAGGGGATTGTTGCGGATAAAGTCACGCTTCTCTCTGGTCCTGACAGGTTTGCTACTGCCCAGGCGGTTGGAGGATTTTTGAAAAAATGAAGGACCTTGTTCTTCCCTGTCGAAATATAGATTTTGGCAGGGGGGAGGTGATAACAATGAAAATCCGATACATTTTTAAAGACGGAAGGTACTTTGAACAAGAGTTACCAAATGACGAAAAAACAGTAAGTGAACTATTTGGTCTAATTGTACGTGGAAAAAATAACAATGCTGAAATTAAAACAGACTCAGAAACTCTAAAATATGAGAAAGTAAATTCAGTCGAATTGATTTTCAGTTAAAAAGGTAGCCAGCTAATAGCATAATGCTTTAGCTGGTTTTTTAATAGAGGTGATTAATATGAGAATTGGGAATATAACCATCGACGAACATGGTAACATTGTATTTGCAGGAGAACTACAAAGCAAATAAAAATCAAGCCCTTCTCATTCGAGAGGGGCTTGATCATATTTATTCAATAATAAAAATTACAGTTTTATAATAACATATAACTTGCGCATTAAAAGTGTTATAATCATATTTACATCAAGATATATGCATTTGAAAATATCGCATATTGAAAGGGTATGTATAAAATGGGTGACAGGTTGATTTTAAATTTTGATGAGTCTGGTAATCTAGGAAAAAAAGGTAGATATTTTACTATTGCTTGCATTGAGATGCCTTATACAAAGCCATTGACTAATGTTATGAAAAAAGCAGTTTTAAAAACGAAGCAAAATTTTTCTGATTTTCAAAACATAGATGAAATTAAAGCAAGCGATTCTAACCCAATAATCAAAGATTATTTTCTTAGGAAAATCGCTTCTAAGGATTTAACTATCAGATATATTGTTGCCGACCTTCATCACGTAAAACCAAAATTACTTGAGGATGAGAACCTGCTTTATAATTTTATGCTTAAATTCATTATAGAACCCGTTGCAATGAAAAAAGGTCTTAAACACCTAGTGATTAACTTGGATAAGAGAACCATTAAAGTAGAATCAACAAACTCCTTTGAAAATTACATAAAAATTAGATTGAATTATGATTTGAATCTGGACCTCGATATAGAAGTTAATTATATTGAATCTCAAAATTCATACCCAATTCAGGCAGCAGATTTTGTAGCAAATGCTATTAATTCTAAATATGAATACGGTCATTGCTACAATTATGATTTAATTTCAGATAAAATTGTTCAAAAAGAACAATTTCCTCGGAGATTTTTCGGTCAACAAAAAGTGGTTAGTTTTTAAGTAACTTTTTTGTTTGCAAGTGAAAACAAATAATGTTAATATTAACTCATCAAATACGGCGCAAGTAAACCCTTTAAAATCGTGTGAAAATATCTTACACATAAACTGCCTGTGTGGTAGTCGATTTATTGGTTTTGCGCCATGTCACCCAAATTTTTAAAATTGACCAGGTATATTTGGCCTTTTTTTGAGCATATATAATAGCAAGATAGAGTAAGCCCTATAAAACGTGTGACAACTCTAACACATAAGCGGTCTGTATTGGCAGCCGTTTTATAGGCATCTATCATAAGAAAAAACCTTTCTCTCTTGAGAAGGTTTTTTTTATTTATTTTTAGCAGCAGGAGGTTTACGGCTGGTTTAAATGCAACAATATTGTGAACGACAAGGAAAAGTCCTTTCGTGTATTGAATTTTGATTACAAGGAGGGAATTAACTTGGGAAGAAGAGTACTGGAGAAGGTGCAGCCGATCTGCGTAGTCTGCCGGCAACCAATGCGAAAAGATGAAATGGTACAGGTGGATAAATTGTTTGATCATTTCACGCATTTTCATTGCTACGGTTTAAACAAGCTGGATATCAAAGAAGTTGGCAAGTTCGGTGAGATTGTCAAGGCAAACAAGAAATACAAAAAGTTATACCTGATTCAATAAAAAGAAGCCTCACTCAGAGTGGGGCTTATATCAGTTTGTTGACTTCCTCAGATTGCTCCCATGCCTTGAAGAATAATTTTGGCATCAGCGTTCAGATATGCTGGTGTATCTTTTCTTAATAGTAGGTTCGGATTATCCTTAACGAGCATCTTGATTCCTCTAACATCGAATTTATGGGCGTATGTATTTATTGCATTAATGATTGCCATATCCTTTTTTGTCAATGGTTGTCCACCTTCAGCTTGCAATTCCAGAAGGAAATCCAATAACTCTCTTGCATTCTTATTTAACATATTTTTATGATTATTTAAGATTTCAATATTTTCTTCAATATAAACCCTAGCGGTAGCAAATTCCATTTCTTCTACATATCTGTTAATCTTTGCTGTCAGTGCATCTAAGCTCAATCTATCCATCTCCTTGTTGTGGCTTCACTGATATATCGGAGTAAAAACATTTAATTTAAGGCTTTATAATTAGAAGCCACCTCAAAGAGTGGGTTATTCCACTTCTTCAGGATCTATACCATAGAAATCTGTTAACTTTTTTAATGTGGATTGACGGTGTTTTCCCTTGTCATTTTCAATTTGGCCTAGAGTCCTAGTCGTCATATGTAACCTTTCGCAAACTTCTTCTTGAGACATGTTTCTTTTAAATCTTTCGAGTCTTACCCGAGTGCCTAAGCTTTCGTTATTCATCTGTTAACCTCCCGATAGTATACAGAAGATTATATCACTGCAAAAAAAAAAATTAACCCATCTCATTCGAGAGGGGCTTTTTGAATTAATATCATTATAAAAAACGGCTATTAGAATACGGGCCTATCGTAAACATCCCAATCAATCCTATAAATGCCCCAATTGTGTAGGCTCCATTTCTCTTGAGTAGAATTTGGGTTACTAAGCCAGGTAACATAATCCATAATAATATTGGAACTAAAACTGAATTCATCACAGGTATAAAAACCTCAAAAAACTTGTCAAAAATAACTTCGTAAGATCCTAACATGTTATTACCTCCAAGGTAACTTAAGTTGTGATATGTAAAAAGTTCGATGTTCTAATAAATATCTTCTTATTCAATCGGGAAGGGATTTCCGTTCTGTAATTCGTAAAAATCGATTAACCTTTTGATGGTCTTTCCATTGACGCTTTTATCGTTTTCAATCCTACTAAGTGTTTTTATATTCATTTGAAGTGCTTCACAAACTTGTTCCTGGGTTAGGTTTCTTTTAAACCTTTCCATTCTCAATATCTCTCCTAAACTTTCAGGGTGCATATTAAAACTACAACTCCTTTCCATTTGTCTAAAGTTATTTCTTAATTTATATCGGATTGATCATCCATAACTTTTAAATCAAAAAAAGAAGCCCTAATCATCAAGATGGGCTTTTAACAGTTTAATGACTTTCACGGTTATATCCTCTTTTCCATCCACAATGACAGAAAGTAATCCTTCAACATCCATTTCCTTTTTTATCTCTTGGATACAGTCAATAGCAACTCGCTCTGGAGTTCTTCCTCTCTTATTAAATGACCCACTACGTTGTACTCTTATACCTCGAGATATAAATGTAATTGCTAAAACAATATTCATTGTGATCACCCTAAACTTCATTTTCCCAAGCGCTTAGGAATTTACATATCCCAAAAGTCACTCATTTTAGCTTCTGGATCAACTTTCCTGATGGCTCCTAATATTTTTTTCATAATATCTTGTCTCGGTATGTATTCCGGGTTGTTGCACACTTTTGTCAATGTGTTTTTACTGATCTTCGCTTCCCTTCCCAAATCCTGTTGGTTAAGACCTTTAGTGTCAAGCCATTTCCCCAATTTACTTCTAGGCTTCCCTACTCCCCACATGTAGTTTCACTCCTTTAATTATATATTCCAACTAGTGTCTCTATTTCCTTCATAAAAATGGAGTTTTACCATAGTTCCCAAAAACTCACGCCTTAATAAAATACAAATGGGAATAGAGGACAAGCGGTATCAAATATCCTTTACTAACGACGTCATAAGACGTCAAAGAAGGAGGCTATGGCATGAGAGGAACAGAACATGATAAACAAGAGAGATTGGTTCAAAACTCGAAAGACGAATCTGATATGGAATGGATCCTTGCATGCCCACTAATTTTGTTGATTGCGGCTGTATTTATATTTGAGGGAGGGACGTCATATGTATATACCCACTGTACGTTATGCAGATTGTTATCAACAGTATGTGGATAAGTTGTTCCAATCCACACACCTGGACAGGAATCAAATCATCAGGGCAGCGTTATTCACAGCTGCACACTCGGAGGAATTCTTAAAGTTGATGCGCGATAATCAAATAGCTGACGTCTCTCTGCCCTCCCCTTTATGGCAGCTGGATCAGATGGAACTAGGAGGGAGCAGGAACCGAAAACAACAGGAGAGAGGAAGGACGTCAATAATCATGATGACCGAGAGAGAAAAATTGTGATTAATAGCCGAGCTTCTACACCTGAATCAAGAGTTGCCCGAATCGAAAGACGTCAGTCATAGATCCAGGGACCAGATGGGAAGGTTCAAGAAAGAATCCAGACGTCAGGAGGCATCCATATACGAATCGGTTAGAAGAATTAAATTGAAGAAGGTGAAGGGAAGCTATGGGACATACGTCGTGAAAAAGAGGATTTTGTCAGAAGAGGATATGGCATGCATGTACGGAATAATCGTTGTGGTTATGCTTGCTATTGTTTTTTAAAATGTCCGTTTTTTGACCGACTGTTTGTTTAATTTAATTTTGTCTTATTATCGAAGTGAGGTGAAAAGTAAATGAAAATATACCTTGGTTGTTATCATTTTTTTCTATTATATAGACTTAGATTGTGGGTTCGATTCCTGCCGAGGGCGCTGCCAAAACCTCTTGTCTGATTTCAGGCGAGGGGTTTTCTTTTTTGTCCTTAGGTTAAAAGTCCTGATGCCAAATTCTTTCCATACACCAAACCCTATTTATCATGTAAAATGGGTGCAGGGGTGATTTGGATGGATCTTAAAGCTGGATTGTGGCAAAAGCAGACGTTAAAATTGGCGATGACTCAAGAGCTTTCCCAGGCGATTGCACTTTTGCAATACTCTGCCCAGGAGCTTGCTGCATTTCTTGAAGCTAAATCAATGGAAAATCCCCTGATTCAAGTGGACTATAAGAATATCAAAAATTTCGATACGAACATGGACCGCACGAAAAAGACGCAGAAGCGGACATTTGAGCGCGACCAGAAAAACTTAATTGAACAGATTGGTTCGAATGAGAGTGAGACTCTTGAAGACCATCTACTCTCACAATTGAACTTATTAACTGTCACACCTAACGAGAAACAAATTTTACATGCATTGATTGAAAGCATAGATGAAAACGGTTACCTGGATAACGGCCGTGTTGATGTCGCTAGGAGGTTTAATCTGACTGACGAGATGGTTGAATCCGCAATTTCAAAGCTTCACGGCCTGGACCCTGCGGGAATCGCTGCCAGGAACCTGCAGGAATGTTTGATTCTCCAGCTGGAGCGGACGCGCACTACGCCCGAAATTGATCTTTCAATAAAAATCATCTCCGAGCATTTCCTCCTTTTTGCCGAAAAAAAGTGGAAAGCGCTGGCGAAAATAATGGACATCGACATTAAAGACATCCAAAAAGTATTCGATTATGTCCAGCAGCTAAATCCAAAGCCAGGTGCTGCTTTCCAGCGGGAAAAGCCAGCGTACATCGTTCCCGATGTCGTAGTAAGGCGCGAGGGTGATGAGCTTTCGGTAAGCGTGTTTGATGCGCTCATTCCAAAGATTTCTTTTAATGAAGGCTATTACCGGGAGCTTTCAGGTCATAAGGACCCAGATGTGAATAAATTCCTACAGGAAAAGCAGGGAGATTACCAGTGGATCCAGCGCAGCCTCATGCAGCGGAAGGAAACGCTGCTAAAAGTATCGATGAAAATCATTGAAAAGCAGCCGGATTTTTTCATGAAAGGACCTGCTCATTTAAATCCGATGACCATGAGGGAAGTAGCTGAGGAGCTTGATATCCATGAATCAACGGTAAGCCGGACCGTCCGGGAAAAATATATGCAGACACCTGCAGGGACTTATGAGCTGAAATCATTTTTTACAAGTGCTTTGCAGACAACTGAGAATGATCAGGCGTCTTCGCAGAAAGTAAAAGCGGCGATTGAGCTCTTTATAAAAGAAGAGAATAAACAAAAACCGATTTCAGACCAGGATATAGTCGAAATGCTAAAAAACCGGGAGGGAATGGTTGTATCCCGCAGAACGGTGGCGAAATATCGTGACCAGCTCGGCATACCGTCGTCATCAAAGCGAAAACGGTTTGACGAATGAATGGCACTCGCCGAAGTTAGAAATATAATCATTTTTTAGGAATGAATCATTTTCTATAGCCCATATTGGTGAAACTACGGTTTGAAACCAGCTAAAAAAGGAGTTTCATTATGAAAACAGTCACACTCTACTCACGCCCGCGCTGCCATTTATGCGAAACAGCCAGAGAGATACTCAAGGAACTGCAGCAGCAATGGAATTTTTCAATAGAAGAAATCAACATCGACCTGGATGATGATCTGGTTGAAAAGTATGGGATCATGATTCCGGTCGTGGAACTGGACGGGGAAGAGCTTCAATACGGGATTATTAACAAAAAGTTCATAAGTGAAGCGTTTTCAAGAAAAAACCTTGAGTTTATCAGTTGAATAAGGTTTTCACTCCTGTTAGAATGAAATCTGTAGCAGGGGTGATTTTTTTTACCGCAGGTGGGACATAATATGTCTTGGCGGGACATTTTATGACCAACAAGTAAAAAGGAGAATATCATTATGCACAAACCGCTCATTGATATTCAAAAAAGAATATTGCCCGATTTAATGCAAGTTATGCAAAAACGATACCTCATCCTGCAGTACATAAACGTGATGCAGCCTGTAGGCAGGAGAAACCTTTCCGTTAGCTTGAACCTGACAGAACGGGTTTTGCGTTCAGAGGTTGAATTTTTGAAGGACCAGAATCTGATCTCGATGTCCGTTCAGGGAATGACCCTGACTGAAGAGGGAAAAGATATACTGGAAAGTCTTGATAGTGTAATGCGCGATATAATGGGTATAAATTCTTTAGAACGCCAACTAAAGGAGCGCATGGGCATCAGGAAAGTAATCGTTGTCCCTGGCGACAGCGACCGATCGCCATGGGTTAAAAGTGAGCTGGGGCGTGCGACAGCCATTTGCATGAAAGATCTTCTCCAAAGCAACAATATAATTGCTGTGACTGGAGGATCGACAATGGCGGCTGTGGCGGATATGCTGACGCCCGACTTTGGCGAGAAGGATTTGCTGTTTGTACCGGCACGGGGCGGAATTGGTGAAGACGTCAAGAATCAGGCAAACACGATTTGCGCAATCATGGCGGACAACACGAAATCGCGCCATCGCGTTTTTTATGTACCCGACCAGGTCAGCAGCGAGATTTACGAATCCTTCATTAAGGAGCCGCTGATTTACGAAGTATGGAATTTAGTGAAATCAGCTAGCATGGTTTTACATGGTATTGGAGACGCTATTACAATGGCGGAACGTCGTAATACCAGCCCTGAGGATTTACAGAAAATCCTCGATGGAAATGCAGTTGGCGAGGCTTTCGGCTATTATTTTAACGAAGGCGGGGAAATCGTCCACAAAGTGCTGACGATTGGACTTCAGTTGAACGATCTCGCGAATATTGGCGATGTCATTGCGGTTGCCGGCGGCGAATCAAAGGCAAAGGCGATCAGAGCCTATATGAAACAGGCCCCTTCCTCAACCATCCTGATCACAGATGAGGGAGCCGCCAAAACATTGTTACAAGGGTAACACCTTTATATAAACAACATTCTTTAAGGAATCAAAGGAGGAAATACTCATGGCAGTAAAAGTTGGTATTAACGGATTTGGACGTATTGGACGCGTAGTTTTCCGCGCAGCATTGAACAACCCTAACGTAGAAGTAGTGGCAGTTAACGATTTAACGGATGCAAACATGCTTGCTCATCTTTTAAAATATGACACTGTACACGGTACTTTAAATAAAGAAATTACAGTTGACGGCGACTATCTTGTAGTTGACGGCCACAAAGTAAAAGTTCTTGCTGAAAGAGATCCAGCTCAACTTGGCTGGGGCGACCTAGGCGTAGAAGTAGTTGTAGAATCTACTGGACGTTTCACTAAGCGCGCAGACGCAGCGAAACACCTTGAAGCAGGCGCTAAGAAAGTTATCATTTCTGCTCCAGCATCTGACGAAGATATCACAATCGTTATGGGTGTTAACGACGACAAGTACGATGCAGCTAACCACCATGTAATCTCTAATGCATCTTGTACGACAAACTGCTTGGCTCCATTTGCAAAAGTATTGAACGACAACTTCGGCATCAAGCGCGGTATGATGACAACTGTTCACTCATACACAAATGACCAGCAAATTCTTGACCTTCCGCACAAAGACTACCGTCGTGCACGCGCAGCTGCGGAAAACATCATTCCTACAACTACTGGTGCTGCAAAAGCAGTTTCTCTAGTATTGCCTGAGCTTAAAGGCAAATTGAATGGTGGAGCTATGCGTGTTCCAACTCCAAACGTATCATTGGTTGACCTTGTTGCTGAGCTTGACAAAGATGTAACTGTTGAAGAAATCAACGCTGCATTCAAGAAAGCTTCTGAAGGCGAACTTAAAGGAATCCTTGGCTACAGCGAAGAGCCGCTTGTATCAAGCGACTACAACGGCAACGCTTACTCTTCTACAATCGATGCACTTTCAACAATGGTTATGGAAGGCAGCATGGTAAAAGTAATTTCTTGGTATGACAACGAGTCTGGTTACTCTAACCGTGTAGTTGACCTTGTAGATTTCATCGCTAAAAAAGGTCTGTAAGCTATCATTGGATAAACTATCCATTAACGACTATAATGTAGTGGAATGAAAAAAGGGGAGCGGGGAAAAGTCCCTCTCCTCTTTTTCTGCTTAAACGCGCATTAGCGCGATTTTAAAGGAGGTCTCTAGCCTTGAATAAAAAGACAGTTAAAGATGTGGATGTAAAAGGAAAACGAGTTTTTTGCCGCGTTGATTTTAACGTGCCGATGAAGGATGGACAAGTAACGGACGATACAAGGATCCGTGCTGCACTTCCAACAATCCAGTATCTAGTTGAGCAGGGAGCGAAAGTCCTTCTTGCAAGCCACCTTGGCCGTCCAAAAGGGCAGGCTGTTGAGGATTTGCGTTTAACTCCGGTAGCAAAGCGTTTGTCTGAGCTGCTTGGCAAGGATGTAAAGAAAACAGATGAAGCTCATGGCGATTCTGTGAAATCTGAAATCGACAGCATGAACGAGGGCGATGTCCTGCTTCTTGAGAATGTCCGCTTCTATCCTGGCGAAGAGAAGAATGATCCTGAACTTGCAAAGGCATTTGCAGAGCTTGCAGATGTATATGTAAACGATGCTTTTGGAGCTGCACACCGTGCACATGCTTCAACAGAAGGCATCGCAAAGTACATTCCAGCTGTATCAGGCTTCCTGATGGAAAAAGAACTTGAGGTCCTTGGAAAAGCTTTATCAAACCCTGAACGTCCGTTTACAGCAATTATTGGCGGCGCGAAGGTTAAGGACAAGATTGGTGTCATAGACAACCTATTAGAAAAAGTAGACAACCTGATTATCGGCGGCGGACTTGCTTATACATTCATAAAGGCACAGGGCCACGAAGTAGGCAAATCTCTTTTAGAAGAAGATAAAATTGAATTGGCTAAGACGTTCATGGAAAAAGCAAAGGCAAAGGGCGTTAACTTCTATATGCCAGTTGATGCAATCGTTGCTGATGATTTTTCTGCTGATGCAAATACAAAGGTCGTTGCGATTGAAGAAATTCCTGCAGACTGGGAAGCTCTTGATATCGGACCTAAAACAGCTGAAACATACCGCGAAGTGATTCAAAAGTCTAAATTGGTCATCTGGAATGGACCAATGGGCGTATTTGAAATCGACAAATTCGCTGAAGGAACAAAAGCTGTAGCACAAGCGTTAGCCGATGCAAGCGATACATATTCTGTCATCGGCGGAGGAGACTCTGCAGCAGCTGTTGAAAAGTTCAACCTGGCTGACAAAATGAGCCACATCTCAACGGGCGGCGGAGCTTCCCTTGAATTCATGGAAGGCAAAGAGCTTCCAGGCGTTGTAGCATTGAACGATAAATAAGCTTTGATTCAATAAGTTAATAGTAGCGGCAGCTGGAGGGTGCGGATCCTGCGAGCTGCTGCACTACTGATTTTTTAAAAACAACAGCCCAACATCCAGTGGGGAATTATAAAAAGCTTTTACACATGTATATTAAGCTTAAATGAACCAATACTGCATAAACAAAGCAGGAAACTCGAAAGGAAGTGTCAGCATGCGAAAACCTATTATTGCTGGTAACTGGAAAATGCATAAAACGCTGCCTGAAGCTAAGAAATTCATTGAAGAAGTAACCGGCCTTGTCCCTTCAAAGGATAAAGTCGAATCCGTTGTTTGCGCTCCGGCATTGTTCCTTGGACAATTGGTTGAGCTAACAAAGGAATCCGACCTTGAAATCGGGGCACAAAATATGCATTTTGAAGAAAACGGTGCTTTTACAGGCGAAATCAGCCCGGCTGCACTAGAAGAAATCGGTGCAAAATATGTTGTCATCGGACACTCTGAACGCCGTGAGATGTTCAATGAAACGGATGAAACGGTAAACAAAAAGACTTTGTCAGCATTTAAATACAATTTGACTCCAATTGTTTGCTGTGGTGAAACACTGGAGCAGCGTGAAAATGGCGAAACAAATGAATTTGTTGGCGGACAGATCAAAGCAGCGCTTAACGGTCTTTCTGATGAGCAGGTTAAGCAAACTGTCATCGCTTACGAGCCAATCTGGGCGATTGGAACAGGCAAATCTTCTACTGCTGAAGATGCAAACGAAACTTGCGCGCATATCCGCAAGGTCATCGCAGAGCAATTCTCACAGGAAGTGGCTGAAGCAGTCCGCATTCAATATGGCGGAAGCGTAAAGCCAGGAAACATCCAGGAATATATGTCCCAGCCTGATATCGACGGCGCATTAGTCGGCGGAGCAAGCTTAGAGACGGATTCCTTCTTGCAATTATTGGAGGCAGGTACTCATGAGTAAACAGTCACCAACAGCTTTAATCATTCTGGACGGCTTCGCACTTCGCGGCGAACGGATGGGAAATGCCGTTGCCCAAGCTAAGAAGCCAAATTTCGACCGTTACTGGAACAACTTTCCGCATGCACAGCTGATCGCAAGCGGTGAAGCGGTTGGCCTGCCAGAGGGCCAAATGGGAAACTCTGAGGTTGGCCACTTGAACATTGGTGCCGGCCGAATCGTTTACCAGAGTCTTACACGCGTGAACATTTCAATTCGTGAAGGCGAATTTGAAAAGAACGAAACCTTCCTTGCGGCGATCAAGCATGCGAAGGAAAAGGGTACAGCGCTGCATTTGATGGGCTTGCTTTCCGACGGTGGCGTGCACAGCCATATTGAGCATATGTTTGCTCTTTTAAAGCTTGCTGCAGACGAAGGCCTTGAAAAGGTGTATGTACACGGATTCCTTGATGGCCGTGATGTTGGCCCGCAAACAGGACCAGGATATATTAAACAAACATTAGAAAAAATGAGTGAAATCGGAGTCGGTGAATTTGCGACGATTTCTGGGCGATACTATTCTATGGACCGCGACAAGCGCTGGGAGCGAGTGGAGAAATCCTACCGTTCAATGGTGTACGGTGATGGACCTACGTATTCAAACCCAATGGAACTGATCGAAGATAACTACAACAATGGAATCTTTGATGAATTCGTTGTCCCATCTGTCCTTGTTCAGCCAGATGGTTCACCAGTTGCGACAGTCAAGAACGACGATGCTGTCATTTTTTACAACTTCCGTCCAGACCGTGCAATCCAGATTTCCAACACTTTTACAAATAAAGACTTCCGTTCATTTGAACGTGGCGAAACTCACCCTGAGAACCTGCACTTTGTTTGTTTAACGCATTTCAGCGAAACGGTTGATGGCTTTGTTGCATTTGAACCGTCAAACCTGGATAATACGGTTGGTGAAGTAATTTCACAGGCTGGCATGACACAGCTGCGCATCGCTGAAACGGAAAAGTATCCACACGTAACGTTCTTCATGAGCGGCGGCCGTGAAAGTGAGTTTCCAGGAGAAACGAGATTATTGATCAACTCTCCGAAGGTTGCAACCTATGATTTGCAGCCGGAAATGAGCGCTTATGAACTGACGGACGCACTGGTAAAAGAAATCGAAGCAGATAAGTTCGATGCCATTCTTTTAAACTTTGCAAATCCGGACATGGTTGGACACTCAGGTATGCTTGAGCCAACAATCAAAGCGGTTGAAACAGTTGATGAATGCCTTGGCCGTATCGTTGACCTGATCGTTTCAAAGGGTGGTACAGCAATCATCACCGCTGACCACGGCAATGCTGATGAAGTTGTTACCCTTGAAGGTTCACCAATGACAGCACATACGACAAACCCGGTGCCTGTTATTGTAACGAAGCCCGGTGTTGAACTCCGTGAAGGGGGAAAGCTTGGCGACCTTGCACCAACAATGCTTGAACTTTTAGGTCTTGAAAAGCCAGCAGAAATGACTGGAACATCTTTGGTTAAAAAATAACTTTAAAAATAAGGAGAGATTACTATGCCATTCATTACAGACGTATACGCACGCGAAGTATTAGATTCCCGCGGTAACCCAACAGTTGAGGTAGAAGTTTTCACAGAATCAGGCGCGTTCGGACGCGCACTAGTTCCAAGCGGTGCTTCAACTGGTGAATACGAAGCAGTTGAACTTCGTGACGGCGACAAAGGCCGCTACCTTGGAAAAGGTGTTTTAAAAGCAGTTGAAAACGTGAACGAAATCATCGCACCATTCTTGGTAGGCGAAGAGTTCAACGTTCTTGACCAAAATGGGATCGACATGGCTCTAATCGAATTAGATGGAACTGAAAACAAAGGCAAGCTCGGCGCTAACGCAATCCTTGGCGTTTCCATGGCTGTTGCACACGCTGCTGCAGACTACCTTGACCTACCTTTATACCAATACCTTGGCGGATTCAACTCCAAGCAGCTTCCAGTTCCAATGATGAACATCGTTAACGGTGGCGAGCACGCTGACAACAACGTGGACATCCAGGAATTCATGGTTATGCCTGTTGGAGCAGAAAACTTCCGTGAAGCACTTCGCATGGGAACTGAAATCTTCCACAGCTTGAAAGCAGTTTTAAAAGAAAAAGGCTTGAACACAGCTGTAGGTGACGAAGGTGGATTCGCTCCAAACCTAGGTTCAAACGAAGAAGCTCTTCAAACAATTGTTACAGCAATCGAAAAAGCAGGCTACAAGCCAGGCGAGCAAGTAATGCTGGCTATGGATGCTGCATCTTCTGAGTTCTACAACAAAGAAGACGGCAAGTACCACCTTTCTGGTGAAGGCGTAGTGAAAACTTCTGCTGAAATGGTTGACTGGTACGAAGAAATGGCTTCTAAATACCCAATCATCTCAATCGAAGACGGTTTGGATGAAAACGACTGGGAAGGCCACAAGCTATTGACTGAGCGCCTTGGCGGAAAAGTTCAGCTTGTTGGAGATGACCTGTTCGTTACGAACACGAAGAAGCTTGCTCAAGGTATCGAGCAAGGCGTTGGCAACTCAATCCTGATCAAAGTTAACCAAATCGGTACTTTGACAGAAACTTTCGACGCAATCGAAATGGCGCAGCGCGCAGGCTACACAGCTGTAATCTCTCACCGTTCTGGTGAAACAGAAGATTCAACAATCGCTGACATCGCAGTTGCAACAAACGCTGGCCAGATCAAAACTGGTGCACCATCACGTACAGACCGCGTAGCGAAATACAACCAGCTTCTTCGCATCGAAGACCAGCTTGGCGAAACAGCTCGCTTCAACGGAATCAAATCTTTCTACAACCTTAAGAAGTAATTTAATGGGTGTTCGCTCCAGTAGCGACATTAACCCCGTATAACAAAACGCCGGTGGCATGACGATGCTGCCGGTGTTTTTTGTTGTTCGCTCGATAATTTTGGGTAGAGGAATCTCCTAAGAACTTGAATAAACTTATCAAATTATGAAGCTGAAAGTGATTTCTTAGACATTTCCGGAGGAGCATCAGGTCAAATGTCTAAGAAAGGTGATTTAATGAATATTTCCGGAGGAGCATCAGGTCAAAATGTCTAAGAAAGGTGATTTAATGGACATTTCCGGAGGAGCATCAGGTCAAAATGTCTAAGAAAGGTGATTTAATGGACATTTCCGGAGGAGCATCAGGTCAAAATGTCTAAGAAAGGTGATTTAATGGACATTCCCGGGGGTGTATCGGGTCAAAGTGTCTAAGAAAGGTGAATTTATGGACATTCTGAAAAAATGAGCTATTTAATATGAGAGCTTGTCCTTTAAAATAGACAAAAAGGTAAAACGATGTGGGCAAAAAAAGAGGCAAATCCAAAATTCTTCCCGTCATCTAAAACAAGTACACGTAAAACACACCCCCGCTCTTAAATGGTAAAAATAGGCATCCCTCAATACATGAAATAAACTTGCTCATAATCCATAATACTATAGCTAAACTCACCTAAGATGGGAGCTGGTTTAATATGAAAAAGTTCCTGCTTGTTACAATCTTGATTTTCTTTTCACTACCATCATTCGTTTCGGGGATTGTGATAGCCACAGCTGATCAAAAACCTGCCGAGACAGGTTCATCGACTAAAAAGTCCAAGAAAAAAGAACCATCCTCAATCAAACGAGCAAAATATGAAAAAACGGGGCATGTGTTCTGGGATATCCCCGTGGAGGAGAAGCTTGTAGCTTTTACCTTTGATGATGGCCCGGATCCTACATTTACCCCGCAAATCCTGGATGCATTAAAGAAATATGATGCCAAGGCTACATTTTTCGTGATTGGCGAAGAGGCAGAAAGATACCCGGATATCATAAAAAGGCAGGCGAAAGAAGGGCATGAAATCGGTAATCACACCTATCGGCATCATTTCCGTGATGGCTACTCACCTGCTATGCTGAAAAAAGAACTCGAGAAAAATGCTGAGGTAATTAAAGGCTACACTGGTCTCACACCATCCCTTTTCCGGCCGATTGCCGGCTATTATGATAAGGAAATTGTGGATACCGCCATCGAGGGCGGCTACAATGTGATCCTCTGGTCATGGCACCAGGAAACAAGGGATTGGAGCAGACCGGGCGCCGCAAAAATCACCAAAAATGTAATCTCCGACACACGTCCGGGAGATGTCATCATTTTTCATGATGCAGGGGGAGATCGGTCACAAACGGTTAAGGCAGTAGAGGATATACTCGAGATTTTATATAAAAACGGCTATAAATGCACAACGGTTTCGGATATGCTCTACAGGTCAAATTCGATCCTGCCGGCTCCGTTACGCTAAATACAGGTAAAACTCATAGAAAGACTTAAGAGAAACACAATTTGTGTTTCTTTTAATTTGATTATTAAATTCGTAACTATTCGGACAAGTATTGTTTAGTTCCTGAAAATGTGATAAATTTAAAATACTGTTAAGCAGTTTTATCGGGAGGTACGTCATGCATACATTTTTAACTATTCTTTTAGTGATCGTGAGCCTGGGACTTATCTTAGTTGTCCTTCTTCAGTCAGGAAAGAGTGCTGGTCTTTCAGGTGCGATTTCCGGCGGCGCTGAGCAATTGTTCGGTAAGCAAAAGGCACGAGGTCTTGATCTTGTCCTTCACCGCGTCACTGTTGTTCTTTCTGTTTTATTCTTTGTTCTGACTATGGCCGTTACTTATTTCAAGCTATAATACACACAATGACCCGGCTTCAATAGAGGCCGGGTTTTGTTGTGTTTATGGAGCAGCAAAACATCACATATTTCTATAAATTATGGGTATTTACATATATAAAGGGCTTTTAATTGGAATGTTAACAGCAGGTTTGTTAAAACTAAGGAAGATATTTAATTCATTTTTGATTAGTAATATAGAGGGAGTAGGAAAATGAGAAAGTTAGTACCAAGACCTTTTACATTTAAAGCTGGAAAAAGAGCAGTATTGCTGCTGCATGGATTTACTGGTAATTCTGCAGATGTCAGGATGCTGGGCCGATTTTTAGAAGGGAAGGGATACACATCACATGCCCCGATTTTCAAAGGACATGGTGTGCCGCCTGAAGAGCTGATACATACTGGTCCAGAAGACTGGTGGCAGGACGCGCTGACTGGCTATGAGTACCTCAAAAGTGAAGGCTACGAGGAAATTGCTGTTGCTGGACTGTCGCTTGGAGGTGTCCTTTCACTAAAACTCGGGTATACAATGCCATTAAAGGGAATTGTCCCAATGTGCGCCCCGATGCACCTTAAGACAGAAGAATTGATGTACCGCGGCGTTCTGGAATATGCGAAGGAATACAAGAAGATGGAAGGCAAGACTGAGGAACAGATTGAAGCTGAAGTTAAGGACCTTGAGAAAAAATCGATGGCTACCTTAAAGGATCTTCAGGAGCTGATAAAAGAGGTTAGAGGCAGTATCGACCTGATTTACACTCCAACCTTCGTTGTCCAGGCACGCAATGATATTATTATTGATCCGGATAGTGCAAATATAATTTTTGACAACATCGAAGCCGAACATAAAAAACTCAAGTGGTATGAGGAATCCGGGCATGTCATCACGCTTGATAAAGAACGTGACCAGCTGCATGAGGATGTTTATGCGTTTCTAGAATCATTAAATTGGAAAGAATAATAAGATAGAACTCTAAACAGGAATATCTTCGTATTGGATGTTGCTTTCTGTATATCCGTATTCAGCAGGGCATCGAGATCTTTTCGAGGAAGTTTCTGAACCAGGATGAAAGAAAAACCGTAAAAATCCGGTAGCTGATTTTTACTTACAGTCGAGTGAAAGCACATTAGTTTACGAAAAGAGCGTTAATAAAGGAGGGATTTTATATGGAAGAAAATATTAAAAGCCATATAGACAGGCTTTTACATTATATGAAGGATGAGGCTTATAAGCCGCTTACCGTCCAGGAGCTTGAGAGTGCTTTTGGAATCCAGGATTCATCGACATTCAAGGATTTTGTAAAGGCGCTTGTTGTCATGGAGGAAAAGGGGCTTGTCGTCAGGACACGCAGCGACAGGTACGGACTTCCTGAGAAGATGAATCTAGTTCGAGGCCGTTTGAGTGCCCATGCGAAAGGGTTCGCTTTTGTAATCACGGAGGAGCCTGGCATGGATGATATTTTCATCCCGCCGAATGAAACGAACAATGCCATGAACGGGGATACCGTTTTAGTGCGTGTTTCTTCGGATAGCTCCGGCCAGCGCCGTGAAGGTACTGTCGTGCGCATTTTGGAGCGAGGCGTTTCACAAATCGTCGGTACTTATACCGAGAGCAAGCATTTCGGGTTTGTGCTGCCGGATGATAAGAAGTTTGCGAGTGATATTTTCATTCCGAAAGAAGCAGGAATGGGTGCAGTTGAAGGACATAAGGTCGTTGTGAAATTGACTGCCTATCCCGAAGGGCGCAAGAGTGCCGAGGGTGAGGTCGTTGCAATCCTTGGCCATAAAAATGACCCGGGAGTAGACATTCTTTCGGTTATCCATAAGCAGGGATTGCCGACTGAGTTCCCTACAGAAGTACTTCAGCAGGCAATTGAAGCACCTGACCAAATCAATGAGAGCGAGATTGCCAATCGCCGTGACCTTCGTAACGAGGTAATTGTTACGATTGACGGCGCTGATGCAAAGGACCTTGATGACGCTGTCCAGGTGACAAGGCTTGAGAACGGCAACTATAAGCTTGGAGTCCATATTGCCGATGTTACTTATTATGTAACCGAGGATTCACCGATTGACCGCGAAGCAGAGGACCGTGCGACGAGTGTGTACTTGGTTGACAGGGTTATCCCGATGATTCCTCATCGTCTATCAAACGGGATTTGCTCGTTGAATCCGAAGGTAGACCGCCTGACCCTGTCATGTAATATGGAAATCTCTCCTGATGGCCAGGTCGTTAACCATGAAATCTATCAGAGTGTCATCAAAACAACGGAGCGGATGACGTATTTTGATGTGAATAGAATTCTAGTCGATAAAGACGAAGAAACGCGTTCCCGCTATGAATCCCTTGTTCCGATGTTTGAAATGATGGAAGAACTTGCGGCCATCCTTCGCAAAAAGCGAATGGAAAGAGGAGCAATCGATTTTGATTTCAAGGAATCTAAGGTTCTTGTCGATGAAGAAGGTCATCCTACAGATGTTGTCCTAAGGGAAAGATCTGTTGCTGAAAAGCTGATTGAGGAATTCATGCTAGCAGCGAACGAAACAATTGCAGAGCATTTTCACTGGCTTGATGTTCCCTTCATCTACCGTATCCACGAGGATCCGAAAGAGGATAAGCTAAGGAAATTCTTTGATTTCATCACAAACTTTGGCTATCTAGTCAGAGGTTCGGCGAATGGCGTACACCCACGGGCACTCCAGGAAATCATCGAGGAAGTCCAAGGGAAGCCGGAGGAAATGGTTGTTTCAACTGTGATGCTCCGTTCGATGCAGCAGGCAAAATATTATCCGGAAAGTCTGGGCCATTTCGGGTTATCAACTGAATTCTACACCCACTTCACATCGCCGATCCGCCGTTACCCGGATTTGATTGTCCACCGATTGATCAGGACTTATTTAATCGAAGGCAAACTGGATCAGGCCACAAAGGAAAAATGGAACGCGATGCTTCCGGATATCGCTGAACATTCATCCAACATGGAACGCCGCGCAGTTGAAGCAGAACGTGAAACCGACGAGCTGAAAAAAGCGGAATACATGGAAGACAAAGTTGGCACTGAATACGATGGCATCATCAGTTCGGTAACGAATTTTGGAATGTTCGTCGAGCTCCCGAATACCATCGAAGGACTAGTCCATGTCAGCTACATGACGGACGATTATTACCGATACGAAGAACGCCAGTTGGCGATGATTGGCGAGCGTACCGGAAACGTCTTCCGCATCGGTGATGAAATCACTGTGCGCGTCATCAACGTCAACAAAGATGAGCGTTCGATTGACTTTGAGATCGTTGGCATGAAGGGAACTCCGAGACGTGAGCGCCCAGCTGCTCCAAAGATATTCAAGACTGGCAGCAACCTGAAGAAGCCGCGCAGTGGTAAAGAAGAAGAAGGCAAGCAAAGAGGCGGACGTGGCGGATCAGGAGGCGGCAGCAGAAATGGTGCCGGATCCGGTTCAAAGCCGAAGAGCAAAAAGAAAAAGTTCTTTGAGAATGCTCCAGCCGCTAAACGCAAATCTAAAAAGAGAAAATAAGCAACTTGGAAATTGAGAGCTCCTGCCTACAAGGGGCTCTCTCTTGTCCTGTAAGCCAACGTGTTTGCGCTTTTCGTTGTGGGAGCAGGGGTTATTTGCTAAAATGATAAACAAAAGAAGGGGGAAGTTTTATGCCAAAAGGTGAAGGGAAAGTCGTCGCGCAAAACAAAAAGGCGAACCACGATTATTTTATTGAAGACACATATGAAGCAGGGATTGTCCTCCAGGGTACTGAGATTAAAGCAATCCGTGGCGGTCGTGTCCAACTGAAGGATTCATACGCGAGGGTCCATAACGGTGAAATGTATCTATACAATATGCATATCAGTCCTTATGAACAAGGAAACCGTTATAACCATGAACCGTTAAGGACGAGGAAGCTGCTGCTGCACAAACGCCAGATCGCCCAGTTGATCGGTGAAACGAAGGAAGCAGGATTTACACTAGTGCCCCTGAAGCTTTATCTGAAGAATGGATTCGCAAAGGTTTTAATCGGTCTTGGTAAGGGTAAAAAGAACTATGACAAGCGTGAAACTCTGAAGAAGAAGGAAGCAGGCCGTGATATCGAGCGTGCATTCCGCGAACGCCAGAAAATGTAACCATGTCAGCTGAGGAAGAGTGTACCAGTTGAAAAAAACACTCAATGTGATATAATGAGAACTGTCACCAGCGAGTGACAACATAACTTATGCTCGGCTTTCCGAGTTCTCCTAACGTCTGTATCACAGATACAGCAACCTTTTATATGGGGACGTTACGGATTCGACAGGGGTAGTTTGAGCTTAGGTGGCGAGTCGAGGGGATCGGCCTCGTTAAAACGTCAACGCCTATAACTGGCAAACAAAACAACAACTTCGCTTTCGCAGCTTAATACTGCATAGCGGTTCGCCCCTCCATCGCCCATGTGGTAGGGTAGCGGACTCACTCTAAGTGGGCTACGCCGGATTCCACCGCCTGAGGATGAAGGAAGAGAACAACCAGGCTAGCTGGCCGGCCGCCTGTCGGTAGGCAAAAGGACCAGCGAAGCGCCAATATGCCGACTACACTCGTAGAAGCTTAAGTGCCAATATCTTTGGACGTGGGTTCGATTAGTAATTAGTCGCCTTGTGTGGCAACATGCAAGTGAAAATCCGGCTTTATCGGTGAAACCTAAGTCGCTTAGCGCGATAAGGCAATGCCGAGTGGTATGTGGAGCAATCCAACAGCCATGTATCGACTTATAGGCTGCCAACCTGGCAGTACTAGGATGCGTGATCTGCCCGGGAGTCCGGGTAAAACTAAATCTCGCATAAGACGCCGGAGGACCTGGTCAAACAGGTTCATGATATAGTCAGTGCCATGACGAAAGCATGGAATAGCACGTCCCACCGTCTCCACCAATACATATATTGGTGGATTTTTATTTTTTGTGTGACCTAAAGCATAAGTTTGCCAAATGGCAGGCTTATGCTTTCTTTTATTATATAAGTTAACTATAAAACCATAGTCTTTTTAAATCCTAAAGAAAAAGTCTTCAAATTCTATTTTTGCTTTTAACATTTCGGGTTTATATTTGCCATTGCGTGGAGTAACTAACTCGTAATGATTTAATATCCACAATGCCCGTATTCGCTTTCGATCGATTCTTAAAAAAGGGTGTATTTGTTTTAATGTGGATAGTACCTCAAATTTGTTTTTAATACTTAAAGTATAAGAGGATTTGTGAACTTCTGGTCTATAATTCTTCTTATTATTTATTACTCCTCCAATTAGTGACTGGATATACATCAAAAGTTCCTTATCTGTTGAAGCAATAGTAATGGTTGGTCGACGGTGTTCCTTTTCATGCATCCTTGTTAGAGTAATGGTGCCTTCTCCATCTATAATACCTGCAATATAGCTTGCTTCCCACGCTTCCACTTAATCTTCCTCCCTTCCTCCCTTTCTTACTTAAAATAAAACATATGTTCTTATATTTATTTTATCTGAAGTATAACTTGTTGAAAAGATACTTCACTTTTCATAGTTTATTCATCTCCAAAGGAGTCAGTTTCTCTCCATTCGACAAATACAAATAGTCCCATAACCAAGGAAAATGGACTCAACTATAATAAAATCAGCTTGGGTTAAAAGCACTCTTTCGTTTTAAAGGAGCAAACAACCGACAAAAAATTGTATAACCCTGTCGAATGCTCTCCATGGAAGTGATGAATCCCTGCTTCCGAAAGGGGGTGAGATAGTGCGCATCCGGCATTTTATTTTGATGGGTGTTTTTTTAGGGGGGGCCGCTTTCTTTCCGAATAATGCATTGGCAGAGAAAAATGGTTCATCCGGTCAGCCGGTACCTCATAATTCTGAAGTACATAATCAAATTTTACCTAAAGCCGTTACTCCAGAGGCCTCGAATAAAGCAGTCCCCGTTAATCCTGATAACGTGAATAAGAAGCCAGACCTGGTGACTCAAAAACCAGAACAGAAAAATGATATCCAGAAAACCCAATTAATTAAACCTGTTCAAAAGTTACCAGACAAGACGAATAGGAGCAATGAAAAGGTCATTCCTTCTATTAAAAAGAAGATGAAGGCTGGGAAACCTCCTGAACCTGCTGTAAAGGAGAAAGGCCGGGCACCGACTCAAGCAGTGCCAAAAGCTGTCACTGCTAAGTTTACAAAGGCCACCAAGATACTTTCTCCAATTCAAAGGAATTACGAGGAACATCAACCCAGCCACTCTCCTGGCGGAAATGCCAAGCCAGATGTTTTTATAGAAAATGATAAGCTTTCAGTATCAAAAAAGAAAAGCAGTTCCCTGAATTTGGTGGAGAAATCCTTAATGGAGGACAAACAGAAAACTCCATTTGACAATAGGAAGAAACCTAGAGTTATTGACATCATGAGTAACCCTCCACAACGAACGCAATCTCCTGGAGGGCAAACAAATGAACAGATCAGCGCAGGGGCAGGCTCAATAAGCTTTATTACAAATTGGATTGACTGGGATGAAAATTTTGGTTGGAACTTTGGCCAAATTTATACTTCCCGCCAGGCTAAGTACTGTCATCAATGGATCAATGCCCCACCTTCACCACCGCCAAAAGAAGCTCCTTTTTTCTTAACGTTTATTGCTTAGTTAGCTAAATAAAAACGATAATTTAAAGGGAGTAAAATGAGAATGAAAAACTTAAAGAAACTTGTAAAATCTTTCGTCGCAACCACAGTATTGTCTTTTGGCGTCATTTCAGGAGGCCATTTCACTGAAGCCGCTTCACTTGATAAAGCAAAAACGGAACCTGTTAAAGCTGTTCAAGTAAACAGTCAGCAAAATTTACATGCTAGCGAAAAAACAACTCCTGCTGAGGTACCTGCTCAGCACGAAGCACGAGTGAAGCCTGAGGTTCCTGCTCAGCCAAAAGCAGAAGTAAAGCCAGAAGTTTCCGCTCAGCCTAAAGCAGTAGCGAAAGCTGAGATCCAACAAAAGAAAGAAGATAGAAGCGTAAAATCTCAGGCAAGTGTACATGCCAGTGAAACAGCAAGAATCCATGCTTCCCAAAACTCGGCGATTTTTGCGAATAGCTCATCGGAAGAAGAAAAGACCGAAGATGAAGTCCTAACGGAATATTTTTTTGGGACTGATTCAGCTACGGCTATACCGAATCCAGCGGGGAATGATTTTTACCTCGGCAAGTTGGGATATGGAAGCGTGGTTCAATTTGACGCAGGCACAGGCAGCGGAAAATTTTTCAGCAGTGCAAGAGCAGAGGAAGCTGCATATGTTTATGGTTATTGGTTTTTAACAGGTATGCAACAGGCGCCCGCAGGAACTTCTGCAAGTGAGTGGGGGGCACAGCAGGCAAAATTGGCACTAGAAACCTATGAAGCTATGAAAAGTGTCTATGGTTCGAAAGCAAGACCTGTTATCTTTATTGATGTAGAACCGGCTTTAACAGGTACGAAAGAGTATGACTATGCAAACAATCAAGCGATATATACCGCTTTTGTCAATTATCTGAATCAATATGGTGAAGGCGTTAAGCCTGGTACCTATTCCTCACAATGGAGCTGGGAAGTTTCAATGGGAGAATTTTCGCCAAGCACTCCGGGAGCTTACTGGGTGGCCTATTACCCTGGTGACATTCCTGAAGATTTAACAATCAGCAATCCAGACTGGGGCAATTTCCCGGGAACAACCGAAAAAGCACAAATTTGGCAGTACTATGGCGGATACAATGACTATAATGTTGCTTGGCAACTTCCGTAACGTAACAGAGAGTCGGTAAGTTTAGCGAAAACAGCCTTTAGATAAAACAAAGCAGTTTCCTATTAGAAAGGAAACTGCTTTCTTTCGTTCCAATTTAAGGACTGCCTGTTTGTCGGGGCTGACCAAGGCGCTTGCGCTACTCTTAATGCCCAGCTGTTGCACTTCCGTCATCCTTCCCATCCTTTGTTACCTTAATCATTCCAACAGCGCCCTTGGTGACATGGTTAAATTGATGAGTGACGATTGGATAGTTACCTTCTTTTGTTACCGTAAACTCGACTACTGCACCACCACTCGCAGGTAACATGACTGTTTGTATTCCTTTCATATGATTAAACGGATTTCCATCGATATAGACATCATCAAATATCGTTCCAACAACATGGAAACTACTGACTTCATTTGGACCGACATTGTTTACGTAAAGACGAATTCGGTCACCAACTTTTGCTAAAAGAGGAGTATCTACTAAACCTCCTACCACGCCATTAGTGTTAAGTTGTCCTTCCTTTAATGCCTTGGTTGAAAAAACAACGTTGCTTGGCACTCCATTAGTAAAATCCTCTAGATCGTTATACTTATACCATTCATTTTGGATAATTAAAAATTCGCGATTGATTTTACCATCATTTGGATAGCCATCCTTTGGCATCACAATCATTGTTCCGTGCATTCCATTTGCAATATGTGATAAAACCGGCTTTGTACCACAATGATACATAAATACACCAGGTTTATTTGCTTGGTACGTAAAGAAACCGCTTTCATTTGGCATAACATCAATAAAATCCTTAGAAGGAGCTGCATGTACTGCATGAAAGTCCATACTATGAGGTATAGAAGGGTCCATATTGATTAATTTAAAATTAATGATGTCACCTTCCTTCACGACCACTACAGGACCAGGAGCTTCACCGTTAAATGTCCAAGCTTTATACATATTTCCTTTAGAGATCTCGATATCCGTGATTTGTGCCGTCATTTCTACATTCACTTCATTTTCGCTAACTCGTTCAATTTTTAAAGGTACCGGCGGTTGATTTACATTTTCATGTGGGCCAAAGTTGTTAGAGGTGGCAGCAGAAGCGGTTATTTTTGAATCATTTGTTTGTTGTGGGTTTTCTGAAGACGAAATTGTACTGCAAGCGGTTATGAAAAAAATCATAACTGAAAAAAATGTGTAACTTAATAGTTTTAACCTCATTTTCCTTCCTCCTATTTACTAATATTTACTTAAAGACATTTCTTGAAATAATTTTATCCTTTTGAAAATTCTAATATCGTGATTGGCATCACTGTTTTTATGGCGTAAAACGAACGATGTGTGAACTGTTTTCTAGTCTCTGAGACCTTTGTCACTCTGTTGTACTATAGATAATATACATACATTAATTACGCTAAATAAAGTTATATCAAAAAAGCATTGATGTTTTGAAAAATATCTAAGTTAACATTTTGTGAGAATTCTTATATAAAAAAAATTAATATCTCTTATTCACGTTGGTGGAGGGGCTTGGCTTTCGGAAACAGGCAATCATCGTACTCTGCCAATTCCAACAAGCAGCTATACTTGATAGATGAGGTGAGTGGAAAATTCATATATTAACTTCTTTTTATTGTTAGGAATAAACGATAGGGAGGGGGTTTTTCATATTTATTTTGAAAAGAGCTGCTCTCGCAATGAAAATCTCATGAACCTACATACTTATTGAATTTAAAAGAATTAAGAGAATAAAAAAGATTTTAAATAAAGGCTGTTTTCGCATATGGAAAAAAGTTGCTCTCTTGCGTTGTTTCTGAACCAAGAAAACTTTAAAATCCAGAAGCCACTTCTTACTTTTTTGTTCAACAATCTTAAGGATCACAGAGTAATACGGAATATAAAGTATAAGCGTAAGCAATAATCAAGGTGATAACAGCCATAAAGAAAGAGCATTACCTCGAATCAGAAGGCAATGCTCTTTTACTTTCCATTTTGGATATTACCCAAAACGGCAAATACAAAATCAAAAAGGTAATGAACGCAATTCCTTCCAATGAAAGGATATACCATGGCCATGGTCCTAAGTAATCAATGAGGGAGGGGTTTACAGGCTTTTCGGAAATGTACATATAATTACCTTCAATCAGATAGTTAACTATGAAAATAATTACTGTATAAGCGTTTAACCATAAAAACGCCCTCCAAATTGACCTTCCAGTTGGCTTGTACCCTTCGACGAAAACCATGAACAGATTGGCTATCACCGTTCCTCCGTGAGAGATGAAGAAATGGATATAGCGGTAATGGGGAAATGTATACAGGCTGATGTCAGGTGTAAGCATTGCTTGCAGCGCACTGCCGACGCCTACAAAATAAGTGAATTCAAATAATGCATACCTTTTTGTGAGAAGCAAAATGGCGGAAAGAATGAGCGAGATACTGCTGAGATGTAGAGGCAAGGAATATTGGTATCCCCAATACCCACTCCACCACAGCCATGCTTGAAGGCTTAATTCTGAGATGATCAAGATCAGAAATAACCCAACGCGTGAAACTCGATTTATTTTAGTTGTCCTTAATGGCTTACGAAACAAGAACAATAAGATAATGGTAATTAGAAAAGCAGCCAGCGTTAAAAGATGAGCATTTGAAAACAACTGGAATACACTTTCCTTGCCAGGTTCAAAAAATTGTCGCATAGTCCGTTCCCCATTCGTGTAAAAGAGTATTTTTTCCAAATGGCTTTCCCTTACTTTAACATATTCCAAATAAGCATATGTAAGGAATTAAAGACATACATTTCATACGATTAGAATTTGAGGGGGGAGATAATGCAGTTTTACTATGGACATCAAATGCCCTTGCGAATTTTGGATGAAGCGGAATTCTGGAAGCATCAGGAGGAGGAACACACCGTTGTCATCCGCGAGCTGACGCCGGATTTAGAACAAAAGTATGTTGATTCGCTAAAACAGTGGGAAAAGGTATTAGGGAAGACGAGGCATCAAGTATTGAGGTTTATTGAAACGGTGACAAGGTCAGGCAATTACATACCTGCCCAGCTCCATCAGCACGTCCTGAAGTTAACCTCCTATTATCTTCAGCAAAGCCTGGATTTTATCAAACTTTGTGAGCAAATTAAAACAGAAAGCGAAGCTGTGAAAAACAACCCGACAGCAAAGGTTGTATTGGATCATATCATCCGGGAATCCGAATATTTTGTTGGTATTGCACAGGCTTTGTTGTATCAGCAGCAGACGAATTAATAATGTTAAGGAAGGTCGGCTGGATACTACGGTCGCCATTTTTGATGGATTCGTGGATAAAAGTAGAATAGTACCGCTACTTAAGCAGGAGGACTGCGATGTGTCAGGCTCATCCAACAGGGTGAGCTTTTTTGCGATAAAACTCCTAGTTTTAAAATATTCGCTTACAGAAAGAAATCTGATATGATTATATTGCAATAAATAAAAGGAGGGATTTTCCTATGTATGATGTAGCAATTATCGGAGCAGGCCCGGCGGGCGGAAGCGCAGCTATTTTTGCAGCAAAGGCTGGCAAGAAGACAGTTGTTCTAGACAGCAACAAAAGTGTAACGAAGCGTGCATGGATGGAGAACCACTATGGTGCTCCTGCAATCGCTGGCCCTGATTTAGTTGAAACAGGAATCAGCCAGGCGAAAAAGTTCGGTGCGGAATTTGTGGTAACGACCGTAACTGCTGTGAATAAAACAGAAAATGGTGTTAAGATTGTAACGGAAAACGGAGAATATGAAGCGAAGCATGTCATTCTTGCAACAGGCATGATGACAGATGTTGCGGAAGCATCCGGCCTAAAAACGAAGGACGGCACCGAACCTAGAATCAAGACGATTTTCGACGTCGATGCTGCTGGAAAGACGAATGTGGAAGGCGTATGGGCAGCAGGCACTTGCGCGGGTGTAAGCATGCATACAATCATTACAGCAGGCGATGGTGCCAAGGTTGCGATTAACGTTATCAGTGAATTGAATGGCGAACGCTATGTGGATCATGATGTATTGAAAGCGTAAATTGAACAAGCCTTGCAGTAGTACTGCAAGGCTTGTTAGATTTAGTTGTTATAAGTAAATTGGCTTCTCTTCAAACTTCCCATCTTCATCGTATATCCTCAGTTGCTGTATAACTTTTGAAAAACATTTTAAATTCACCCTTACATAACTTTAGGAAACAAAAATTTTTCTGCTTTATCACCAGTTTCATCCAGAAGTTTTTTGCTGATCCCGATCGCCTGGATAACGGACCCAGCAGCCTGGATCCAGCTTCCGGCTGTATTGATTTTTTCGCCCTCGCCTCCGCTCAGCTCAATGATGCCGGCTATGGCTTGCATGGAATTTCCGATGACCTGAAGTATGTTTCCATAAAAAGCATAGAATATCTCTGTAGATGGGGGTTCTCCCAGAGTCTCCGAGAGTGCGGCACTGCCGCCGGCTGCCTGCATAAGGTTGCCTTTAATATCCAGGTTTTGTGCCGTAACTTCATCCAAATCAAGAACGATCCCGGCAACAACTGTCACATTTCCAAGCGCCTGAATTTGATTGCCGATTTTATTCAATGTGTAATGTTCTTCGCTGTCGGCCATAATTGAATTCCCGGTTGCCTGCAGGACGTTTCCCCAAAGGTTGAAGCTTGTCAGCTGGCTCTCAGTAAAATGTTTAAATGGAGTACTTCCAACCGCCGCAAGTATTGTTCCGCTCGCCTGGACCCAGGCACCAAAGAGCTCTTTCTGTTCGTTTTCCATAAAAGATCGCCGTCCTTTGATTCCACTAACATCTTATACAAAAACGGGAGTATTCGTTAAAGTGGGCAGGGTTTAAACAGACGGAAAGGAACCCAAAATAAATCCGTATAGCCCGAGCCATCAGAAAATATGATTAGTAATGAAGGAGTGTAGCCTCATCGTAATGGGGAAGCTTATTTTCAATTTTTATGAAAAAGCTAAAAAAATGGTGGAGGTTATGCCATGGCAGTAGTAAAGCATACAGAAGCGGACTTGAATTTGCTGGCGAGACTGTTAAGAGCGGAAGCTGAGGGTGAAGGCCTGCAGGGGATGCTGATGGTGGGCAATGTTGGAATCAATCGGATCAGGGCGAATTGTTCTGATTTTAAAAACTTGCGGACCATTCCGCAAATGGTCTATCAGGAGCATGCTTTTGAGGCAGTGCAAAAAGGGTACTTTTATCAGCGGGCAAGGGAATCAGAAAAGAGACTGGCAAGACGGGCTATCAAAGGAGAAAGGATATGGCCGTCCAAATTCGCCTTGTGGTATTTCAGGCCGCCAGGTGACTGTCCTCCTACGTGGTATAACCAGCCGCTTGTCGGGCGCTTCAAGCTTCACTGTTTTTATGAACCAACAGGTGCCGAGTGCGAAAACATTTATAATACGTTTTAAGATTGTGGCTGCCTCAGATTGTTGACGGATAGTCTCATTTTTTGCATTCTACCACTCTAACTTATTAAATCCTGTTGATTGGAGTGGAAAGCGAAGCGCCTGGAATGGAAATCAACAGACTAGTTTCTAAGACTGTCCATAAAAGGGCAGTCTTTTCTTTTCGTAAAAAATATTGACATCAAAAACCAAGAGTATTAAAGTTAAAAAGGTTAATAGTTAAATAGTTGAACAGTTAAACGAATGAATAAGTTTTTCGAGAGGTGAATATATAAATATGTGTGAAAAATCGATCAAGGAATTGGTGGATCATTACATCAATGTGTCTTTTTCAGTTAACAAAATCGCCGAGGGTCTTGTAAAAGAGCAGATTGGATCGGATTTGACGAACGACCAGCATTACACATTAAGGTATATCAACAAGGTTGGCACATGTACCTCTTCTGAGCTTGCTGAAGTATTTGATGTAAAGAAAAGTGCGATTACCGCAATCATTACCCGTATGTGGGAAAAAGGGCTGATTCAGCGGACTCGCGATGAAAACGACCGCCGTGTCGTCTACTTAACCTTGACTGACAAAGGAAATGAATTGTTCCTGAAGACGGAGGAACGGATCCAGGCACTGGTAGAATCTTTTATTACAAGATTTGATCAGAGTGAAGTCGTCCAGTTCCTGAAGACGTTCGACAAGCTGAATGAAATTTTAACAGAAAGAAAGAGTAAGGTGGAATAGCCATGTACTTCATAATTAAACAGAAATGGTTTGTCATCCTCGCATGGATATTGATTGCTGCAGGATTGTTTTTGGCTGCGCCGAATATGGCGGAATTAGTTCGGGAAAAAGGTCAGATTACCGTTCCGGATGAATACTCGTCCACTTTAGCTGGGAAAATCATGGACGACGTCCGGAAGCAGGAAGGCGGCGGGGATGAAACCCAGGTTGCGCTTGTCTTCCATGATGAGAAGAAACTGACCCAGGCTGAAATCAAGGAAGCGGAGAAAGCGATCCGCGAGCTTGAAGATAATAGTGAGAAAATCGGAATTACGGACATCCTCACTCACTTCAATGAAGAGAGCCTGGAGGAACAACTCGTATCCGAAGATGGGAAATCGATTTTAGCATCGGTAACGGTCAGCTGGAATGAGCGCGAACCGAGTGAAGTCAGCAAACTTCTCTATGAAACGATTGAGGATGTTGATGTAGATTATTACTACACAAGCCAGTGGCTCATCAACGAAGATTTGATGAACAGCTCTGAGGAAGGGTTGAAGAAAACAGAGGGCATCACGGTTGTGTTTATCCTTGTCGTGCTGCTTCTCGTATTCAGGTCAGTGATCGCGCCAGTGATTCCGCTTTTGACAGTAGGATTCTCCTACCTTGTCTCTCAATCTATCGTCGCGATGCTAGTGGATAAAGTCGATTTTCCGATTTCCAACTACACGCAGATTTTCCTTGTTGCCGTACTTTTCGGTATTGGAACAGATTATTGTATTTTATTGCTCAGCCGCTTTAAGGAAGAGCTTGCTCACAATGAAAGTGTAGCTGCGGCCATTATCGCAACCTACAAAAACGCAGGGCGTACAGTGTTCTTCAGCGGCGTAGCAGTGATGATCGGCTTTGCTGCAATTGGATTCTCACAGTTCATCCTGTATCAGTCGGCTGCTGCCGTAGCGATTGGAGTCGCGATGCTGCTGGTCGGATTATTCACGATCGTGCCATTCTTCATGGCAGTGTTAGGCCAAAAGATATTCTGGCCTTCGAAGAGAAGTGCAGAGCATGGCGAAAGCAAACTCTGGGGGACTGTCGGCAGCTTTTCACTGGCACGCCCGTTCCTTAGTTTGTTGATTGTTGCTGCTGTGTGCGTTCCATTCCTGATTGCCTATGACGGAAAGCTAAGCTATAACTCATTGGATGAAATCGGCGGCGATGTGAACTCAATCAGGGCCTTCAATGCGATTGCAGACAGCTTTGGGCCAGGGGAATCCATGCCAACGCAAGTCATTTTGAAAAATGACGAAAGAATGGATTCAACTGAATATATCGAAATAGCCGAGAAAATCAGCCAGGAATTAGAGAAGGTAGATTTGGTCGATACAGTCCGTTCCGTCACAAGGCCGACAGGTGAACCAATAGAAGACTTCTTCGTTTCGAAGCAAGCGGAAACACTCGGATCTGGTCTTGGAGAAGGAAAAGATGGCCTCAACAAAATCAGCGAAGGCTTGCAGGAAGCCGAGAGCGAGCTTTCAAAATCAGCTCCTGAATTAGAGGGTGCAGCCGATGGCATCAACGCGCTCATCAATGGAACAGGAGAAATCAAATCGGGCCTTGGTGAAATCCAGACTAACCTTGCGAAAATCGAGAATGGCATCCGCCAGGGTTCTGCCGGATCTGACCAGCTGAAAGCAGGACTTGCAGAGGCGAAAGCAGGTGCGGAAGAGTTGCTTGCTGGCTATAAACAGCTTCAAGATGGGTATGAAGGAATGCAAGGCAATTTGGCCCAACTTGAGGCGGGATATAAAAAAGCTGGTGATGGATTAGCGCAGCTGTCAGGCGGAATCTCACAAACCAATGAAAAGCTCTTTGGTTATTTGGAAAATAGAGATGAAAGTCTAAAAGCAGATCAAAACTATCAGCAGTTGAAAGGCACACTTGCTGTTTTGCAACAAAAACTGACTGAAACATCGGCTGGGATCAACCAATTAAACCAAGGCCTAACCCAGCTTAACGGCGGCATGGCCCAGGCAAACACAGGATTTGCAACTGCCCTTTCCGAACAGGAAAAATTCGGTCCAGGGCTCCAGCAGCTGATCGATGGTATTGAACAACAGCAGCAGGGCTTGGACCAGCTGGCGAATGGCCAGGGTCAGATAGTTGCTAACTTCCCTAAATTGACGAATGGTCTGACTGGGATCAATGCAGGACAGCAGCAGCTGCTTGCAGGCTTTGGAGGTCTCGGCGGCCAGCTTGGCCAGCTGACAGATGGACTGAGCAAAAGTGCGGAAGGTTTAAACCAGGTTTCAGAAGGACTGGGATCTGCACAGGAATACTTGTCAGGGCTGGCAGGATCTAATTCTAACAGCTTTTATCTCCCTGCCGACGTCCTGGAAAATGAAGAATTCGCACAGGTTTTCGATGTCTATATGTCAGAGGACCGCAAAGTGATGACAATGGACGTTATTTTCGAAGCGAATCCATATTCAAATGAAGCAATGGCACAGGTTGATGAAATCAAGGCTGCTGTGGACCGGGCAACGAAAGGAACGAAGCTCGAGAACGCGGACGTTGCGGTTGGAGGAATTACGAGCACGAACGCTGACCTTGATACCATGTCTGGGCAGGATTATTCCCGTACAGTCGTGCTGATGCTGTTAGGAATCGGCATCATCCTTGTGTTCTTATTCCGCTCACTCATCATGCCAATCTATATGATCGGATCATTGATTTTGACGTACTACACTTCAATGGCGATTAACGAGGTAATCTTCGTGGATATCCTCGGGTACTCAGGCATTAGCTGGGCCGTTCCGTTCTTTGCCTTTGTCATCCTTGTTGCTCTTGGCGTTGACTATAGCATCTTCTTGATGGACCGATTCAATGAATACAAAGAGCTATCCATTGCAGATGCAATGCTGCTGTCAATGAAGAAGATGGGGACAGTTATCATTTCTGCGGCAATCATCCTGGGCGGTACATTCGCAGCAATGATGCCATCAGGAATGATGTCACTGCTCCAGATCGCATCGATCATTCTTGTCGGCTTGTTCTTATATGCGTTTGTCATGCTGCCGCTGTTCATTCCGGTATTGGTAAAGAACTTCGGCCAGGCAAACTGGTGGCCATTTAAAAGAGCATAGATTTAAATTGCAAAAGGCTGTCCGAGAGGGCGGTCTTTTGAATTTGGCCTGTTAAATAAGGCAGTTGATTTTCGTTCCAGGCGCTTCGCTTTCCGCGGGGCTGGCGCTGAGCCTCCTCGGCGGGGTCTCACCTGACCAGCTAAGCCCGCAGGACACTGATTGAGCTTCCTCGAACCAGCCCACGCACGAAGGAAATGCGTTAGCATTTTCTGAGGAGTCTTCGCGCCTTCCACTACAATCAACAGGTTTTAAAAACAACATTGGGCTTTAACAGAGCCTTGAATTTAGATAAGGTAGCGGTTTTGCAGGATTTTTATCAGTAAGCATATTTAGAAAATATTCAAAGTAATGGTCTGAAGGCATTACAAGAACTGAACCTGATTATGAGTGAACAAGGATAACCTATGTCGAGAAAGAATAGAATAAAAGAGTAAGGAGGAGAATCAGGATGGGGATTGTACAGCTTCAAAAAGAAGAGATCAAAGAAGCACTGGATCTAGTGTGGGCCGTATTCCAGAAATTCGACGCTCCGGATTACTCTGAACAAGGCATTGAAGAATTCCAAAAATTTTTATTTTTTCATTCTAACATTGAGCAATATAAAGATGGAAAAGTATCATTTTGGGGCTGGAAAGAGGATGAGGAACTGGCAGGAGTCATCGCGACGAAGGGAAAGAACCATATTAGCATGCTTTTTGTTAAAAAAGAATATCATCGGCAGGGTATTGCCAGAAGTTTGTTTAATGCAGTTGAGGAAGCATGTAAAAGTATCGATGGGATCAGTGAGATTACCGTTAATTCATCGCCATATGCAGTTGCTGTATATAACCGACTTGGTTTTATTCAAACAGACAATGAGCAAATTGTGAATGGCATTAGGTTTACGCCTATGTCCTATGTAATGAAATAAAAGCTATTTTAATATGCTTATAAAAAATCAGGCCCAGAGCAATTAACTCTGGGCGTTATTTAAAAGGAGAAAGGTATAAAATTAACTTCGGGAATTATCCAGCTCAACGCCTACCGGTCGGTTGCTTTGGTCCTGCCAATGAAGTCATGAAGCGACTACTGTCAGAACAGAAGCGATTGTCTGATCTGTCCAAGGTGCTTGCGCTTTTCTTAATTTGTTAAGATCTAGCTCTCATTCTTACTCAATGACCACCATATTCCAATACGTGAGGGAAGGAAGGGTGAAGCTAATTTCTCCTCCTTTTTGGTCAATATCCAGCGATACAGGTCTTCCGGATTGGATGTCTGGTGAAGCGAGCCAGACTGCTTTGACTGTCTGGGCTTCTTTATAGGTGAAGCGGAGGTCCTCTCTTGTGGCTGGTTTTGACTGTTTTCCCTCTGTGTCGCGCCATTCCATCGAATTTTCATCAAGGAAATTGATAGAGTGAAGGATTTTTTTATGATCTTTCTCTTTTGGTAGAACCCACAACTTGTTTTGCTGTGCCATATTAAATGACAAAGGGATGCCCTCTATTGAAGCTGCGCTGACATTCGATTCTTTTACCTGATCTCTTAAGAGGTTTTCGTAGGCGGTAAGAAAATCGTAGTAAGAAATCAGCTTTTTTTCCAGAGTCCCGGGCACATTCAATTGGTTATGCGGAAAATATTCCTTCGACAGCATGTGCTCGCCCAGCTCAAGGTGGGCACCGCCATTTGCAAAGATAACCGAATTCGCCAAGAGGATGCCAGGTTCGTTGAATTTTCCTGGCTTTTCGGAATGCCGATAATTCATATAGGCGGCAAGAACAGAGCTGCCACCGTCTGACAAAGAGGCATTCTCATCCAATATTCTTTTCAGGTCATTGTAAAATTTGTATTCATCCCACACCTCTGTATAAAGGAAAGCAGGAGAGGCTTGCGAAATGGATTTTTGACCGTATTGATTGACGGCATTCATGATGATTTCTTGATCAGGAAGATTGTCTTTTATTTTTGTCAAAAAAGGAGCAAAGCTATCGGCGATTGAGATGCGGTCTCCCCATTCATTAAAAACTTCGCCACGGTCACCCAATTGGTCAATATGCCAGCCATCAAACGGTAGATTTTTATAAACTGTCCGCTGCTGGTCAATGATATGATCCTGCCACCACGGATTAGTGAGATTCATGATATTAATATTGCTTTTCCATTGCTCAGGAAGGGGATGCTGGTCGATTTCCTTCAGTTCCCGGTCTTTGAAGAGATGCCATTCATGCGGCAATCCTCGGCTTTCAAAAGAACCATACAATAAATTATAGGCCATTGCTTCCATGTTCCGGTCGTGTGCCAAATCGATATATTGCTGGATGGTTTGAAGAGAAATATCCCGATTCGCTACATCCTGCCAGTCCGTGGCAGGGGTATCGCCGTCCATTTTCAAAGGCTGATGATGTTCAAAATGCCAATCGTAAAATTGCAAGCCATTAAGATGATATCGATTCAAAGAGGCAATGATATTTTCCACCTTTTCAGATGATTTCTCATTGAACTCCGACAGGAACCCATAACGAGGGAACCTGCTCCAATCACTTGAAACATCCACGGCGATTGTCTCGGTTTGGACTTTATTTCCGTCAGTCATTTTCACTTCAACCAGATATCCCTTAAAATCATCATCAGGCGGCTGCCAGGACCAGGAGTGTTTGTTTGTGATTGTTTCTGTTTTCAGTTTCTTATTTAAATGAAAATAGCTGACCTTAATTTTAGTAGGTTCAGCGTCTGTACTCAGGCTGAAAATAACTTTTTCACCAGGATTGTATCGGGATTTGTCTGACTGCAAATCGTTAAACAGACCAGCAACATTCCGCATGTCTTTCGCAGGGGACTGGTTCTGTGGAGCCGGCCGGTCGATCATCAGGAGTAATCCCCCGATCATAAGGAGGAAAAGAAGAGCCCATATACTCTTTAGATTCATAATAGGTTCACCAGCCTTTTTGAATAGCTAATCGTTGCCATAAAAGCAATAGAAGGGACTAATCAAACGTTTGATTAGTCCCTTTTTCTTATCTATTAAAATTTAACTTGAACTTTTTGACGTTCTTCCACTGGAATGTTTACGTAAAGAGTTTTCTTGCCAGCATCATAGAAGTAAGAACGCTTTGTTGCTGTCATGGCCTCCAAGGAAGCAGCCGCCTTATAAATGTTGTTAGCTGCCTGAACTTTCTTCGGTGCCTTTTCATTATTTAGCTTAAGTGTGAATTGCTTGATTGCTGAATCGAAGTTATCTGTTGACATAGATTTAGAGAATTCGATTTTGTTATGCTTTTTCGTGATATGGAAGTCCGTAACATCGAATTCGCCTTTCGTATGATCAAGGGATTTACCATCATCTTCATAGAAGCTATATGTTGCTTCATTTTTAAGGTAAGTGTCCAGTACTAGATTCGTAAGATCTTTTTCACCAGTATACTGCTGTACTTCACGAGTAGGAATGACAGAGTCCTTCTTCACAAAGATTGGCAGATGAGCAAGTGGAGCATCCACCTTGATTGTCTGACCGCCGTTATATTCTTTGCTTGTCCAGAAATCAACCCATGTTTCACCCTTAGGAAGGTAAACATTACGGCTAGTCTGCCCTTGAGTGACAACAGGTGCAAGCATCATTGAATCACCAAACATGAATTGATCGTTGATATTGTATGTGTTCTCATCTTCCTGGTAGTGGTAGACAAGCGGCTGCTGAACCGGCTTACCTGTTTCAGAAGAATCCTGGAACGCATTATATAGGTAAGGCAATAACTGATAACGCATTTCGATATATTTCTTAGAGATTTCTTCAACTTCTGGACCAAATGCCCAAGGCTCCTGGCCTTGTTTGATCTCAGATTTTGCATCACTATCATAATGGATACGTGAGAATGGCAGGAATGCACCAACTTGCATCCAGCGAGCGAATAATTCAGCGTCTGGGCGCTTAGCGAAACCGCCGATATCATTCCCTACGAATGAAACACCTGAAAGACCAATATTGGTGTTCATTGGGATCGACATTTGCAGGTGTTCCCAGTTGCTTACGCTGTCGCCAGTCCATAGAGCAGCATAGCGCTGTGTTCCGGCAAACATGTCACGAGTTAAAACAAATGGACGTTCATTTTGCTTATGCATAGCCCAAGCGTTGTAAGTTGCTTCAGCTTCATCATGTCCATATAGATTGTGGTACTCAGTATGCAATTTCTTATCATTTTCATAGCCGAAATAAGAATTCAAAGGCATTGTATGGTTGTATTCAGGGCCATCTAGGAATACAGCTGGCTCATTCATGTCATTCCATACGCCATCAATTCCAGCATCGAATAGTACGTCGTGATTTTTTGCCCACCAGTCGCGAACCTCTTTTTTAGAGAAGTCAGGGAAAGCGGAATCTCCAGGCCAAACTGGACCGATGAATGGAGTTCCATCAGCATTTTTCGCCCAGTAATCATTTTTTGTGCCTTCCTGGTACAGGCGGTAGTTTTCATCTTTTTTAACAGCTGGATCATTAATCGCTATTGCGTGGAATCCAGGCATTGATTTCAATTGTTTTAAAGCTTGCTTATACTTTTCGCTCCATGTAAAGACACGATAGCCATCCATATAGTCAATATCAAAGTGCATTGTATCTAAAGGGATTTTCTTTTCACGGTATGTTTTCGCAACATTCACGATTTCGTCTGCTTGATATTCCCATTTACTTTGGTGCAGACCCAGTGTCCATTCTGCTGGCAGGTCCATTTTACCTGTTAACTCTGTATAAATATCTAATACATCAGAAATCTCAGGTCCGTTCATAAAGTAGTATGTCAGCGGGCCGCCATTTGCATAGAAGTAATAGTAATCATCTGACTCGCTCGCCATTTCATAGTATGAGCGGTATGAGTTATCAAAAAGAATTCCGTAAGCTTTTTTATCCTTCAATCCCATGAAGAAAGGAATAGAAGTGTAAACATACTTTGTATCTTTGTTATATGAATAAGCGTCCGTGTTCCACATTCCGATGCTTTCGCCGCGCTGGTTAAAGTTCAAGCCAGCCTGCTCGCCGAAACCATAGAAGTTTTCGCCTTTTTCCGTTTTCTTGAAAACATAAGGCTTGCCGTTTTCATAACCGGAACCAGCTCCGTTTTGCAGGTAATCTTCGTTAATCACGTTGCCTTGCTTGTCTAAAAACTTAACACCAAATGGTGCTTTGCTGATTTTGATTGTTAGTTCATCAGTAGAAATAGTGTATTCCTTTTTACCATCCTGTGTACTGAATCTAGGAGTCTTCCAATCTTGCCTTTTGATGGCTGGGGAATACTCTTCCTTCTGTCCATCTTTCTGTCCATCTTTTAAGATCGATACTTTTACTAGGTCCTTTGAAAAAATACGGATAAATGCATTGTAATCTCCTAAATCAAATTGAACACCGTTGTCCAATTTTTTGATGCTTTGAGCTGAAAGCTTTTGCAGATTGTCCTTATTTAAAGGAGTATCTGCTTCTGGCTGTGTAACAGCTGCAAAGGCAGACGTTAAGTTAGCTGAAAGTGCAAGCATTATAACTGTGCTTATAATGACGAACACTCTGAGCGTGCTATTCATAGGTCTCATGTTAACAACTCTCCATTCAATTTTTTTCACCTCTCTGACTTTAGTGACTTAGCGTAGCGTCAACACCTGTATATACTAGTTAAGGCATACAGTCAAAAGTCCCAGATGTCTTATGCTTACAACAATGGAAACGATACCTCCGATTAATGGAAGCGATTGACATAGAAATCAAAATTGGTTCTTAAGTAATCGGTTGTAAAAAAAGAAATTTAAACTAAGACTTTTGAATTAGTTATTGTAATATAGTGAAAAGTTTTCGTGGTTAAATGTGTATTAACTGGGTAAAATTCGTTTTGAATTGAATTTATATGGAAATTTACCGGGTAACTGAGATGGATGAAATGCAGGAGAAATGATTTTGTAATATATCAATATGTTTTATCCTATTGTTCAAGTAATAAATTTCACGTGATGCAATATTGCCAAAATTAAAACAGCAACTTAAGATAGAGATATCAAACATAAAGGGGATAGAATATTGCGTACATATAACTTGGCTTTTTCAGATGTAGAGGTGAATTTAATAATAGAATAGGAGATTAATAAAATGACAGTAAATCTTTTTCGCGGAAAATTATTGAAGCTTACAGCAAAAAGGGACGGAGATACCGAAATCATCGCTGCGTGGGATGAGGATCCTGATTACCTTCGGAATGTAGATACAGACATTGCTCGGCCAAGACCGCAGCAGAGTTTTGAAGATGAGGGTGAACCAAGTCCGAATAGCTTCTATTTCCGCTTAAGGACGATTGAGGATGACAGGCTGATCGGCTTTGTCGTCATCCACAGCATCGAGTGGAACAACAGGGCTGGAATGCTGGCCATCGGGATTGGCGAAGCGAAAGACAGGGGCAAGGGATATGGGTCGGATGCCCTGAAGCTAATTCTGCGTTATGCTTTCCATGAACTAAATTTAAACCGGGTAGGACTTGACGTTATTGAATATAATGAAGGAGCCATCCGGGCTTATCAAAAAGCAGGCTTCCAGATCGAAGGAAGGATGAGGCAGGCCGTGCACCGGGATGGGAAAATCCATGACCGGATCGCAATGGGCATCTTGCGTCCAGAATGGGAAGCGTTGAATAATCAATAACCTCACCATTAAAAAAAGCTGTGCAGAGAATTTCTCCGCACAGCTTTTTCATTGTATAGGAATTTCTAAAATTGTTTAGTTGTGGTTAACTACATGTAATATTCTTAATCCAGCTCCAGCGCCTAGCCCCTCGAGTCGCTTGTCTAGCTGCGGCTCCTAACTCCTCGAGACGCTTCGGTCCTGCCAATGAAGTCAAAGAACGACTTCACTGTCAGGCCCTCCAGCGCTTGTCGGAGTTGGACAGTCGCCTATACTTTTCGATTTCGGTTCGCTCAGGTGAAGTCAAAGAACGACTTCACCGGTCGGCCCTCCAGCGCTTGTCGGGGCTGAACGAGGCGCTTGCGCTTTTTGTTTTTATTCTGAAGCCGGCTTTAGATTTTTTTTGCCATCTTTCGATAAAATCAGCTTATCAAATGCCCATCCGGCCAGACCGCCAACCAAAGCAGGCAGGACCCAGCCAAGTCCTTCAGCGGAGAGCGGAAGCGATTTTAGTAAAGAAGCAAGGGCATCCGATTCAATTCCAAATGTCTTCAATCCGTCTATCACACTGACCATCGCTGCTGCAAAGACAGCCCCGACATATACCCCGCGTGATCCATTGAAGAAACGGTCAAGGAAGGATAAGACGACAAGAACGATGGTGATGGGATACAGAACGATCAATACCGGTACTGAAATAGAGATGATCTGGTTAAGGCCCAGGTTTGCAATCAACAAGCTCACCAATGTAACTGCCAGTGTAAAGGTTTTATAGGAAACCTTAGGCATCATTTTTGCAAAGAACTGGCTCGTGGCAGCTACAAGACCGACTGCCGTTGTAAAGCATGCCAACGTTACAATAAGTCCGAGCAGCAGCATTCCCAGATCACCAAACATCATTTTCGCAGCTTCCGTCAAAATAGTTCCGCCATTATCATATGTGCCGTATGAAGCCATTTTAGCTCCAAGCAGCCCTACAGTAATATAAACAAAAGCCAGGCCAATACCAGCGATCAAGCCGGCTTTCAATGTTTCCCTGACAACCTGCTTGCGTTCAAGCGTTTTTTTCTGCTGGACTGCTCCAACTACGATGATTCCAAATGCCAAGGCTGCAATTGTATCCATTGTCAGATATCCTTCTAGGAATCCGGAGGCGAATGGAGCAACGGCATACTTTTCTGAGACCTCTCCAAACGATCCGTCAAGCTTGAAAATACTTCCCAGAACCAGCAGGACGATGGCAACAAGCAAAACAGGCGTCAAGATGCTGCCAATCCGTTCAACCATTTTTGAAGGATTTAATGTAACCCAATATACAAGTGCGAAAAATACGACTGTAAAAATCAGAAGGGCCATTGGATGAGACCCTGACTCAGCCATGAATGGCTTGACTGACATTTCAAAAGCGACATTGGCACTTCTCGGGATCCCGAAGAATGGCCCTATCGATAAATAGACAGCTGCGCTGAAAACAACTGCAAACAAAGGATGAACCCGTGAGCCGATTTCCTGGATGCCATCCTTAGCCATCGAAATGACAACCACGGTCAACAGAGGCAGCCCTACACCTGTCACTACGAAACCAAGCATTGCCGGCCAAAAATTAGCTCCAGCTTCTTGTCCTAAAAAAGGAGGGAAAATTAAATTTCCTGCCCCAAAAAATAATGCAAATAACATTAGACCGATTGTCAGTGTTTCTTTTCCTCTTAAGCTTCCCATCCTTTTCTCCTCCTAATATAATGTTTTGGCACTGAGAGTATAGGAAATTCGGAACGGAATGTTATGGCTTGAAAAATAAAAAAACTCGTCCCTATAAGTAGGGACGAGTTATGCTCGCGTTACCACCCTGATTCCGCAAAAACATGCGGCTCTCATCAACGTACCATCATACGTGTTCCATTTAACGGCGGACAAGCCGGCAAAAGCTTACTGGATTCAGCTTTGCATCTCGGAGATGATGTTCTTCTACAACCTGAACACCGGCTTGCAGCATAGCACCGGCTCTCTGTGGATCAGTTTTATAAAAGACGTGTTCTCTTCATCGATTTTATTATTCTGAAATCATTTACAAGAACTATATTAATATTCAGATAATAATATGTCAATACTAATTAACCTGTTAATTTTTACTTTATTAAATATCTTTCCCCAAAAAGGATATTCCGTATTAAAATTGAAATAGATAAGTCGGAACTAAGATGGAGTCATTACTATGAATCTTAAGAAGCTCGAAGCGTTCATAATGGTTGTTGAAAAAAATAGTTTCTCTGAAGCAGCAGCTGCGCTGAAAAGTTCTCAGCCAACAGTCAGCCTCAAGATCAAGAGCCTTGAAGAAGACCTCGGATTCGAGCTGCTTGACAGAGGCGTGTCAGGAATCCGTCCCACACCCGCGGGCATGCTTGTGTATACGGCTGCGAAGGACATAGCAAACCGATGGAGAATACTCGAAGACGAACTTGGGGAATTCCAGGGCACCTTGACTGGTACTTTGACAATCGGAGCCAGCACGATTCCCGGGACCTATCTGCTTCCAGGGTGGGTCAAGAAATTCCGCAGCCTCTATCCGAAGGTAGAAGTCAGGATTGAAATAGGTGATTCAAAGAAAGTGCTGAATAAACTGCAGAACCACCAGGTGGATGTAGGCATCATTGGAATGGAAATCGAATCGAAGCAAATCAAATGCAAGCCAATCGCCTCGGACTCTCTCGTTTTGATTGCGCCAAACGGCCACCCATTGCTCCATGCGCCACGACCGGATTTTGCCCAGGTGCAACAGTTTGAATTTGTGCTGAGGGAAGAGGGATCTGGGACTAGAAAGATGATGGAGGACTATCTCACTGAAAAAGGATTTTCGGTTGAAGATTTGAAAACAGCTGTTTCAATCGGAAGCACTGAATCAGTGATTGCTGCAGTTGAGGCAGGACTTGGTATTAGCTTTATTTCAAAACTAGCCGCATTGCCGGCAGCTAAGGCAGGCCGCGTCCAGATCATTGATAGTTTTGAACCGTATCAAAGAGACTTTTATTTGGCTGTTCTAGCCGATGCCGAAAATCGATCCATCATAAAGCAGTTTGCTGGAATAATGACTTCGTGATGTAGTCCAGCTGGTGCACATTTTCAAAGTGATTATGATAGAAAGAGCTAATGACATTTTTCAATTTTCATTTTATTATTAAGTTAAGAAGAAAGGGGCGGTATGGATGCAAGTTAAGGTGTTTGCCAACCTCAGGCAAATTTGCGGAGGCGTGACGGTCGAAGTCAAGCCTGATGGTGATCGGGTAGTCGATGTGCTCGACAAAATGATCGAAATGTTCCCGGACTTGGACGAGGAGATTTTTACAGAAGAAAAGCAGCTAAAGCCGTTTGTCCATGTTTATATAAATGGCCGGAACATCGTCCATGATCAAGACCTTGAAACTTTTGTAAAAGAAAGCGACCAGTTTGCGCTGTTCCCTCCGGTTGCCGGTGGCTGATATGGTTGATAGTATACTGGAATTTCGCGGGATCAACAGGGAACATCTTGGCATGTATTTTGAAGAACTGGGCGGCAGGCTCGTTTCCGACTCCTTCCCGTTTGTGTATGAAGCAGACAGCTGGAGAGCAGAAATTTTAAGCGAGGATGAACTGGCTTTTACGAAAACGTTCATCGTTAATGCCGTACATATACGGTTTGCCGCGGAAAGCCTGGAAGATCTCGAGCAGCTGATTAAGAATTACCGTTATAAAACAACCCGGGTCGGCGGGTAGCGGAGGTTTCGGCAGCTGATTGCCGGGACCTTTATTTTTTGCTGAAGACCGATTATTTTCAGGTGAAAACCGAGGATGCTGCTGCTGGGTATCGCTTATTGAGTGCTTATCACTCTAATAGGAATGCAGATTTACACCTCAAAGGAGACCACTTTCGAAGATATCGACCACATTTTGATTTTATTGGCGAATTTTAAAATTTATCGACCACATTTTAAGATTTATCGACCACATTTTGAATTATATCAGCGGATTTTTAAATATATCGACCACATTTCCGATTATATCGACCAAGTCGATTTTTCCACATGAAAAACCAGGCTGAAATCAGCCTGGTCTCCTGCGAAAATATTAAACTTCTTCAGTAGCTGGAGTTGTTGCTTCGCCAATGATGCCTAGTTCGCGAAGTTTTTCTTCTGTAACAACGCCGTCTTTCCAGCCTCGGACATTATAGTAGTCTTCAAGCATGATATCCATGCGGCTTACCATGCCAGCGCTGTTTCCAGATGCTGCTTCTTCAGTGAAGCGTTTAGGGAGGAAATCATCCTCACGCTTGTTGAAGCCAGCTAGGTTGTTGTAGTAGCGCTCAAGGTTGTAGATTCTTTCACCTGCAAGCATGACATCCTCAGCCGTCATCGGAATGCCAGTCATTGTGCTGTATTGCTCAGCATAGTGCTCTGCATTCTCAGAGAAAGAAGAGAACTTACAGATATTCATAGAGTCAGAGAAAGAAAGCAGGTTCTGGAATACATTCAGAAGCTCAGCTTTGCCCTCTGCTACTGTACGGTCAGTTGGTTCAGGAATTCCAGCGATCTCAGATGCGATTGTGTAGCCGCGTAGGTGGCAGGCACCACGGTTACTTGTCGCATAGCCAAGGCCGATCCCCTGGATTCCGCGTGGGTCATAAGCCGGGATGGACTGGCCTTTAACTGACATTGAAAGTTCAGGAACGCCCCATGCAGCAGTTGCGCGTGCAGGACCTTCAGCAAGGATGCCGCCGAAGCCTTCACGGAACGCGATTTTGCGAGCGATTTCGATCATGCCGTCAGCGTCGCCCCAGTCAAGCTTCTCGTCAACGATGCCTTTTTCATAGGCTTCCATTGTGACGGAGATTGCGTGTCCAAGCTCGATTGTATCCATACCGTACTCGTTACAGATATCGATTAAGTATGCGATTGCTTCAGAGTCGCTCAATCCGCTGTTCGCACCAAGTGCCCATGCTGATTCAAACTCAAAGCTCTCAACGCGAGTCTTATATTTTCCTTCTTTAACTTCAACTTCAATCTTACAGCCAACCGGGCAAGCGTGGCATGTATTGTTCGCAACAAGCAAATGCTCGTTTACATACTCGCCGGAGTGCTTTTCAGCCTCATCCCAGTGTGTTAATTGAGAGTTCCTCGTTGGAAGCGCTCCCACTTCATTGATCAAGTTAGTAAGGACGTTTGTTCCGTATACGGATAATCCGCCTTTGTTAGGAGCAGTCAAACCGCCTTCAAGAATGGCTTTAACGGCCTTTTTGTTAGCTTGAGTGTACTCATCCTTCTGTGCAGGTTCAGGCATATTGCCCTTTTGCGCAGCTTTGATGACGATTGCCTTCAGCTTTTTGTAGCCAGCGACCGCACCAGTACCCCCGCGTCCAGCAGCACGGTCATGCTCGTTCATGAAACCAGCAAAACGTACGCCGTTTTCGCCTGCCTGGCCGATTGTCATAACGCTAAGGTTATCTTCGCCATGAGCATCTTTCAATGCCAGGACAGTCGCGCGTGTGCTCAATCCCCATAAAGCAGAAGCATCACGAAGCTCGGCTTGGCCATTTTCGATGTAAAGGTAAACAGGCTTGTCGCTCTTACCTTTGAAAATGACATTGTCGATGCCAGCCCATTTTAAACGAGCAGCAGTCCAGCCGCCCATGTGAGAGTCAGTAACCGTCCCAGTCAATGGAGACTTTGTTACGACTGCAAGACGTCCGCTCATAGAAGAACGTGATCCTGTAACAGGCCCTGTCATGATACATAGGATGTTTTCTTCAGATAGAGGCTCAACCTCTGGTCCGTTATCCAAAACGTATTTAACACCAAGACCGCGTCCGCCGACATACTTTCTTACATCATCTTCGTTGATGCCGCGGTAATCAACCGAACCATTCGTCAAATCAACTAAAACTTCCTTGTTTTTAAATCCCCCAAGATTCATCTTAACTAATCCACCTCTTTCAAACTTTATTATTAATATATAATTAGCCAAGAGGGTATAGAATTCCTCTTAATATTAAGTATAGTGAAAATATTTTATAAAAAAAAGCTTTATTTATAGATATAATCGATTTAGAAGCGAGGGGATTTTCATGACAGAAATGGAGCGTTATTCGCGGCAAATATTATTTCAGCAGATTGGCAGTGAAGGTCAGGAGAAACTTTTAAAAAGTTCTGCGGTTATTGTCGGAATGGGAGCACTCGGTACGGTAATATCAAACCATTTGGTCCGTTCAGGCGTGGGACATGTTCGGATCATTGACAGGGACTTGGTAGAATTGTCCAATCTGCAGCGCCAGACTCTTTATGATGAAGACGATGCTCGTGAAGGTCTGCCAAAGGTGATTGCTGCAGAAAAAAAACTGAAGAAAATCAATTCCGGGGTAAAAGTAGAACCGATCATTGCCGATCTGACTCTGGATAATGCGGAAGATTTACTATCAGGGTTTGACGTAATCGTCGACGGAACAGATAATTTCATGGCCCGCTATTTAATCAATGATGTCGCAGTCAAACACGGCATTCCGTGGGTTTATGGCGGTGCGGTCAGCTCGAGGGGAATGTTCGCTGTGATCAAGCCAGGTGAGACCCCGTGCTATCGCTGTCTGTTCCCGTCAGTGCCAGCAGGCTTGGGAGATACGTGCGACAGCATAGGCGTCCTTTCTCCGATTACGGATATTATCGGGTCCTTCGAGGCTGTCGAAGCACTCAAGCTTCTTGTTGGAGCAGAGTCGAATCCGAATCTTGAACAAATGGATATTTGGTACAATTCATTTTTGCAAATGGATGTAAGCCAGGGCCGCAATCCTGAATGCCCAGCCTGTGTCCAGCACCATTACGAGTTTTTGGACAGGTCATCAGACCAGCAAATAAACTATGCATCATTATGCGGCAGGAATACAATCCAAATCAACCCGCGTCAAAAATCAAAAACGGATTTGGAGAAACTCGCCGGCCGATTGAAAAATAACGGCCAGGTGAAGGGCAATCCATTTTTGCTGCGCTTCATGCCTGACGAAGAAATTACGATGGTAATCTTCCATGACGGAAGGGTTTTGGTCCACGGCACGAATGATACCGTGAAGGCGAAATCCTATTATGCGAAGTACCTTGGTTCCTGAACAAATGGGATCCACTTACAATATACAAAACTGACAACGTGTTACGCGTTGCTGACCATCGATCATTCCATAAAAAAGGGGAGAGGGAATTGGCAGACTATATTAAGGAGTTAATGAACATCATTGGCGACGACCTTGTTACAGTAAATGAAACGATACTTGAGCTTCACGGCAGGGATGAATCCTATCATGAACCAAAGCTGCCTGACGCCGTTGTGTTTCCGCAGAATAAAGAGGATGTCAGCAAGGTGCTTGAATTTGCGAATGAACGGAAGATTCCTGTCATTCCATTCGGATTGGGAACGAGCCTTGAAGGCCATGTCATTCCTGTAAATGGCGGAATTTCCATGGACCTTTCACAGATGAATGCGATTTTGGAAGTGAAGGAAAGTGATTTTCTTGTAAAGGTCCAGCCAGGCGTCACAAGGTCGGTGCTGAACAAGGAACTGAAGAAATATGGTTTGTTTTTTACCGTCGACCCTGGAGCCGATGCGACTCTTGGCGGGATGGCCGCCACGAATGCGAGCGGCACGACCTCTGTCAGGTACGGCATCATGCGTGATCAGGTAAGAGATCTCGAAGTCGTCCTCGCTGGCGGTGACATCATCCATACAGGAAGCCTGGCTGCCAAGTCTTCATCAGGCATCCACCTGAACGGCATGTTTGTCGGATCGGAAGGGACGCTTGGCGTCATTACCGAACTCACCTTGAAGGTGTACGGCATTCCTGAAGCGATTACCGCTGCAAGAGCTGTTTTTCCTACTGTAAAAAATGCAGTCGATGCGGTGGTTGCAATTTTAGCAGGCGGTATTCCCGTAGCGCGGATTGAGTTTGTTGATGCTGAATCGGTTAAAAAAGTGAATGAATATATGGAAACACAGTACGAAGAAAGCACGACGCTTTTCATGGAATTCCACGGAAATGAAGCGGGCCTTGCCCAGGATATTGAGTTTGCCAGTGAAATTGTCGGGGACCATGGCTGTACCAACTTTCAATTTGAAGCTGATTCCAAAGCGCGCAACCAGCTTTGGGAGGCAAGGCATAATCTTTTGTATGCCTATAAACACACCGCCGGCAAGAAAAGCATTATGCTGACAGATGTCAGCGTGCCCGTTTCTGAATTGACCGGCGCCATTCTGCACACCCGTGAATTAATTGATGCATCATCCATTGAGGGCTCGATTGTAGGACATGTCGGTGACGGCAACTATCACGTCTTGCTGCTGATGGATATGCAAAACCCAGATGAAGTAAAAGATGGCGAATGTATTAATGAAGAAATCGTCCACTATGCCCTTAAAAGAGGCGGAACCTGTACCGGCGAGCATGGAGTGGGCCTCGGGAAAGCGAAATATCAGCGCCTGGAGCATGGTGCAGCCTACGATGTCATGAAAAGCATCAAGAAAACACTCGATCCGAACGGAATCCTGAACCCAGGAAAGATTTTCATAGACTAATAGAGGTAAAGCGGCCATGTGCCGCTTTATTTTTTTGTATTTGGAGTATACCAGTTTAAAAATCAACGGAATAACCATTTTTCACAACGAAACCTACTACAATCACACCGTCTTTCGCTGTAATCACTCTGTCTTTCGTCTAATCACTACGATTTTTACAATAATCACTACGATTTAAACAATAATCACTACGATTTAAACAATAATCACTACGTTTTTGACAATAATCACTACGATTTAAGCCGTAATCACTACTTTTTCCAATTCAGAACCATTTTTACTAATTCAGTACCATGTGGATATATTTATTCATTTCTAGTTTAAAACGTTATAATTGAGTCAATTTAATAGAGTGACAGTTTGTTAGCGAGGAGCATGTGAAATGAATGATGAATTGATCTTGCATGATTTGGCGGAGCAGCAGCAATTCATGTCGGTCCGGAATAAAATCGAAAATGATACTTATACGGACGAGGACTTTATTCTATTGCTTGATTTGCTTAAAGAGCATACGGATAAAATGGACTTCATCCAAACGAAGAAGCTTTGCGAATTTGTTCAGTATTTATATAAAATCGAACGGGAAGAGCGTCTTCCGAATGATCTTGTGGAGATCGTCAATGGTATGTTCTATAAGCAGCATTAAAACAGTAAAAGCAGCCGACTCTGGTTGCTTTTACTGTTTTCGCACAGTTTAAGATACAAAAAGAGCTTTTATAAAAGAACAATAACCAACATATAGCCAAATATTGCAAGGAGCACAGATCCCGCCAGCCCTGCTGACAGCGCCTTGCCGCCCATTTGCCTGAATGATTTAAAATCGACACTCATCCCGAGTCCGGCCATGGCCATGCCGATCAGCAAGTAGGCGAGACTGACAATTGTGGTTGCAGCTGATCCGCTTACAATCCCGGTCGTATTGAATGCGCTGACCGCAAGGAAGCCGAGGATGAACCACGGGATAGGGAGCGTGGAAAAAGTCAGTTTTTCCCCGGCGGATCCAGTTTCTTTCCGCTTAAGGTAAAAGCCAATCAGAATGGCTACCGGAACAAGTAAAGCGACCCTGGTCAATTTTACGATGATGGCCAAGTCCAGGGCAGCCTGCCCGGCCGGATCGGCAGCAGCGACCACATGGGCGATTTCATGTAAAGTGCCGCCCGATAAAACGCCATATTCGAGCGCATTCAACCCAAGATAAGAGAATATCAGCGTATAAACGATTGTGAAAATCGTGCCGAGCACAGCTACGTTGGCAGCGCCGACTGCTGTTTCTTTTTCATCTGCCTTGATTACCGGTGCGATCGCGACGACTGCGGCTGCACCGCAAATCGCTGTCCCGCAAGCTGTCAGGATGCCAAGCCTTTTCTCCACTTTGAAAACCCTGCTTAGTCCATACACAACCAATAAGGCAAATGTCAAATTAGCGAAGGCAATCAAGAATACGGTCGACCCTGCATTGTAAATGTCATATAGATTCAGCCTGAACCCGAGCAGAATGATGCCGAGCCGCAGCAATTTTTTGCTGGAATATGAAGCTCCCTCCATCAGACCGCTGTTCACTCCGGCAATTGCCCGCCAAACCATACCCAGCATGATGGCGATGACGAGCTGGCCCATGATCGAAAAAAATGGCAGGCCTGCTATGAATCTAGCGGCAAGGGCCAAGGCCAATGTCAATAAAATGCCTTTCATGACAGGAAGGGTAAAACGGGGCAGAAAGTCATTCATTTTCATTACTACACGTCCTTTTAATCTAGCTAACTACCACTTTACCGAATAAAAGAAAAATAGCAAAACCCCAATTAGTATTCCTGCCAAATTGTCAATTTTCACAAAACTGATATATGTACCTTACGCTGCAGCCCTGCTGCGTGCTTATAATTTAAAGTAACCATATCTTTCAGAAGCAGGTGAGCAAAATGGAGAAGAGCATGTCTGAGAGAAGATTTCTTGTGTACATTGTATCGGCAGTATTGCTGCTAATGCTGATTCATCTCTATCATTCAAACCTTTCAACTTATCTCAATCCAGAAAACTATATCGCAATCCATACGATTCTTGAGTTTTTCAGCATAGCTGTTTCATTTTCGATTTTTTCATACGGGTGGAAATCGTTTAATTTTTCGAGGTCGCGCAAAATTCTCTTGCTGTCATTTTTATTTTTCATCGTCGGGATGCTGGATTTATTGCATACTCTGTCTTTTAAGGGAATGCCATTTTTCATAACCGAAAGTTCAATTGCCAAAGCTACATGGTTCTGGATTTCCGCGCGCATCATTGAGTCTTTGATGATGGTGATTGTCCTTATAATTCCAGACAGGCAACTGAAGCTGGATCCAAGGCGGGCATGCCTTGTTTTATGCGCTGTGGTCATCGGGTCTATTTCGTTTATCGTATTTAAGTATGAACAAAGCTTGCCGCTTCTCGTAATTGAAGGGGAAGGTACGACAATTTTAAAAAATCTCTTTGAGTACAGTGTAAGCTTCCTGCATTTTATCTCCATTGTCATCTCGCTTTATTTTTATAATGAAGGCAAAAATGGGCAGCATCTATACATCGCCCTGGCATTTACATTTTTATTTTTGTCCGGGCTCATTTTTACCATATATCAAAGCGTTTATGACATCGACAATTTCACCGGGCATATTTTCAAAGCGCTTGGGTACTTTTTCATCATGAAAGGTTTTTATTTCTCGACGATTGCAGATGACAGCTTCCTGAAGGACCCGCAAGAAAAAATCTGGCGCCAGACAGAGGAGATGATCCAGACGCACTATGGAATCATCTTTAAACTGACTAAACAGGGGAATGATTTTATCCATCAGATCATTGGAGGTGCGCTGCTGGACGACCTGGGCTTCACGCCGAATGAAGTGAATGGCAAAACTCTCGTAGAATTTCTGCCGGGAAAAGCTGCGAGAATTGAAAAATATTATGAATGTGTCTGGAACAATAATGAAAAAATTGTCTTCGACATTGAGATTGGCGGTAATACGTATGCCATTTCACTTATGCCAGTCATGAACAATGGCGAGGTGGTTGAAATCGCCGGCGCGGTGATGGGAATTGTAAAATCTTCACGTTTGGACCGGTGTTCAAGGAATGCAAAGGCAAGCGCCCAATAGAACTACGACAGAACCTGCGGTTGCCGCAGGTTTTTTATATTACGGTGACTGTATTCATTTTGAAGAGGCTCAAAGGAATTTTATATAAAGAATCGAATAAGCTATAGGTATAAGCCCATGTCCCATTTCTCTGGGTGATGACACTCATGAAGGGAGCGCTCCATCTTCTGAAGTCAAAATATTATAAATAGTCTTTTTATAGGGTGTTCTTTAGGGAGTCGAAGTGTTAAACTAGGTATAATGTTTACAAATTTCTACAATGCACTCGAAAAATGTAAGCATTTACAATCTTATCGAAAGAGGTGTTGAGTGTGCTAGGATTTTTACAAAAAATCGGTAAAGCGTTGATGCTTCCAATCGCTGTTTTACCTGCAGCTGCGCTATTGCTGCGCCTCGGGCAACCGGACTTATTGAATATTCCTTTTATTTCTGCAGCAGGTGACGCGATTTTTGCAAACCTTGCGCTATTGTTCGCGATCGGAGTGGCTGTCGGAATTGCCAAGGATGGGAACGGCGCTGCTGGTCTCGCCGGTGCGATCGGTTACTTCGTTTTGACAAAAGGTGCAGGTGCAGTAAATGAAAGCATCAACATGGCGGTGCTAGGCGGTATTTTATCAGGGGTAATCGCTGGCTTGCTTTACAACCGCTATCATGATATTAAGCTGCCAGACTGGCTAGGATTCTTCGGCGGCAAACGCTTCGTCCCGATCATTACTTCATTGGTGATGATCGTTTTAGCCGGAGTCTTCGGTTATGTATGGCCGCCAATCCAGGCTGGCATCAACAATATCGGCGAATGGATCGTTGGTGCTGGTGCACTTGGTGTAGGTGTATTCGGATTCTTGAACCGTTTATTGATTCCGATGGGTCTTCACCACGTTCTGAACACACTTGTATGGTTTGAATTTGGTGAATTCACAAATGCAGCTGGCGATGTAGTAAAAGGTGACCTGAACCGTTTCTTCGCTGGTGACCCGAAAGCCGGAATCTTCATGAATGGTTTCTTCCCGGTGATGATGTTCGGCCTTCCAGCCGCAGCTTTCGCAATGATTGCCGCAGCTAAAAAAGAACGTAAAAAGGCAGTTACAGGTGCCCTTGCCGGTGTGGCCTTCACGTCATTCCTAACTGGTATCACAGAACCAATCGAATTCTTGTTCATGTTCCTATCTCCATTCTTATATGGAATCCACGCTGTATTGACTGGCCTAGCGATGTCGATTACTTATATGCTGGATATCCACCATGGTTTTGGGTTCTCGGCCGGTGCGATTGACTATGTCCTGAACTACGGAATTGCCCAAAAACCATTGCTGCTATTGGGAGTTGGTTTGGTTTATGCAGCCCTGTACTTCTTGATATTCTACTTCCTGATCATCAAGCTTGACCTGAAGACACCAGGCCGTGAAGACGAAGTAGAGGGTGAATTCACTGAAAGTGGCTCTGGAAAAGGAAATTACGCTGAACTTGGTGACCAGTATCTTGCAGCCCTTGGAGGCAAAGACAACCTGAAGGAGCTCGACAACTGTGTTACCCGCCTTCGGTTAAAAGTTGCTGATATGGATAAAGTAAATGAAGCAGAGCTTAAGAGACTCGGCGCAAAAGGTGTGCTTAAACTTAATAAGACAGACCTTCAAGTTATTGTTGGTACCGATGTTGAGTTTCTAGCCAATGAAATGAAGCGTAAATAAGCATTAAGCTCAGACGACTTGGCGGTTTCTACCGCCAAGTTTTTTTATAGGAAAGTATATAAATTCAATTTGAGAATTGCCCAGTTCCAGCGCTTGCGCTTTTCTTATTACATAGAATGGAGGGATTAATTTATGAAACGTCTATTGGATTGCACAGCGTCAGATTTCGAGCTAATGACGGGGCAGGATTTGAAAAAAGCAATTATCGCTTCGGAAGGGAGAACAATTTTGTCCGAGGTGATTGGAGCGTTCTCGCCGCTTTATCCCGCGGTTACAAATGCAGAGATAGCCGCAGCGTTTGGAGCGGATCTCATTCTATTGAACTTTTTCGATGTAATGAATCCTTCAATCGAAAGTCTGGTTGAGACGGAACCCGAAGAGGTAGTCCGCAAGTTGAAACAGCACGTCGGGCGCCCGATTGGCCTCAATCTTGAACCGGTCGATCTTCAGGCGGACAAGCTCGAGTCGCTCCAGCAGCTGCCAGAAGGAAGGATTGCTAGCGATGCAGCTCTCAAGAGGGCGAGGGAACTGGGTTTTGACTTTGTCTGTCTAACGGGGAATCCAAAAACAGGTGTCACAAATGCAGAAATTACAAAAGCGATTGAGAAAGCCCGGGCAGCGTTCGGTCCAGAAGGCTTGATCATCGCCGGAAAAATGCACGGCGCAGGGGTAGCGGGAGAGACAGGCAGCTCAATGATGACAGAGGAAACTTTACATGCTTTCGTAGAAGCGGGAGCGGATATCATTTTGATTCCTTCACCTGGAACCGTGCCAGGCTTTACTGTAGAGAAGACTTCTAAGCTAGTGGATCTGGTCCACCAAAAAGGAGCTTTGGCTATCCTTACGACTGGCACAAGCCAGGAGGGGGCAGATGAGGATACGGTAAAACAAATCGCGTTAAACAGCAAAATGGCAGGAGCCGATCTGTATCATATCGGTGATGCAGGAGCAGCAGGCATTGCTTCACCGGAAAATATCATTGCCTATTCAATAGTCGTCCGCGGAAAGCGTCATACCTATGTGAGAATGGCAGCATCCGTTCTTAGATAATCCATTTTTTGCAGGATAGTATAGGCTGATTTTTGGGTAAAAGAATAACCTAATGCTGATACTAACTTACAGGAGGGATTAGTAATGAAAAAAGATAAGTTTGTAAATATAGATCCGAATTCCAAACAAGTCAAATCAGGTTCCGAAGAAGAACAAATCGAGACAGCTGAAGCAAACATGAAGCTCCAGGAAGCATTTTACGATGAAAATGAAAGCAATGGAGTCGACCCTGCGAACCTGAATAACCAATCTGCCATTCTTACGGATATGGACTAAAAGCCGGCGATCGCCGGCTTTTTCATGCGTTTAGGGGATCAGATGAAATTCATTAGGGGCCAGTTTGATTCCGGCCTAGTGATGCCGATCCGTCTTATCGCTCTGGTCTTTGTTACGTTTATTGCCTTTGCTGTTGTCCCCGCTGGTCAGCTCGCCGGAAAACTCGGCCATTTGGTTCCCCAGTTTAGGCGAATTTTGATTCTTGCTGCCTTTATTGTTCTTTTTCGTCATTGGAAATCCTCCTTTTAGTGTGTACATGTTAGTTTTCCCAGTGAAAGGGCTGAATTATGTAAAAAATCTTACTGTGGCTGACATATATTCACTGGATTTTACAGAATAAGAGGGTAAATAACGAGGTTTCTATTAACAGAAATAACATCAAAAAAGGCAGCTGAAATGTCAGCCGCCTCAATCAGTATCAATATATTATTACACCTTCACTGCGTCCTGGATTTCAGCTTCGCTTACCAATTCCACCTGTGCAAGATCTTTCAGCTCTTTAATCATCTTGCTGGCCTCTTCGTAAAGCGTGTCATCCATGAATTCCTCAGAGTAGTAGAGGGAATCGTTCAACACAACCTTCACGCGCAGCCTCGTGCCGGATTCAGTGTCCTCGTCGCCCAATGTTACGGCAGAGCGGGAGGTTTCATGCTGGCTGACCAAAACTTTATTGCCATTGCTTTCTTTTTTCGCAGCATCAATTATTTCCTGCAAACGCTCAACTTGTCTCAATGACATCACCCCTTTAATTATGTATTCCATATTTCCGGGTTTTAAAACCAATTGCGGGACAATCCATGTAAAAAAATAATAACCTGCGAATGCCAGTGATGCGAAGAAGTGTTCTAAAGAATGATATCGAAAGTTGAACCTTTATTTAATTCGCTTGTTAGCGTGACTTTTCCTCCATGGGCTTCGACAAGCTCTTTTACAATCGCGAGTCCGAGGCCAGAACCGCCTAATGCTTTGGACCGTGACTTGTCGACTCGGTAAAATCGGTCAAAAATCCACTGCTGGTCCTCTTTCGGGATGCCTTTTCCTTCATCTTGAATAGAAATGTGCAGTTTTCCGTCCTTTTTAAAGACCTGTATCTTTGAAGTGGTGCCTTCTTCTGAGTACTTTCTCGCATTATCCAGCAGGTTGATGATGATCTGTTCAAGGCGGACAGGATCAGCCTCGATATATACTTCCCCAGAACAGATATATTTAAGCTTGATTTTTTTCTCAATGAACGACGGCTCGATTTTCGAATGGATCGTTCGCAAAAAGCCGCAAAGTTCAAGCGGCTCTTTTTTAATTGTAAAAGTATTTTCGTCCATCTTGGCAAGGTCAAATAATCCTTTGATCAAAGCGGATAGCTTCGTAGCCTCCTCCAAAATGATCTGCAAATATTTGCTTCTGTCCTCAGGTGCCGTATTTTCTTTCCCGGCAATGTCAGCATACCCTTTGATATAGGTAAGAGGGGTTCTTAGCTCATGGGAAATGCTCGCGAGAAATTCATTCCGTTGCTTTTTGATATGGTTCAGGTCATTGGCAAGCACCTGGATCGACTCACCCAGTTCGCCTAATTCATCCTTCCCGAGCCGGGGCAGAGTCACGGAATAGTCGCCCTTCCGGATTTTAAGAGTCGCTTCATTCATCTTGATAACAGGCTTTGTGATGAATCTTGAAAGGAAAAGAGTGATGATGGCCATGGAAGTCATCAGCAGTATTCCAGCCAGCCAGAAATGCTTGTTCAGCTTAGTAATCAGTCCCTGGACACGTTCGGTATTTTTAAACATATAAACCGCACCGTCACCATTAAGAGGGCTGACAGAGGCAATGTATTTCTTTTTTTTCCAATCATCCTCAAGAATCAAACCGGCCCGCTTCACGTCCTCGGGTGCCTCTGCAATGATTTCGTTCATGGCAATGTCCACCGGAGTCGATGACGAAACGATTTCTCCATTATGATCAGTAATCAGTACATGAGTATCTGTCCGGGATTCCATTGATGAAATATGATGAATGGTCTCATCGAGATAAGAGCTTTCAAGGATATCGCGGTGGTTGTTGCCGCGGGTTTGCAGTGCGGCAAGCTCCTCGTCGATCCGTGAGTGGATGATGGAAGAATGCAGGTAATAAAATAAGATTCCTTCTACTAATAAAATTGTTACAAAGAAAACTGCTCCTATTTTTAATGAAATACGATCCATATCCGCCACTCCCCAGGTAATCTTAAGACAATCATACTAAAAAAGTATCGAGAAACAGAGGAGAATATAGTTTTTCAAAACAAAATAGATTTGTTTATTGCAAAAAAAAGAGGCTGGCACTTGGCCAGCTTTTGAATTAGGGAGGTTTTGAATTCAAAACCATTTATTGATAAAAAGGGAAGTTTGCAAAACGTTTAAAGCCAGAGCACTCAGAAGATCTAACGGAATGGGATTTTCCGCAGAGTCGCTAAGCGGGATGAAAATCGAGATCCTTAGAGTTTTCGATTTTCGGGTTAGGGTTTTTCCGAACCCTGTTATTCAAAAAGGATTGCGTTCGAGTCGCGAGGATGAGAATGTCGTTAATTTTTCCTTTTTCGCCAACTCCTTGGTGATTTCTTATCTTTATAATAATAAGTAGGTATGTAGAACTTATGGGGAAGTTATGTGGAAGTTGTGAAGATGAAGATTATTTAGGAGGGTATGGGGATGTGCCGGACAATTTTGCTTGTGGACGATGAAACGATGATCAGCGAGGTCCTGGAGGCTTATTTAGTTAAGGAAGGCTATCAGGTTTTTAAATCGGAAAATGGACTTGACGCTCTAAGGAAGGCTGGCACCATACAACCTGATTTGATTGTTCTCGATCTGATGCTGCCGGACATTTCCGGGGAGGAGATATGCAGGCTGCTCCGCAAGGAATCAGATGTGCCCATCCTTATGCTCACCGCTAAGTCAGGTGAAGATGAAAAAATTAACGGAATCGTCATCGGTGCTGATGATTATGTGACGAAACCTTTCAGTCCGCGCGAAGTTGTAGTGCGGATCCAGGCAATTTTACGGCGGGTACACAAACCCAAGCCTGCTGGTGATCAAATATCATTTAACCAGCAAGAGCTGATCATCGATGATATAAAAAAAGAAATTCTACTTCATAAAGCAAACATAAGTGTTACCCCGATTGAATACCGGCTTCTTTCAAACATGGCAAAGTATCCTGGACGGGTATACAGCAGGCTGGACCTTCTTGAAAAAATCCAGGAGGACGGATTTTCTTATGAGGGATATGAGCGAAGCATCGATACGCATATCAAGAATCTCCGCAAAAAAATTGAAATCGATGCACGTGATCCAAAATATATCCTGACTGTTTTTGGAATGGGCTATAAATTTGGAGGAGTTCCTGATGCTAAAAACGCTGCGTTCTAAAATCCTGTTCTATTTCCTGCTGGTGTCGCTGACAGGAATTCTTGTCGTCAGCTTCAGCCTGCAGTGGGGGTTCGAGGCGAGTTTCAATCATTATATCAACGAGAATCGCACGGAGCGGATCGAACAGCTGATCAATGCGTTGAGATTGGAATACAAAGAGCATGGAACCTTTACTGGCGAGCGGGTCTCACAGCTGCTGCATGAACAGGCCATGACTGACAGCCTATACTATAAGCTGTATACGCCAAATGAAATACTGCTTATGGACTCGACCACCCTGCTCGGCATTTTGGAGGGGATCGGATTTGAAAACAATCCATATCAAGAAGATAATTGGCTGACGTCAACAGAAACGATCAAGATTGAGGGTAAAGCAGTTGGGAAGTTGAAGGTTTATTATCCTAAGGGTTTTATAGACAGCGAGTATGTATTTTTACAAAAAATCCAGAAGTACCTTGTGATTGCCGTAGCATTGACGATCATTCTCGCGCTGTTTTTCAGTATGCTTTTTTCGAAGAGGCTGACTTCAGGACTCAAGAGCCTGGCCGCAGCAGTTGAAGAGCTGACCCATCATAAACAGAATGTCCGGGTGCCATTGGATAATTTATCGCTGGAAATGAAACAGCTTGGCATTGCCTTCAATGATTTAGCGATGTCACTTGAAAAGGAAGAACGTCTGCGAAAAGAGTTCACCGGGGACCTGGCACATGAATTGCGAACGCCCCTGGCGACATTGCGCAGCCAGATCGAGGCCTTCCAGGATGGGATATGGCAGCCAACGCCCGAAAGGCTGAAGCAAAGCCATAATGAACTGATGAGGCTCGTCCGCCTCGTGAATGAACTGGAAAAATTGCTGGCAGCAGAGAATCCGCAAATCCGTCTTGAGAAGACCGAAATAGAAGCAGGGGCACTCTTACAGGCAATGCAAGAGTTAGTCATTCCAGCGTTCAGGCAAAAAGAGGTTGGATTAAATGTTATTCTCCCCGGGAAGAGCCTTTGGTTCCTCGGTGATCGTGATAAAGTGGTCCAGATTCTTACGAATATCGTTAATAATGCTTTGAAATATACTCCGGAAAAGGGTGAGGTTACAATCTCAGCTGTAGAAGAGGAGCAGATGGCCGGTTTTCGGATTCAAGATAAAGGAATGGGCATATCCAGCCAGGATTTGCCCCATATATTTGAACGCTTTTACCGAGGTGATAAGTCCCGCGACAGGAAAACTGGCGGAGTGGGCATCGGGCTTTCGATTGTTAAAGCCCTCGTAGAAGCCCATAAAGGTAAAATAAGCGTGGAAAGTGAACTTGAAAACGGAAGTAGCTTCACGATCCTTTTTCCAAAACATGAAATATAAAAAAGCGAAGGATCTCCTTCGCTTATTACATTTATAACAGATCATTAACCTTATAAATCTTCCCGTTTTCGAGATTGGTGCCCAAAATTAATTTTACAAGCGCTCCAGCCACAGTGTCAGGACTGCGGAGGCTGCCGCCTTCTTTATATTTCTTGAAGGTCTCCAGTTCGGCGAAGGCCTCCTCGTTTGAAGAACGAATCGTTGCCTGCATGTCGGTATCCATGATTCCGGGGCTGAAGGCGATGATTTTGCTGCTGCTTCCATTACCGGCAAGTTCGAGGCCTGCAGTCATTGTGAACATATTGACAGCGGCCTTCGTGCTGCAATAAATGCTCCAGCCGTGGATCGGACGTTCAGCAGCACCTGAAGTCACGTTGGCGATGATTGCTTTTAAGCCGGTTTCCCTCGCTTTTTGTAAAAATAGATTGCTGATGATAACTGGTGCAGATAAATTGACCTGCACATTGTTTTGAACCAAAGCAGGATCAATTTCGCCAGCTACCTCGATCGGCTCGATCACCCCAGCATTATTGATGACATACACAAGCTCTGCATCCTTGGAGACGGCCTCAGCAATTTCGGTGAAAACACTCTGGACCTGCTCTGCTGATGCAAGGTCGCAGCTGAAATGCATATAGCCGCTTCCAGCCTTGTCAGCTGCTTGTTTTAAATCACTGTTTTCATTTCTCGCAACAGAAATGACATGGATTCCTTCAGAAATCAATCGTTTTGCGGCAGATGCCCCGAGTCCCCTCGAAGCGCCGGTTATTACTGCATATTTCATCGTCACACCCCTATGTACAGTAGTAGTTCAGCAAAAAAAAGAGTTTAGACTGGGATCACACCAGTGCTGGCAGCCTTAATATTCTTCAAAAGCCAGTTTTTATTTTCTTCATTATCCACTTTTTCAGCTGTCTGTAACGCCAATTCCAGATATCGGTCCTGTTCGGCGGCATCGCCTGCCACTGCGTAAGCCCGCGCCATCGCTTCATAGGCGAATCCGAGGTCGAAAGCGCCAAGGTCCTGTTCGAGGCATAATTGTATTGATTTATTTGCGTGATGCAAGGCTGGTTCAGCTCTGCCCACTATCGCATATACTCTGGAAATCTGCCATTCTCCTCTGGCAAAATTCAACGGCGTGCCGACTACTCCCCAATGGTAACGCGACGCGTTCGCTGCGTAGACCATCGTATCGTCTTCACTCTCTGTCCGGTCTTTCTTTTCAATCAAATCCCAAGTAAGGTTGAACAAATCGATCGCCATTTGCTTATGTGTCGTAAAATCCATATCAATTGCCATCTAAGAGGACTCCTTTTTTTGGTGGGCTATCTTCGAATTTTTTGTTGTTTTTCAAAACAAGCTTTTACGCGCACCTATCTTGCTTCGAGCTCTTATCAAGCAGTTTCTGAACCAAGAATAGGATAAAAATTTTGTTTTTGAGTGGAAAAGCAACAAATTTACGAAAAGAGCCTAATGGTTTTATAGAATAACATTTGACAAAACATGTAAATATCCTTTTTCTGAGCATAAAAAAAACAGCATGGAGCTTTTCATCCATGCTGTGAAAAACTAATTTAAAAGTGTTTTCCAATCATTAATAAATGCGGTAGTGGAAGGGTTTGGGGATGACAGCACTTCTTCTGCAGGACCGCTTTGTTTCAGTTCGCCATCCATCAAAATCGCCAGGTTTTCAGCTAGATATTTTAGCTCCATAAGATCGTGGCTGACAAAAACAGTCGTCGTTTTTGTCTGTTGGATGATCGATTTGATATCCTTCAATAATTGTATCTTGGTGGGAAAATCCAGGGCAGAGAAGGGTTCATCAAGGAAAAGAATTTCGGGTTCCAGCACCATCGCCCTCGCTAGATTCACGCGCTGGGCCTCTCCGCCTGATAGATGATAAGCATGCTTTTTTGCGAGATGGCTGATCTGGAATTTTTCGAGCCAATAAGAAACCTTGCTTTTGATTTCCTGGCGGGGAAGCTTACGCAGCTTCAAGCCGACTGCGATATTTTGATAGACTGATGTATCAAGGAGAAGCGGCTGCTGCATCGCGACAGCGAACTTTCTCCTCATCTCCAGCGTCATTTCTTTCGTAATATCTTTATCTTTTAAAATAATAGTACCGTGAGCAGGATGCTCCAACAGTGCCAGTGCTTTTATTAAAGTGCTTTTTCCAGCGCCATTCGGACCCATGATGCCAAGCACTTCACCCTCTTGAATTTCAAAATGAGGAATCGAGAGAAGCACTTTTTTTCCGGCCCTCACTTCTAAATTTTTAACAGTGATCAGAGGGGTCATATGCTCCGCTTCCTTTGCTGTAAGTAAGTTAAGCTAAAAGTGATGACGAACGCCAATGCCATCAGGATGAACGATAGGGCAAGCGCCACATCAAAATTGCCTTTCGAAACCTCCATAACAATCGAGGTGGTCAAGATTCTTGTGTCGCCGCTGATATTGCCGCCGACCATCATGGCAGCACCAACCTCGGCGATGATCCTGCCGAAGCCGGCAATTACAGCCGCAAGGAGAGCAAGCTTGACCTCTTTCATTAGAATCCAGTATAACTGGAACTTCGTCGCCCCTAACGCCTTCACCTGCAATATCATTTTAGGATTGATCTGCTGAAAAGCCGTGCTTGTCAAAGCAGTGACGATCGGCAGCGATACTAGAACCTGTGCCATGATAATGGCTGTTGGGGTATAGAGCCAGGAAAATTCGCCAAGCGGGCCTGACCGCCAGAGGAAAAGAGTGATCCAAAGCCCGGCGACAACAGGAGGGAGACCCATGCCAATATTGATTAGTGCAAGAATGAATTTCCTTCCGGGAAACTTGGAGAGCCCGAGCAGCATTCCAGCAGGGACACCAATAAATGTGCTGATCAAGACTGCTGTGATCGATACCCGCAGAGTCAGCAAGGTGATTTCCAGAATCTCCCGGTCACCCGACAAAATCATCTCTATCGCTTTTTTAAATCCTTCTAGTAAAAGTTCCATGGCAATCAGACTTTCTTTCTAATTTTTTACTTAGTAAAATTATAACCTAGCGAAGCAAAGATTGAAGCGACCTTTTTTCGAGCTGCTCCTTTGCCGAGCAGCTTTTAAAGAGATTGTAAAAGCAACAACGCTTACAAATAGGGCCTTACTCAAAAAGGAAGAAGAGAGGCTCGCCGTACTCATCCACGCCGAATTCTTTGACCATCTTCATTGTATCTTCTGAAATCATGAATTCAACAAATGCTTTCGCACCTTCTGCATTCACTTTTTCATGTTTTTCGTTGTTAACCTGCATTACGTGATAAATATTCAGCAGGCTTTCGTCTCCTTCAACTGCGATTTCAGTGTCAGGCATGTTCTTCTTCTGCGCAAGGAAAGTAGCGCGGTCTGTCAACGTATAGCCTTTTTTCTCTGAAGCAATCTGAAGTGTCGCGCCCATTCCTTGTCCTGCTTCGATATAAGCATCGCCAAGAGTTTTTGGGTCCAGAGAAGATCTCTTCCAAAGCTCAAGCTCTTTTTTATGTGTACCGGAATCATCACCGCGTGATACGAAGGAAGCTTTTGATTCCGTGATTTTCTTCAATGCCTCTGGTACGGATAAGCCTTTCACTTTTGCCAGGTCTTCAGCTGGACCGACAAGGATGAAGTCATTGTACATGACCTTCTGGCGGTTGATGGCATCTCCGCTTTTAACAAGTTCTTCTTCAGCCGCAGGGGCGTGCACCAGCAGGACATCCGCTTCGCCGCGGGTTCCCATTTCAAGCGCCTGGCCTGTTCCAACGGCAATGATTTTCAGATTATAATTGTGCTTCTTTTCAAATTCAGGACGCAAGACATCAAGCAGGCCGCTGTCCTGTGTGCTCGTAGTTGTAGCAAGAATCAAGTCGGGTCTTTCCGCTTTAGGGGCAGGCTGTTTTTCTGCTTCCGATGTAGATGAATCAGAACACCCTGTTACAAAGACGAACATAAGTACAAGCAAGAGGGAGATCAAATGCTTAAGCTTCATGTTTTATACCTCCGATAATTGGTGTCCATAAATGATTTTTCCGAAATCTTCAGCATCATAGCCCTCAAGGTCTGCAATGCTTTCCTTAAAATTAGTAAGCTGGATCAAGTCGATCAAGTGCTCCAATGCTGCTTTGTTTTCCGGTGTCCAGCGGAAAACAAGGTCAAATTGCTCTTTAGTGAGCGGAATGAAATCCAGGCCGAGCTGGCTTGCCGCGCACCTGATCCCGAAAGCAGCATCGGCAGTTCCCCGGCTGATATGTGCTGCTGCACCCAAATGATTCCATTCTTCTTTTTCATAGCCTTTTACAGTTGAGGGTTCCAGGTTTTCATTCGCAAGAAAGGAATCGAGCAAGAATCGGGTCCCCGCACCCTTTTGGCGATTGACTATCGTCACATCATTCCTGATAAAGTCTTTGACTCCTGTAATCCTTTTTGGATTCCCTTTGGCTACAATCAAGCCCTGCTCCCTTGAAGCGAGCCTCATGACCGTGATTGGCTCATGGACAAACAGCTGGCGGATGAAGGGAAGATTGTACTGCTGAGATGCAGGGTCGAGCAAGTGAACGGCGGCAATGTCTGCGCTGCCGCGATAAAGCATCATCAACCCTTCCAGGCTTCCGATGTAGGAAGGAGTGATCGAAAACCCGGTTCCCTCTGAAGCTATGTACTTAACAAGCTGCTCGACAAGAAAGTCATGGCTTCCCGCAAGCTGCAAGGTATTTAGTGTGTTAGTCTGTGAACCATCCTGCGCTTTTGCTGGCGATGCTGACATACTCGTTTTGTATCTTTCAAACTCGCTTTCTTCAATCCGCATTTTATTGCCAACTTTAAAAGCAGCAAGGTCGCCGCGCTTGATCATTTCATAGACTGTATGTTTTGAAATCTTCAGCATGGAGGCGATTTCATCCGGCGTATATATTTGCAAAAAGATTCCCTCCTTTTCTTCATAAATTAAATATATTAGAATATTTGGTAGAAAGATATAATGTTTGTGTGGTTTTGTTTAGTTTTGTTTAGTTTTATCATATTTTTATCAGGATTCGTTCACAATTCGTACGGGAAAAGGAAGGATTTTCTTAATTACGGAAATTCATTTCCAAATTAAACCTTCACAAAATACTCCGGGCAGTATTGTGTATTTCTTTTTCATACCATGGTAAACTAAGCAATAGACAGATTTAATTCAGAAAGGAAACGAGAGAATGCAAATTTCAGATAAAGCGCGCGACATTCTTAAAGAAATCCTCGCAGAGCGCAACGCAAATGGTATTCGTGTCTACTTCGGCGGCTTTGGCTGAGGAGGCCCGCAGATTGGTCTGGCTCTGGAGGAGCCGGAAGAAGATGATCATGTAACGGTAATCAATGAAATCCAGGTTGCGATTGAATCCAATATCGTCGACTATACTGAAGGCATGGCGCTTGAATACGACGAGTACCGTGAAGGCTTAGTCCTCATGGGCGGAGACGGCGGCTGCTAATATTCATGAAAAAATGCACACCTTAGTTGGTGTGCATTTTTTGGTTAAGAAACTGGAAAAAACACGGTCGAATTTCCAGTTCGCTATAAAATCTTCATTTTCGCTATAAAAAATAATTTTTCGCTATAAAAATGGGATTTTCGCTATAAAAAGTAAAATTTCGCTATAAAAAGTAAAATTTCGCTATAAAAATTTTATTAACGCTATCAAATTCATCTTTTCACTATAAACGCGATTCAGAACTGTCCAGTGTACTGAAAATACAGGACAACGATCCCCATCAACCACACATAAATCGCAAATGGCTTCAAAGAATTGCTTTTCAGGTAACCAATCATCCATTTTACAGCGAAATAACCGAAAATCGCTGAGGAAATGATGCCGATCATTAGTGCCTGGAGCGAAACGGTTTCGCTTCCGCCGCTGAAAAGGTCTTTTGACTGGAGAACGATCGCACCCAAAATGGCTGGCGTAGATAATAGGAACGAAAAATAGGCAGCTGTCTCGCGGTCCAGCTTTCTCCAAAGGGCCGCGACAATCGTTAAGCCTGAACGGGAAATTGCCGGAAAAATCGCCGCCGCCTGGAAGGTCCCGATAATCAGCGCATCCTTATAGCTGATATCATCCATCTTTTTGCGGCCATTCTTGATCGTGTCCGCAAACCACAAGAATGTGCCGGTAATCAGGAATTCCCAGCCAATCGTCACTCCCGTTTTTGATATCTCGTCAAAATAATCCTCAAACAGCAGCCCTACTACAACAGCCGGCAGTGTACCCACGATAAGAAGGAAGGTCAATTTCCCAAAAGGATTTTTCAAAATCTTGATGAATTCATTTTTATAAAAAACAAATACAGCAAGCAGCGTACCGACATGGAGCATTGTGTCCAGCAGCAAGCCTGCTTCCTCAAGACCAAACAAGTTCCGGCCAAGGTAAAGGTGCCCCGTGCTGCTGATAGGCAAAAACTCTGTCAGCCCCTGAATCAGCCCCAGTATAAACGCTTCAAGTTTAGATAGCATAATCAATCCCCGCTTCTTCGAAAGACTTTGTCCACTACAAAGCTATGAAGCAGGTCCCGGGGGTATGCATGCTTATTACAGATGTTTCCGAAGAACGAAAACAGTCCTTTAAAATGATATTTGACGTAATTTCTAATACAATATTAGAAAACAATCTGATAAGCAGGTGGGGGAAATGAATCAAACACATTTATTTTTTAATACGTCGATCGGTGTGCAGAAGCCTGAGAATATCCGCAATAAAAATCAGAGCTGTCCTTTTTGCGCACGTGAGGAACTTACCGGGATCATTGATGAGGAAGGTCCGATCCTTTTGCTGAAGAATAAATATCCTGTCTTGGAGAATGCTTATCAGACAGTGCTGGTTGAAACCGATGTGTGCGAGGAGGAGTTTTCGCAGTTTTCAACTGCACATCTTAACAGACTTCTAGACTTTGCCATCGGCCATTGGATCCGGATGGAGGAGTCAGGGGAGTATCGGTCAGTTGTTTTATTTAAAAATCATGGACCACTTTCCGGAGGCACGATTGCTCATTCGCATATGCAGATCATCGGGCTGTATGACCTAGATTACCATGAAAAAATTGCCGAAGCGGATTTCCAGGGATTGTCCATCCATGAAGAAGACGGGGTCCAGCTCAATTTATCCGACAAGCCTAAGGTGGGCTTTTATGAATTTAACATTACGATGGGTCATGGAAGGGCTTCTGCCCCCTTTGCTTCATTGATCCAGACGGCTGTCCATTACATCATGAATTCCTTCCCGTTTAAATGCAGCAGCTACAATCTGTTCTTTTACAGCTTTAAAGGAAAAATAATTTGCAAGGTCGTGCCAAGATTCGTAACTACGCCGCTCTTCATTGGTTACCAGCTTCCACAGGCCCCTGATAATCTAGAATGGATGAAGAATGATGTACAGAGCCTTTATTTTCAGGGAACGATTGAAAAGGAAGCATAAATCCATTTGCCTGTGTAAAATTGCCTGAATACCTTAATTGGCGACTATGTAATAATAACCAATTAACGCTCAGAAGTTGTGATTTATTGTCGAAAAAAATATAATGAAGTATTGTACAGTCCTTCATTAAGGATTCAGAAACAGTTCGAAAAGAACTTTAAACCAAATAGAAAATGAGCTGTATTCTACATGCAGCAAGCCGCAATTAATCTGACAAAAGCCTCCATTTAAAGGGGAATAAACATGACTTCAAACCAAAAAAGTAATTCCCGGCTCGATTACGGGCTGGTCACTATACTGCTATTATTGTTTTTATCAAGCTGTGTAGCCATTTACAGCGCACAGACGACGGGGCAGTACGGCTCTGAGAACTTTTTGTTCAAACAAATCATCTGGTATATTATTGGCGCAGGTATCATTACGGCTGTGATCACGCTCGACTCTGACCAGCTGCAGAAGCTGAGCTGGTATGCGTATGGCTTCGGGCTTGTGCTGCTGGCAGGATTGATTGCAGCTCCTGCTAGCATTGCTCCTGTCATCAATGGAGCGAAGAGCTGGTATAAGGTTCCGGCAATGGGGACGCTGCAGCCTTCTGAGTTAGTGAAGGTGTTTATCATCCTCGCGCTAGCAAGGGTCATCGTCGACCATCATCAAAAATATCGCTTGAAGACGATCCAGTCTGACTTTTGGCTTTTACTTAAAATAGGCATTGTGACCATGGTTCCGCTGATGCTTGTCATGCAGCAGCCCGACCTTGGGACATCGCTAGTATATATTGCAATAATGCTAGGGATGATCTTCATCTCAGGCATAACTTGGAAACTGCTTGTGCCGATTTTCGGTACAGGTGCAACGCTCATTTCGATTATTTTTTATTTTGTCATCTGGAAACCTGAGATTCTTGAAAAGTATCTTGGAGTGAAGGAATACCAATTCGGGCGAATTTATTCCTGGATCGACCCTTATAATTACCAGAGCACAACCGGATTCCAGCTGACGAGGTCGTTGCTTGCAATCGGGTCCGGTGAAACGGTAGGGAAGGGCTACGGCACAAGGGAAGTATACTTGCCTGAAAGCCACACTGACTTTATTTTCAGTATCATCGGAGAAGAATTTGGATTCGTAGGCGCCAGCATATTAGTCAGCTTATTTTTCCTCCTGATTTACCAAATTACTAAAATCGGCATGGAAACGAAAAACGATTTCTACACGTACATTTGTGTAGGGGTCATAAGCATGATCACCTTCCACGTGTTCCAAAACATTGGCATGACCATAGGATTGCTGCCAATCACAGGTATTCCATTGCCCTTCATCAGCTACGGAGGAAGCTCGCTGATGGGGAATATGCTTGCCGTCAGCTTGATTTTCTCAATCCGGTACCACTATAAGAAATATATGTTTTCGACAAACACATAAAAGAGCAGGGATCCCAGGATTCCTGCTCTTCCTTTATGCGCTTTTCTTATTCAACGATGCCTACCTCCGTTATTTTTGCATCAGTTTTTACATGTACCGTCAAATTTTTGTAGTCATCTTCCCATTTTTTAAAATCAAAGCCTCTTGTTTTGCTCTTGATAAAATGGCCGAAACCGATGGGGTCTACGCCATGCCCCTGAAAGTCGGCAATCAATGTGGAGCATTCTTCGTTCACCGTGTTTTCGAGTTCTTTTTCAATCTTTTTGATCATTGCGGGAGTCAGCATTTGCCCTGTGTATTCTCGGATGATACCTTCAATTTTAATCTCAACCGTAATGCTGTATGGGTCTCTTTTTGTTAGTTTGAATTTGTTTTTTGAATCAAGATCCCTGATTGCGGCTTGCTCTTCTTCTTCTCTTACTTTTATTTTAAAACTACCTTGGCTGAATTTATCCGTAAGCAGCTTAAAGAAAAACATCTTATCAGCCGGGATAGTATGTACCATCTTATCACCTTTAAAAAGAGCAACACCGACAATGTCTATGATTTCTGCCTCTAATTTTTTTAAAATAGGCATGTAAGGGTCTTTCCCTTTTTGGTAATGATCAAATAAAAATAAATGGAGGTTTGTTTTTGGCAAATTACGCTTGTCCGTATTCTGCTTGATCAAATCAGATAAATGGATTGCGTTCCCCCTGTTTCCATAAGTGCCCGACAATATATCCTTGGCATTCCCTTCGCCGACAGCAAGGTAAACTCTCGCACCAATACTAGCATCCCGTTCGAATGAATCAATTAACTCAATAACTCCCTTTTTGGCCATTTCCTCTCCAAAGAGAGCAATCTCAAGAGAGCCGGTTACGACCGGCTGGGCGGATTTACGCTGGATTTCCTGAAGTAAATCCCTGGCGCTGGTGGCTGTTGCCGAAAAGGTGAAATTGCCAATTCTTTTGTCAGGGTTGAAAACTGGAATCATGACTGTACCTTCAATCTTATCGTCTTCCTTAAGATCATATCCAAGGCCCATTTCAATATTAACATCATCAATGATTTCTTTTTCCACACATCCGGCCATTAGCAAAGAAACAACGATGAAAAGAATGAATTTTTTAGCAATCATTTATTTTTCACCTTCTTGACAATCATAGTGGCTATGAACAAAAAAGGAATATATAGATACGTGACTCCAAAACCAATTTTTCCTGTCCAGTCATTCAAAAAGTTTATTTTTGCCCGCGTATCGAAAAAGTTAATTGCTATTAAACAAAAGAGAGCCAGGATAATAACACCTTTTTTTTGTCGAAGCTTAAAAGCTCTTTTTAAAATCATGCTCGAACCCCATAGAGCGATACAGATATTTGGGAGAATAATTAAGTTCCAGTTGGCGATTCCAATATATTCAAACCTTTCGACAAATGGCATGCTTACAATCTTCCACATCTCGAGCGTGGCCCAGATCGATTTAGCCAGCTGATCTTCTGAAAAATAGGTGAAAGTTACAATTGCCAATATTGTATAGATAATCGTTGTTAAGAAGACGCCTAGGTGAGCCCATTTTTGGGACTTTGGGGCGTCTTTTATAAATGGGTAGAAAAAGAGTGGAATTTCAAACCCAATATAGGTAAGGGACATTTTGTAAGCACTGGTGATAAGGTCTTTTGCCGAATGATCAAAAATGGGAAGCAGGTTTCTAAAATCAGCATATTTCAATGCGAAACTGAACGTCAGCAACAGGTAGCTGGGAAGTACAATACAGAAAAAGGCGATCCCGGTTACAGTCCGAAAACCACCAAAAACAATGTAAACAGCTAAAATCAAAAATACTAAGCTGAACCAGAAGATGCTTAATTCAGGAAACATCCATACTTGAATCACTTCAATGAATGTCCTCAAAACTGCTAAAGCAAAAATCAGCAAATAGATAATGAAAAAGGAACTGACCAGATTGCCGATTTTTTTTCCGAATACATAGGCATTTGCAGCTACAATGTCGCCATCAACTGTTCCGCAAATTTTATAAATCATCCATATGATAATATGAATACTAAGACCTGCTCCGAGAACTGAAATCCAGGCATCATAACCAGCAGCCTCAGCAATTATGCGCTGGTAGCCTAAGACACCAATCCCAATTTGCATTGACATAATTAAGTAAAGTACAAGAAATGGTGATATTTGCAATCTTTCAGGAACCGGCTGCTGAGACATGCTTCATGACACCTCCAATACTCATTCATCAATATCCTTTTTTTCTTTCGCTTTTTCTTTACTGAAACGGACAGGGTTTTCTGTCCTTAAATATTGTGGCCGCAAAGACTGTTTTTTAAATGGAAGCCGTATAATGGCATCCTTGAAATCTGTAATCCGGGGCGGATATAAAGGTTCCAGGAATGGACGCCCAAGTGATGTAAGCCGAATTAAATGGGTTAACAGAAAAGAAAAGGAAATGACAATTCCTAACAATCCCCATAGTTCCGCAAAGAATAGAAAAGGAAAACGCAATAGCCTGATGGTATTGCCCATACGGTATACCGGTGTGGTAAAGGATGCGAGCGCAGCCAAAGCGACTATGATCAATAATACGTTACTCGTCAGGCCTGCTTCAACTGACGCCGTTCCGATTACAATCCCGCCCACGATACCGATCGTCTGGCCGACTTTTGTAGGCAAGCGAGCACCCGCCTCACGCAGCAGCTCAATCGTAAGCTCCAGGAACAATGCTTCTAAAATAGGAGGGAGCGGAATTTCTCTCCTTGATGTAATGAGCGTGCTCAGAAGATCCTTTGGGATCAATTCGTAATGATAGGAAAGGGCCGCTACATAAATAGGTGTTATTAAAATCGAGAAGGCAACCGCAAACAAACGGACCAATCGGAAAAATGATGACAGTAAATAGTTCAAAAAATAGTCTTCGAATGAACCAAAGAACTCCACCAGTGTTGTTGGACCAATCAATGCATGCGGTGAGCCATCAACAAGTATCGCCACTTTACCTTCCGCAAGAATTGCAGCTACTCGGTCAGGCCTTTCCGTATCCAGCAACTGTGGGAACGGGGAGTTTTCATTATCTGAAATCAACTGGACGATATAAGAGCTATCAGTGATTTCATCAAATTCTATTTCTTTGATTCTTTGTCTTACGGTATCAACATTGTCGGTGTTTGTAATGCCATCAATATAGAGAATTGCTACACCGCTGTGCGATAGTGTCCCAACAGTATAGTTTTCAATAATCAGCTCTTTTACTGGAACTCTCTTGCGGATAAGATTAAGGTTTTGATCCATCGACTCCACAAAGGATTCTTTTGGTCCAATTACGCTGAACTCAACCTCTGGCTGGGCAACATTTCTGACTATTTCTTTTTGTGCGGCGATGAAAGCAAAACACTTTTCTTCACCTTCCAACGTAAGGAGGACATACCCGTTAAAAAGCTTTTTCTCGATATCCTCGTTTCTCTCGGAAATTTGGACATCCGCAATTGGTATTAGCTTTTTAACATCTTCAATATATTTAAAGTCTCTCTCAAGAAGGTAGGGAAGGGCGTTGTTTTGCAAAATGCTTTCATCTATTAAAGTAGTTATAAATGAAAAACAAAACTTTTTTCCTGTTTTTTGGTTCACGTAAAAGGTCTTCTTAAAGTCGTGAGATTTTTTGAAAAGAATTTCCCATCCGTGATCATTCAGGTAATTGTCTTGTTCTTGACCAGTATTGCCCTGAGTATCTTGTTTGGCAGCTTCTTTCTCAAGTTCTTTCATCATTTTTTTCTTAAATAACTGTTTCATAAAAATCTCCGCCAATCTGGATTTAAACTTATTCTTTCCGAAATTGGGATGTTTATGAAAAAATTAATTCTAAGCTGTAATAATTATTGGTTAGGCCAACATCCACGAGGAAATAATCTCGCTTTATCGTATTGAGGATGTTATTTTGGGTATAGAAAATGTTGAAAGGATGCATGCATAAAATGAATAAAAATATTACTGAACAAATCGATGGACTGATGGAAAAGTATACAGAACTTCTAGTGGGGGAAGCCTCCGCTGAAAATATTGATAAAGTGAGAACGTGGATCCTATACAGCCATATCGCCAAATCAATGCCTCCGCTTGCGAAGCATTGGAATGCTGAATACCCTGACGCGAAAGAACAAATTAAAAACGTGATCTCCGAAGTTAAAGAACTAAACGAAAAGAACCGCCAGAAATAAGCAATAACCATCCCGATAGCGGGATGGTTATTTTTTACGAGAGTGTAATTTTCACTTCGAGAATTGTCCAGCTCCAGCGCCTAGCCAGTTTTCATCCCCGACGCTTGCGCTTTTCTTATTGCAGCTGGCTGCCATATGGGAACTGTGCAGAGTAACCCTGGAATTGCTGATGAGATTGTTGCAGTTTTTGTGAGTCGGCAGCCTCGATTGCGTACCAGCCTTTCTTGAACATCAGGTTGTATATGCTGCGCTGGGCATTGGCAGTTTCAGTATAGATCGCCAGTACATCCTGATAAAGTTGATCATGGCTGGCTTCATGAAGAGCCTGAGTATATGCATCTGTCATATATTTTTCTGTCGTCAAAATATCGTTGATGAAATCACGGTCATTCATTTGCGGTGTCTTTTGGATCTTTGTTTCTGGATTTTGGATTTTTTGCTGGTTCTGGTTCTGATTCATCTGCTATTCCTCCTATTATTAGTCAGTTACAGCCCTGAAATAGCACTATTGCAAGGCGCTTGCGCTATTCTTATTGCATTCCAGTATAAGCTTGGTTCTGCGGGCTGTTCAGGTGCGTCAGGATTTTTTCATAATGTCTCTGGTGCATTTGGCCGCATTTTTCAATTTCAGCCTTCAATTCAGGGTCCTGGCATTGTCCAGCGAAGAAATGAGCCTTTTTCATCGCGAGTAAGTTCCAGGAAAGCATATCGGTCAAATACAAAGAATCCTTTGTCGAAACAACTGAAGGGGGAGTTTGCATAATTCCTTGCTGCTGGCTTTGAAAATTCATGTTTTGCTGCTGCATATTTTTACCTCCTGTATAATGTTTATTTCATCGAATATTATCCTTCCCGTGCGAAAATAAAGTATGCAGGAGATGATTTATCAAAAAAGAACATTTTCGTACAAAAGTAATATTCAAAGACCTGAAAAAGTGATAAAATGATTTTGCAAAATATATATAAGATGAAGCAACTTTTTTTAAGGGGTATTGTAATCGTTTTCATCACAGGGGAGGAAAAGCTATGGAACAATTAATGAGGGACTTCTTTCTATTTTTATCGAAAAATAAATTTTTTACCCAAATGGCCAAGAAATACGGTCTGCGCTTAGGGGCGAAACGCTTCGTTTCTGGAGAGAAAGTGGATCAGGCTGTTGAGGTCATCAAGGGTCTGAATCAGAAAAATTTGGCTGTGACAGTCGATTACTTAGGTGAGTTCGTTGACAATGAAAAGGAAGCGAATGAGAGAGCAGACAATACAATTGAAGCAATCAAGGCAATCGGCCGTGAAAAACTGAATGCACAGGTAAGTGTCAAGATGACCTCAATGGGATTTGATATCTCAGATAAGGTGATCATGAACAATATGCGCCGAATCATGGATGCCGCAACAGAGAATAACGTTTTCGTAACCATCGACATGGAAGACTATGAACGCTGCCAGAAGACACTCGATATCTTCAAACAGCTTAAATCCGAGTACGAGAACATCGGAACCGTTATTCAGGCCTATCTATACAGGACTGAAAAGGACATTGAAGATCTGAATCAATATTCTCCAAATCTCCGCCTTGTAAAAGGTGCTTATAAGGAGTCACCTGAAGTGGCGTTCCCTGAGAAAAAGGATGTTGATGAAAACTTTAAGAAAATCATCAAAATGCACTTGCTGAATGGAAATTACACAGCAGTTGCTTCACATGATGACAATATCATCAATTTCACAAAAGAATTCGCAAAAGCGAATAACATTCCAAAAAGCCAGTTCGAATTCCAGATGCTTTATGGCATCATGCCGGAAAGACAGCTCCAGCTTGCGAATGAAGGATATACAATGCGTGTTTATGTCCCTTATGGCACAGACTGGTATGGCTATTTCATGCGCCGCCTTGCTGAGCGCCCGGCAAACGTTGCATTTGTCCTTAAAGGAATGTTCAAGAAATAAAATGAGTCAGGCTGACAAAAGTCAGCCTGTTTTTTTATTTTTTATATTGGCTGTTCTGGCTGTTGACTTTTCCTTCGCCGCCCTGGCCCATTGAAGGCCCTGCATTTCCTTTCACGCTCGCTGCGCTGACACCAGCCTTCGACGGATGCTTCTTCATTCTTGCCATGATCGTACCTCCATCTTTTTATAGAAATCAGCGACCTTATGACCGCTTTTTTAGGTTGCCCAATCGCAGGAGATATAATAGCGATTGTAAAATTCAAAAAATTTTCTTTTTTCCGCACCTTATTATTGCGGAAATTTTTTAAATATTTTATAGTAGTAATTAACAGAACTCATTTATATGCCTATTTTTTTTGAAGCAAAAATGAATGAGTATTCATTCAAAAAGAGTCAAAGGGGGAGACAAATTTGATGCGACAAATTCAAAAAGCGGCAGTTCTTGGATCTGGAGTCATGGGATCAGGGATTGCAGCACATCTGGCCAACATCGGTATACCGACATTGCTGATGGATATCGTACCTCGGGAATTAACAGAACAGGAAAAAGCAAAGGGTTTGACACTTGAAGACAAGCAGGTTCGCAACCGGATTAGTGCAGGCGCGCTGCAAAAGCTGTTAAAGCAAAAACCGGCACCTTTGGCCTCCAAGAAAAATCTTGCTCTAATTGAAGCGGGTAACTTTGAAGACGATATGGAAAAGCTGAAAGATGTTGACTGGGTAATCGAAGTAGTTGTTGAAAATCTTGATATAAAGAAAAAAGTATTCACTGATGTAGATAAATACCGCAAACAGGGAAGCATCATCAGCTCCAATACTTCCGGTATTTCAGTTGAGGCAATGGCGGAAGGGCGTACGGATGATTTCAGGAAACATTTCCTTGGAACACATTTCTTCAACCCGCCGCGCTATTTGAAGCTGCTTGAAGTGATTCCTACTAAAGATACGGACCCTGAGGTTCTTTCCTTCATGAAGAAGTTTGGCGAAGATAAGCTTGGCAAGGGTGTGGTAGAAGCAAAGGATACACCTAACTTCATCGCGAACAGGATTGGAACTTATGGATTGCTTGTTACTGTTCGAGAAATGATCAAAGGCGGCTACAGTGTTGGAGAAGTTGACTCAGTGACGGGCCCGACGATTGGACGCCCTAAGAGCGCAACATTCCGCACGCTGGACGTTGTTGGCCTCGATACTTTCGCCCATGTTGCGAAGAACGTGTATGACCAGGTCGACGGCGAAGAGAAGGAAGTATTTGAAGTACCTGAATTCATGAAGAAGATGCTTGAAAACGGCTGGCTTGGAAGCAAGTCAGGTCAAGGATTCTTCCTGAAGCAGGGCAAAGAAATCCTTGAATTGGACCCGCAAACATTAGAATACGGGCCTCGCAAAAAGTTAAAGACTGCTTCTACCGAAATGAGCAAGCAGGAAAAAGGCCTGGCAAATAAAATGAAAGCGCTTGTTTATGCGCATGATCGCGCAGGTGAACTGCTATGGAATATTTTCAGTCCTGTACTGGTTTACTCAGCTGAGTTATTAGGAACGATTGCCGATGATGTCGTCGCTATCGACCGTGCAATGAAATGGGGCTTCGGCTGGGAAATGGGACCGTTTGAAGCTTGGGATGCATTAGGGGTAGAAAAGGCAATCAGCAAAATGGAAGCTGAAGGCAAGACTGTTCCTGCTTGGGTGAAAGAAATGGTCGAGAAAGGCTTCAATTCCTTTTATAAAGAAGAGGACGGGGTGCTTAGCTATTACCACAATGGCGAATATGCAGCTGTTGAAGAGAATCAAAAGGTCATCAACCTGAAGCTGCTTAAAAAGCAAAATGGGGTCATCAAGAAGAATGGCGGAGCAAGCCTGATCGACCTTGGCGATGGGATCGCTCTTCTAGAATTCCATTCACACAGTAACTCAATCGGCCCGGATATCCTCCAGATGATCAACTTCGCAATTGACGAGGTTGAAAAGAATTATAAGGGACTTGTCATCGGCAACCAGGGCAAGAACTTCTCGGTAGGAGCCAACCTGGCGATGATCTTGATGGAGGCCCAGGATGATAACATTTGGGATCTTGATATGGTCGTACGCCAATTCCAGCAGACGACTTTGAAACTCAAATACTGCTCTAAACCAGTCGTTGCTGCACCATTTGGCATGACTCTTGGCGGAGGAGCAGAAATGTGCTTGCCGGCAGCCCATATCCAGGCATCAATGGAAACCTACATGGGTCTTGTTGAAGCAGGTGTCGGCCTGATTCCTGGCGGCGGCGGAAACAAGGAGCTTTACATCAAGCATCTGGAAGGACTGCCAAAAGGCGTGGAATTCGACCTTCAAAAGGTTGCCAACAAAGTATTCGAAACAATTGCGATGGCAAAAGTATCAACTTCAGGCGAGGAAGCACGTGAGAATAACTTCTTAAATGAAGCAGATGGCATCAGCGTGAACAGCGATCATCTGTTGTATGATGCAAAACAAGCTGCTTTGAATCTTTATGAAAGCGGTTATAAGGCTCCAGTGAGAAGGAAAGTTCCTGTAACGGGAGAACCAGGATATGCAACATTGCTTCTTGGTGCACAGACAATGCATCTTTCAGGCTATATTTCCGAACATGATCTGAAAATCGCGAAAAAGCTTGCGTATGTCATCGCCGGCGGAAAAGTACCATACGGAACCGAAGTCGATGAGCAATACTTGCTTGATCTTGAAAGAGAAGCATTCCTAAGCCTTGTGGCTGAACCTAAATCACAGCAGCGCATGCAGCATATGCTCGTAAAAGGCAAGCCATTGCGCAATTAATAGATTCATATTTTACCTGTTAAATCGACTAGGAATAAATTGAACATCCAAGGAAAGAGAGGGAATGAGATGAGAGAAGCGGTAATCGTAGCCGGAGCCCGGACACCGGTAGGAAGAGCAAAGAAAGGAACGCTTGCTAATGTGCGTCCAGATGATCTAGGGGCTCTCGTTGTAAGAGAAACTCTAAAGCGCGCAGGCAATTATGAAGGGAATATCGATGATCTTATCATCGGCTGTGCAATGCCTGAGGCAGAGCAGGGATTGAATATGGCGCGCAATATCGGCGCTCTTGCAGGACTTTCGCATGAAGTGCCAGCCATCACAATCAACCGCTATTGTTCTTCAGGTTTACAGGCAATTGCCAATGCATCTGAAAGAATCATGCTAGGCCATGCAGACACAATCATCGCTGGAGGCGCAGAATCCATGAGCCTTGTGCCGATGATGGGCCATGTTGTCCGTCCGAATGCGAAGCTTGCAGAAACTGCCCCGCAATATTATATGGGGATGGGCCATACAGCAGAAGAAGTAGCAAAAAAATACGGCATTTCCCGTGAGGACCAGGATGCGTTCGCAGTAAGAAGCCATCAGCGTGCAGCAAAAGCGATCCAGGAAGGGAAGTTCGAGGAAGAAATTGTTCCTGTCGATGTAACTGTACGGACAGTAGGAAAAGACAATAAGCTTGCAGAAAAGACTTTCCAATTCAAACAGGATGAAGGCGTCCGCCCTGACACGAATATGGAAACTCTTGCAAAGCTTCGCCCGGCGTTCTCGATCAATGGCACGGTAACTGCAGGGAACTCTTCTCAGACAAGCGACGGAGCAGCCGCCGTCATGGTGATGGACCGGGAAAAAGCCGAGTCCCTTGGATTGAAGCCATTGGCGAAGTTCAGATCGTTCGCACTTGGCGGAGTGCCGCCTGAAATCATGGGGATCGGGCCAGTCGTGGCAATCCCAAGAGCATTGAAATTAGCAGGACTGCAAGTATCTGATATTGGTGTATTCGAATTGAACGAAGCATTTGCATCACAATCCATCCAGGTAATCCGTGAGCTTGGACTGGATGAGGATAAAGTCAATGTCAATGGCGGAGCAATCGCCCTGGGACATCCGCTTGGAACTACTGGTGCTAAGCTGACTCTTTCCATCATCCATGAAATGAAGCGCCGCAACGAGCAATTCGGCGTCGTGACAATGTGTATCGGCGGCGGTATGGGCGCAGCTGGAGTATTCGAATTATTATAAAACTCTATTTAACTATAAAATGGAGGGGCTAAGCTCCTCCCCAAAATAGACAGGAGGAATATTCAATGGAAAACCAAACAGAAAAGCTGGTAAAAGGCGGGAGCTTCTTAATCGAAGACGTAACGTATGATCAGGTTTTTACTCCAGAGGATTACACTGATGAGCACAAAATGATCGCAAAAACGACTGAGGACTTCGTTACGAACGAAGTATTGCCTCAGGTTGAATATATTGAACAGCATGAATTTGACCGCACGGTGAAACTATTGAAGGAAGCCGGGGAGCTTGGGCTTCTTGGTGCAGATGTTCCTGAAGAATACGGCGGTTTAAGCCTTGATAAAATCAGTTCAGCCCTGATCGCGGAAAAAATGGCTGTAGCCGGCGGTTTCTCTATTTCCCACGGAGCGCATGTAGGAATCGGTTCACTTCCAATCGTGCTTTTCGGCAATGAAGATCAAAAGCAAAAGTACTTGCCAGTTCTGGCAACAGGAGAAAAGCTTGCTGCATACGCACTTACAGAGCCAGGTTCAGGATCAGACGCTTTGGGTGCAAAGACAACAGCCAAGTTGAATGCAGAAGGCACTCACTACGTACTGAATGGTGAAAAGCAATGGATCACCAATGCCGGTTTTGCTGATGTATTCGTTGTTTACGCTAAAATCGATGGCGAACAATTCACAGCTTTCATTGTTGAAAGAGAATACCCAGGAGTATCAGTAGGTGCTGAAGAAAAGAAAATGGGTATCAAGAGCTCATCGACACGTACATTGATTCTTGAGGATGCACAAGTTCCGGTTGAAAATCTTCTAGGAGAAGCTGGTAAAGGGCACCTCATCGCCTTTAACATCCTTAACATCGGCCGTTATAAGTTAGGTGTAGGCGCTACTGGTGGTGCTAAGCAGGCATTTGGCCTGACAGTCAAATATGCAAACCAGCGCCAGCAATTCAAAACGCCGATTTCCCAGTTCAACCTGACAAAGGAAAAGCTTGCAACGATGGCTTCCAAAATATATGCTACTGAAAGCTCAGTATACCGTACAGTAGGATTGTTCGAAGATAGAATGAACCAGCTGACAGACGAAGAAATCAACAATGGTAAAGCTGTTGCTGATTCAATCGCCGAATACGCAATTGAGTGCTCAATGAACAAGGTCTTCGCTACAGAAACACTTGACTATGTCGTAGATGAAGGCGTCCAGATCCACGGCGGATACGGTTTCATGCAGGAATATGAAATCGAAAGAGCGTACCGTGATTCAAGGATCAACCGTATTTTTGAAGGAACAAATGAAATCAACCGCCTGTTAGTGCCTGGAACATTCCTGCGCAAAGCTATGAAGGGCGAGCTTCCTTTATTGCAAAAAGCCCAGCAGCTTCAGGAAGAACTGATGATGCTTATGCCTGAAGAGCCAGGCGATGAGCCGCTTGCACAAGAAAAGTACCTCGTGAAGAATGCGAAAAAGATTGGTTTGCTAGCTGCAGGATTGGCAGCCCAGAAGTTTGGCAAGGCATTAGAAAGAGAACAGGAAATCCTGGTAAATATCGCGGATATTATTTCTAACGCTTATTCAATGGAATCAGCTGTCCTCCGTACTGAAAAGGCGATCGCAAAAGATGGACTGGAGAAGAGCAAGCAAAAGCTTCTTTACACACAGATCTTCTGCCAGGAAGCATTCAATGATATCGAACGCGATGCTAAAGAAACGCTTGTTGCGACTGAAGAAGGCGATGCGCTGCGCATGCTGACTTCCGCTTTGCGCAAGTTCACTAGACACACACCAATCAACGTAATCGCTAAAAAGCGTGAAGCAGCTGAAAAGCTGACCGAAGCAGAACGCTTTGTAGTATAATTTACATTAGGACGCTCCTCTCGTTTGCGGGAGGGGTGTTTTATATTTCTTTAGGAAATAAAAAAGTATTAGTTGTGGATAACCTCATGTAGTATTCTTAATCCAGCTCCAGCGCCTAGCCCCTCGAGACGCTTCGGTCCTGCCAATGAAGTCAAAGAACGACTTCACTGTCAGGCCCTCCAGCGCTTGTCGGAGTTGAACAGTCGCCTCCGCTTTTCGAATTGTCTAGTGTCGCCTCCTAGAAACTCCGAAACTTCAACTTCCCCGGCAGAAGCAAAAAGCGCTTCTTTGGTGGAGTCTCCAGTTTCTGCGTTTCTGGGCAGTCGGCTATACATTTCGATTTCGGTCCTGCCAATGAAGTCAAAGAACGACTTCTCTGTCAGACCCTCCAGCGATTGTCGGGGCTGAACGAGGTGCTTGCGCTTTTTGTTCTTAGGGCATCAACGGGTTTAATTTTAGATGAAGAAGGATTTTTGCAGCTTTTGTTGAAATAAGTAATGGATGCCAAAAATATTGTGGGAAATTAAACACGGAATGTTAGAATTTTGCCACCATAGTATGTTACTATCCGTTTAGAGGGAATAAATAATGGGATACTAGCAAGGGTGGTGAAAAAATGGCAAAATCGTTTTATTGGTACCCTAAATGCGGCACCTGCAGAAATGCTAAGAAATGGTTAGACCAGCATGATGCAGACTATAATGAAATACATATTGTCGAAAATCCTCCTTCCCGATCTGAGCTTGAAGAAATGCTAGATAAAAGCGGCCTTGATATTAAAAAGTTTTTTAATACGAGCGGCCAGAAATACCGGGACCTGGGAATGAAGGACAAAATCAAGACAGCATCCAGGAGCGAGCTGTTAGAATTGCTTGCATCTGACGGAATGCTAATCAAGCGCCCGCTGTTGACAGACGGGGAAAAAGTAACTGTGGGCTTTAAAGAGGAAGAATACGAAAAAGCCTGGCTTTAAGTTTGGTCCCATCGATATTAATCGATAGAGATATACAAATGGAGGGATAGTAAATGAATACACCAAATGAGTTGCGTTATTCTGAAGAACATGAGTGGGTAAAAGTTGAAGGAGAAAAGGTTCGCGTCGGCATCACTGATTTTGCTCAATCTGAACTAGGTGACATCGTATTCGTAGAACTTCCTGAAGTAGGAGACGAAATCACTGCTGATGAGCCATTCGGAAGTGTTGAGTCTGTAAAAACTGTTTCTGAGCTTTATGCTCCGGTAAGCGGTAAAGTAGTAGAAGTAAACGAAGACCTAAACGACAGCCCTGAGTTTGTAAACGAATCTCCATATGAAAAAGCATGGATGATCGTTGTGGAACTGTCTGACAGCAGCGAAGTAGACAAGCTAATGACAGCTGAACAATACGAAGAAATGACAAAAGAATAATTATCCAATAAGACGCCTTGATGCTTTCAAGGCGTCTTTGCTTTTTATTAGGACAAAACACCTTTTTTACTCCAACATTTTTCCATCACTTCAAATGCTGTTTTCGGACAGACTATGAGTACCGACTAACGTAAAAAGGGAGAACAGCGATGACACTTAACCAACAAAAATTAGACATCACTGACAGGGTAACAGGGAAGATAGAGAACGGAAGAATTCAGCTGTATCTGGAAAATGAACCAATCGGAAAGATTAATCTGCCTGAAGGGGTCCAGCTTGAGCTAGGGCATCACTTTGTATCAGAACAGAATAGGATTTACCAGCATGTATCAGTGCCGGATCAGTCAGAACCTCGGTACACTGATTGTGATGAAGGCGGCTGGTGTTAAGCGGAAAGCAGCGGCCAGCCAAGCCGCTGTTTTTTTATTAGGAATAATTCATATGAATTTCTGTCATCTCGAAGGAAAAATAGGCTAGTCTAAATTTTTGCATTCTAATTCAAAAACAGTGACAATAGAAATAAGTACTTAACAGCACAAATTTTTCAATAATGTTTATAATAATGTAAAGCAATTATCTTCTGGTGCATAGGTGGTTATGGCGATGGACGAAAATCACAAGGTGATCATAGTGGAAGGCTCGTCAGACAAAAGGAAAGTACAGACCGTGCTGAAGGAACCGGTTGAAATTATATGTACAAATGGAACGATAGGTGTTTCAAAGCTAGATGAGCTGATTGATTCACTTTTTGATAAAGATGTTTATATTCTTGTGGATGCTGATGCATCCGGTGAGAAGCTAAGGAAACAATTCAAGCGGGAATTTCCCGAAGCGAACCATTTGTACATTGATAAGATGTACAGAGAGGTGGCAACGGCACCGGAAAACCATCTTGCTACAGTTTTGATTGGAGCAAATATCGACGTTCATGCAGAGTATTTAGAAAAAGGATGACTGTAGATGAAAGAGTGGACTAAGGAAGACGTGGAAGCTTTTTTTGCGGAAAAGAAGACGGGATACCTTTATTTTTATACGCCTATGTGCGGAACATGCCTAGTTGCTGGGAAAATGCTGACGGTTATTGAGCAACTCCTTCCTGAAATTAATTCCGGCAAAGCGGATTTAAATTACCTGCCTGAAATGGCAGAGCGCTTTGAAATCGAAAGTGTTCCTTGTCTGATTGTCGTAAATAAGGGAGAGGTTCAAGAGAAGATATATGCCTTTCAATCTGTCCCTTATTTATTTGAGAAGCTGAAAAATCTAGAGAATGTTAAGACAAGCGGCTAAGCCGTTTTTTTTTGCCCAAAAACAGGAAGAAAAAAATTTAAAAATTCATTATAACGTGTTGAAATGATTTACATATCGTTCCAAAGATATTATTATATTTAGAGTACCGAAATAATCGAGAGGCGAAATTTAAATGGCTCTTTATAATGAATGGGCAGAACAAATCAAAGGCTACAATCGAAATATAAAATTAACCTTTTTCGCGAATATTTTAACGCAAATTGGACTTGGAATTTTCATGGTCATTTATAATTTCTATATTCGGGAGCTGGGCTTTAATGAGCTTGTTAATGGCAAGGTCATCTCGATGACATCTCTGGCAACTGCACTCGTGTTGATTCCGGCAGGGATAATGAGTGACAAGGTTGGCAGAAAGAAGCTAATGCTTTATGGAGCCATGTCGACAGGGGTTATTTTATTCGCAAGAAGTATGGTCGAAGCACAATCTTTACTGGTTTTATTTGCATTTGGAACGGGCCTGGCATCAGCCTTCATCCAGGTTTCAATCATTCCGTGGCTTGCAGAGAATTCTAGGTCAGAACAGCGCGTACATTTGTTCAGCATCCATTTTGCGACAATGACAGCTGCCAATGTTATCGGCAGCCTTTTCGGCGGTATAATGACAGATTTATTTGCAATGATTGTCCCTGATCTGGATAGCATCAGGTATACATTGTTCATCGGGGCTTTCCTGTTCTTATCAGCGCTTTTGCCGATTATGAAGCTTGTGGAAAAACGTCCTATAACACAAGGACAGCCTAAGTCCAAGGGAACAAGTTGGGCAATTACTCATAAAGGCAGCATTAAAATTATCCTTCTATTTGCTGTTGCTCAATTAATGATTGGTTTTGGTGCAGGCTTGGTTATTCCCTATTTGAATCTTTATTTTGCAGACAGGTTCATGGCCTCTAATTCATTAATTGGACTGGTCATCTCGCTCGGACAAGGGGCTACAGCCCTGGCGATGATCATTGGACCCATGGTGGTGCGCAGGCTCGGTGAAGTGAAAGCTGTAGTGATTTTACAGCTTATGTCTCTTCCATTTCTGCTTCTGACTGCCTATACTCAGCAATTTTGGCTGGCTGCGCTAGGATTTTTATTCCGTCAGGCCCTCATGAATGCAGGAAATCCGATTCAAATGTCATTGATGATGTCAAAAGTAGATGATTCGATGAAAGGCCTTGCCAATTCAGTTAACCAGATGGTTTTTAATTTAGGCTGGGCAATTATGGGACCAGTTTCCACTGGAATTGTGCTTAAGTACGGTTCCTACTGGGGCTATGCGACCGTATTTACAATTACCGCTGGTTTGTATCTAATTGGTTCAACATACTTTTTCATCGTATTCAAAAGCATGAATAAAACAAAAACCGCCATAGTAAAAACAAAACCTGCTTAATTCATGTGATTGTTTAGACATATTTCTCGGGAAATGAAAGACATTGCCGAAATATCATTTGGCTTTGTCTTTTTTTGCTTTTTTCATGGTGTAAAGCCGGAAAAACTACAAAATAACTCCATTATTTAACGTAATATTTGTCGAAGGATTTATACAGGTTTTTTCCTGGTGACAAGGAATATGTTATACAGGGGAGTTGAGCGGGATGCAAGAACGATTCATAAAGTTTGTGAATGAAATCAGCGCCAAAAATCATATATTTCAATTAGTAAAAAATCTTGACCTTTGCCTCACGATTGAAACGGAAGAATATCGTTTTTATTTGTACTTTAAGGATAATAAAGTGATATTGCGAGAGCAGAATGATTTGTCTTCAGGTTACCAGGCTAAGTTAGCTGGAGAAAATCAATTCATGATCGAGTTGCTTGACGGGGGAATTAAACTCAGAAATGGGATTAATTCAGGATATTTTAGAATGGATTGTCCCTACCGGATTCAATTGGCACTGGAATCAATCTTCTTCCTTTCAAGGCCGCTGACTGCATAATATTTATCTGAAAAGTTAAAAAATATTTGACCAGATACTTACTGCATGATATTATCACTTTAACGTAAAAAACTAGCATTGAAACTTAATATTCTTATCCAGAGAGGCGGAGGGACTGGCCCAATGAAGCCCGGCAACCGGTTATTAAACACGGTGCTAATTCCAGCAGAGCGAATGCTCTGAAAAGATAAGGAGAGATGATAACAACCCTCTTCTTAGGAAGAGGGTTTTTTCGTATCTTCTTTCTGAATTACAATTTTATGAATGGAGAGATGGAAATGACGAATGAACAACGGAACTACAAAATTGAAACATTAGGCATTCATGGAGGGCAGTCTCCAGATCCCGTAACTGGGGCTAGAGCGGTACCAATTTATTCGAGTAACGCTTTTCAGTTTGAGAATACAGGCCATGCTGCGGATCTTTTTGCGCTTAAGGAGTCAGGATATATTTACTCTAGAATCCATAACCCAACTGTGACTGTGCTTGAGGAAAAAGTAGCGTTGCTAGAGGGAGGAGTTGGTGCACTGGCTGTAGCGAGCGGCATGGCTGCCATCATGATGTCCATTCTGAATATCGCACATGCCGGAGATGAAATAGTGGCAGCATCGAACCTTTACGGCGGGACTTACAATCTATTTGCTGTGACACTGCCGAAGTATGGCATTAAGGTTCATCTTGTCGATCCGGAAAATCCGGATAATTTCAGAAGAGCAATCACTCCGAAAACAAAAGCTGTTTTTGCAGAGACAATAGGAAATCCAAGCTTGCGTGTCCTGGATATCGAGACAGTTTCAGGTATAGCGCATGAGGCAGGTATTCCACTGATCATCGATAACACTTTTGCAACTCCATATTTATGCCGTCCGATCGAGCATGGAGCAGACATTGTTGTCCACTCCGCCACTAAATGGCTGTTGGGAAATGGAACAGTTCTAGGGGGAATCATCGTTGACGGAGGCAAATTTGGTTGGAAATCTCCCAAGTTCCCAGGATTCAATGAACCGGATTCCAGCTACCATGACCTTGTGTACAGCGAAGCAATCGGTGCCGCTGCTTATATCATCAAGGCAAGAGTCCAGCTCTTGCGTGACTTAGGACCGTCGATAAGCCCCCACAGTGCTTTCCAGTTCAACCTTGGAATAGAAACATTGCATGTCCGTATCAAGGAGCATATTGCGAACACCCGAAAGATCGTGGAATTCCTTGAAGCACATCCAGCAGTTACATGGGTAGCATACCCGGGGCATGACTCGCATCCGGATAAAACACTTGCGGATCGCTATCTTCCTAAAGGTGCCGGCGCAGTTGTCGTATTTGGTATTGAAGGCGGAAGGGATGCGGGAGCAAAACTGATCAATTCAGTGAAACTATGGTCTCACGTGGCAAATGTAGGAGATGCGAAAAGCTTGATCATTCATCCGGCAAGCACGACTCATCAGCAGCTGGATGCAGAAGGACTCAAGGCAGCGGGGGTGTCTGAAGACTTGATCCGCATCTCTGTCGGTATAGAAAATATCGATGATATCCTTGAAGACCTTGAACAGGCGATTGAAAAAGCGACTGGCGTACCGTCAGTATCAGCATAAGTTTAACTGCCAATACATTCCAAAAGATATTTAAAAATAATTTTATTGACACCCTTTTTTATTCCGTGATAAAATCACACTCGTAACTTAAAACCGATTAAATAATTAAATAGCGTGCTCTTATCAAGAGTGGTGGAGGGAAGTGCCCTATGAAGCCCGGCAACCGTCAATAAGCTTGCTTATTGAAATGGTGCCAATTCACTCAAAGCGGATGGCTTTGACAGATGAGAGAAAGGATACAGCCTACAATTATGCCTTTCTGCTCACTTGCAGAAAGGCTTTTATTTTGCTCTTTTCTTGAATATAGGATGTCCTTATTCGTAAACATCCCTTATGAAAAAGCAATATTTATTATTTTAGAAGCTTAATTTGGTCTCCATGTCCTGTTTATTGTTTGAATTATTTCGGCAAGGGAATGGAAAACTAGATTGATAACCTTCTGAATTAGTTCGAGATTTTAACGGTTTTAATTGGTGAAGAATATTCGGTTGTAAAGAGGGTGAGTCAATTGATCACGATAAACAAGGCGAAAAAGATTTATTCTTCTAAAAAAGGAGAAGTCAGAGCGGTAGATGATGTGAATCTTGAAGTTAAAGAGGGCGAGATTTTTGGAGTCATCGGATACAGCGGCGCAGGGAAAAGTACGTTGATTCGCATGCTGAATGGACTCGAAATCCCAACCTCAGGTTCTGTAGTCGTTGCCGGCAGGGAAGTTTCCAGAATTAAAGGAGCGGAGCTGCGAAAAGCACGCCAGGAAATAAGCATGATTTTTCAGCATTTCAATCTGCTTTGGTCAAGAACAGTTGCGGAAAATATCGCTTTCCCGCTTGAAATTGCCGGTGTGTCAAAGGCTGAAAGGGAAAAACGGGTAAAAGAGCTTATCACGCTCGTAGGGCTCGAAGGCAGGGGAGATGCATATCCGTCCCAGCTGAGCGGTGGTCAAAAACAGAGGGTTGGCATCGCCAGGGCATTAGCGAATAACCCCAAAGTTCTTCTTGGTGATGAGGCAACCTCAGCACTTGATCCACAGACTACTGATCAAATTTTGGATCTGCTTGTGGATATCAATAAGAGATTGGGTCTCACTATTGTCTTGATTACCCACGAAATGCATGTCATCCGCAAAATCTGCCACCGTGTAGCGGTTATGGAAGGTGGAAAAATCGTTGAAACAGGGCCGGTGCTAGAAGTATTCAAAAATCCGCAGCAGCCAATCACGAAAAGGTTTGTCCAGCAAGTAACGGAACCGGAAGAAACGAAAGAGACAGTCGACCATTTGCTGTCACGATACCCACATGGACGCGTTGTCCAGCTGACATTTGTTGGCGAGGGTGCGGAACAGCCGCTCATCTCCAACTTGATTCGAGAATTCCCGATTATGGTCAATATCGTGCAGGGGAAAATTTCGCAGACGCAAAATGGCTCCTATGGGACGCTGTTCATCCACTTGGATGGAGAAGAAAGCGATTTGAACCGTGCCATCGCCTTTATTGGTCAGCATGAAGTCGGTGTGGAGGTGATTTCAAATGGCTGAATTGTTCCCTAATGTGAAATGGGACCGAATGTGGGAAGCAACTGGTGAAACACTATATATGAGTGCGATTTCTGTTGTTGCGACCTTCATCCTCGGGGCGATATTAGGCCTTTTGCTTTTCCTGACCTCCAAGGGTAATATTTGGGAAAATAAACCGGTGAATGTAGTGCTGAGCGCATTCGTGAATATTTTCAGGTCGATTCCATTCATCATCCTGATCGTCCTGCTGATTCCTTTTACAAAATTAATCCTTAATACAATGATTGGTGAAAATGCGGCATTGCCTGCATTGATCATCGGATCAGCTCCATTCTATGCAAGAATGGTGGAAATAGGGCTGCGGGAGATTGATAAAGGTGTCATTGAGGCTGCTAAATCGATGGGAGCCAAGACGACTACGATCATATGGAAGGTTCTTCTTCCGGAATCCATGCCTGCGCTTGTCTCCGGTATCACGGTTACAGCCATCGCACTTGTCAGCTACACAGCGATGGCAGGAGTAATTGGAGCAGGCGGTCTTGGTAACCTTGCCTACATGGAGGGATTCCAGCGCAGTAGAAATGATGTCACATTAATGGCGACCATTATAATCTTAGTCATCGTGTTTGTGATTCAATTCATTGGTGATTTAGTAACAAGAAAATTAGATAAAAGATAGAGGAGAGATTTACATTGAAAAAATGGCTACTAGCTTTATTAACATTAATTTTAACAGCAGGACTTGCAGCTTGTGGTACTTCTGAAGAAAAAACAGAAGGCGGCAAGGAAGAAAGCAAAAAGATCATAGTTGGTGCTTCAAATGTGCCGCACGCAGAAATCCTGGAAGAAGCAAAAGCTCTTTTAGAAGAAAAGGGCTATGAGATGGAAATCAAAACGTTCAACGACTATATTGTTCCTAACCAGGCTTTGGATTCAAAAGAGCTTGACGCTAACTATTTCCAGCATATTCCTTACCTTGAATCACAAATGGCAGATAATGGCTATAAATTTGAAATTGCCGGCGGCATCCATATCGAGCCAATCGGTGTTTATTCTAAAGAACATACAACATTAGAAGACCTTCCAGAAGGAGCACACATCATCATGAGCAGCTCAGTTGCTGACCATGGCCGCATTTTGACAATGCTTGAAAAAGAAGGCCTTATCACTCTTAAAGACGGTGTTGAAAAAGTAAAAGCTACAATTGACGACATCGCTGAGAACCCTAAAAAGCTGAAATTTGATACAGAATACGAAGCAGCATTGCTTCCGCAAATCTTTAACAACGGCGAAGGCGACGCAGTCCTGATCAACTCTAACTATGCAATCGACGCTGGATTGAATCCATTAAAAGATTCTATCGCGATCGAAGAAAGTGATTCACCATACGTAAACGTAATTGCAGTCCGTGAAGGCGACAAAGACAAGCCAGCGATTAAAGCTCTTGTCGAAGTCCTTCATTCAAAAGAAATCCAGGATTTCATCCTTGAAAAATACGAAGGTGCTGTAGTACCGGTAAAAGAATAGTAATAGATAAGATGAAGCAGGCGGGCAGCCTGCTTCTTTTTTTTTACAAAAAAATAGCTAAACAACTCGTTTGAATAACCCGCTCTGAAATCTAACATACTAACCGAGAAAAAATCAGATTGGAGTGAACACGATGGAGCATCATTACGAACCCCGCAATTCAACGGAAGCTGCCTTGCATGAATATAAACAAGGTCTTGGTCTTTTTACACAAAGAATGCCGGAGCTGGCGAGACATTATAATGCATTTACGGAAGTATGCTTTCAAGAAGGAACGCTGACACAAAAAGAAAAACAGCTTATTGCCTTAGGGATTTCCCTTTATTCTCAGGATGAATACTGCATCATCTATCACTTAAAAGGCTGCCTGGATCAGGGAGCGACTGAAGAGCAAATTTTAGAAGCGGTTGGAGTGACGGCTGCATTCGGCGGCGGTGCTGCAATGAGCCAGGCGGTAACGCTTGTCCAGGAAGCGATGTCAGAGCTGAATCATTTAAAACAGTAAATCCATCGCTTGACGTAAAGCCCAATTTTTCTCGCGAATTTAGCAGGCAAGTAACAGGATAGGCTCCTATTGGGAGGATTACGCACGAATTGTAAGAATACAAGAGCTGAGAACCTCATAAGCCTCTATATTCCATCACATCCAAATATTAACGGTTTTAACCGCTTTGATAGTGGTAAACAAAAGGTGATACCATTACAATGACAAAAAAATCGCTTATCAAAGCGAAAACCGAAGGGATGATTCACTATTAGTCAGCTCAAACTGAACTACACAAGTGAAATGGAAAAGGCGATGCATGGAGCCCATGGAATTAGTTATGAGGTTTACAGCATGAACCACGATGCAAGAATGAAAGTTGAGAAAAAGCGTGAAAAAGATTATATCCAAAGCCAACGGATGGTTGCAGACCTGGACAGAAAAGTCCACTCGTGAGACAAGGGATATATATAATAGAAGAAACGATTGAAACCAGTGTGATGGATGCACTGGTTTCTTTGTTAATATGAAAGAAAAAAGGGTCTGTGATTAGGAATGAGTCCATGGGGATTGATCTTTTTCCTATTTGACCTTTTCGTTTCAGCATGCGAGTACATTTTTTTCTTTTTCATGGAAAAAATAAAATGATAGACAAGGCTGAGCGCTAAAACCAACTTGGAGAGAATTTCTCTGTTAAAATAAAGATATTGAGTGTTGTCGCCTTTCAGCTATTGCTGAAAGCGGCGGGGGAGAGTGGAAAGGGATTCACGGGTAGAAAAGATTTTTGGCTCATCTTTTGAAGCTGACGCTTCAAAAGCTTTTCAGCAAGCTGAAAAGCTGCCGAGTGAAATGAGCCAAAAATCAAATGAAGGTTACTCTACATCATGACAGAATCCTTTTGTTTTCGATGAATTTCTTTCCACTCTTAAAGTGTTGCTAACACTTTCTATTTGTTATAAGATTGTAATGAGAATAAAATGAGAATAGAGCTATAGACGGCAAAAGTCGGCTTAAAATCTTTTCTATATTGACGGAGGTATTATTATGGCAGGATCTGTATTATCAATTAAGGACCTTCATGTTGAGATTGAAGGTAAAGAGATATTAAAAGGTGTGAACCTTGAAGTCAAGGGTGGAGAGATCCATGCGATCATGGGACCGAATGGTACTGGTAAATCAACTTTGTCTTCTTCAATCATGGGACACCCTAAATATGAAGTAACAAGTGGATCAGTTTCACTTGATGGCGAAAACGTCCTGGATATGGCAGTTGATGAAAGAGCACGTGCTGGATTGTTCCTTGCTATGCAATACCCAAGCGAAATCAGCGGGGTTACAAATGCTGACTTCTTGCGTTCTGCTTTGAACAGCCGTCTTGGCGAAGGAAATGAAATTTCATTAATGAAATTCATCCGCAAGATGGATAAGCAAATGGAATTCCTTGAAATGGACCTTGATATGGCACAGCGTTACCTTAACGAAGGTTTCTCAGGCGGAGAGAAGAAGCGTAACGAAATTCTTCAGTTAATGATGCTTGAACCGAAAATCGCGATTCTTGATGAGATTGACTCAGGACTTGATATCGACGCATTGAAGGTTGTTTCTAAAGGTATCAACGAAATGCGCGGCGAAGATTTCGGCTGCTTGATCATCACTCACTACCAGCGCCTTCTTGACTACATCACTCCTGACCATGTTCACGTTATGATGCAGGGCCGCATTGTGAAGTCCGGCGGACCGGAGCTTGCACAGCGCTTAGAAGCAGAAGGATACGACTGGATTAAGAAAGAACTAGGCATCGAAGACGAAACAGTTGGGCAAGAAGCGTAAGCGTTGGGGGGATTTATAATGACGACGGAAACGAAATGGCCTTTTGACCAGGAATACATTACTTCCTTCTCAAAAGAAATGAGCGAACCGGCATGGCTAACGGAACTTCGCGTTCAGTCTCTTGAAAAAGCTGAAGATCTTCCAATGCCAAAACCGGATAAGACGAAGATTAATAAATGGAATTTCACACAATTCGAAAAGCTGCTCGTTAAGAGTGATGTTTTCTCATCAATCGACGAGCTTCCTGAAGAGGTAAAAGCACTTGTTGACCAGGAAGCGAAGGAAAACAGCTTGTACGTTCAGCGTAATAACAAGCCTGCATACCTGCAGCTTTCAAAAGAAATGCAAGAGCAGGGCGTCGTGTTCACAGATATTTTTACAGCGGCTCGCGAATACAGCGATTTACTGAAGAAATACTTCATGACTGCCGTTAAAACAGATGAGAATCGTTTGACTGCACTTCACGCAGCATTTGTTAATGGAGGAGCATTCCTTTACGTTCCTAAAAATGTACAAATCAAGAACCCAATCCAGGCGATTTTCTTGCATGATGATGCAGAAGCGAACCTGTTCAACCATGTTCTTGTAGTTGCTGAAGACAACAGCTCTTTAACATACGTTGAAAACTATATCTCAACAACTGGTGCCGCTAACGGATTAGTTAATATCGTAACCGAAGCGATTGCAGGGGCAAACGCGAAAATCCAGTATGGCGCAGTTGATACGCTAGCTGCTGGACTTACGACTTATGTAAACCGCCGCGGTCATGCTGGAAGAGATGCTCGCATTGAGTGGGCTCTTGGATTGATGAACGATGGCAACACAATTTCAGAAAACGTGACGAACCTTGTTGGTGATGGTTCATACGGCGACACTAAAATGGTTATGGTCGGACGTGGAGAGCAGACTCAGAACTTCACAACAAGCATTATTCACTTCGGCAAGAACTCTGAGGGCTACATCCTTAAGCACGGTGTTGTTAAAGATAGTGCAACATCAATCTTCAATGGTATCGGTAAAATTGAGCACGGTGCTTCTAAATCTAACGCAGAACAAGAATCTCGCGTTCTAATGCTTAGTGAAAAAGCACGCGGTGACGCAAACCCAATTCTCCTTATCGACGAAGATGATGTAACAGCTGGACACGCGGCTTCTGTTGGACGCGTTGATCCGTTGCAGCTTTACTACTTGATGAGCCGCGGTATTCCAAAGACTGAGGCAGAGCGCCTTGTCATTCACGGCTTCCTTGCACCAGTAGTTAACGAACTTCCAATCGAAGGAGTTAAAAAACAATTGGTTGAGGTTATCGAAAGGAAAGTAAAATAATGAACGCCCGCGAAATTCGTGAATTATTTCCGATTTTAAATCAGGAAGTCAATGGCAGCCCGCTTGTCTACCTTGACAGCGCGGCAACATCACAAAAGCCAGTGCAAGTAATTGAAGCACTGGACAAATATTATCGCGAATACAACTCCAACGTTCACCGCGGTGTCCATACTCTTGGAACAAGAGCTACGGATGGATACGAAGGAGCAAGGGAAAAGGTACGAAAGTTCATTAATGCAAAATCAATTGAAGAAATTATTTTCACTCGTGGAACAACCACTGCTATTAACACAGTTGCTGCAAGCTATGGCCGTGATAACCTTAAAGAAGGGGATGAAATTGTCATCTCTTACATGGAGCATCACAGCAACATCATCCCTTGGCAGCAGGTGGCAAAGCAGACGGGTGCAACATTGAAATATATCGACCTTCAGGAAGATGGCACGATCTCACTTGATACTGTAAGAGAAACTGTTACAGAGAATACGAAAATCGTTTCCATCATGCAGGTTTCCAACGTACTTGGTGTCATGAACCCGATCAAGGAGATTGCCGAGATTGCTCATCAGAATGGTGCAATCATGGTTGTCGATGGCGCTCAAAGCGCTCCGCATATGAAGATTGATGTTCAGGACCTCAACTGTGATTTTCTCGCTTTTTCCGGACATAAGATGTGCGGGCCTACAGGAATCGGCGTTCTGTATGGCAAGAAGGCACTTCTTAAAAAAATGGAGCCAGTAGAGTTTGGCGGGGAGATGATTGACTTCGTAGGCCTTTACGAGTCAACATGGAAGGAGCTGCCTTGGAAATTCGAAGGCGGCACACCGATCATTGCTGGTGCAATCGGCCTTGGTGCAGCTATTGATTTCCTTAATGAAATCGGTCTTGATAATATCGAGAAGCATGAGCATGCATTGGCAGCTTATGCAATGGATAAAATGTCTGCTATCGATGGCATGACAATTTACGGACCGAAGGAAGCTGGGAAACGTGCAGGACTTGTTACCTTCAACCTTGAAGATGTACATCCTCACGATGTGGCAACTGTCCTTGATGCTGAAGGAATCGCCGTTCGCGCGGGCCACCATTGTGCACAGCCGTTGATGAAATGGCTGAAAGCGTCCGCGACAGCACGTGCAAGCTTCTACCTGTATAACACGGAAGAAGATATTGACAAGCTGGTAGCAGGCCTTGTCAAAACAAAGGAGTATTTCAGCGATGTCTTTTAATAATTTAGATAACCTTTATCGGCAAGTTATTATGGATCACTATAAGAACCCTCGCAATAAAGGTGTTTTGGACGAAGGCAGCCTTACAGTCAACATGAACAACCCGACATGCGGAGACCGCATCCAGCTGACGATGAAAGTCGAAGATGGCAAGGTTACGGATTCCAAATTTGAAGGGGAAGGCTGTTCAATCTCAATGTCATCTGCTTCAATGATGACACAGGCAATCAAAGGAAGAAGCGTCGAGGAAGCACTTAAGCTTTCGCAGATTTTTTCCGACATCATGCAGGGCAATGACTATGATGAGGATGAGCTTGACCTCGGAGATATTGAAGCTCTTCAGGGCGTTGCAAAATTCCCTGCCAGAATCAAGTGTGCGACTCTTGCATGGAAGGCAATGGAGAAAGGCCTGAAGGAAGAGGAAGACAACCAATAAAAAAATCATCATACGATGATTTTTACGAAAGAGCCGCAGGGGATTGGCCTGCAGCTGGACAACAACAAAGCAGGAACTCCGCTTCCTCGCTTTAAGAATGGAGGAATTCGACGATGGCTAAAAAAATGCCAGAGATCGGTGATTATAAATACGGTTTTGCCGACAAAGACGTTTCCATCTTCCGGTCTAAACGCGGTTTGACGCGTGAAATCGTTGAAGAAATTTCAAAACTTAAGGAAGAACCGCAATGGATGCTGGACTTCCGCTTAAAGTCTCTTGAGCACTTTTACAACATGCCAATGCCTCAATGGGGCGGAGACATGGCTTCATTGAACTTTGATGAAATCACTTACTATGTCAAGCCTTCTGAACGCTCTGAAAAATCTTGGGATGAAGTTCCTGAAGAAATCAAGGCGACGTTTGATAAGCTTGGTATCCCTGAAGCGGAGCAAAAATACCTTGCAGGTGTTTCTGCACAGTATGAGTCAGAGGTTGTATACCACAACATGAAGCAAGAGCTTGAAGATCTCGGAATTGTCTTCAAGGATACTGATTCTGCATTGAAAGAAAATGAGGACATTTTCCGTGAGCATTTCGGAAAAACCATTCCTCCAACAGATAATAAGTTCTCAGCTCTGAACTCAGCTGTCTGGTCTGGCGGATCTTTCATCTATGTTCCTAAGGGAGTGAAAGTGGAAACGCCTTTACAAGCGTACTTCCGCATTAACTCTGAAAACATGGGTCAGTTCGAGCGTACATTGATCATCGTTGATGAAGGCGCGCACGTACACTATGTAGAAGGATGTACAGCTCCTGTTTACACAACGAATTCACTTCACAGTGCAGTCGTTGAAATCATCATCAAGAAAGACGCATATTGCCGTTATACAACGATCCAGAACTGGGCAAACAACGTCTTCAACCTTGTTACAAAGCGTGCGGTTTGTGAAGCGAACGCTACTATGGAATGGATTGATGGCAACATCGGTTCTAAACTGACTATGAAGTACCCTGCTGTCATCCTTAAGGGTGAAGGCGCTCGCGGTATGACATTGTCAATTGCCATTGCCGGCAAAGGCCAGCACCAGGATGCAGGTGCGAAAATGATCCACCTTGCACCAAATACGTCTTCAACCATTGTATCTAAGTCAATCTCAAAGCACGGCGGAAAAGTAACATACCGCGGTATCGTCCACTTCGGACGCAAAGCCGATGGCGCCCGCTCTAACATTGAGTGCGATACGCTGATTATGGATAACAAGTCTACATCAGACACAATTCCATACAACGAAATCCTGAACGACAACATTTCTCTTGAACACGAAGCGAAGGTTTCCAAAGTATCAGAAGAGCAGTTGTTCTACCTGATGAGCCGCGGAATCTCGCAAGAAGAAGCAACAGAAATGATCGTAATGGGCTTCATCGAGCCATTCACAAAAGAATTGCCAATGGAATACGCAGTCGAAATGAACCGCCTGATCAAGTTCGAGATGGAAGGTTCAATCGGTTAATGATAGTTACGGGAATCCACCTGCCTCGGCAGGTGGATTTTTTCTATTTTTTGTAAAAAGTAGTGATTATCCGGTATTTCGTAGTGATTATCTTAAATTTCGTAGTGATTCTCCTGAAATTCGTAGTGATTATTCATTATTTCGTAGTGATTCTCCTGAAAATCGTAGTGATTAATCAGATTTCATAGTGATAATTTAATATTCGTAGTGATTCTCCTTAATGAAGCAGCGATGACACTAAAAAGTGTAGTGATTATCATCAAAATCGTGGTGATTTCACTTAAAAACGTATGGATTAACCGGGAATAATCCCAAAGGCTGCTTCTAACGATGGGCCAAATAGTCAAAACAAGGCCATAATCAATAAAATTAGTGTTTTTTCTTTTTATTAAAGGGGAATCATTGTTAAACGATGTCTTAGTTCTTATTCAGCGCTTAATTGTGCTATCATGAAGGAAAAATGGAGGTGCACAGATGATTATTGTTGGCTTAACGGGTTGGGGGGACCATGATCGTTTATATGTTGGCAAGGTTTCGCCACGAGATAAACTTAAGGAATACTCCAGTCACTTTCCTGCAGTTGAGGTTGATGCCTCTTTTTACGCTGTGCAGCCTGTGAAGAATGCTGCGAAATGGGTGGATGAGACACCTGATAATTTCCAATTCATTGTAAAAGCATACCAGGGTATGACCGGCCATCAGCGAGGTGAAATTCCTTTTAAAGATAAGAACGAGATGTTCAATGCCTATAAAGAATCGCTTCATCCTTATTTGGAAGCGAATAAGCATGGTATGACCCTTTTCCAGTTCCCGCCGTGGTTTGACTTGCGCAGTGAGAATGTTGAATATCTGCGCTGGTGCAGGGAACAGATGGGTGATATCGACTGCGCGCTTGAATTCCGCCATCGATCCTGGTTTGAAGGAGGAATGCGCGAGAAGACCTTGGATTTTATGAAAAAAGAAAAGTGGATTCACAGCATCTGTGACGAACCGCAGGCTGGAGAAGGATCGATTCCAACTGTGCTTGAATCTACGTCTTCTGAAAAGGTTCTAGTCCGGTTCCACGGCCGCAATGTCCATGGCTGGAACAAGAAGGGCAGAGGCCAGGATTGGCGCGAGGTCAGGTACTTATATCGCTACAATCAGGAAGAACTGAAGGAATGGGCAGATAACTTAAAACAGCTTGATTCGACTACAAAACAGGTATTCGCCTTGTTCAATAATAATTCAGGAGGCGATGCGGCTGACAATGCCCAGCAGATGCTTGAGCTCCTGGATATTGAATATGCTGGCTTGAACCCTCGGCAGCTTGATTTATTTTAAGTCAGGCCATTAGATTAGAAGTGCAATCAAGCCAGCAGAATGTGTTTGAAAGGCAATTCGATGGATTTAAATAAGGATTTACCAGACCCCTTCTGAACAATCAGGCAGGGGCACTTCATTTTAAAAGAGGATTGATGGGTGATGGAAGAGGTAATTCACATATACCACACGAATGATTTGCATAGCCATTTGGAGCATTGGCCAAGTATCCATAAGCTTCTGGCTGAGCGGAGGCGCTGGCATGAGGATGCGGGTGACGAGGTGTTCGTTTTTGATATTGGCGACCATATGGACCGCTGGCATCCATTGTCTGATGGGACAAGAGGCAAGGCGAACTGCCGCTTGCTGAATGAGGCTGGTTATGATGCAGCAACCATTGGAAATAACGAGGGCATCACCCTGCCGTTCGAGGACCTTGATTCCATGTATCTTGAAAAAAAATTCAAAATGCTTGTCGCCAATCTTTATAAGCCAGATGGAAGCAGGCCGTCATGGGCTCAGCCATATCATATTTACATAAGCAAAAAGGGTACGAGAGTCGGAGTCATTGGTATAACGGTTAATTTTGCCCGTTTTTATGAACAACTCGGCTGGAAGCTGCAAGATCCGATGGACGAATTGAAGAAATGCGTGGAGGAACTGAAGGGGCACACAGATATTATTATTCTTCTGTCCCATCTGGGAATTCACGATGATGAGCTGATTGCCGGGATGTTCCCGGAGATCGATGTGATTATCGGCGGGCATACCCATCATATTTTACATGAGGGAAAAGAAGTGGGTTTCACCTTGCTCGCAGGGGCGGGTAAATATGGATATTATACTGGCCATGTCACCTTGAAGATCGACGAGCTTTCCAAGCGGATTTTACATAAAAGAGCGGTTCTTTATGATATGAATGAGGCGGACAAAGCTGAGAATGAGCAGGAAATTTCAGAGGGTTATTATCGTGCCGGGAAACAGCTGATGGCAAAGACAGTTGCTTTCCTGCCAGATGAGCTGAAGGCTGACCCGCTGCAGCATTCTTCCCTGTCAAAAATGCTTACGGAGGCATTAAGAGAATGGTGTGATGCCGATTGCGCCTTCATGAACGCCGGGATGCTGCTTGGCGGATTGAAAAGCGGTGAAGTCACTCAATTCGACTTGCTTGAAATCTGCCCTCATCCAATTAATCCGTGTACCATCAGGCTTTCAGGTGCAGAACTAAAAGAAGTACTCCTCCAGATCAGGGACGAAAAGTGGCCGCATATGCAGATTAAAGGGCTTGGCTTCCGTGGGACAGTAATGGGTGTCATGGAGTACGCTGGAATTGAGTTCGAAATGAAAAGCAACATTCAGCAGATTTTACTTAATGGTATGCCGATCGATTCGAAAAAACATTATGTGTTGGCGATACCGGATATGTTTACATTTGGCCGCTTTTTTCCGGAAATTCAACGTGCAGAAAATAAGGAATATTGGCTGCCGGAGTTCCTGCGGAATTTGCTCGAGTGGAAGATCTCCTCTATTTATAAATAAGGCTGTTTTAGCATAGATTGTTGTTTTTAGCCAAGTATTTGAACAGGATTTGCATTAAAACTCGTTATACTTTCGGTTGTAAAAGCAATAACGTTTACGAAAACAGCCATAAATAAACATCATAAAACATCGTTGCGAGATTTTATCAAAATATCACGCTTTTCCTTTTTCCTTCATAAAGTGTTAATGGGATTGAAGGAAGGAGAGTGTGTTCATGATCGAAATGTCACCGATCGAGATCGAAGGCAGAACATTTTTATGCATTTCGGTAAAATTGCCAAAAACAAATCTGCTTGTTGTAACGGGGGATAAAGGATATATTATGTGCGGCGCTCTTGATGTCGCGCTTCTCAATGAAAAGCTGAAAGGCAGGAAGGTCATAGCCGGCAGGGCAGTTGGCGTTAAAACGATCGAAGAATTGCTCGAAGCCCCACTTGAATCAGTGACTTACGAAGCTGAGAATCTTGGTGCAACAAAGGGTATGGTCGGCAAAGATGCTTTGCTGTTCATGAATTAAAGACAGCCTTGCAGGGCTGTCTTTTTCGTGTTTTCACGGTAAATGTTAAAAGGAAAACAAGGGAATGCCTTAAAACTCGTAAATCCAGCTGCCGATATTTACTTATGGCTGAGAAAACAAGAAAGTTTACGAAAAGAACGTAACCATTTAACCTGGGCTTATCCCGAATCATGGTAAAAGAACCATGATTCCTGCCGATATTAAAAGAGAGCGTAAGAATAGCATAAAAATCTTCTATTTTCCCAACATAAAATTCTTAATGGTATAACCAATATTTAATGGATTATGATAGAATATAAGAAAATATTGTCGTATTTTGTAAAATTTTCTTGTTAATATCACTGTAATGTTCAAAATCTATAAGGCGATAACTGCTAAAAACAAACAGATAAAGTGGGAATTCACATGAGACTGGTAGCGACCACTTCAGTAGATGAAGGTGCTTTACTCGGGAAAGCCATCTATAATGACCAGGGCCTAATTCTATTAAATGCAGGGGCAAGGCTTGAAGGGAGAATCCTCAACCGGCTCTTGGATTTTGGGATTGATTATATTTATATCAAAGACCCTGATACGGATGATATCATTCTGACAAACTCTATTTCGGATGAACTTCGCGTCAATGCCATCATGACGATTGGAGAGACCTTTAAGCAAATACAGCTTGATACAAAGATATCTCATTCTTTCGTGCTGGAAAAATCGGCAAGGAAGTTCAAGAAATTGATTAGTGTGCTGCTGGATGAGCTTCAAAGGAGTAAGGAACTGCTTAATCTGTTATCGGATGTCTTCATCCATGACCATTATATTTTTTCCCATTCTTTAAATGTAACGCTGTATGCGCTGGCGATTGGCATCGAAATGAAACTGCCTCCCAAGGAGCTCGAGCAGCTGGGATTAGGTGCCATTTTGCATGACGTCGGCAAGATGAAGGTTCCGGAAGACATCTTAGCAAAACCCGGTAAGCTGACTGCGGAGGAATTTAAGATCATCAAGGCGCATGCGGAGGATGGATTCCAGATTTTACGGAATATCCCGACTGTACCTTTGATCGTAGCCCACTGCGCGTATCAGCATCATGAACGTTTGAATGGTTCTGGCTATCCACGCGGGTTGAAAGGCGATGAAATCCACTTGTTCGGGAGGATACTCGGGGTTGCGGATGTATTTGATGCTGTCACATCTAACCGAGTCTACAGGCCAGCAATGCTGCCTCACGAAGGCTTGGAAATCCTTTATTCAGGTTCTGGCAATCTGTTCGATCCGATGGTGGTTGATGCCTTCCGCCGTGCGGTTGCCATCTATCCAATTGGATTGACTGTCATTTTAAGCGATGGCCGAAAAGGTGTTGTATCCGCGCAAAATCCTGGGTTGAGCGAGCGGCCGATTGTCCGGATTCTCGAGGAAGATGGACGAAGAGTGGTACCCTATGAGCTTGATTTAAAAGTGTATTTATCTTTAATGATCGTTAACTGTGACACTATCATAAAATATGAGTACGCCAATAATTATTAATAGCTATTTTCGAAAAGATGTTGATTTTCAACCAAGTTTTCATCCCGCTCTTTTCGGAGGTTCTGAACAAGGAATGCCTTAAAACTCGTAAAAACCCAAATGCCGATATTTATTTTTGGTATTGAAAGCAACAAAGTTTATGAAAAGTGCCTTCTTTTTTAGGCTAGTTCCCCCCTTTAAAGCATACATATAGCTTTAGAGGGGGGATTTGTTTTGGCAAAATTCGGCCGGCGGCTGCCTCGAAAAGGGCCCTTGCCTTTCAGGTATGTATTCCTGCTGACATTCGTCTTTTTTTCCTTTTCAACGGCAGCGGGACTGTGGATCATAGATAAAGGGCTGGAGCCTACGCTTATGAGTTATGCAGAATCACAGACGAGGAAGATTGCAACGCTTGTAATCAACAAAGCGATCAATAAAAAGATTGCAAGCGGCATGGATATTGATAAAGTGATTGAATTTGTACCCGTGGACGGCGGAACAACGACGGTGGTGAAATTCAATACAGAGATCATCAACCGTGTAAAAGCGGAGACGACCAACATCGTCCAAATGAATTTAAAGGAAGCGGAAAGAGGGAATCTCACCTCGCTTGAGATGTTATCGGATGTGGAAATTGTCACGGACGGTGAAGAAGCGGAGGAAGGAATTATTTATTATGTACCACTTGGGCAGGCGACCAACAATGCACTACTTGGTAACATGGGCCCAAGGATTCCGGTGAAATTTAACGCAATCGGTGATGTCACTGCCGATATCGTCTGGGAAACAGAAGAGCATGGCATCAACAATACCTTGATCAATGTGTCTGTCAGGGTGAAGGTTAATGTCCAAATCATTATTCCTTTTGCAACAGAAATTGCAACTGTACAGGAGGACATTCCGATTGGAAGCTTCTACTACCCTGGCAAAGTTCCGCAATTTTACAATGGCGGCGGAGATTCTCCACCTGCAATCCAGCTTCCCGGAGAATAAAAACAGTTGTCAAGTTAGCGATATTGTTATATTATGAAATCAATTGAATAAACAAACCTTATCATTCCGGTGGGGTAGAGGCGCAGGATTCAAGAGTAAGCTATGTGAGGATGACAACGTTGATCACAGCTGAAAGGGAATTTTGCCGAAGCAACCTAAATGAGTCACATTTATTTTGCTGGGGATACTTTGAATAAGAGTATCACTGTCATTATGGAGGTATATCCATAATGGGGAGCTACAGATCGTGATGGAGAAACTAGTTGCTTATTAAGGGCGACGATAGGATTTTCTCTATCGTTGCCCTTTTTTATTTTTTTTTAAGAAAGTAACTAAGCTCTTTTCATGAAACAGTTTCCCCCTGTCAAAAACAAGGAGGAGAAAGAATAAATGGAGAACACAATTTTTTCATTGCTGCCGCCATTATTGGCTATTCTAATGGTAGTGATCACAAGACGAGTGCTGTTGTCTTTAGGGACAGGCATCGTCGCAGCGGCATTTTTGCTTGCTGAGTTCAACATTGGCGAGACCTTTTCAATCATGGGCGATGCCATCAAGGGAATTTTCGTCGCAGATGGCGAATTGAACACTTATAGCCTGTTCATTATCTTATTCTTATTATTATTAGGTATCATCACGGCATTCATTTCGATTTCAGGCGGAAGCCGTGCCTTTGGCGAATGGGCGATGAAACGGGTCAAAACAAGAGCTGGAGCACAGCTGGTTGGTGCATTTTTAGGTATTATCATTTTTATTGATGATTATTTCAATGCTTTGGCTGTCGGTCAGATCACCCGTCCAATCACAGACCGTCAGAAGGTTTCCCGTGCTAAACTTGCATATATTATCGATTCTACTTCCGCACCAATGTGTGTCATTTCCCCGATTTCCAGCTGGGGAGCATATATCATTGCGTTAATCGCGACAATCCTGGCAGCGCATGGTGTAAAAGAATACAGTGCATTTTCTGCGTTCATGCAGATTGTTCCAATGAATTTCTATGCGCTGGCAGCATTGGCAATGGTCTTTATCGTTGCTCTTCGCAATGTTGAAATTGGAGCAATGAAAACGCATGAAGAGCGCGCGATTACAGAAGGGATTGTCGTCGATCAGGATAAGCCTGTTCCGGGCGAATTGAAAGATGACCTTCCTACGAGCACAAAAGGAACAGTTGGAGATCTTGTCTGGCCAATCGTTGCCCTTGTTGTTGGTACGGTTGGTGCAATGCTTTGGACTGGTGCAAGCGCTGTTGAAGGCGAAGTGACGATTTTTTCTATCTTTGAAAACACAGATGTAACAAAATCACTTGTAACAGGCGGTCTGCTTGGACTTGCTGTTGCGCTGATTCTTTTCGTAAGACAGGCAGTGGTTTTAAAGGGCGTCAACGCTAATGTTTTTGGAAAAGGACTTGTAGAAGGAATCAAGTCTATGCTTCCAGCTATTTATATTCTGTTTTTTGCCTGGGTGATTGTTGACTTGATCGGTAGGCTTGAAACTGGAAAATATCTTGCCGGCCTAGTTGAAAGCTCTAATATGAATGTATCATTCCTGCCCTTCCTGCTATTCCTCGTAGCTGGAATCATGGCTTTCTCGACTGGTACATCATGGGGGTCATTCGGGATCCTGCTTCCAATCGCAGGGGATATCGCTGCTGCTTCTGATATCAGCATCCTGCTCCCAGCATTAGCTGCTGTTTTAGCCGGAGCCGTTTTTGGAGACCATTGTTCACCAATCTCAGATACGACGATCCTTTCATCTACGGGTGCAGGTTCTAACCATATGGACCATGTCATGACGCAATTGCCTTACGCACTGATTTCTGCTGCAATTTCAGCTGTTGGATTCCTGATCCTCGGATTCACTGGAAGCACAATCGCTGCTCTTGCTGTAGTGGCAATCCTGTTAGTTGCATTTGCCTTCATCTTTGGAAGCAAAACTACTCAGGAAGAAGTCTTAAAAGAAAATCTAGCAGAATAACTTTAAAGCTGTCTGAATTTCAGACAGCTTTTTTCATATTGTTAAATAAAAGGGAATAGAATCCTATTAATAGGAGTACTGGTATAGTTGGGAAATATTTTTTTAAAAAATTTTATTATGAGCAAAATAATATTTTGACAAGCAAATAAAAACTAGCTATACTATTCCTAGACTAAATAATCTGAAAATATAAAACTTTCTAATTCGTCAATATTTTCCAGAGGGTTAGAAGGGCAAGGGGGATTCATAATGGAAAATCGTCCACAATGGGGAACACGGGCGGGATTTATTCTTGCAGCAGTGGGATCGGCAGTAGGGTTGGGAAATATTTGGCGCTTTCCGGGTGTAGCTTATGAAAATGGAGGCGGAGCTTTCTTCCTTCCATATCTATTCGCATTACTGACAGCAGGTATTCCACTATTAATCATGGAATTCACTATCGGGCATAAGTATCGTGGTTCATCACCATTGAGCTTTGCAAGACTTAAGAAAGGTTCAGAATGGCTTGGCTGGTGGCAATTGGCTATATCGTTTGTCATTTCCACTTACTATGCGGTCATCATTGCCTGGGCTATGTCTTACGCCTATTTTTCTTTAAGCAAGCAGTGGGGCGACGACCCTCTGACTTTCCTAGTCGGAGATTACTTGCAGGTAGTTGATGCAGGAAAAGTTGGAAGCCTTGTTCCTGGAGTATTTGTTCCATTGATTATTGTATGGGTAATCACACTTGGCATCCTTTTCAAAGGTGTTAAGAAGGGTATTGAAGCAGCAAATAAAGTATTTATTCCAGCACTTGTTATTTTATTCTTAATTATTGTTGTTCGTGCTTTAACTCTTGAGGGAGCTGTTGATGGTATCAATGCATTCTTCAAACCTGACTGGGGACAAATCTTGAACGGTAAGGTTTGGGTTGCCGCATATGGCCAGATTTTCTTCAGTTTATCAATCGCTTTTGCAATCATGATCACTTATTCAAGTTATCTGCCTAAAAAATCTGATATTACCAATAATGCGTTCATTACTGGTTTCGCTAACTCATCATTTGAAGTGTTAGCAGGTATAGGTGTATTCGCAGCACTAGGTTTCATGGCAAATCAGCAGGGAGTAGCAGTTGACGAAGTGGTCAGCAAAGGTGTAATTTTGGCGTTTGCTGTTTTCCCGCAGATTATTAATGAACTTCCTGCATTCAGCGCTGCATTTGGTGTATTGTTCTTCGTAAGTTTAACGCTTGCTGGATTAACATCACTGATCTCTATTGTCGAAACATATGTAGCTGGTATCCAGGATAAGTTTAAAGTTTCCCGTAATAAAGCAGTTGCAATTGGTGGCGGTATTTCAGCTCTGATTTCAATCCTTTTTGCTACTCAAGGCGGCCTGAATTTCCTTGATACAGTGGATGCCTTTATCAATAATTATGGTGTTGTTGCAGCTGGATTTGTTGAAATCATCCTGGTTGCTTGGGTTGCTAAGGAATTGAATAACTTAAGAAGCCATGCAGATGCAATTTCCGATATTCAGCTTGGCAGCTGGTGGAATATTTGCTTAAAGTACGTCACACCTGTCGTTCTTGGCGTCATGATGGTAATGAATATCCTTACAGATTTGAAAACGAGCTATGGCGGTTATCCAGAATCGTTCAACTTCTATTATGGATGGCTTGTGGCTTTGGGTGCACTTTTAGTAGGTTTTGTATTCAAGTACGTAAAGAAATGGGATAACACTCTATATGAAGTTCCACAAGACAAGGGGGTCTCTAAATAATGGATGCTAGTTCAATCGTTATGATGGTACTGGGAATTGGAATCATTTGGGGCGGCCTAATTGTCAGCGTGCTGCATGCAGCAAAAAAATCCCGCTCTTCTTAATAATCTAGGCCAACCTGATCAGGATCAGGTTGGCCTTTTTACATGGATTTATTTCTTTTTTAGCCTCGCTCGTTCCTGTCTTGACCACATCTTCAAATGTGGGTAGGGGTCAAACGACCATTCAGTATAACCGTTATCCTTGTACATGCCATAATGGAGATGGGGAGGGAATTTCCCGCTTGTTCCTGGAGGTCCATACCCTGAGCTCCCCACGCCGCCGATGACCGTTCCAGGTTCAACAATTTGTCCTACCTTAAGCTCCTTTGCGAATCCGCTTAAATGGGCAAAATAGTGATAGGTGTTGTTGATATCACGGATACCAACCCGCCAGCCACCGTATTTATTCCAGCCCTTCATCTCAACAATTCCGTAGCCTGTAGCGCGGACTGGTACTCCATAGCCGGCAAAAATATCGGTTCCCTCATGGATTCTTCTTCCGCCCCAGCCGCGTGCATCGCCCCATGTGTTATTGTAGCTATGGTTGCTCCTTAGTGGCAGGGGGAAGGAATGCATATCAAGGTCCAATCTCCCGAAGTGCTTATAGATCAGGGCTTTGCCAACGATTATTCCAACTGTTTTATCACGCTTATAGTAATTCCAAAGACCAATTTTGATATTTTCGTGGTCTGTCCCGTAGGAAAGGAGGTACTGAGCAAAGGCTTGCAGAACGTCTTCGTCGTCCTTAAGGCTAGCTTTGCCGTCGCCATTTCCATCAAAACCAATCCCGTTAAAAAATTGAATAGAAACGGGATTGTCATCTTCAAGGTTGGGGTTCAGCAATCCAGCCCATTCTTCTGGCTTAAAATAGATCCCCGCTATTCCTTCTGCCTTAGGCAAATCCTTTCTTGACTGGCGGACATTCCGTTCATATTGGTCTATAGCTGCAATATAGTACCAGGGAATTTGGGTAACAGCTTCTACACGGCTATATAGTTCCATTCTTTTTTTGTACACGTCTGTTTCTTGTTCGGCTGCAGCTGCCTTCTCAACTGAAAGGGCAGGGCATAGTAAAAAAAGAACGATAACTGCTTTTAGGATTTTCACCGTAATCCTCCCTTCATGATTTGGCTCCTTGAATGTTCAGCTTAAACGCCTGTCTGGGTGCCTGTTAACCCCTCTTGCGCTTGTCGGGGCTGACCAAGGCGCTTGCGCTTTTCTTGTTATAGTTTGTGATGAAGGGGGTTTTTCATAAATATTAAATAATGGAAATCGGAAAGTTATCGTACTTGTCGTGTCATTTTCATTATGTTAAAGTGACATCAGAAGCTGTATACCGGCCTTGATTTTTTCGTGGTGTTCTTGATGTAATGCAGCAGGAATGGAGTGAAAATTATGAGCAAAAAAGAGGTACAGAGAAAGCCTGAGTGGCTGAAAATAAAGTTGAATACGAATGAAAATTATACTGGCTTAAAAAAGATGATGCGGGAAAAAAGCCTACATACTGTTTGTGAAGAAGCGAAATGCCCTAATATCCATGAATGCTGGGCGGTAAGAAGAACTGCGACATTCATGATCCTTGGTGATGTCTGCACGCGGGCATGCCGTTTTTGTGCGGTTAAAACTGGTCTTCCAACTGAGCTTGACTGGCAGGAGCCGGAGAGAGTTGCTGATTCCGTCACGCTTATGAACTTAAAGCATGTCGTTGTTACCGCAGTTGCCAGAGATGATCTGAAGGACGGAGGAGCTGCTGTTTTTGCTGAAACTGTAAGGGCAATTCGCAGGAAAAATCCATTTACTTCAATCGAAGTATTGCCTTCTGACATGGGTGGTGTATTGGAAAACCTACAGGCATTGATGGACGCACGTCCTGATATCCTGAACCATAATATCGAAACCGTCAAACGCTTGACTCCAAGAATCAGGGCGCGTGCTACATATGATCGTTCGCTTGAATTCTTGCGCCGGGCAAAGGAGCTTCAGCCAGATATCCCGACAAAATCAAGCATCATGGTAGGGCTTGGTGAGACAAAGGAAGAGCTGATCGAAGCGATGGATGATTTGCGCGCGAACAATGTGGAAATCCTGACGCTTGGACAATACTTGCAGCCGTCCAAAAAACATCTGGAGGTCGTTAAATATTACCACCCAGATGAGTTCGCTGAACTGAAGGAAATTGCCCTGCAAAAAGGCTTCAGCCACTGTGAAGCAGGCCCACTTGTCCGTTCTTCTTACCATGCGGACGAGCAGGTTAATTCTGCAGCAAAACATAAGCAGCAGCTTGCAGAGCAGGAAGCTCAACAGGCATAATACTGCTGACGATGTAGTTCGATCCCATAAATAAAGAGTTCAGCGTATGCTGAACTCTTTTGTACATTATTTACCATTATTCATTTGATTAGAGATGTCGTCTTTATCCATTTTTTCGTTCAATTCACCCTTGGCTTCGCCATTTGCGTTTTCGCCAGTGCTCATGTCCCGCCCTTGAGGGGATTTAAGCATTTGTTTAACGACGCCGTCAATCAGCTCATCAACATCTCGGCTGTCAGTGTCAAGAGTTGCGAAGTTTTCAACATCATTACGCAGGCTAGTATCGTCTGATACATACACATGGAACCAGCGTGGCACCACGGACATGGCCATCCTTTTTACCTGGTCAGCGGTTTCGGAACGATTTCCTGAGTCAGTCTGGTAGACAATCAGCACTTCTTCATCCGTCACAAGGGTTGATACATCATCAACATTTGGAACCATCGTGCTGAACTTTCCAATCATATCCGCAATATTTTCTCGGTCAAGTGCCTGGTACGCATTCGTATTATTTTCCGCACCCATCACACCTGATCTTTGATGGCGCACATAGCCAAAGTCTTCACTCTTATCTTTAAAGCCTTTGCGTCCGTCTTCGTTATACAGATCAGGTCGCTGGTCGTTAACATTCAAGGTATTGCCGCTCTGCTGGTAAATGCCGGTGCTGCCATCGCGATCGCCAGGTGAAGCACTGTCATTCGCACAGCCTGTCAACGCAGCTGCACCGCATATGCCAAGAGTAATGATTGCTTTTTTCAATTAAAACACCCCCTATTGATTAGAATGGCTTTCATTTTATTTTTTTTACTTAGTAATTAGTGGGGAATCAGTTATAATTTAAATAAACCTAACTGCGGATAAGAAATAGTTACAGAAAAATTAGCAAGGAAAAAGAGGTGTAACAATGATTTGCATCAATAATCTGTGCTACGAAATAGTTGATGAAGCACGGGACGGCTTCAACGAAGAGGCGTTTCGCGCGAGATACAGCGATATTTTAACGAAATACGACTATATAGTGGGCGACTGGGGATACGGGCAGCTCAGGCTCAGGGGATTCTTCGATGACCAGAACCAGAAATCAACATTCGATACGAAGATCAGTACGGTAAGTGAGTATCTGTATGAGTATTGCAACTTTGGCTGTGCTTATTTCGTTGCGAAAAAGGTTGCAAAGCAAGGTTAAGGTTTAGCCAAACTATGTGATGGACAAGCAAAGAGGACCTGAATCATGAACATTCACCCAACTTTGGGGCCTGTTCATACCGGGTCCTCTTTCTAATTTTATTCACTGTAAGGCGGCTGTTCGCTTTCATCGGGATCGTCATGCGTAGGATGTGCCCCTGCTTCCTGGCGCGGCATTCCTTGATGAAGTGACTTGAATTCATAATTGAAGTTGCTGTATGAACGCTGTCCCTCATGCCATGGTGTGCTTTTGCCCTCTACCGGTTCATCCTTGCGGAATGGAGAGCCATAAGGTCCATCAGGCAAGTCCTCCGCCGTTACATAATTTCGTTGCTTTTCAACATTAGAAAAATCCGAGTATTTCTCACGATCTTCCTCGCTCATGAACTCACCTTCTTTTGCAGGTTGTCTTTTTAGTATTTCAAAGAAAAGACAAAACAAACAAAAAAAATAATTCCAGACTTAAACGATCTGGCGCAAGAACGAGCGCAGTTCTTCTGCATCTTCTTCTGATAGGTTGTAGGCATATTCAAGATAGCCTTCTTCATCCAGGTCGTCCTGGCCGATGATCGCGAATCGGCTTCCCTGAATATCGAGAACGATGCTTTTGCCATAATAGCGGCTTGTCTGCATGATTGCCAGGTCAAAACGCTGGTTTTCACCCATGAAGCTTACGTAGCGTGTTTTTGTTTCTTCAGTATCATCATAAAGAAAAAATCGATCAGACATAGTAGTTATCCTCCTAATAGCTGTTAAAAGTTATGTAAAGGTTAAAATCCTGCCATATTATAAAGGCAATTTGATCTTCACTCATCATATTACCAGAAAATCAATAATTTCTGAAAAAAAAGCGAGATATTTCGAAATACTATATAGGAAAAAAGCTCTATTTTAGCGAAATATGGTACAATTAAGAAAAAGTTCCTGGCATCTCTGAGAGGATTGAAACCTATGGCCCGCCGCATAACTAGCATATTAGACAACCTGCTTGGTTGGGGAAAAATAATGTTGCCGCACTCATCAATTTGCTATTACCCTCCTCAGTTCATTTTGCGTAACCCTGTCGTTTCAGGGGTGAAGAAAGCTTTCAGTGACGGCTGCGAGGTCGCCGCAATCGCTTTTACAATCAAGAACCACCGTGAACTTGCATCACAGCTTGGCGAAGAGAGCTGGAAATATCTTAAGGCTTTGAAAGGGCATTTCAAAACGGTAATTGAACAAGAGGTGGATAAGCAGGATATGATTGTCCTGCATGACTATTATAGTGACAGTCTCAGCCTGTTTATGAGAATCGACCATAACAGGCACTGTATTTCAGAGATAGATACGAAAATGAAAAAGATCCTCAGGGAAGCGGAAAGCAAGCTTTTTCATCAGTATCCTACTGTCCAGCCAATATTTGATACTGGGTACATTTTTATCGATAAATCAGTGGGTTCTGTCCATGAAGCTGTATTAAAGGCGCATCAGCAGGCGTTTGCGATGGCAGAGAAAAGAATTCAATCCGAATTTAACGAAATGGTCTATGAGATGAATAAAATTATTGCCCAGAAAGACATTAAGCTGCTTGCACAGCCAATCATCGACGTTGCTACAAAGGAAATCCGGGCATGGGAAATGCTGACGCGCGGTCCTGAGGGAACGGCACTCGAAAGTCCATTGCAGCTTTTTTCAGTCGCAAGGCAGACAAGCATGCTTTACGATTTGGAAATGATCGTGCTTGGCAAAACGCTTGAGCAGATCACTTCAACTGGATGCAAGCAGGATATTTTCATTAATTTCACGCCAATCACCCTTGGCAATTCCAGGTTTGTCCGGGATTTGAAGATAGTGATGCAATCCTATAAAAACATCAAGCCAAGCCAGATTACATTTGAAATTACCGAGAGGGACTCGATTGAGGGAATCGATAATTTTATCTATAATATAAAGGTACTAAGAGGGATGGGCATTAAAATTGCGGTTGACGATACTGGAGCGGGCTATGCAAGCTTGAATACGATCAGTGAAATCATGCCGGATGTCATCAAGATTGATCGGTCTGTCATCCAGAACATCGATAAGAATTCGGTGAAGGAATCGATGCTGAAAGGGCTGCTGCTCGTTGCCAAGGAAGCAGGTTCCATCGTCGTTGCCGAAGGTATTGAAAATGAGGAAGAGGCATCTGTCCTTTCCCGGAACAAGGTTGAACTGGCACAAGGTTACTTTTATGCCCGTCCTGGATTACTGAAAACCGTCTAGCATCTTTATGAGGTGATAAGAATGTATTTTGTCGACAGAGAACAAATCGAAGCAACATTGCAATTTCTGGAGAATCAAATTGATTTTTTTGAGAGACAGGAATCATGGAAAACACCGATGGAGAAATCCGCACTTGAGCGCGTGGCTCACATAATGATTGAAGCTGTGCTTGATGTAGGCAATGCGATGATCGATGGGTTCATCATGCGCGATCCGGGAAGCTATGAAGACATCATTGATATTTTGGATGATGAAAAAGTGGTAACCGCAGAAATGAGCGCAAGCTTGAAAAAGATTGTCCTGTTCAGGAAGATGCTTGTTCAGCAGTATACTGCTATCGACCATGCCAGGTTGAAAAAGTCATATCTGGCAGAGCTTCCCCAGCTAAAACTTTTTCCAGCTAAGGTCCGTGAATATTTAACAAATGAACTTGGGCCTGTTTCCGCTTTTAAAAAGTAAATATTTTGCAGAGAGACCGTTTATTGCGGTCTCTTTTGTGTTTGGGTGGTAAAATAAAAACGATTTATTTAACCCTAGGAGCATATAGAGATTCACATTTAAATAGTGAGCTTTGTCCTTTGCACTTGTGGCTTCACTTATATAAAATGGGAGTATTCGTTTTTGCAGCTCACAATGAAAAAGCGAAATCTGGGTACGATAATGTTAGGAGTGATCACCATGAAAAAATACCAAGGTTATTTGATTGATTTGGATGGTACGATGTACAGAGGTTCAGAGCGGATTGAAGCGGCTTCTGATTTCATAAAGAGATTGATTGATGCGGGGATACCCTATTTATTTGTTACGAATAATTCCTCGCGTACACCAGCGCAGGTAGCGGAAAAACTTAGCAGTTTTGAAATCCCTGCGACTGAGGAGCAGGTTTTTACAACAAGCCAGGCAACTGCCAATTACATTTTTGAACAAAAACCAGATGCTGCTGTCTATGTGATCGGCGAGGAAGGCATCCAAACGGCAATCAGTGAAAAAGGTCTTCAATTTGCCGGAGAAGATGCTGATTTCGTCGTTTCCGGAATCGACCGCGGTATTACATATGAAAAGCTGGCCGTAGGCTGCCTCGCTGTCCGTAACGGGGCTACGTTCATTTCAACGAATGGTGATATTGCGATCCCGACAGAACGCGGCTTGCTGCCTGGAAACGGTTCATTGACTTCAGTGATTGCTGTTTCAACACAGACAGAGCCCATTTTTATCGGTAAGCCTGAATCCGTCATCATGGAGCAAGCTCTCAAGGTTCTTGGTACAAACAAAGAAGAAACCCTGATGGTCGGGGATTATTACGATACCGATATCCTTGCGGGAATGAGGGCAGGCATGGATACGCTTCTCGTTCATACAGGAGTGACAACGAAGGAGCTGCTTAAAGGCTATCGTGAAATGCCGACGTATACAGTGGATTCTCTTGATGAATGGGAAGTGTAAGATAAAAGAGGGACCGCGCCTTTTTGGCGTCGGTCCCTCTTTTATTTAATGGCTGTTTTCATAGATTGTTGTTTACAAAAGAAGGCTTTTCCTGCGATCTATTCCATCTTTTGTTGACGGTTTCACGCAGAAAAAAGCATCATTTACGAAAAGAGCCTGATTATTCTATATTTGCAGCCCTGTGGGCAAGGCGGCTTGATGCGGCCGCAGCGACAGCACCAACTATGTCATCCAGGAATGTATGGCACTTGCCTGTAGCTTCTTTGTCATTCAATTTCCCTAAGATTCCCGGCTTTTGCTTATCAATGAATCCGTAATTGGTAAAACCAATCGAACCATATATATTCACGATCGAGAATGCGAGGATCTCATCCACTCCGTAAAGGCTTTCATCCGTCTCAATGATGGATTGGAGCGGTTCGCCAAGCTTCTTTTCTTCAGCAAGTATATCAAGCTGTATTCCAGTCAGGATGGCATTCTGGACCTCACGCTTTGAAAGAACACGTTCAACGTTTTCAATACAGTCCTCCATTTGAAGATTAGGATGATATTTTTCTTGCAGGTAAAATACCAGCTCAGCAATATCCTGTATTTCCACACCGCGTTCATGCAGCCATTTTCGAGCTGTTTCCTCTGTCATATGGATCGCGCGTTTCTTTTCTAACATCTGCATCACCTTTCTGTTTTTGATTGCAGCTTCTCATATCCTATTTATCCTAAATTATTCTGCTTAATCCGTTTTAGTGCTACATATTCGCTCCTTTAAATCATTTCCAGAATGGTCCCGCTTATTCATCTCAATGTTCAACACAAGTTTTTGAATGACCAACATATATTTGTTAGAGAACGGTCTTGAAATGAGGTGAAGAAGATGTTTCAAAGGATGTTAAAAGAAGTATATGGAATTTCTGCAGATTCAGAAGTATCTCTTGGAAGATTTCACGGATATAAGCATAATGAAGGGCTTTATTTAATTATGGATGCTAATGGGATAAAAGAGCAAGAAATAAGCGAGCTGGCAAGGATTGCTGAGCATATGCAAAATTTTGGCGACCGCAATGTGTCAAAGCTGCTGACAGACAGGGAAGGCAGACAAATCTGTGATTGGCAGGAAAATAAATATTGTGTACTGCAGAACCGTGCCTCACCGATTCCTGAGAAGATGAAGACAGGCAGGAAGTTAGCGAAGTTCCATGCCAGGGGCAGGCAGATCCCTTTCAAGGTTGAGAGCTTGAACAGGGTTGGACAATGGAAGCAGCTTTGGGAAAAAAGGCTTGATCAAATGGAAAAGGTCTGGAGCAGCAAGCTATACACAGAACCTGAAAATGATTTTGAGCGAATGTTCATCGAGTCTTTTCCCTATTACATGGGACTGGCGGAAAATGCAATCCAATACCTTGCTGATACCGAAATAGATGACAAGCCGACAAAGATTGACCATGGCACTGTGTGTCATGAGCGGTTTACCAATACACTCTGGAGGGGCACTTATTTTGTCAAAAACCCCTTTGACTGGGTATTTGACCATGCAAGCCGTGATTTAGCGGAATGGGTCAGGGAGCGCTATTTTGCCAATATCCAGACGAGCCAGCCTGAAATAAAAAACTTTCTTGCGGAATACCAAAGCTTGACAGTGCTGTCGCCATTTTCGTGGAGGCTGCTGTACGCAAGGCTGCTGTTTCCGCTCCATTATTTCGAGGCAGTAGAAAATTATTATATTACACAATCAGAACAGGCAAGGCACCAGCTTGAGGACCGGCTGCGGAAGTACTTGAACCAGAGCAGCGACCATGAACGGTTTTTAAGCAATTTCTATCACCTTAGCGAGGCGCCGGTAAAGGCAGCAAAACTTCCGGGTGTTGAATGGCTATTACGGTAATCGAAACTTTTTTGCCTGTAATGGAAGCGGTTTGTGATAGAATAAAATTATTCTATTATATAAACGCTTACATGAAGGAGAATGAAAATGAAGCCATATGTTTATATCACACGGAAACTGCCTGAAGACACGATTGTTGAACTTACCGAGCATTTTGAAGTGAAAATGTGGAATCATGAAGATATCCCTGTACCTAGAGAAACTCTATTAGAAGAAGCGAAAAATGCCGATGCCTTGATTACGATGCTTTCAGACAAAGTGGACAAAGAAGTGCTTACGGCCGGTGAAAATTTGAAAGTCGTCTCCAATCTGGCTGTTGGGTTTGACAATATCGACCTGGAGATCGCAACAAAGCAGGGAATCATTGTAACTAATACCCCAGATGTTCTGACTGAGACAACGGCTGACCTGGCTTTCGCATTGCTGATGGCAGCTGCGAGGCGTATTGTCGAAGCCGCGGAATATGTGAAGGGTGGTAAATGGGAAGGCTGGAGCCCGTACCTGCTTGCAGGGCATGACGTCTATGCAAAGACAATCGGAATTGTCGGCATGGGTAAAATCGGTGAAGCAGTAGCTCGCCGTGCAAAAGGATTTGGCATGGAAATCCTTTACCATAACCGTACACGGAAACTGGACGCTGAAAAAGAACTTGGCGCAGTTTATAGTTCGTTCGAAGATCTCGTATCCAAAGCTGATTATGTTGTTTCGCTGGCACCGCTAACTGAAGAGACGAGAAACTTGTTTACGGCCGATATTTTTTCCAAGATGAAAAATAGTGCTATTTTCATCAATGTCGGGCGTGGGCCAGTTGTGGACGAGCAGGCCTTGTATGAGGCGCTTAAAAATGGCGAAATCGCTGCCGCCGGCCTTGATGTATTTGAAAAAGAACCAATTTCTGCTGACCATCAGCTGCTTCAGCTGCCGAATGTGACTGCGTTGCCGCACATTGGCAGTGCAAGCACGGAAACAAGAACGACGATGATCAAGCTTTGCGGTGCGAACGTTAAAGCTGTTTTAAGTGGAGACGGCCCGAAGACAATTGTAAATAAAGAAGTCTTAAAATAAACAATAAAGATCCTTCCCTCAAAATGGGGGAGGGATTTTTTTTGTGAAATTTTTATGCTTAGAGCCGCATATGATAAAGCGTTTACATGGCAATAAGCTGCCTGATTTTCCCTTGTAAAAACAAATTCATGTATTTATAATGTCTACTATATATAAACAATTGTATTTTCAAGAAAGACATAAAGAGAGGGGAAGAGAAAATGCAGGCAATCTCGATTGGGCTTTTAGGTTTAGGAACAGTAGGAACAGGGGTGGTGAAAATCATTGAGAACCACCAGGACAAACTAATGCACCAAGTCGGGTGCCCGGTAAACGTGAAAAAAATCCTTGTACAGGATCTGGTAAAAGAAAGAACTGTAAAAGTTGATTCTTCTCTTCTCACAGTCAATCCCGCGGATATCATTGATGACCCTGAAATTGATGTGGTGATCGAGGTCATGGGCGGAATTGAGAATACTCGTGAACACCTGCTGAATGCTTTAAAAATGAAAAAGCATGTCGTAACGGCAAATAAAGACTTAATGGCCGTCCACGGTTCAGAACTTATGACGGTTGCCCATGAAAATGGATGTGACCTGTTTTATGAAGCCAGTGTCGCCGGCGGTATTCCGATATTGCGAAGCCTTGCCGATGGCCTTGCTTCTGACCGGATCACCAAAATGATGGGAATCGTCAATGGAACAACGAATTATATTTTAACGAAGATGAGCCAGGAAGGACTTGCATATGAGGCGGTGTTAAAGGATGCCCAACGGCTGGGATATGCGGAAGCAAATCCTGCGTCCGATGTCGGAGGGCTGGATGCGGCCAGAAAAATGGCGATCATGGCTTCACTTGGATTTTCGATGAAGATTGACCTCGATGATGTAAAAGTAAAGGGAATTACCGAAGTTACCGAGGAAGACCTGCAATATGGAAAGCAGCTGGGCTATACAATGAAGCTGCTTGGAATCGCAGACCGGGAGGGAGATAAAGTAGAGGTAAGCGTCCAGCCGGCGTTATTGCCTTCATCCCATCCATTGGCCTCGGTCCATAATGAATATAACGCTGTTTATGTTTATGGTGAGGCGGTCGGTGAGACAATGTTTTATGGTCCTGGTGCAGGAAGTCTGCCAACTGCGACAGCGGTGGTATCAGACCTTGTAGGTGTGGTTAAGAACATGCGCCTCGGGGTCAACGGCAGCACATCGATCACACCGCAATACGAAAAGCAGCTGAAGGATGACGGCGAGGTGAATTCAAAGTACTTCCTGCGTCTTCATGTCCATGATGAAGTGGGGGTATTCGCGGAAATTACATCATTATTTTCAAATCACGATGTCAGCTTCGAAAAAATCCTGCAAATGCCTTTGAAGGAAAAGGGGCTTGCTGAAATCGTTGTTATTACCCATCAAGCGTCGCTATCAAACTATGAAAATATACTTATGGAGCTCCGTGACCTTCCTGTTGTGAAAGAAGTGAAAAGCTCCTACCGAGTAGAGGGGAGTGTCAGTGTATGAGGTGGGGTGGCCTGTTGAGTGAATATCGCGAGTTTTTACCGGTAAATGAGAATACACCAATGCTCACTCTCCACGAAGGGAATACACCTTTAATCAGGCTCGACCAGCTGTCACATGAGTGGGGAGTTGACCTTCACGTAAAAATTGAAGGAGCAAACCCAACAGGCTCCTTTAAAGATCGAGGCATGGTCATGGCTGTTGCCAAAGCAAAGGAGGCTGGCAGTGACACGGTCATTTGCGCCTCCACTGGAAATACTTCAGCCGCCGCAGCTGCTTATGCGGCCAGGGCCGGAATGCGATGCATCATTGTTATACCCGAAGGCAAGATTGCAATGGGGAAGCTTGCACAGGCAGTGATGTATGGAGCCAGCATCGTATCGATCGAAGGCAATTTTGATGAGGCGTTAAAAATGGTGCGGAGTATCAGTGAAACAGAACCAGTAACTCTTGTAAATTCAGTGAATCCCTATCGTCTGGAAGGGCAGAAAACCGCCGCCTTTGAAATTTGCGACCAGCTGGGCGGGGCTCCTGATATCCTGGCGATTCCGGTTGGCAATGCCGGTAATATCAGCGCTTATTGGAAGGGTTTCAAAGAATATCATTCTAGTAAAGGAACAGGCCTGCCGCGCATGTTCGGCTTCGAGGCAGAAGGGGCAGCGGCCATCGTCCAGGGCAAACCAATCGAGCAGCCTGAAACAATCGCTACCGCCATCCGGATCGGCAACCCGGCGAGCTGGGATTTGGCGGTTGCCGCACAGCAGGAATCGGAAGGGAAGATTGATTTCGTCTCAGATGAAGAAATATTACAGGCATACGGAAAGCTGGCCTCTGCCGAAGGGATTTTTGCAGAGCCAGGCTCTTGCGCTTCGCTGGCTGGAATTTGTAAGCTTTTACAACAAGGAGAAATACCTCGCGGGTCTCGGATAGTTGCTGTGTTGACGGGCAATGGATTGAAGGACCCGGCTACTGCCATTGAAATCAGCACGATTTCCCCAGTGCTGCTTCCTAATGATGAGCGAATCGTCAGCGAGCATATCAGGGGAGTGGTCCGTCAATGAATGGACTGGAAGAGCCCAATGCAGTAAACAAAACAAGGAATCAAGTATTCTCGATAAAAGTTCCGGCAAGCTCAGCGAATCTGGGTCCTGGCTTCGATTCGCTTGGTGTCGCCTTGAACCTTTATTTGGTTTTACAAGCTGAAAGAAGCGACAAATGGGAGGTTGAGCCATTATCTGATTCGTTAAGACCTTTCCCTTTTGACGAAAAGAACTTCATTTGCCAAGTGGCCATCAAAACAGCATGGATGTACAAGCAGGAAATGCCGGCGCTTAAGGTTTCGATAAAAAGTGATATTCCGCTTGCGAGAGGGCTAGGGTCAAGTGCCGCGGCGATCGTGGCGGGAATCGAGCTGGCAGATTTATTTTGCGGACTGCAATTGAGCCGCCGGGAAAAATTGCAGATTGCCTCAAAGCTGGAAGGACACCCGGATAATGTTGGTGCGTGCCTATATGGCGGTTTTGTTGTCGGCAGCCAGATTGGAGACGAAGTAAACCTTACCGTCCTGGATCGAGTTCGGTTTGATCCGGTTCTCGTCGTTCCTCATGAGGAATTGCTGACCGAAACATCAAGAGATGTCCTCCCGGCTGTGATTGATTTTCCAAGAGCGACCCAGGCAAGTGCCGTCTCTAACCAGCTGCTTGCAGCATTGATGACTCAGCAGTGGGAGCTAGCGGGGAGGATGATGTCAGCTGACTTATTCCATCAGCCTTACCGGAAACCCCTCGTTCCTTTTTTTGACGAAGTACAGGAAAAGGCAATCCAGTCTGGAGCCTTTGGCACAGCGTTAAGCGGAGCTGGTCCGTCGGTTCTTTGCCTTGTTGAACCCGGAAAGGGAGAGGCAGTTGCAGAAGATTTGCGGCACAAGCTGGCTGGAATGGGAGTGTACAGCCTGAAAATTGATCAGGAGGGCTGCGTGTCATCTAAGTTATAAAAAATAAGATTGATACTTTCGAACCTAGCTTTCTGCCGTATCATGCTTTCGGATCCTTACGAGAATGCTCCTGGATCAAAATAAACTTCATTATTACCTCATGAAAATGCCTTAAAAAAAGCGGTTTTGCCTGAAGTGGCAAAACCGCTTTGTTATTTTATTTAATTAGAATACCTGTTCAACCTCAACAACGCCAGGTACTTCTTCTAAAAGTGCGCGTTCAATTCCAGCTTTAAGCGTGATTGTGGAGCTCGGGCAGCTACCGCATGCACCTAGCAGGCGAAGTTTCACAACGCCATCCTCGATATCAACTAGTTCACAGTCTCCTCCGTCACGAAGTAGGAATGGGCGCAATTTATCTAATACTTCCTGTACTTGCTCAAACATTTGCTGTTCAGTCATGCAAATCGACTCCTTTCATAATACTTATTATAATCACATCAGCCGGAAAAATCTATTGAATAAACTGAAAAACCAATAAACTACAGTTTTTTCCTTATGCATCCTTACCCCTGTGTAGTAAAATAAAAGAAAATACCTGGGGGTAATTGATAATGGAACGTAAAGAGGTAGAGATTGTCGTCTACGGTGCAGAAGTACTTTGCCCAAGCTGTGTGAACCTGCCATCATCGAAAGAAACATACGAATGGCTCGAAGCAGCAATTGGCCGAAAATACACAGACCAGCCTTTCAAAATTTCCTATGTTGATATATATAATCCTCCCGCAGAGGAAGATAAAAAGGAATTTGCCGAAAAAGTAATTGAAGAAGATATGTTTTACCCCGTCGTCTTGCTTGAAGGCAAAATCGTCGGCGAAGGCAACCCGAAATTGAAGACCATTTACGCTGAATTAGAGAAATATGGGTACGTTTCAGCTTCATAATTACAAAAAGCATCCTGATTTTGGGATGCCTTTTTTTTTTCCAGGAGGATTTTCCCCCGGATGTTGAATCGTTAAGACTTTTATAGCGAAAAAATGATTTTTATAGCGAAAATCGAGTTTTTATAGCGAAAATTTCTTTTTTATAGCGAAAATCCAAATATTATAGCGAAAAACAAATTATTATAGCGAACTGGAAATTTTCACTGATTTTTTCCAGTTGAGAAATTAAAAAACCGGGCATCGCCCGGTTTTTTAGCAAATCACCCATTATGATATTTGTACATCCACAGAGTTCGGGTTTTCATCATCACCCATTATGATACTTGTACATCCACAAAATACCTGATTTCAGCAAGCGTGCGACACGTCCTGTGATCGGGCGTTCTGCTACAAGACCGAAGCCATGTTTTTTTCCGAGTGACCCGATGACGCCTTTAAGCTTGATGGCCGGGAATGATTCTGGCGGCTGTTCGCCTTTCCAGCGCTTTTGCAGGACCTGGACAATCTGTTCTGCTTGTCCTTCAGCAAGCTGTGCGCTTGGTGCGTGGGGCAGGCTTGCGCAATCGCCGACTACATACACGTTTTCATTACCAGGGAGATTGTGCTGAGGGGTCAGCAGCGCTCTGCCCATGCTGTCTTTTTCAACATTCATTTCTCGTACTAGTTTATTAGCCTGAATTCCAGCTGTCCATACAATCGCATCACAGACGATCGGTTCGTCATGATTGTATAGCACATTTTTCTGAACCTCAGTAATATTTGCGTTGTTGATGATCTCAACATTGTGATTATCGAACCAGTTTTCTACATATGTGCTTAACCTTTCAGAGAAGGCAGATAGAATGTGGTTGCCGCGGTCGAAAAGTTTGATTTTCAAGTCCTTGCGGCTTTCGCTCAATTCACTTGCCAGCTCGACGCCGCTTAGTCCTGCTCCGACAATCGCTACAGTGGATCCTGCCGGCAGATTGTTAAGGGATTGGTAAGTTGCCCGCGACTTTTCAATCGATTGGATGCTGTAAGTGAAAGTATCTGCTCCGGGAACATTGTGGTATTTATCTTCACAGCCCAACCCAATGATGAGGTCATCAAATTCTACCGCCTCGCCATCTTTCAGCTCCACTTTTTTATCATCGATGTTAATCGCTGTAACCTCGGCATATTTCACCTGAAGGCGGGGATGCTCAGGAAATGCCACTCTAATGTGCTGGTCTGAAATCGTCCCGGCAGCTAGAGCGTAATATTCTGTTTTTAAGCAATGGTAAGGAACGCGGTCGATCAGTGTGATGGATACATCTTCGGGCAGATCATTCGGCAGCAACTTTTGAAGGACGCGCATGCCGCCATAGCCGCCGCCTAGTATAACGAGATTTTTCATGTGAATTTCCCCTTTTAAACTCTGACAGTTTATGAAGTTTTTCCAACTCGTCTTATAAATCCGTAAACGGATACATTTATAAAATTATTTCACTATATTTAATTGGTTCGTTCAAACACCATAAAAAGTATAACGAAATTGTGACAAAATAACAACAATTTTATCAAAGCTCGAAGGCAAGTAAATTGACGATTTTTCGTAAAAAGGGTACGATTAAAAATTAGTAGAGAGGTGAAAGACATGATAAAGCCAATCATTGAATTTTGCATCAGCAACCTTGCGAGCGGTGCGCAAAAAGCAAGGGAGGAGCTGGAGAGAGACCCTGATCTTGATGTAATCGAATATGGCTGTCTTGGTTATTGCGGAAAATGCGCCCAGTCAATGTTTGCGCTAGTAAACGGGGATCCAGTTGTAGGAGAAACCCCACAGGAACTTGTTGAAAATATCTATCAATATTTGGACGAAAACCCAATGTTTTAATATAGAGAAGGCTGGCAGGGAAATCCCACTGCCAGCCTTTTTGCTTTTATACTTTTTGTTTGTCGCGCATCTCCTGCCAGCGGTCCTTGGCCATCAGGATGATTTGCGGTTCAACCGACATGCGCTGCTTTTCAATTACTTTCGAAAAGAAACGGACTGCATCCTGGGTGTTACCGATTATTCTGGAAAGATCGGCAATCAGGTACATCAGCCGCAGCTCAGAGACTTGTGTTCCTTTATAGTCTCCGGTGCTGTATGACTCAGTGTATTCTTTCAATGCTAATTTTAAGAATCGCATCTCCTGGTCATGATTGTCCAGGGAGCGATACAGCCACGCAAGCCTTATATATAATCCGGCGGAGACAATATGTTTCTCTTTTTTCAGGATGGAGCAATAGATGCCGAGTTTGTAAGTGTCCAATGCCTCCTGGACGGAGCGCTCCAAGCTATAATCACGCGGAACCCACTGGCTGCTGATTTTATCATTAATAATTTGTTTTGCACCTGGCGGAAAATAAGAGCTGTATTCATCCGTGAAGGAATAGCCGCAATTAGGGCAGACGTTCACATAATATAGATTTGGGTTTTCGAATCCTTCGGCATAATTGGGGGCAAAGTCAGTGTCAAAGCTGAGTACTTTTACAAAGCGAGAACGCACTTTCTTTGTTGTAAAGAGATGTTCGCACATTACGCATTTGCATTTTTTGTCATAAAGAGGTTCTATTTGAGCCATTATCATCACCTGCGGATTTGCCTATTTTTTTCGTGTGGAGCTTAGGTATATTATACCAGTTAAACATCGTGAACGTCTGAAAAATATAATATATTTCTTTTTCAGACGGATTGGTTGAGGATTGGAAAAACAGTGAGTATACTATAAGAAAAGCGTAAGCGCCCTAGTCAGCGCCGACAGGCAAAAGATGGACGGCGAGGAGCCACCTCAGCCGGCCGGCATATGACCCGAAGAGCTGGACGCTGAAGCTAGACATTAATCTAGGTAAAAAAATATCCTTTTAAGAAAGTAATGGGGATCTAGGAGGTTTTATTGTGGAAAACGTTGTGATTCTTACAGAAGATGCTGCATTGCAGGTTAAAGATATGATGAAGCAAAATGAAACGGAAGACGCGTTCTTGCGTGTTTCTGTAAAGGGTGGCGGCTGCAGCGGTCTTTCTTATGGCATGGGTTTCGCCCATGAAGTAGAAGAAGGGGATATTAAATTGGAGCAGCACGGTATCCGCATCCTGGTCGATAAGGAAAGCGCACCTGTTTTGATGGGTACAAAAATCAGCTACAAACAATCTTTAATGGGCGGCGGTTTCACTATCGACAACCCTAACGCGATCGCATCATGCGGCTGCGGTTCCAGCTTCAAAACAGCATCTCGTGAAGGAACACCTGAAGAGTGTTAAACATAAAAAGGCAAGGTCCGCGGACCTTGCCTTTTTGTTTACAAAATAAGAAAGTATAAAATTCACTTCGAGAATTGTCCAGCTCCAGCGCCTAGCCCCTCGAGTCGCTTCGGTCCGCCCAATGAAGTCAAAGAACGACTTCATCGGTCGGCCCTCCAGCGCTTATCGGGGCTGACCAAGGCGCTTGCGCTTTCTTATCGTTATTTTTAATTAAACATGGATGAGCTGTGAAGCGGCTGTGTTTTCGCCTTTGGATCCATAAAGGATTTTGCGTTGTTTACAGCTGTCGGTGCTTCCCCGAATCCAGTCGCGATCAGCTTAACTTTTCCTTCGTACGTGCAGATGTCGCCTGCAGCGTAAACACCAGGAATATTTGTTTCCATTTTCGAGTTAACGACGATTGAGTTCTTTTCGATTTCCAGGCCCCATTCCTTAATTGGTCCAAGAGATGAAACGAAACCGAAGTTGCAGATAACTGAATCAACGTCAACATTTACAGTGTCATCGCCATTTGTATCCTTAAGAACAATCTGGCTGATTGTATTGCCATCACCAATAAGCTCAGTTGGAACATAAGGAGTCTTGATGTCTACCTTAGAGTTTTGAAGGTTTTCCACACTATGTTCATGCGCGCGGAATTTATCCCTGCGGTGAACAATCGTTACTTGCTCAGCGATTGGCTCAAGCATCAATGCCCAGTCAACTGCTGAATCCCCTCCGCCTAAAACGGCAACCTTTTGGCCGGCGAATTGATTTAAGTCGTCGATAAAATAGTGCAGGTTTTTCCCTTCGTATTGGGCAGCGCTTTCAAGTTCTAGCCTGCGAGGCTGGAACGCACCGTTTCCTGCTGTGATGATGACTGTTTTTGTATAGTGAACTTCTTTATCAGTAGTTAGCTTAATTGTTCCGTCTTCCAGTTTTTCCAGCTTTTCAACTGATTGCTCAAGAGCAGTAGCTGGCTCGAATTTCGCCATTTGCTCTTTCAGGTTGTTGATCAGCTCCTGGGCACGAACCTTTGGAAAACCGGCAACATCATATATGTACTTTTCTGGATAAAGTGCTGATAATTGCCCGCCTAACTGTGGCAAACTTTCAATAATCTTAACAGATGCTTGTCTCATTCCGCCGTAGAAAGCAGTGAACAGACCAGCAGGCCCCCCGCCGATAATCGTGATGTCATAAACTTTTTGATCTTCTTTCACTCCATATCCCCCTCACTATGTAGTAAAATTGCTCCAATTTTTATAATACCATAAATAGAAAAAATAAACTCACAATCATAATAGAAGATTGCTTGTGGAACAATATAATTTATAAAAAATTAACTTAAAAGAAGGATAAAACAGTGAATTCGGCCTATTTTCTGAATATTTCCAAGTTTAGTCTATGGCTTGAAAATAAGGCGCAAAAAGAATATTATGAATGGTAGGCAAGAATGTTAAGATTTTGTGACATTTTTAGGACGTTTTTATGAACATTTTAGTGAATAATATCACAAACTAATACGAAAAAAGATGGCGGCAAATAGAGATGAGCCATTCGACCAAAAATATAATAAAAAAGGTGGAAGTGATCACTTTGAGAAAGCCAAAGATCGTAATTTTAGGAGCAGGATACGGGGGATTAATGACAGCTACCCGTTTACAAAAAGCTGTTGGAGTAAACGAGGCTGACATTGTCCTTGTTAATAAAAATGATTACCACTATGAAACTACATGGCTGCACGAAGCATCAGCAGGAACTTTGCACCATGACAAAGTACGCTACGATGTACGTGATGTTATTGATCGCCATAAAGTTGAATTCGTTCAGGGAACTGTAGAAGAAATCAAGATGGACGAAAAGCGTGTAATCCTTGAAAACGGCGACATCATTTATGATTACCTTGTAATCGCCCTCGGTGCTGAGCCTGAAACTTTCGGTATCAAAGGCTTGAAAGAGTATGCATTCTCCATCATCAACGTAAACTCTGCTAGACAAATTCGTGAGCATATTGAATATCAATTTGCGACTTACAATACTGAAGCGGAAAAGAAAGACGAGCGCCTGACAATTGTTGTTGGCGGTGCCGGTTTCACAGGAATCGAGTTCCTTGGCGAACTGACTAATCGTGTTCCTGAGCTTTGCCGTGAATACGATGTTGATTACCATAAAGTGAAAATCGTCTGTGTAGAAGCGGCTCCAATGGTTCTTCCAGGCTTCGATCCTGAACTTGTAAACTATGCTGTTTCACATCTCGAGAAAAAAGGTGTGGAATTCCGCATCGGTACAGCGATCAAAGAAGCGACTCCAGAAGGCATCATCGTCGCTAAAGGCGAAGATGAAGTGGAAGAAATCAAAGCAGGCACTGTTGTTTGGGCAGCAGGCGTGCGCGGAAGCTCTGTAATTGAAAAGTCAGGTATCGAAGCTATGCGCGGACGTGTCAAGGTTCAGCCAGATCTAAGAATTCCTGGAGCAGACAATGTCTTTATTGTTGGTGACTGCTCATTGATCATCAACGAAGAAATCAACCGTCCATACCCGCCAACTGCACAGATCGCTATGCAGCAAGGTGAAGTTTGTGCAAGAAATATTGCAGCTCTAGTTCGCGGCAAGTCTGAAATGGAAACTTTTACTCCAGATATCAAAGGAACAGTATGTTCACTTGGTGAAGACGACGCTATTGGCGTTGCATTCGGCAAGAAGATGGTCGGAGCAAAAGCTTCATTCATGAAGAAAATGATCGACAACCGTGCTCTATATATGATTGGCGGTCCATCATTAGTGCTTAAAAAAGGAAAATTCAACGTTCTTTAATATAGACAGGGAAACAGGCTCTTAGCGGAGCCTGTTTTTTTTGCTGGAGAATCCAATAGGTGAGATTATAATATTGGTCAAAACTCTTAAGCCCCAAAATCAAACAGGGTAATTGTCTGTAAAGGAGTTCTTACAATTAATATCAGAAATAGCAGTGCTCTGTGATTCTGTTAAACCACTCCTGCTTCGGGACGACGGGGAGGACGGAAGCTGTATCATTAAGTTACAATTAGCGTTAGAAACTGATTTGGTGATTGGCGGGGAAAAGCATGAGCAAACGTGAAAATGTCTGGCTTGGTGTTGCAGGAGTTGTCGTTTCTGAAGACGGAAGCTGGCTGGTCGTAAAAAAACGTTATGGCGGTCTGAAAGGAAGCTGGTCGCTTCCGGCAGGTTTTGTGAATGAAGGAGAAACTGCTGATGAGGCTGTGATAAGGGAAGTGTATGAAGAAACTGGTGTGGAATGCACAGTAAAGGGATTGCTTGGTGTGAGGACGGGTGTCATCAGGGATTCGATAAGCGACAATATGCTTGTTTTCCTGCTGAGTCCATTGCCCGGACTACAGCAACAGATAGTTGTACAGGAAAGCGAATTATATGAGGCAAGATTTTTGGCAACAGAGGATTTGAAAAATGATGCTGATTCATCTGTTCTTCTTCACGTTCTTTTAAACGATTCGAAACTTGAAGCTATACAGGGAATGGAAGGTCTTGACCCTGGCAAGCAGTTTAATTACACGGCATATAAATTATTTTTATAATTTTCTGAAATTTAACGAAAGTGACAGAAAAACGAAGAAAAAACATCATGTATCCGTTTTCAATACGGTTTTTTGGTCATTTTTGAACCTTTCCAAAGTTAATGGATGTCTGGTATATTATCAGAAAATTCAATAATATAAAGGAGAGGTTAATCAATGAAATTGCATACACATGATTCAAAAGAATGTCCATATTGCTCAGGTAAAGGATATTTCCAATTGCTTCTTGGCGGATCCGAAACATGCTCATGCTGCAGCGGGTCAGGAGAATCAAAAAAATAAAGCAGTGCATCTTGGACCTTCGCGAAATGCGGGGTTTTTTCTTTTGATTTAGGCTGTGTCAAAGATCATTGTTGATTTTAAGCTCTGTTGATTGCAGTGGATGGCGCTTCACTCCTGCGGTCCGCCCGCGGAAAGCGAAGCGACTGTAACGGAAATCAACAGCCAAGTTTAACACAGCCTTGATTTTAAAAAGGTAAGCCCAATTTGACCCTAAGCCCATCATTGACTCGAAATCGGACAAACAGTAAACTAGAAATGATGTGTAATGGGGGGATTTAGATGCTGACGGTAGTAACACTGATTATTTCGATGTTATTGTTTTTCGTCCTGTTTTTTGGGATTGGTTTCTTATTAAATATGCTGCTGAGGATGTCATGGATCATGGCAGTGATTTATCCATTAATCGCGATTCTTATTATTGATAAATATCGGTTTATCGAGTATTTCACAAATAGCGGTGAAGCATTTGGCGATCTTGGGCAGCGAGTCTCAAAGCTTGCCATCGCGGATGTACTGATTTTAAGCAGCGGAATGGCTGGTGCGGTCCTCGCAGGAATCGTTATCAAGCTTCTCCGCAAAAAAGGATATCAAATGTTTTAGGACCTTCAAATTATTGAAGGTTTTTTTTGTGCATAAAAAATCATTAACGGTAGAAACTATATAAGAATTTACTTTTAATGGAAGTGTAAATAGGACTTTAGGCACTTTTTTGCTCCTTTTGGAATATTTCTTGTTTCTTTGGGAAATTAATAGATTTGGGAGGAGTGAAAAATTATATGAATATTTTAAAAAAATGGGCCAGACGCTCGGCGATGGCAGTTTTGTTTTTTGCTGCCATAACATCTACTTTCCATTCGATTTCTGGAGTAGAAGCCTCAACGGTAGCTACATATGCATTTGACAACGAGGGAAGCAAACAAGAAGGAAATTCTCAATTTGACCATAAAAAGAAATCAGTAGGACTTGCATTTAAGTTTTTGAAAAAGGTTACCGATTTTACAACCAAGATCTCATCAAGTGAAAAGGTTGCGGGAAAGCAGCCAACACTCGAGGAATCACTGAACTGGTCACAGTACCCAAAGCAAACAATCATCGCAACAGGCTATACAGCCGGGATTGAATCGACAGGCAAAAACCCGGGTCATCCGGAATATGGAATTACATACTCAGGTGTAAAAGTAAAACGTGATTTATATTCAACTGTCGCAGCTGATTTAAACGTATTCCCAATCGGGACAATCCTTTTCATCCCAGGCTACGGTTTTGGCGTAGTTGCCGATAAAGGTGGCGCAATTAAAGGGAATAAGGTAGATCTTTACTATGACACTGTTAAAGATGTTTACGAACAGTGGGGCAAAAAAACGGTTGATGTTTATGTAATTGAAAAGGGCAATGGCAAATTGACCGAGGAAGATCTTAAAGCGCTTAATGAAAACGAATCGATGCAAGTTTTCCGCCAGCAATATATTAGCGGCAAAAAATCATAATTGAAATTACGCCAGGCACTTTCCATAAGGAGAGTGCCTTTTCTGATTGAATTTTTCCCGATTAGTTATGGATGAGTCCATACAGCTTTTCCAGTCCGTCGAGAAGTCTGGGCGAGGGGCGGCAATAAAGCTCTTCTTCGAGAATCAGGATACGGTCATTTTTGACGGCCTCGAGTTCATTCCAGCCGGGCCGGTTTGTGATTAAATCCTTCTTCACTTTTTGCTTCCGGACACCGACCCATGCAATGCATAAGTAATCAGGGTTGCGGGACTTTACGTCATCCCAGTCGGTCTGTACACTGGCCAGCTCAACGTCCTTGAACGCATTCTCAGCGCCTGCAGCCTCTGATATTTCTGTAAGCCAATTAATGCTGCCAGGAGTAAAAACGGGCTTCGGCCACCATTCCCAATAAAGCTTTGGCTTTGTGACTGCTTTGGCTCCTTTTCGCTTTATAGTTTCAAGCCTGTTCCTGAATTGACCTGCCGCCTCTTTCCCGCATTCCGGCCTGTTTAATGCATTGGCTGTTATGATCAAATCATTCTCAATGTCAGTAAGGGATTGTGGATTCAATATAATATGAGGAATTCCACGTTTCTTCAAACCTTCAATATTTTTCTCCATTCCCGGTACACTAAGAGATGCGAGAACAAGGTCTGGTTTTAATTCCTCGACGAGATCTAAATCAATTGAAAGATCTGGACCGAGCTGCGGCAATGATTTTACCGAAACTGGCCAATCAGAAAAATCATCGACACCAACAAGCAGATCAGTCAGGCCTAAAAATTCCATGATTTCAGTATTGCTGGGGCATATCGAAATTACCCTCAAAAAATTTCACCTGCCTTATAATAAATAATGCAGCAGCAAGGTCAGGGCAATGCCGCTCATTCCTCCGAAGAATACTTCAATTGGTTTGTGGCCGAGCAATTCTTTCAGTTCCTTTTGTTTTTCCTGCTCAGGCTTATCCTGCCACCCCTTTGCTTCCTCTGCAAATCTGCTGAAGTCAGCGACAAGCTGGTTCAAGACAATTGCTTGCTCGCCTGCCTGGCGTCGTACGCCGGAAGCATCAAACATCGTGATGATTGCGAAAACTGCTGAAACGGCAAATACTGCAGAATCCATTCCAGTTTCGAGAGCGACACCGGTGGATAAAGCTGTCACGGCTGCCGAGTGGGAGCTTGGCATTCCGCCTGTGCTCGTCAGCAGGGACCAGTCAAGCCTTCTCGTAGCGATATATTGAATCGGGACTTTCACAAACTGCGCGAAAAAAATGGCAGCAAGCGAAGCCCATAATGGAAAATTTGTTAATAATTCCATAGCCGTTCCCCCTAAGATTTATAAAGTGCCATTATTAAGTAATACCCAAGATATATTGAATCATTACAGCAAATTCTTCAGTTTTGATAATATAATTCTAACCGGCCTGAATGGGGTGAAGAAATTGACGGATTACCCGGATGAATATTACGAGTTCTTTATTAAATTCAACGAAGGTGATTACTATACCTGCCATGACTTGCTTGAAGGTATGTGGATGACCGACAAAGGCAATCTTTTTTTAAAAGGGCTGCTGCAAATGAGTGTGGCGATCTACCATTATAGTTACGGAAATGTGAAGGGAGCACGTCTCATGATGCAAGCGGCTAACGATTATCTGGAATCATACCGTCCCGTCCACTGGGGACTTGATTTGGAAAAAGTATATCCGTTCATTGAAGACTGCCTGCGCGTCTTTCCGCCAAATATAGACTTGGTTCCATTTGAAGAAATAGAGCTGCTTCCCGAGCTTCCGGTATTATATTTGTATCTTGAAGATGATGTGTAAAACTTCATGCAAAATCAGCTTATGTGTAATTGTGTCCTGCAAACTCAATTAGGAAGTCGAAATATATTTACGAATTCGTTATAATGAAACTATCATTACGGAGGTGAAGGAATTTGTTTAAAGTAAATGATCAATTTAATTTATCAAACAGCCATGACTGCCTGGTAATCGGTTTATTCAACAAACCATCAGGATTGGAGGGTGTCGTTGGCGAAGCAGACCAGCTTTTTGATGGCCACCTGACTTACCTGGTAAAAAATGGAGAAATTTCAACAAAGAAAAAAGCAGTTTCAAAGATACATACTTTCGGTAAAACCGGCGCTAAAAAAATATATTTTGTCGGCCTGGGTCATGAAAAAGAGTTTGATTTTGAAGTTTTGAGGGACGCATTCGGACGGTTATTCAAGACTGCCAAGAAGGAAAAGTGGACAGAGGCAGCAGTGCTTCTAGATACTTTTACAAGTGAGAATGTGGAGCTTAACGATGCTGCTCATGCATTAAGTGAAGCATTTCCAATGGCTACATATGAATTTGAAGGCTACAAGCAGAAATCAAACGAGCCGGAAAAACGAATTGAGAGCCTGACAGTTTACAGTGCAGATGAAGAGGGCGAGCTTGAAGCAGCACTTGAGGTTGGATACGTGTATGGAAAGGGAACAAACTCCGCACGTACGCTTGTGAATACGCCAGGCAACCTTTTGACTGCCACAAATATGGCTGAGTATGCAAAAAAACTTGCAGAGAAATACTCGTTTGAAGCAGAAATTTTAGAAAAAGAAGAAATGGAAAAGCTCGGCATGGGCGCCTTGCTTGCAGTAAACCAAGGATCCGCTGAGCCGCCAAAAATGATTGTCCTGAAATATCAGGGGAAAGAAGAATGGACGGACGTAATTGGCCTTGTCGGCAAAGGCATCACCTTCGACACAGGCGGCTATTCGATCAAGACGAAGGCCGGGATCGTCGGGATGAAATCGGATATGGGCGGCGCGGCAGCAGTTCTCGGAGCAATGGAAATCATCGGGGAGCTTAAACCGGAACAGAACGTTTTAGCCGTCATTCCTTCGACAGACAATATGATCAGCTGCACGGCATTCAAGCCGGATGATGTAATCACTTCAATGAGCGGCAAAACTATCGAAGTGTTGAATACAGATGCGGAAGGCCGTCTCGTGCTTGCTGACGCGATGACGTATGCGAAACACCATGGCGCCAACTATCTCGTGGACATTGCTACCCTGACAGGCGGAGTTATCACTGCGTTGGGTCTTCACACTTCAGGGGCTTTGACAAATGACGAGGACTTGTTCGAACAAGTGCTGGAAGCTTCTTATGAATCAGGTGAGCCAATCTGGCGCCTGCCATTGTTCGAACGGGACATTGAGCGTGTCAGAAACAGCAAAATTGCTGATTTGAACAACTCCCCAGGCGCTGAAGGCCATGCCATCATGGGCGGAGCATTCGTCGGTGAATTTGCGGAAGGAACCCCTTGGGTACATCTTGATATAGCCGGAACGGCAACAACCGGCAAAGAACACGACCTCGGACCAGCAGGGGCAACCGGCGTAATGGCGCGCACACTTGCATTGCTAGTCGAAAGATTTGAGCCAGCGAATAAGTAATAATTGACGACCCCAAAGCCCAGGCGGCTTTGGGGTTTTATTATGGATTGGCACAACTGGAGAATTAACTCCTGCAACTGGTATTTTTCCTTATATCCGCGCAGAACTCTTTTTTATGTACATTCCTGTAAAAACCAATTGACATAAAAAACAAATCTATGATATTTTAATACTTGTCATTTTAATTCTCTACCAATTTACCAAACTAAAGGATTTTTCAAAATTATCATCGAGAGGGGAACCTATAATGAATGCAGTTGTAATTGCTGTCCTGGCGATGCTTGTGCTGAGCTTGCTTCGTGTCAATGTTGTGTTGGCATTGATTGCTGGAGCGCTGATCGGCGGTTTGACAGGCGGCTTAAGCATAGAAAAGACAATAGAAGTATTTTCAGGTGGACTTGGAGGCAGTGCTGAGGTTGCGCTAAGCTATGCGCTGCTTGGTGGATTTGCTGTTGCTATTTCTAAGACTGGTCTTCCGAATTTGATTGTGGACTGGATGATTGGACTGATCAGCAGGAAAGGCGAATCTAAAGCTAAAACATATTCAAAAGCTATCATTATTTTTCTAATTTTGATCATGTCGATTTTTTCCCAAAACCTGATTCCGATTCACATTGCTTTTATCCCGATTTTAATTCCGCCATTATTGATCATTTTCAATAAGCTCAATATTGACAGACGTTTGATAGCATCGGTGATCACGTTCGGTCTTACAGCACCATATATTCTGTTGCCTGTAGGCTTTGGTAAGATTTTTCATGAAATCCTGGCAACGAACATGGCTGATAGCGGCTTGAAGGTTGATATGGCTGATATTCCTGCAGCTATGATCCTGCCAGTTGCAGGTATGGTCATTGGATTGGCTGTCGCAATCTTTGTTTACCGTAAACCAAGAAGTTATCAGGACTTTGAAATTGTTAAGGTTGAAAAGAATCAATACTCCAAAGCTGGTATTATTTTTTCATTCATAGCAATTGTCGCTGCCCTCGCTGCGCAAATCATTTTTGATTCAATGATCATCGGTGCCTTAGCTGGTATCCTTGTTGTATATATTAGCGGAGCAATCAAGTGGCGCGAAGCGGATGATCTTTTGACTGAAGGCATGAAGATGATGGCCTTTATCGGCTTTGTCATGCTTGCTGCCTTCGGTTTTGCTGAAGTTCTAAAAGAAACTGGCGATGTAGAATCACTTGTTAAACAGGCTGCTGATGCTATCGGCAATAATAAGGGCCTTGGCGCAATGATGATGCTGATTGTCGGTTTGCTGGTAACAATGGGTATCGGTTCATCATTCTCGACTATTCCGATCATCGCAACGATTTTCGTTCCGCTCAGCCTTCAATTAGGCTTCAGCCCGATGGCTACGATTGCGATTGTAGGAACGGCCGCAGCGCTTGGTGACGCAGGATCACCTGCATCTGACAGCACACTAGGACCTACAGCTGGCCTGAATGCAGATACACAGCACAACCACATCTGGGACACTGTTGTACCGACGTTCCTGCACTACAATATTCCATTAATCATTTTCGGCTGGATTGCCGCTATGGTATTATAATCTTTTAAAAATGAGCCGTCTTGAAATGAGCAAGACGGCTCAAGCTGTAGACAAACTCAGAAAATCAAGTTTGTCTATAGTTTTTTTATTTAGTTAATCTATAAAACGAGTCTGTTGATTTCCGTTCCAGGCGCTTCGCTTTCCTTGGGGCTGTCGCTGAGCCTCCTCGTCGCTTCGCTCCTGCGGGGTCTCACCTGTCCAGCTGAGCCCACAGGACATTGATTGGCTTCCTCGAACCTGCCCACGCACGATGGAAATGCGTTAGCATTTTCGGAGGAGTCTTCGCGCCTTCCACTCCAATCAACAGGGTTTCAATAACTGAACGGTGAACTGTATCTTTGTCGACAAAAAAATGAGCCGTCTTGCAATGAGCAAGGAGGCTTTTAAATTTCTTTCCGTAAACTTTGTTACTCTTACAACCATATTACGAGTTTTCATGCATTCCCTGTTCAGAAACCTCCTCGAAAATCTCGATGTGAAGATATATGAGTATGAAACCTTAGTTCGAAAAATAAAAATCTATGCGAAAAACAGCCATTTTAAATTTGCTCTCGATTGCTTCTCGCGATTTTACAAACCAGCTTCAATTTAGGTAGGATAAGCAATAAAGCCACTAAAAGAGGTGATCAATATGTATTTCGGAAAACCGCGGAAAAATGGTCCATCTGGCAGGGTGCCGCCAAACCAAAATGTCACGACTTCATTTCCGGTGCTGCATTATGGAAATGTCCCGTTCTATAAAAATCTCGATGAATGGACTTTCAGGATATTCGGAATGGTAGAGCAGGAAATTATTTTTACCTATGATGAATTGATAAGCTGCCGCAAGTATCATTGGGGAATGATATCCATTGTGTAACAGGCTGGTCGAAGCTTGATAATGTATGGGAAGGAATTCGGGCTCAGGAACTGGTCAACCTAGCGAGGCCGAATGAATCGGCCAAATTTGTTATCCTCCATGCTGAGGAAGGATGGACCACGAATCTCCCGATTGAGGATTTCCTAAAGGAAATGAGCATGCTTGCTCATTCTCATAATGGAGCCCCATTAACTCCGGAACATGGCTATCCCCTAAGAGCTGTAATACCTCATCTGTATTTTTGGAAGAGCGCCAAATGGCTCAGGGGCATTGAATTCACTTCTGATAACAAGCCTGGATTCTGGGAGAAAAACGGCTATCATATGTATGGTGACCCGTGGAAGGAACAGCGCCTATCCTGGGACTAGGCTTTTTTTCCAGACTGATGGACAAACGCCCACTCATACGCCCTTATTTTTGCATATGCAGTAGTGTAGGCAAGAAAAATGAGGGAGGCAGCTTGATGAATAATATGAGAAGACCTTACTACGGCGGCAGAATTGGCAGGCGCCCGTTCGGTTTTGGATTTGGTGGTCCATTTTTAGGAGGAGTGGTTGGTGGCCTGTTAGGCAGTGCGTTATTATATCCTCGCCCATACTATTATCCACCGGTTTATTATCCTTATGGATATTCTCCATATGGCCCATATGGAAACTACTATTAAAAAGTAAAAAGCAGGTTAAGCCGCCGTTCGGAAACGGCGGCTTTTTGCGGTTCAATCACACCCACCTTAACTGCAGAATGATATGGCAGCATTCTCTGTCACCGACATAATCCTGGAAGTTCATCGTTATTCCATCAGGATTGTAGGTAATCTTGGGCTTTTTCTTAATACCTGCTGACTGGATCAGTTTTTCGACCTCTGCTTGATTTGATTGCTGCGCTGCAGTCATCAGTTCGTTTGAAAATGAGTTGGAGGCAGTTATTTTCTTCATCACAAGGTTTGCATCATCCATGAGTGTGATCGCTTTTGCCGCGGATGTCTTGAATAATGTTGTATTTACTTCAGGGTAGGGGCGGGAGGCAGCTGGAAGGCTCGATGCAACGAGTCCATTTCTACAATAAAATAAATAATGCATGTAGCTCCCCTTCCTTTTCAGGGTGGTTTCCGAATCTTCTTCAATGTATGAAAATAAAACTTGGAGTATGATGAAGGAAAAGCTAAAAGTGCTTGATTAGTTAAAAAGAAGGGAATGTATGAAGAAGAGCGAAATGTAATATATATATACTTCTATAAGGGAACCTGAGTGTATTGAATGGAGGGGTACATCATGGATTTAGATCTCGTTATCAATATTATCGAAGAAAATGGCTATTTAGGCTTATTTCTTTGGCTTTGGTTCGGAATTTTCGTGATTCCCGTTCCGAATGAAGTCCTCCTGATGACAGTTGGACTTGCTTCGTCCATGAATGCACTCAATCCACTTCTCGCATTTATTGTTACATACTTCGGGATTGTGACGGCATTTACTACTACCTATCTCATTGGCAGGGTTGTAGGCAGAAGGCTCCTAAGATTTCTTGAAAAAAGGAAGCGATTTGCCAATACGATTGAATCCTCAATGAAGATGATGGATAAGTACCATGCTTTTTCATTGACACTGAGCTGTTTTGTTCCTGGAGCGCGGAATTTGGTTCCTTTACTATACGGCTTTAGCAGGCTTCCGTTCAGGACGTTTGCTCTCTTTGCGTATAGCGGAGCGTTTGTGTGGGTTTTAATTGTTTTCCTTCTTGGTTATTTATTTGGGGATAAAATGGAGACAATCATGAAATATAACAAGGAGATGTGGTTGATCGCCCTGGTCATTGCTGTAGCAGCAGGTTTTATCATTGTACGAAGGAGGAAATTGAAGCCTGCAGGCTCGAGCGAGGTTCTTGGTACGGAAAATGCGGTTTATCAGGAAAGGCAGCAAAAATAGCCGCCTTTCATTGAACATGCTAGTGCCAATGGTGCCATCAATCGCAATGTTTCTGGAGTAACAACAGCTTTAATTGATGAACATGCAACTCTGTTAGCTGTCACCAAGGTTGAGGCCCCGGGAGTAAACACTTTCCATGCTAAAATTCATTGCGGTGTTCGACTAAATCGATCGCCCCGAGTACAATATGGGCCAACCCAAATCCGAATACGGTGTTTGAAATCATTTTATCGATTTTGCGGTTTTGCTTCATCGCGAAACCAGCGGCTGTAACTGCTGTTCCAAGCACCGTCGGAATCATGCCTTCTCTAATACGATTCATCTCGATTCACCTCATCATGCAAAAATTCGTCCGTAAGTGGACAGTCTTAGTTTCCCCAGCGTTCAGCTCAAATTATTTGCCAAATCAAGGAGGTAGAGAAAATGGATCTTAATAACACACTTCTCGGTTCACTTGGAATCGAAATTACTGACCTGCAAAAAGGAAAAGTCACGGCAACGATGCCTGTTGACGAACGGACAAGGCAGCCTTTTGGACTGCTCCATGGAGGAGCATCCGTAGCCCTGGCGGAAACGGTCGCCAGTGTGGGTGCATTTGAGTTAGTCGACAAGGAGAATGAAGTCGTTGTTGGGCTTGAAATAAATGCAAATCATATCAGGGCGAAGAAAGATGGTATGGTAACCGCAGTGGGCACAGTGATGCACCAGGGAAGGACAACAATGGTCTGGGATATCAAAATTACCGATGAAGAGGATCAACTGATTTGCATATCAAGATGCACCATGGCAGTCATAAAACGCAGAAAATAAAATCAGCCTTTTCGGCTGATTTTTTTTTGATGTAAATCATTGGCTGGACCTGCCAAATGTATCGTTCTGGAATTCACCATCAATCTCAATCACTTTCCGCAGCTTCTCATTATGATACGAAGCAGGTGCCATCTGCAGCAATTTATTGCGGATCGAGCATAGTATCGGGAAATCGATCTGTGCGGCCATCCCATACATTTTCATTTCATTTTTAACACGCTTCGTCCTTTCATGCCTGTGTCGTTCATACATTTTAAACGCATTTGGGATTGTATCCTCTGTACTGAACCATTTTGCCAGGAAGACGGCATCCTCGGCTGCCTGTGAAGCCCCTTGGCCGATGTTTGGTATGGAAGCATGTGCTGAATCGCCAATGAGCAGGATATTCCCTAAATGAAAATGTTCCAGTGGTTTGAGTTCATACAGCTCATCGTAAATGAGGTTTTCAGGGGTGGTGTTCTCAAGAATTTCCTGGATTGGATCGTGATAATAGAAAAAGTTGAACAATAAATCGATTGGAGTCCAATTAGACAGATCACTTTTACCTTGTTCGGCTTTTTTGAACGCATACCAATATAATTGATTGCCAGGCATAGGCGCGATCCCGAAACGTCCTCGTGGCCCCCAAGTTTCGGTATATGTGGTGGAGTTGACAGGCGGATCTTTTATCAAGCCTCGCCAGCATACAAATCCAGAAAAGTCCAGCTTGCTATCTGGCATCAGGATAGACCTTATTTTTGATGCTGCACCATCACAGCCAATAAGGTAATCAGCTTCTGTGCATGTTCCATCCTTGAAATATAATTTTTGAATGGGGGATTCCCATTTAATATCAACCAGATGTTTATCAAAGTGGAGAGTACCGGGAAGGAGGGCATCAGTTAAAATCCTGTAAAGAGCGGAGCGCTGGATAAACAAGTAATTTGGGATATGGGAGGGAGCTTGGTAATCAAATTCTGCAATGACAGCACCAGAGTCCGATTTCAGCAAGCAACGGTCGGTTGCCAATCCCTTTTCAAGCAATTGAGCTCCTAATCCCATAATATAATAGGCTCTAACAGCATTTCCGCTCAAAACAAGGCCAGTGTCAGGGCCGATGAACTCTTTGTCCTTCTCAAAAACTTCAGCATGGATTCCTTTTCGCTGCAGGGCGATTGCTGAGCTCATTCCGCTTATTCCGCCGCCGATTATTGCGATTCTTGCTTCTGCCATAAAAATATCCCTCCTTCTCGAATAAGATTGCGCGGCTTTATATTCCTGATTACTCTTAATATACTTCACGTCCCTTTAGAAGGGTATGGATAAAGATTGAACTTTCTGGAAAAAAAGCAAAGCCACCAGGTGGTTAAACCTGATGGCAAAAAAATGCAGTGATTATTTTGATTGATCAGCTGCTGGCATCTCTTTTCTTGCTTCTGCCAAGTCATCCTGAACGGTCCGATCCGAGAGTTTCACACCGGAATTATATGCTGCGCGGGCGATTAAATGCCCTGCAACCGGTGAGGTTAAAAAGATAAAAGCGACCCCAAGCAATAATCTCGAATTAAAATGGTGTTCAATTAACCAAAAATATAGGAAGGTACCTAGCAGCAAAAGCATAACTCCCATTGTGGCGCTTTTCGAGGCAGCGTGGTTTCTCGTATAAACATCCGGAAGCCTGATCAGGCCGAAAGCGGTCACCAGGCTCAAAAAAGCTCCTATCAGGATGAACATCCCTGCAAAAAATTTAGCTATTTCCATTTCTGTCATATTCCATGATTACTCCCTTCTCAAGGTACTTTGAAAAGGCTACGGTCCCAATGAACGCCAGGATTCCGATCAGCAGGATGATGTCCAAAAAGGCGCTAGTCTCAAGTAATATGGATACCAGTGCGACTACAGATACAAGGCTGATCCCAATCGCGTCGAGAGCTACTACCCGGTCTGCTATTGTTGGTCCTTTTATTACGCGATAAATTAGGCCAATCATTGCAAGTGATATGAATGTCACTGAAATCCACATGACCATGTCAAACATTATCTGCTCACCTCCATGATCGATTTTTCAAACGTTTCTCGGATCCCTTTTATTGAATCCGCCGCATCATCTATATCCATAGCGTGAACATACAGGATTTTATTATCAGGAGAAACATCGACAACCAGGGTTCCTGGAGTTAACGTAATCAGATTTGCGAGTACTGTGATCTCCCAATCTTGTTTCAATTCCGTTGGGTATGCAAAAATTCCAGGCTTTATATCGAGCTTAGGTTTCAGAATCACCTTAAGTACGGCAATATTTGAAAGGATCAATTCCCTCGTAAAAATATAAATAAGGTTTACTACTGCCACGACCCTTAACAAATAAAACCGCGATGTGAAAAAACGGCGAAACATATAAATGATGAGCAGGCCGAAGAAATACCCGACGAAAAAGGAGGCCGGGGAGTAGGATGTCTTAAGGAACATCCATACAAATGCCAGAATGAAGTTCAGCAAAATTTGAAAAGCCATAGCTCATCACTCCTTTAAGACTGCATTGATGTAGATTTCCGGATTAGCAAGTGTTTCTGCAGCCATTGAAATTACCGGATAGATTGCTTCAGTACCCACTCCGTACAGGACAGCGAACGCCGTTAACAGCGCTGGACCGAAAAGGAGCCATTTCACAGGAGCGTCTTCTTCTCCTTTATAAGCCCTCGGAGCCCCCCAGAAGCCTTTAATGAAGATTTTCATTACTGAAAACAATACAAGCAGGCTGGACATAAGGACGATTCCAGCGCCAACATAACTTTCTACTTCGAATCCAGCGCGTACGATCATCAGCTTTCCAGCGAAACCGCTGAGCGGCGGTATGCCGGCAAGTGCAAGAGCGGCGATGAAAAATGTCCAGCCAAGGCCGGGATATCTGTGCAGCAGGCCGCTGATTTTATCAAGGTCGCTAGTCCCAGTAATCCTGATGATAATTCCAACCAGCAAGAACAGCGCAGCTTTGATGTTCATGTCATGGATCAGGTAAAAGATTGAACCAGTAAGTGATTCCTGCGTTAATACGGAAACTCCAAATAAAATGACACCGACCGCTACAATGATGTTATAAATAATGATTTTCTTAATGTCTAAATACGCAATAGCACCAATCACACCCGCAATGATCGTCATGATCGCAAGGATTTGCAGCAATTGATGCGTATAGCCTGCATCATGGTAAAAGAAAAGTGTGTACGTCCTGGTGATTGAATAAACACCCACCTTGGTCAGCAGCGCGCCAAACAGTGCCATTATCGGAGCCGGTGGAGCATAGTAAGAACCGGGCAGCCAGAAATAAAGCGGGAAGATCGCCCCTTTCAGGCCAAACACAATCAAGAACAGTACAGCAATGATGGTGATGATCCCTGCATTCCCGATCTCGCTTATCCTTACTGAAATATGCGCCATATTCAGCGTGCCGACTACTGAATAAAGATAAGCGACAGCAATGACGAATAAAGCAGATGAGATTACATTCACCAGTATGTATTTAATCGATTCTCGAAGCTGAATCTTGGTTCCTCCCAGTACCATCAATACATAGGATGACATGAGCATCACTTCAAAAAATACAAACAGGTTAAAGATGTCACCAGTTGTGAATGCCCCGTTCACGCCAACGAGAAGAAAGTTCACTACTGGGTAATAATAAAATTTCTCCCGCTCTATGCCGATAGACTTAAAAGAGTAAAACAAGGCTGCTAAAGCAATAACGCTTGTAGTAAGGACAAGCAGAGCGGAAAGCATGTCGGAAACAAGTGTGATACCGTACGGTGCTTCCCAGTTGCTGACATCCATCGTTTGGATGCCATTTTTATAGACATGGTTGACAAGAAGCACAGCTGCAATGATGGTCAAGATTGAGCTTATTGCAGATATCCAGCGCTGTGCCAGTATTTTTTTAGAAAAAAAGATAAGTATAACCCCAGTTATCAGCGGGATTAGAATTGGTAAGATAATTAGATTATTCATGTCCTTCCTTTCCTCTCAAGCGATCCATATTATCCGTTCCCAGCTCCTGGTATGCACGGTAAGCCAAAACCAAAAAGAAAGCTGTAACGCCGAAGCTAATGACGATCGCTGTCAAGATCAATGCCTGTGGAAGCGGATCAACATATGCTTCTGCATGTTCTCCAAGAAGCGGTGCTGCTCCTCTTTTCAAACTGCCCATTGTTAAAAGCAGCAGGTGGGCACCATGACTCAACAGCCCTGTCCCGATAATGATCCTGAGCAAGCTTTTAGAAAGCATGAGATAGGTGGCTGTCATAAATAAGATGCCAATTAGAATAGCCATTAAGATTTCCATTATTCGCTCTCTCCAATCGTTTGAATAATGGTCATTGTCACACCAATGACGACGAGAAAAACACCTGTATCGAACAATACTGCCGTATGCAGCGAAGTTTTTCCGAGTAGAGGCAGGTCAACATAAGTAAATGCGTGTGTCAGGAACGGCATGTCCAAAATAAGGGCTCCTGCGCCAGTTCCGATTGAAAAAAGCAATCCAATCGCTATAACCTTAATATAATCAATTGGCAAAATTGCTTTTACTGTTTTGATATCGAAGGCAAGCAGCAACAGCACAATCGCTCCTGAAGTCATCAATCCGCCGATGAACCCGCCGCCAGGATAATAATGGCCGGCAAAAAACAAGTGGATGGAAAACAGGATGATGACAAACAGGGTGAACTTGGTAACGGTTTGAAGGATTACATCATTCGTTTTCATTCCTGTTCTTTCCCCCTTGTCATCCGAAGTTTAATCATGGCGAAGATGCCAAGTGCGGCTATCCCAAGTACTGTGATCTCAAACATCGTATCAAATCCGCGGAAGTCAACGAGAATAACGTTGACCATGTTTTCACCGCCGGCCTTTTTATACGTGTTTTCCACATAATACTGAGAGATTGAGTCAAACATCTTATTGCTATGGGAAGATAAAGCGATAAGAGTTACGATCGCCCCGACACCAATTGAAATTAACGCATTGGTCAGCTTGAATCGAATTCTCTCTTCGTTTCTCCTGATTTGTGGCAAATGGTAAAAGGCCAGCAGGAAGAGAGCAACCGAAACGGTTTCAATCACAAGTTGTGTAAGTGCTAAGTCAGGAGCGCGGAAAATGACAAAGAATAGCGCAACTGTGTAACCGACTGCTCCAAGCAGGATGATGGAGGTCAGCCTAGATTTAGCAAACAGGATGGTAATAGCTGAAACCGCCATGATTAATACAAGTACTACCTCAAAAAATCTTATTGGGGCAACATTGCTAAAATCAAGCTTAAAAGCATCTTTATAAATCATCGTCGTAGCCAGGATAAAGATCAGGAATGAAAAAATGTAGACGAGATAGGTCCGGATGAATCCGTTCATATATGTCTTTGTTATATTGCGTGACGCAACCTCGATCATTTCCAGACCGCCGTCATAAAGATGGTTAAGTGATAGCCGCTCCGGAAAAATCCGGTAGATTCCTGTCCATTTAGACAGCGTTTTGAAAAGCAGGAGACCTAAAACGATAACTCCTAATGTCATGAACAATTCTGGTGAAAAGCCATGCCAGTGTGAAATATGGACATCAAATGATTCGCCATCTGCTAATAATGAAGGCAGTATCGAGCCCATAGCAGGTGAGATGATGTTATGGGAAAGTACATTTGGAAAAATCCCGAAAATAATCACAAGCGAAGCCAGTATCACTGGTGATACCAGCATTCCAATTGGCGCTTCATGAGGTTTCTTTTCCAGCTTTTCTGGCTGGTACTTGCCTGTGAAGGTCTTGAATACATAAATCATGCTGTATAAGAAAGTGAACACACTTGCTGACCAGGCGATGACCGGGAAGAGAATGCCCCAAGTTTCCAGGCTGAAAATGTCCATTTCCGCGACACGCAGCATGCCTGTGAAAAACATTTCTTTACTCAAAAATCCATTGAATGGCGGAACCCCTGCCATCGAGAAAGTCCCGATAATCGCAAGGGTAAAGGTGATCGGCATAAAATTCATTAAACCGCCAAGCTTGCGGATATCCCTTGTCCCAGTTTCATGGTCGATGATTCCTGTAACCATGAACAGGCTGCCTTTAAAAGTAGCATGGTTGATCAAATGGAAAACGGCTGCAGTTACTGCAACAATATAATAGCCATCTTTAATCGTGCCGTAGTGTAACGCGGCTGCCCCTATACCAAGCAAAGACATGATCATGCCAAGCTGGCTGACTGTTGAAAATGCAAGGATCGCTTTCAAATCTGTTTGCTTAACAGCTGAAAAAGAACCCCAGAACAACGTGATTACTCCAATTCCGGCAACAAGCCAGACCCATGTGCCTGAATGAGCGAATACAGGCGTCATGCGGGCTACAAGATAAATTCCCGCCTTGACCATCGTGGCTGAATGCAGGTATGCACTAACAGGTGTTGGTGCTTCCATCGCATCCGGAAGCCAGATATGGAATGGAAACTGAGCAGACTTAGTGAATGCTCCTAACAGGAACAAAATTAAAGTTGCTGTGAATAATGGATGATTGACAACTTCATTTGACATCGCGATTGTTTCGGAGATGCTGAAGGTGCCTGTGATGATGTAGAGCAGAAGGATACCGCCAAGCATCGACAAGCCGCCAAAGACAGTGATCAGCATCGATTTTTGCGCACCATACCGTGAACGTTCCTTATGGTTCCAGTAGCCAATCAGGAGGAATGATGAAAAGCTTGTCAGCTCCCAAAATGAATAGAGGACAATCAGGTTATCCGATAAAACCACGCCGAGCATTGCACCCATGAACAAAAGCAAATATATGTAGAAAGTATTCAGCTTTTCTTTTTCTGGTGACAGGTAGTAAATCGAGTACAAAACAACCAAAGCGCCTATTCCAGTAATAAGAAGGGCAAACAACAACCCTAATCCATCGATTTTAAGGGAGAAGTCAATCCCCAACGATGAAATCCACGGTAAAGATTCCATAACAGTATCTCCATGCCTGGTGACGCTGATAAATTGCAGGAAATAGCCAAAAAGCACTGCGGGCAGCGGCAAAAGGAACCACCCAGTATGTATGTTACGGAAGTGCTTATGTAAAAATGGAATTAATAGCGCGAGTAAAAGCGGTGATAAAACTGCAAGGTGAAGTAAAGACAAAAGATAATACCTCCTTTTAATTCCAATAAATAATTACTTCTTCTTGGTCCATTAACATTATATTTTTTGCCAATTAAACCAAGTTCATGCCTCCTACTCTCTGATGTGAAAATTATATCGTAAAAAAGTTGAAGATGCATGTCATCGACCTTGATAAATCAAGGATTTACAAATATAGCTGTATAAAATTGCCGCTCTTTTTGCATACTATCAGTGAATGGGGGGATAAGCCATGGCCCGAAAGCTTGTAGTATGCGTTGGGATATTCCTTAGTTTGTTCACGGGATTCATGATCCTGGATAATAGGGAAGACAAGGAGTTGTCAAAACAAGGTACAGGCGTGGAACCTGGAGTGCTGCGCGTTCAGCAATCTGAATTGGACGAGGTTGAAACAGCCAAAACATATATACCATTTGGTTCAAGAGAATACGTCCGTATCGTGCCTCAATAGCATCAGTATGTCTATACGGATTAAAATCGAAAAAGTTTCAATAAAGTTTTAAGTTCCTTCACAAAAAGGGGCTTTTTCTTTTTATTGCGAGGAGCATTCTTTTCTTTCATAATATCTAGTAGGAATACGAAAGAATTGAGTGAACTGCTATCATGAAAAATCCATATTTAACAAGCTATTTTCCGCTGCTATCCATCATTATGTTCAGTTTGTCGCTCTCTGTCCGTACGGAGATTGAACTTATCAGTATCCTGAAAAACACCGGGATTTATGAAGGAATGCTGGAATTCTTCTCTGAGACAGGCATCAAGCTGTCGCTGCTGGCCTTGCTAATGGTGCTGTTTTTCATGGTATTCGCTGCCATGAAGCTTATTGCGGATACGATTAACGAGTTGAGCCTGCTATTTTTCTCGAAGGACCATGAAGGGGAGAGCCTGAAGCTGATCCGTAATGGAGCGTCGATTTATTTTGCAGGTGGTGTCGTATCGCTTTTTAGTATCTACAGCTTTATTGGAATTGGCGCCATATTTGCCTTCGCAACATTGGTCTATTTTATCTATTTTGTTTATAGAATCAGCCCCAACTTAACGATGGCAGGGGTATTTGGAACTGTTTTCTTTCAGGTAATCCTTTGGTGTACATTAGTATTAGGAATCATTTATCTCGCAGTGAAGGTTTATAACAGCATAATGGCAAGCTTGCCGATTTAGTGGACCGATTCTCAACAAGGAATCGGTTTTTTTTATACTGTTATTTTGCGAATGGGTACCTAATTGAAAATGGGAGGAATCTTGCGAAATACTTCATTATTATTGCGAAAAGGTTCTTTAATCTTGCGAAAATCCCTATAATTTTGCGAACTGGAAAAAAAGATCGCGAATTTCCAATTTTTACTCGCGAAAAAACCGGGCAAGGTGCCCGGTTTGTGGATTAATATTGCCTGCAAATGCTTTATCCTTACCCCCGCAAAATTCTAGCCAAATCCTCTAATTCATAATATCCCGCCAAATTAGGAGATGGGGCGACTGGCCATTAATGTTTTCCATGCTTTGCGGCAGGTCTTTGCCGACCCAGACGCCGGCGGTCAGTGGTCCATTAAAGCCAATGAACCAGAAATCCTTGAAATCATTCGTCGTACCTGTTTTGCCGCCAGCACTCTGCCCGACAATGGCCGCTTTTTTCGCAGTTCCCGAGGATACTGTCTTTTGCATTAACTCTCTAACTTTGCCAGCGGTGCTCGGACTCCAAACCTGAACGGGCTTATCATTCCATTTGAAAAGAAGCTGACCGCTTCTGTCCGTCACTTTCACGATCGACCTGGGCTTCTGATAGAATCCAGTATTACTGAAAACAGTATAGGCATTGGTCATTTCCAGCGGACTCATTCCGGTTGTGAAACCGCCAGCTGCTGCTGCTAGTACATGGTCCTGCGATGATACTTTTTCAAATTGGAATGGTGCGAGATCACTGAACGCCTTGTCAACGCCAACTTGCTGCAAGATTCTGACTGCCGGAGTGTTATAGGAATGGGTGAATGCCCTCTCAAGTGTGACGGTTCCATAATTTGAACCCCCGTAGTTCTTCGGGCAATACCCTTTAACGCAAATTGATCCTGCGTTAATTTTCGAATTAGTGCTTGACCCGGTTCTTTCCAGGTAGGGAGCATAAACAAGCAATGGCTTAATTGAGGAACCCGGCTGGCGAAAGGCTTGATATGCCCGGTTAAAGTCGCCGCTGTGATAATTCTTACCACCGGCCAATGCCACGATCAAACCAGTTTCATGGTTAACCACAGCTGCAGCGCCCTGGATATCCTGATAAGGAAGGTGCTCAGCCACTGCACTAGCCGTTCTCTTTTGAAGCTCGACATCCAGGCCAGTGTGTATGGTGATTCCCGATTTTAACAATTCATCAATCCTCATAGTAATTTTGGCAGGATCATTTATGTTCTCCTGCTTAGTCACCAATTCCCGAAGCTCGCTTAAAACAAAGGCTGTGTAATCCGGATAAAAATTCTTCCTCGGTTTTACTTTCAGCACAATAGGCTCAGTTTTCAGCTTTTCAGCATCTCCCAATTGTATTCTCTTTTGCTCAACAAGCTGGTCAAGCAGCCGCTCCTGCCGTTTCTTCGTGCGCTCAAAATGGTTAAGCGGGTCGTAATATGATGGGTTGTTTGGGATTGCGGCGAGAAAGGCCTGTTCGGCTCGCGACAGTTCTGCCGGTTTCTTTTGGAAGTATACATCGGCCGCAGCCTGGATGCCATAGGCGTTGTTCTGAAAAAAAATCGCATTCAAGTACTGTTCCAGGATTTCAGCTTTAGAAAATGTTCTTTCAAGCTGATAGGCATACAGCACCTCACTTAACTTCCGATTATAAGACTGATGATGATTCAAATATTGATTCCGGGCAAGCTGTTGGGTGATTGTGCTTGCACCCTGCTCAATTCCCTTTGCATGAATGTTGATCGCGAGCGCCCGGCTAATCGCAGGCAAATCAAACCCTGGGTGTTTTTCGAAATTCTGGTCTTCAGAAGTAATGAATACTTCTTTTATGAAGTCAGGTATTTCACTTTCAGAAACATAACTCCTGTTCATCGGATGGAAAATCTCGTTTACGATCTCTCCGTTGCTGGCAGCAATCCGGCTTGTCTCTGAAAGCATTGTTCTATTCAGATGGATTTTTTTATCGAGAATGTCATTAAAGCTCTCGGCTTTTCCAACTTCATTAAATGTTAAAGTGACGACCGCGATAAACGCGGGAATTAATAGCAATGTCAGTAAAAAACCTGTTAAAATCCGCACGGTAATTCCTTTCTAGAGATGATCCCTATATATCATGAAGTACGATTAATATCGGAATATATAAAGGAAAATTAACAGCTTTGGATTATTTTGAAAAATTGACAAGTTTAAAATGCAGAAAATTAAAAAATTTTTAATAAAACGTGCTATAATAGAAAAAATAATCGACAGAAAAGCATATACTGGTTACATACAACTACTGGCTTTTCAGAAAGTTGGGGAAGCATGAGCGAAAATGGAAGGACATTATTTATCGACTTTGAATTTACGATGCCTGACCGAAACAGCAGGAGGCGGGGGTTTTACCAGGAAATCATAGAAGCTGGTGCTGTCCTCGTTGAAAACAGCAAGGTAGTTGAACAATTTTCCTCATATGTAAGGCCGATGCGTTTCCCGGTCCTAACAGACCGCTGCAGGTCGTTCCTGAACATTTCCCAGGAACAGGTGAATTCAGGTATTTCGTTTAAGGATTTGGCGGATCGGCTAAAATCATTAGGGGGAAGCAAGAATTGCCAGGTGGTCACATGGGGCAATATGGACATGAAGGTTTTGCAGCATAATTGCCAACAGGCGTCGGTTCCATTTCCGCTGCCCGGAAAGCAGATTGATCTGTCGATGGAATATAAACGGTTCTTCGGCGACCAAAACCAGACGGGGCTTTGGAAGGCTGTCTAGGAGTACGGCAGGGAGGGTACCGGAAAACACCACCGGGCGCTAGATGACGCCTTGACTACCTACCATATTTACAAACTTGTAGAGAAAGACAAACAGTATCTGCAGAGGCCAGAACCTACTACGATCGGAGACATGGTCGATTTCTCGAAGCTGCTCAATAAATTCGCATAAAAAAGCCAGATTGGAAAAGACAATCTGGCTTTTGGCATTGCTGTTCTTTTCAAGCAGTTCCTAATAAGGACGAAGTTTTCTTATAGGTTTTTAAAATAATCCTTCTCCAGTGAATCCAGATTTCTCAAGCTTTGCTGGGCCCATGTCGAATTGTCGGCTTCAAGCTCAGTGCGCAGTTTGCTTGTCGCATCTCTAAGTGAATCCACATAATCAGGAATCTCGCCATCGAAAGGCTTGACCATTTTTTCCGGTATGTTGGCCTGCTCCCTGAATGACAGAGCCTTCCTTTCGTGGAAAAAGCCAACTTCTGCATCCTTTGGATTATGGAGGTCGCCCTGCATGGGATGTTTAGCTACAGCCAAAACACGGACAAGATAGTGCTGCGGGCGACGTTCGGTAATCTCGCCTATGTATTTGCCTGTCTTGTAAATCGCCGTTACTTTATCACCAATGTTCAATTCAGACATTTGAAAATCTCCTTTCAGTAGGGGGAGTTTTTCTTTCATTATGCTATGGAAAAAAACAAAGTGCAAAACTTTTCGCAATCCATTAAAGTGTTTATAGGAGGGATACATACAATGAATAAAAAAATAGTAGCAGTTTTGATTGCAATCATGTTTGTTCTTGCTGGCTGCGGCACTGCTGGCGACAAGCAGGAAGCAGAGAAGGCGAAGGAAGAAACGAAGGATAATGGCGGACAAGCTGATCAGGGAAAGGTTGAGGAGGACCTCAATTATCCTCAGCTGACGGCGGAAGTCCAGGAAAATGAAAGGCTAGTTGAAATGGTCACTTCAATGGGAAGCATTAAAATCAAGCTTTTCCCTGAGCAGGCACCAAAGGCTGTAGAAAATTTCATCAAGCATAGTGAAGAAGGCTACTATGAAGGCGTAATCTTCCACCGCGTCATCGAGGGGTTCATGATCCAGGGCGGCGATCCTGATGGAACCGGAATGGGCGGCGAAAGTATTTATGGTGCACCGTTTGAGGATGAGTTTTCAAGAGAGTTATTTAATATCCGCGGCGCATTGTCAATGGCCAATGCCGGACCAGGTACAAACGGCAGCCAATTTTTCATCGTCCAGAATAAAGAGCTGGACCCTAGTCTGCCAGAGCAAATGAAAAATGCAGGCTACCCGGAAAAAGTAATCAAGGCATATGAAAATGGCGGAACACCACATCTTGATGGCAAGCATACCGTTTTCGGCCAGGTTGTCGAAGGAATGGATGTCGTCGATAAGATTGCCGCCACTCCAAAAGGCGCGCAGGACAAGCCTGAAAAGGACGTCGTCATTGAAAAAATCAACGTGCTGAAATAGGCAGCTTCTTCATGTTGGACGAAATGCTAAAGCTTGCTATAATGTTTGAAGAAGTGTTTCCCAGCTGAAGAAAGGAAGATGAGAATGAGTAAGTGGTTTGTCATCTCATTGTTTTTATATTTTCCAGAAGATAAAACCGAATATATTCCCGCAGCTATTACTTCATTCGTTTTCCTGATCGGCGCTGTCCTGACCATGAGATTTATCATCAAAGTCTCAAAAAAGGAAGCTCAGAAAGCGAAAGAGTACGAGCAGGCAATTTTTAAAAAAATGGAAGATACCAAGGAGAACAGCTGATAGAGGCTGTTCTTTTTTTGCAGCTGGAATTGGAAAAAATCGCACGAAATTTCCAGTTCGCTATATAAATTAGATTTTCGCTGTAAAAAATAATTTTTCGCTATAAAAATCAGATTTTCGCTATAAAAACTATTTTTTCGCTATAAAATCAGGATTTTCGCTATAAAAGCATATCTCAGGTCAATATCTTTGGTTTGGAAACTAGAAAAACAGCGTAACATTACCTGTTAGCCAATATATAGTGCATCTCCGCCAATGGAAATTCACCAATATATTTTTATTTTTGCCAATAAAAAATGTTTTTCGCCAATATCCATCGCTTTTTCGCTAATAAAACTTCTGCTTCAAATTTTGAAAAGTATTTTGCATGCAAAATAGGTTTACCTTGCTCAAAATCGGGGTAAAAGTCATGTTTTCTTTATTTTAGTAAAGCGTTATAATACAATTTATATTCTAAAACAATGAGTAGGGGTATAAATTGAAGGATTTACAGATAGAGAATATTGTCGACCAGATTCTTAGCCAATCGGGAAGCCGTGTTGAGGTAGAGCTTGAGTCTTTTTTTTCTGGTGACCGATTCGCGGGCGGAAAATACAATCTCGGAACTCATACAATCACTTTATATATCGAAGAAATCAAGGCACAGTGCCTGCAAATCTTTTCTACCTTAGATAGCTTTGAAGAGTATCTGGCAGTGGTATTTGCCCACGAAATTGGGCATGCAGAGGACAGCCATCTTGTCGGATTAATCGAGCAGATGGATGCATGCAATAATGAGCACGATCGTAAGGGGATCGCGCTGAAAATTGAGGAAAATGCATGGGAATATGCCAGAAAGCTGATTCCGCAAAAACTGCACCCATTAATGGATACCATCATCCACTATTCTCTCCAGCCATATTACGAAGCACTCGAAATCAGTGCCTAATTAAAGATGAGCCAGCCCCTGCAAAAGGGTCTGGCTCATTTATTTTCAAAGTAGCTGATCGCTCTTCAAGTTCATTTGATAGAAAAGTAGCTGAATTCTCTCTTTTATATCTAAATTAGCTGAATGCTCTCTTCAGCCTCTCGAGGCCTTCATTCAACGTTTCCCGCGGGCAGGCTAGGTTCATCCTGACAAAGCCTTCCCCGCCTTCCCCGTATTTCGTGCCAGGTTCAAGGCCGAGTTTGCCTTTGTACAGCAGCTTTTCCTTGATTTCCTCATCACTCAGCCCGAGCTCTCTGCAGTCAATCCACAACAGATACGTTGCGTCAGCTTTCATCGGCTTCAGCGCAGGCAAATTTTCCTCAATAAAATTAGTGGCAGTTTCCATATTTTCATTTAAATAGGGCAGCAGCTGTTCAAGCCATGGCTCGCCTTCTCGATATGCCGCTTCCATTCCAGCTATGGCGAATGCGTTGAGGGTGAAAAAACCTTGCTGCTGCTGGACTTCCTTGAACTTCGCTTTCAATTCCTTGTTCGGGATGATCGCAGCTGATGCCTGAAGACCAGCAAGGTTGAACGTCTTGCTTGGCGCGACAAATGTAACCGTAACTTCCTTGAAAGCATCCTTAATCGAAGCAATTGGAATATGGACATGGGGCTCGAATACCAGGTCAGAATGAATTTCATCGGAAACAATCAGGCAATCATGCTCCACACAGAGGTCCCCAAGTTTTTCGAGTTCTTCTTTTGTCCAGACCCTGCCGCCTGGATTATGAGGGTTGCAGAGTATGAACATCTTCACGCCCTCTTTTAACTTCGCTGCAAAATCCGCAAAATCGAGTTCATACCGGTTATTTTCATAAATCAAGCTGGAAGTGACGAGCGTCCTGCCATTGTTTTTCACCATATTGAAAAATGGCGTGTATACAGGTGAATGCACCAGCACCTTGTCGCCTTTTTCTGTGAAGGCGCGGATCGCAGTACTAATCGAAGGGACAACACCTTCACTGAAAACAATCGATGACTTCTCAAACTCACAGTCGTGGCGCTTTTTCATCCAGTCCTGGATAGCTTCAGTAACTGAAAATGGGACAAATGTATAACCAAAAACACCATGGTCAATCCGGTCTTTTAATGCCTTGATTACCGGCTCCGGAGGATGAAAATCCATATCCGCTACCCACATCGGCAGAACATCCTCTGTTCCAAAAACATTCTTCGTAAAATCCCATTTCACAGAATGGGAGTTGCTGCGGTCAACCACTTTATCAAAATCAATTCGATCCACTATGTACGCACCGCCTTTTCCTGAAAATTTATCTCTCACTATCTTTATGATAAAATATTTTTAAAAAAATATCAGGTGATTGGATTGGAATCTAAAGAACTCAGCTATAAATTAATCGATGTTTTGAATAAATGGGATCCTTTTAACATGGGAGAAGGTGAATTTGACCCGGAAATCGCGGATATCCTCCAGGCTGTGCACGACTATGATGATGCAGAAAAAATCGCAGGGAGGATCCAGTCAGTATTTGAATTTTCATTTGAACAGGTTTTGCCCTATAAAGAATGTCTTTCAGTCGCGAATATCCTGCTTGCGATTAAAAACGAAGATGTTTGCTCCTTATAAGTAAACGGCAGCCATTAGCGGCTGCCGTTTGCAGTTGCTTCCACTTTTTCTTCAGTACCAATGATGAACCTGTTGATCAGCTGATGAACTTCCTCAGGCCTTTCTTCCGGTACGAGATGGCCCGTTTCCTTAAGTACAACCAGTTCGGAATTCCTCAAATCCTTTTTCAGGCGTCTGCCAACACTTACTGGCACGACCTTATCATGCTCACCCCAAATCATCAGGCAAGGCGCTTCCACTTTTTTCAGCTCATCTGAAGTAAGGTCGCCCTCGCGATGCCTGATCATCATCGTCAATGCTTTGAAAATATCATCCTCAAGGAAGGGGGACAGATAGCCATACAGCATTTCATCATTGATCATCGAATGGTTATAAACGACGTTTTGCAGGTTTTGCTTCACACCAGACTTTGCGAGATGGAATTTAACGTACAGATGGAAATAAGGAATATAACTTGAGAGAACTAGAGGCAATTTTGCCTTTTTTAAATAGCCTGAGCTGCACAGCAATATGCCCTTTTTAGCATATTCGGGATAATGCAAAAGAATGTTCAAGGCGATCTGGCCGCCCATTGAATGACCTACGACATTGAACTCCTGGATTCCCAGCGATTTCATCAATTCTACAACTGTCGTCGCCAGATTGTGATACGAATATTTAAAACTGGACACCTTGCCGCTTTTCCCAAAAGGCGGGAGGTCCACGGATATGACGTTATAGTCCTCTTTCAGCAGCGGAATCAAATGCCTGAAGCTGAAAGTAGAGGAAAGAAAACCGTGGAGAAGGACCAGAGTTTCTTTTGATTCTGGATGGACATAGTGTTCGTAATATAAATCGATTCCTTTTACGGTTTTATTCCTGGCAAATTCCATGCGGCTTTCACTCCTGACATTATTTGTGGAATATGTAAGGTATGACTTTTATTTTCCCCGTGAATCAGAACTTCACACGCATAAAATCGTTTATTCATTGCTTTTATTACTATTAGCTCACTTGATATAGGTTTTTCAAGACGGAAAATAGTATTCATATTACGGTACGATGTAAGCAACAGGGAGAATACAAAAAAAGATGGACACCTAATACAGGTGTCCATTAAAAAGGGGGGGAATACTAGAAAGCCTTATGCTATAAGGATAACCAGTTTGCCAGAATGATATACATCTTCCTAAATAAAATTTTTATATGTAAAAGAGCGGGCAGATTTTATCTGCCCGCTCCGTCAGCCGTTTTCCTATATCATGTCCGTCCGGTTACAGGCTGCTTGGCTTTTGATCAAGTTCTGGCTGTGAAGAATAATAGAATTGTCCCATTAACTCGGAAGCTGGGACATCAAGGGCAGTTGAGATTTTTAAAATCGTCTGGGAATTAGGTGTCTGTTCGCCGCTTTCGTACCGTCTGATGGTTTGCGTACCGACTCTGATTTTTAAAGCGAGCTCCTCCTGGGATATTCCCATACGTTCACGGCAGCTCTTGATATTATGGCCAATTGAATTCATCGCTCTTCACCTCCATAAAATATCTCCTACTATTATTTTATCAGAAGTTTTTTGAAAATAACGACAATATTATGAACGTTTTTTTAACTTTGGGTTTCGTGGCTTTCGCTCCAACCAGAGAGGTGCATAAATCAACACAGCCACATTTTAAAGAATGCCAATGGACTGTAAAAAGACAATGCCGATCCCAACAGGTACGATGTAGCGGATGGAAAAATACCAGATTTTAAATAGGAGTGGATTTCCCCCTGTCCCTGCTTCCAGCTCCTGCCTGACGATTTTTCTTGGCAATGCGTAGCCAACAAAAATCGCGATGAAAAACGCGCCAAGCGGCAGGGCAATATTGCTTGTCAGGAAATCGGCAAGGTCAAAGAAAGTCTTACCGAAAAACTTCACCTCTGATAAAACACCAAAGGAAAGTGCATTGGGAATGCCAGCTGCAAATACGAGCAGTCCGGCAATCCAGGAATATTTTTTTCTTTTTTGCTGATCGCCCTTTGCAAGTACGGCTACGATAATTTCCAATATTGAAAAAGCAGAAGTCAGGGTAGCGAACAGCAGCAGAACTAAAAAGATTGTTAAGAAAAGTCCCCCGAATGCGAGCTGATCAAAAACGGCAGGCAGCACGACAAAAACCAATCCTGGCCCTGCTTCCGGCTCAAATCCGAGCGCAAACACTGCAGGAAAAATAACCAGACCAGCGAGAAGCGAAATGAAGATGTTCAAGCCGACAACCGAGAACGCTGACTTTGCCAGGCTCTCTCCCTTGGATAGATATGAAGCGTACGTAACCATAACAGACAGGCCCACGCTCAATGCGAAAAAGGACTGTCCGAGCGCCAGCAGGATGGTTTCGCCAGTGACGGCAGACCAATCAGGCTTCAGGAAGAATTCAACGCCTGCCATTGCTCCTTCTAGCGTGAGGGAACGGATGACAAGTATGATAAACAGGACAAAAAGCGCAGGCATCATATATTTACTGGCTTTTTCAATGCCCTTCTGTACGCCGCCCTGGACAACCCAGATCGTAAGCAGCATAAAAAGAAATTGAACAGCAACAGCCTCATAGGGGCTGGAGATTATCCTATCAAAAGTGGCTCCGTACTCAGCTTGCGTCAAGCCGGATAAAGAGCCAGTGAAGCTTCTGGTTAAATAAGAAAGAATCCAGCCGCCGACGACACTGTAGAATGAAAGGATAAGAAAAGAAGCAATGACGCCGCCATAGCCAAGCATAGGCCATGCACTTTTTGGTGCCAGGTGCTTGTATGACATGACTGCATCCTTTTGTGTGTTACGGCCAATAATGAATTCGGCCAATAAAATCGGTGCCCCGATAAAAATCGTCATAAGCAGGAAGAAAATAAGGAAGATCCCGCCCCCATTTGTACCTGCCATATAGGGGAACTTCCAGATTGCCCCGAGACCAATGGCAGATCCCGCCGCCGCCAGGATGAACCCCAGCTTTGATGTCCATTGTTCGTGCTTCTCCATTTAGAAAACTCCTTTTACAAAATCTAATTATTCCAAAAACAACTTTCTGATAAGACAGAAAATTCATTTCTCCATGTTACTATTTTTTAAGGGAAAAGCATAGCGATAACAGGTTATCACCAGTAATTTAGTTTTTTGCTATTTTTTTGAAACAAATGCACAAAAGACTTCGTTTTATTGTTGAAGTTGTTTTACAAGAGCGCTTTTGCAGCGACATCACGACTGATGCGATCGGCCGTACTGCGCCTAGCATAAAAAAAACAATTAGTTTGCCGACATTAACAACGAAGGTAATCAGTTTGGGGGCTTCGAATGAATGATGAGGAATTAGTTTTCCGGGCACGGAACGGCAATATGCAGGCTTTTGCGGAGCTTATTGATATTCATACTCCAACAGTCAAACGCTTCGCCTTCCAGCTCGGGAACAAATATGACGACATAGACGATATCACGCAGGAAGTGTTTGTCAGGGTGTTTCGTTTCCTTGACCAGTTTTCACATGCGAAATTCACGACATGGCTGTATAAAATAACATTAAACGTAACAAGGGATTTTGCCCGGAATAAACAAAGACAGATCAAGAAGGTTTTGAAATTTGGCAAAGAGAGGACATACAACGGCAAAACCGCAGAAGAAAATATCCTTCGCTTTGAGGAAGACAAGACGTTGCATGATTGCATTCAAAAACTAGATGAAAAATACAGGATTCCAATCGTCCTCTTTTATTTCCATGATAAAAGCTACGATGAGATAGCGGACATTACTGGCATATCACTGGCAAATGTTAAAACACGCCTTTTAAGAGGGAAGGACCATTTGAAAAAACTGCTCGCCCTGGCAGAGAAAAGGGAAGGTGAAAACCATGGATGATCAGTTATTGGAAAAACGTCTCGATAGCCTGAAAAAAGCGTACAACGATATCCCAGAAGAAGAGAACCGTTCTGCAATTCTCGCTGCCATAAAAAAGGATCAGAAGAGAAAGAACCACAATAAATGGTTTCACTTGCCGTATGCGGCCAGTTTTATCGGTGTTGGGTTGATTGCCGGGATTTTGATGATGCAGTATATTTCAAATCATAGCCTAAATCCAGGGGAACATCGGTCAGGAGAGAATAGTATAACCGGAGAAGTAAAGGCAGCACATGTGGAAGAGCAATTTGAAATGATTGAGAAATATTTTTACAGTAAACAAGCTGAAGTTGAAGAAAAGCTGGGACTTTCATATAGAACAGTTGAAATTCCTTTAGCTCCTCAACTCCTAAATGAAATCGATGACACAAAAGCAAACGCACTTGATAACTTAGAAAACTACAATCAGGATGAACTAATGGAAATGAAACAACACATTAAAGAAAGGATTGATAAGACATTTACCCTGCCTTCGGAGGTAATAGAAAAGTTTCACGGTGATGATCGCGATCGTTACGGGGATATGGAACTTGAGCAACAGCTGTTACTTCAGCTTGAGTATTATCAGTCCGTTTATTGGCATTCAGATATAACTAGTTTGTTTGAAAAAGAGCTGAAGGAAGAAAGTGCAGCAAGACTTGCTGCAAAACTAAATAGTGGTGGAAAAGGAATTAAAAATGACCAATTAAGATCACTTGCTGCAGGGGCCAAAGAGAATGGCTATTACTTTAAGGGAAATGAAGCAGGTGCAATCCACTCGGAAATCAATTATTCATGGGTAGCAGACCAATTGAAACCAAACGTACATGAAGATTTTATAACCTATTTGGAGTTAAGGGACGAAAAAATTCATGACCATCAAGGTAGAGTCCTTTCTTATCAAAAACTCGGAGAGCTGCTGGTGAAATATGAAAAGGTGATCCATACCTTTACACACGAAATGATTAAAGAATGGATAATTGGCGATGTAAAGTCCTATTATGCGGAATTTGTGCATGGACCAAATCCCAGCGCTATTTTTGATGAACATAATGTATTGAAGGATGAGGTTAAGGAAGCATTTAAAAGTATCATGAGTGTGTATCCAGAGACAGACACTGGGAAATCAATAAAGAGATTTTATGAAGAACTTGAAAGAAATAAATTTCAAAAGCCAACTGATTTTGACAATCAAATGGTAAGTTTTCCAATATATATGGTCGCTCCCAATAATCTTAAAAATGAAGACGTCTTTTCAGACATCCTTCCATTATCAAATGAACTCTTGGCCAGCTATAATGAATTTTCATCCCAAAAGGATTTGAATATACTAAAACAATATAATCCTTTTGAAATCATGAGTTTATATTTCCACGCGAATGAACAAGGTGATTATGAAACAATGTATGCCTTGTACAGCCAAAATGATGCAATGCCCAATTTAGAACAATTCTTAAAGGAACAGGGCAATGGATCAAGCTTGGGCAATGTACTTAGAGGATATCAGTTTGCCACATTGTTTTATGCTGAAGATGACCTTGGAAAACCAGTTGGCGTCCAACTTCACTACTCAGATGATGCCGATTCACTTATTTTCCAAATGACTCAGGAAGATGGCATTTGGAAAGTAAGATATATGCCTTTCCAATATCCTGGATAAAATTTGGAAACACCTAAATAAGAATTATCTTATTCCTTTTGATTAAACCTATAATATGTGATATAATTTTTAATTGCGTATTAATGGGATAAAATAAAAGAAAATTTAGGAGTGTTTCGATGTCAGAGAAAATTGAAGTAGGCAGTGTTTTAACAGGAAAAGTTACAGGAATCCAGCCATATGGCGCTTTCGTTGCATTAGATGAAAATACACAAGGTCTAGTGCACATTTCAGAAATCACGCACGGTTACGTTAAGGATATTAACGAGCGCCTGTCAGTTGGCGACGAAGTGAAAGTGAAAGTTTTGTCAATTGATGAAGCTGCTGGAAAAATTGGATTATCAATCCGTGCAACTGAAGAAGCACCTGAGCAAGTTCAACGTGCTCCAAAGAAGCCACGCGCTAAGCGTCCAGCTGCAGTTGTTCAATACCAGGATGATTCAGCTCAAGGCTTCAACACTTTGAAGGATAAGCTTCAAGAGTGGATCGACCAGTCAGATATGGCTAAGAAATAAGTATCATTGCGAAACCGGACATCTAGTCCGGTTTTTTTTATACCCAGCTGCACCTTAGGAGAAAAGAAAAAATATACAGTGCTTGCTTGTCGACTTTTAAGTGAATTCGAGTAAAAGAAAGGCCGTTGCAACACCAGTTTCATTATGGAGCGAAGTTGGTATGCAGGTCCTTCAAACCATTATAGCTCGATAAACCAGCTCTCAATGCCCACCCTTGATTACGAAAAACGGGTTAAATGCCGTTTTTTCTTTTTAAGGGGGTTAAAATGAAAGTGTTTACAGGTTACAATATGATTGTCTAACCAATTTTTTTCATTGGAACGGAGGAAGTATCATGACAACTATAACAAGTTCTCTGATTGAGCAGACAGAAAAGTATGGTGCGCACAACTATCATCCGCTGCCAATCGTTATTTCAAAGGCAGAGGGAGTCTGGGTGGAGGATCCTGAGGGCAACAAATATATGGACATGCTGAGCGCGTACTCTGCAGTTAACCAGGGGCACCGCCATCCAAAAATTATCCAGGCGCTTAAAGATCAGGCTGATCGTGTGACGCTGACTTCTAGAGCGTTCCATAATGACCAGCTCGGTCCATGGTACGAAAAAATCTGTAAGTTAACGAATAAAGATATGGCTTTGCCTATGAACACGGGAGCTGAGGCAGTAGAAACTGCAATTAAAGCAGCTCGCCGCTGGGCATATGATGTAAAGGGCGTAGCTGATAACCAGGCCGAGGTCATCGCTTGCGTCGGCAATTTCCATGGCCGGACAATGACAGCGGTTTCGCTATCATCAGAAGCAGAATATAAGCGCGGCTTTGGCCCGATGCTTCCTGGAATCAAGTTGATTCCTTACGGAGATCTTGAAGCTTTGAAGGAAGCTATCACTCCTGATACAGCGGCCTTTTTAATTGAGCCTATCCAGGGTGAAGCGGGGATCGTCATCCCGCCGGAAGGCTTCATGAAAGCTGCATATGACCTTTGTAAAGAAAACAATGTTTTGTTTGTCGCTGATGAAATCCAGGCTGGTCTTGCAAGGTCTGGAAAAATGTTCGCTTGTGAATGGGAAGGTATCGAGCCGGATATGTACATTCTTGGCAAGGCGCTCGGCGGCGGGGTATTCCCGATTTCCTGCGTCGTTGCGGACAATGATGTGCTTGGCGTTTTCAATCCAGGTTCACACGGTTCAACATTCGGCGGAAACCCGATGGCGTGTGCTGTTTCGATCGCATCCCTTGATGTATTGATTGATGAAAAGCTCGCAGACCGTTCATTGGAGCTTGGAGAATATTTTATCAGCAAGCTTCGCGAAATTGATAATCCAAAAATTAAAGATATCCGCGGGCGCGGTTTGTTCATTGGTGTAGAACTAACTGAACCTGCACGCAAATATTGCGAGGAGCTTAAGGAAGAAGGGCTGCTCTGCAAGGAGACTCATGACACTGTCATCCGTTTTGCGCCTCCGCTAGTGATCAGCCAGGAAGAATTGGACTGGGCAATCGAACGAATCGAAAAAGTTCTATCATAATCCTAAACATGAAAAGACCCGCCTCATCCAAGGCGGGTCTTTTCATGTATTTATCGAGTTGCCCGTGGTTCAGCAGCTCTTTCTTCTCTCTCGCTTGGTGCGAAAAGAAGTCCGATGTTAATTAAACCAGCAAGTCCAACCAAGCCGTATACGATTCTGGCCAATGCTGAATCCTGGCCGCCGAAAATTGCTGCAACAAGATCAAATTGGAAGAATCCGACTAGGCCCCAGTTGATGGCCCCGATAATTGTTAGAACCAATGCTATTCGTTGAATACCGCTCATGGGTGTTGCCTCCTTAAAAAATATAGTGGTTCGTGTATAGGTTGATTCAGCGGCGAAATATTTATGCATTACCGCTATGCTTTTCGTTTACCCTGGTAAAAAATGTGCTAACATTTTACAGCACATTGGAGCATATTAAGAAGTGTTATTTTTTGCATTGGTTTTTAAAAAGGAACATAATGAGCGGTAAGGAAGGTGAATTTACATGGATAACTTTACATTTTATAATCCAACTAAATTGATTTTTGGAAAAGGGCAGCTTGAAGAACTTAAGAATGAGGTGCCTCAATACGGCAAAAGAGTTCTTCTTGTCTACGGTGGCGGCAGCATCAAGCGCAATGGGCTTTATGATTCCGTCATGAGCTTGTTGAAAGAAATCGGCGCGGAGGTTTTCGAACTTCCTGGTGTTGAACCAAACCCTCGCCTGTCGACAGTCCATAAAGGTGTTAAAATCTGCAAGGAAGAAGGGATTGAGTTCCTGCTAGCGGTTGGCGGCGGCAGTGTCATCGACTGCACAAAGGCAATCGCGGCTGGTGCGAAATATGACGGGGATGCCTGGGATCTTGTTACTAAAAAGGCTTTTGCCACAGAAGCACTTCCATTCGGAACTGTTCTTACCCTGGCGGCAACTGGTTCGGAAATGAATGCCGGCTCTGTCATAACGAATTGGGAGACGAACGAAAAGTACGGCTGGGGCAGTCCTGTGACATTCCCTCGTTTCTCGATTCTTGACCCTGTAAATACTTTTACCGTTCCAAAAGACCAGACAATCTATGGAATCGTCGATATGATGTCGCACGTGTTTGAACACTATTTCCATTTGACTGAGAACACAGAATTCCAGGATCGCATGTGCGAATCGCTGCTGCTGACAGTTATGGAAACTGGACCTAAGCTTCTAGAAGATCTCGAAAATTACGAGTATCGAGCAACAATCCTATATGCGGGTACGATGGCGCTGAATGGCATGCTTTCAATGGGTTACCGCGGCGACTGGGCTACTCATAATATCGAGCATGCCGTATCGGCTGTCTATGACATCCCCCATGGAGGCGGGCTGGCCATCTTGTTCCCGAACTGGATGAAGCATAATCTTAAGGTGAAACCAGAGAGATTCAAGAAAATGGCAGTCCGCGTCTTTGACGTGAATCCTGAAGGCAAAACAGACGAAGAGGCTGGTCTTGAAGGAATCGAGAAGCTGCGTGAATTCTGGAAGAGCATTGGCGCTCCGTCAAGGCTTGCAGACTACGATATTGATGACAGCAAGATTGAATTAATGGCTGATAAGGCGATGGCCAACGGAGAATTTGGCAATTTCGCTAAATTAAATCGTGAAAACGTCCTTGAGATTTATCGTATGTCACTATAACAAACTTATCTTAAAGAAGGACCCGGGATAACCTGGGTCCTTTGTATTTGTGATAGGTCAAAAATCCTTTGGAAAGCACTTGAATTGCTCGGGAAACAACTGATTTTGTCACATATTCCTGTTAAAAGATGAGATTTAAGAAAAAATTACCAATAATTTTCATAGTCCTTTATGTTTAAGTGGATGGTTAAGTGTGGTAATTCTCTTACTGTAAGACAATGGAGCCTAAGGAATAGTTTACATGAGAAAAGTCATCATTCATGATAATAGCAAACCTGCTGAAAGGCAGGGACGCAAAGCCAGGAGTCTAAGGCTGCGAATAGGCAGCTATGATCGTCCAGCCGCCATGGAAACAGAATTATTCCTGGCGGCTTTTTTTGTCCAGAGAAACTAGTGATTTTCGAAAAAAGGAGGATAAATTTAAAATAAAATGACTGAATATTCAGTATATTTGTCATGCGCTAATTTAAGTAAATTAATTATGAAAAGGGGTCAGGTCACTTGAAAGCTTTAAAACAGTTATCAATTTTGTTAGCATTTATGCTTATACTTTTCAGCAGTCTGCCTGCAACAGGGGCATTTGCAGCAAGCAATAATGGAGAATCTTCTAATCATCAGCAAACATTTTTAGATGAGAATGGAAATGATAAAGAAAAAACTAAGGATTTAAATGAGAATTTCGAAAAAGAAAAAGCGGATCAAACGAACAACAACGTAACCAAAAAGGATGAACAAAATAACAATTCCGGAAAAGAACAAGCTAAACAGGATAAAACAGAAAAGGAAGCAGCAAAAAACGAAAAAAAACAAAAAGAGGAAAAGAAAGAAGAAGTAGCTGAAAGCACAAAGGATGATTCTGCTCCACCTGCAAAAAAAAATGAGTCTGATAGCAACGAGACAGATACGAAAGCAAAAGAAGTGTCAACAAATGAAAATGCAAATAAAAGCACGCAGATCCATTTGCACCTAAATAAGTGTACTAACCCTGTATCAAACGTTTCCGTACAGCTCAATGGCGAATGGAAGGAAATGTCCAACCCCGGTAATTCCCCGCTTTATAAATTGCTGGATGGCGGCGAGTTTGTAAAAGATGATGTTACAGCCTTTAAACTAGTTTTTATTTCAGGAGAAGAATTCGTCGTTCCTGTTAGTGATGTCAAGGTTGGAGTCGAGGCAAACGGTACAATCAATTACTGGTTAGAAAATTGTGAAATACCTGAAAAGGGAGAAACAGATCCTGATAAAGAGGAAACAGACACTGAACAGGAACAACCAGCGGCAAGAAATACACAAATACATTTACATCTGAAAGACTGTTTGAGCCCAGTTTCGCAAGTTTTTGTCGAACTTAATGGTGAATGGAAAGAGATGTCTAACCCTGGTAACTCTCCACTCTACAAATTGCTGGATGGCGGCGAATTCGTGAAAGATGATGTTACAGCATTCAAGCTGGTTTTTACCTCTGAAAAAGAACTTGTAGTCCCAGTAAGTGATGTTAAGGTTGGCGTCGAGGCTGAAGGAACGATTAACTATTGGCTCGAGAATTGCGATTTGCTTGAAGAAAAGGTAACCTTCTTCACGCTGAATTTAATGGTTGATGACAGCCAAGGGCAGATTAATCGTGCTGCATTATTGATGATGAATGGCAAGCGCATTGAGTTCAAGTATATAAAAAATGTTTGGACGATCACTTTAACTGAAGAGACACTTTTAGAACAGGTGCGTGGCATCGAACTTACTAGCAATGGAAAGACAAAATTATTCCTACTATCACAATTATCCAATGATTTGGTTGACATAAAGGAAGGCATCTTGACCCTCAATTTGAATTGGAGCATGCAGGGTGAAATGGTCGAAGAAGAAAATGATGAGGATACTTCCCCGGCACCGGTCAACAATTCCGGCTCTGGAGATACTCACGGGGGAACTTCGAATATGACTGAGTGGAGCGTGCTTCCACAGACAGGGGAAAGCAGCAGGATGATGTTCTATTTGCTCGGCTTCCTGATTGCTGCAGGAGGAGTCATCCTTAGGTTCAGAAATCCTCTAAAGAATTAGCCGAAAGCGGAAACAGCCATATTCAAAGCCTAGTTGCCGAACAGCAATATCGAGAGAGGAAGAAATTCCTCTCTTTATTTATATCTGAGGTGAATGAAAATGAAAAAAATATTGTCTCTTTTGTTGATTTTAAGTGGAATTTCAATCTTCTTTTATCCTGCGATGAAAGATTTTTATACTTCCTACAACCAGAAAAAAATAATCGAAAACTGGGAAGACAGCAGCACAGGCAGAAGTGATGCAGCCAGCAGCCTGGGGGAATTAGAGAAAGTGTTCAGCGGTGAAACACATGCTGAAACAATCGATCCTGAAAAAGAGGATGAGGAAATTGCAGCAGTTAAAACAGTAGATAATCCTAAATTGAGTTCAGGCATGGTGGGTGTCATTGAAATTGACAAGATCAAATTGAAAATGCCTATATTTAATGGAGCATCGATGAAGAACTTGGATCTTGGTTCAGGTTTATTGGAAGGTACAGCGCTTCCGGGTATGCCGGGAAACAGCGCGATTGCTGCCCATCGCAGCCGCGCATTTGGCCAAATGTTCAACCGGCTCAATGAAATAGGTCCCGGCGATACTGTGACTTTAAAAGATAAAAATCAGACATATCAATATGAAGTCTTTGAAACACTGGTTGTGGAACCAAATGACGTTTCTGTTCTAGAGGGCGATGATGATGAAAAAATACTGACCTTGATAACTTGCACACCAGTTGATACTGCGACGCACAGGCTGATCGTCAAGGCAAGAATACCATAATAAATAGGTCCGGACGTTCCGGACCTTTCTGTTTTTCCGAGGTTTAAAAATTGGAATCGAGGAAAAAAATAACGTAGTCGTTAACTTTAGAAAATATTTCACAATTGGTCACGCTTACACTTATGTGTGATTCTTGATTCTTGGCTGGGCTTTGGTTAAAGTGAGAGAGAATATAAAATATTGGAGGATCAGACATGACACATGTTCGTTTTGATTACTCAAAGGCGTTAAGCTTTTTTGGTGAACACGAAGTTACATACTTAAGGGATTTTGTAAAAGTAGCCCATCATTCATTACATGAAAAGACAGGTGCAGGCAGTGATTTTCTAGGCTGGATCGACCTGCCTGTGGACTATGATAAAGAAGAATTTTCCCGCATCCAGAAGTCCGCTGAAAAAATCAAGAGCGATTCCGATGTCTTGCTTGTTGTTGGAATTGGCGGGTCTTACTTGGGAGCCAGGGCTGCATTGGAGTTTTTACAACACAGCTTCTATAACGCTCTTCCAAAAGAAAAACGCAAGACTCCGCAAGTTATTTTCATCGGAAACAATATCAGTTCAAGCTATATGACAGATGTGATGGATCTGTTAGAAGGAAAGGATTTCTCAGTCAACGTCATTTCGAAATCTGGTACTACTACAGAGCCTGCAATCGCATTCCGAATCTTCCGCAAGCTTCTTGAAGAGAAATACGGAGTGGAAGAAGCGCGTAAACGGATCTACGCGACAACTGACAAGGCACGCGGTGCACTGAAGACCCTTGCTGACGAAGAAGGCTATGAATCATTCGTGATTCCTGATGACGTTGGCGGCCGTTATTCCGTTTTGACTGCAGTAGGCTTGCTGCCAATCGCTGTCAGCGGTTCAGACATCGAAGCAATGATGAAGGGTGCTGCACAGGCGCGTGAAGACTTCAGCAATTCCGAGCTTGAAGACAACGCTGCATACCAGTATGCTGCTGTCCGCAACGCGCTTTACAATAAAGGCAAAACAATTGAAATGCTGATCAACTATGAGCCATCCCTTCAGTACTTCTCTGAATGGTGGAAGCAATTGTTCGGCGAAAGTGAAGGAAAAGACCAGAAGGGCATCTATCCTTCGTCTGCAAACTTCTCAACTGACCTTCACTCTCTAGGACAGTATGTGCAGGAAGGTCGCCGCGATTTATTCGAAACAATCATCAAGGTGGAAAAACCTCGTCATGAAATGGTGATTGAAGAGGCTTCAAGTGATCTTGACGGCTTGAACTACCTTGCTGGAAAAACAGTTGATTTCGTCAACAACAAAGCATTCGAAGGAACAATGCTTGCCCACACAGATGGCGGTGTTCCAAACCTTGTGTTGACGATCCCGCAGCTTGACGAATACACATTCGGCTATCTTGTCTATTTCTTTGAAAAAGCTTGCGCAATGAGCGGCTACCTGCTTGGTGTCAACCCATTTGACCAGCCAGGTGTTGAAGCTTACAAAGTGAACATGTTCGCATTGCTTGGCAAACCAGGCTTCGAAGAAAAGAAAGCAGAACTTGAAAAGCGTCTTAAATAATACGCAAAAAGGAGTACCCGTCACATGAGCGGGTGCTCCTTTTTATGAGTCAATGATTGAATGATTCTTAGTTTTATGTGCAAACTGGAAAAATCACGCAGAATTTCCAGTTCGCCCATAAATTTGGCTTTTCGCCAATAAAGTTGTGAAAATCGCTAATAAAAATTTATTTTCGATGGTTTATAAATGTATGTGTAAGGCCTTTTTCTAGACAAAGAAAAAAGGACAAAGTACTCTCTGAGTTATCACCACAATAACCTTTTGAGAGGAGTACTTTATCCATGTCCAATTTTAACACAG
>NZ_JAMBOF010000019.1 GCF_023715485.1 Mesobacillus subterraneus | reverse complement strand
AACCCTGAAAGATGATCAGGTTGATAGGTCAGAGGTGGAAGCGCGGTGACGTGTGGAGCTGACTGATACTAATCGTTCGAGGACTTAACCAAAATAGATTACTCGTTTCTTCTGAATTCTTCTTACAAACATTATCTAGTTTTGAGGGAATGAAAATTTCTCTTGAAAAATGCATAAAAGGCAGTATAATAAATATTGTCTTTACAAAATTGTCTGGTGACGATAGCGAGAAGGTCACACCCGTTCCCATACCGAACACGGAAGTTAAGCTTCTCAGCGCCGATGGTAGTTGGGGGTTTCCCCCTGTGAGAGTAGGACGTCGCCGGGCAATGATGCATTTCCATCTTGGACAACTTCTAAGGTGAGGCATTCGAATCATCTGCAAGAGTTATGAAATATACCATTATTCCGCAGTAGCTCAGTGGTAGAGCACTCGGCTGTTAACCGAGCGGTCGTAGGTTCGAATCCTACCTGCGGAGCCATTATCTCTAAATGACAATAGTCATTTGAGCTGGCAGCAAAATGCTTCCATAGCTCAGCAGGTAGAGCACTTCCATGGTAAGGAAGAGGTCAGCGGTTCGAGCCCGCTTGGAAGCTCTCAAAATATTATTATATGGCCCCTTGGTCAAGCGGTTAAGACACCGCCCTTTCACGGCGGTAACACGGGTTCGAATCCCGTAGGGGTCACTTGGTTTTATTTTCGCGAAAGCAAAAAAAAACATCTTTAAAAAAGCATCTGCGAAATACAATATCATGGAGGATTAGCTCAGCTGGGAGAGCATCTGCCTTACAAGCAGAGGGTCGGCGGTTCGATCCCGTCATCCTCCACCAAAATTTTTTCACTCAGTGAAAATAATCTTCATTAAATGCCGGTGTAGCTCAATTGGTAGAGCAACTGACTTGTAATCAGTAGGTTGGGGGTTCAAGTCCTCTCGCCGGCACCATCTTTCTAACTTCCCTGAATAAGCTTCAGCGGAAAGATGCGAGAAATCCCGAAGGGATTTTGAGCATGTACCTGGTTAGGAAGTTTCTTCATGTGGAGGGGTAGCGAAGTGGCTAAACGCGGCGGACTGTAAATCCGCTCCCTCAGGGTTCGGCGGTTCGAATCCGTCCCCCTCCACCATTTTAATACATATAAAAATTGGACAAGCTACTGATGTCCTTTTTATTTTTTCATTGGGCTATAGCCAAGCGGTAAGGCAACGGACTTTGACTCCGTCATGCGTTGGTTCGAATCCAGCTAGCCCAGCCATTTTATTTTCTTTTTGCACTCAGGTGCTTAAAAGACTATTAACGGGGTAGATTATATCCTATGAGCCATTAGCTCAGTCAGTTGCTCGCTTCATTGAAGAACTCCAGCGGCAACTTGCGAGAAAGACCGAAGGTCTTTTGAGCACCGGATCTAAACAATAACTCTGTATAGGCACCATTTTAAATATGAGCCATTAGCTCAGTCGGTAGAGCATCTGACTTTTAATCAGAGGGTCGAAGGTTCGAGTCCTTCATGGCTCACTCATGTTAAGACCCCTAAGAATAAACTTAATCCTTTATTTTTAGGGGTTTTATCGAATATAATAAAGACATGCGGAAGTAGTTCAGTGGTAGAATACAACCTTGCCAAGGTTGGGGTCGCGGGTTCGAATCCCGTCTTCCGCTCCATATGGGGCCTTAGCTCAGCTGGGAGAGCGCCTGCCTTGCACGCAGGAGGTCAGCGGTTCGATCCCGCTAGGCTCCACCATCACACTACATAAATACCATTTCAGCCATAAATCCAATTGGGTTTATGGTTTTTTTATTATTGGCTCTGTTAAACTCGGCTGTTGATTTTCGTTCCAGGCGCTTCGCTTTCCGCGGGGGAAGAATTATGAAAAAGTTCAAAAACCAACTTTTTCAAAGAACAAATTCTTCTTTGCTGGCGCTGAGCCTCCTCGTCGCTTCGCTCCTGCGGGGTCTCATCTGACCAGCTAAGCCCGCAGGAGTCTACGCGCCTTCCACTACAATCAACAGGTATTAAAAAAATCATTGGGCTTTAACAGAGCCTTATTATTTAGCAATAAGAGAATTAGATCATAGCGATTACTGACGTTTTTGGCAGAGAAAAGCAAAACTCGAGTCCAAATGAAGCATCTTATTAAAAGAATGATTTCTTTCCTCCTTAATTATTCACTCAATTCTAAACCGTATATATATTCATAAAAATGTCCAGTTGAGTCATTGAAATGAAAGCGTTTAAAATAGGGATAGAGATGAGAGAAGGCAAGGGGGAGAAAAGTATGAAAAAACTTTCGATTATTGGCATGCCTATGGATTTAGGTCAAATGAGAAGGGGCGTCGACATGGGTCCGAGCGCGATCCGTTATGCCGGCATTAACGAGAGATTAAGAGTTTTATTTGATGAGATAGAAGATTTAGGAGATATCTCGGTTGGCAGGCCAGAAGTGAAGATTGATCCAAACAGCAACCTGCGCAATCTCGAACTGGTAGCAGAGAAAAATAAGCTGCTGTCAGATGAGGTGGATAAAATTATTCAGTCCGGGTCATTCCCGCTCGTATTGGGCGGCGACCACAGTATAGCCATCGGTACATTGGCTGGAGTGTCTAAGCATTATAAAAGCCTTGGCGTAATTTGGTATGATGCCCATGGGGATTTGAATACGGCAGATACATCGCCATCAGGGAATATTCATGGTATGCCATTAGCTGCGAGCCTGGGGCTCGGGCATGGGATGTTAACGGACTTAGGCGGTTACGCACCAAAGGTTAAGCCTGAAAATATCGTCATCATTGGAGCGAGAGCTTTAGATGATGGGGAGAAAGAATTGATTAAGGAACTGGGCATCAAGGTGTTCACGATGCACGAAATTGATCGTCTTGGAATGGCGAAGGTAATGGAAGAAACAATTACCTATTTAAACGAAAAGACAGATGGCGTCCATCTATCACTTGATCTTGATGGACTGGATCCTACAGACGCTCCCGGTGTTGGGACCCCGGTTATGGGCGGCATCAGCTATCGTGAGAGCCATTTGGCAATGGAGATGCTGGCAGAGGCGAAAATCATCACATCCGCTGAATTCGTGGAGGTTAATCCAATCCTTGATGAGAAAAATAAAACGGCTGTGGCGGCGGTTGCCTTGATGGGCTCTTTGTTTGGAGAAAAGCTTCTGTAATTGCATATCTCTAACCAGTGATGAATACAAATGTATTGTTGGGTGAAAAAATAGGAGCAGCAGCCGAATCGTGGCTGCTGCTCCTTTATCATTAATATTTAATATAGAAATGTCTTTTTGTCAGATAGATGATAATATTTATTTAGTAAATGGTCGAGTTTCGTGCTGATCGCTACCACCCGTTGATTTGACAGCGAGGTTTTTGCTGCGAGTTCAACCATTTCTTTTCGGCAATTCTCAATATCCTTCAATAACGTTTCTGCACACATTGCGAACTTTCCTCGCTTTCACTAAAATATAGTCCCTTTATACCCCTGAAAAAATCTTTTTAAACCAAACTGGTAAAAATTTGTTAACATAAACTTATTGATGTTTTTAGACATTTTTTGCACCAAAAGGTTGTACATAGTCGGTTAGAGTATAATTTTGTCAATTTCACAACTTTAAGCAAGTTTTTATAAAAAAAACGAAACCTTTTCCGGAATCGATTCGTATATCGATTAGCCGCATGAAGCGCGGAGGTAAAATAATAATGGAAACCATAGTTAAACAGAGAATTAAACAGGTAATTAAGGGAGACCAAAATGCCTATGGGGAAATTGTTGAAATCTACAAGGACAAGGTATTTCAGCTTTGCTACCGTATGCTAGGCAACAGACATGAAGCAGAGGATATTGCACAGGAAGCATTCATACGTGCATATATCAATATTAACAGCTTCAATCAAAGCTTGAAGTTTTCCACTTGGCTGTACAGAATTGCTACGAACCTTTGTATTGACCGGATCCGCAAAAAGAAACCGGATTATTTTCTTGATGCGGAAGTGCCTGGAACAGAAGGCTTGACAATGTATTCCCAAGTTCCTTCTGAAACTCCTTTGCCAGAGGACGAAGTCGAAAGCATCGAGCTGCATGACACGATTCAAAAAGAAATTTCCAAATTACCCGATAAATATAGGTCGGTTATCGTATTAAAGTATATTGAGGAACTTAGTTTGAATGAGATCAGTGAAATACTCGATCTCCCTCTTGGTACGGTGAAAACAAGAATACATCGAGGAAGAGAAGCCTTAAGGCAACAATTGCGACACGTATAAGGTGAGGTGAAAGATAATGAATTGTCCCGAACAAGCTATAGATTATATGCATGAATATCTTGATGATGAAATTACCGAAGAACATGAAAAGATTTTAAGAGAGCATTTGCAAAGCTGTTCAGATTGCCAGGAATACTTCAGGGAGCTGAACAAAGCGATTGCACTTGTACAGAGCACCTCTCACATCCAGGCGCCAGATGATTTCACCTCAAAGGTAATGGCCGGCTTGCCAAAGGAAAAGAAGAAGACTGAAATCCAGCGATGGTTCAGAAGCCATCCGCTGTTAACAGCAGCATCTCTTTTTATTGCATTAATGACTGGCAGCATCTTTACAACCTGGAACGAGGAGCACCAATTTTCGGTTTCGAAACAGCCTAACCTGCTCGTAGAGAATGACACGGTCATCGTGCCTAAAGGCGAAGTCGTCAAAGGCGATGTCGTAGTCAGGAACGGGAAGGTGAAAATAGAGGGCGAGGTCCAGGGGAATGTCACTGTTATCAACGGTGAGAAATACCTGGCTTCAGCGGGAAATGTAACGGGAGAAATAACAGAGGTCAATGAAGTGTTCGAGTGGATCTGGTACCATATAAAAAAGACCGCCAAGAACACTGCAAACCTTTTTGAAAGTGAAGAAAAGGAACAGTCATTCCAATAGGAGTGGCTGTTTTGTTTACCTGGAAGATTGCGAATGCTTAGCTATTTATATGTGCGAGCTTTTTTCACATGACTACTTCATTATTATTTTAAACAGTCCTTATGTTATAATAAAAAAGTTATATATGTTTATGGGCTGAAGTGCATTTGTGATTTTCTGCTTTTTACAAAAAGGCTGTTTTCACTCTGAGGCAGGGATTTTTTACATAGTTATTTGTTCATGAAAAAAACTGCAAAAAAGAGCCTTACTACACTATTGGAGGAAGTGCAATGTCGTTTGCGGATTTCGATTTATTAGAATATCTAGCCAATATTATTGACATTCTCCTGGTTTGGTTCGTCATTTATAAGCTGATTGCCATTATACGAGGGACGAAGGCTGTACAACTTTTGAAAGGAATCTTTGTGATTCTGATTGTAAAGTTCGTCAGTGACTTCTTCGGATTGAACACGCTCAGCTGGATGATGGAGCAAGTTTTAACCTGGGGATTCCTGGCCATTATCATCATTTTCCAGCCTGAATTAAGAAGGGCACTAGAGCAGCTGGGCCGAGGGCGTCTTTTTGCGAGATCAGGCCTGCAGGAAGAAGAAGATGAAGAGAAGATGGTGGAGGCAATTATTAAGGCAACTGATTATATGGCCAAGCGCCGGATCGGAGCGTTAATTTCGATTGAAAGAGAAACAGGGATGAGTGATTACATAGAAACTGGCATTCCGCTTCAATCAAAAATTTCCTCCGAATTGCTGATTAATTTGTTCATACCGAACACACCGCTTCATGATGGAGCTGTCGTCATACAGAAAAATACCGTGGCTGCTGCGGCATGTTATCTGCCGCTCTCTGAAAGTCCATTCATTTCGAAGGAACTAGGGACAAGGCACAGAGCCGCCCTGGGAATCAGTGAAGTAACCGACAGTATCACGATTGTTGTTTCGGAAGAGACAGGAAATGTCTCGGTTACCCGAAATGGGGAGCTTTATCGTGACTTGAGCGGGGATACGCTAAGAGAACTGCTCACAGCCGAGCTGATTTCGCCATCAAGAATCAAGCAGGCAGCTTCTACCCGCTGGAATTGGAGGGGGAAGAAAAATGGATAAACTCATGGATAGCCCATGGTTCATTAAAGTGGTTGCCCTTGTTCTAGCTGTTCTGCTCTTTGGATCTGTTCCTAAGAATGACCCGGATAAGCCTGGGGATGTAAATGTTCCATCAGATGAGAAGGTGGAAACGATTGAGGAAGTTCCAGTAAAAAGGGTTTATGACACAGACACACTCGTTGTTTCAGGAGTTCCCGAAACAGTATCAGTCACGCTGCAGGGGCCAAAAAACCTTGTGCAGCAGGCAAAGACTTTAAGGAACTTCGAAGTGTTTGTAGACCTGACAGATGCTGAAATGGGAAAACAGCGAGTACCGATTACCATAAAAGACATTTCAGACCGTCTGACTGTCACGATTGAACCTGGTTATGCCAATGTTTCGGTCCAGGAGAAGGTGACGAAGGAATTCAAGGTCGAGGCGGAATTCAGCGGCAGCATAGTCGAAGAAGGCTATATTGCTGAAAAGCCTACCGTTAAGCCGAATAAAGTACAAATAACAGGTGCGAAGGATGTCGTTGACAAGATCACGTACGTGAAGGCGACTGTTAATTCATCCGGCAAAATATCTGAAACAATTACGCGTGAGGCAAGTGTCCTCGTTTTAGATAAGGAAATGAATAAGCTTGATGTTAATGTTGAACCTCAAACAGTCGATGTGACGATTCCAGTTAAAAGCTCAAGCAAAAAGGTACCGATTGATATTGTCCGAAAAGGGACTTCGCCAAGTGGTGTAACAATCGATTCGATAACTTTGGATACGAAGGAAGCAGAAATCATTGCGAATCCAGATGTGCTGGACAAAGTTGAAAGCGCACGTGTCGAGGTAGATATCAGTAAAATTGATGAGGACACGGAAATCACTCTGCCGGTGATCATCGCGAATGGAGTAGTGAAGGTTTCACCGGAAACGGTCAAGGTTTCAGTCAATGTCACCACCGAAACTGAAAAAACCATCTCAAATATTCCAATTGAGATTGAGGGCATGGATGATGGATATGATGTAGATTTCCTCAACCCTGCGAATGGTCAGACAAACATTATTGTCTCAGGTCCGAGTGACATCGTGTCTCCTCTTGCTGCCGGCAATTTCAAAATATTGATTAATGTGTCGGGTTTGGATGAAGGAGAGCATGAGGTTGATTTGAAGGTGACTGCACCTCAAAATATCACATGGAAACTGGATAGAGGAAAAGCCAATATATCAGTTGCGAGAAAAGAAGCATAATTTGACTGCAATTTTTCATACAAGGAGAGATTTTAAGAATGGGTAAATATTTTGGTACAGACGGAGTACGCGGTGTTGCGAATAGTGAATTGACACCTGAATTGGCTTTCAAGCTAGGCCGCTTTGGAGGCTATGTCCTTACAAAAGAACATAGTCGCCCTAAGGTGTTGATTGGCCGTGATACACGTATTTCAGGCCATATGCTTGAAGGAGCACTTGTTGCCGGTCTATTGTCGATCGGAGCTGAAGTTATGAGGCTCGGCGTCATCTCCACTCCTGGAGTATCATATTTGACAAAGGCCCTTGGTGCGCAGGCAGGCGTTATGATTTCTGCATCGCACAATCCGGTTGCGGATAATGGCATTAAATTCTTTGGTCCCGACGGCTACAAGCTTTCAGATGAGCAGGAACTGGAAATCGAACAATTGATGGATCTGGAGGCAGATGAGCTTCCACGTCCGGTTGGAGCTGACCTTGGGCAGGTAAATGATTATTTTGAAGGCGGCCAGAAGTACCTTCAATATTTAAAGCAATCTGTTGATGAAGATTTCACAGGTCTGCATATCGCATTGGACTGCGCTCACGGAGCAACTTCTTCATTGGCGACGCATCTATTTGCTGACCTTGATGCAGATACTTCAACCATGGGAGCGTCACCTAACGGCTTGAATATCAATGATGGTGTTGGATCAACACATCCCGAAGCACTTGCAGCATTCGTTAAAGAAAAGGGTGCCGACCTTGGGCTTGCGTTTGATGGAGATGGGGATCGCCTCATTGCGATCGATGAAAAGGGGAACATCGTTGATGGTGACCAAATCATGTATATTTGCGGCAAGTTTTTGAAGGACAGAGGTCAGCTAAAGCATGGTACAGTTGTTTCGACCGTAATGAGCAACCTTGGTTTCTACAAAGGCCTTGAAGAGCACGGAGTCCAAAGTGTTCAAACTGCTGTTGGGGACCGCTATGTAGTAGAAGAAATGAAGAAGAATGGTTTTAACCTTGGAGGAGAGCAGTCCGGGCATATCATTTTCCTTGATTACAATACAACTGGAGACGGCCTTCTGACAGGCCTTCAGCTTGCTAACATCATGAAAGCAACTAACAAGCCGCTTTCAGAGCTTGCAGAAGAAATGAAGAAATTCCCTCAGGTACTCGTGAATATCCGAGTGACAGACAAGCACCATGTGACTGACAACGAGAAGGTAAAAGCAGTGATTGAACAGGTTGAAGCTGAAATGGACGGCAATGGCCGCATCCTTGTTCGTCCTTCCGGAACGGAGCCATTAGTACGCGTCATGGCTGAAGCACCTTCAGCAGAGCTTTGCGAGGAATATGTAAGCAGGATCGCTGTCGTTGTAGAAGAAGAAATGGGACTAAAAGAATAGTAATGAACATCATATGCATAAGGGCATTTAGCACAAAATGGAGCCCTTATGCATATTTATTTATGAAGGGAAGTTTTAGCTTATCTGTGGAGGGTAATTGTACGGGTAGGCTGTTTTCCTTTGTTTTTCTATTGACGGATTAATCAGTATCATGTATGATAATCCTGTTTTTGTAAAAAAAACAAAAGCACCATTCCAATTGAAAGGTGGGCAGGGGTTCACAAATGGAAAAAAACATAAAGCGCCAGGACTAATCCTTGACCGGATAAGTGGATTAGTTGACGAGGTGGAGGTTTATCGAACATTCGGCGGATGCCTCCCGGCTGAAAGCACAGCCGCGAATTCCTTCTTTAAAGCATTAAGGCAACTTAATGGACAAAGAGAAGGGGATGCTAAAATTAGCGAGGTTATATTACCTCAAATATAAGAGATAAGGGGGCAAGCTGCCCCTAAAAAGGCTTCTTGCTCCCTGTCGTACAGGAGGAAAAGAAGTTATGTGTGGAATCGTTGGATATATTGGAAATAACGACTCGAAAGAGATTTTGTTAAAAGGCCTTGAAAAGCTTGAGTATAGAGGATATGACTCTGCTGGGATCGCAGTCATCAATGGCAACGGCGTTCATGTTTTTAAAGAAAAAGGACGCATTGCGGACCTTCGCAACGGAGTAGACCTTGATGTTATGGCAAACGCAGGTATTGGCCATACTCGCTGGGCTACTCATGGGCCGCCAAGCAAGGTGAACGCTCACCCTCACCAGAGCACAAATGGCAGATTGACTCTTGTTCACAATGGGGTAATCGAAAACTACGATCTATTGAAGCGCGAGTATTTGCAAAATGTTCAATTAAAAAGTGAAACAGATACTGAAGTCATCGTTCAGTTGATCGAACTGTTCGTTAACGAAGGTCTGAGCGTGGAAGACGCATTCCGGAAAACGCTGACACTTTTACATGGTTCATATGCACTTGCCCTTATCGACGAGCAAAATGATGAAACTATTTTTGTGGCGAAAAACAAGAGCCCGCTTCTAGTAGGTCTTGGAGAAGGCTTCAATGTTGTAGCGAGTGACGCTATGGCAATGATCCAGGTAACTAGCCAGTACGTTGAACTGATGGACAAGGAAATGGTTCTTGTTACAAAGGACGAAGTGACAATCAAGAATCTTGAAGGAGAAGTTGTTACACGCGCTCCTTACACTGCAGAGCTTGATGCAAGCGACATCGAAAAGGGAACATACCCACACTACATGCTCAAGGAAATCGACGAGCAGCCGCTAGTGATGCGCAAAATCATCCAGAACTACCAGGATGGCGAAGGCGGGCTTGAAATCGACTCTGACATTGTTGCTGCCATGAAAGAAGCAGACCGCATCTACATCATCGCTGCGGGTACTTCATACCATGCTGGTCTTGTCGGCAAGCAGTTCATCGAAAAATTGGCGAAGATTCCTGTCGAAGTCCACATCTCAAGTGAGTTCGGCTACAACATGCCGCTTCTTTCTGAAAAGCCATTGTTCATCTTCATTTCACAGAGCGGTGAAACTGCGGACAGCCGCCAGGTTCTTGTTCAAGTGAAGGAAATGGGCTACAAGGCACTTACGATTACGAATGTTCCTGGTTCTACGCTATCCCGTGAAGCAGATTACACTCTTCTTCTTCATGCTGGCCCTGAAATCGCGGTTGCTTCAACTAAAGCTTATACAGCACAGCTTGCTGTTCTTGCAATTTTAGCTGAAGTAACAGCTCGCGGCCTTGGCCATGATGTTGACTTCGATCTTGTACAGGAATTAGGAATCGTTGCGACAGCTATGGAAGCTCTTTGCGATGACAAAGAAGAATTCGAAAGCATCGCCCGCGAATACCTGACTGTAACAAGAAACGCATTCTTCATCGGACGCGGAATCGACTTCTACGTAGGCCTAGAAGGCGCGTTGAAGCTAAAGGAAATTTCGTATATCCAGGCTGAAGGCTTTGCAGGCGGAGAATTGAAGCACGGAACGATTGCTTTGATCGAAGAAGGCACACCAGTCATCGCCCTTGCAACTCAAGACTTTGTCAACCTAAGCATCCGTGGAAACGTCAAAGAAGTCGTTGCCCGCGGAGCAAACCCGTGCATCATTTCCATGAAAGGACTGGAAACAGACGAAGACCGCTTCGTCATTCCAGAAGTGCACAGCCTATTAACACCTCTTATCTCTGTAATACCAATGCAATTGATTTCTTACTACGCAGCATTGCACCGCGACTGTGATGTCGATAAGCCAAGGAATTTGGCTAAGTCCGTTACGGTTGAATAAATTAATTTATAATTGAATAAAAACTCCAGAAGGGTCGGGAGCGTACTTTGTACGTTTCTCGATCCTTTTTTTGATCCCAACGCCTCCAAATCATAAATTATCTTTAAAGAGAGACAATAACTCTGTATGGAATTGAGTTTTTACGGAGGTATTTGAATGGAAATAGATAAGCAAATGAACTACGGAAGTGATTATAAATATATTCCTGCTACTTCTATTGGCAGCGGTGTGGGCATGGAGATTTTGCCAGACCTATTCAATTATACTGTCCAGATTGTGAATATTCATTTGGTTGGAAATCCGGAAACAAAGGATTTTGTTCTGATCGATGCGGGAATGCCTGAATCAGCGGAAGAAATCATTTCCGTGACAGAGGAGCGTTTTGGAGCGAATAGCCGCCCAAAAGCAATTATTTTAACACATGGCCATTTCGACCATGTTGGAGCGATTATTGAATTAGTGAAGCATTGGGAAGTCCCTGTATATGCACATGAAATGGAGATTCCTTATTTAACAGGGCAAAAGAGTTATCCTGAACCCGACTCGTCCGTTGAAGGTGGCTTGGTAGCGAAGTTGTCACCTCTTTTTCCAAATGAACCGATTGACCTTGGGGGTAATGTTGAAAAGCTTCCTCCTGATGGAAGTATTCCGCATATGCCGGAATTTAAGTGGATTCACACACCGGGGCATACTCCAGGCCATGTCTCTTTATTTAGGGAAAGAGATCGAATGCTAATCGCAGGAGACGCCTTTGTGACGGTTAAACAGGAATCCCTGTATAAGGTTTTAATGCAGGAACAGGAAATAAGCGGGCCTCCAAGGTATCTAACGCCCGATTGGAAATCCGCTAAAGAATCAGTCATTAAGCTGGAGGCATTAAAACCCGCCGCCGCCGTAACAGGACATGGGCTGCTAATGTCTGATGAATTACTGTCAAACAGTCTAGAAAAGTTGGTGCGGGAATTTGACAGTATTGCGGTACCGGACTATGGGAAGTATGTGGGGAAGGATAGGCACTAAACCTAATAGACGAATAGCCTGCTGGTTTCCCCAGCGGGTTTTTGTGCGCCAAAGGAAAGCCCGTGCATTACCCCAAAACTCCGCAGAGAAGGAAAAAGGGTAAAAGGAAGGCCTCTGCATTACCCCAAAACGTCGCTGAAAAGGAAAAAGGGTAAAAGGAAAGCCTCAGCATTACCCCAAAACGTCGCAGAGAAGGAAAAAGGGTAAAAGGAAAGCTCCTGCATTACCCCAAAACGTCGCTGAAAAGGAAAAAGGGTAAAAGGAAAGCCTCTGCATTACCCCAAAACGTCGCAGAGAAGGAAAAAGGGTAAAAGAAAAGCCTCAGCATTACCCCAAAACGTCGCAGAGAAGGAAAAAGGGTAAAAGGAAAGCCTCTGCATTACCCCAAAACGTCGCAGAGAAGGAAAAAGGGTAAAAGGAAAGCTCCTGCATTACCCTAAAACGTCGCAGAGAAGGAAAAAGGGTAAAAGGAAAGCTCCTGCATTACCCCAAAACGTCGCAGAGAAGGAAAAAGGGTAAAAGGAAAGCCTCTGCATTACCCGAAAACGCCGCAGCGAGCGAAAAAGGGTAAAAGGAAAGCTTCTGCATTACCCCAAAACTCCGAAGTGAAGGAAAAAGGGTAAAAGGAAAGCTCCTGCATTACCCCAAAACGTCGCTGAAAAGGAAAAAGGGTAAAAGGAAAGCTCCAGCATTACCCCAAAACGTCGCTGAAAAGGAAAAAGGGTAAAAGGAAAGCTTCTGCATTACCCCAAAACTCCGAAGTGAAGGAAAAAGGGTAAAAGGAAAGCCTCTGCATTACCCCAAAACGTCGCAGAGAAGGAAAAAGGGTAAAAGGAAAGCTCCTGCATTACCCCAAAACGCCGCAGGGAGCTAAAAAGGGTAAAAGGAAATTCTCGGTATTACCCCAAAACATAGCTGGGAACGGAAAGGGAAAAACGCAAAATATCATGTGTAATGTCGTGTATGCCTGTCTTCCACCGGACTAAAATTTTTGTTTAAGACTCTTCTAATTGCTTTAATAGGTAATACTCCATTACACCAATCATAAACCAGAGCTGTAGTTAACTTCTTCTCCGGAAAAAGCAACTTAATTTCTTCAATATTTCGCATAACGGCGGCATCAATCTTTTCATGTGTTCCGCAGTGGCTGCATACGAATTCCTTTTTTTCGGTCCTATCCAAAGGCTGGTGACACTCTCCACACATAAATCCTTTCACCAAGTGATCATAATCGTACTTTGGAACTCGTTTGTAAGGGGAGTCAGTTTGGTGTAATTGTAAAAGCTTTTCTGCCATTTTTCTGTGAAGGGTGGTCATTTTGGAATGTTTCTTGTTTAGACTATTCATATAACGATTTAACTGGCTCGGAAAGATAATGGGTGCATCCTTAGGGGACTGGTATAGAGTAAATTCAGGGTTGATGAAGACGACGGAGGATACAATCACGAGTTTAAAGCCTAAGCTTTCGAATAGTTGTCGAAGCAGGGAAATACTCCGCTTTAATTGGAGCAGGGGATCTTTGATTTCACTTCCGTTGATTTTTTTGAGACGTTCACCTTCGTAGTAGTAGTCACCTTCATAGTACTTAACCTCGAAAACAAGGATATTATCTTGGACAATGACAAGAGAATCAATCTGGAAAGTAGTGCCTCCTACTTCTAGGAGCAGGTCATTCAGTGTCAGATGTTCAATTTCAAGGCTTTCCATCCATATATCAAACTTGATTTCTCCTTCAAATCCTTTCCTGAGACCATAGTGCCGTTGTTTCTCTTTCTCAGTGAATTCCATCCGAGGTGCTAAACAATCCAACATTTTCAACTCATTTGATTTAACGCGTGTTTTTATAATCATACTCCACATCCTTTCTCCTCCATATTTAAGCAAAAGAGAATAAATAGCCAGTGAATATTTTAAGGCAAAAAAGCCTGCCGTAAACTCGGCAGGCTAACTTCATGATTATTCCTCCACGACCGGGAGCACAATCGATGACGGGTATTTTGAGCTATTTAAAATTGTGGCGACTCCACCAAGTTGATCTACAAGCTGCGGAACCGGCGACATCGAATGTGGAAAGTCGCTTGGCCCGATGGAAACGCGGAGTCTGTGGCCTTCTTTAATGACGAAGTTGCTCGGGAAGATTTCCACATCGAGCTCCATAACTTCGTTGGGTGTAACTTCTTGAACCGCGGCTTTCGTAAATGGATGCCAAGGCTGAATATTCTCTCCATCGAGGAAGCGGCTTTTGCTCTCGTCGACTGCCCGGTGTGAGGCAGCCAGCCAGCCAGCGGTAATCTCGCGAGAAGTCCCGTCCGGCGCGACATCTGTTACACGCACAGACAATATAAGTTCGCGCGAGGTTGTTTTAGCGAAAATTTTAGCGGCAATCGGCCCGGAAACACGCAAATCTGTATTCATTGGTGCAGTCGTATAGGTGAGTTCTCCCAATTCGGTCAGTCGGTTATCCTTCGTACATGGCAGGGCATCTGGAATTCCGGCCATCCATTGGTTCGTGCTGCCTGAGCAGATGCCGTTCAGCGGCTGCTGGAGCATGGTGCGCGATGGCTCCAAAGAGGAAGGAGTCTCCCTTGTCAATAATTTCCCACTGCGAAGGTAAAAATTTTCATCAGTTGCCTCCTGATGAGGCCAGCCAGGCTGGACCTCAAAGCGATCATCACCGAGTACAAATTGAGTGACATCTGGAATCTTATTGATGTTCGTGTTGATGCCCATTAAATACTGGTCGAACCATCTCAACGCTATATGATCGAGAGCAGGGACATTGTCGGCAGGCAAACCGCTGCCATAGTTCCCGTGCGTCCAGTTTCCCATCAGCAACTTTGTCTGTACGCCGTTTGCTTTTAATTTTTCATAAATAAGCGGAGTTCCGCGCTGGAACAGGTCATGAAGTCCTCCGGTAAAAAATGCGGGAACTTCAATTTGATCGGCAACCGCCAGTGGGGAGCGCAGCTGTGCGGCTGGTCCATCGTAGGCAAATTCGCCGCCTGTAATCGCTGAGCTCAGGGTGCTGACTGGAAAGCCGAGCAATTGGCCTGTATGGTTTAGCAATACCGTCGTGCCCATGATTGGGTCAGATAGAGTGTAGGAAGGCGGAAGCAAGCCGCTGCCTGTCACAAGTCCGAGCCAGAGCGGGATGAATCCTGTGTTGACCATTCCTCCTGACATAAGAATGTCGCGGTACATATCACCCATCGGCACGATCGGGAAAATGACTTCCAGTCCTTCAGGCTGTTGGGCTGCGGTTAAAAGCTGGTTGATCGCACGGTAGGAAGAGCCATATAAACCAACCTTTCCGGTGCTCCACGGCTGGCTTGCTGCCCATTCCACAAGCTCCTTGCCATCACGCTGTTCTGCCTCGCCGAACGAATCCCATGCACCCTGTGAGGAGCCTGTTCCACGGACATCGACTACAACATGCGCATAGCCTCGTTTAATAAAATACTCATTGAGATTCTCGGTGCTGCTGACGTTCTTGTTATACGGAGTTTGTGTGAGGATGACTGGAAACGGCCCTGGTCCATCAGGTCGGTGCACATCGGCTGCTAAAATAACTCCGTCTCTCATTTTTATAAAGACATCTTTTTCTGTAATATAGTTTGAATAGATTTCTGGGCGATCATAAATTGTATCTTCCCATTCCTGTCCCGGAACGGCAGACTTAACAGTAGAGGCATGAACAAAAGCAGGACCAGTCCAGAGGCTCAACAAGAGGAGAAATGAGAGCATAAGAAGATAAAATCGAGAATGCATTGGCTAACCTCCTTATTTGTATGGTTTTTCACCTTAATCATACAAAAAGCAATGTGGGGTTTAAATACTGTAAAGGTACTAATGGAGGTAGGCTAAAGTTGTAAAATGAATCGCGCTTCAGTTGCATTGCATAGAGAAGCAGTGTGACCCACATGAATCACACTGCTAGAATCTTACTCGTCAGCTTCTTCGCTCTGCCTGTTTTTCTGCTCAGGGAGTGTATCCCAGAAGCTTGTGTCCATCTTTTCGATAGAATCATCTGCAATTGCCCTTACTGTGGCATCCAGGGTCGTGATGGTCTGCTTGATCAGATAGCCATTGCTCTTCTGGCCAAGTGCGTATGATTCAATAAAGTGGTCGGACATGCCGCGCATTTCGAATAGTAGAGTTGAAATGTCATAGCGGACAGCTGCTCCGTTGCGTCCAATATTCGTTCCGGTGCCGCCTACATATTTTCCAATGTGTCCCCATCCAGTATCCTCAAGCGCATTATATACTACTGCGCCAAGCTTTTTGGAGCCTTCAAGCACCTCTGGCTTAACATTCTCATTGGTAGGATAAAGAATCGATCCGGATACTAACTCGCCTTCAGTTTCGCTCAGCGTTCCTTGATGATGAAGATCGATCATATAATCAATATCATACTTAGCGAAGACATTTTCATGAAGTGCACGCGCTTCTGGTTCCATCTCGCTCGTTTCTTTTGCATGCTCCCTGTTTAAATCCACGTAGTTTGCGTTGTAACGGGTCAGGTGGCGGTCGCCGTCAGCATGATAGTTTTCAAGAGAGAAATCAACATCGCCCATCGCGCCATCCGCGTTTAGCATCGGGATGACCAAGATATTAACATTTTCCAATACTCCACTGGTTTTTGAGGTGCCCAAATGCTTGATGAATTCCATTGCTCCCTCAGTTGTCAGCTGTTCATTTCCGTGCTGCTGAGTTAAAAATAACACCGTCGGATTTTCTGGATTGGAAACGTATTTAGCCATATAAATGTCGCGGCCTTTGACCGTCTGCCCAATCACTTCAAGTTCCATCGCCTCTTGCTTCGCATCCTGAGTCTTCAGATATTCTACTAAGCTTTCATATGTATGAAGAATCGAGGTTTGCACGGAGCCATTCCCGGCACCAGGACCATTTCCAACCGCGCCAGCCGGAAGAGAAACCACTGTTACTGCGCCAAGAGCCATCATGCTGGATAAAGAAACGGATAAAACTTTCTTCTTCAAATTCATATTCATTCCTCCAAGAACTAGATTTGATATCTATTTTACGGAAAATTGAGAAAACATTTAATAGAGTAAGTTACCTATTTATTAGACAAATTTCGAGTTGCGAAACAAGTATAAATGATAGAGTTTAAAGGCATGAAAATTGGGTTGATATAGGAGAAAAGTAATTGGCTATGATGCCGGCTCTCGAATCGCTATAATAAATGGTATTAAGAGCTTTGCAAGGAGACCTGGTTATGGCAGCGATTTTAATAGTTGACGATGATATCAACATTCTATATTTGGTAAAAAAACAGCTTCAAGATGAAGGGCACATTGTATTACAGGCGATGAACGGGGTTGATGCTTTGAAAATCCTGGCCAATTCAGTCATTGATTTGGCTGTAGTTGATGTGATGATGCCTGGAATGGACGGTTATGAGCTTACGAAAGCAATAAGGGAATCGCATGATATCCCGGTCATCATGCTGACAGCGAAGGGACAGATCGAGGACAAGGAGCTGGGATTCCTCTCAGGAACGGACGATTATATCGTGAAGCCGTTTGACCCCAAAGAGCTGATTTTCAGGATCAATGCGCTTTTCCGCCGCTACCAGAAGCGGAGCAATCTCATGATTACGATTGGCAATGTAACCATCAACCAGCAGAATTTCGAGGTCCAGGCAGATGACCGGACGATCATTTTGCCGCTCAAGGAATTTGAATTGCTCTCGTTTATGGCATCCAAGCCAAACCAGGTGTTTACAAGAAACCAGCTGATCGAAGAGATTTGGGGCCTTGACTTTGCCGGAGATGAGCGAACGCTGAACGTCCATATAAAAAGGCTGCGCGACCGATTCTCTGAATTGACGAATGCCTTCACGATTAAAACGATCAGAGGCGTTGGATATTTAGTCGAGGTAAAAAACAAATGAAATCCATCTACTCAAAATTTGTGCTAGCGACCATTGCCATCATCTTTACGAGCACGATTTTAGGCTTTTTTATTTCCAATACGTATTACCATCAGCTTGTGAAGCCATTGAATGATGAAAAAAATGTGAGTGTGGCTAAAAATCTTGCCAGCTACATTGAGAGTCAGGGAAACATCGAGATTGAACCGTACTTACACAGTGCCGCATCGACGGGCTATCAAATTTACATCGTTAACGCCAGTGGTTCTGAGCAATATTTTGGAGCGGAGTTTAAACGACAGAATCTGCCTCGGGAAGCCGTGGGTTCTGTTCTAGAAGGAGAAATCTATCACGGCATGAGGGAATTCCCGATGGAAACCTTCGTCACCGGATTTTTCGCGAATGAGCTTCGCAATACAGTCGGGATACCGTTCAGCTATGAAAATGAGCAGTATGCGCTGTTCATGAGACCGGATATCAAGCTGCTTTTCAGTGAAATCCATGTCTTGATGGGCTGGATGATTCTGATTATGTTTGTTGTCAGTGTCATACTTGTTTTGATTGCTTCAAAGTTCCTCGTGAAGCCGATCACGAAGCTTACATCGGCGACGAAGGATATCCAGGATGGTAAATTTGATATCAAGCTGGATATCAGCCGGCAGGATGAAATCGGCGTGTTGGCGCGTAGCTTTGAGGAGATGTCACTCAGGCTAAGTCAGCTTGATCAGATGCGGACAGAATTTGTCTCGAATGTGTCCCATGATTTTCAGTCGCCGTTATTGAATATCCAGGGATACGCCCATCTGCTGGCAAAGGAAAATTTGCTTCCGGATGAAAAAGCCCAATACATCCAGGTGATCCATCAGGAAACCAATCGGCTTTCATTACTGACTAAGCAACTGCTGCTGCTCACTTCTCTGGAAAAAGAAGATTATTATTTCAATACAGCTCCATTCAATCTGGGGAACCAGCTGAAAGAACTGGTGCAAATGTATTTATGGCAGCTCGACGAGAAGGGAATAACCATCACCTATAACCTTCCGAATGTGGTTTGCGAAGGAGACCCGACACTCCTTTATAATGTCTGGGAAAACCTTTTAACAAATGCAATCAAGTACAATAAAGAAAATGGAGAAATTGAAATTGGCGTCCATGATGAACTTCATTTTATCAAGGTGATCATCAAGGACACAGGAATAGGAATGACCGCCGAAGAAACAGAGCGGATATTCGACCGCTTTTACCGCGCCGACCCTTCAAGGTCCAGAGAAGTGGACGGAACCGGTCTCGGCCTGTCAATCGTAGACCGGATCATCAAGCTGCACAAAGGAACCATTTCAGTAAAAACCCAGCCAGATAAAGGCACTGAATTTATCGTCACCCTGCCTAGGAAGCAGAGGGACGGTTCTCGTGCTTCCAACAAAAGCTGAGGTGGCGGTTCCTCGTTCTTCCAACAAAAGCTGAGGTGGCGGTTCCTCGTTCTTCTCTTTAATAAACGCAATCTGGGCTAATTTGTAATATCGCGTTCACCTTCCGTTCACTTTCGTTTCTTATAATGAGATTCGTAAGTGAGCAGAAGGTGTTTTTTTAATCATTAAAGGGGTGGATTATTTTGAAGGAAAGAAATTTAGCTTTGCTTAGATTTTCGGCCGTGTTTTCTGTCATTGGGGCAATGCTTGGCGCACATATGGCGGGTTCTGTTTCGTATGCGTTCCGGCCGATCCATGCGCATATCCTGGTTGTCGGATGGCTGACCTTGTTTGCGTGGGCGGTTTATTATGAAGTGTTCACAATAACGTCGAAAAAATTGGCGGCATGGCACACGTGGACGGCTATAATCGGTACGACAGGACTTACAGCAGGAATGTGGGTGCATAATCTAAAGCCTTTCAATCTGCCAGAAGCGGTTTCGCTCGTTTTATATATTGGCGGTGGCGTCACTTTGCTTGTCAGCTTTATTTTATTCCTTGTTTCAACATTCTTTATAGCAAAACGAAATGAAGTGAGGGCGCAGCATGTGGAATAAAGGATATAGTTTGAAAGGAAGCAGGAGAACCGTCCCCGTGCTTCCGCGAATTGGGGTAGTCATATGATGAAATGGGCAAAGAAGTTAACGGTTTTTTCTAGCAGTAAAAAAGGTGCAAAGGGAATTGTGGCGGCATGGTTCATTGCGGCGTTGCTGATGGGCTGGATGGCTCCAGGAGCGAGTGATTATGCGACAAGTATCAATGAATCCGGTTTGCCAGAGGATTCTGTTTCGCTCAAAGCGGATGAGAAAATAAAAGAGTATTTTCCAGATGATAAAGGCACGCCTGCATTGCTGGTTTTTAATAAAAAAGGTGAATTTACCGAGGCGGATTTTGGCGTCATCGATGATATAAGCAAAAAGGTAGAAGAGGCGAAGCTTGAACCGGTTAAGGCTGTTGTTCCGTTTCATAAGATGCCTCCTCAGGCAAAGGCGTCATTTTTATCCGAAAATAACACGACGCTGATTTTGCCAGTTTCTTTGAAGGAAAACCTGGAACGTGAAACGATTAATGAGACGATTAAAGAACTGGGCCAGATCGCAAAGGAAGAATTAAAGGATAGCGACAAGGTCAAGCTGGCGATTACCGGTCCAGCCGGTATTGTGGCTGATATGATCAGTATCTTTGCAAGAGCGGATGTTGTCCTCCTGCTGGGGACGATGGGCTTGATTTTTGTCCTGCTGATCCTGATATACCGCTCACCGCTTTTGGCATTGGTTCCATTGCTAGGAGCTGGGATTGTCTATGAGGTCGTAAATAAGACGATAGGGATATTTGGCTCGGCTGGCATGAGGATCGACACGCAATCGACCTCAATCATGTCGATTCTGCTATTTGCCGCATTGACCGATTATTCGTTGTTTATCGTAGCCCGATTCAAGGAAGAGCTGAAAAAGGAAGAAAGCAAGTACACCGCGATGAAGCGTGCGATGGAGGAGGTCACAGAACCGATCCTATACAGCGGCGGGACCGTCCTGGCGGCGATGCTTGTCCTGTTCGCTGCCATTTATGAGCCTTACCGCAGCTTCGCGCCTGTTTTCTCGATTGCCTTAGTGCTTATCATTTTAGGCGGGCTGACGTTGCTGCCTGCATTATATGTACTATTCGGCAGGAAGGCATTCTGGCCATCCATTCCGAAAGTGGACCATCAGAAAGCAGCTAAGCCGACTTTCTGGTCGAAGCTCGGAAATGCCGTTGTGAAAAGTCCTGTAAAGAGCGGATTTATTGTGCTAGTCCCGCTTGTGGCTATCGCCCTGAATACATTGAATATCGAGTATTCATTTAACCTGATTAAATCTTTCCCGGACGATATCCAGTCACGGCAAGGATACGAGATTCTGGAGAAGAACTTTGCTCCCGGGGAATTGGCTCCGACCACGCTGATCATTGAAAGTGAAACAGAGTTGGAGAAGGAAAAATTGCAGTACTTTAGGGAAGAATTACTTAAGATGGACGGAGTCGCCCGGGTCAATCCTGATTATGCATCTGCTGATCCGATGCAGGCTGCGAGGCTCGATTCCTATTTTTCAGAGGAACGGAAAGCAGCAAAGCTTGAGATCGTCTTTGACGGAAATCCATATGATCAGAAGACGTTCGACCAGTTAAATTCGATTGGCGAGCAAGACGAGGCATTGCTAAAGACTGTTGGTTTAGAGGGGACAAAGCTTTACTATGCAGGTGAAACTGCCAAGCAGGCTGAAATCCGTGATGTGAATGACAGGGATACATGGACTGTAGTTATTTTAACAACAATTGTCATCATGGTTTTGCTGGGATTGCAGACAAAATCGTTCATCGCACCAGTCTATATGATGGCTACGATTATCCTTTCATACTTTACGGCGCTCGGAGCTGGATTTTTCATATTTGACCAGTTCTTTGGCTACTCGGAAATCAGCTATCGCATCCCGTTATATACATTCATCTTCCTTGTAGCGCTTGGTGTAGACTATAACATCATGCTCATTTCAAGGATAAAAGAGGAAGCAAGAAAGCATCCGATCAAGGAAGCGATCAGCCTTGGATTATCCCATACGGGAGGGGTTATTTCCTCAGCAGGCTTGATCCTGGCTGCAACATTCGCTGTCCTCATCACCCAGCCCATCATGGAGCTGTTCATGTTCGGCTTTACCGTCGCCATTGGTGTACTGATCGATACGTTTTTGATCAGAACAATCCTCGTTCCTGCAATCATGGTCAAATTGGGAAAATTCAGCTTGTGGCCGCAAAAGGTGAAATCCGCAGAGGCAGATACGGGCGCTTAGGAGGAAAAAAGCGTGCTCAATGGGCACGCTTTTTTTAAAAGGCACTGTAATAGTAAAATTGTTGATTTCTCCACCTCTGTTGATTGGAACGACTGGAGCGAAAATTAACAGTCGAGTCTAACAGCGCAAAAGGCGTAATTAAACAGCTAACAGTGTATAAAAAAAGAAGCAGGAGAACCGTCCCCGTGCTTCCGTTAAATTTTCTCCAGTTCTTCTTCGAAATAGAATGTGCTGGGGTGTTCTTTGACGATGTATGAGAATCTCTTCATATTTTTAACGTATTGAGATTTCATGATTGTAACCGTTTCACCAGTATCTTTAATGTGCACTTCCTGACCAGCTTTATATAGGTTGCTCGAGCTTTTCAATTAGCCACGCCCTTTCATATTCTATTCATTATACCATATTTGAAGGTTATTTTCTGAAATTCTGGAATGGAGTATGAAGGTCTTACTTATTTCATTATTGACTTTTTTTAAGAAAACTATAATGGCGGCCATTTTTTGGCAAATCTTATAAAGCTTGCACTATTATATTATTTCTGTTATTCTTAGGAAGAATTATTTTTGTTCGGTATGTAAGGGAAGAACATGCACTGCTTGATTCGCCTGTATATCATTGAGAGCAAGAATAGTAACAAATTGTGTGGATATCACACTAGGAGGCAACAAAAATGGAAAACGGTAAAGTAAAATGGTTTAACGCAGAAAAAGGTTTTGGATTCATCGAACGCGAAGGCGGAGAAGACGTATTCGTACATTTCTCAGCTATCCAAGGTGAAGGTTTCAAATCCCTTGAAGAAGGTCAAGAAGTTTCTTTTGACGTAGAACAAGGCGCTCGTGGACCACAAGCAGCTAACGTTACAAAACTATAATAACGATTGGCACATACAAACAAGCTCTGAGTAATCAGGGCTTGTTTTTTTATATTCAAGATAATCACCCTTGTGAATTTTACGGGAAGCTGGAAGGCCCAGCCTTTTATAAGTGAATGAAAAAATAAAAAAACCCCACTCATTCAAAGTAGGGTTTTTACTGCGGTAAAGCAATGGTTGGATTTATTATAGCATAAGTTTTAGAGTGCCTGAGAAAATTTTTTTTGATAAACGGCTGTTTTTCCGCATATATTGTTGTTTTTCAAATCAAGTATTCATCCCGTATATCTCATGACTTCGAGCTCTTTTCGAGGAGGTGTTTGAACAGGGAATGCATGAAAACTCGTAAAAATCCAAATGACGATTTTTACTTTTGGTTGTGAAAGCAACAGAGTTTACGAAAAGACCCATGTAAAAAAACATTTATATAAGGGTGTCTAAAAAATCTGAATTTTACATTGAAGAATTCCCTCCGGCAGTGGATAATAAGAAGTAGACATTTATTTACATTCTGGCGGTCCTTGGGGGATTTTGCGCAATGGTAGCGTTTTTGAAAGATTTAATCCTGCATTTTTCGATAATATTGTCGCTTGGCTTCATGTATAACTTTTTATGGATGCAAAAGCGCTATACCTATAAGCTGCATATTTTTAAGCTGTCGATTTTAGCTGCGCTATTGCTGACGATGGCTTTACCTGTGCGATTTCATGGTGGAATGGAATTTGATTTGAAATTGATCCCGATCTTCATTGCTTACTTTTATTTAGGCAGGACGGATAGTTTTTTGCTGGTTGCAGTTTTGCTTTTATTGCAAGGGTTTTTAGAAATAGAAAAGCTGGGTGTAACATCAATCAATTATGCAGTCATTTTAATCTTGTTTTTCGCGATTGAAAAAATGTACAAGGACACTTCCGTCAAGAAAAAAATTGCTCTCGGACTCTTTGTCTATGCCTTGATTACTTCGACAAGGCTTGCGGCTCTGATCAATTCAGGGAACGCTGAGGACTACCTCTATCTTCTTGTTTTTTCACTCGTTTCTTTCATCGCTTTATCAGTAACCATATACATAATTGAGATGACGAACTTCCAGCTGCAGATGATGCATGAGCTGCACAAAGCTGAGAAGTTTTCGGCGATTAGTCAGCTTGCCGCTTCTGTTGCCCATGAAATCAGGAATCCAATGACGACGATCAGGGGATTCATGCAGGTCTTGCAGGGAGAGCGGAACTTAAGCGCTGATCAGAATCTCTTCATTTCGATATCATTGCAGGAACTGGACCGAACCCAGACAATCATCGATAACTTTTTATCGCTTGCAAAACCGAACACTGGCGGCATGGTTAAAATAAACCTGAGCCGACTTTTAAGGGAAATTATCGATTTCATGAGATCTTACTCCCATCTTGCAAATACAGAATTGGTAGAAGGTATTGAAAAGAATCTCTGGATTAAAGGCGATGCTCACGAAATCAGGCAGGTTTTTATCAATATCCTGAAAAATGGCATTGAAGCGATGCCTGGCGGCGGAAGTATTTACATCATCGCCAAGATTGACAAGGACTACGTAAAAGTTCAGTTCAGGGATGAGGGCGTCGGCATGAAAAAGGCCCAGCTTGAACGCCTCGGCAACCCTTATTATTCTACCAAGGAAAAAGGGACAGGCCTTGGGCTGATGATTTCCTATGATATCATCCAGAGGATGAGAGGGAAGATCGTCGTTGATAGTGAAGAGGGAAAGGGAACTACCTTCACGATTTTACTGCCATGTGAGTGACGAAATAAGGATTGAAGAAGGCGGGGAATCGTCTTCTTTTTTATTTTCTTTTCACAAACTGGATATTTAAAAACTTGAGTTAAGAGTTTTTTTGCTCGAAATAGTTGAAATAGTGCCTCAATTAACAATCTTAAGCTATAATAATTTTTAAAAGATTTCTATAATTGTTTTTGGGGAAAGGGGTCAAACAATGATGGCAGATTTTAATTCCTATTTTTTAATGAATGCCGATGAGGTAATCAAATATGTAAGGTCCAAAACTGATTTTTTTGATGGCTCAGCTCAATTGACTTGCGCAGAGATTGGCGATGGTAATTTAAACTATGTATTCCGGGTAATAGATGAACAGTCTGGCAAATCGCTGATCGTAAAACAGGCAGGAGATACCGCTAGGATTTCAGATGAGTTCAAGCTTTCAACCAACCGGATCAGAATTGAGTCGAATGTTCTTAAGCTTGAGGGCGAGCTGGCACCTGGTTTGGTTCCTGACGTCTATTTATATGATAGTGTGATGAACTGCTGCGTAATGGAGGACCTTTCCGACCATACAATCCTGCGGACGGCTTTAATGGAAGGCCGCATTTTTCCGAAGCTTGCGGATGATTTAACGACTTTCATGGTGAATACGCTGCTGCTGACTTCGGACGTTGTCATGGAGCATAAAGCAAAGAAAGCCCTTGTCCAGGATTACATCAATCCTGAGTTATGCGAAATTTCCGAGGACCTCGTATACTCTGAACCTTTCACTGACCATAACAACCGGAATAATCTGTTCCCGGCTAACAAAGAGTGGGTCGAGCAGAATATTTATGCTGATGATGCTTTGAGATTTGAGGCTGCCAAGCTGAAGTTCGCCTTTATGACCAATGCCCAGGCACTTGTCCACGGCGACCTTCATTCAGGCTCTGTTTTTGTAAAAGAAGATTCAACAAAAGTGATCGACCCTGAATTCGCGTTCTATGGACCAATGGGGTATGACACCGGGAATGTAGTTGCGAATTTAATGTTTGCCTGGTCACGGGCACATGTAACGAATGCTGAAGAGAATTATGTTGCATGGCTGGAGGAAACCATCAAGGACACGGTTGATCTTTTTGCTGAAAAGTTCCTGGTAAGCTGGAAGAAAAACGTAACCGATATCATGGCGAAAGAACCTGGCTTCGACCGCTGGTATTTGGAGACTGTTCTCCATGATACAGCATCGGTGACGGGCATGGAGTTGATCCGCCGGATTGCCGGACTGGCCAAGGTAAAGGACTTGTCAACGATTTCTGACGAGCAGCAGCGGGTAAGAGCAGAACGAATCTGCCTGACAGCAGCTAAGCAATTTATTCTAAATCCGGCCAGTTATAAAACAGGCGAGCAATTTTTACTAGTATTAAAGGATTCAGCTTCAAGCCATAATATGCAATAATAAGACGTTCCTGATCTAGATTTTAGAGAAAGAGAGGCGCAGTATATGTTGCTTCTGGAAGAACGGATGAAGGTCGTAGAATATGGCAAAAAAATCATCACAAGCGGTCTGACGAAGGGGACCGGCGGGAATATCAGCATTTTTAACAGGGAAAAAGAGCTGGTCGCCATCAGTCCGAGCGGGATTGATTATTTTGAAACGAAGCCTGAAGATGTTGTGATTATCAATTTAAAGGGTGAAGTCGTCGATGGCACTAAAAAACCGTCGAGCGAACTCGATATGCACTTGATATTTTACCAGCGCCGGGAAGATATAAACGCGCTTGTGCACACTCATTCACCTTACGCTAAGACTATTGCTGCGTTAGGATGGGATATTCCGCCGGTATCCTATTTGGTCGCGTTTGCCGGACCCAATGTGAGATGCGCTCCATACGCAACGTTCGGGACGAAGGAGCTTGCGGAAAAGGCTTATGAAGGAATGGTCGACAGGAGAGCCGTACTGCTGGCAAACCACGGAATGATTGCCGGCGCTCATAATATCGAAACAGCATTCACCGTCGCTGAGGAAATCGAGTACAGCGCCCAGATTTTTTACCAGGCGAAAGCCATTGGCGAGCCAACATTGCTATCTGATGAAGAAATGGCAACGCTGGCGAAAAAATTCGATAGCTATGGACAAAGATGATTTAGATTGGACCCTCATTTTAGAGGGTTTTTTCTTTTGAGATAAGAAAGCATAAATTTCACTTCGAGAAATGTCTAGCTCCAGCGCCTAGCCCCTCGAGACGCTTCGGTCCGCCCAATGAAGTCAAAGAACGACTTCATCGGTCGGCCCTCCAGCGCTTGTCGGGGCTGACCAAGGCGCTTCCGCTTTTCTTTTGGGTGATAAATTCATATGTAAAATCTAAATGTGTCCTTCTATTAAAATATAAAGCACAAAGCCCCATGAATATGCTATGATATTTTCAAAGAAAAATCTGGATTGGTTGGATAGTTTTACTAGGGGGGACAAGCGAGCTATGAGAGCAAGGACAAGGAAAAGTGAACCTTTTTCGTTTGATAAACTGAAGGATTTTGTCACTACCGTGCTATTGCATCTTAGTTTTTATGCCTTCATTGTATTTCTCGTCGTTTTTTTCATTGATAATTTCAGTTAAAAAATACATAAAAAAAACACAGCTGCGGTATTAAGCAGCTGTGTTTTTTTGTTGATTAGGAAATATAAAATTGTTTAGTTGTGGATAACTCATGTAGTATTCTCAATCCAGCTCCAGCGCCTCGCCAGTTTTCATCCCCGAGAGTGCTTCTTCGAGTATCTTGCGAAAAGCGTTAGCTTTGAGCAGCTCGAGTCGCTTGGCTAGCTGCGGCTCCTAACTCCTCGAGACGCTTCGGTCCTGCCAATGAAGTCAAAGAACGAATTCACTGTCAGGCCCTCCAGCGCTTGTCGGGGCTGAACGAGGCGTTTGCGCTTTTTGTTCTTCTACGGATTCAACGGATTGTTATCGTTATGCGGATCCATTGGGTTGTTGTTGCCGGTCTGGTTCAGGGTGCTTAGGTTCGGCGGTGTTGCAGGGTTTGGATTAATAGGATTGTTGTTTTTCATTTTCTGCTGCTGAACCGCAGCCTGGTTGATGCTTGTTTTTTCGATTTTTTCATCGAACTTGGCTAAGTATTTGGAAGCGAAGTTCTTTCCGCCAAGACCGAATGCGAGGCCAAATGCCAGGGCGAGTCCGCCTAGAGTCAGGATGAACGCTGCGTTGACGATTGCTGGAGCGACTCCCAATTGGTCAAGTGCCATGAAGACGGAAATTGTGATGATCGCATACTTTGCAACTGATGCAAGGACATTTGAAGATTCCCCCTGCAGGACGCTGGCAAGAACTTTTTTCGCAAGGCTTCCAAGCCATAATCCTACACCAAGGATGACCAGTGCTGCCACTACATGTGGAAGATAAGCGATGACACCTCTAGCAAGGTCTACGAAGAAATCTAGTTTAACTACATTTAGTGCTTCAGCTACGAATAGGAGAACGACAAACACCTGGACGATATAGCCGACAATTTCAGAGAAGCTTAATGAGTTAGGACGCTTCGCTGTTGCACCTACACCCATGCCTTTAAAATAAGAATCAAACCCAACTCTTCTTAATAAATCAGTGGTGAATCGCTTCAGCCATTTCCCAAGCCACATGCCGATCAATACAAGCAAGATCGCTACGGCGATATTTGGGATCATTGTCAGGATATCATTAAGCATTGCGATTGCTGGCGTAGAGATTCCTTCGATATCAAGGCGCTCAAGCGCTGCAATGACAGTCGGAATCAAGATGAAGACGAAAGCGATTGTGCCGATAACGCGTGACAGGCTTGTTCCTTCGAATAAACGGGACAGTCCGAAACGCTCGACTACTTTTTCAGTGCCAATGCTCTGCAAAAAGTTTGTCAGGATATCGCGAACGATTTTAGCGACAAAATAGCCAACTAATAAAATTAACGCTGCCGCGAATAGTTTAGGGATGAATGACAGGATTCCCTGGATCATGTTTTCAAACGGCTCAGACACGCCGCGTAAATTCAGGGCTGCCAATACTGCAGGCAATGCCATCAATAATACTAGATAGAAGACGATGTTTGCGACCTTATCGACTACGTTCGTTGTTTGCTGATTGTTGTCAGTCAGCTTGTACTTGCTCAATTTTTCATGGACGCCTAATGTCTTGCCGCCTTTTTGAATCAAGAGCTTCAAACCTGATGCAATCAGCCAGGCGATTAATAGAATAAGTCCTGCTTTTAAAATGTTTGGAATCGCTGATGTGATTGTAGAAATCATTCCTACAAGCGGTTCAGTTAAAATATACAAATCTAAAATGTTCAAGAACATGATAAAGACGAATACGAGAACGAAAATGTAGACAATTTTACTGAGGATTTTCTCCGCAGAATACTTTTTGTTATTCATGTTAGAGAAAAGCTTGTTATCGAGGCTCGTTTTTTGCAGCCCTTTATAAACCGCCTTTTCAATCAATTTCGCTACGAGCCATCCAACCAAGAGGACGGCGAGCGCAATCAGTACATTCGGCAATTTGCCAAGAATGCCATCCCAGCCATTATAGAAATTATTGTACAAACTTCTCACTCCTTATATAGTAAGCTATTTTCTGCTAGCTTCACTGCCGAGATAATAGATAATATGCAGCAGTATTAGTTAGCCAGCAAGCATACTTTAATCTACCCAATTGCTGGCAATATAAACAGGATGATACACAATGGACTATGGATTGACCTGGAATCAGCTGCGGTCTATCATTTAGCATATCCTTCAAATAGGGACTGTGTTTAAGGCGATTGTTGATTTTTAGGAATCAACAGCCAAGTTTAAACACAGCCTCAAAGAAAAAACCGGACCCTGTAATCAGATCCGGTTCTTAAAGTGTAATTATGCTTTTTTAGACTTGCGAACAAACGCGTAAATCAAGTAGCCAATAATGACTGCACCACCGACGGCGGCTGTAAGCATGGCGAAATTCTCCTCGATGAAAGGCATAGCTTTGTCCCCAAGCGCGACAATGATTGCTGCTTCAAGGAAGAAACGAGCGCCTCGTCCGATGATCGACCAGATGATGAGCGTTGGAATCTTCACGTTCGAGATTCCGGAAAAAATCGTGAATACCTTATATGGAATAGGCGTGAAGCCAGCAATTAAGATTGCCATCGCGCCGTACTTTTCGAAATATTGTTCTACGATGACGATCTTTTCTTCTTTTATAAAAAAGCGCAAGATTGGCCTGCCGACCTTTTTGCCGATATACCATCCCAAAAGTGCGCCAAGCACAGACCCGGAAGTCGTGATGAAGGCATACCAGAGAGCACGGTCAGGATTCGCGATTCCCATTGGAATCATCAATACATCAGGCGGGATCGGGAAAAAGGAAGATTCCAGGAAGGACACGATGAATAATCCCCATGAGCCGAATTCTAGCAGCCATTCTTCAAAAGCATGTATCCATTCAGACATTAAGCAGTTTCTCCTTTGAAATTATTATAGTAAGAAGTATATCATTATTGAATCATCAAGAGCCAACTATAATAATACAAAGATATTTTTCACTCGGAAACCAGCCAGGATAAAAAGGGGTTCAACTGGGAGAATAACGCTTAAAGCAAGGATAAAATCATCTTCAGCTATGAGAAATCACCTTGATCGGGAGAATTTGTCTAAAATAATTAAATGATATTACCATTGAAGCTGAAAGTGGTATCCTAAATAAGACTTGAATGAAAAGGGATGCTGTAAATGGAATATTTAATTTTCTTGCTGCTGGGCGGGATGATCAGTGTTCTCTCGGGTTTTTTCGGGGTGGGCGGCGGTTTTATCCTGACGCCGATCCTGCTGTTGATCGGCTTTTCGCCGCTCGAAGCAATCACAACTAGCTTGTTTTTTACGGTGGGTACATCTTTCTCGGGAATTATTGCCCATATTCGTCTGAAAAACATCCTCTGGAAAGAGGGTTTGATGATGGGAGCGAGTGGGATTGCAGCCACGCAGCTGGCACGTCCGATGGTCTATTTTCTTGAAGCCCGCGGATGGGATGAAATCGTTATCCCGTTCTTGTATATCGTGCTGCTTGCGTATTTTGCCTTTAAAATGATCCGCCAGGGCAAAAAAAGAGAAGAAGACATAGCTGTACCTGAGTCTTTTTCAGTACCAAAATTATTGGCGATTGGTTTTGTTGGCGGTTTCGCTTCAGCGGCACTCGGGGTTGGAGGAGGGTTTATCATCGTCCCGCTTATCATCACATCACTAGGTTTTAATCCTAAGAAGGCAGTCGGAACTAGCCTCTTTGCTGTTTTGCTGATCGTAAGCGTCGGCTTCATTTCGTATGCAGTTAATACCGATATCGATTACTTCATCGGCCTGATGCTGATTGCCGGCGCGCTTGTTGGCTCTCAATTCGGAGCAAGAATGACTGACTACTTCGAGAACAAGGAAATGAATGCACTGCTCGGAATGCTTTACCTGGCCACACTTGCAGGCGCCGTGCTCAAGCTGTTTGCTTTAAATAAAACAGGGCTCGTGATCATGGGGATTTTCATCCTTTATTTCTTTGTCCGTTCGAGTGTGAAAATGAATAACAGGAAAGTATTGAAAAAAGGCTGAGATGATCAGCCTTTTTTGTATTATGCCTCCGATGTGACCGGGTGCTTTACAGATGATGGAAACGCAAGCGCCGCGCCCTTTTTCACAAATAAAGCTCCTTCTCTTTGAAAGGGACTGAGTTCATATTCAAGGCCTTCATAATCAGGAGCGTAATGGAACACGATCTCAGATGTTTTTTTAGGCGTTATTCTTTCGAGAAGCATATTAATGTTAATAGGTGCTTTGCTGATGACATCATACAGGTGAACTTTATCTTCTTCTTTAGTAAAAATAACGATTGAGTCTTCTTCCTCAAAATAATAGAGATGATCGGCAAAAACATTCAAGACATGGTACATCGTAATGCCGCCAGAATTTGCGGTGCCGAAAGATCTCGATACCGGCTCTCTTCCATAAACCATTTTTTCAATGAGCAGCAAGTCATTGGAGTCGCCGATAGCCAGTTTGCGTAATTTACCACCACGATCACCTGAAAAAAACGATACCGAATACTGACTTTCCTCCATACGTTCAAATCCAAACCTGGGATAGAAATCGAGCACATTGTCATTCGCAAACAAGTACATGAAATCGTATTTGCCGCTGTATTCATCAAGAATATGATTCATCAGGCTAGCTGAAAGGCCCCTGTTGCGGTAATCAGGGTGGGTCATGACGGTACCGATTTGCAACCCCCTATAGCTTTTTCCGTCCATAATAATTTCTAGTCTGTTGACTGATACATTGGCAACGATTCGATCTCCTTCTGCAAAGGAGTAGGGGACGTATCGCTCTCCCCAGTATCCTTTTTTATGCCAATTTTTAAAATCAAGGCCAAATATATCAGCAGCGAGCTGTATGAAGCTACTGCGCAGCAATTCATTGTCCCGGTAGTTGCTTATTAATTTCATATATTAAATCCCCTGTCATTCGATGCAAACATATACGTTTTATGGTGATAGCGGATTCCGTAAATCAGTCCCATGGCGAGCATATTGCCCATTAGCGAGCTGCCGCCGTAGCTGATGAATGGTAAAGGGATTCCGGTGATCGGCAATAACTGGATTGTCATCCCGATATTCTGGAAGACATGGAAGGTGATCATGCTGATGACACCTGCGCTGATGTAGGTGTTAAATGGGTCGTTTGTATCCAAAGCCGTTTTCGTTAAATGATAGATTAATAGAAAAAACAGGCCGATGACGAAGCTGCCGCCAACAAAGCCGTATTCTTCACCAATGACGCTGAAAATAAAATCGGTATGGCTTTCAGGAATATACACTTCCCGCTCGCTGAAGCCCTTCCCGGTAAGCATCCCTGATCCGATGGCCCTGAGCGATTTTACCAGATGATATCCATATTCACTCTGGTAGCTTTCGGGGTCGAGCCATGCATAGATACGCCCGAACTGGTAGGTTTTTACGCTTAAATATTCTTTGAGGATTTCAGGCTTCCAGATAACCATATATAGAATTCCAGCACCTAGCGCAGCACCGCCACCGTATAACGGCAGAATGATTTTCCAGGTGATTCCCGAAACGAGGATCAATCCTGTAAAAATAGCAAGAATAACAAGAGCCGTTCCAAGGTCGGGCTGCAGCATAATCAAACCGAGCGGCAGGCTGGTAATCGCCCCCATCTTGATGAACAGAAGTAAATCAGACTGGAAGGTTTTCGCCTCATTTTTTTGATGATGAACGAAAATCACATTGCTGAGCGCTAAAATCAAAAAGACTTTCATGAATTCAGATGGCTGAATCGAGCCGAATGGCTCAATGAAAAACCAGCTTTTTGCCCCATTTCGTTCTTCGGCGATACTAGGAGGAGCAAAGTAAAGGAATACAAGCAGAAAGATGCCGAAACCGTACAAGTACCAAGAAAGCTTCCGGTATTGCTCGCTGTCAAACATCATGACCACACCGATAATTCCTGCTCCAACGACATACCAAAAGATTTGCTTATTCATAAAGTTTTGTCCATACTGCCCGGTTTTTTGGGCGCTGTAAATCGCTATACAGCTTGTCAGGAAAAACAACATTAACAGGAACGTCAATGTCCAATCAAATCGTTCATTTTTTTTCAAAGGTTTTTCCATATGGTACACCCTGTTTTCTGGATTTATTTTTAATTTTATGCTAGCAAAGAAAAATTATCCTTACAATGACTTCCGAGGAAACTTTTACCTATAAAGGTAATAGACGAATTAAATGGTGTTTTAGTTGCAGTAAAACCACCGGATTCTTTCTTAAAAGGTGGAAAATAATAATTATGTTTTGGGGAGTCAGAATAAGATATTTCTGTTGATTTTTGATAGAATGGAATGAGCGTCATTTGAACGGAAGCAGTGCCTTTGTGCGACTCGCTATCAGTGTACAGCCAAGAAGCTCCGGGAGGTTTTGCCATTGAAAAAGAACCATCCATATAATCGCGATTTGTTATATGTCCATTTGAACGACAGGGATCAATATGTGCTCTCATATGGAATCGAATTCTTTGAATTCGCCAGGTCCTTATCTGATTCACTCAACCATTTGCTGCTGCTGAAGCATCGCTATGAGGATGGTGATTTTAACAGGCATACCTTATTTCAGTATGTACAGGAAGACGGAGTTGAAAAGCTGGTTGCTGACAATGTCAACGCCTATGGAGATTTTTGCTGGATTGATTTTGAGGAAATGGAAGCGCTGAATGTGCTTTCGGCACAGGAGATTGCGGAAATCCTATACCTCGGCCATATCAAACATCATCTAAAGCTTCCATTCTACAATCAGCTCGGAAATCGTTTTGTTTACCTTGCTCATGAAGATGGCTGGTTCAATAAAACGTATTACCGCAACTTCAATGACTTTTTCCGGATGCTCGGAAATGTTCTTGCTGGAAAGCTCGGAGAATTGAAGCCTGAGAAAACGCTGCTCGGTATCAGGAAGAAGAAATCCTATCCATCAGTCGGCAAGGAGATATTAAAATCGCTGACACCCGCTTTAAAAGAAGGTGCCGTCTTTTCACTGAAGAATATGGAACAAAATCGCAACAGAATCGAAATCCCGATTTGGGTCATCGGCGACTTTTCTAATATGGATGATATGTATGATGAATATAAAGAGGCCAGCAGGAACAATCCCGACGGCAGATTGGTATTCGATAAAAAGCTGAAGGAATGGAGCTTGCTCGCCCAATAGCTTTTCTGGAAGACAAACATCCAGAAGGAAATCTGTCAGAACAAGTCGAAACTATCATAAATTTTTAAAGCAATTTTTCACTCATCGTGTATAATTGGATTTAGCGGAAAATTACATATTTAAATGAATCGGGTGTCTTTTAAGGCCTTTTTAGCAGACGTATATGCGAAAGAGCCTTTCATAACAAGACTTAAAAGGGAAGTTGGTGAAACTCCAACGCGGTCCCGCCACTGTAAATGGGAGCAAGCTGCAAAATGCCACTGTACAAATGTATGGGAAGGCGCAGCAAGCGATTGACCATGAGCCAGGAGACCTGCCTGTTCATTGCACCAGCAAACCTACGAGGATAGGGAGGTGCCGACAGGCTCTATGTCTTTTAATTCGATTAAAAACATTTGCTTACTCGGACATCTCCCCTTCAGGTGGAGATGTTTTTTATTTTTTTAGGCTCTGTTAAAGCTAAATGTTGTTTTTAAGCCTGTTGATTGGAGTGGAAGGCGCTTGACTCCTGGGGGATTAGCGTTTCAGGCGAGACCCCGCAGGAGCGTCAGCGACGAGGAGGCTCGGCGAACGCCCCCCCCGGAAAGCAAGCGCCTGGAGCGGAAATCAACAATAAAGTTTTAACATAGTCAAGACAAAATGGAGGAGAAGAAGCAAATGAAAAAATTATTATTAATCATGATGACGGTGGCCATGGTTCTGGTTGGATGTGGCACAGAAGCACAGCCAGAAAAAAAGGAAGGCGAAAAAGCTGCGCAGGAGCAAACAACGGGTTTCCCGGTAACCGTCAAGGATGCCCTTGACGAGGATATTGTAATTGAAAATCAACCTGAAAAAATCATTTCACTGATTCCGAGCAACACGGAAGTCGTTTATGCGCTTGAAAACGGGGATGCGATTGTGGGTGTGACTGATTTCGATAATTATCCTGAGGAAGCAATGTCAAAGGAAAAAATCGGCGGGATGGAAATCAATATTGAAAAAATGATTTCCCTTAAACCTGATCTCGTCCTTGCCCATGAGTCAACGGCTGACAGCACTAAGGCAGGTCTTCAGCAATTGAAGGATGCCGGGATTGATGTAGTCGTTGTCAATGACGCGCAGTCATTTGATGGAGTATACGAATCAATCGAGATGATTGGCAAAGCGATCGGTGAGCCGCAAAAAGCTGCTGAACTTGTGGGCAATATGAAAAACAGTTTCGCGGAATTGAAAAAACAGGCTGAATCAATAAAGCCTGACCAGCAGAAATCGGTGTTTGTCGAGGTGTCGCCGGCTCCGGAAATCTATACAGCTGGCAAAAACACTTTCATCAATGAGATGCTCGAATTGATCGGAGCAAAAAATGCTGCTGGCGATATGGAAGGCTGGGCAAAGGTTGACCAGGAAGCAATCGTTGAGCGTAATCCAGATGTCGTTGTGACAACCTATGGTTATTACACAGAAAACGCAGTCGAGCTGGTTCTCGGGCGACAGGGCTGGGAAAATGTAAAAGCAGTCAAAGGCAAGCAGGTATTCGATGTCCACTCTGACCTCGTTACCCGCTCAGGTCCAAGGCTCGCTGAAGGAGCAGAGGAGCTTGCAAAAGCCATTTATCCGGACGTTTTTAAATAAAAAAGGATTGGCGTATCTATTGGCAGCTGCGTTTTTAGTCATTTCGATGCTGCTGGGCATCTCGATCGGAACGGTTTCCATCCCTGTACCCGCTATTGTTGAAATCATTGGTGCTGAAATTTTCCGCTTTCAGGGACAGGGAATCGACCCGATGCATACAAGTATTGTCATGGATATCAGGCTGCCGCGTGTATTGCTTGCCGGTTTTGTTGGCGCTTCTCTAGCAATTGCGGGGGCCGCGTTCCAGGGCATGCTGCGGAATCCGCTGGCAGATCCATATACTTTGGGAATATCATCAGGAGCTTCGATTGGAGCGGTAATCACCTTGTTTTTCGGAATCTCGCTTCCTTTCGTTGGCTCCTTTACTCTGCCTGTGCTGAGTATTTTGTTCGCATTCGCTACCGTTTTGTTTGTGTTATTTTTTGCCCGGCAGGTCGACAGGCTGCTCAGGGTTGAAACGATTATATTGACTGGAATCATTCTAAGTTCATTTTTAGGAGCTTTTATTTCTTTAATGATTGCCCTCTCCGGAGAGGAGCTGCGGCAAATCATCGGCTGGCTGCTTGGCAGTGTATCAATGCGCGGATGGGAGTATATTAAAATAATCCTTCCATTCTTTATAATCGGTTTAGTGACGCTGCTTGCGAACACCAGGGAACTGAACGCTATGTCATTCGGGGAAGAGCGTGCACAGCATCTGGGTGTCAATGTGGAAAAAAGGAAGCTGCTAATATTATTGTCCGGTTCACTTTTGACGGGTTCGGCGGTTGCGGTTTCTGGAACGATTGGATTTGTCGGGCTGGTCATTCCGCATTTGGTCCGCACGATATGGGGACCGGACCACAGGCATTTGCTGCCATTGTCCGTATTGTTAGGGAGCGGTTTTCTGATTCTTGCTGACCTTGTATCAAGGACGGTTATCGCGCCAGCGGAACTGCCGATCGGGGTAATTACCGCGTTGATTGGCGCTCCTGTTTTTGCGGTTATTTTAATGAGAAATCGTAAGGAAAGAAGTGCAGGCTGATGATTCAAGTAAACGATTTAACAGGCGGATATTCAGGCGGCGAAGTGCTGAAGAGGATTTCTTTTGAAGTGGCAAAAGGAGAACTGTTTGGCATCCTTGGACCTAATGGAAGCGGCAAGACGACTTTGCTTAAAATGATTAGCGGTGCTTTGCATATAAACAGCGGTTCGATCATGGTGGATAATCGTTTGTTATCCAACTATTCGCCGAAGGAACTTGCCAGGCTGATGGCGGTGCTGCCGCAGCATGCGGAACAGGCCTTTCCTTACACAGTAAAGGAAACGGTGTCGCTTGGCCGGTACGCCCACCAAAAGGGCTGGTTCAATAGCTGGCGGAATGAAGATGAGCAGATTGTCGAGAAGGTGATGGAGCAGACTGGCATTACACATCTTCAGGAAAAATCGATTGTCGAATTATCAGGAGGAGAAAAGCAAAGGGTGTTCCTTGCCCAGGCGCTGGCACAGCAGCCAAAAATCCTCCTGCTTGATGAGCCGACGAACCACCTCGATCTTAGCTTCCAAAAGGAATTGCTGGACCTGCTTAAAAAATGGACGGCTGAAGAGCAATTGACCGTCGTTTCCATTTTTCATGACTTGAATTTAGCATCGCTATACTGCGACAGGCTTCTGCTTATGGAAAACGGCGAGATTTTAATCGTCGATAACCCAGTTGAAGTGTTAAAGGAAGAACGGATCAAAAAAGTATATAAGACAGAGGTCAAAAATCACCCCCACCCAGAAATCGCTAAGCCACAGCTTTTATTGGTACCTGAATCAGGCAGTGGTGAAAATCATGCTGTGAAAATAGACGTGAAGCTTCTTGATATCGGTAATGACCGGATTGTTCTTAAGTCGCCGATTCCGTTGAGGACAATGTCTTCGGGTATTACTGGCGCCGGAATAGGGTGGCACAGTTCATTTGTTCACCGGATTGTTGCTGCAGAATATGATTGCAGTGACCATAAGGCAGAGATGGCCGAATATCTGCTGGGTAATGGCTTTCTGCCAAGCGAAACGGTTGGCATGATGACGGCGGTTCCGGCTGAAACGGCGGCGTACCGGCTTTTTGAAGATGGTGAGTTTTCGATTTTTGTCATTGTATCCGCGGGAAACACACATCGTGACCGCCCGCGTAATATCAATACGTGGCTGTTCATTAATGGCAGGATTTCCGAGGAGGCATTTATCCAGAGCGCGATGACAGCTGCGGAAGCAAAAATCAGCGTTTTGCAGGAGCTGGATGGGGTCAGTCCCGGTGCCACTCCCGATTCAACAGGCATCTCAACAGACAGTATTTGTATTGCTGCAACCCAGCAGGGAGAGCTCATTTCTTACGCAGGCACAGCCACCCCACTGGGTAAATTGATCAGTGAAGGTATTTACAACTGCACAAAAGAAGCGATTTTAAAATATAGAGCGACACAATCATCGTTCAAATCTAGATGAAGGATTATGCCATCGAATCTCGAATTATTTAGATGAGGTGATGATGGTGGATTTAAAATTGGGATACGTTATTTTATATGTATCAGACCTGGAAAAAACAAAGCACTTTTACGGAGAACTGCTTGGCCTGAAGCTGCGCAATGAGTTTGGTACTTACATCGAATACGAGACGGGCAATACAGTCCTTTCAATGAATACGAGGGAAAGCGGCAGGGAAATTACCAATCTGCCAATTCCTGATGGAAACAGGAAGGAACAAACCTTTGAACTTGGCTTTGTAACAGAGGACGTCCAGGGTGCCGTAGAAAAATTGCGTGCAGCCGGCGTTCCGATTTTACTCGAACCAACCGAAAAACCATGGGGCCAGGTTGTCGCGTATGCCGCTGACCCTGATGGACATTATATTGAGATTTGTACGCCAGTTGGGTAAAAAAACAGTCCTGCAGTGAGTTGCAGGACTGTTTTTTTGTATATGCTGGTTTACGTTCCAGAAAAGAAGCTTACCCGAAAAAAAGGTCACAAGAAAGACTTGTGGCTGATAGAAGAGCCGAGCTGGCAAAAGATAATTTAGAGAGCTTCAACGGGCCCAAGTAATCGGATTTTACATTTAAAGGTTTTTACTATTCCAATGTGAAAAACAGAGATATCCGTCGATAATTGGAGGGAATTTTTAATTGCAGCGCTTACAATGAGGGTTGCTCGTTTCTGTAAATATGTTATGATAAATCCTGTTTTTAACGGACCCGGCTTGCTTGAGAGTAGGAAGCCACCAAAATAAATTAAGGGGTGTTTACTTGAATACTACTACAATTAAAGAACAATGGTTTGGCAACGTCAAAGGAGATGTCCTTGCTGGAATCGTCGTCGCGCTTGCTTTGATTCCTGAAGCAATCGCCTTTTCGATTATTGCTGGCGTTGACCCCATGGTAGGACTTTACGCTTCATTTGCGATTGCTGTGACAATCGCGATTGTCGGCGGCCGTCCTGGCATGATTTCAGCTGCGACCGGTGCGATGGCGCTGCTGATGGTGACGCTTGTTGCTGACCATGGTTTACAATATTTGATGGCCGCAACGATTTTGACAGGGATCCTGCAGATTCTGTTTGGTGTGTTTAAATTGGCCCGATTTATGAAATTCATTCCGCGATCCGTCATGATCGGTTTCGTAAATGCACTGGCGATCTTGATTTTTATGGCTCAGCTTGAACAATTCGTGGATGCAACATGGGTTATGTATGCAATGGTAGCAGGAGCGCTTGCGATCATTTATCTTTTCCCGCGCATTACAAAAGCAGTTCCCTCACCGCTTGTAGCGATTATCGTAATCACGGTGATTGCGCTTATGACGAAGAGTGATGTTAGAACTGTCGGCGATATGGGCAAGCTGACTTCTGCATTGCCTGCGTTCTTGATTCCAAATGTACCGTTGAACCTTGAAACGTTAAAAATTATTTTCCCATACTCATTGGCTTTGGCGATTGTCGGCTTGCTTGAATCCTTGCTGACTGCTTCCATTGTCGATGATATGACTGATACTTCAAGTGATAAAAATAGAGAGAGCCGCGGCCAGGGGATTGCGAACATTGTTGCCGGACTATTCGGCGGCATGGCAGGCTGCGCAATGATTGGTCAATCCGTTATTAACGTTAAATCTGGCGGCCGAGGCAGATTATCCGCTTTTGTAGCTGGGACTTTCCTTATGTTCTTGATCATCGTGTTAGGTAATGTCGTTGTGCAAATTCCGATGGCTGCCCTGGTTGGCGTCATGATCATGGTTTCAATCGGTACATTCGACTGGTCTTCAATCAAAGGGATGGCGAAAACTCCTTTAACGGATTCAATTGTAATGGTAGTAACAACTGTTACAACTGTTTTTACGCATGACTTATCTAAAGGTGTTTTCTCCGGTATCATCCTGAGCGCTATTTTCTTTGTAGCGAAGATTTCCAAGGTGAAAGTGACATCAACATTTGATGTAGCAGCCGACCGTCGTACTTACTTTGTAAAAGGCCAAGTATTCTTTGCGTCTGTAACTGACTTAATTGAATCATTCGATATGCTAGATACAGCAAAGGATGTCGTCATCGACCTGACACATGCCCATGTATGGGATGATTCAGCGGTTGCGGCGATTGATAAGATTGTCATCAAGCTGAGGGCGAGCGGAAATGTAGTCCGCCTACATGGCCTGAATGAGCCGAGCTCACTTCTGATTGACAAGCTTGCTGTTCACAAACAGGAAGGCGCGAAGCTTTCCGGACATTAATTTAAATGGAAAGCACGTTGACTAATCAGCGTGCTTTCTTTTATATATAAGATAATGGAAAAAGTACGGAGGGATCATATGTTTAAGAGAATCATGCTTGCATCAGATGGGTCTGATCATTCATTACGTGCTGCGAAAAAAGCAGCGGAACTGGCGAAACTGAACGCCGATAGCGAAATTACCGTGGTTTATGTCATTGATGGACAGACATCCAAGGAAGACGTCCTTCACAATCCCAATCGTACAGTAGTTGAGGAAAAAAGAAAGATGAGGCTTCAGCCGGTTACAAGTCTGCTTAACAGCGAAAACTTGAGTTTTAAGCTGGAAAAATTACTTGGTGAACCCGGACCGGCAATCGTCGATTATGCAAACAAGAATGAATTTGATGTAGTTGTGGTCGGGAGCCGAGGCTTGAATGGCCTCCAGGAAATGGTGCTCGGCAGCGTCAGCCACAAAGTCGCAAAACGAGTGAAAGCACCGGTGATGATTGTAAAATAAAGTCTGTTTTCGCATGGATTGTTGTTTTTCGCTGATCAGGGAATGCAAGAAAACTCGTGAAAAATCCAAATGTCGATTTTTACTTTTAGTTGTGAAGGCAACAAAGTTTACGAAAAGAGCCTAAATAAATATAGCCTACGGATACTTTTTTGCTCAAAACTTGCTACAATTAATAAGGAGAATGCCAAGCCGCCATTTAAAATCTTTAGATGATGTAGCCTATCAGCATTCTCAATCTTGGAAACTGGTTTACCTTTTTTGGGGCCGGTTCGGGTTCGAAGCCCATAACGATCCACTCACAGAATATTTGCTTTGGGCAATCCTGCAGGTATGACCTCCATTGTCCAAATCGTTTCTGTGAGTGGATCCATAACGGTTATTATTATGAAGATCAGGTGATGGCATGATTGCTTTTATTATTGATACGGTTTTATATTTTATTCTGATTTTAATATTATTCTTTGCAATCAAGATGGTGTTTAATTCCATTACTATTTATCAATATGAACGCGGTGTTAAATTTCATAAGGGGAAATTCCAGGGTGTAATGGAACCTGGAAAGTATACCTATTTCACACCCTCAACCAAAATTGACGTTTTTGATATGAGACCCGTTATTTTACAGATAAACGGGCAAGAGCTGTTAAGTGCTGACAATGTTAACGTGAAAATTAGTTTGGCAGTGAAATATCAAGTTAAGGATCCCAAAGCGATCGTATTAGAATATCAAGATTTTCAGGAAAATCTATATACGACCATACAATTAAAGCTTCGAGACGTCATATCGACAATAGAAATTGATAGACTAATAGAAAACCGCCAGCAGATAAACAGCAGAGTAAAAGACTTGCTGACAGAAGACGAGACGATCATCGGCCTTTCCATTCTCGCGGTTGATGTGAAGGATATTATGCTTTCAGCGGAATTGAAAAAGGCATTTTCAGAAGTGCTAAGAGCAAAGAAAGAGGCCCAGGCTGCCTTAGAAAAGGCACGGGGTGAAGCAGCAACGTTGAGGAGTCTTGCGAATACCGCGAAGGTGTTAGCGAACAATCCTGAATTAGCGCATCTAAGATTAGTGCACACTATTGAAGCTTCAAAGGGGAATACGTTTATTATTAATGCTTCCAGCATGGGTATAGAGAAAACAATGGATAAAAATGCTTAATTAGGCTTCCCTGGAATGGAGCCTTTTTTGTTGTTGAAAAGGCGAGACAGCTGTTATAAGCGGGCATTTATTCACAGAATTATTGATTAATTCATATGGTAATTTAGACAGGAAAACTGGGTATCTTCCCTAAAAATGTTGCGTTCTTTTAAAAAAAGACGGTCTTAATCCAACCTTGTGGTTTCATACATTTAAAACAGGAAATAGTATAGCTGGAGACGTAATATTAAAAATTGATAACAATTACTTTATTAAAAAATAAAGTGGTAAAATAATAAGCGGAAAGTGCCGGAGAACCTGGCACTGGAGCTAGATTGTAATCAAAGTGAATCATATTGGAGGTCTATTTCTATGAAAACAAGAATCGGGCTGCTGTATGGCGGCAAATCGGCTGAACATAAAGTATCGATGCAGACAGCTTTGGCTGTGACGAAGGCATTGGATTTTGAAAAATTCGAGATTTATCCTATATACATAACGGAGGAAGGCGAATGGGTCAAGGGATCTCAATTGAGCGCTCCTGCCGAAAACGTGAAGGCGCTTGAGTTCTCTGATGGCTCAAACTTGCCGACTCCTTCATTTACACCCGCATTATTCCAGGCTGGCGGAGCCGAATCAAGCCAGACACTTGATGTCATTTTCCCATTGCTCCACGGGCCAAACGGCGAGGACGGAACTGTTCAAGGATTGTTAGAATTATTGAACCTTCCTTATGTCGGCAATGGCGTTCTTGCGTCAGCTGCAGGCATGGACAAAATCGTCATGAAAAATGTCTTTGCACAGGCTGGACTGCCTCAGGTTGATTATGTATCTGCCCTTCGCAGTGAATGGGAAAAGGATAACGACAAAATCTATGCGCTCGTTGAAGAAAAACTTGGCTATCCTTGCTTTGTAAAACCCGCAAACCTTGGTTCAAGTGTGGGGATCAGCAAGGCTTCAAACAAGCAGGAGCTTGAAGAAGCCTTCAAGGAAGCGTTCCAATTTGACCGTAAAATCATCATTGAACAAGGTGTTGTCGCGCGCGAAATTGAAATCGGGGTACTCGGCAACGATGAGCCTGAATGTTCAGTAGTCGGGGAAATCGTACCAAAGAAAGACTTCTACGATTACAAAGCAAAATATGAGGATGGCGACACAGCGATGATCATCCCGGCTGAAATCACTGAGCAGCAGTATGCAGATTTGAAAGAAATGGCGATTACAGCCTTTAAATCATTGGATTGCTCAGGACTTGTCCGTGCTGACTTCTTCCTTACAAAAGATGGCCAGCTTCTAATCAATGAAGTTAACACAATGCCTGGATTCACTCCATTCAGCATGTTCCCGCTGTTGTGGAAGCATACCGGAGTTGAGTACCCGCAGCTAATCGAGAAATTGGTGAACCTCGCAATCGAACGCCACGCTGAAAAGCAGAAGATCAAGTACACTTTCTAAAATAGGGAACACATAAAGTTTTACAACAGGGAGACACGGCCAGTGAAAGCAACTTGCTTTCTTTAGCCGTGTTCCTTCATTTTTGCCGTCCATGGGAGGAAATCATTATGATTCAAAAAAAAATATCAGAAATCGCTCAAATGGCAGGTGCCTTGAACGATGTGAGCAAATTCTCTGATGTAATCGTAAAGGGAGTTACAATCGATACTCGCAAGGTTGAAGAAGGAAATTTGTTTGTTCCTTTTAAAGGAGCCAGGACAGATGGCCATAATTTTGTCGAGGATGTCATCAAAAATGGCGGAGCTTCCGCCGCTTTATGGCAAAAGGATGTACCGAACCCGCCTGAAGATTTGCCGATTCTTATTGTAGAAGATACGACAATAGCTTTGCAGGAACTGGCAAGAAGCTACCGCAATTCGCTCGATATCAAAGTGGTCGGAATCACCGGGAGCAACGGAAAAACGACGACGAAGGACATGACAGCGAATTTGTTGGCGCAAGAATTCAAGGTGCAGAAAACCGAAGGAAACTTCAACAACCACCTTGGTCTGCCACTGACTCTTCTTCGCTTAAGAGAAGATACAGAGGTTGCCGTGCTTGAAATGGGCATGAGCAGCAAGGGAGAAATTGAATTTTTAACAGAAATGGGCCGTCCTGATGCCGTCATCATCACAAACATTGGCGAGTCCCATCTCCTGGATCTCGGATCACGCGAAGCTATCGCTGATGCGAAGCTTGAAATTATCGCCGGACTGAAAAATAACGGACTGATTATCTTTAATGGAGATGAGCCGCTGCTTCAGGAAAGGCTGGCGGACTATGATGGGCAAGGCCAGCTGAAGTCTTTCGGTGCGAGCCATGACAATGACATGTATCCTGTCAGTGTTGAGCCGATCGAAAATGGAAACAAGTTTAAAACGAATCAATGCGATGATACTTTCTATCTTCCTGTTCTCGGAAACCATAATATTTTAAACGCGCTTGCAGCAATGCTTGCAGCAGAGTTCCTTGGTGTTCCTTTTGGAAAAATGAATGATGGTTTTGCGAGCTTGAAGCTGACAAATATGAGAATGGAGCTTTCTGAGGGTGCCCAGGGCGAGAAAATCATCAATGATGCCTACAATGCCAGCCCAACTTCTATGAATGCAGCGATTGACTTGGTCGCCAATCTTTCGGGCTACAGCAGGAAAATTCTCGTGCTCGGCGATATGCTCGAGCTTGGACCTCTGGAGGAAGAGTATCATTACAAAGTGGGTTCTGCCCTTGATACCGGGAAAATCGATTACGTATTCACGTATGGCAAGCTCAGCGAATCGATCGCAAAGGGTGCGAAAGAGGTACTGGGAGAAGAAAAAGTCTTTGCATTCCAGGATAAGCACGCATTAAGCAGCGAACTGAAAAAGTATGTAACCGATGAAACAATCGTCCTTGTAAAAGCTTCACGCGGAATGGCGCTTGAAGAAGTAGTCCAATCTCTGCAAAAATAAGCCTCAGTGGTCGAACTAATGAAAGTGCTGTGAAAAGGTATTCAATAGAGCTACTAAAAGATGTCCACAACAGGACATCTTTTTTGCGATTTAATCGGAGTCGATATTGTAGGAATTTAAGGGTTAAATGATTTAAAATGGGGAAAGATTAAATACGAGAAAAACTAATGGGTGATTGGTTATGATAGGTTGTCTTTTAATCCATGGATTTACCGGGGCACCATTTGAAGTAGAGCCCCTGGCCAGGTCGTTAAAAGAAAGAACTGATTGGAAAATAGCTGTTCCCACGCTTCCCGGACACGGTGAGGAGCTCAGTTTACGAGGCATCACCTATGATCAGTGGATCGGCCATGCCGAAAATGAACTGAAGGCGCTCTTGAAGGAATGTGATACTGTTTATGTCGTTGGTTTTTCGATGGGTGGATTGATTGCAAGCTATCTTGCATCGATATATCCGGTTGAAAAACTCGTGTTGCTTAGCGCTGCTGCCTATTATGTGAACCCTAAGCAGCTCGCCATCGACGTGAGGGAAATGATGAGGGATACAGTTAAAGGAAAACTGAAAGAAAATGAACTATTCAGGCGTTATAAGCGAAAAATTAAAGAAACACCCATGACCGCTACCTTGCAGTTTCGCAGGCTCGTTAATAAAATTAAGCCTGTTCTCAATGATGTAAAGGTCCCAACATTAATAGCACAGGGGGAGAGCGATGGAATCGTTCCTCCCAAAAGTGCCCAATATTTATATGAAAATATTGGGTCAGCACAAAAACGGCTGATTTTTTATAAAAACTCCAAACATCTGATCTGTCACTGTGATGAAAAGGAACAGCTTTTCGAGGAAGTTTATGTTTTTTTAACCTCAATGCAAAGAGAAGGCATTGGCAGCTAAGTCAATTCCGCAAAAATTGCTTTTCTTTCCTAAAGATGGTATGATAAATATTGAGTGTCTATCTGAGAAAATCCTTTAAGCGGACATACTCCCGTGTTTGGAGAATGTCTTTTTTTGCTAATATTTCAGGTTCTGTGCTTCAGCGTACTAATTACAATGCTGATTCAGCCCTGCTTAAAACCAAGGTGCGAGCACCTATTTTGCCATAACGGTACAATAAACTTACCAGAATCAGAAATGGTTTGGATCATACTTAAACAGCCACTTAAAATAACGAAAAGTGTAGGCGACTGTTCAGCCTCGACAAGCGCTGGAGGGCCAGCAGTTGAAGTCGTTCTTTGACTTCAGCGGATGGACCGAAATCGATATGTGTAGCCGACTGCCCAGAAACGCAGAAACTGGAGACTCCGACAAAGAAGCGCTTTTTGCTTCTGACGGCGGAGTTGAAGTTTCGGAGTTTCTAGGAGGCGATACTAAACAAGCGACTCGAGAGGCTAGGAGCCGAAACTGGACAAAAGTAAATGTGAATATAAAGGAGAATGAGCAAAGTTGACAATGTTCCAAGAGATGGGCATTAGCCCCGCAACATTAAAAGCTGTAAAGAATATGGGATTTGAGGAAGCAACTCCTATTCAGGCACAAACAATTCCGATCAGCCTTGAAAACAAAGATGTAATCGGCCAGGCACAGACAGGTACTGGTAAGACTGCAGCGTTCGGTATCCCTCTAGTTGAGAAGATCAAAAAAGAAAACCACAATATTCAGGGAATCATCATTGCGCCAACACGTGAATTGGCAATCCAGGTTTCTGAAGAATTATATAAAATTGGTGCTGGCAAGAGAGTAGGCGTCCTTGCAATTTACGGCGGACAGGATATCAGCCGTCAAATTCGCGCGTTGAAAAAAGGCCCACACATTATCGTCGGAACACCAGGACGTCTGCTTGACCATATCAACAGGAAGACAATTGACCTAAGCAACGTTGAAACTGTCATCCTTGATGAAGCAGATGAAATGCTGAACATGGGCTTTATCGAAGATATCGAAGAAATCTTGGCTAAAATTCCTGGCGAACGTCAAACATTGTTGTTCTCTGCTACAATGCCTGGCCCAATCCAGAAAATTGCTGAGCGTTTCATGAAGGATCCGCAAATCGTTCGCGTTAAAGCCAAAGAAATGACTGTCCCTTCAATCGAACAGTTCTATGTTGAAGTTCAGGAAAAGAATAAATTTGATGTCCTAACAAGACTTCTTGATATTCAATCTCCAGAATTGTCTATCATCTTCGGCCGCACAAAGCGCCGGGTAGATGAGCTTTCTGAAGCATTAAACCTGCGCGGTTATACTGCAGAAGGAATCCACGGAGACCTTACGCAGGCGAAGCGTATGTCAGTATTAAGAAAGTTCAAAGAAGGTTCAATCGATGTTCTTGTTGCAACGGATGTAGCGGCTCGTGGCTTGGATATTTCTGGCGTTACACACGTCTACAACTTTGATATCCCTCAAGATCCAGAGAGCTACGTTCACCGTATTGGACGTACTGGACGTGCAGGAAAAACAGGTATGGCCATCACTTTCGTTACGGCAAGAGAGCAATCTTACCTTCAGGTAGTGGAAAGAACAACTAAGCGCCGTATGGAAAAGCTGAAAGCTCCAACAATGGATGAAGCTTTAGAAGGCCAGCAAAAAGCAGTCATTGAAAAAATCATGTCAACAATCGAAGCCAACAACCTGCAGTACTACCGTCAGGCAGCGGATGAATTGTTAAGAAACCATGATGCAACAACTGTTGTTGCTTCTGTGCTTAAAATGCTGACAAAAGAGCCGGATATGTCTCCTGTCAAGCTAACAGAGGAAAAGCCTCTTCCAAACAGAAACAAAAAACCGCAGGACCGCAGAAGATACGATTCTAACAGCGGCGGCGGCGGACGCAAGAAACCACCTTTGAAGCCAAGATCTGGCGGCGCTAAGCGCTCCGGCGGCAGCAGAGAAGGCGGCGGCTTTAAGTCTAGATCACCAAGATAAATAAATTGATGAAAATCCCTGGTTTTTAATGAACCGGGGATTTTTTATGTTGTCATCACCACTTTTAGGGCCCGCTTCCGAAAATCTTGCGAAAATGAGAAGGATTCAGGCAAAAAAACGTATAAATTTGCGAAAGCACACGAGAATCTTGCGAAAATACCTCATTATTTAGCGAACTGGTAATTATCGAAGATTTTTTCCAATTCCCCCGTACCTAAACAGAGTGAATACCTCAGAAAAAAGATGATACTTGGGCATACTACCTAAAAAATGAGTGGGGTGTATGCGATGACGATTATACGGCTTGGTTATGTGGCAATGAGTGAGGAGCTGAAAAATGCATCGCCTTCACAGACGATGACGTTCAAGCAATTCCAGACAATCAAGGATCGCGAGGGAGCAATTAACAAGCTTGAAAGGATTGCTGTCTCAAACTTAGAAAATTGCTTGCGTCTTTTGAGGCATAGCAAGGCAAATGAGATTCATTTTTTCAGGCTGAGCTCGAGGCTGATTCCGCTTGCAAACCATGAAGAACTCTTGGATTGGAAGTATATGCGTGCTTTGAAAAATCCACTCAAAGATATAGCGGAATTTTTACATGAGAATCCGATGCGTGTTGATTTCCATCCGGACCACTTTGTCCTGTTGAATACCCTGAAAACAGACATTCTGAATAATTCGGTGAAAACACTGGGGATGCACCATGCGTTGTTAAAGGGGATGGATATCGATCCGGAGCACCGCTGTGTCCTGCATGTCGGCGGTGTTTATGATGACAGGGACAAAGCGCTTGAACAGTTCATCCATAACTGGGGCTTGATTTCCACAAGGCTGCAGAATATGATCATTCTCGAGAATGATGATACGTCGTTCACACTTCATGACACGCTTTATCTTTGCGAAAAATTGGGGATTCCGCTCGTGTTCGACTACCATCACCACCTGGCTCACCATGAGGTTATAAATTGGGAGGACCAGTGGGAGCGGGTCGTTGGTACATGGGAGCATTCGAAGCTGCCCGTGAAAATGCATATTTCCAGCCCCCGGTCTGAAAAGGAATTCAGAGCCCATGCTGAATACGTGGATGTGAACATGTTCATGGATTTCCTGAATGGAATTAAAGGTTCAGTCCCAGAAATCCACTGCATGATTGAAGCGAAAAAGAAAGACCTTGCCTTATTCAAGCTTGCGGAGGATTTAAAACAATCACCGGGAATTGAAAAGATTGACGGAAGCAGCTTCCTGCTTAAATAATTCGATATTAATTCGATTGATGCAAGGGACCCGTGTAATTCGTCAATTTTAGTGTGGTAAAGTGGCACCTGAGCTATTCACAAATATCAGGTGTTGCCAAGCATTTATAGAGGGCACTTAATTTCAGGTGTTGCCGGCATCTGCAGAGGCACTTAAAGATGAAAAGCACATTCTCCCCAATTTAATGCCCAACGAAAGTGTTCATGTTGTATACTTAGAAGGTGCTATTAATTGGAAAAGCAGGAGGATGCTTTATGACGATTTCTGAACCGCAGAAGCGTATTTCCGAGCGGGCTTTAACTGTCTGGAAAATATCTGCTTGCATCCATACCCTTGTGGTTTGGCTATTGGCAGGCGGTTTGACCACTATTACGGTTTTTTTTGATTGGCCTTATTGGATTATTGGTGCAGCTTTGGGGTTTGCTGCTGTATATAGCTATTTATTTATCATCTTGTTGCCAACATTGCGCTGGAAACGATGGCGCTATGAGGTTAGGGAGCAGGAGATTGAACTGCAATACGGAGTTTTCATCATAAAGAAAACACTTATTCCGATGATCCGTGTTCAGCATGTTGATACCCAGCAGGGACCTCTGTTAAGAAAATATAAATTATCGACGGTTACGATATCGACTGCCGCGACGGTGCACGAAATACCGGCGCTTGATATGGAGGAAGCAGAAAGCCTGAGGACTTCGATCTCAAGGCTGGCAAGGGTGGCGGATGAAGATGTCTGAACCGAAAAGACTTCACCCGATCGCCGCTGTTGTCAATGCCCTTCGCCAGCTGAAAGAACTGATCATCCCGTTTTTGGTTTTCGTCGTGTTCGGCAGCAGGGGAACAAATTGGGACCTGTTTTATTTTTATGGTTCGATTGGAGCGGTCGTCCTAATTTTTGTCTATGGAGTACTTACATGGTACCGATTTACATACCGGATAGAACAAGGTGAGCTTCGGATTGAATATGGATTGATTATCCGGAAGAAACGGTATATCCCATTCGATCGGATTCAAAGCCTCGATTTATCGGAAGGGATTTTACAGCGGCTGTTCGGCCTTGTTAAGGTGAAGGTAGAAACTGCTGGATCCGGCGGCATGGGGCTTCAAGATGGAGAGGCAGTCCTGACGGCGATCACGAAACAGGAAGCAAAAGAAATCCATGACTACTTAATTTCAATAAAGAAAAGAGCCGTACCGGAAGACGAGAATCAGGAACAGGAAACGCGCGATGATATTCTTTATAAAATGTCTGCAACAGAACTGCTGATGCTCGCGACTACTTCAGGGGGAGTGGGGGTCGTCATTTCTGCGGTACTTGCGTTTGTGTTCCAATTTGAGGAGTTCATTCCATATGAACAGATTTTTGATGGAGTAGAACATTTTGTCCAAAGCGGAGTCGTCTTTGTCAGCGTTGTGGTCTTTGCAGGATTTTTGCTGGCGTGGGTGATCGCGTTGTTTGGCACTATGCTTAAATACGCCAATTTTACCGTAAGGAAAGTGGATAATGACCTTGTCATTACGAGAGGATTGCTGGAGAAGCGGCAATTTACGATTCCATTGAACCGGATCCAGGCGATCCGCATCAGTGAGAACCTGATCAGGCAGCCGCTAGGCTATGCATCTGCATACGTGGAAAGCGCGGGAGGCTCTGCATTAGACCAGGAGAGCTCGAGGGTAATCATCCTTCCAATCGTGAAAAAAAAGAAGATACCGGGTTTGCTCGAACCACATTTAACAGATTACCATTTCCGAGTCGATTTAATCCCTGCACCGTCGCGGGCGTATGTCCGGTACTTATTCAAAGGCTGGCTGTTCGTGCTTCCGATCATCATCGCGGCCATCTGGTTCTTAAGGCCATGGGGATATGGAACGCTTGTCTTGCTGGCGGTCTCGGCGCTGTGGTCATTTTTGAACTACAAGGACACAGGCTGGAGCCTCGATCATGGAATGCTGACCTTCCGTTACCGCAGTATCGTGAAGAACACGGTTTATATGAGGAAAAATAAAGTCCAATCCTTCAGTGTCAAAGAAAGTTTTTTTCAACGTAATAAGAAGCTGGCAACCGTTGAGGCAATCGTGAAGTCAGGCCACGGCGGTGCTGGCGGCAAGGTGATTGATGTGGAGAAAAAGGATGCCGAGTCGATTTATCACTGGTATTCCCATGAAACCGCAGAGTAAGGCTCCCGGTGCTGCCAAGAAGAATGAGTAATAATTCTTCCGCGGAAAGCGAAACGCCTGGAACGGAAATCAGCAGATTTATCAGAGACAAAAGAAAAAGCGCCAATCAGGCGCTTTTTTAATACTTTTTTAGCTATTTTTTTTAAAAGATGCAGCGCCAATCAGGAAGCCTGCCAGCAAGCCGAAAATGTGGGCAGTGATATTAATGTTAGATTGGACAAAGGTCATGATCACCCCGATGATGGCAATGGTCATGATTGTCTGTGAGTTTTCCCGGGAGAGCATGGCTTTCCGGAAAACGATGATGGAGATATAGAAGCCGAATAGGCCGAAGATTGCCCCGCTTGAACCGACATGTGTATAGGTGAGCGGCTCGAGAATAAGCGTTGCGATATTTGCAGCTATGCCTGTTGCTAAGTATATCAAAATGAATTTCGTTCTTCCCAGCAATTGTTCCAGCGCAGGTCCAAACAAGACGAGCGAAAAGCTGTTGAAGAGCATGTGGGCAAAGCCGCCATGCATGAAAATCGGTGTGACAATACGCCAATACTCGCCGTTAACGATGTATAAATTTACCCCTGAAAGCTGTTCGAACAGATATCTACTCGGGAAGACTGGTACTGCTGTCGCCAAATATAATAAGATGTGGATTGAGATAATTACTGAAACGATAGGGTAAAACCGGATGAAGTCGCGTAAACTTTCGGTCCTCGTAAACATGCTAAACCTCCTGTGTTCTTATATAAATAATCGGGCAATGTTAAGTGATTAAAGTCCTAGTTTTAAGGATAGCCCTAATCCGCAATAGTTGTACAATATTTTGTATGCACCATCCATCTTTTTTAGAAGGAAGTCGATAAAATGATCGTCGGAACTGGAATTGATATTATAGAAATTGGCCGGATCAGGAAGCTTGTTGAATCTCAGCCTCGTTTTCCTGACCGGGTGCTCACGGAAAAAGAGAAGACTGTCTTCAATCAATATAATGAACGGAGAGGCGTTGAATTCCTTGCAGGCCGCTGGGCGGCGAAGGAGGCTTTTTCAAAAGCGAAGGGTACTGGTATCGGCAAGGAATTATCATTTATGGATATTGAAATCGAAAACGACATCCATGGCCGGCCAATCGTGACAAGGCCGTTTATGGAGGGGGTTCACCTCACGATCTCACACAGTGAACAATACGCTATTGCACAGGTGATAATTGAAAAAATTTAAATGCTTGTCGGGTCCCGGGGGCATATTCGCCCAGGTTGTCTCATATATTCATAATGCAGTAAGGGAGACAAGGCTAGGCGGCGGGAACATGGCTGCAGAAAGACCACTCAAGTAATTTGCAGTCAGTGTCTTATTCCTGTCCTTTCTTTCCCTTTACACGTTTAAATGAGACTAAAAGGGGTTGGAAGAATGAAGAAAAGGTTGTTGCTGCTTCTCGCCGGGCTCATGGTTATTTTTGCTCTGGCTGCCTGCGGTACAAAATCACAGGAATCTGTGGTTAAGGAGTTGGATGGAACGCTCAATGATTTAAAGAGTTACAAGGCTAATGCAAAAATGACGTTGCAAATGGGTACGGAGCCGCAAGTGTATGAAGTGGAGATTTGGCATAAAGATCCGTCCTTCTACCGTGTCAACTTGAAGAATGCCCAGAAAGACCAAAGCCAGATGATCTTGAGGAATGAAGAAGGAGTCTTTGTTCTGACACCAGCGCTGAACAAGAGCTTCCGCTTCCAGAGCGACTGGCCGAAAAACAGCAGCCAGGCTTACCTTTACGAATCTTTAATCATGGATATCCTCGAGGATAAGCAAGCGAAGTTCTCAGCAACGAAAGATCATTACGTTTTCGAAACGAAAACAAGGTATCAGAACAATAAGATGCTTCCGATCCAGGAGATCAAGCTGAATAAAAAGAACCTGTCACCAGTAAGTGTGAAGGTGATGGATCCGGACCGCAATGCCCTGGTGACGGTTGAATTCTCTAACGTGAAATTCGATGCAAGCTTTGATAAAGATGCATTTGATATGAAAAAGAACATGACAGGTGCTCAGCTAGAGGTGCCGGTTATGGCCGATGTGAATGATAAAGAATTCACTGTGAAATACCCAATGGCTGAAATCCCTGGCGTGACCTTGATTGATGAAAAGGAAATCGCGACCGATAACGGTAAGCGTGTTGTCCTGACATATGACGGCGACAAATCATTCACACTGATTCAGGAAAAAGCAGACGCAATGCCTGCGATGTCATCTGCAATTAACATGACTGGAAAACCGGTTGATCTGGGCTTTACAATCGGTGCTATGAGTGAAAATTCAATTTCTTGGACTCACCTCGGAGTAGACTATATGCTGGCTTCAGCGGACTTATCTCCGGAGGAGCTGGAAATGGTAGCGAAATCGGTATTGGCTGATATGGAAAAATAATAAATCGGATGCAGGCTCAGAGCAACCTGAGCCTGTTTTTTTTATTCTTTAGGAAATTATAAAATTATTTAGTTGTGGATAACTATATGTAGTCTTCTTAATCCAGCTCCAGCGCCTAGCCCCTCGAGTCGCTTCGGTCCGCCCAATGAAGTCAAAGAACGACTTCACCGGTCGGCCCTCCAGCGCTTGTCGGGGCTGAACGAGGCGCTTGCGCTTTTTGTTCTGGGCTTCGGAATATAATCTGGTTCTAAGGAATATAATCTGAATTCTAAGGAATAAAAACCATTTTTTAAGGAATATAATCCGTTTTTAAGGAATATATTTAATTTTTCAGGAATAAATCGAAATCTTCGTCTGATCCCGGTTCTCTCCCGCGAAGTTCCTCCTTGAAAAATCTATATATATTATCCATTTGACATTGCGTTGTATCGGTTTGATAATAAAACAATAAAAATAACGTACGGATTGAAGGAAGTGGTTTTTCGGTGGAGGAGCAAGGATTTTTTTACCGCGATACGTGGGCCGAGGTGGATTTGGATCGCATCAAGGCCAATGTAAAGGCGATCAGGGAGCATCTGCCTGAAGATGTCGAGTTTATTGCGGTTGTAAAGGCGAATGCATATGGACATGGCGATTCGCAGACAGCTGAAGCGGCCCTTGAAGCGGGAGCCTCGATGCTGGCTGTTGCTTTTATGGACGAGGCGCTTGCTTTAAGGAAAAAGGGGATTTCAGCACCAATCCTGGTGCTCGGCGCAAGCAGGGCGGAGGATGTCAACATTGCTGCAGAGGAAGGGATTATTCTCACTGTTTTCCAGGAGGAATGGCTGGCAAAAGCGTGCGATGTCCTTAGTAAGGATGCCTCGATTTCACTTCATATAAAAATAGATACAGGCATGGGCCGAATCGGGATTCGTTCTGCGGATGAACTGAAATCGATAGAAAAACTGATTAAAGAAGATTCGAGGCTCGAACTTCACGGGATCTATACGCACTTTGCCACTGCGGATGAAATGGATGATACGTATTTTAAGCGGCAGCTCTCGAAGTTCAAAGATATGCTCACCACTCTGGACAAGCAGCCGCCGGTCGTGCACAGCAGCAATAGTGCCGCTGCTCTGATGCACGCAGATGCCCGCTTCAACGCGGTGAGGGTTGGAATCGCGATGTATGGATTGGCGCCTTCAATGGAAATAGCACCTGAATTGCCGGTCGAGCTGCAGGAGGCATTTTCCCTGCATTCCAGGCTCGTTCATGTAAAGAAGCTGGAAAAAGGTGAAAAAGTAAGCTACGGTGCAACCTATGAAGCGGCTGAAGATATTTGGGTAGGGACACTTCCGATTGGGTATGCTGATGGATGGATACGCAGGCTTCAAGGCCAGGAAGTATTAGTGGATGGAAAAAGGTCGCCGATCATCGGGCGCATTTGCATGGATCAATGTATGGTGAAGCTGCCATACGAGGTTCGGGCAGGGGAGATTGCCACCCTAATTGGCGAACAAGGAGAAGAAACAATCTCCATCAACGAAATAGCAAATAAGCTGGAAACGATCAATTATGAAGTTCCCTGCATCATTTCCTCGCGGGTGCCGCGCTTATATAAGCAGGACGGAAAAGTAGTGGAACTGAACAATTCCCTGCTATAAAGCGTTAATGCATACTAGAGATGGCAGATTTAGATACAATAATTAACAGTCCTGTTTATTCATGCATAAAACACTATTTTTTTGGCGGATAATACAGAAGAATTGCTGATTAGCCTTTGCATCTGGCATAAATAGTGATAAGATTAGAAATGGTAGAGAGATAAAGAACTTAATAACGGTATGTAGTGATGATGGTGGAGGTGTATGTTTGTGTCTGAATCCAGCGCAACAACTGAGATTTTGGTTAAGTTACCGCAGCATCTTTTAAGTGAATTAGATGGGTTTGTTAAGCAAGAAAACGTAAACCGCAGCGAATTTATTTATCAGGCTACAAAAATGTATTTGCGTGAGAAGAAAAAGAGACAAATTCGCGAATCCATGAGACGAGGCTATATGGAAATGGCCAAAATTAATCTGACCATTGCATCTGAAGCATTTCAAGCAGAATACGAGGCAGAACACACAGTTGAACGTCTAGTCAGCGGAGGATAATCCCTTGATTGTCAAACGTGGTGACGTCTATTTTGCAGACCTATCCCCAGTTGTTGGTTCAGAGCAAGGCGGTGTACGCCCTGTGCTGGTCATCCAAAACGACATCGGGAATCGGTTCAGTCCCACAGTCATTATCGCAGCGATCACAGCTCAAATCCAAAAAGCAAAGCTTCCAACTCATGTTGAAATTGATGCGAAGCGGTACGGTTTTGAACGAGACTCGGTTATCTTATTGGAGCAAATTCGCACAATCGACAAACAGCGCCTAACCGATAAAATTACTCATCTCGATGACGAAATGATGGAAAAAGTGGATGAAGCCCTTCAGGTAAGTTTAGGTCTTATTGAATTTTAATTAAAAGCACGCTCTGTAATAGAGCGTTTTTTTGTAACCAGAAGCATGGGGCCTGTCTGCAGGCCTTTTACATAACCAAAAAAAAATAAAAACGGATGTGTTCTGTGTGGAGACGAGCTGGTCGCTTGTCTCTTTTTTTATATGTCTCTGGTGAATTCGGATAAAAATCAACAGTAATTTGTGTCCGTTAAAATAGAAAGTTCCCTTTTAAGGAATATTAAAAAAGCGTCATGCGAAATTGCAGACATCCTGTCGACAAGTTGATTTTATTTGACGAAAGAAAACTGTTATCATTAAATGGATATATATATTAACTTAAATTTATGAATATTGTTTTACATTTTTAAATTTGGTTTACAGTTGTCCGGATGAGGGTATTGTATAATTTTTGTGTGATAGAATGGGGAGGATGAAATGAACCAAACAATATCGAATTACATTCAGTCTCATAAGCAGCAGATACAGGATGAATGGATAAATAGAACGAAGGAAGAGGCAGATGAGCGAGTGGTCCGCCTTGTGTCTGATCGGGTCTTTGTTTCGACCAGCAAGGAATTCATCGATTTGCTCATCTCAAACTTCAAGGGGACGAACGAGGAATATACGAACAGGCTGACGGATTTTGCTGAAAAAGTGGTCAGGTTAGGCTGGCCTTTGACATTCGTTACAAAGGGACTTCATACCTTTAATTTGATCGTGTTTGAAGGCATGCAGGAAGAAGGAATCGTAACGAAGGAAAACCAAATGGACATTGTGTACGAGTTCGACCGCTGGGCTACGCCGATGAACAATGAAATCGTCAGTGTGTATTCATCGACCTGGGAAAGAACGGTTTCCTTGCAGAAAATAGCCTTGCAGGAGCTTTCCGCTCCATTGATTCCTGTCTTTGAAGGAATTACAGTAATGCCTTTGGTTGGTACAATTGATACAGAACGTGCGAAACAAATCATGGAAAATCTTTTGAAAGGTGCGGTTAAGCATCGTTCAGAGGTTGTTCTTATAGATATTACTGGTGTACCGGTTGTTGATACAATGGTAGCCCACCATATCATCCAGGCAGCAGATGCGGTGAGGCTGATTGGGGCGAAGTGCATGCTCGTAGGAATTCGTCCGGAAATTGCACAGACGATCGTAAATCTTGGCATCGATTTGAACCAGTTTACGACGAAGAATAATTTGAAAAAAGGAATTGAAGCAGCCCTTGAGCTGACAAATAAAAAAATTGTTTCAACGGGGGGAGCAAAGTGAGAATACCTATCCTTAAGCTGAATGATTGTCTTTTGGTTTCCATTCAATGGGAGCTTGACGATCAGACTGCTCTTCAATTTCAAGAGGATTTGCTCCATAAGATACACGAGACAAGCGCGAATGGTGTTGTCATTGATCTTACCTCAATCGATTTTATTGACTCATTTATCGCCAAGGTGCTTGGGGATGTAATCAATATGTCCAAGCTTATGGGCGCGATTGTAGTCATTACAGGAATCCAGCCTGCTGTTGCCATAACGCTAATTGAATTAGGAATCGGTCTTGATGATGTCCTAACTGCATTAGATTTAGAAAAAGGTTTGGAGAAATTACAACAGGAATTGGGGGAATAGATGAATGGACATCCAATCCTGCGTTACGATTATAAATGAATGGGACATCGTAGCAGCACGCCAGCTTGGGCGAAATGTTGCGAAAGAGCTGGGGTTTGGCACAGTTGACCAAGCCAGAATCACCACCGCCATTAGTGAGTTGGCCAGAAATATATACCTGTACGCCGGAAAAGGACAGATATGCATCGATAAACTTTATGACGGCGGAAAAGCGGGATTGCGAATCAATGCAGTGGATAGCGGCCCAGGAATAAGAGAAATACGCCAGGTAATGGAAGATGGCTTTTCAACATCAGGAGGACTAGGAGCTGGCCTTCCGGGAGTAAAAAGACTCATGGACGAATTTGATATTGAGTCATCTCCAGGACAAGGAACACAGATAAGAGCATCTAAATGGCTCCGATAGGGGGAAACAGTATGGAATTCCGAGAAATGATGGAATCAAAGTATCGGGATATTCTTGACAATTACATTAAAGAGCAATCCGAACAGGCTTTGTATGCAGGGCAGAAATTCAGCCGGAAGTCGATTGAACACAAAATCGCACCGGAAGAAATCATCAGCGTGCATAAAAGCTTGCTTCTTGAGATGTATCCTGAACTTCCAGAAGATATCATGCATTCCTTTGACATCCTCCTCGAAGTGATGATCGGCTATGGCATTGCTTATCGAGAGCACCAGAGCTTAAGGCATCAGCAAGAGGAGTTAAGATCCGAAATGGAGATTGCTGCCAATGTTCAGCAAACATTGCTTGGAACGAAGATTCCGGTTGTGCCAGGTTTGGATATCGGTGCGATCAGCGTGCCTGCCAAGCACATGAACGGGGACTATTTCCATTTTGTCCAAGATGAAAACAATAATATAAGTGTCGCGATTGCGGATGTTATTGGAAAAGGGATCCCGGCTGCGCTATGTATGTCCATGATTAAGTATGCGATGGACAGTTTGCCAGAAAACCGGCTTGATCCTAGCAGCATTTTGGAGAACTTGAACAGGGTCGTTGAGCAGAACGTTGATCCAAGCATGTTCATCACGATGTTTTACGGAATGTTTAATCCTGTAAACAATATTTTCTACTATGCTTCAGCAGGACATGAACCTGGATTCTACTATGATTCCGTTACGAAGGAATTTACAGAGCTGACAGCAAGAGGCTTGCTGCTCGGCGTCGACAAGCGTACGAAGTACATCCAGTATGAAAAAGAGATCCATCCAGGGGATATGGTCATCCTGATGTCTGACGGAGTAACTGAATGCAGGACGGAAGAAGGATTCATCGAAAAGGAAACTTTAATCGGATATATAAATAAATATATTCACTTAAATGCTCAGGAAATTGTCAATAATATCTTTAGGGAACTCGAAAAACTTCAGCATTTCCAATTGCGAGATGATTTTACCTTAATTATTTTAAAAAGAGATGTTTAATTGAGTTCCGAACCGGGTAAATCTAAAAGGCAATTGAATTGTAAAGGGTGGGTCAATTATGAATATTTCGATAGATGTTAAAGAAACAGAATCCGTGTTAGCAGTTAAAGTGAATGGTGAAATTGATGCATATACAGCTCCACAGCTTCGTGAAAAGCTTTTCCCTTTATCCGAAAAAGAAGGCGTAAAGATGGTTGTTGATCTCTCTGAGGTCAATTATATGGATAGTACTGGGCTTGGAGTATTTGTAGGAGTATTTAAAAATGTCCGGGCCCATAACGGAGAGTTCAAAATCGTCGGCTTATCCGAACGATTGCAGCGGCTTTTCGAAATCACCGGCTTGGCCGATATTATCGATATAAACAGCCAGATTGAGGGTGGAGTGCAATGAACCAGTCATTTGATTATATTGAAATGAAAATCCCGGCTAAACCGGAATTCGTGGGTGTCATCCGTTTGACACTTTCCGGAATTGCCAGCCGTATGGGATTCACGTACGACGAAATTGAAGATTTGAAAATTGCTACGAGTGAAGCTTGTACGAACGCGGTACAGCATGCATATAAAAATAATGAGAACGGCGAAGTCATCATCGGTTTTGGATTGTATGAAGACAAGCTAGAGGTAATGGTTGCCGATAATGGCCAGAGCTTTGATTTCCATTCAGCACGCCAGGGACTTGGTCCGTATGATCAGAATAGTTCTGTCGAATTCCTTCGCGAAGGAGGCTTGGGACTGTATCTGATCGAAACCTTAATGGATGAGGTTCGAATTCATCACAAAGAGGGCGTCACGGTCTTTATGACCAAGTACCGAGAAGGAGAGCAGGTGGAGAGAGATGCAGAGACAATCTCAACCTAAGCAACGGCCAAAAGAAGAGATTAATCAATTAATCAAAGCTTACCAGCTGCATGAGGATGCGGACGCCCAAAATGAGCTGGTTCTCAATTATCAAAACCTGGTTGAAACTATTGCGAGGAAGTACTCAAAAGGAAGGTCGTTCCACGAGGATATTTTCCAGGTGGGGATGATCGGACTTTTAGGAGCAATCCGAAGATATGATGAAACGTTTGGCAAAAGCTTTGAAGCATTTGCTGTTCCGACCATCATTGGTGAAATTAAAAGATTCTTAAGAGATAAAACGTGGAGCGTTCACGTTCCGCGCAGGATAAAAGAGCTTGGCCCGAAAATCAAGACGACCGTCGAAGATTTGACTACCCAGCTGCACCGTTCTCCAAGAGTGGACGAAATTGCCGAAGTACTTCAAGTTTCTGAGGAAGAAATATTGGAAGCGATGGAAATGGGCAAAAGCTACCAGGCGTTGTCTGTCGACCATTCTATTGAAGCCGATTCTGATGGAGGTACAGTCACTCTGTTAGATATCGTTGGAAATATTGATGAAGGCTATGAAAAAATCAATCAAAGAATGGTGCTCGAGAAGGTCCTTCATGTCCTGAGCGACCGCGAAAAGTTAATTATCCAATATACCTACCTTGATAACCTGAGCCAGAAGGAAGCAGGAGACAAGCTTGGGATTTCGCAGATGCACGTATCAAGGCTTCAAAGAAGGGCGATCAAGAAACTTCAAGAAGCAATCCATGCAGAAAACAATAATTCGGAGTATATTACATGATCCAACAGTTTAAAGACAAAATAGAACTTTACGCTTACCAGACAATTAAAGAAGGTAAATTAGAGTGCGGTGACAGTTACTTCTTTACTGCCACCGATGAATATTTTGTCTGTGTGGTGGCTGATGGATTAGGGTCTGGACAATACGCCCATGAAGCTTCTGCGGCAGTTGTAGCTGTAGTAGAGCAGCACCATCACGAAGATGTTGATACTCTCATGAAATACTGTAACAATATCCTGGTGCAAAAAAGGGGAGCAGCGGTTTCGATTTTCAAGGTCTTCTTTGAAACCCATGAATTCGTCTACAGCTGCGTCGGGAATATCCGATTCTTCCTTTACTCGCCAAATGGCAAACTGACATACCCGCTTCCAGTAACAGGATACCTGTCAGGAAAGCCCCAGGTATTTCATACTCAGAGATTTGTTTTTGAACCGGAATCAAAATTCCTGATCTACTCAGACGGTTTTGACAATATCCACGGCGCTAAAACAATATTGAAGGGGTATCGCTCAGTTGGTGCCATCGCAGAACAAATTAAAAGCGAATATGCAAATTCAATGGATGATGCAACTTTTATTGTGGGAAGTCTACTATAGCCGGTGGGCTTCTTTTTGTTTTTGTATAGAAGAGATGGGACTAAAGCAATGGGCTGATAACTGATTGGAGAGCGGAAAAGGGAAATATATGAATTGCCTAAATGGTGGTTAGGAAATGGTATAAGGGCAAATAGGATAAATCTATAAGCCCAAATGGGTGCCTAAGGTGCGGAAAAGGGCCCATAGAATGATTCTATAAGCCCAAATGGCTGCTTGATTGCTGAAGAGTGACCAACCATAGAACAATCTATGTCCTAGTATTTTTGTCAAAAAGGAATCATAAGCAAACGAAGCATCAAGGTCCAAATCCCATCCTTGAATTACCAAACAACAGGATCGTTGAAATCCTATAGTCACTGTAAAGCTTCTGCCGATTTTGGTACACTGTAATGAGTGACAAGTAATATCAATAAAGATTATGGAGGATTGTCTCTTGACTCAAACAATGGAAAAGCAGGATCAATACGTAAAAATCATTGCCAAAGAGCAATCATTAACAGCTAAACAGGTACAAAGTGTCATTTCTTTGATAAACGAGGGGAATACCGTGCCATTCATTGCCCGTTACCGAAAAGAAATGACAGGCGCGCTTGATGAAGTGCAAATTCGTGACATAGTTGAAAGATGGCAATACATACAGAACTTAGAGCAGCGAAAAGAAGAAGTCATCAGGCTCATCGAAGAACAGGGAAAGCTGACAGACGAACTGAAAGCAAGCATTGAAAAGGCGATCAAGCTCCAGGAAGTAGAGGATCTATACCGCCCGTATAAACAGAAAAGAAGAACGAAAGCGACTGTTGCTAAAGAGAAGGGTCTTGAACCGCTAGCTCAATGGATGCTGGAGTTTCCCGTTAACGGCAGTCTTGAAGATAAGGCGAGTGAATTTTTATCAGACGAAAAAGGTGTGGAGTCTGTAGAGGATGCGATCGCCGGTGCCAAGGATATCATCGCTGAAATGGTTTCCGATGATGCGGACAGCAGAAAGTGGATCCGGAACGAAACCTTTAAATCCGGAGTAATCGAATCCTCCGTGAAGAACGAAGAACTGGATGAGAAAAAAGTATATGAGATGTACTACGAATACGCGGAACCAGTCAACAAAGTAGTGCCCCACAGGATTCTAGCGCTTAATCGCGGTGAAAAAGAGGAACTCTTAAGAGTTTCGATTAAGCCAAAAACAGACCTGATTATGAATTATCTACAGCGGAAATGGATCGCAAAAGGTCATGCAGTAACAGCGTCTTCAGTAATGGAAGCGATAGAAGATGCTTATAAGCGCCTGATCCAGCCGTCCATTGAACGGGAAATCAGGAATGAGCTGACGGAAAAAGGTGAAGAGCAAGCGATTCATATTTTCTCTGAAAACCTGCGCAAATTACTTCTGCAGCCGCCGTTAAAAGGGAAAGTAGTCCTTGGTGTAGACCCTGCATTCAGGACAGGCTGTAAGTTGGCAGCGGTTGATGAAACAGGAAAAGTGCTGTCAATAGGGGTAATCTATCCTCATACTTCTAGCTCGAAAAGTACGGAAGCCCGCGAGAAGTTCATTAAAGTCCTTAAGGATTACAAAGTGGAAATGGTCGCAATCGGAAATGGAACAGCGTCAAGGGAAACGGAACAGTTTGTATCGGAAATTCTGAAGGAATTAGATGAAGAAATCTTTTACTTGATTGTCAATGAAGCAGGAGCAAGTGTTTACTCAGCATCAGACATTGCCCGCGAAGAATTCCCGAACTACCAGGTAGAAGAAAGAAGTGCTGTCTCCATCGCGCGCCGTCTTCAGGATCCTTTGGCAGAGCTCGTTAAAATTGATCCGAAATCAGTCGGGGTCGGACAGTACCAGCATGATGTCAGCCAAAAGAAGCTATCTGACCAACTGACATTTGTTGTTGAGACAGCGGTTAACCAGGTAGGGGTCAATGTTAATACAGCTTCATCTTCTTTATTGCAATATGTATCTGGCCTTTCAAAAACAGTGGCCAACAACATCGTTAAAAAGCGTGAGGAAGAAGGTAAATTCACTAGTCGTGCGCAGCTGAAGAAAATTCCGCGTCTCGGTGCAAAAACGTATGAGCAGGCAATCGGATTCCTGCGCGTTATCGATGGGAAAGATCCATTGGACAGGACGGGTATCCACCCAGAGAGCTACGGAGAGGTGAAGCAGCTCCTCGATAGCCTTGGCTTCAAAAAAAGTGACTTAGGAACTCCGGCTCTTAAAGAAGCCCTTGCTAAAATTAATATCGAACAGACAGCGGACGAGCTTGGCATCGGCAAGCTGACGCTTAAAGATATTATTGACGCATTAGTAAGGCCGGAAAGAGATCCGCGTGACGAGCTGCCGGCTCCGCTCCTGAAGAAAGACGTACTAAAGCTTGAGGATTTAAAAGCAGGAATGGAGCTTCAGGGAACAGTCCGTAACGTAGTCGACTTCGGCGCGTTCGTCGATATTGGCGTAAAGCAGGACGGTTTAGTCCATATCTCAAAGCTAAGCAACAGATTCGTTAAGCATCCAATGGATATCGTTTCGGTAGGGGATGTTGTAACTGTCTGGGTAGACAGTGTCGACCAGAAAAAAGGGCGAGTAGCATTGACGATGCTAAAGCCAGAACAAGCGTAAAGCGGAAAGACTGCAGAGTAGGTTCTCTGCAGTTTTTTTATAAGACAAACCATTCTGAATGATTTAAAAAAAATAACTTAGTTAACCTATTTCAATACTCTTGTTTATTTCTATAAAAAAACCAGCATTGATTTAAAAGTTTGATTTGATAACGATTTTTTTCATAAAAGGCTCGTTTCATTTGATTTTGGAACCACACGGGCATAAAAATACCTCCTTAAGATAATACGTGAAAAGGTATCATTAATATATGCTATAATGGGTTGTCATGTTTCTACAAAAGGCGGGCGTTTTATCATGATGACAGATCAAGAGTTACACGACTTAATTGTTAAAATATCCGCAGAACAATTTCATAAGCCATTCCGGCATAAAGCATTTTTCAATCCAAGGCTCAGGACAACTGGAGGCCGTTATATGCTGCGCAGCCATAACATTGAAATAAACAAGAAGTATTTCGAGCAGCTAGGCGAACAGGAATTGATCGGAATCATTAAGCATGAGCTTTGCCATTATCACCTTCACTTAGAGGGGAAGGGTTATAAGCACAGGGATAAGGATTTTAGGGATTTGTTAAAAGAGGTTGGCGCTCCCAGGTTTTGTTCCGTTCTTCCGGATGTGAAAAAAAGAAAGTCGAAACAGAAGATCCTTTTCTATCAATGCAGCAATTGCAAATTGATGTATCGTCGTAAAAGGTCAATTAATACTTTGAAATATGTTTGCGGGAAATGCCGAGGAAAGCTTGTCAAAGTGAGAGAAATGACTGTAGAATAGCTGTAGGCACAGGTTTTAAAAGAAAATAAAAAACTTCTTAAAAACCTTCTTGACTTTTACTAGGCGCCTTCTTATAATAGTAAGAGTCGACAAGACAACAACACAGTTTTCTAAAGAGGTTTCTCAGGAAACAATTAATAATTTTCCGCAGTAGCTCAGTGGTAGAGCACTCGGCTGTTAACCGAGCGGTCGTAGGTTCGAATCCTACCTGCGGAGCCATTAATTTTATGTATGGGGAAGTACTCAAGAGGCTGAAGAGGCGCCCCTGCTAAGGGTGTAGGTCGGGTAACCGGCGCGAGGGTTCAAATCCCTCCTTCTCCGCCAGAACATTTTAATATGGCCCCTTGGTCAAGCGGTTAAGACACCGCCCTTTCACGGCGGTAACACGGGTTCGAATCCCGTAGGGGTCACCAAGATTTTTCTCGACAGTGTAAATGAAAACAATCAACCTTTGAAATTATCATTTGGTCCCGTGGTGTAGCGGTTAACATGCCTGCCTGTCACGCAGGAGATCGCCGGTTCGATCCCGGTCGGGACCGCCATTTTATTGGGCTATAGCCAAGCGGTAAGGCAACGGACTTTGACTCCGTCATGCGTTGGTTCGAATCCATCTAGCCCAGCCATTTTCGAGCCATTAGCTCAGTCGGTAGAGCATCTGACTTTTAATCAGAGGGTCGAAGGTTCGAGTCCTTCATGGCTCACCATGATTTTTTCGCGAAAGCCTTAATCTCGCGACAGCGAAATTAACTTTCTATATTAATATGCGGGTGTGGCGGAATTGGCAGACGCACCAGACTTAGGATCTGGCGCCGCAAGGCGTGGGGGTTCGACTCCCTTCACCCGCACCATTAATTACCTTTGATTAATAAGCTGAAATTGGTTAAGATATTATCCTGTCATGTTTTGCGGTCGTGGCGGAATGGCAGACGCGCTAGGTTGAGGGCCTAGTGGGGGCAACCCCGTGGAGGTTCAAGTCCTCTCGGCCGCACCAAAAAAAGATGTTGACATCCGTTGTTGGATGTAGTAAGATATAAAAGTTGCTATCAAACACATACGCGCCCGTAGCTCAATTGGATAGAGCGTCTGACTACGGATCAGAAGGTTATGGGTTCGACTCCTTTCGGGCGCGCCATTATATTTTTTCTTGATATCGGGGAGTAGCTCAGCTTGGTAGAGCACTTGGTTTGGGACCAAGGGGTCGCAGGTTCGAATCCTGTCTTCCCGACCATTCAGAAACTTAACTTTATATGCGGGTGTAGTTTACTGGTAAAACCTCAGCCTTCCAAGCTGATGTAGTGGGTTCGATTCCCATCACCCGCTCCAATTCAATTGCTCTTTGAAAACTAAACAAACAAGCGTCAACAAACAATATTTTATAGTGACTTCTATTATATAGATGATCACTAGCCAACGTTTTAACTTTATGAGCTAACTCATAACTCTTTATTGGAGAGTTTGATCCTGGCTCAGGACGAACGCTGGCGGCGTGCCTAATACATGCAAGTCGAGCGGATCTTCATTAGCTTGCTTTT
>NZ_JAMBOF010000018.1 GCF_023715485.1 Mesobacillus subterraneus | reverse complement strand
TTCCAATGCCTTTATAATCTTAATTTTATCTTGGAGTGAAAAGGCCCTTTTTGACATAATAAAAACTCCCCTTTAAGTAAACAGATTTTATTTTTTAATCTGTCTACCTAAAGGGGAGCATATCAGTGTGCTGTAAAAACACATGGATCAGGCACTTTTTTTAATAGATTTTTGCTTCTTCCTCACCTGTTAACACTCTAAATGCTCCGGCAGCCAGTGCTTCCATTTCCGCTTCTCCCGGAACGACAAAAACTTCTCCCAGGAAACGGATTTTCTCGCGGATCCAGCCAACAATCCTATCAGAATGGGCGATGCCGCCTGTAAGGATGATTCCGTCAATCCGCCCCTCAAGAACAGTAGCCATTGCCCCGATTTCTTTGCCAATCTGATGGATCATTGCTTTTAAAGTAAGTTCTGCTTCTGTGTCCCCATCCAATGCCCGTTTCTCAACTTCGATGACACTCTTAGTGCCGAGATAGGAGAAGATCCCACCCTGCTTCGTGATCCGCTGTATAAGTTCCTTTTCCGTGTATTTCCCTGAATAGCAAAGATGGACGAGCTGTTTTGCCGGAAGCCCGCCTGCACGCTCTGGAGAAAAGGGACCTTCGTTTTCAGCATTGTTGACATCCACAATCCTTCCTCCCTGCAGCGCGGCTACAGAAATGCCCCCGCCAAGATGGGCGATGACGAAGTTTGCTTCAGGCATATTCCTTCCGATCTGAATAGCAATTTTACGGGAAACCGCCTTGATATTCAGCGCGTGGACATGGCTTTTCCTTTCAATATCAACTAATCCGGATATCCTCGCTTCATCCATCAGTTCATCCACACCAACAGGGTCGACGATATAGGCTGGAATATTGTGTTCTGCTCCTATTTCAGCAGAAAGAATCGGACCTAAATTTGAGGCATGATTGCCATATTTCCCAGAACGGGCATCCTCCAGTATTGATTCGCCCACTATATATGTTCCGCTGCTCAGCGGCTTCAGCATTCCTCCGCGCCCAACTACTGCGTCTAGGATTGTGAGTGGGAACCCTCGCTCAAGTAGGACTGCTTTGATAGTTTCCATCCGAAATGCCAGCTGGTCTGCAACGTCCGCAAATTTCATGATCTCCTCATCGCTGTGCCGGACTGTCTCTTCAAAAAGCAATTTGTTTTTTTCATATACTGCTAGCTTCGTGGAGGTTGATCCTGGGTTAATGGCTAAAATTTTCATTGAAACTCTCCTTACCCTTCACACGCCGATTGTAGTATTGGATGCAGCAACAACTGCCAAAGCGATCGAAGCCAGCTTTGCGTCTGACGAATCCGACCTGGAATTCAACACAAGCGGCACTTTTGCGCCAAGCACGATTCCCGCCATCGTTCCCTTGGCAAAATACGTGATGGCTTTGCCTAGGAAGTTTCCTGCCTCGATTGTTGGTACAATGAGTAAGTCTGCTGCCCCATTCAACTCGCTATCCAATCCTTTATGCAGCAGTGATTCCCTGCTGATTGCAAGATCGAGGGGGAGCGGCCCTTCGATCAGCAGCGGCTGGCTGGCTTCTTTTTTTATCACCATTGCAAGGTCGTCTGCTTCAACGGTCACAGGCATTTTATCACTCACTCGTTCATTTGCAGCTAAAATGGCTGCCCGAGGGCAGTCCACCCCTATTTGAACAAGGAACTCTACTGCATTCATGATGATTTGTTTTTTTTGCTCAAAATCTGGAGATATATTGATGCCGCCATCCGTCATACTGACAAGCTGCTCTGCTCCAGGAATATCAAAGACGGAAAGATGGCTGATTACACGGCCAGTTTTCAAATTGAGATCCTTATGCAGCACACCCTTTAGGAATGGCGTGCTATTCACAAAGCCTTTCATGATTGCCTGGACTTGCCCTTCACTTGCCAATTTTGCTGCAAATAAAGCATTGTCGTTTTCCGTATAAGCTGGATAAACCGGGTATTTCTCCACAGAAAAGTCGAGTTTCCTTGCCAGTTCAAAGATTTTTTGAGGCTCACCGACAAGATATGGCTCGATGATTCCCAGCTCCACAGCTGCCTTTACTGCTTCAAGGACATCCAGGTCATGTGCGGCAGCTACGCTCATTTTTACAGGCGGCCTTTTCTGCGCCTCTTCGATGACTTCCTTGAAACTTTTGAATCTCATTGATTCACCCCCTGTAAAATCAGCCTGTATACTTACTCTGGATCCGGCCGATTTTTTCAATCTTCTCCTCTACTAATATATTTGCTGCCTTATATGTTGGAATATCATGAGTTTTGGAGATTTTGTAGATTTTTTCTAAAATCTCATAAATCATGCTCGCATTCTTAAATGCACGCTCTTTGCTGAACTCATGCAGTTCGTCTGCTACCTGGATCAAGCCCCCCGCATTTGCTACATAATCCGGTGCATACAAGATGCCTTTTTGATGCAGAACATCTCCATGGCGCTCCTCAGCAAGCACATTGTTCGCCGCCCCAGCAACTGCTAAGCATCTCAGCTTTGTAATCGTGATGTCATTGATGACGGCACCAAGTGCATTGGGCGAAAAAATGTCGCACTCTACACTGTAAATATCAAGAGGCTTAACTGTTTTTATATCCGGGAATTGCTGCAGCACTTCTTCTACATTCTCTTCAAAAATATCGGTGACAGTCAATTTCGCTCCTTCTTCATATAGATGGCCAACGAGTAACCTGCCAACCTTGCCCAGACCCTGGACAGCAATCCGCAAATCCCTCAGCGAATCTCTGCCGAATATTTCTTTTGCTGTCGCTTTAATCGCTCTCCATACCCCATACGCGGTAATCACTGCAGAATTTCCGCTGCCGCCATATTCCTCGGGCAGCCCAACAAGGTAGGATGTCTGCTTGGAAGCGGAGACAAAATCCATCCCGACCGTGCCCACATCAGTGCCCGTATAAAAGCGTCCCTTTAGAGTTTCGATGAATGAGCCAAATGCCTGAAAAAGTTCATCTGATTTTTCTGACTTAGGGTCCCCAATAATAACCGCCTTGCCGCCCCCATATGTCACTCCTGAAACCCCGCACTTATAGGTCATCCCTTTAGAGAGACGCAGCACATCCCGCAGTGCTTCATCAGTCGATTCGTAATCCCACATCCGGCATCCCCCGAGCGCCGGACCAAGCGTCGTATCATGAATCGCGACAATCGATTTCAAACCAGTGGCCTTGTCATAATTAAAAATCACCTGTTCATGGCCATGGTTCTTCATTTCCTCAAAAATATCCAGAACCATTCTCTGTTCTTCCGTAAGCAACACAAACATCCCCTCCCGATAAAGGACCTGGCAAAGCTGCTTCAAGCTACTGGAGGTTTCCAGATCAGCACATAAATGTAAGCCCTTACATAAATTCATTATAAAGTCTTTCTTTGATGCTTACGGTGATATATCTTACACTTCTGTGGCATTCCAACTGGAAAAAATCGTTTTAAATTTCCAGTTCGCCAATAAAATTTTGTTTTCGCCAATAAAGTAAGGAGTTTCGCCAATAAAATTAGTTTTTCGCCAATAACAAAGAGTTTTTCGCCAATAAAAATTTTTTACATAAATATATATACTGATATTTCCAAATCAGGCTAGTTTTTCTCCAGTAAATTTGTTGATATCGCCAAATCTAGCTAGTTTTTTTCGGTATTAGATATATCGATATCGCAAAAAATAGCTATTTTTTCGCCAATAAATCACTAAAAGGAAAAACCAAAGCATGAGCTGCTTTGGTTTCAACATTTTTCTATTGTACTCCCGGGAACCAGCCTGGCGTATTAACGATTGCCTGCCATAATGGATCGGGAACAACGAGGCGTGCCTGTGCGCCGAGATCCAATTTTGTTTCGATTTCATCTTCCCGGCCTGTTTCGACTTTTTCGACCCAGTCAGGATCGATAATCAGTTCGCGGCCCAATGCCAACAATGGTACTCCCGTTTCGAAGGCTTTAACGACATCCTCTGCGCTATAAAGGGAGCCGACGCCGACCACAGGTACTTTGGTGCCGACACGCTCATGGATGATTTCCATCCTTGAACGGTCATCTTCAATGCCTCTCCTTGGTTTGGACCAGAAATCTGTCACGGAAACATGTAAATAATCCAGATCCTTGGCAGACAGGGCGTCAATCAGCTGTAAAGTGTCAGCCATCGTGATGCCTGGCGTCTCCGGTTCCTCAGGCGAGAACCTGTAACCAACGATAAAAGGCTCCTTTGCATGCTGAGCTGTCACTCTTTTTACCTCATCTACAATTGCAAGCGGAAAAGCCATTCTTTTTTCCACTGTTCCTCCCCACTTGTCATCCCGGCGATTGGAATGCGGGGAAAAGAATTGCTGGATTAAATAACCGTTGGCACCGTGGATTTCAACGCCGTTAAATCCAGCTTCAATCGCTCTGCGGGTCGTTTCGCCAAATGCAGAGATAATGGATTCAATTTCTTCTCCGCTTAAAGCACGCGGAGCTTGGGCATTGCCTCGCTCTGATGGAACATCACTCGCGCTGACGATTTCCCCATTTGGTACAAGATCGGGTGGACACTCCCGACCGCCATGAAAGATCTGCAGCACGGCTTTGGCCCCCTGCTCTTTAATCGTCGAAGCCAACTTTCGCAAGCTTGGAATCATCTCGTCTGTATCTGCGCCAAACTCACCTTTAAACCCTTTTCCATCGCGAGTCACGTATGTACACGCAGTAACCACCATGCTTACACCTTTTGAACGGCGAGCATAATATTTCACCTCAGCGTCCGAAACAGTTCCATCCTCATTCGATGAAAAGTTCGTCATCGGCGCCATCACAAGTCGATTCTTCAAGCTGATCCCATTCGGAAAAGTAAAGGAATCAAAGAGTGGTTTATATTTCTGGTTCATCTCCATCTGCCTCCTTCTTTAACATACGAAAGTGTAATAGCCTAATCTGTCTTCAGTTAAACATCCTGATTATTATTTGTATCCTGTGAGAAAAAAAGCAGGGGAAAGAAAAAAAACTGCAGATTTCCCCTTATTTGCTCGTTTGGTCAATCGCTGCCTTGATTGTTTTTGCCTGCTGTGCCATGTTTCCAATGCCTTGAAAATGGACATACATGATTCTCGGTTCTTCAAGGAGCATATGGTTATGCAGAGCCGAAATTCCAACTTCCCTTTTCGTAATTCATCCAGCACCGGGTTCACTTCTTCCTAAAGCAAGGCAAGCTCTCCCATGACTGCAGTTTGCCCGTCCACTTTTTCAAAACCGAAATGGAATACAAGCTCCACCGTTTCAGGGGACATCTTTTTCCCCATATGCGTCAGTTCAATATTTTTCCGAACAATTTCCACCTTGCAGACGCCATTGTCCACTTCGACATCCGCATTTAATATTCCCTTCAGCTTTTTGCATTCAGCCTCCCCCTGGGCATGGGCGGCCAAAGGTAAAATGACCGCAAGAACCACAGCGATGGCCATGATAGATTTCTTCATTTTAGGCACTCCTTTTTTAGTCTTATCATCCCTGAATCCTGTTTCGTTATGCAGACGAAAAGCGAAAAAAAGCTCTATCGGACAAAACGACGACGTGGTGCTCGAATAATGTCCGATAGGTCGGCTCTATCGGACAAAACGTGGACGTGATGCTCGGAAAATGGCCCATAGGAAGGCTCTATCGGACAAAGCAACAACGTAATGCTCGAATAATGTCCGATAGGTCGGCTCTATCGGACAAAACGTGGACGTGATGCTCGGAAAATGGCCCATAGGAAGGCTCTATCGGACAAAGCGACAACGTAATGCTCGAATAATGTCCGATAGGTCGGCTCTATCGGACAAAACGTGGACGTGATGCTCGGAAAATGGCCCATAGGAAGGCTCTATCGGACAAAGCAACAACGTAATGCTCGGAAATTGTCCGATAAGCCGGCCATAGCGCACTTGAAATGAAAATCGACCATCTAATTTAACACAGCCAAAAATAAAAAAAGCATTCCGCTATCGCAGAATGCCTTTATGTTCGCTATTATTCAACAATAAATTTTCCATTGCTTCCAATGGCAGCGGCCTGCTGAAATGATAGCCCTGACCAATCATGCAGCCATTAGCCATTAAGAATGCTACTTGTTCCTGTTCCTCAACGCCTTCAGCGATGACATCGAATTGCAGATTGTGCCCCATATCGATGATTGTTTTGACCATTGCCCCTTGATTGGCGTGATGGATGATGTCATCGACAAAGGACTTATCAATTTTAATTTTATCGATAGGCAAGTGCTTAAGTAAGCTTAAGGAAGAGTATCCTGTTCCAAAATCATCAATTGCCAACGTGACCCCAAGTTCCTTTAACTGGGTCAGCGTCATAGCCGTCTTCTCGCTGTTCTGCATGACGCTTTCCGTAATTTCAAGGTCCAGGTAGCGTGGATCCAACCGTGTATCTGCAAGAATTTGTTTAACCGTATCGACAAACCGGTCCTCCTGAAGCTGGCGCACCGATATATTAACGGAAATTGGAATCGGACTGCATCCCTTGTCCTGCCAGGCTTTGTTCTGTGCAGATGCTTTCTCCAAGACCCATTTTCCAAGCGGAACAATCAATCCGGTCTCTTCAGCTAGCGAAATGAATTCACCTGGAGAAATGATTCCTTTTTCAGGATGCTGCCAGCGTACGAGCGCCTCCACGCCGATTATTTTCCCGGTCTCTAAATTCACCTGTGGCTGGTAATGCAGCATGAGCTGACCTTGCTCCAATGCTTTCCTTAAGCCATTTTCCAGCTCCATTTTACGCGAAGAAAGGCCGTGCAGCTGATCTGTGTAAAACTGATAATTGTTCTTACCTCGTTCTTTAGCTAAATACATCGCTGTGTCAGCATGCTTGATCAGCGTTTCCTCATCCTGTCCATCGTATGGTGCCATACTGATTCCGATACTAGGTGTGACAAAGAACTCCTGGCTTTCGACCACAATTCCATCCGAAAACTCGCCAAGAATTCTTTCCGCCACTTCAATCACTTCTTCCTTACTAAGGCCCTTGAGCAGAATGATGAATTCATCGCCGCCCTGGCGCGAAACAAGACCCGTATCCCGGACTGCATTTTTCAGCCTGCTGGCTACGACCTTTAATAACAGGTCGCCCACACGATGGCCCTTCGTATCATTAATGATCTTGAAGCGGTCAAGGTCCAGGAATAATACCGCAAGCTCCTGGTCACCGTTCTTCAAGGCTGCATTCAGGTGCTTCCTGACCATGTTCCTGTTCGGAAGACCAGTGAGCACATCATAGTAAGCCATATATTTAATCGTTTTTTCAGCCTTCTTCCGCTGAGTCAAGTCGCGGCCGACAATCTGCTCTGCCATCCTGCCCTCGTATAAAATCGGCATTGCGGACATTTCGACATCGATTTCTTTTCCGTCTACCTGGGACGCCTTGAATTCAAACCAAAGTTTCTCTTCGAAATTTTCATCGATTGTCAGTTCCCGGTTTTTAATATGTGCTAGTACTTCAGCTGGAATCAAATCAGCAATTGGTTTCCCAATCAGGTCGTTCGGATTTTCCGCTTTAAAAAGCTTGCATCCTGCTTCATTGATATAATCCAGTTTGCCCCTGCTGTATACAGCAATCAAATCAGGGGACATTTCCACGAGGCTGCGGTAACGTCCTTCACTCTCCTGCCGGTTAGTAATATCAAATAACACACTGGTAAAATCGACAAAGTTACCGTTATCATCCAAGACCGGTATTCCCCTGTCCTGGATCCAGCGCACCTCGCCATTCGGACGGATAATCCGATAGACACTTGTGACCGCCTCTCCTCGCGACAATCCCGTTTCCCTTTCAGCTAAAACATGATGGTCCTCAGGATGGATCACCTTTTTCCATAGAGTATTATCTTTATAAAATTCTTCCGAGGAATATCCATATAATTTCTCTATTCCCGATGTAATCAACAACGTATTCGTCTTCAAGTCATGGGACCAGATTGCTACATCCAATGTATCAAAGATACTTTTAAGCCGCTTCTTGTTATCCTGCAATTCGTCAGCCGTGTTCTTCATCCCTCTGAATAAACCGATCACAAAAACCATAAAGATTAAAGTCACACTTATATCAATTAGATAGCTATTTACTTCTTTTATAGAAAAATAAAACGAAGTGACCCAATCGATTAACTCAGCGAATAAAATAAAAATAATTATTAATATAACATTGTTCTTATAAATTTTGCCGTCACTGCCCATTAAACAGTTTCCCCCATGTGCCAAGCTGTGGATAAATTTCCAAACTATGTATTATAAACATAACAAAAAACACAGGAATGGCACAATGAGATTATTACAAATGACCTAACAATTTGAATAATATTGGTTTTTTTATAAAGATTTGCCTAGAAGTGTCGAAAGTTCACTCTTTTTTTCATTCAAATAGAGTTTATCGAGTTCTTTTAATTCCTCTGAATTGAACTTCTCCAGGCTGTAGATAAAAATTTCCCATACGATATTTTTTACAGTTTCATCCGCATTTTTTCCAATTAATAAAAATGACTCAATTAGGGCAATCAGGATTGAAAAGTCTTGTTTTCCATAATGGACGATTTGATAGAACGATAAGTACACAATATCCTTTGTTCTCTTTTGCATCCTGATGACCCGTGGCTCCATATTTCTATCATAGTAAGCGATGTATCGCCCATTTGCCCTGATGCGACTTAAATGCGCCAGTGCCATTCCAAGATGCAATACACAATTTTTAGCTGTATTGGGATCATTGATTGCTGGGGAAATCGCCCTCAGTGCCACCTCAACAATTTTCTGGAGTGCAAATTCTGGATCGTGGTATGAAGAACGCTCTTTACCAAGCCTTAAAAATTGGTTGAGAACGTCTTCGATATCCTCCTCAAGCTCGTTGTTGTGATGGACTCTAAAAGCGATGCTTTCTGCTGTTAAAAATTCACCAATCTGGAAGTTTGCTTCAATCCCCAAATTCCTTTCTGCGGCATAGGCAGTCAGGCTTTCATAATCGAGGAGCTGAACATAACCAAACTCCTTGCATTTAACATCCCTGATCAGCTGGTATGAGAAACCTGCGTCTTTCCTGTCATCAATCACTTTCAGGAATTCACTTTCCAGCGCACCTTCCTGGCGCCTAATTGATTTTAAGGCACCGTCTGTAATATCACGGATCAGTTTACTAACCTGGATTGAAGTTGCAACATTATGTATGAAATACGCAAAAAATGCAAGACAGATAAAAGCAATAAGCACCCCGAACGTTGCCGCTATGACTTGACTTTCATACCAGGACTCACTCATGAACAAAAGGGATAAGATTGAATAGACAAATCCCCCCATGAAGATTCCGAGCACTCTCATTGTGACAGGATCTTCGACAAAATTATTCAGTGTCCTTGGAGAGAATTGTGAAGAATACGTAGTTAACACGACCATGATCGTTGAAAAAGTTATTGTCGTCATCGTTAATAAAGCCGCAGAGATAGAGCCTAGAATTGTCTGTGCCAAATCAACATTCGTCATTAAAAATTTAGGTACAATTCCTTCAGCCATTTGATTATGGTCGATGTATATGACAAGCAGTGCCAATAAAAAAGCGAAGATACTATATATTCCTGGCAGCAGCCAGATGCTTTCCCTAATTCTTAATACCATTTTCTTGAACAAACTTCCCAGCCCCTTTGCTGCCAACTCTCTTCTCTTATTTAGACCAAATGGAGCATATTTAATCCTTTTTTGAATGTTATTACTATAAACTTGCTGCTTTCCATGCTTCAACCGTTACTATTCCGCCGATGCTTTGGCTTTTTGTTTTAATAGTAATCATGATAACATGCCGGATAAGAAAATCTGCATCCTGTCATAATACCCTTTCCCCCTGGACCAAAAAGCGCAAGCGCCTTGTTCAGCCCCGACAAGCGCTGGAGGGCCGACCATTGAAGTCGTTCTTTGACTTCATTGGGCGGACCGAAGCGACTCGAGGGGCTAGGCGCTGGAGCTGGATTAAGAATACTACATGTAGTTATCCACAACTAAATAATTTTATAATTTCCAAAAGAACAAAAAACCTTGCCGGCAAGCAGCAAGGTTACATCCACTTATTTTGCATACCCTACTAGTTCCATAAATCCTTTTCCTTCTAAAGACTTGCCTTTACCATTCGCATGCATTTCCTTGCCGGTTACTTTGCACGTCCCCTCCCAAATCGCCTGGATTGGACCGATAATCAGCATCTCCTGATTAGGGAAAGTCGCCTCGACATGAAGGTCCATTCCAAATTCGGGTATAGAAATCTGCCATTCTACCGGATACCTGGCATTTGTTCTTAAACTCTTCCAAGATTTTATTTTTTGAAAGGATACCCCACGAGTGAATCGGATGCTCCCGTCCTTTTCGATAATATTTGCCATGGAGGAATCCGGTTTGCCTGAGGTCATTTCATTTAGAAGCAGCTCGCGTCCATCATTAAGCTGGAGCCCGAACCAATTCCAGCCTGATCCTTTAGCCAATGAGTAGTCGCGGCCCCATTGGTGGTCAAACCAGCCTTTTCCACTCACATATTCCGTTCCCCCGTCGGTCTTGATTGTCCCATTAACAATATTACGGGTAGTAGAATAATAATATAAATCATCCGGTTTTCCGTCTCCGCCAATAAGCACAGCAGGCTTGGCAGGAGTAAACTCCAGCTGCACCTCGGAGTTTTTCTCTTTTAAAATAACATCAAAAGCTGATTCGTCTTCCCCTTTGAATTTAAGCCAGTGATTCCCATATACCAGTTCTGTCGGGTGTTCTTTGAGTCTCGCTTTTTTCAAATGTGTATGGGGCTGTGGGATATCACCTTTCAACAACGTTTTATACAGCCTCCACATTCTAGAATCTGTCGGGTGAAGCAGCAAATAGAATGGGAGATAAAGAGTCAGCATCCCAAGCTTTACTTTTGAATCAATACTGGAAAAATTGAAACGTTTCTTTCTCTTAAGGTCGATGACTGTATGGATAATATAATGGCCTTTGCCGACCTCAAGCTCACCTACACGGAAAAAGGAAGCCATCACAGCATACTTGCCGCCTTGATCCCCGTTAAGGTAAGCAAAAAAATACCACCATTCAATGTTGGAATCATTATGCGGACCCGCATCCTTCGGCAGCGAAATCTTCGTTAATCGTTCATCATTCATCCCGGCACACACCTTCTGTTTTTTAGTAAGGTATGCATGAAGGGCGGAATGAGGGACAATTCAACAAAAAAAGAACCAAAGACGGAATGATTACATTTTCCATCTTTGACTCTTATTTTTTAGGCTTCAAGGATTTCTTTGATTCTTTTAAGATCTTTATTATTTGCCTTTTTCATCATCGAGGACATAAAAGGCGAAATTAATTTAGAAAAACCGCTTGGTTTCCCCTGGTTCCTCAACGTCATGATAGTAGTGTTTTGATCAATAGCTTCCCATGTGTAGGTAGTCTCCATCGGAAAAGGACCTTCAGAGGTTCTCATAACAAGCTTCTTTCCTGGGATATATTCAACAATCTCATATATATATGCAAGTTCCCTCCCCAGGAATTTTGCATTAAAAGCAATCCTGGAGCCGATTCTTAACGGCTTATCCGTTTTCCATTCAGCTGAATCGATATTCACATACCATTCAGGAGCATTGTCAGGATTCGCTGCATATTTAGATACCCTATCGATAGGGCAATTAATCTTAATCTCTGTAAAGACGTCAACCAAAATAATTCCCCCAAAAATAACTGTTTCGTTCATTATAATGTAAAAATAGTAAAACTCCATCTATTTTCAAAGAAGTAATTACTTGGGCAAAACCTTGAAAATAACCACCGAGTGGAATATCCTTAAGGATATAATTCAGATTTAAGGATGGGATTAATCTGCGTATCAATAAATTCATTAGCGAAACAGGAAAAACATCGAGGCGCGGCGCTGACAGACTGATTGAGGAAGGGCGCGTGACAATCAATGGAAGGGTTGCGAAAATCGGCAGCCAGGTTGAGCCCGGGGATGATGTAAGGCTAAACGGCGAGCAAATCAGGATGGCGCAAAACTATGTTTACATTGCCTTAAATAAACCAGTTGGCATTACCAGCACGACGGAAAAACACGTTAAAGGCAATATTGTTGACCTGGTCAATCATCCTTTGCGCATCTTCAATATCGGACGGCTTGATAAGGATTCAGAAGGACTGATTCTGCTTACGAATGACGGCGATATCGTTAACGAAATCCTCCGTGCCGAAAACCGTCATGAAAAGGAATATATCGTCTCAGTAGACAAGCCAATTACCCCGGAATTCGTCAAGGCCATGTCTGAAGGTGTGCGTATTCTCGGGACAAAGACACTGCCTGCTAAAGTAGTCCAGCTATCAAAGTATGAGTTCAACATTACCCTCACCCAGGGATTGAACAGGCAAATCCGCCGCATGTGTGAAGCGCTCGGATATGAAGTCTATCGGCTTCAGCGTATTCGCATCATGAATATTCACCTTGGAAATCTTCCAATCGGGCAATGGCGCGACCTGACTAAGAAGGAGAAAAAGCAGTTATTCAGTGAATTGAACTACGAGCCTAAGGAATGGTAGGATGAGCAACTTTTCAAGCTCATCCTCTTTTTTATTGGCGGAAGTTGTTTTTGAAATCATTGGCTTGGAGATCGAATTATGTTGTAATGATAGTAATAAGCTTCTCGATTAGAGATAGGAGTTTTTAATATGACTAATAACAATACGATAACCCCCTTATCAGAGGATGAAATTATAACAATCTTAATTGCTGCTAATGAGATCATCATGTACGGTGGAAAAGGCCTGCTTGGCAAGATTATTGCAGGTTCAAAGGATAAACGTATTTTCACTGCCAATCTTCATCATTCGCCGGCGTATGGCGCATTTGAGGGCATGAAACAAAAGGAAATCATGGAAAAGGTAGAATGGGTTCTTTCAAACGGCTATCTATCAACCGATGAGAAGCTCTCCCTGCTTGTTTTTACAGAAAAAGGCTGGGATACAGTCAAGGATGCACTTGCTGAAGATTTTTACACAGAGTTAGTCCTTGCCGCAGAATTTGAAAGGTATGAATATTTAGAAGTCATCAGAAGTCAAAGTCCTGACCTCCGTATGCTTATTCTCGATGTTATTGAAGAGCAGGGAGATACAGATTTAATTGAAATGCTGATGGCCTGGCTGGACATTGAGATTGACAAACCGTTACCTGAAAGGATTCATGAAGTCATTCAGAAGCTGGACAAACCGTATGCCCGATCAGGTGCGATAGATGATTCAGGTTCTATTGAGGCTAATAAAAAATGGCTTGCCCTTCCTGCTGATATACGCCAGATGTTCATTCGGAATGTATTTTGCGGCAAATGCCTGGATGCAGTCCAAATTGAAAAATATATTATTAAGAATCATCGCGACACGATTGTCCTTGAAGGCAGATGCAAGACTTGCGGCCATAAAGTGGCGAGAGTGATTGATTAAAAGGAAAATGCCTGGTTTTTAGAACCAGGTATTTTTTTATCTCTAAATACTTTGTATACAAATTATATTTACACATAATAAATTCAGCGTTATAATTTAATGAAAGGCACTAAGGGGGATTCATTCATGGATATTACTATGGACAAAGCAATCGGCTCGGCCTCGGTCCGGTTAAGCAAGAAGCTTACACGCATTATCAACATTTACTTAAAGCCTTATAACATTACTACAGAACAATGGAGTGTTCTTCGTACTTTGAGCGATTCCGATGAAATCTCCCAAAAAGAACTTTCCCAAAGATCGGATAAGGATCAGGCAACCTTGACAAAAATCCTTGATCTCCTAGTAAAGCATGAATTAGTAGAAAGACTGCCTAACCCAGCGGACCGGCGCTCCTTTTTGATAAAAATTACCGCCAAGGGCGGAAAAATAGTGCACGAAGTGACTCCCTACCTCGAGAAAATCTTTCTAAAAATCACTCGTGAAATTAGTGAAGAAAAACTATTGATGTACAGAGAGGTCCTGCTCTCTTTAGAAGCCAATATTGACGGACTTTTGGAGCAAAACAATTAGAAAGAAGGCTTTATCATGAAACAACCATCCAAGATTTGGACAGCACAGTTTACGGCCATTGTATTAATGGCTTTTTTATTTTTCCTTTGCCTTCAGATGCTTACGGCTGGCTTTCCCGCTTTTATTACAGACATTGAAAATGATCCTGCTCAGGGCGGCTTGATGACTACTATTTTCATGGTTGCAGCAATTGCAACTCGTCCATTTGTCCCGTCCCTTATGCAGAAAATGGATAATAAGAAATTAAGCCTGATTTCACTGGGGTTAGTCGCGATTTCTGTCAGCTTGAGTTTCGGCCAGGACTCCGTAGCACTATTATTGCTGTTGAGAGTTTTTCATGGCATTGGCTTTGGCATCATCACGACTGTTTTTTCGACGATGGCAACAAACATCATTCCAACACAACGTCTTGGTGAAGGGATTGGCTATTACGGTCTTGCAACTAGTGTAGGCACCAGCCTCGATCCGATGCTTGCTTTAGCATTGCTGCAAGTCTTTGCTTTCAATATTTTAATAGCCTTGTCTGTCGGATTAACTTTTTTAACTATGATCTTAAATATGTTCGTAAAAAGTACGCCTAAGGCTGGTTCACAAAAGGTGATTGTGCAGCAATCCAGCTTTAAAGAACAAGCATTTGACCGAAACGCCTTTACACCGGCAATCCTTACAGCGTTTTTCTTAATCACCCTGGGAGGTGTCGTCAGCTTCCTTCGAGAGTTAGGAAAAGAAGCGAATCTCGGCGGTTCGATATCGCTTTTCTTCCTTGTCCTGACGATCATCATGATTATCGTCCGGCCCGTATCAGGAAGAATGTATGATAAATATGGCCACAAAGTAATCATCTATCCTGCCACTATTTCCGGTATCATCGGACTGTCCCTTTTGGCGGTTACAGGGAACACAATAACACTTCTGGTGGCCGCTGGATTTTACGGAATTGCTTATGGAACTGTCACTCCCACTCTTCAAGCGCTGGCGGTCAGTGCAGTAACTAAGGAAAAACAAGGAACCGCTAATGCGATGTACTTCTCGTCCATGGATCTAGGAATGGCCGTCGGGTCTGCCGGCCTTGGAATTTTGGCTTCCCATACTAGCTACCATTTCATTTACGGATTTTCAATTGTATTCCTCGCCGGATTGCTGCTTGCTTACACTTTTATTTTTATTTTGAAAAAGCCAAAAGCAAATTATTCGGAAACACCAAATGAAGTTGGGATATAAAAAACACGGTGAAGCAGCTTCACCGTGTTTTTCACTTTTTATTTATTTACCACAGCACTTTTTATACTTTTTACCGCTTCCGCAAGGACATGGATCATTGCGTCCGACCTTTGGCTCTTTCTTAATGGTCTGTGTCTGAACCATTGGGAATTCTTGAGATTCCAATTCCATTTTCCGTTTAAAATAGTCTTCATCCCGCTGTATTGCAAGCCTTTTCCACTCATCCAGTTTCGGGTGGTCAATTCCCATTACTTTATAGTAACCATACAGGATCCGCTCACTTTCCAGGATCGAAGAGTAATATCCTGCGTTTATGGCATCTTCCACAATCGGCAGTGCTTTATCGGAAAGCTGATGACAAAGAGCTTCAACTATTAGTACTTTATTTTCTTCGTCATCTATTATTGGGTATAAACTCTTGAGCTTTTCTATTGAACTCTCTGTTTTTGTATTCCCCAGGACGGAAATAGGATAGATTGACATAGAAGAGTTATTAATAAAAGGAGCAACGTGCTCCACTACCTCATCTGATTGAAACGATGCCAAAGTATCAGAGACCTCTTCCAGCAACAAATCATCTTCTCTGCCAAAAAGACTTGCCAGCTGCGGAATATATTTCCGTTCATTCATCAGTCCTGCCATGTATACAGCTAATATCCCATTAAACTGAAAGAATTTTTTATCTTCCTGCTCCCTTAATGCATATTTAATTTCATAATCTGGTATCAAACCACGATTCACCATAATACGGGCGATTTCTTTTGATTTAAAATACAGCTCGTCATTAAATGATTCCTCTATTGAAAGATCAGCAAGAACTGAACCATACTCCTCCCAAACTGGTTCTTCTTCACCAGTAATCAGGAATTGATAGTAGTCAAAATCCTTCTTAGGCAAATATTCCTTAAGCTCAGTACGGTGCTCCATCTTTAGTTCCGGATTCAGATTGCGAATTAATCTTGCATACAAAAATGCACGATCAGGATCAGCTTCTCTTGTCGCCTGCAGCAGTACCTTTACTGCTTCACTATTAAATGGCAGCCTGTCTATATTCGCTAAAATTATCGTTTCCTTTTCTTTTTTAGCCATTGCTTCCTTCAACAGCTTAACAGTCCAGTCTTCCGGAACCTTTGGATATTCCATCAATGCATGCATGACAAATTCCTGGACGAGTATATCATCAGACAATAAGTGAGGTTCAATTTTTTCGAGAAAACTCATTTTGCACCCTCCTCTTTTTCATATTTTCTATTAAATCATTCTAACAGAAAAGGAAAAGCAGGCACATTTTCGGCCTGCTTCTCTCGTTTTATTCATTGTGACGGTTGCTCTTTACATCCTGCCTGCTGATATAAATCCACATTGCTATGTAGGTCAATAACAGCAGCACCAAAAACACCGGTGCCGAGAGTACATTTTGGATTAACATGAATGTGCCACCTCTTTTACTTTAGGCTGTCCAGCGGAAAAGGAAATATGAAATAAAAAATGATTGCAAGCGGGATAGAGATGACCCAGGCCCTTGCTGGATTTTTATAATGGATCCACAGGACAACAAATAAAATCAAGTTCAACCATATGTTATGCCAGCTGTTCCAGCCATTATCGTACACATACATTCCTCTGTGCGCGAATAAAGCCTCGATAATCGTATAGAATGCTACCCATATACCGACATAAATCAGCTGGTTCCTTCTTGATGAAGGGAAACGCTGCAGGTAAATGATTAAACCGACAGGACAAATGAAGAAGGTGAAAGCGATGTTGATAATCGAGTGGTTAAGCCAATCGGCCGTAATCCCTCGAAATGCCCATAAAGTATGATTATAGTAAAGTGTATTGTAAAGCAGGTTAATGACCATAAAAAACAAAATCGTCGAGTACTGTTTTTTCCATTGAGACCAATCAACAAATTTGTAGGCAAATAATATCCAGACTAGCATTACCAATAATAAATACATATACCGAACTCCCCCGTAAAAAACTGATTTTATCAGTTATTTCCAGACGGAAAGTTTTTATACCGCAGTGCGTTTTATAAAATACGACCTGAATCCGCAACAATTCAGCTCTTTTGTCCATATTTACAATCCGGTTCCAAGTGATAAGCATTTGAAAAGTCTTTTCCACTCAATATATAAATCCTGTGCTTCCTTTATTGAAACGTTCTTGAAGCGAATGACACTTCCGGGCTGAGCCTGAGCAAGTGCGGGAATATCAACAGAAATGACTGTAGTAATGCGTGCATATCCACCGGTCGTCTGCCGCTCTGCCATCAGAATGATCGGCTGGCCGTTGGCTGGCACCTGTATGCCTCCAAGCGGGATAGCATCGGAAATAATATCCGCTCCCCCTATATGGCTTAACTTCGGGCCATCCAAGCGATAGCCCATCCTGTTCGATTGAGCTGAAATTATATATTCACTTGATAGAAATTGCTCGATGGTGTCTTTAGTGAATTTCTCTATGTGTGGCCCGAGGATCACTCTTACTGCAAGCTGCTTTTTATATTCGGGTATTAAATCAGGGTGTAAAAACTTATTTTTCATAACCGCGGGATGTCCATACAGGATATCCCCTGCTTCCAAAGCCCGGCCGTTAAAACCGCCCAACTTGCCGTTTATGAAGGTGGACTTGCTGCCTAACACTGGAGGAACATCAATGCCGCCAGCAAAGCTGATATATGCTCTTGCCCCACTCTTCAGCTTACCGAAGGACAAAACCTCTCCTTTTTTTAAAATAGAGCTTTTCCACATCGGCATTTCCTGCCCATTCACCATAGGCTGTAAGTCGCCGCCGCAAATGGCGATGGAAACATCGTTTAACGCTTCGAGACTTGGGCCTGGCATAGCAGCTTCGAGAACTGCTTCACCAAGCGGATTTCCTGTCAGAAGATTTGCAAGCTGCATCGAATAGGAGTCCATTGCTCCTGAGGGACTGATACCATATTGCTGGTAGCCGAGTCTTCCTGAATCCTGAACGGTGGTCTGCAATCCCGGCTTCAAAACCTTAAAAAGGGGCATTGTCATTTTGCAACCCAGCTTTTACCGACTGCAATCCCCTCATATTCAAGGGCTTGCTTCAATTTCTTTACAAAATTTAAGGCGTGTGGTTCATCACCGTGAATACAGATCGTATCTGCCTTGATTTCAAGGTCTGTACCGTCCACTGCTTGAATTTTTCCTTCCCGGACCATTCGCAATAACCTTTCAGTGGCAATCTCTTCATCATGCACCATCGCATTGGCCGATGACCTTGGTGTCAACGTCCCATCCGGCTGATAATTCCTGTCGGCAAAAACTTCATGCGCCACCTTCAAGCCTTTTTCCTCTCCAGCCTTAACCAGCCAGCTTCCCGTGAGTCCGAATAAAACTAATTCGGAATCCATATCCATTACTGCCTCGGCAATGGCATCGGCGATCAACTTATCCTTGGCTGCCATATTATATAGAGCACCATGCGGCTTCACATGGACAAGCTTTGTGCCGCAAGCCTTCGCTACGGCTGATAAAGCGCCAATTTGATATACAGTAAGATTATAAATTTCCCTAGGACTCATATTTATTTCCCGCCTGCCGAATCCATGCAGATCCGGAAAGCCAGGATGCGCTCCGATTTTCACGCCATGTGACTTTGCCATTTTTACCGTTTCCATCATGACATTATGGTCACCAGCATGATAACCACAGGCAATGTTGGCGGATGAAATGTGCTTCAGCACTTCCTCATCATTGCCAATCTTATAGAGTCCATAGCTCTCACCCAAATCACAATTCAGATCAACTGATAACACGCTCATCACTCCCTTGCGTAAGTCTTCACCTGATAGGACTCACCCAGTTTCTTTATTTTTAAAAATTGCTCCTTGTCGATAGGCACGAATTTTATGTAATTCCCGGCACTTAACAGGAACGGTTCTTCTTTTATCGGCTCAAATAAACTGACGGGCGTTACACCAATTATTCTCCAGCCTGATGGAACGTCTGCAGGGTAAATGCCAGTCTGGTTCCCGCCAATCCCAACGGATCCGGGCAATACACTTTTTCTTGGATTCTCCAATCTAGGCACCGCTACTTTTTCGGGCAAGCCTCCGAGATATGGAAACCCCGGCATAAAACCCATCATATAGATTAGGTACTCACGATTAGCATGAAGCTTAATAATTTCCTGCTCACTCAATCCATGATACTCAGCTACATACGCTAAATCAGGGCCCATTTCTCCCCCATAACAGACGGGAATCTCAAAGACAACCGGCTTGTCTTGGTGAAATTGCACTGAGGAATGATGGATCTTTTCAAGTTCCTTACATAAAGCTGCATAACTGATGCGGTCTGGTTCATAATAAATTGCCAACGATGTATAGGCGGGTACCCATTCAATTACGCCACTTATTTTTGCCTTTTCAAGCTTGTTTATTAACTTGCGGATACAGCCATTCGTCCCTTCATCAATTTTATCTCCCAATGAAATGCGAACAGCCGAATCACCTAGCGGCACGATAACCAAATTCATAGCACGCTCCTTATAAGAAAAGCGCAAGCGCCTTGGTCAGCCCCGATACGCGCTCGAGGGGCTGCCAGTGAAGTCGTTCTTTGACTTCATTGGCAGGACCGAAATCGAAATGTGTAGCCGACTGCCCAGAAACGCAGAAACTGGAGACTCCGACAAAGAAGCGCTTTTTGCTTCTGCCGGCGGAGTTGAGGTTTCGGAGTTTCTAGGAGGCACAACTAGACAAGCGTCTCAAGGGGCTAGGCGCTGGAGCTGGACAATTCTTAAAGTAAATTTTATACGCTTATTTTATCAAAAAATGCCAGACTCTTTTAATCTGGCAACATCTTTTCATTTTAAAACTCTTTCCTGGCACAAGTTTGAATAATTACCTTTAATGCACTTGTCATCACTTCCTGCGGCAAGGACGGTAAGGCAGGATTGCGAGACGACATTTCTGTCGATGCAGGAAAATGGATAAAACCAGCTTTAATCGGCAGATTATTTTTCTGGATATAATTCAGTACAACATACAGCGTATTATTGCAGATGAACGTTCCAGCACTATTAGAAATTGCAGCTGGAATATGCTGAGCCTTTAGATTCTCTTCAATCAGTCTGTTTGGCAGTGTCGAGAATAAACCATCAGGACCATCCTTGTCGATCAATTCATCCGTGGGAATAATGCCCCTATTATCAGGATATGGATCTCCTGACCCAGTATCCTTAATATTGATGCCAATCCGCTCAGGAGTGATCGCCGTCCTGCCCGCCGCCAGCCCGCATGAAATCACTACATCAGGATTGACCTCCTCAATCTTCGCAATCAATTCCTCCGCGCACTCATCATAATTAACTGGCAGCAAAACCGTTGAAATCTCAACGTTCTCTATATCAAAACTTACCGCTTCCTTTAATAATTCCTCGGTAGGGTTGATACTCATCTTCCCAAACGGCTCAAAGCCGGAGATTAGGATTTTCATTTTGTTAGCCTCTTTTCTTAAGTAAAAATCAGAGTATTAAAAAAAAGTCTTTGTATAAAAATTGTACTATAGTTAAGGATAGATATATAGATTCTTAACTTTTAATGTTATATTTTTTTTTACTATTCTTATAAATGAGCAGGTGATTCTGTGGAAGTAGAATACGGCAAAGCAACGGAACATGAACTGGCTGAAATCTTCAGTCTTGCTGGCATCAACAGGGCTGAGGCGACTGGGATTAATGATGATAACAATAAGGAGAATATGATTGCGTCATATAAGGACTCTTTAGATCATGGAGCTTATTTTCTTGTTGCGCGCACTAATGATTCTTTGATTGGCTGGGTATTGGTGGATCGGAGCGTGGATTGGTTTACGCATAAGGAAATCGGCTGGATCAGTGATGTGTATGTAAAGCAGGAGTTCAGGAAGAATGGTGTTGCGAAGGCGTTGCTCGAGCAAAGCCTGGTGGAATTCAAACACATCGGATATGACGATGTCCGCCTGAATGTCTTTTCTTTTAACGAGAAAGCAATGCGCCTATATGAAAAACTGGGATTCAAGGATGTCAGCAAGTTTATGCGGATTGAGATTTAAATGCGGGATTTAAACCTCAATTATTGTAAAGAAAAGTAAGCAAAAATGACCAGTATTTTTTAATAATCTATAACTCTGGCTCAACATAAGTGAAATACGCGCTAAACATTTCTTCGTTAATCTAGCAGTGTTACATAAAACATGCAGAGGAGATGGAGAAATGAAAAAAACTTTAATCGGAACAGGACTTGCTTTAACTTTTTTGCTAAACCCTTTTCAACAAGCGTTTGCTGCGGAGCCTACTACTGGTGAATTAAGGCAGTTCGACACTGTTGCTCATCGCGGAGCAGCAGGGTATGCACCGGAAAACACCATTGCTGCATTTGACAAAGGACTTGAAATGAAAGCTGATTACATTGAAATTGACGTCCAGAGAAGCAAGGATGGCCAATTGGTCGTCATCCATGATACTACAGTCGATCGAACAACGGATGGCACAGGGAAGGTTGGTGACCTGACCTTAGAGCAGCTAAGAAGTCTTGATGCTGGAAGCTTCAAAGGTGAGCAGTTTGCTGGTGAAAAAATCCCTACTTTTGACGAAGTGCTCGACCGCTACCACGGAAAAATCGGTATTTTAATAGAATTAAAAGCTCCTGAGCTTTATCCAGGAATTGAGGAAGCTGTGGCAGAAGAACTGAAGGAACGGAATCTCGATAAGCCGCAAAATAATAAGATTATCCTTCAATCTTTTAACTTTGGATCGATGAAAAAGATGGACAGTCTTCTGCCTGAGGTTCCGATTGGCGTCCTGACTTCTTCTAAGCTTCATGTGACCGGTGCAGCATTGCAGGAATTCGCTGCGTATGCTGACTATTTCAATCCAAGCTACGGCCTTGTTTCCAAGGAATTAGTTGATAAAGTCCATAATCTAGGCATGGAAATTCAATCCTGGACTGTCCGCAGCCCTGAAGCAGCACAATTCCTGATCGACATGAAGGTAGACGGCATTATTACAGACTATCCGGATTACGTCGATCCACGTAACTAAAAACAACCCTTATTAAAGGGTTCCGTTTTGAGGTGCGTTTCTTAAATTACGTGCCAAAATGACAGTCGTATTGTCATCGTTATTGGTATATAAAAAAGTCAAACTCGCCATAGTAATTGGCGAGTTTCTTCATTAGGAGTACAAAAACCTTATTTATATTAAACCTCATTTCCTTGTGATACGGTTCACCGAAATGCAGAAAAATGAGGTTCTCTTGGATCTTTGAATATGAATTGAGTAACCAGTAAAAGAAAAAATTAGCGGAGATTTTCCGGTTAAATGCAGAAAGGAGCTCGTTTCAGGGGAAAATAAGGGGAGTTTTTCCGATTATGCAAAGCAAAATCGCCCATTTATGATTTTTTTAAAACAATAGGCGGAATATCTCCGTCTATTTAAGTCTTTTTTAAAAGTAATTACTATTTAAGCGGAATTTTTCCGTTTATTTATCAGATCGGGTGCTTAACCTAATTCCCAAACCGATAATCGCGGCCCTCTTGATCCTAGATGAGTGTATCAGCAGCTTTTTATCGACCAGCTTATAAAGATCAATAAACTAGTACTCAAAACGGGACCCTTTTTTTAAATTGTACAATGCTTATTGTCCTTTATAATAAGGATGTCAGTTGCTATGTCAGAGTTAATGAAATTCTGTAAGAACCTTAATAAAGAAAAAGACGTATGCCAATTCATACGTCCATCCCTTTGTGTTTTAATAAGAAAACATCCGAAAACAAAACCCTTTAAATCGATATATGACGAAGGACAGGTTTTTTTATCCCAAATACAAAGAAGTTAATATCAAAATTAAAAAAGTTAATACATAAGTTAATTTATTTAATATATTTTAAAATAAATATTTACTTTTTGATTCAATGCCCATAAAATGAATTTAAATAACACGAAAGGAGGCAGTTATGGCTTATCCTGTTATCACAAATTGTCCGGTATGCACTCGAACCTTGAAAATCACCAAACTAAAATGTAATCATTGTGAAACGACTATTGAAAATGAATTTGAGCTCTCAAAGCTCGCTTCATTAACGAAGGAACAGCTTCAGTTCGTAGAAATCTTCCTGGTATCCCGTGGAAATATTAAAGAAGTTGAAAAAGAGCTCGGAGTCTCCTATCCAACTGTTCGCGGAAAGCTGAACGATATTATCACTTCCCTTGGTTATGATACCCAAAAGAAAAATGAGCTAGATGAAAAGAGAATCGTTACCATGCTGGAAAAAGGAGAAATTTCTCCTGAAGACGCAATCAAACTTTTAAAAGGTGAATAAGGAGGAGTCAGAATGAAGGAAGAAATCACAAAAGTTTTAACGATGATCCAGGAAGGAAAAATCGATTCTGAAAAAGGAGCAGAGTTGCTTTCTGTTCTAAAAGAAAAGGGAGCTGACTTGGAGCCTAAAAAACTGAATAAATACTTAGATAAGACATTGAAAATCCGTGTAGTATCCAAGGAAAATGACAATGTAAACGTAAATGTGCCGATCAAGCTTGTGAAAGCAATCCTGAAAACTGGGCATAGCATCGCAGCAAGTATTCCTCAATCACAGCAATATGTTAAGGATCTTGATATTAATCTGCTGATTGATGCCATTGAAAATGAACTGGATGGCAATATTGTTGATATACAATCCGCAAACGGCGATACCGTTAAAGTTACAATCGAATAAATTGCCATGATAAAAGTAAAAGTTAAAACCTCAAAGAATATATCTTTTTACCTCCCTGTTCCTTACACAATCTTAAAAGCTGCTAGTTTAATTCTTACATCAAATAAATTCCACAGCCAGCTGCACAAATGGGCTAACCAGGACCTTAAGCATAAAACTGTTCCCGCAGAGCTTTTTAAGGTCGTTTTAAACAAGCAGCTAATGCACGAAATTATCCGTGATCTAGGCAATTACAAAGGAATGGTCCTTGTAGATGCTAAATTACATGATGGAACCGAAGTCATTGTAAAACTATAAACAAAGAAACCCTGGCTTCCAGATTAGATGACAGGGTTTCCGTTCAAATCAAAATAACTTCTCAAAACAAACGTATTTTTCATGTCCTACTGGCTTTCCTGACAACATCACTTCTCCTGTATTCTGATAATCTCTTTTCTCGTAAAATCTGACTGCTCCCTCATTTCCTGAGTATGTATCTAGGCGCAGGGCTGCATATCCATTATCCTTTGCAAAATCCTCGGCAAACTGGAGCATCTTGCTCCCATAGCCGCCTCCCTGAGCAGAGGGATCGACACAAAACGAATGGAGGATCAGCGGCTTTCCGTCAATCTCAGTCCAATTTGCACCTTCCCATTCTGGAGTCTGCCACTCATCGAGGACCATTGCTCCAAGAGTATCGACACCTTTTTTTAAGATAAACAATTCCTCACCCTTCATTGCATTTACAAAATATTCATGGTTAGGATATTTCTCGTCCCATTGTAAAATCCCTCGAGTTTCAAGATATTCCTTACACTCTCCAAACATCTCACCGATAACAGGCAAATCATTTTCTGTTGCCTGCACAATCTGTTCTTCAGCCATCTTCCTGCTCCTTTCCCACCGCTACTCACTATCCGGTGTTGTATTAAAAAAGTTAGCGCTTTTATCCTTTTTCTTCCCTTCATCTTTCTTTTCATCCATTTTCCCGTCAGACTCATAGCTTAGCTTGAAGTCCTTTTCATTCTTTTTCATGCCGCTCACCCCTTCTATTTCTCCCTCAATAATGTGGTTAGTTTGTCCTTATATTTCCTTTTAAATGTAAAAAGCACCGATCCCTTTAAGAATCGATGCCATACAAGGTTTAATATGCAAAATGATGATTGCCGATCTGTTTCGTGACTGTCCGTGTAAAAATCCACTGGTCAGTTGCAAGCTTAGGATTATAATAATAGACCGAGCCATAAGTAGGATCCCAGCCGAGCAAAGCGTCCTTTACGGCGTGAAAGGCGTTATAATCCGGTTTAAGATTATATTGGCCATCATTCACGGCTGTAAAAGCATTTCGCTGAAAGATAACATCATAAACTGTATCGGGAAAATCATTTGATTCAACCCGATTTAAAATTACAGCTGCGACGGCAACTTGTCCATGGTAAACTTCACCCCTGGATTCACCGTACACAACATGGGCCATCATCTCAATATCGTTTATCAATCTAGACGTCTTTGGCCCGATCTCTCCGGTCATTTCGAGCCCAAAATCCTGTTGAAACTGCTTAACTGTGTTACTTGTTACAGGTCCATAGTAACCAGTTGTTTCAGCAGGGAAATACCCTAGCTTCTTTAAAACCGATTGAATATATGTAACGTCTGAGCCAGTTGACCCCATTCTTACCATTTGTGCTGCCTGTGCTTCAGGCTGGGAAATACTCAGTGCAAGAAGCAGCATTGCTGCAGCTGCCAGGCTTTTTATGTACTTCTTCAAAAATCTTCACTCCTATTTTTTTATGAACGCTTGCTGGCATTTAATTTACTTCACCTCACTTTCAGCCATATCCACTTATAAATTCCCTGAAATCCAAAGTGAAAACTCGGCCAAAAGAATGGAAAATGTTATTTTAAGTGGTATAAATTTCATAAGCCGTATCTCTTTTCGTGAAAAAACAGTTATTAAATAAGAGGGTTATCCAGAAATATTTAGCTTTACGAAGTTTTATTATTATCCGATAATTGTAGTATGTAAGTTACACACACAAATTTATGAAACCGAGAGGCTTATATCGTATGTGGAGAAATAAGAATGTTTGGATTTTATTGACTGGGGAGTTTATTGCCGGTCTCGGGCTATGGTTGGGGATAATCGGCAACCTAGAATTTATGCAGGAAAAAATCCCGTCTGACTTTTTAAAATCGCTGCTGCTTGCAGCAGGATTGCTCGCCGGTATTGTGGTAGGGCCAATCGCAGGAAGGCTCACGGACCAGTATAGCAAAAAGGCGGTCATGCTTATTTCCGGTTTCGTCCGGGCAGTGAGCGTTATTTTCATGCTCATCGCCATACATACTGGATCGGTATGGTGGATGCTCGTCTTCCTCGTCCTCTTGCAGATATCTGCCGCTTTTTACTTCCCGGCGCTTCAGGCCGCGATTCCGCTTGTGGTCGAAGAGAATGATTTGCTTCAGCTTAATGGCGTCCATATGAATGTTTCTACACTTTCCCGGGTCATCGGCACCGCTGTAGCCGGGATTCTGCTAGTTGCTATCCCTTTAAACATGGTTTATGTATTATCACTTGCTGCCTATCTCATTTTGTTTGGCTTAACATGGTTTTTACAGTTTGACGAACAAAAGAAAGTTAAGCCAGCAAAAGCCGGTGTGCAAAAACAAGGGTTCAAGGACTTATTCCCTGTTATTATCAAGTTGCCTATCGTGATGATGACCTTAATCCTTGTATTAATTCCGCTCCTGTTTATAGGTGGATTTAATTTGGTGGTCATCAACATCAGTGAACTTCAGGATAGTTCCGCAATCAAGGGCTGGATTTACACAGCAGAGGGCATCGCGTTTATGAGCGGCGCATTTCTAATCAAACGCATCAGCTATAAATTTTCGCCTTATAAGATTTTGTTTTCTAGCTCGCTCCTGATTGGTTTGTCACAGCTCTTGCTATATTTTGCAAATGTACCAGCGTTAACGATTATTGCCTTCCTTGTCTTTGGATTTTCAGTTGGTTGCTTTTTTCCTACAGCGGCAACGATTTTCCAGACTAGAGTTCCCAAAGACTATCATGGACGGTTCTTTTCTTTCCGGAATATGATGGACAGGGTCTTCTTCCAGGTTGTCCTGCTCATGACCGGATTCTTGCTGGACGCAGTCGGCCTTCAGAATATGAGCGTCATGTTCGGAGCCTTATCAATCATGATGACTGCCATCTTCTTCATCAAGTCACGTAATTTACGCGCAATGGCTGATACTGAGCAAAATGCCAGCTAATAACACGAGAAGTAAGCTGCCTGCAAGAAACAGGCAGTTTTTTTAATTTTTCAAAATGAAATTGTCAGTTTTCAAAATCAGTAAGATTAGTATAGTAAATTAACATGTTCCTATGTTAACAGCTTATCCACAAGCACAATGGCCCTGCTCAACCGTTCTTCATAATCCCCTTTGATAATCTCATAAGCTATTCCTTGTTCCAGCAACAATCTTTTCAGAGCTGCATTGTTCGCTTCTCGTACAGATTGCTCTCCAAAGCTTCTGGTACCATCATCTACCCATTCGACATCTGGTTCGAGAAACAGCCATAAATCATAATCCTGTATCGAAGCGAGCTGGTCCAATACAGACTGGTGTTCATTTACATAAAGCATCGAGAAATATTGGGTGACCGTTGCCTCCGTATCAACAAACAACACTTTATTCGCCTTCTCTAACTGCTGCTTTTCACGGTATTTGTGTTCGATCGCGATTTCCGGAAAATCTGTTGGCAAAGTGATAGTTTCGCAGTCTCCCAGTCTTTCATAATAGATCCGCCCGATCTCTTCTACGTATGTCGTGTTGTAAAGGGCAGCAAGATTCTGGACAAGCGTGGATTTTCCACAGCTTTCTGTTCCGACAATGACGACTTTTTTTACAAAGAAGGGTTGGACAACCTTGGGCAGCATTTCCCAATGTTTGATGGCTCCTTCTGTCCTGATCGCTGTCGCTGAAATAGGATACTTCTCCCGGTCAGCGTCAATCACCACATGCTTTGCATTTGGATATAGCACGTTAAAATAATCACTGTATCGATTTTCAGAACTGAAGACTACATCAATTTCTTTGCTGATCGCTTTCTTAATAGCCTCAGCCCCCTTTTCCCAGTCAGAAAAGTGCCCAGTCTGTATTTCTTCTATCACATGAACATGTACATGTGGCAAATCCTTAGTCAACTGGGACCACCATCGAACGCGCATTTTGTATGGAATGTTAGGGACTTTCGAGTTTTTGAAAATTTCGTTTTTCTCATGCTCGGTATCATACGAAACGATTACGTGAAGCTCTTCGACCATGGTACTTGCTTTAATCATTGCGTACACATGACCCAAATGGACAGGGACGAATTTGCCCCCATACATTCCTACCTTTCCGATCGTCATGCAGCTGCCTCCAAATCTTGGCGTTTGGACATTCTGGTCCAGTTGATATAGCCGTAGATTGAATTCACCAGGAACGCGGACCACATGACTAGCATCGAGATGTCGTTTCCGCCCGTTGATACCAATGCGCCGATCCATAGAATAATTGACAGGACATTGACTGATATCCATAATGCCCATTGTTCAGCAAATCGTTTCAACATTAAAATTTGAGCTGAAATCGACAGCACATTCGTCGCCGAGTCAATCCAGACACTCTTGCCCCCCAGGAATTTCAAGAAGAAGCTGTATGCGACAATCGAGATTGCTACTATGACAAGCATTTTGACCCACCCCTCTTTGGTGAGGCGCTGAACAGGAATGTCTTCACCTTTGACACTTTCACTGCCCTTGATTTGATTCTTTCTCCACATGTAAATCCCGATGAACTGGACAGGAAAATAAAACAGTCCGTTCAGCATCGCCTCGCCATACAGACCATATGTGTAAGCAATATAGGCATATGTAGACGTTTGAATAATTCCAAAGTAGTAGTTTGATATTTTCCCTTTTGCAACGAGAACAACACAAAGCATCCCTGTAATTGAAGAAATTAGTCCTAAAAGAGAATCCTGCCAGGCAAAAAACAAATAGATATTGACCGCTGTGAAAAGAAGCAGCCAGCTCTTTTCAAATGCAGTCCAATCCCTTAAAAATTTCAATGAATCCACTCCTCGTTGTCATTTACTTTGTTTTCCATTTAAACATTCCACAGCCTTGGCTTTTTTTCCTTCCTAAGTGATTTTATGAAAAGTGAATCCTGTTTAGCAGATAATCCGTAGTAATTATAAGAGGGTTTATTTAAGGGAGTGATCTTATGGGATTCTTAATCGGGGTGCAATTATTTCTTATCTTCATGTTTCTTTTCTTCGGATGGGCCATAGTAAAAAAACAATGGTACTGGCTGATTTCCAATTTTAACGGCAGATCGAAGGAAGTACAGGAGAGATTGATCGAAAATGGATATCCGCAAAGAGTCGGAAAGCTGATGCTTGCGACTGCCGTGGGAATGGGGATCTTGCTGCCATTGAGCTTTACAGCTTTCGAATATTCCATCGATGTCCAGTTCGGGTTCATGATTGTCTTTTTGCTCGGCGGACTCATTTACTTGTCTAAATATGAGTTAAAGGAGAAAAGGAACCGAAGCTATATCATTAGCTCAATTATTGCAATTGGCACAGTCGGGTTTAGTGGCGTCCTGTTCTACCTTGGGTACCAGGACTTTGAATTAAAGGAACATCAGGACTCTTTTGAAATCACCGGTATGTATGGCGATGAATGGAATTATTCTGAGATTCAGACGGTTCAACTTTTGGAGGAAATGCCTGAGGTGGTTTTGAAACAAAACGGGTTCGGGCTTGCGACGATGTCGAAGGGCCAATTCAAGGTACAATCGTACGGAAGCAGCCTGCTGTTCATCCACAAAGGCTCGTCCCCTTATTTATATATAGAAGCGGACGGCAAAAAGATTTTTATCAACAGCAAGAACCCTGAGCAAACGAAGGAATGGTATGAGATTCTTGTAGAAAAAACTAAATAATAAGGGTGCCTCGATTCCCGGGCACCTTTCAGTTATAACTCTATTTCTTTTATGATTCTGGCTGGATTCCCGCCTACAACCACATTGTCACGCACATCCTTCGTAACGACCGCACCCGAAGCTACGACCACATTATTGCCGATCGTCACTCCTGGATTGATGACGGCCCTGCCGCCGATCCAGCAATTATCTCCTATTGTCACTGATTTTCCAAATTCCGGTCCTGCAATACGCTCCTGAGGATGGATTGGATGCGCAGCTGTGTAGATGTGGACGCCTGGCGCCATGAAGCAATTCTCCCCGATTCGCACCTCACATACATCCAAAATCACACAATCAAAATTAGCATAAAAGTTTTCGCCAATATGGATGTTGTAGCCGTAATCACACCTGAAGGCTGGCTCGATGAAAAACTGCTCACCTGTCGATCCAAAAAGCTCCTTTAAAATCCTTGTACGGTTTTCATATTCCGTTTCTGTTGTTTGATTGTATAGCCTCGTCAGCCTGCGGCCATTTTCCCGTTCCTTCACCAATTCCGGGTCAGCCGCATTATAAAGCTCTCCATCAAGCATTTTTTGTTTTTCCGACTTCATTCTTATTCCTCATTTCATGATGATTCATTCGTTCCACTTTTCCCATATCATCGAATTGTGTTTAATCCATTCATCTAACTGGACTCTATTAAAGAGTTTTTCCTCCTTAATTTCAATAAAGGGAATGAACCTATATGTATCAAAGCTTTCGAGCGGCTCCCTTTCTTTTTGCTGGACATTTATTAAGTCTACAAATTGCTGCTCATTAAGGCTTAAATATTTTGCTGTCTCTTCCATTGTCATAAGCCCTTTACCTGGTATCTCATTTTGTTCGGGAATTTTCTCTCCCACATGTTCTTTCCCCAACTGATACCCATTATACAAGAGTGCCAAGCTAAGGACGAAAATGGAAATGGCCAATAGGTTCTTGCTCATAATAACCCCCCTCAATCTTATTGTATATTTCATCTCCAAGGAATTTAAAGACATTACCCTCTCGTTTGGCCATATATTGGCACAGTCAGTGTAAGCCAACTTGGTTGACTTCCCCACTTACTAAGAGTAACCTATATAATGCTTACTAAAAGTAAGTTAACTATAGGTTTGGAGGAACAGAGAATGAATGCATCAGAGACAAGCTTATCTACGGTAATCCGTGAGCGCCGTTCTGTCAGAAAATATGATCCTGGCTTTACGATTTCACAGGAAGAAATTTTAGATATATTAAAAGAAGCCACTTTGGCCCCTTCTTCAAGCAACCTGCAGCCCTGGAAGTTCATCGTGATCCAGGATCCGGAAACGAAAAGGGAACTAAGGTCAATCGCAAACAATCAGGAGCAGGCAGAAACAGCATCCGCTGTAATTGCTGTGCTCGGCGACAAGGAAATGTATAAAAATGGGGAAAAGGTTTATCGCGGCTCATATGAAGCAGGCTACATGGACGAAGCAACCATGAAAATGATGATTGAGGGCACTAACAAACTTTATCCAGCTGCTCCAGTTGAAACGAGAGCCAATATCGCTTCCTTTGACGCCGGACTTGTCTCCATGCAGCTTATGCTGATTGCGAAAGCCAGAGGCTATGACACAGTCCCAATGGGCGGCTTCAACAAGCAGCAGTTCATTGAAAAATTCAATGTGGACGAGCGTTATATGCCAGTAGTACTGATTGCATTAGGCAAAGCAGCAGTTCCTGCTCATAAAACAACACGCCTTCCAATTGAGGATATAGTGAAGTTCATTTAATCAGCAAAGGACCAATAAACTTGGTCCTTTTTTGCTGTTAAATTCTTTTACATAGCATCTGTTGCAATTTTTTTACCTATAACTCACTTGGTCGAATCTAAATTCCAGAGAAACCGTATGTACTTCACATAAGCTTAATTATCAGTTTCCTATTCATATTTTCAAACTTAGAAAAAGATAAATGTTACTCGATTTCATACACAATCCACTCCGATTGCTTGCCGCCCATTTTATTATAGAGACCTTGAGCAACTAAATTATCGCGAGCCGTTTCCCATGTCATATAAGCAAAATCATTCTCTCTGATATATGAAAGGCATGTTTCAAACAACTGCTCGCCAACCTTATAACCTCTTGCCTCAGCAGCAACAAATAAGTCGTTCAAGATGGCTGCCTTTTTCACCTGCAGCGTGCTGAAAGTGAAATACAATGTGGCGAAGCCAACTAGCTCCCCTTCTTTTTCTGCCACAAATTGCAATCCTGTCTCGGTATGAGCAATCAGGTGCCGGATTAAATCTTTTAAATTCCCTTCATTAGGTTGTGGCTTTTGATAAAAGCCGACGATGTATTGGACCATCAGATCGTATAATTGAGGTATATCTGTTTCATTCGCTTTGCGTATTGATAGTTCAGCCATGACTATGCCCCCATTTTATAAATTTTTTCAATTTCAGTGTTATCGGTTATGATAATCACTTTATCACCAAACTCGCTAAGAAGAGTCATTATTTCCTGCCTGTTTTTATCCTCAAAGTCGCGGTTCCATACAAACATCTTCCGGAACATGGTGAATGTGGGTTTATAATTGGATTTTTCAATCCCAAGCTTTTGTAAAATGAACCTTTTAATGATCCTGAATGTCCTTATCCTATAGGGAGAATCCAAAAGAAGGATGACATCTGCATTTTCAAAGCTGGCTTGAACCCATTCATAATGGACACCCTCAATGATCCACGCATCAGAATTTATCAGACTCTGCAAAAATTGATCTCTTTCTTTTTCGCTTCGTCTGACATCACTAGTCTGACATCTCTTCCACACAACATTATCAAGCTCATAGTGAGGAAGCTTAAGATTGGCTGAAAGGTTCCTGGCTAATGTGGTCTTGCCGCTTCCTACCGACCCGATAATATGAATTTTTTTCATCATAGAAATCATCGCTTTGCTAATAGATTATTTATCAAATTCTCTTTCTGTGGTAAAACTCCTCTTTTAGAGCAAAAAAAATAGCTGCCGAAGCAGCTTTTGTGTTTTATGCATTTTGCAATGTCTGGATTTCTTTGAATGCTTGGTGCAGGTTTGATTTTACTGTAATACCTTCTAGATTCAGGCCAAGGGTAACCATTGTATGGGCAACCTCCGGACGGATTCCGGTCATTATTGTTTTAACGCCTACTAAAGATAGGGCGTTGATGACTTTGAAGAGCTGGTCTGCAACCATCGTATCGACGATCATTACACCTGATACATCAAAAATAAGGTGAGTAAGCTTTAGCCTTACAGATTGCTCAAGTGTTTCTTCCATCAGCAACTGGGCTCTTTCAGTGTCTACGTTGCCGACAAGCGGCAGTACACCGACGCCCGGCAGTAATGGAACAACCGGTACAGACAGTTCAAGTAAGGCTGTCTTTGCGTTTTCAAGACTCTTTTGATGAGAGTCTACAAATGTAAGACTGAAACTGTAGATTGCATGGTCCATTAACGGATCTATTACATTCAGAACTTCAAAGATAGTCGATGCTGACATATCCTTTGCTTCCTCTTTGATGGCATTCCAAATATGCTCACGATAAAAACTAGTATCTTTTAAGGCTTCATCCAAAGAAGCGCCTAGCTTATAAATGTATTCACCAGTTTCTTTTCCCCAATTTGTAATCTTTTCAAATGCCTTTTCTTGATCGTCATGCTCGATTAATGCCTCACCAAATAAACCAATAAAATTAGCGCGCACTTCTAGAATCTGCTGTTCTATTTTCTTTAATTCATGTTTTTGTGCTTCAGTTAAAATCGCTTCATCGTATCTGTCTTCATGGACAACTTTGGCAATTTGGTGTTTTCTTTTAACAATAGCTTCCCCTAAGGTTTGTAATGTATTGGTCATTTATATTCCTCCAAGCGTCCAATGACGACTTTCTTTTATCTATATTATTTGAAACGTATAATTCCAAAATTCACTGTTATAATCCATCATAACGCAGGAGAAGAAAACAGGACAAGTTTTTAATACTGTACAGGTAAAAATTCACTTAGCTGCTAGTAAATTCATGCACCTGGACCGAAACCTTTTTGAGACACCAGCACCTCAGTCTCGTCCCCAAATTCATCCTTCAGCATATTCAAAACTACCTTATGGGCTGTAGGGTTGTACCATTTTTCCATTCCTAGCTGATCAAAAATCCTGGAAATTCCTAATTTCTCAGTCCGTTTGCCGCCGCTTCCATCACCCATCCAAAAATCGTCAAGCGTAACTCTGCTCGCTAAGTTTTTAAGCTTTTTCGGAAATTCGCGTGAACATGGCAAAAGCGGGGAGATTGTCGCTTGGGTCAGAATGCCGGCTTCAGTTATTTCTCTCAGGGCGTTCATTCGTGCGGGAATAGGCGGGGAAGTTGGGGCAAAGGCTTTTCGAACCTCTTCCTTGTCAGTTTCGATTGTCATCGACACCCTTATTTTGTTCCCAAACTGTTGAAACAGCTCAAGATCACGGGTTACTAGCGGTGACCTTGTCTGCACGAACAGGAAGTCCGGCTGTTCCTCAAGCATCACCTCAAGGAGGCTTCTTGTAAGCATTGTTTTCGCCTCAATCGGCTGGTAAGGATCCGTAGCTGATGACATAAAAATTGTAACAGGACCTTTTCTCTTTGCTTTTATTAACTCTTTGCGCAGCAATTCAGCCGCGTTTGTCTTTATATCGACCCATGTTCCCCATTCTTCGTCCCGAAAAAGTGAAACCGGAAGCTGCCTGACATAGCAATAACTGCATCCAAAAACACATCCTGCATAGGGATTCAGCGAATGCGAGTATTCATTCAGCAAGCCCCTTCCAGGAGTCAGGATACTTTTCGAGAGGATATCATTAATGTTCAGCTTCACGTTCATCACTTTCTATCCTATATTCTCTAATCATTATACCGATAAATTTAAAAAGCAAATAAGACTGGAACCGAATTTACTATTGGTAATTTATGTATCAAAAAGCCTTGTCCATTTCGTAAGGCTGTTAAAAATAGTATGACTGCTTCCACCAAATGATTGTCTCCTTTCTCAATCAAATGATGGAAGCAGTCCTTTTTTATAAAAGAATGCAATTAAATTCATGACATGCACAGGCACTTTTTTAGGAAAGCGTTCGTGCCTGTAAAATTTCTCGAAAGCCATCTTAAGGTCCTCCCACTGGGAGCACTTCTTCGTCTGCCGGAAGCGAGCCACGTCAATCAGTCGTACTTTTCCTTCCGGAGTGATGATGATGTTCCTTAAATGGATATCGGACGGATTCAAGCCTTTTTCACGGGCAAGCTGCAGAGCGTCATCAACTTCCTTTATATGCCCTGCCGCGATTGGAATCCCTTTTACCAGGCAATTGAACAGCGTGGTGCCCTGGACATAATCTATGACAAGATAATTGCTGCCTGATTCATGCATAGACGGGAAAAAGGGATTGCCCTTTAGTTGTATATAGATTTCTGCTTCTTCAGCGGCTATCATTTCAAATTGTGGAAAGAAGACCTTCAATACTAAGTCGGTCCCGCGGATTCGGAATGCAAAGGCACTTCTGCCCTCTCCAATCAGCTGCAAATCGGCACCTTTCTCTGCCAATACCACTTTGGAACCTTTAGAAGTATAAACTACACTTTTGGCTAATTCGTCGTATTGATACAATGGGCTTCTCTCCTTTCTTTTAATCTTCAACCACTCACCACCTTGATCATGTCTTCGTCCCAGCTTTCTACACCTTTTTCAAAAGTAAGCTTCGTCTTAAAATGATAAGAGATTTTCTTGCTCGAAACTGGCACATCCACAGGCAGCTGGAAGGAAAAAGGAACTTTGTCGTCCCCTTCAGACTGAATCCTTGTTTGGATCGCGATTGTTACAGTATCTATAAACTTTTCCAAACCGGTCTTTTCATCAACCATCACAAGTGAGCATTCAATTTCCTGCAGTTGCTGGTCAATTGTGCCGCCCTTGATTAAAAATTGCCCATTCACTGATTCTCCCGGCTTTAATACGTCCTTCTCCAAAATGAGGTCAATCTGGGCCGATCCCACACCAAGCAATGACATATACTTCCTTAATAGCATCATGATCCTCCATTTATATTTAGTGATTACTTTTTTCGATTTGCGTATTTCTCGTCAATCCGTTTTTCGATCTTTTCGAGCAAACGCTGGTCCGTTAAAAGCTCTTCCCTGTTCTTTTTCACCAATTGATCAAAACTAAGTTGCTTTTTCTTCATTCCATTCACACTCCATTACTAAAATTTATGTTGCGCGAGTCAAAAATGCCTTATCCTGAATAAAAAAACCTTCACCAGCTGCGGTGAAGGTTTTGAAAACAAATAAAGACCTTCACCATGTATGGCAAAGGTCTTGCTAACAACGAATGTTGCCAACAAAGCCGGGAGAAATCTCCGTAATGACGACTCTGCTGTAAAAGCTACTCCCCTTTAGGAGAACTATTAAAATGTATACATTTATAATACATTAGAGCCTGAATTTAGTCAATTAAAAGGGTTCTGGTTTGGGTTTACAAACACCATTGAGGAGCCGTTCCCCCAATATAACAGGGTTAACTCACAAAATCTTACTTACCGTCTTTTTTGCCATTGCCTTCTTTTGAATCCTCTTCGCCGCCGTCCTCCTCATCATTATCGTCTTCTTGCTTTTCTTTATTTTGCTTTGCTTCTTCCTTTTTAGCTTCTTCTTTCTTCTCTTCAACCTTCTTAGCAGCTTCATGTTTTTGTTCTTCAGCTTTTTTAGCAGCCTCTGTTTGCTTTTCTTGAGCTTTTTTTATGGCTTCAGCTTTCTTTTCTTGCGCTTTCGTTACAGCCGGCTGAACGGTGGACTTTTTCTCTGCACTTTTAACTGTAGCGGTACCTGCTTGTTGTACAGTTGATTGTTCTGCTGAAGCCGATTCTGTCGTGTCATCTTCAGTATCAGTTTCTTCTGCTGGCACTGTATTAGTTTCACCATCATCCTCAGTACTTTCTGCTTCACCAGTATCTTCAACTGTCTCTGCTTCTTCTTCCTCTTCAGCAGCTTTCTTTTTGCCTGACGCAAGACCTTTCATTTGGGATGGGTGGACACCAAGTTGCTTAGCCGCCTGCCCAAATCCAACCTTTTCTTCAGTATATAATGCTGCGATTTCCTCAACCGTTTTTCCAGCTGCTTCAGCAAGCCAGAAAATCTGGGCAATCTGTCCGTAGCCTAGTTCCTGTTCACGAAGCTGGGAAACTATTTCGAGATCCAGGTCCTTTACTACATTGGCAACTATCTTCGCTTCTTCCGTTGCTTCTTCAACCTGTTCTTTTAACTCTTCATCCAGCTCCTCAGCAAGCTCCTCTTCAACTTCGGAAACTTTCTCAAGCTCCTCAGTTAATTCTTCCTCGCCATCTGAATCTGTATTTTCTTCAACAATAACTTCAGTGACTTTCTCCTGTGCTTCATCTAGAGCCTCTAAATAATCTTCAAAGGCTTTCTGTACGTACTCAGCTTTTTCATCAGCTGACATCGCGGTTGCTTCCGCAAGCCTCTCGCTTGCAAACTCAAGCAACAGCTGAGCTTCTTTCTCATCATCAAACGTTATTAAAAGCTTCAATTCCTCAAATAATTGATCAAAAGTAAATAAAAATTCGTCTGGCGTAGTACCTGGCTCTACAGTTTCTAGTACCTCATCTGCTGATGCTGCACTGCCAAAAGCAAGCACTCCCGTCAAAATTACTGAAGCTAACATTTTCTTCATTTCTATACCCCCGCTTTTTTTTTCGAATTAAAGTCGATAAAAGTAAAAAAAGTGCTGTCCGAAGAACAGCACACATGCATTCGCTATGTGAATCTTCGGCAACTGGCTGGCATTGTCAAAATGACTTTAGCCCCTTTAGCTTTGCGTCCCCAGGTTTCCCTGGGTTTGCCATTATCGGTTTTTAATTCTACTTTTATCTTACTTTTTCGACATGGAAAAAGAAATAGAAATTTTAAAAAAATAGTTAATCAGCAATGGAATTAGCAAACAATTACTTTGCTTCGTCTCCGAATTTCCCTTCCTGGTAATCTCGGTAGGCCTGGCGGATTTCTTCCATAGAATTCATCACGAACGGTCCGTAGGCGACCACTTCTTCTTTGATTGGTTTTCCGGAGTAAACCAGCACCCTTGAACGCTTATTAGCTTTCAGCGATAGTTCACTCGCACTAATTCCTGAATCATTATAGGTTAAGGTTGCCGCTGAGGATTTCTTCAGGCTTGTCTTGCTGCTGCCTGCCTCGAGTTCTCCTGAAAGTACATAGATGAATGCGTTATGGTCTTCCGGAAGTTCATATAAAAAAGCCGCTCCCTCTGACAGGCGAATTTCTGATAATGTAAAAGGCACTAATGGTTCTAATGGCCCTTTTGCTCCTGCCGTTTCACCGGAATATACCTTAAGGGATCCACCATCAAACTCGACAACCGGTGCTGTTTCCGAATAAACATTTTGATAAGACGTAGTCGTGCCCTTTAAATCTTTAGGCAGGTTCAGCCACAACTGCAGAGTATGTGCGATATCCTCATCGACAGCTTCTTCTGCATGCCTTGCTCCAGACCCGGCATTCATGTACTGGATGTCCCCTGCTTCAATGACACTATGGCCGCCATGATTATCGATATGTTCAAGCCGCCCATCTATGACATAAGTGATTGTCTGGAATCCGCGGTGAGGGTGATCAGAAAAAGTACCGCGCTTGAACCAGTCCTCTGCCATTAAAATAAAAGGATCCAATTCACTCCATTTTTGCGGGTTCAATACGAGCCCCACCTGGACATGTGGAAAATCCTTTTCTTCATATTGAACAGTCCAATGGTCTTTTATATCTCGTTGAAACATCTTTAACCCTCCTATTTTTCTGCCTGCCCCAATGTACCAATAAGGACAGGAAGCTCTTAAACTCTGTCACTTCACAAACAGATTACTTTTAGTAAGTATAACTCCTGAGTGTATGTATCCGCAAAAAAAGCGCACCTTTGCTATTCCGGGAAATTGCAAAGGTGCGCTTTAATAGAGTAATTGGACATCTATAACTTTAGATTCGACTTAGTCGTTCGATGGTTTTAGCCAGAAGAGCCGTACGCTTAGGAAACGTCTTTAAGTCTACATACTCATCTGTTTCACTATGAGAAAATTCACCTAATGGACCCATTCCGTCCACCGTAGGAACTCCTTCAATAGAGGTATAGGCAGCATCTGACCCCCCGCCAGTACTCACTTCTTGAATCGACATTCCAATTTCCTCTCCTGCAGCCCTGATCACATTCAATAATTTTTCTGTACCCTCGACTTTTTCCATAGGCGGCCTGCCAATCCGGCCGCTTAGTTCTGTTGTGGTACCCTTAACCTCTTCATCGTTTGCAATTTCTGTGATTTTACTTGTAATCTCATTCGCCTGATTCATGTTCTTGACCCTAACATCAACCTGGGCCTGTGCTTCAGGAGCTATCGTGTTAGAGGAAATACCTCCTTGAATCAGTCCTACATTCACAGATAAGCCTTGCTCGAGGTCATTTAGATTTTGGAGCTTTATGATCTTATGGGCAAGCTCTTCGATCGCGCTTTTCCCTCTTTCTGGTTCTACCCCTGCATGGGCACTCTTTCCTTTTACATCAAAAATAAATCTGCCAATACCCTTTCTTTCTGTAACAATCGCATCTCCGGGTCTGCCGGATTCAACAACAAGCGAAAACGCCTTACCCTCAGCAGCCTCTTTTATAATAGCTTTTGATGTGCGGGAACCGACTTCTTCATCACTGTTAAAAATCAGATGAACATTCTTCCATGCCTCCGACCCATTTTCCATTAAAGCCTTTATCGCATACAGTACAGACACATGGCTCGCTTTCTCATCGCTGACACCAGGTCCGTAGGCTTTATCCCCAATAATTTTATATGGTCTTTTTTCAGCCTCCCCGATAGGGAACACTGTATCCATATGTGCAATAATAATAATTTTCGGATCGCTTTCTTCCTGATATTTAATTTCAAGATGGTCCCCGAATTCCGTTTCACGATGGACCTTTACATACATGCCCATTTCTTCGAATTTTTCTCTGATAATCGTGCCAATCTTATCGACACCTTCTTTATAATAGGAACCGCTGTCGATATTAACGAGTTGTTCCAGCATGCTATTCATTTCAGGCATTTTCTTTTCGAGATAGCTTTCTATTGTATCCAAAGGAATCCCTCCAATCCTCTTCTATCTTCTCCTTTCCTCAACTTCAGGATGGTTAAACGTTTCTTGCCACACGACCAATTATTTACAGCCCAATAGCGGCTCCTGGTCTGCTTGAATCCGCAGCACCAAATAGTCTTCCTTGATCTTGATCTATGAGAATGGCCTGGACATTTCCTATTGGTTTCGCACGCTCAAGAAACTCAAAACCCATGTCTTCAAGTTTGATCTTCGCATCTTCTTTCATCCCTTCCTCCCACCAGATGAAAGGACCAGTACTGTTGTATATCCGGGGTTCTTCAATTGCATCTTTTAAGTCCATATGATAATCAATAATATTTATTAAAGTCTGTGCTACAGAGGCAATGATTGTCGGACCTCCTGGCGAGCCAAGCGTCATGAAAGGCTTTCCATCTCTATAAATAATCGTCGGGGTTTTTGTGCTGACCGGGAATTTATTCGCTTCGATGCTATTAATATGTCCCGGTTCAGGGTAAAAATCAGTCAAGTCATTATTCAGCAGGAATCCGCAGCCAGGGACCATGATCCCCGAGCCCATTACATGCTCGATAGAGGATGTACAAGCAGCTACATTCCCCCACTTGTCCACTGCTGTAAAGTGTGTTGTCTCTCCTCCTGTCTTGAAAGCCTTTACCTCTCCCTTACTTTTGGACTCACCCTGATATTCCCATGGATTGCCGCAGTCTATATCCGCGTTTCTGGAAATCCAATCGATCATCTTCTGCCTTTTCTTTATATACTCAGGGTCAAGCAGTCCTTTCTCGGGAATATCTTCGAAGGCAGGATCCGTCATGTAGGCAAGCTTATCAGAAAATGCCAGCCTCATCGTTTCAGCGAGCAAGTAATATTTTTCCCACGAAGAAATTTCATATTGTTCTAGTTTGAAGCCTTCGAGAATCTTAAGAATTTGAATCAAAGTAACACCACCAGCGCTTGGAGGTGGCGGAGCTGCTAGATCATAACCCTTATATGACCCTGTAACAGGGTTTTCGATTTTCACTTGATAATTACTCAAGTCTTCTTTTGTCATGATTCCACCCATTTTTTGCAGTGTATCCACAATGGCGTCGCCGATTTCCCCTTCATAAATTGCTCTTATGCCTTCCTTCTGCAGAATTCGGAGTGTTTTGGCAAGATCTTCATTTGTAACCCATTCGCCTTCAACCCTTGGTATGCCTTCAGGGATAAAAAAGGCTTTTGCTTCTTCACCCATACGGACTTTAAGGATTTCAATCGCTTGATCCCATTGCCAGTTAACACGGAATCCCTTCTCTGCTAGTTGGACAGCTGGTTCTATAAGCCTGTCCAGCGGCATTGTGCCAAACTCCTTCAATGCCGTATCCATCGCCTTCATAATACCGGGTACAGCAACTGCCGTTGGATGGGTTGACCTTTGAAAATAAGGCACCACACTGCCATCCTTTTGAATGAACATATCTTTTTTTACTGCGCTGGGTGCTTTGGAATGCCCGCTAATAATTTTCGTTTCTTTTTTGTTATTGTCATAATATATAATGAACCCATTCGCACCTATTCCTGTGTTAAAAATCTCAACTACACTTAATGCAAATTGGACAGCTACAAGTGCATCCATAGCGTTTCCGCCTTGTTTTAACACCTCTGCCCCCACTTCAGTTGCTTCACGGACAGCACTTGCCACCATGCCATTTTCTCCGAAGCCTCTTTGTTCTTCTTCATCATTTTTAGTGCTTTTTTGATTCTGGAAAATTCCCATCATTTCTTTCAGCTCCTTTATAAAAAATACTTTCTTTTTTATCTCTTGAAAAAATACACAATTAGTGTGCCTTGCTTATTCTCTATATATGAATATTGCCTTTGGTTCTCTGCGTTTTAACATTGCACTGGCAATTTTCTGCCTTGTTGCATCAAACCTTAGTGATTAATTATCTTTTGTTCTTGAATTTCAGCGGTCTTTTCATTTACCCGGTGAAATTCCAATAAAACAAGGAAGATTTCTTGCTTGCCAATGTAATCCAAAAATCATAAATATCTTTAAGTTTGTTTTAATAGATTCCTGGGTAGATATTCACTAAGCTACACAAATATCCTAACTAAGGGAGTTGACATTGATGGCAGATTGGAAGAAGAAACTAATGGCCGGCGGGATGGCTTTCAGTATGATTTTTGGTGGATTAACAGCATGCGGTGATGGTGTAGATCAAGATAACGGCCCTAGTGATGGGGAAGAGCAAGATGAATTAGATGAAGAAAATGAAGATTAATAAGTAAATAAATTAATATAAAGGAAGGAGCTAAAAATTTTAGCTCCTTCTTTTCGTTTAACCTCTTTGCTTTTATAAGGTTATCTTTTTCTGCCAATATAGAGCAGGTGTGAGGAGACTCCTAGAATAGATGGGTCAGCAGCTTTCTCCTTAATTAAATTCATGATTGCTTCAACCTCTTTTTCACCCTTTTCTCTCCAGTAAGTCCAGAGATCATTGCTCAAAATCGCGCCAACATTGGAACCTAATAACTCTATATTTTCAAAGCCATGCGCTTCCATTAATGGATTGATGTCTTCAATGTTAAAATAGTAAGCTCCCGTAAAACGTCCTTCATCTGCATGGTTAAAACAACCTGTTTTTGAAAATTGCAAAATAGCATCCATATTATCATTAGGCATCCAATTGCCAGGTGACATTAGCGATGCAAAAATATGTTTCATTCTTGGCATAAAGGCGACAAACACTATGCCGTCCGTTTTTGTCACTCTGTTTAATTCTTCAAGTGCCTTAGCACGGTCTTTCTCTTCCTGTAAATGATACATAGGGCCGAGCATTAATGCTCCATCAAAATGTCCATCTGGCAACATATTTAAATCTGTGGCATCAGCCGTATAAAACCCTTCAAATTGTTCTCCTAAATTAAGTTCAACCGCTTTTGCTTTGGCAATTTCCACTAACCTGGGTGTTAAATCCGTCAGGGTAACTTTGTATCCTTCTTTAGCAAGCTCCATTGAGTACTTTCCTGGCCCTGCACCATTATCGAGCAAGTGCCCTGTATTCGGAAGATATTTTTTTATATAATGCCAGTTGACTTGAAATTCTATCGGTTCTCTGTCCAGGCGGCCCCATTCATCGAACCTATTGTAGTAATTTATAACGCTTTGCACACACTCAACTCCAAACTATAAATTTACTAATAGTTCAACAAATAGGGATATAATTCCTTCTCAGCCTTTTACAATAACTCCTTCTTCATCCGAAAATTAATAAACTCACACTCTCTTACAATCTTGACTTGCTTTGCTTCCACTTGATATCCTATCGACTCAAAAAATGGCCGGGCTGTGATGCTGACTTCTGTCGTTAGCTCTGAGAATCCATCCGATTTCGCATCGGTTTCAAACTTTCTTAAAAGCGCAGAAGCAATGCCACGCCGCTGGAAGGTTTTATGAACATATAGAAGATCGATTTCCCCGAAGCCATTCACATTTCCAAAACCGACGATTTTTCCGTCAAACTCTGCAATATAGGTAAGGCTTTTATCAAGCCGCTCTTCTAAAGCTTCTATATCAGAAAAACTATTTGCCCAAACCTCGCACTGTTCCTTCGTATAGTCCCTCAGGTTGACTGAGAGAATCGTTTCCTTGAATAATTGTAATACTGCAGCGGAATCTCTAGCATCAAAGCGCCTGATGTCCATAGCGTCAATCTCCTTCAACTATTATTCTAAAAAAACACTATTGTGATAAGGTCTTTTATCCTATATAATTTAAAATTGACTTTTATACTTTACGTGGTTCGTAACCATCCCACGATAAAAAACTAGGAGAGATAAAAAAATGAATACAAGAACGATCGTCCGAAATGGAATTCTTGCAGCATTATATATTGCCGTTTCTGCCATCATCCAGCCGTTTGGCTTTACGAATGTGCAATTCCGGGTATCAGAAATGTTCAATCACCTGATTGTTTTCAACAAGAAATACTTTTATGGAATTGTATTAGGTGTCTTTCTGACTAACCTGCTGTTTTCACCAATGGTCGCTTATGACCTTGTCTTTGGAGTTGGCCAGTCTGTGATTTCTTTGTTAATCACTATTTTTACAGCAAAATACATCAAGAGCATTGTTGCTCGCATGATCGTGAATACTTTAGTCTTCACGTTCACGATGTTCCTGATCGCCATTGAACTGAACCTTGCATTCCAATTGCCGTTCTGGTTCACTTGGCTGACAACAGCAGCCGGTGAATTGACTGTAATGGCTGTGGGTATCCCGGTCATGCTCGCTATCCACAAGCGCGTGAACCTTGAAAAATTGGTGTAAGATAGAGTAAAACGCATGGATTACATTCCATGCGTTTTGTTATATTTCAAACCTGCAGGCTATTTGAAAAATTCAACAGAAACTCGATGTCCTCGCGGAAAGCAAAATCTAATTCGTCCATTTCACTCACTTTTCTCCAGGCGATTTCATGGATGAGCCCGTCAGGATCCTGAATCCGTAATTCTCCTCCTGTTACCTTCACTTCGTAGTACTGGACCTTCACATCAATTCCACAAGTAGTGCCATTTTTTATAAATAACGGCCGGACGATATCGACTTCGTAGCCTGTTTCCTCAAAAACTTCCCTGATGCAGCACTCTTCAAAGGTTTCATACAATTCTTTCCCGCCGGAAGGTACAGCCCATAGCTTTTCTTCATCTTCTTTCCCCTGCAGTACCATGAGGATTTCTCCAAGTTCATTTACACAAATACCTGCAGATCCTTCCCAAAGATTCATACTTGCCCCCTTAAGAACATATCTATTTTCCAAACGCCAAAATCCCAAGCAGGATGATAAGCAGTCCAGCGACTTTATTGACAACCCCTAAGTGCGGAGTGATTTTATCTTTTAATAAGCTCACAGTAAAACTAAGCAAAATCCACCATGCAGCAGCACCTATAAATACGCCTCCGATGAGCTTAATCGCTGTCATGCCTGTGTCAGCGTTCTGGTCAAATCCCAAACCGGCAAACATCGCGGTAAAATTCAGGATGGTCACTGGATTTGTAATCATCAAAAAGAAGGTTGATAGATACATGCCGAGCAGGCTTTCCGCCTGTAGATTCGCGGCTGAACTGGCTGGTTTTTTCAAATATGTTTTTATCCCCAAGTAAAATAAAAAAGCTGACCCGATTACCCTTAATACAAACTGCTGTTCAATCAAGAAAGCAGATACCAGCGAGAATCCGAATGCGGCAATGCTGGCATAAATCATATTTGCGGTCACAGCTCCAAAACCAGTCAGGATCCCTGCCGTCCGTCCTCTTGAAAGGACCCTTTGGATGCATAGCAGCCCGATCGGCCCAACAGGAGCCGATACTGAAAAACCTAAGACAATACTTTTAAGCAATAACATTTTCTACGACCCTTTCAATCAATCCCAAATATTAGCCCTGTCAGCCTCAATCATTCTCAAATATTGCAAAATTTGTCCAATATGTACCGACTCATGATAAGCCACTCTCAATAACATATCACCTAAAGTTCGGGTATAGCCAACATCAGAACGGTCGATCGAGATATCTGTCAGATCACTTTCACTAAATGAAGATACCATTTCTAAAAATCCGCTTCGGTACTTACTCGCAAAGTTTATCTCTTCTTCAATTGTCGTAAACTGCCTGTCTTCAAACGGAGATGGCGAGTACTCTTTCAAACTTCCTCGATTCACAATCATCAAATGATAGTAATACTCACTTTCCAGCACATGGCGGATCATTTCAAGGATGCTCATCGCACTCTCGTCAGGCTTCCAATCCATATGCTCAACAGGGATCGAGCTCCAAACCTTTATGCTCCTTCTCCGTACCTCTTCAAAATTCATTATTAATAGATCGATTGAATTCATAATAAAACTCCTTTAGAAAATTCTTGCCCTCGTCTCTTCTAATCTATCTTTAAACTCCATCAAAAATTTTTTCCGTTCTTCATAGCTTTCTTTATCGCCATCTTCCCAAAGTTCAAGGTCTGCTCCTTTTTCAATAAGCTCGATCGCCCTCTTTTTTATTCCAATGGTCAAGCCCTTATGCCTAAGCTGAAGGGCGGCCAGTGAAATATAAAGAATCGATTCATCAGGCTGGCGCTCGATGTCATCATCATATTCTTCAAATTCCTCAAGCCACGTATTTAAGATGATTTTCGTAGCTTTCCGCGGACTCATACCTCCATCAAGAAGATCATTCCACTCATCCTGGATATCACATGCAAGATCATCTTCCCAAAGTCCTGCTCCCCATGCACCCATCGTGTCCACTCCCTGGCAGTTAATTTTCCGAGCAATTTCTTTACTTCATTACGCCATTTGGATACTGTTTTCCTTTATCCGTGATTAAAATTGTATCCTATTTTAATATATAGCTCCCTCTCAACATATAATTTATTTTTTCCTCATACCTTATTGTAGGACTTTTTCCCAGGGGAGGTTCATTATGATTATTCATGTTGTCCAAAGAGGAGAGTCATTATGGCAGATCTCGAGCCGTTACCAAGTGACGATCTCGCAAGTTACCAATTTAAATGCATTGGAGAATCCGAATCAGCTCGTGGTGGGCCAGGCATTGCTGATTCCATCATATGATGCTTTCCATACAGTCAGATCAGGAGAAGCGCTTTGGTCGATCGCCCAGCGTTATGGCACATCAGCTGACGCGATTGTACGGGTTAACGGGATCACCAATCCAGCACTGATTTATCCTGGTACCGTACTCAAAATCCCAGCCATCCGGCATACTGTTCAACCCGGTGAAGCGCTTTGGCAGATAGCCCGGCGGTATAGTGTTACGGTCCAATCAATCATTAGAGCAAATCAGATTCAAAATCCAAATGTGTTATATCCAGGAACGATTTTAGTTATTCCTAGACCCAAACCAACAATCGAATCCAATGCGTTCACCTACCATTCAGATGAAAAAGCAGTTGAGCTCGTACGCGAAGTTGCCGAATTAATGACTTATATCGCGCCATTTGCTTATGTCATCCAACCGGATGGATCACTCGTCCTGTATATGAAGGATGACACCGATGCGATCCAGACTGGTTTGGCCAAAGGTGCTCTGCCGATGATGTCGATCACCAATTTTACCACGACTCAAACTGGCGAGAATATCGCTCATGAAGTTCTTGCCAGCGATGAACACCGCAGCAATCTGCTCAATAACATTCTTTCCGTCATGCGCGAAAAAGGGTATCGCGGTTTGAATATTGACTTTGAAAATGTACTTCCTGCCGACCGTGAGCTATATAACACTTTTCTGCAGGAATCAGTCAATACTCTCCATAAAGAAGGTTATTTCGTTTCAACCTCGCTGGCACCGAAGATCACCGCTGACCAGAAAGGCTTGTTGTACGAAGCCCATGATTACCCAGCACACGGCAGGATTGCCGACTTCGTCGTTCTGATGACATATGAATGGGGCTATCGCTTCGGACCTCCCCGTGCTGTATCACCATTGAATGAAATCCGCCGGGTTCTCGATTATGCCATCACCGCCATCCCAAGGAACAAAATCCTGATGGGCTTCCAGCTGTATGCGAGAGACTGGGTCATCCCCCATGTCCAGGGCCAGGAAGCTGAGACATACAGCCCTCAGGAAGCTGTCAATCGTGCCATAAAATATGGCGCCGCCATTCAATATGACACTGTAGCCGCATCACCGTTTTTCCGCTATACAGATGAACAGGGAAGGGAACACGAAGTCTGGTTCGAGGATGCCCGGAGTGCTCAGGCTAAATTCGATTTAATCAAGCAATACAATCTCCGAGGCGTCAGCTACTGGGTGCTTGGCTATCCTTTCCCACAGAACTGGGCGCTGCTTGAGGATAATTTTAATATTAAGAAGCTGACGTAGGAACAAAAAGCGCAAGCGCCTTGTTCAGCCCCGACAAGCGCTGGAGCTGGACATTTCTCGAAGTGGGATTTTGACTTTATTATCTCTAAAAAATAGTGCCCGGCAGCCATGCCAGGCACTATTTTCATTATCCTAATCCGTACTGCACCAACCAGGTTCCTGCTTCATTCACAATCCCTATGCCCCGATACCCCTCGGAGATTCTCTCCTGCTGGGCTGCCGTTTCATCCATCGGGACATGGATGACTTCTCTCCATGTACGATTTTCAGGCATAATTAAGTCTTTAACGAAAACATATCTCAGCATACCGCCGTATTTTTCTTTAAGCGCAGCAATTTCCATTCCCTGTGAAAACTTGTCCTTTAAACTCGGAATGTTGAAGGGAGCTACTGTACAGCAAACATATTGATACTTATGTTCCTGCTTATTCAACTCCTGCATCAGTAAAATGGCAAGTGTGCGCTGAAGTTTATTGCCGCGATACTCTGGCAGGACATTTGATATTTCCTGATAGATTACTTTTGGTAGATTTTCTTCCCTGAGGCCGATATCACGACCAAGATGGTCTTCATCGATGAGCGGCACCAAAAGTGCACGGAATGCAACCATGCGTTCACCCGCGAAAGCGCCGATCATCAGTCCATTTCCCCCTAGAATAAAGCTGTACTCGTCGGCGATTAACGGCTGTAAAAAGTTCCTGTCATCCAGTCTGGAAAAAACTTCGCTTTGTACATTGCAGATCTCATGCAAATCATTGATGGTTAATTTCCTGACTAAAAATGGCTCCTCGGTGCCAGCTTCATTTTTTAAAGTTCCTTGATGTAATATCTCCATAGAAGTTCCTCCTCATCGAACTGCATCTTGAAATACAGTTAGTACCCCTAACACCTTTTCGTTAATCTCAATATCCAGTCCCGGGTAAAAACCGGGTTCGAAATGCTATGATCACCGCTTTTTATTAGGCTCTCAGAACGGTTTCCGCCAGCACCTTCGCCCCAATTTTAAGGGCAGAATGGTCGAAGCTCATTTTCGGGTGATGAAGGCCTGGAGCAAGGTCCGCTCCTACTCCAATCATTGTCGCTCTCAATTCAGGTTTTTTAACACTATAAAAATGAAAATCATCGCTGCCTGAGGTGATGACAGGAGATGCTAGTGACGCCTCCCCTATAGTGTCGATGATTGCCTGAGCTGCGATTGCCTCTGCTTCAGAAGACACTTCTGCTCCAGGTGCTAAATCAAGCCATTCCCAGGTGATTTCCACTCCAAATAGGTTTTTCAGTCCCAGCAATTTTTCCTCGATGGATTCCTGAAGCTGCTGCAAAACATGGTTCTTCTGTGCCCTTAGGTCGATCGCGAATTCCGCACTGCCAGGAATAATATTTAGATTTTCACCGCCTGCAATGATTTTGGTGAGTTTGGCAGAATGTGGCTCGAACGGTGAAACATAGATCGTTTTCAATATTTGATGCAGGGCAGCGATCACGTCAATCGCATTTTTCCCCTGGTGTGGTCTTGCTCCGTGAGCATCGATCCCCAGAATTTTGCCTTCAAGGAACATCCCGGCGCCATGATGGATGGATGGGGCCACCTTGTCAAGAGGAAGTTCTTCCATAGGACGCAGATGGACACCGAATAAATGGGTAACATCCTCAATGGCTCCTCTTTCAATCATTGAAAGTGCTCCATTTCCCTTCTCCTCTGCAGGCTGGAAAATAAAGCGGATTCGCTTGGAAGGGTCTCGCCCCATTATGTACAGCAATGCTCCTAGCACCATTGACATATTAGCATCATGGCCGCAGGAATGGTTGGCTTTCCATTCACCATCCACCTGCTGCCACAAAGCATCTATATCTGCTCGGACAGCAATGACTTGCTCGCCTGATCCAATCTCAGCCACCAGTCCTGTTAAATCGTCGAATCTTTTATATGAGACCCCTAATTCATCAAGGATTATTGCTATTTTTTCTGTCGTTTTATATTCTTTCCAGCTTACTTCTGGATGAGTATGAAAATGTTCAAACCACTCTAATATACGAGATTCAATATTCTTTTGATCCAAGCTGCACACTCCTGTTTTAGTTTTAAAACAATTATAATTCTTTCTATGAAATTTATAAGCTCTTATTTACGGTCCATGCTTTGAAGTGTCCATCTCTTAAAATAGGAACTGCCGCTGTTGCATCGAGATGGCTGCAATGCAGGACGTCAGCTTCATACCCTCGTTCCCGGAGTTCGCGTCCGCTTCCGCAATCCCAAATCAGCTCGTTCAAGTATTCCTTCGTACCATTGAAGGCTGCGATACACACTTGAGCTTCTGGTGATTTTTCACCGTCCAATTTTGAAAGAATCGCTCCTGCTCCCAGGTAATCTTCGATTGAAGGGCGCAAACAATCTTCATTTTCACGTGTTTCATTCCACATTTCCCCGCTTGGGACAACCGTAATTGCAGCCCCAGTCTCATGCTGGATTCCGTTAGCCGCCGCTGCGACTGCAGACGCATTGAGCAGCGAACCGATAAGCAGAGCCGGAACCTTTGAGGCGATCCACGTACAATAAGCGCCATTGAGTGATGATAGTACATAACTCTTATTCTGATGGTTCTCGCTGAATGTTACGGGAGACAGGGTCGGCTGACCTGCCCTCGCTGCCTCTGCCCTTCCCATAATATATACCGCATTAACGCTTTTCGCATATTTTTCCCCATCCAGGTCCGGGGGATAAGGATAAATGACAGCACCTGCATTCAGAGCTGACACAACCGTTGATGAAAAACTAAGAACATCTACAATAATGACTATATCACCTCGTTCAGCGGATTCACGAGCTCCGCGCTTTCCCCATTCCACCTTGCAGCTATAAGGAGATTGGTCAAACATAAGATCACCTCTACTTTTAATACAGAACTAAAATATTCTCTTTTAAAAAGCTTAATCCTCCTCAGCCTTAAGTCTTATACGAAAATCTGTCTCTGGCTCATTATGAATCCCCAATTCAAGGGATAAAATGGAAACAGCTGAAAGGAACTTAAAAGATTCTTATTTTATACCAAAATACAAATTATCACATTAGGTATACCTATTAAAAAATAATTATTAATTTGAAAAAATATAGTTATTTTTCCCTATTAATATGTGTATAATCTGTTTTTGAATGAATAAAATAGAAATTTTTTACATTGTTATTTCAAGATAGAGTTGGGGAGGATTTTATGAATTTATTAAAATTTGTCGTTCACAGAAAAATTTTAGTCGGTTTAATGGTTGTGTTAGTTTTAGTGATTGGCAGCTTTTCGCTTTTGAGGCTGGATAAAGAGCTTTTGCCACCGATTCAGATGGATGGCGCCTATATTGAGATCAATGCTGGGGAGATGCCAGCGATTGAAGTGGAGAGAAATATCACCACCCCACTTGAAAAGAAAATTCTTGGTGTAGCAGGTGTCGAAGAAATCAAGTCAACAAGCAACATCGGCAGAAGCTCCCTGCAGTTGACGATTGAACGCGGACGCGGAGATGAAGTGTTCAAGGAAGTGGAATCCGTGGTTAATTCGACGACCTCTGACATTTCCGGTGTAAAAGAAGTGGTAGCCGCCCAATCCGGCACAAGCCAAGCTTACGATTTCTTCATGTATATTTCTGGATCAGATATGGTAGAAATGACTGCGTTCGCTAAAAACATTCTTGAACCAAGGCTTGAAGATTTACCTGAAGTCCGTGATGTATCGTTGTCAGGAAGTTTAGAAAAAGAAGTGACGGTTGAGCTAAAGCGAGACGAAATTACCAAAAGAGGCCTTGATGCCTCCCAAGTGATTGGAGCCATCCAGCAGGCAAACAATGAAGCGACATTGGGCCAGCTGAATGATGAAGGAAATTCCCCTTCTTTGAGATGGAATACGAAGCTTGAATCTGTTGAGAATGTCAAAAATCTGCACATCCCTTCACAGGAAGGCTTTATCAAGTTGTCTGATGTCGCGGACGTTTCGCTTCAGCCATTGGAGAGCTCATCTCTTGTCTGGAAAAATGGCACGAAGGATTTTATCTTTGTCCAGATAGGCAGAGTATCCGATGCGACACAAATCGAGATGGCAGAAGCAGTACGTGAGGAAATCAAAAAAATCCGCGATGAGGGGCTAATCAGTGGCATTGAATTGAATGAAATGGTTGCTCAGGCTGATTATGTCAAGGAATCTATTGATGGTGTAACAAGCAATATTTTGATCGGTGCTGCGATTGCGGTTGTCATTCTGATTCTGTTCTTGCGAAATATCAGGGCCACGCTGATTGTTGGCCTATCAATTCCTACATCCGTGCTGCTCACCTTCGCATCGATGTGGATGTTCGGTTACAGCTTCAATATCCTGACTTTAATAGGACTTGGACTGGGTATTGGAATGATGGTAGACTCATCCATCGTCATCCTTGAATCGATTTACCGTAAAAAAGAACTTGGACTGAATAATACGGATGCAGTACTTGAAGGAACGAAGGAAGTTGCTACAGCTGTGCTGGCTTCAATGCTGACGACTATCGTTGTATTCCTGCCAATTGGCCTTCTTGGCGGTGAAATGGGCTCGTTTATGATCATGCTATCAGTAGTTGTCGCTATTACCCTTATTAGCTCTGTCATTGTTTCTTTTACTCTGATTCCTTCTCTTGCAGAGAAATTCCTGAAATTGAAAAAGCAAGAAAAAGTCAAAAAGGACGGTCCTTTGCTGCGTGCATACAGCAGTATCGTTTCCTGGACGATCAGGAAAAAGCGTCACAGTTTTGCCGTCATCGGGCTGTTCTTTCTGATGCTTGCCGGTTCACTCATGCTGGTGACAAAAATTCCGATGACGATCATGCCGGATATGCTGAATCGTTATTCTGAAATCATGGTTACCGTGGAGCCAGGTTTAAGCCTGGAGGAGAAGCAGGAAGTCGTAACAGAAATAAATAAAGCCCTGGAAGACGTCACAGATGTTGAAACAAATTATGTAATGGATTCAGGTAACATGATGTATACCATCATCAACATGACAAAAGACGATGAAATTACTCGAGAACAAAAAGAAGTAAATGAAGAAATCCTTAAGGCATTAAGAGGACTAGAAGAAAAGGTCCCAGTTAAAGGTGCCCAGGCTGCAATGTCAGCTGGCGGCGGCTCCCCTGTCCAGATTAATATCTCTGGTGAAAGCTTTGATGAATTAAAATCGATTGCGGATGATTTCATTAAAGACCTTGAGAAAATTGAAGGAATTGTAGGAGTCGAGAACTCTATCGAAAGGACTTCAGTTGAACAAATTGTCCAGCTGAATGAAACTGAAATTGAAAAATCCGGGGTGTCCCAGCTTCAAGTCAAACAATTTATCGAGCAAGCCTTTTTACAGATGCCAGTAGGGGAACTGAAAATCGATGAGGAAAATGTACCTTTAAAAGTTGAATGGGCTGAAGAAACAACAACTAACTCAGCACTGTTGGATTTGAAAATGCGCACACCATCAGGCGAGAAAGAGCTATCAACATTCATTTCATTAAAGAGTGTGGAAAATCCCAACCAAATCACACATAAGGATGGAGAACGATTCATTTCCATCTCTGCTGATATTGAAGGAAAAGACCTGGGTGCCATTAACCGTGAAGTCCAGAAACTAATGGACCAATATGATGCACCAGCAGGCTATAATATCGCACCGGCTGGAGACTTGGAGAAACAGCAGGAATTGGTTCAGGACATGATTCTGATTCTGGCGATTTCAATATTCCTGGTATATTTGGTTATGGCCGTTCAATTCAATCACCTGGGGCACCCACTGATTGTTATGTCCGTCATTCCGATGACCATTGTCGGTGTCATTCTCGGATTGTTCCTTACTCAGCGTGAACTGAGTGTCATGTCAGGAATGGGCATCATCATGCTGATTGGAATCGTCTTGAATAACGCAATTTTATTGATCGACCGTACAAACCAGCTTCGTAACGAAGGCTTCACTGTTCAGGAAGCACTCGTGGAAGCAGGAAAGAACCGGATCCGGCCAATCCTAATGACAACCTTGACAACCGTCGGCGGCATGCTTCCATTGGCACTGGCTACAGGCGGATCGGGCAATTACCAGGCACCAATGGCAACTGCAATCATTGCCGGCCTGAGCTTCGCAACCTTGATCACACTGCTGCTGATTCCGGCGGTATACCGTATCTTCACACGCAGCACAGTAAAACGCAGCTGGCTCAGCAGAAAAGCTAAGAAAAACAAAGGTTCCATCACTCCTGTTCCAGAAGTGTTGAGCTAGGATTGTTAACAAGGCAAAGCGACTTAGGTTGCTTTGCCCTTTTCATTACTATATTCATACAAAAAAGTGCCTGGAATCCAGGCACTTTTTGTATGATAAGATGGCAGTTTATAAGATTTATTTCCATTTATTCTGGTTTAATACCAGTTGCAAAAGGCTTAATACCGGTTAGCGCAATTTTCATACGATGGTACAATAACAGTTAACTAAAATTTAATACCAGTTGGGGAAAATTATCTACTTTATTGCAATGTCCCGCCTGCTTGGACGTAGCGGGCGTTGAACTCCTGCACGAACTGGTTGGTGATAGCTGTGTCATGGATGATCAGCATATTTTCGTCATTAACGTTGTTGCCGTTGTTGCTCCAGTTAGTGGAACCGACGATGACAGTAGGGTCACTATCTGTATCGACGTCGATCAGCATCGTCTTGCTATGGAGCTTGCGAACCTCAGCATCAGCGTAAACAGGTGCCGGATTGTTCCAGCGTGTGTTTGGATTGTTTACGCTTGTCTGTGAAGCAGTCCGCCCAGTCATATCGACACTCGCAGACCACCATTGATTCCAGAAATCTGAATCGAACAAGCCTTTCATATCAAATCCAGTAAGGGTTCCCTCCATGTCATTGTAGGACCCTTCCCATTTATTTTTCAATTCATCCGCAAGTGCCTGATCGCTCCACGCAAAAATCGAGAAGTATGTATTGAAATGGGCTTCGTTGCGAATCAGATCAGCCATTTTCCCAATAGCATTATCCCCTGCAGAAAAATAGATTTCTACCTTTTTCCCGTTGATATCAATTACATGTGTTGTGTTATCAGTTTTACGGCTGCTGAAGTTCGAGAGCGCAGGATCCGGATTCAAAGCAGTGGTTCCCCACATTTCATTAAATTCCGTTTCATAGATTCCTGCCAGCTGTGGCCAGTTGATTTCTACGATTTGGTTCTGGTTGCCATCAAGGATGCCCTGTTGCATATTTTCATCTGAGCCATAAAGGCCTGTCACAGTAAAATTCCAGGTGCCAGTGAATACCCAGCGGTCATCTACGATTGCGAACTTATTGTGCATCTGGTTTCCCGGTCCGTAATAGCTGCCCGCTGCCTTTGCTTCACCATCGACAAACAACCGGCCTGTTTCAGCAGTGTTGCCCACTGTCACGTTCACTTGCGCGATATCATTCGCATTAACCGGAAGTCCCAGATTGGTTCTTTTCGCACTGTCTTCTACAGCAAACATTGGGGAGTCTGAAAAAATAACGATATCATCAGCTGTGCCAATTTTTGCATCCTGTCCGCGTACCATTTTTTCCAGGTAAAGTCGCATCGTTTCAAAACGTTCTGCATAGTGAGGGTCTGCCGCGTCTTTTGAATCAGCTATGACCCGAACGTCAACACCCTGAGCTGCTTTCTGGATCAATGTATCAACCACGCGCGGAAGATTGATTTCATATGTAGCAAAGTCAATGCTCTTTGTTGCTGAGTTAAGTCTCTTGATTAAGATATCTTCAAAATTCACATTATAGTTAGCTTCATTTCCTGCCGATGCATATTGAGGGAATGCACATTTATTAAAATAAACATTCATTGCTCCTTCAGCCTCGGAAACATTATTAATCCGCTGTGTTCTGTCTTCACATGCATTATTTGCTGGAGGAGGTGTCGTTGAACCGCCGCCAGGATCTCCAACCGAGCCGCTTCCATCAGTGCCTGTTGAATTGAATGCCTTTGGCGTGCCCAACCCATCCGCATAGCTTGCGTTGGCAGTCGCCCAGTTGGTTGAATCTAATCCCGAAACTCCTGGATCGATACGCTCCATCGTTGCTTTTTTTGTGTTGTCACCAGCGTACCAGGTGTCGACTTCGTCAATTACAGCACCTGCCGCATCAATTAGTTTGAGGTGTTCCGCGGTATTGCCGAGTGAGCCGCTATATATAAGGTCAGCTTGGATCTCGGTCACGGATTGGTCGTCTGTTTTTTCAAGCAAAAAGTAACTGTTTGCCGGAATCTTGCCGCTAAGCGCAATCGCCGGGGCACCGTCCGCCGCATTCAGCTGCCAGCCGTCCAGAACAACATCTGTACCTGAATTATTATAGAGTTCAATCCATTCATCGCTGTAGCTTTTGGATGTTCCCATCCAGGCAATTTCACTGATGACCACATTTGGTGCTTCAGCTGCATTCACGGTTGGAGCACTGGTCATGAATGACGGGTAAAGAGTTGAAAACAATAAGATAAGTGCTGGTAAAACAGAAATCATTTTCTTCAACTTTGACTACCTCCTCAAATACAAATCCAAAATAATCATAATGTAAAAATGTTGTCGAAATATGTTGAATTTGTAAATTTCACAAAAAATGAATCTATTTGAGGAGTTTATATTTGTGTGGACAATCACAATGGAATCTATATACCTAGCAGCCTGCCAGACATCTTCCAAACCACAAAAAAGATTCCAATTAACATGGAATCTTTCTGGATTATTCTTCTTGTATATTTGTCAATTTTAATTTTACAATCCCTGAAGCTCTACTCTCTCCTCGTTTCGGGCATATAGAATCTCCTTTGCGATCTTTATATCCCATATATAGGAAATAAATTTCTGTATCGGTCGGAAGTAAATCCGAAACTTGAAAAATAGACTGCCCCTTAAAGGACAGTCCTTAATCTCATTGCTTTTGTTTTTCAATAGCCATGCTCCACATGGTCAGAAATACCGCGCCTAAAACCATGACTCCGCCTATCCATGGAGTATGGATTAGCCCAATCGTATCGACGATTATTCCGCCAACAAATGCCCCGATAGCGATTCCAACGTTAAAGGCTGCTATATTCAATGCTGAAGCGACATTGACAGCAGCTGGAACATAACGTTCTGCCAATTTCACAACGAGAACCTGCAATCCAGGTACATTCATGAATGCAAATACTCCCAACAAGAAGATCGTGATTACTCCCACAATCTTGAACGGTGCTGTGAAAGTTAGAATAACCAGGATGATCGCTTGAATAATGAACATCCATGACAATGCCTTTAGTGGATTTTTATCGGCAGCCTTGCCGCCAATCGTATTTCCGATGGCTACTGCAATTCCATAGACTAATAGAATGATGCTAACTGCACTGGGTGAAAAGCCAGTAATGTCCTGAAGTATTGGCGTCAGGTAGGTAAATGCTACGAATGTTCCTCCATAACCAAGTGCGGTAATGGCGAATGCCAATAATAGCGGACCGTTTTTTAAAACTTTTAATTGGTCGCTGAACTTTGAAGGTGGTGCATCTTTAATATTTTTCGGAATCAGGATTGCACTTGCGATAATTCCAACTACACCTAGCAGAGCTACTCCCAAAAATGTAGCTCTCCAGCCAAACATCTGGCCAATGAATGTTCCTAGCGGTACGCCTGTGACAGTCGCGACAGTCAATCCTGTGAACATGAAGGCAATCGCACTAGCCCTTTTATGTTCCGGTACTAAATCAGCAGCAATCGTTGACCCTATCGAGAAGAAGACACCATGTGAAAATGCAGTGATGATGCGGGCGACTAATAATAGGCCAAAGCTAGTAGAAACAGCCGCAATAGAATTCCCGACAATAAAGATGACCATCAAAGCCATCAGCAGTGTTTTACGGCTCATCTTATTGGTTAAAGCTGTTAATATCGGTGCTCCAAACGCAACTCCCATCGCATAGCCGGAAATCAATAATCCAGCCATTGTAATAGATATATTTAAATCGTCTGCAATCGTTGATAATAATCCTACCGGGACGAATTCGGTCGTACCGATGCCAAATGCACTGATCGCCAATGCTAAAAGCGATAGTGTTCCACCCTTACTTTTGGTTTGTTGTATATGTGAACTCATAATAAGAAATCCTCCTAAGAATAGATTTACTTCCAAGTTGGCCAGTGAAGGCGCCTTTCACCGTGCCAGCATGAATGCAATTATGATGCATACCTGGAAAGTTGGGAAGTACGCACTTTCAAGTTCCATAGGCACCTGCAGGTGATATAGGTACTTAAAAGTGCCCTATACACCTTTGTGGATCGTAGTTGTATAATGGGCCTAACCAACTGAAGGGTTCCCAACAGAATGCTATTATGACTTCTTACTGCAACATTGGGAAGTACGCACTTTCAAGTACTATAGGCACTAAAAAGTAACCAATTTGATACCTTTGACATAGTTCAAATTAAAATAAAGGAGGCAGACGAGCCATGAAAAAATACAATATTCCAGTCGAAGCCGCACTGGAGGTCATCGGCGGCAAATGGAAGGTCGTCATCCTATGCCATTTGATCGAAGGAAAGAAACGCACGAGCGAGCTGAAGAAACTGATGCCTGGGATCACACAAAAAATGCTCACGCAGCAATTGCGTGAGCTTGAAGAGGATAATGTTATTTTGCGCGAAGTATACAACCAGGTCCCTCCAAAGGTCGAATATTCACTGACGGATTATGGCTGGTCATTAAAAGGAATATTAGATTCACTATGTTCTTGGGGCGAGCAGCATATTGAAAAGAATCATCCGAATAAAGAGGATGTATTGATTCAGCCTCAGTCGATTGAGTAATGGAAAGCCATGTGAATGATCACGTGGCTTTCATTTCATTTTAAAATCCTCCCCCAATCAGCTTTCAGCTAAACGCCACCAGACTGATGAAGGATAATCTGCGCCAACAGTAACTGACTCCCCGATCCGAGGAGTTGCAATCTCAACTCCGGATTCTTTTGCTGCTTTAACCGCCCTTTCAACAGGGTCATACCAATCATGCAGGGATAAGGTAAAAGCACCCCAATGAACCGGGATCAGCACCTTTCCTTTCACATCGATATGGGCCTGGACCGTTTCCTCAGGGATCATATGGATTGCAGCCCAGCGTTCATCGTATTGTCCGCATTCCATCAAGGTAATATCAAAAGGTCCGTACTTTTCTCCAATCTCTTTAAAATGCGGTCCGTACCCTCCATCACCGCTAAAATAAATTTTTGAATTTCCACCTGTGATTACCCAGGAACACCAGAGCGAAGAATTCCGATCTGTAAGGCTGCGTCCTGAAAAATGTCGTGCCGGAGTACAAACCATTTGCAATCCTTCAAAGGAGATTTCATTCCACCAGTCATGCTCACTTATTTTTTCAGGGGAGATTCCCCATCTCTCCAAATGTGTCCCAACCCCCAGCGGAGCAAAATACTGCTTGACCTTTCCCTTTAGCTTCATGATCGATCCGTAATCAAGGTGATCATAATGGTCATGCGACAGGACCACAGCATCAATCATTGGCAATTCTTCAATTTCGAAAGGAAGGCTCCCGCTGTAGCGCTGGCCCCTCACTGGAAAAGGAGTTGGCGCCTTGCCAAACATCGGATCAAACAAAATCGACTTACCCTCGATTTCCAACAGGAATGCTGAGTGTCCAAACCAGGTGAGCATCGTTTCTTTTCCAGCTTCATTTGGGAATGGCTTAAACGTGGCCATTGGGATGTGCGATTTGGGCTTCCGGTTCGGATTGCCTTTAACAAAATCCTTCAGCATTGAAGCCATCGAGTTAAAGCTTGTATCCCATGTAGTGGGCACCTGATTGACGAACTTCCCGTTTTGATATTGCGGCGACTGGCTGTAGATCGCTCTTTTCTCTTTGGTGTGCTTGCCCCCGAAAGCCGGATAAAGTTTTAAAACAGCAAAACCAACAACTAAAATTCCAATCAAAAGCAGCAGTATAGTTAACATCCACATAACCTCTTTATTCTGGCAGTGCCATCATCTGCCGATTTCGGCGATTTGTTCTGACGGATAGATCATTACTCCAGTTTTATTTTCTTGTGCGACCTTATACATCGCGTTCGCAACAGTCTTTCCTTCAATTGCTTTATATTTCTTCAATGGCCCTGCGAACAAGAATGGCACTACTGTAAAAATAGCGGCAGACACTCTTTCGCCAAGCCTGAATTCATCCCGGTTTCCTAGCAGCAAGGACGGACGGAAAATCGCCGTTGTTTCAAATGTGAACTGCTTAATTTCCTCCTCCAGCTTCCCTTTCATTTTCGAATAAAATATTGGAGAATCTGGATCAGCATTCATTGAGCTGACGAGCAAAAACTTCCGTACTCCCTGCGAACTTGCCAATCTTGCAATTGATACAGGATAGTCGACATCTATTTTCCACATCGCTTCCTTCGTTTTCGCCTTCTTGATCGTCGTTCCCAGGCAGACGAACACATCGTCCACGGAAAATACATCTATATAATCTTCCAATTTATCGAAATCAACCAATTTTTCTTCAAGCTTTGGATGCTTTTCCGAAAGCGGCCTTCTTACAATTGCAACGACTTTTTCATATTCATTTGCATTCAAAAGATAGTTAAGTAATTCATTTCCAATCAGCCCGGTTGCACCGGCAATTAAAGCTATTTTACCCGCCAAGCAAGAAACCCCCTATTAATAGCGTTATTGCCTAATTATTTCACAAAATGGATGATAAGAAAATTTTTAAAGGAGTTTTTTCCATTTAATAGAATAAATACTCTAAAAGAATAAGGAGATGAAACTTTGAGCCAAGCTTGCGTTATCAGTATCTATGTTCCTGACATGGAAGAAGCGGTTGATTTCTATACGAAAGTGCTGAAGTTTGAAGTTAACAAACAGTACGGACCTAAGATTGTTACACTCATTAATGGCGATCTTCCTCTGGTTTTAGAGCAATCTGAAAATGTTTCCTATAAATCCGATGAACACCCCTCTGGCGTCGTTCTAGCATTAAAAACAGGTGATATTGACCAAACACTTCAGCAATTAAAAGATAAGAATGTAAAATTCCTTGTCGGGGTTCCTACAGAATGCCCTCCGGGAAAATTCATCAGTTTTTATGATCCGTTTGGCAATGTGATTGAATATCTTCAGTTTGCTGACTAAAACGAAAAGTGCCTTGCCCCGATGGGGAAGGCACTATTTTCATTGAAAGCTTAGCAGATCGACTCTTCTTGCAGCAGATTATCCTTCTTTCTGCATTTGTGTCCTGCGAGCGGCATGAAGGATCTCCTCGACCGGAGAAATCCTGCCCAGTTCATCTTTATGGACGATGTGCTTTCGCTCAAATTGTGTCGGACTGTCGATACCCGCTGCAGCTGCCAGATTATACAGCCCTTCCCGCAGTGAAACGATGTAGTTGCAGACCCGGTAATACTTTTCATCAACGACGAGCCCATCCTGAAGCTTTTTATCCGTAGTGGCTACTCCTGCGGGGCAAGTATTCGTGTGGCATACCTGTGCCATGATACAGCCGACACTGATCATCAGACCGCGCGCGATATTCACAAGGTCAGCACCCATTGCAAGCGCAATCGCGATTTTATCCGGAGTGATCAATTTTCCTGAGGCAATCAGCTTCACTCTATCCCTCACTTCATAATGCTTCAGCATTTCATCGACTATTGGAAGTGCAGACTGGATGGGCAAACCAACGGAATCGGCAAGCTCCTGATAAGTTGCACCAGTACCGCCTTCTCCGCCGTCAACGGTAATGAAATCAGGGCCCTTTCCGCTTTCTTTCATATAGGAAACCATATTCTCAAGTGCATCCAAATCACCGACGACGATCTTGATGCCGACCGGCTTGCCTCCAACTGTACGCAATTGTTCGATAAAATCAAACATCGATGGAACGTCACCAAATTCATAGAAGCGGTTTGGACTGTTAATTGTCTTCCCAACCTCTACTAAGCGAATTTTCGCAATTTCCTCCGTAACCTTTGCACCTTCAACATGGCCTCCACGTGTCTTTGCACCCTGGGCGAGCTTGATTTCGAATGCTTTTATCTGCGGAAGCTCACTCTTCCGCTTGAACTCCTCCCAGGAAAATTCACCGCTCGGCTTGCGGACGCCGAATAAGTCAGGGCCGATTTGCATGATGATATCTGGGTTCCCTGCCAGATGATGATCAGACAGGCCGCCCTCGCCAGTGTTCATCCAGGTCCCACCTGCGAGTCCAAGTCCCTTTGATAATGCCTGAATTGCCCTTTCGCCGAGCGCACCATAGCTCATTGCCGACTGGCCAACCTGCCCTTTTACCCTGAAAGGCTGGCGGCATGTCTTCTCACCGAGCACGACAGCATCTTCATCACGCAAATAAAAGGGATCAATTAATTTTTCCTCGTTATGCTCCTTCCTGGTAAAAAGAGACTCCCCATCAATCTTGTAAACTCGTGTTTTGATTTTCTCAGCGTTGTCGACCTTCATCTCGTCTGTAAGTTTTGGGAACAGTGTGTTTCTTATATAAAAACCTTCTGCATCAAAATCGCGAAGTGATCCAAAACCTATCAATCTTTCCTTATACTTTCCCGCCTTGACGACATCCTGATATTCCTTTCTGGAGAATGGCTTTCCTTCATTGTCGGCATTGAATAGATATTGCCTCATTTCCGGTCCGATATGCTCGGTAAAATAACGGACCTTCCCGATTACGGGGAAATTCCTCAGGATGGAGTGCTGCTTCTGCCTGTCATCTTTTATATATAAGTAGATAAATAGCAGGACGGGAACAAGGATGATTATTGCAATGAAAACAAACAATCCAACCACTAAATAATCTGTTAACCCCATTGAAATCCTCCTTTCCTATAGTGAGGCTAGCGCTTCGGATACTGGTGTTTCTCCGTCTGCAACCTCAAACGTTTTGTTAAAAGTGCTCTCGGCATCAAGCGTGGCAACCAGCACCTCTGCCAGATTTTCGCGGGAAATCTCAAGCGTGGCAGAATCAAGGGTAACGGCCGCAGAAATTTTTCCATCACCCGGTTTGTCGTTCAAAGAACCAGGCTGCACAACAGTATATGTCAAATTCGACTGCCTTAGAAATTCATCAGGCATTTCCTTTGCGCCAATCTCACGGCTTTCATCGCCTGCCGCTTCATTGGCCGTGATGGCGCTCATCATGACAAATCTTTTCACGCCCTGCCTTTCCGCTTCCCTGACAGTTTCTATGACTGACTCGTGGTCTACCATCACAGTTTTCCCAGTCTGGGCTTTAGGACTGATGCCAGTCAGAAAAATCGCTGCATCAAATCCCTTGAATAACCTTTGGAGTATGCTGGTTTCATATACGACAACCTCGGTGGCTCCACGCTTTTCCAACAGTTCGATCTGGTTTTCCTTGCCAACCACTGCGCACGATGCGTGCTCGTTTATTCGGAGTTTACTTACGACAAATTCGCCGACGCTGCTATGCGCACCAAATACGATTACCTTCATAAAAATCTCCTCCTAAATAAAGGTTTTAAAAAAAGAGAAACAGATTTCATCCGTTTCTCTTTTTTCGATCATTAGTAATTACATCATTCGATTCCAGTGGCGGTGCTCGATAATCGCATCAATGAATTTCTGGCTTTCAGCTGTCACTTCATTGCTGTTTTCGAATACTACGACACCTGGAGAGCCTTCAAGGCTGATTCCGGCAGCAGCAAGCAGTGCAGAGCCTTCTTTACCAGCCCCGACTGCTTTAAAGTGACTGAATGCCTCGTCAACAAAATATACTGCTTCTTTCTTCTGCTTCAGGCTGTCAACGCTTTGCTGGCCGCCAGCGACAAATAAAGCGTCATAAAGGACAGAACTGCTTGTCAGGAGAGTATGATTCACTTCAAGTTCCTTACCGTCGTCACCTTGGATCATCCCTAGGTTCTTGCTGATGATTTCAGCCGTGATGCCGCTCTTTTTCAGCAATTCCATCAAATCAGTTACCTCTGCCGTATTAAAGCCATTGTCAGCTAGAATGGCTACCTTCCTTGTATTCGGAAGCTTCACTGTATTCAGTTGGCTCAGGGCTGGGGAAGTAAGGGTTACTTCCATTGTTTTGCTGTTTGCTGGCTTTTTAGCACCAACGCTTACAGCAACCTGAGCTGCGAGGAATGTGTCGATATTGCCAAGCATGTCAACAACTTGCTGCTGGACATCTTTGCTCTTGACCTTTCCAATCTCAAAACTGAACGCGTCGATGATATGCTGCTTTTCCACTTCCGTCATGCTGTTCCAGAAAAGGATTGCCTGGGAGTAATGGTCCTTGAAGCTGTCGCTGCGTTCGCGTACCTTCTTTCCCTCCATTTTTTCCTGATAATGCTCATAGCCGCCTTCACTTGCAGGGGCAGGCTTTGGATAGTTACTTTGCAGTGAGTTTTTATGATAAGATACCTGTCCGCGGTCAATTGTCATCCGGTGCATTCCGTCGCGCTGATTATTATGGAACGGGCACACAGGCCTGTTGATCGGCAGCTCGTGGAAATTAGGTCCCCCAAGGCGTGTAAGCTGCGTATCGGTATACGAGAACAATCGTCCTTGCAGGAGCGGGTCATTAGAAAAATCGATACCAGGCACAACATGGCCTGGATGGAACGCAACCTGCTCTGTCTCAGCAAATACGTTCGTTACATTCTGGTCCAGTGTCATCTTCCCAATGATTTTGACTGGAATCATTTCCTCAGGCCAGATTTTTGTCGGATCTAAAACATCAAAATCGAATTTAAACTCATCATCCTCATCAATCATCTGCACTCCAAGCTCATATTCCGGATAATCTCCCATTTCAATTGCTTCATACAAGTCTTTTCGATGGAAATCTGGATCCTTACCTGCTAATTTTTGTGCTTCATCCCAAACTAAAGAATGGACGCCAAGAACTGGTTTCCAATGGAATTTTACAAAACGTGCCTTGCCCTGCTCATTCACAAATCTGAACGTATGGACGCCAAAGCCTTCCATCATCCGGTAGCTGCGCGGAATTGCACGGTCAGACATTGCCCACATAACCATGTGCGCAGACTCGGTATTGTTCGCGATGAAATCCCAGAATGTATCATGCGCCGTCGACGCCTGTGGAATTTCATTATGTGGCTCTGGCTTGAATGAATGGACTAAATCCGGGAACTTGATAGCATCCTGAATGAAGAATACAGGTATGTTATTCCCGACAAGATCATAATTGCCTTCCTCTGTATAAAATTTCGTCGCAAAGCCGCGGACGTCCCGGACTGTATCGCCTGATCCGCGGGAACCTGCAACCGTTGAAAAACGCACAAAAACTGGCGTCTTTACACTTGGATCCTGAAGGAACTTCGCCTTCGTATATTCAGCCATCGGCTCGTACACCTGAAAATGTCCATGTGCTGCATAACCTCTTGCGTGGACTACACGCTCTGGAATGCGCTCATGGTCAAAATGGGTCATTTTTTCCCTGAAATGAAAATCCTCCATCAACGTCGGTCCGCGGACTCCCGCTTTCAAGGAATGCTCGTCTTCGGATACCCGCAGCCCCTGGTTAGTCGTCAGCGCTTCTCCGTCATGACCAGACCTGAATTGTTCAAGCTGTTGATCTTTTGAATTTTCGTTAACAGATTGATTCTTCTCGTCTTTCTTCACTGATTCATTCCTCCCGCTCATGATGTGGGAGCATGTTTTATTTAAAAATATGTATGTAATTGCAAACAGGATGCTCCTTCGTGCAGACGCCACAATAAACACACTTGCAACAATGCTCCTCATTGGACGTATACCACAAGGTTAGGCCCGCTAAACGGTTATGTAGCGGGCTGACATCTTATAATTTTTTTTTCGAAATTCCTTTTTCACACGAAAAAAAGCAGGATTCCCGCAAGGAATCCTGCTCAACTATTCGTATGGTCATTCCGGTGCAGTAAACGTGCGCTGTGCCAGCTCGCTTTCGAGCATGAAGAATGCATTGCTGTCCTGGTCGATCCTGCGCAGTTTCTGGATCAATCCGTCAAACATCGCTTCTTCCTCAACCTGCTCTTCGATGAACCATTTTAAAAACGTCATTGTTGCGTGCTCGCGCTCATCAAGTGCGATATCTGCAAGATTGTAAATGCGGCGTGTAACTTCCTTCTCGTGTCCAAGACCTTTTTCGAAAACATCAAGGACGGATGCGAACTCGTTAGACGGAGCGTGGAAGCCTTCTACTGTCACGCGCTCTCCCATGTCATTAATGAAATTGTAAAACTTCATTGCATGGAAACGTTCCTCTTCGGCCTGTACCAGAAAGAAGTTCGCGAAGCCATCCAAATTTTCAGCAGAACAATATGCTGCCATCGCCAGGTAGGCATGCGCAGAATAAAACTCGTAATTCATTTGCTCCGTTAAACCTTTAACCAACTTTTCACTAATCATTTGAAATTCCTCCTCTGTCTATTTCAAAACCAGCCTCGTCACACTCTCTATTTGTGAAGTGTGCGGGAACATGTCCACTGGCTGAATGTATTCTACTTTATAATGCGAGCCTAATGTTTGGATATCTTTTGCCAGCGTTGATGGGTTGCAGGAAACATAAACGAATGTTTTCGGCTTGATTTTCAACACCGTTTTCAAAAATTCCTGATCACAGCCAGTCCGAGGCGGATCGACGACAATCACATCCGGACGCCAGCCTTCCTTCAGCCATTTCGGCAGAAGCTCCTCTGCCTTGCCGACTGCAAACCTCGCATGCTTGACGCCGTGCTTCTCGGCATTTTTCTTCGCATCCTCAATCGATTCAGGAATGACATCCATTCCCCTGACCTCACCAGCCTGGTCAGCCATCCATAACCCGATGGTACCTACTCCGCAATAAGCATCGACAAGCTTTTCTTTGCCAGTCAGCTTAGCAGCCGTTTTTGCTTCATTGTACAGTTTCACCGTCTGCTCAGGATTCAGCTGGAAGAAGGTTCTCGCCGAAAGCTCGAACTGCAGGTCTCCGAGAGTTTCCTGGATAAAATCGCTGCCCTCCAGCGTGGCCGTATCTTTTCCGAAGATAACGGATGTTCGTTCACCATTGACGTTTTGAATAATTGAATTGACCTCAGGCAGGCGCTTTTTGATTTCCTGAATGATAATATCCTTTTTTGGCAGCTCTTTTTTCGTCGTGATCAGCACGATTTGCAGCTCTCCCGTCTGGACACCTGTCCTTGCCACGATTGTCCGCACGAGTCCCTGGCGCTTCTTCTCATTGTAAATTGGAACCTTCAAGTCCTGCAGAATTCCTTTTACGACTTCCGTTGCCTTAGTCGTCGCGGGATGCTGGACCGCGCATTCTTCGATGTTAATTAAGTTGTGAGAGTTCAATCCGTACAGGCCGGCAAGCACCTTACCGTCCTTTTCGCCAACCTGGAACTGGCTCTTGTTCCGATAGCCCCAGGGATTCTCCATTCCGATCGTCGGCCTTATTTCTAGCTGGTCAATCTTCAGCTTTGTATGCCTTTCCAGTGACTGGATGACAATATCCCGTTTTTCATTTAACTGCTGACGATAATCCAGATGCTGCAGCTGGCAGCCGCCGCACTGATCATATACCGGGCAAAGAGGCTTGATTCTGTGCTCGGATGGCTTACGGATTTTTTTGATTCTCGCCTCAGAAAACTTTGGGTGGACCTTTGTCACTTCAACGACTACTTCTTCGCCCGGCAGAGCTCCGGGGACAAATACGACCTGCCGCTTGAAATAACCAACTCCTTCACCATTGATCCCAAGCCGCTTGATCGTCAGTGGAAAGGTCTGCTTTAGCTGGATTTTGACAGAATCATCTTGTTTCGCAACACCTTTTTTGGCATGATCATTTTTTGTATATTCCTTTTTAGCAAAACCTTTTTTCATACAACTTCACTCCAATTACTCAATGCTTCTCCATAAATAGAGCGAAGCATAGCTCAAATAAGGATTCCATGGTTCTTTATATACTTCCATTTCCGCTGGTGTCGGTTTTTGCTCCAGGTTAAAAAACTTCTTCAGCGCATTTTGAATGCCTATATCCCCCATCGGGAACATATTCGGCCTGCCTAGTGCAAACATCAAGAAATTCTGCACTGTCCATGGGCCAACTCCACGAATCTTGATCAACTCCTGAGCGATTTCCGCATCAGATTGAGATTTCAATTTTTTAAAATCAAGCTTCCCTGATGCTGCTAACTCAGCAATTCCTATTACGTACTCAGCCTTCCGCCCGCTGAATTGCAGTTCACGAAGCCGCTCGACCGTTAGACTGGCCACTTTTTCAGGAGAAGGATAAAACCAGACGCCGTCCATTTCCTCGCCAAATGTTTTGACAAATCGATCTGTTAAAGTAAAAGCAAACTTCAGATTCAGCTGCTGGTGGATAATGCTTTTAATCAAGCTTGAAAACGGGTCGAACTCCAGCACCAGCGGCGTGCCGTAATGTTCAATGAACAAATCTTTCAACTGCGTAGTTTGAAAATGCTCGTGAATATGAATCAACTCGACATCCCATTGAAAAATTTCCGTCAAACGCTGGATGGTCTTTTCTTTTTCAAGATTGGCACGGATCAGGAATTCGGGATTTTCCAGCGTGCCAGTACCGATTACCTCGGCCACTACCTTCTTATCATCAAGTACAAGCGGCACCTTTACGGATCGCTTCTCAATATCAACAACGTGCAGAGGATCCAGCGCCAGCCTGCTCAAAGCAAGATCAAAATTATATGGCCCGGAAATAGCCACCTTAACTTCCCACATAAACAAACCGCCCTTATGTATTTTCCCCGTATTATAGCATTTTCACGTCATTTTTACGAAAAATTGGAGATTTCAGTGTAGAATCTCTGCTTGATTTTGTTGTTTCGGCGGAAATTTATATTTTATTGGCGTAGTTCACAATTTTATTGGCGAAAATTTAATTTTATTGGTTCCGTCAAGAATTATGTGTAAACATCCATACTCTATGAGTTATATGTGGAGGGGTAGTCAGGCAGCCGAGGCTGCCTGACTACCCCTTTTTGGCCTTTGTATATCGTTGTTCAAACATTTTTAA
>NZ_JAMBOF010000017.1 GCF_023715485.1 Mesobacillus subterraneus | reverse complement strand
GATTTAGGTTAAACTGTAATTGAGTCATAATTAATTCCTCCACATTGTTTTCGTCGCTGATAACATTGTTGACTAAAGGAATTAATTTGACTCATTTTCTTTTTACACAATTATATGGGCTTAATCCCCGAACCCGGATTTTCAGGTCACCAATCGACGCTATTAGTGTCCTGTTTTTCCCGAACCCGGATTTTTAGGTCACCAATCCACGCAATTGGTGCCCTGTTTTTCCCGAAACTGAGTTTTTAGGTCACCAATCCACATTATTGGTTCCCTGTTTTACCCGAACCCGGATTTTTAGGTCACCAATCGGCATCATTGGCTCCATGTTTTTCCATAAAACATATTTTCCGCTCTCCAATCTGTTCAAAGGCGACATTTATTCTGAGTTTCATAATAAGTTGGAATAGAAGAAAAGCGGTGTCTGATTGCATTCAGGACACCGCTTTGTCAAATATTATCACGAATTATTCACTTCTAAAACATGAACATCTCTTTGATTTCATCCATATTGTCAGTCTTGGCAAGGGCGACAAGCAGCTTGATTCTTGCTTTCTGGCCGTTGAGACCGTTTGAGAAAATGACGCCCAATTCCTTCAGGTGCTTTCCTCCGCCTTCATACCCGTATACATCCTGGACAATGCCGGCAAAGCTTCTGGAAACAATGACGACTGGAATATTGTTCTGGATGAATTCTTTCACACCCTCAAGTGCGGCAGGTGGAAGATTGCCTTGTCCAAGTGCTTCAATCACTACTCCATCCACTTTTAAGCTTAGAATCGCCTTGAGTAGAGATGAGTCCATTCCTGCGTGCGCTTTTATCAGGGCGACTTTTTTGCTGATGTCCTCAACAAAGTAGTTTTCATGTTTCGTAGGAGTGTGGTGGAAAAGTACACCCCTTTTCGTAACAATGCCAATTGGTCCATATTGCGGGCTTTGGAAGGTTGAGATATTGCTCGTGTGGGTTTTTGTGACATTCACTGCCGTATGAATTTCATCATTAAGGACGACAAGAACACCTTGTCCTCTTGCTTCTTGGCTCGAAGCAACCCTGATTGATGAAATTAAGTTATAGAGTCCGTCAGAACCGATTTCATTGCTGGATCGCATTGCTCCGGTCACAACGATCGGAAAGTTTGCCTGCACAGTCAAATCCAAAAAATACGCCGTTTCTTCCAGGGTATCCGTCCCATGAGTGATGACTGCTCCATCGATATTGCCATGCTGAGTGTATTCCTCGATGATGTTTTTTAATTTCATCATTTCTTGCGTCGTAATATGGGGCGAAGGAAGGTTGAAAGGTTCTTCAACCATCAGGTTGGCGAGGCTGGCAAGCAGGTCCGTCCCTTCCGTCAAAGGATTGTTCGTGCCAGGCTTGACAGAGCCGCTGGTATCTTCGCTCATGGAAATCGTTCCGCCAGTATGGATCAATAAAATATTTTTTTTCAAGATTACTACCTCCGAATACCCGATCGAGAAAGAATAATAATCCATTTTCTTTCTTCTAATATCATGATACGATTAAAAAAACAAATTGAAAAGAGGACAGCGCATGCTGGGAATAGTTACTGCCGGAGTCGCTCCGGGTCTGGCACTGTTAAGTTACTTTTATTTAAAGGATCAATACGATTCTGAGCCGCTATCTTTGGTATTCAAGACGTTCATTTTTGGAGCTCTGCTCGTGTTTCCGCTTATGTTCATTCAGTATGTGCTTGCAGCCGAAGGCATCTTCCAGGGCGATTATATAAAAGCATTCGGGACTGTTGGACTCATGGAAGAGTTTTTCAAGTGGTTCATCCTTTATTATACAATCTTTCAGCATATTTCTTTTGATGAACCATATGATGGAATCATTTATGGCGCGTCCGTGTCACTTGGTTTTGCATCAGCGGAAAATATTTTTTATCTGGTAGCCAATGGCCTGCAGGATGCGATCGGCAGGGCGCTTTTGCCCGTATCGAGTCACGCATTGTTCGGGGTAATCATGGGTTATTACATTGGTAAAGCCAAGTTTTCAGCTGGTTCTATTAAAAAATGGATCATGTTGTCATTACTGGTCCCTGTACTTCTCCATGGAGTTTACGACTTCATCCTGATGACGAGGGAAGACTGGCTGGTCCTGATGGTGCCTTTCATGGTTTTCTTGTGGTGGCTGGGCCTTAAGAAAGTTAAAAAAGCAAGGGTGCTGACGTTGCAGCATGTGGAGAAGCAATACCCTATATAAAAACTCTTCATTTATAAAAAATGGAGAGTTTTTTTGTTTTGTGGAATAAAAGTTATCTCTTTACAAAAAATAGGATTAATCTTTTAAGTTCACATCTTGGGGGTTGCATGGAATGAAGAATTATCGGTCCATCTTAAAATTGATGACCGCTTTGGCATTGATTTTGTCTATTGTTCATTTAAGTGAAGTTGATCAAAGAGCGGAGGCTTTTACTAGCCAGGTACTACAGCAAGGAACAGTCGGGGAAGATGTAGTCGAACTTCAGTCACGTCTTAAGCATATAGGGTTCTATAGTGGCAAAATTGATGGTGTTTTTGGCTGGGGTACCTATTGGGCACTCCGGAACTTCCAGTATGAATTTGGATTGAAGGTTGATGGTGTTGCAGGGTGGCAGACCAAACTGAAATTGGCAAAAGCCACACCGAACGCCAAGATTGCCTGGGGTGGTGAAACAAACAAGCAAACGGGCGGCACACAAAACCAGTCAGCGCCTGCGAAACCAGCTGCGGCCACAAATACGCCGAATGGATTTTCTCAGAATGATATCCAGCTTATGGCTAATGCAGTGTACGGAGAGGCAAGAGGAGAGCCATATACAGGGCAGGTAGCGGTTGCTGCGGTCATATTAAACCGTTTGGACAGTGCTACATTCCCAAACACCATTTCAGGTGTAATCTTTGAACCTAGGGCGTTTACCGCTGTGGCGGATGGGCAGATTTGGCTAACTCCTAATGAAAACGCAAAAAAGGCTGTTCTGGATGCCATTAATGGCTGGGATCCTACTGGCAATGCTTTATACTATTTCAATCCCGATACGGCAACAAGTGCATGGATTTGGGGAAGGCCGCAAATAAAGAAGATCGGTAAACATATTTTTTGTAAATAGAGGTGAGTTGAATTGCTAAGAGGAATAGCCATAGCAGTCCTTATTGTGGGTATAGCCGGAACTGCCTTCTGGGGTTACCAGGAGCATCGGGAAAAGACAGCGGTATTAATAAATGCCGAAAACAATTACCAGAGAGCTTTTCATGATCTGACATACCAAATGGATTTGTTGAATGATAAAATCGGCACAACGCTCGCGATGAACTCAAGGAGTTCATTATCACCACAACTTGCAGAGGTGTGGAAAATCACATCTCAAGCGCATGGTGATGTCGGTCAGCTTCCTTTAACTCTTTTGCCTTTTAATAAAACCGAAGAGTTTTTGGCGAATATCGGAAATTTTAGTTATAAAACAGCTGTGCGCGACCTCGACAAAGAACCCTTGACAGAAAAGGAATACGCTACGCTGAAGACATTATATGAACAATCTGGTGAAATTCAGCAGGATTTAAGGCAAGTCCAGCATATGGTTTTGGCAAATAATTTACGATGGATGGATGTTGAGCTCGCATTAGCAACAGAGAAGGGCAAAACTGACAATACGATAATAGATGGTTTCAAAACGGTTGAAAAGACCGTAGAAGGATATTCGGAAACTGATTTCGGCCCTGCGCAAATAAACCTGCAAAAGCGAGATGAAAACTTTAAAAAGCTTTCAGGCAGGAAAATTTCCAAGGATGAAGCAGTCAAGATTACCAGAAAATACGCACCTCTTAAGAATGCTCGAAACGTAAAGGTTACTGAAAGTGGCAAAGGATCACATTATGGATTTTACAGTGTATCGATACAGGATCCAAAGACTAAACTAGAAGCAAATATGGATATAACAAAGAAAGGCGGGTATCCAATTTGGTTCTTGCTCGACAGAGATGTGAAAAAACAAGCCATTAGTCTTAATGACGCATCAAATAAAGCGATCGCATTTTTGAAAGACAATAATTTTGAGAATCTGGATCTTTTTGAAAGTGCACAGTATGATAATATAGGAGTTTTTACATTTGTAGGAAATCAGGACGGAGTAAGAATTTATCCTGATGCCATCAAAATGAAAGTGGCACTCGACAACGGAGAGATTATTGGCTTTTCTGCCGAGGACTATTTAAAGTCACATAAAGCCAGGGAAATACCTAAGGCAGGAATTACGATTGAGGATGCAAAAACGAAAATAAATCCAAATTTAAAAGTTATGGATCAGACAACGGCGATTATTTTAAATGATTTGAATGAAGAGGTATTGTGTTATGAATTCATGGGAGTTCTAGGCAATGACACCTTCAGGATCTATATAAATGCTGAAGACGGTACAGAAGAAAAGGTAGAAAAGCTGCAAAATGCTGAACCGATATATGAAGACATCGTTTAAGCAGACTTCGTCGTAAACTTTGAGTTTTTTTAGCGATCATGGTCAGTTTCATTCAGTTTAAAGACAAGTACTGGATATAGGTTATTCGAAAAAAAACAATCCATGTGAAAACAGTCTTAAGGAAAAGCCTGGTGCTTTTCCTTTTTTCATTTGGCTGGGCCTTTTCATAAATCTTCTCGCAGAAAGCGAGTGACGGAGCGGAAAACGACTATCATTTACATATTTTTACATAAACCATTTTTTAATAACGGATAGTGAAATTTATCCATTAAAGGACTATTGCACCATATATTCCTTACGTGTCATAATGGATACATATTATGTTTTTAAAGGCTTTTTTTGAAATTCAAAATTTCTAGCACGTAAAGTGACTAGAGGCAGCAAGGGTGTTTAAAATCAAATATAAGAAAACCCTTTGATAAAACAGGTGAGGAAGTGAGCTGGCTATGATAAAGATCGGCGATAATATAATTCTGGAAAATAAATACTCGGAAAATTCCGAGCAATATAAATGTAAGCTGGTAGAACGGAAAGGAAATGATCTATACATTGATTATCCTATTAATATAAGTACTGACAGGACAGTCTTTCTCCTGGAAGGAACTCCTTTGAAAGCGAACTTTGTGACAGAGTCAGGTTCGCATTACTATTTTGACACTGAGGTCAAAGGCCGAGTGAAGCTGAATATCCCTATGGTTATCCTTTCATATCCTGGGAAAGAACATCTTATTAAAATCCAACGAAGACAATATGTACGCGTAGAAACATCGGTTGATGTTGCGGTACACTCAGCCAGGGGTGAGTTCGCTCCTTTTACGACCATAACAGATGATATAAGTGCAGGAGGGGCAGCCCTGTTAACAGATAAGAACAGCAATTTAAAGCCCGGTTTTGATATAGAGTGCTGGTTTGCCCTTCCGATGCAAAATGGTGAGTACGAATACCGGAAGTTCCAGGGGAAAGTTGGGAGAATCATTGAAGGACAGGGTCATATGAACAAAGCTTCTGTGCAATTCTATGAGACTTCTGGTATTGACAGGCAGGTGCTGCTGAGGTTTTGCTTTGAAAGGCAGCTGGCGATGAAGAAAAAAGGCCTTCCAGTCTAGAGATGGAATAAATGCTGATCTTTGCTCCAATACTAGAAGAAAAGTATTTTACGGGAGCAATAGATATGAAAACATTTGAAAGAATCTTAATCAAAATAGCTATCATTCAATTTGTTTTTTTGATTATCGCACAATTGTTTTTCCATGAATTAAATGCATTTCCGGAGCTTAAACAGATTACTCAATATGAAGGTGTTACAGATAATAATCATTCAGAAGTGCTGAAGTCGATAATGAGCAAAAAGTAGCAGGTGCTTTTCCTGCTTTTTTTTGTGGATGTTGGCGAAAAAAAGAGATGAATGAAGAGGATTAAATAAATTTTGTGTTAAAATATAAGAGAATATAAAGGAACAACAAGGAGTGTACCAGGAGGAAATATGAATAAACGAATTTCAATCGCCATAGACGGACCTGCAGCAGCGGGGAAAAGTACGGTTGCAAAAATTGTAGCCGAAAAACTAACTTATGTATACATCGATACAGGTGCAATGTACCGTGCGCTTACATTCAAGGCTTTAAAAGAAGGTGTAGCCCTGGATGATGAAGCTGAATTGATCAGCCTGTTGAACGGAACGACCATTGAACTTTTGCCGGGAGAAGCTGGTCAAAAGGTGTTGATTGATGGTGTTGAGGTTACGAACGAAATCAGGACTTCCGAGGTCACAAACCAAGTATCATTTGCTTCAGTACATGAACAAGTGAGAAAAGAAATGGTGAAGCGCCAGCAGCTATTCGCTACGGAAGGCGGAGTCGTCATGGATGGAAGAGACATCGGAACCCATGTGCTGCCACATGCCGAAGTAAAGGTTTTCCTGCTTGCGAGTGTGGAAGAGAGAGCGCAGCGGAGACATGCAGAAAATATCCAGAAGGGATTCCCGTCCGATCTGGAAAAACTTGAGCAAGAAATTGCCGCTCGGGATAAGATTGATTCTGAACGCGAAGTCGCTCCGCTTAAGAAGGCTGAGGATGCGGTGGAGATAGATACCACTTCTCTGTCTATCGCAGACGTGGTAGAAAAAATTATGGACTTGGCGCTTGAAAGGATCGGGTGAAATTGACGGTTTATTCGTTTGTAAGATCTGTTGTAGCTGCTATTTTAAAACCAGTTTATCGAATTGAAGTAATAGGCAGGGAGAACATTCCTGCTGAAGGAGGCGTCCTTCTTTGTGCGAACCATATCGACAATCTGGATCCTCCTGTAGTGGGGATTACTGCCCCTCGTCCTGTTCACTTCATGGCAAAGGACGAGCTTTTTTCGGTTCCGTTACTTGGGAAAATTGTCCCCCATCTGAATGCGTTCCCTGTAAAAAGGGGAATGAGTGATAGAGAGGCTTTAAGAAAAGGACTTGCAATTTTAAAGGATGGAAAGGTTTTAGGGTTGTTTCCAGAGGGAACAAGAAGCAAGACAGGTGAAATGGGTAAGGGTCTTGCCGGAGCGGGTTTCTTTGCCCTTAGGGCAGATGCCCATATCGTTCCTTGCGCAATCATCGGACCTTACAGAGCATTCAAAAAGTTGAAAGTCGTTTACGGAAAGCCGATTGATATGGTTTCCGTGAAGGAAAATAAACTGAATGCTGAGCAGGCAACCGATTTGATCATGAGTGAAATCCAAAAGCTGATCACCGAGTATAAGTAATGTTTCTTGCTTGACAAAAATGCCTGTTTGTAAGAAGTTATTAAGAAGAGATATTTTTAGAATTTTCACTTAGTAGTTAAATTATGTTGTTTTTATAGTGGCGCTTTCGCCACAAAGCATATAATTTTGCAGCAGTCATGGATTAAGGAGGAGTACATATGTCAGAAGATATGAACCAAATCGAGGTAAGAAGCTTTCAGGCCGGTGACCGTGTCAAAGGCCAGGTAACCAAGGTAGAAGAGAAGCAAGTCCTTGTTGATATCGAGGGCAGCAAGCTTGATGGAATCATTCCAATCAGCGAATTATCCAGCCTTCATGTAGAAAAGGCTGAAGATGCAGTTTCAGTCGGAGACGAATTGGAACTCGAAGTCCAGAAGGTTGAAGAAGAGGCTTTAATTCTTTCAAAAAGAAAAGTAGATGCTGAAAAAGCATGGGAAGAGCTTAAAGTGAAATTCGAAAGCGGAGAAGTTTTCGAAGCAGAAGTGAAAGATGTGGTAAAAGGCGGCCTTGTAGTTGATTTAGGCGTACGCGGATTTGTACCTGCATCACTTGTGGAATCCCATTTTGTCGAAGATTTTTCAGACTACAAAGGCAAAAGCCTCAGCTTTAAAATTGTTGAGCTTGAGCAAGAGAAGAATCGCTTGATTCTTTCCCATCGCGTTGTTGTGGAACAGGAGCAAGGGAAGAAGAAACAGGATCTTCTTGCAGCAATCCAGCCTGGTCAGGTAATTGAAGGCACAGTCCAAAGAATTACGGATTTTGGTGCGTTTGTCGACATCGGGGGCGTTGATGGTCTTGTCCATATTTCACAGCTTTCCCACGAGCATGTCGAAAAGCCATCAGACGTAGTCGAGGAAGGCCAGAAAGTACAAGTTAAGGTATTGAGTGTTGATCGTGACAATGAACGCATTTCACTATCAATTAAAGAAACTTTGCCAGGACCATGGGCTGACATTGATGAAAAGGCACCAAAGGGAAGCACGCTTGAAGGTACTGTAAAGCGCCTTGTATCTTATGGAGCATTCGTTGAAGTTTTCCCTGGAGTGGAAGGCCTTGTCCACATTTCACAGATTTCTCATAAACATATCGGTACTCCGCATGAAGTCCTGAATGAAGGGCAGACTGTGAAGGTAAAGGTGCTTGATGTTAATAAGGCTGACCAAAGATTATCACTTAGCATGAAGGAGTTCGAGGAAAGAGAGAGCAACGAAGCTTTCGATTACGAACTTCCTGAGGAATCGAAAGGATTCAGTTTAGGTGATATGATCGGAGACAAGCTAAAGAATCTAAAACAGTAATGGTGATATATTGTGTCGAGATCGAAACGGAAATGGGACCATATTCAATATGCCCTTGAAACTGGCCAGAAAAGGCTAACCGGTTTTGACGATATCAAATTTGTACACCAAAGCTTGCCTGGCACAAATCTTGATTCAGTAAAATTGCAGACTCAAATTGGCGAACTTTCTTTAAGTTCGCCAATTTTTATAAATGCAATGACGGGCGGCGGCGGTGAAAGAACGTATCGAATTAACCGTGAATTGGCAGTTGCTGCAAGGGAAACAGGTGCAGCGATTGCAGTAGGATCACAGATGTCCGCCTTGAAAGACCCCTCAGAGCGAAGAACATATGAAGTAGTCAGACAAATGCATCCGGATGGAATCATTCTTGCCAATCTGGGTAGTGAATCAACGGTCGAACAAGCTGAAGCAGCAGTAAATATGATTCAAGCCAACGGTCTGCAGATTCATTTGAATGTCATTCAGGAATTGACGATGCCTGAAGGTGACAGGGATTTTCAAGGTGCAATTTCGCGCATTCTGGAAATCGAACAAAAGCTGGACATTCCGGTAATTGTGAAAGAGGTTGGTTTTGGAATGAGTGCAGAAGCCATATTCGCACTCTCATCAGCTGGAATTGGCCATATTGATATTGGCGGTTTTGGGGGTACGAACTTTGCGGCAATTGAAAACAAACGAAGAGAACGACTGCTGCCTTTTTTTGAGAACTGGGGAATACCGACTGCTGCCTCATTAATTGAAGCTAAGTCAGTTGGTCCGGCACTATCAGTGATTGCGTCCGGAGGAATTCAAACCAGTTTGGATATAGTAAAAGCACTTTCTTTAGGTGCTGATGCGGCTGCTATGGCCGGTTACTTATTGAAAACCTTGCTGGAGCACGGTACCGAAAGTGTGATTAAAGAAATTCAGGACATAAAAAAAGAAATATCAATTTTAATGGCTGCCCTCGGAGTTCATGAAATCGAAAAACTTCGCACTGTTCCTCTTGTTATAAGCGGGGATACATACCATTGGCTAAATCAAAGAGGGATTGATACGAAGGCTTTTGCCCGGCGATAGAGTCGCCTTTAGAGGGTTTGATCAATAATAATAATTGGCTGAACCAATTTGTGAAGCCGGCTAACAGGAGACCCCTGCATATCATTATGCAGGGGTTTTCTGCTTGATAAGATAATTAGCTGTACTTGCCATCGTTCAGTGAGCGTGCTTCTTCAGGACTTTGCATTTTCGTCGCTCCAGGGTAGTGCAATGCCTGGTCACGATCTGATTCAACGCGTCTGCTTTCTTTTAACTTTTTTTCCTGTCTGTCCCTTCCCATATTCACACCTCCTGATGTGCCTAAGCAGAGAAAATGAGCGTCAGCGCCATCCGTTTAACCTTCAGCAGATAAGGTCATGCCTTTTTGCCTGCCTAATCACGGGAGACCTCTTTGATTTTTACAGCCCCTTCTTTCTGAAAGGCGCATCCGCTTTTCTTAACATGGAACAGTATAAAAAGTTTATGCAAAAAAGATTAAATTACATAAGCGATTGCCATAATGGAAATGATAGGAGGGGAAGAATGGAAGGTCTGTATTTTTATTGGCTAGCGTGGATTGCGTGGATTTGGGTTACGTTTTTTATGGATAAGAAAAAACCGGAAAGAATAAAAATTGCAGTCTGGCTGTTGGCAGCCATCCTGGCTGCTCCTATAAAACTGAGCCTGCTGTATTTTGAGTTTCATCTCTCAGCTTTGGCAATCGCTTTGTTTGTATTCTTGGAGACATGGAGCAAGAAAACAGGATCCTTATATTTTTTCTTGTCATCATTCATCATCATGCTGGCTTATACAAGCTTTTTGATGTTCGAATTATATGACCCGATCTGGGTGCTCTTCGATCGGAGCATCATGCTTGCAGCGATTGGATTTTATTTGGCTCTATTACTTCATAAGAACAGGCATAGCCGTATACTGTCCTTGCTTGCTGGCTTTTTGCAGGGGGAAGTGTTGTTTTCCGTAATCTTGTGGAAATTCAATTTTCCTTATGCAATTTCATCACTGGCCTTTATGGACATATTGATTTTATCGTTGGCTATGCTGGGCACATGGTCAGCAGTCGAAACGATATTAGTTACTTTGTCTGGCAGCACAACTAACCAGGTGGAGGGGGAGGAGCAAAAGACTACATGAACGAATACACACTGCCCATCGTTTTCGGGATTGCAACAGGAACGATTGCAAGGCTATTTATGCTCAGAACAGACTATCGCCAATACCCTACATATTTGCACGGGAAAATTATCCATGTGGCTCTTGGTTTCATTGCTGCCGGGCTAGGTACGGTGGCGGGGCCAGCAATTATGGAAGAAGAGTTCACCGCTATCACCTTTTTGACTCTTGCAGCATCACAATTCAGGGAAGTCAGAAACATGGAGAGGAATACCCTTACTGAACTAGACGGCTATGAACTTGTATCCAGGGGCAAAACCTATATCGAGGGGATCGCCATCGCCTTTGAAAGCCGAAATTATCTTGTTATATTTACGTCTCTTGTCAGCACTCTTTCCTATCTCATCTTCAATATATGGGCAGGAATTATCGCAGCAATAGTGGCAATGCTCATTTCGAAAAAATTGATGTCAGGCGGCAAGTTGAAAGATATTGTGGAAATAGAATATATTGAGCCTAGATTCGAGGGTGCCGGACTTTATGTCGACAATATCTATATCATGAACATTGGTCTGCCGGAAAGGCAAAAAGAAGTACTTCGCTATGGCATGGGATTTATTTTAAAACCGAAAAATATGAATGCTCGTTCCACGATTGCTAACCTTGGCCAAAGACAGGCAGTGCTCCATGATTTATCAACTGCGCTTGGTGTTTATCGCGATTCGGGAACCCCTGCGCTAGTGCCGTTGGCAAAAAGGGATCTTGATGATGGAAGAGTTGGAGTTTTCGTGCTGCCGCAGGAGAGAGAGATTGAGCGGGCTATAAATGTGATAGGTGACGTACCGACTCTGGAAAATGCAATCAGGATGCCATCCGAGAAGAAAAGCAATGAAGGGGGTATGGGTAAATGATGCTCGAGAAATTTATACTTGCAGCGATCACCACTAACCCAAAAAAAGTCCCCTCAGGAACTGCTGTTTTTCACTGTGATTCTAAGGAAGAGATGGAGACAGTTGCTGCTAACCTCGAAGCAATTCTAGACGGTATTGCCCATGCGCTGACAGAGGAGCTTTTTATAATTGTGAAACATTGACAAGAAATGTTTTCGTTGCCTGATTACGGCATCTTTTGATAAACTGATTAAGCCAGACCCTTCTGTATATCTAGAAGGGTTTATTTTATAAGGCTCTATCCTGTTGGCGGCTTATATAAAATCAGCTTCCATGGATACGCCTTTAATGAATGATGATGAAAACGTGGGAAGTTTGAAATTGTTATGGCCAGGTCCGTGACCTGCATTAATAGAATTTGAAAGGGTGATGTTCATGACGAAACCAGTGATAGCTATCGTTGGGCGTCCGAATGTCGGCAAGTCTACGATTTTTAATCGAATCGTTGGTGAACGTATTTCGATCGTTGAAGATATTCCTGGAGTAACGAGGGATCGTATATACAGTTCAGCTGAATGGCTGACACATGAATTTAATATTATTGATACCGGAGGAATTGATTTAGGGGACGAGCCGTTTCTTGATCAAATCCGCCAGCAGGCTGAAATTGCGATCGATGAGGCGGATGTAATCATTTTCCTTGTCAACGGCAGAGAAGGGGTAACTTCGGCTGATGAAGAAGTGGCTAAGATTCTTTATCGCTCTAACAAACCAGTCGTCCTTGCCGTTAATAAGATTGACAATCCGGATATGAGAGACATGATTTACGATTTTTATGCTCTTGGATTCGGTGAACCAATGCCAATCTCCGGTTCGCACGGACTTGGACTGGGAGACCTGCTCGATGAAGCAGCTAAGCATTTTCCAAAGTCCAAGGAAGATGATTATGACAAAGATGCGATTAAATTTTCTTTGATCGGCAGACCAAACGTTGGCAAATCCTCGCTTGTCAATGCGATCCTTGGTGAGGAGCGCGTAATTGTGAGTGACATTGCTGGTACGACAAGGGATGCTATTGACTCGAAGGTAACATATAATGGGCAAAAATATACCATTATTGATACGGCTGGAATGCGAAAAAAGGGCAAGGTATATGAAACAACCGAAAAATACAGTGTTTTAAGGGCGTTAAGAGCAATTGAACGCTCAGATGTTGTTCTAATTGTCATCAATGCGGAAGAAGGCATCATCGAGCAGGATAAGCATATTGCCGGCTATGCTGAAGAAGCCGGACGGGCTGTCATCATTGTCGTCAATAAATGGGATGCAATTGAAAAAGATGAAAAAACAATGAAGGAATTTGAGGAAAAGATTCGTGCTCATTTCCTATTCTTAAGCTATGCACCGATTGTTTTCTTATCTGCTAAAACGAAGAAGCGTATCCATACATTGATGCCTATTATCGATCTGGCAAGTGAAAACCATGCGATGAGGGTGCAGACGAATATCCTGAATGAAGTAATCATGGATGCTGTTGCCATGAATCCAACGCCGACAGATAAAGGGAAGAGGCTCAAGATTTACTATGCAACGCAAGTATCAACAAAACCGCCGACATTTGTTATTTTTGTCAATGAGCCTGAATTATTGCACTTTTCATATCAGCGTTTCCTGGAAAACAGGATCAGGGACGCTTTCGATTTCACAGGAACTCCAATTAAGATTTTTGCAAGGGAAAGAAAATAATATAAAGGTTGTGGTTTAAATGGATAGGAAGAGAGAGAAAGTAGCCGTTCTCGGTGCTGGGAGCTGGGGAACAGCGCTGGCAATGGTACTCGCTGACAATGGACATGAAGTTCGCCTATGGGGACATAATCCTGTTCAAATTGACGAAATCAACCAGCAGCATACCAACCGGAAATATCTTCCCGAAATTGATTTGCCTGCAACCATCAACGGATATTCTTCATTGCAAGAGGCATTAAGCGGTATCAAAACAGTGATTATGGCTGTTCCAACTAAAGCCATCAGAGAAGTGATCAGAAAAATGACAGAGGTTAAATCTGAGGCCATGCAGATTGTTCATGTAAGTAAAGGCATTGAGCCGGACTCGTTGCTGCGTATTTCTGAAATGATTGAAGAAGAAATGCCAGCAGATTTACTCGAGAGCGTAATCGTTCTTTCTGGTCCAAGCCATGCTGAAGAGGTCAGTTTGCGTCATCCAACAACTGTTACGGTGTCATCGAAAGATATGGGGGCGGCTGAGAAAATCCAGGACCTGTTTATCAACAATAATTTCAGAGTATATACAAATCCTGATTTAATCGGGGTTGAAATTGGCGGTGCACTGAAGAATATCATCGCCTTAGCTGCCGGTATATCGGACGGACTAGGTTATGGCGATAACGCAAAGGCTGCCTTGATCACGAGGGGACTTGCAGAAATAGCCCGCCTCGGCGTCAAAATGGGAGCGAGTCCAATGACCTTCTCTGGCTTGACAGGGATTGGGGATTTGATTGTAACGTGTACGAGCGTCCATTCAAGGAACTGGCGGGCTGGAAATCTGCTCGGCAAGGGCCAGAATCTGGACGAAGTCCTTGAAAACATGGGAATGGTTGTAGAAGGGGTCCGTACAACGAAAGCTGCGTACCAGCTTGCTGGAAAATACGGCGTGAACATGCCTATAACAAATGCTCTGTATAATATCCTCTTCACTGGAATTAATCCCAAGGATGCAGTAGATGGTTTAATGTCCCGGGAAAAAACTCACGAAATGGAAGATTTGGCAGACATTCTTGGCGGGAAAAATTGATCAATAAATATTTTTAAAGAATAATCCTGTCAATATAGGCATTCGAGGATGCGCTTTCCACCGTACCTGCATAAAATGCATCGAAGCAAACTGGTGGTTTGAACTGGGTGTCAGGGTATTTAGTCATCATAGGCTGAAGTAAAGTTGTCCGCCCCTTCTTTACTTCAGTTTTTTTTATTATGTTTGCCTGCATGATTGCTGCTTATGTTATAATACTTCTCGGAAAAGGGAGGGGTTTATTTTGTCACCCGCATTATTGAAGATGTATGTTTCTTTTTTAGGCATGGGCTTCATGATTGTGTCATTGTTTGCGATCTATCTAAGCCGTTTTAAGTTAAAAGGTTTCTTTAAAGTTGTCACGGCGGTCATTGCCTACGCGCTGATGATCATGGCCGGTCTGATTATCTTTTTTGTTGTATTCAGCGGCCCGACAAGCGAATAAAATACATAGGATTAAAGGGTTGGGATCAATGAGTAAAATCCGTTTTTATCTGCCAGTCATACTTATTTTATTTACATTGACAGGCTGCATGTATCCGGAAGAAAAACTTGTCCAGAATCAGATTCCCTATAAAGACCAGATAGACAGTGTGCAGTCTGCGGTGAATCAATTCCAGGAAGCAAATGGCGGGTTGCTGCCGATTAAAACAAAGGATGCTGAAACACCGATTTATCAAAAGTATCCAATAGATTTTAAGAAAATAGTTCCTCGATTTCTTTCTGAAACACCGGGAAACGCCTACGAAAATGGCGGCCTTTTTCAATATGTCCTTGTTGATGCAGAGTCAAATCCCACTGTAAAGCTTCTTGACTTGAGGATGGCAGAGACAATCAGGGAAATAAAAATGAGGATAAATGCCAGCGGATACCCTCCATACAAGGGAAAAATTTCTGAAAATATTTATACATTGGATTTTAAAAAGATAGGTTATAAAGAAGAGCCGGTAGCAGTCAGTCCATACACAAACCAAAATCTTCATTTCATCATTTCAACTGATGGTGAGATTTTCATTGATTATCGGAGCGACCTCTACCAGGCGATCAAGTCCTCAAAGCACGAGCTTAATGAGGGAGAAGATATCCGGCATATACTAGTGAATGAATCTATGTTTGTGCCTGCTTACTCACTGCCTTACACTATTGATAAGAACAAAGAACCGATCTTTTTAGCGAAATAGTCATAACCCTTCTTCTGCAAAATATATTGTAGAAGAAGGGTTTTTTTTTGTCTTGAAAAAGAAATTAATTGTTCTCATAAAAGGGCATTGAAGCAGTCTTTTTTTTGTGAATAAAAAATAAGGGGGTAAAAAAATAAAAAAATTGTCATATCGATATAGGACAACATCATAAATATATACTGTCCCAGATTACTAATTTGGATGATATTATTCCCACTAACTCTATGATCGGGAGGGGATCACTTGGAAAAGGTAGATATTTTTAAGGATATCGCTGAGAGAACTGGCGGCGATATTTACCTGGGGGTTGTAGGTGCAGTACGCACTGGCAAATCCACTTTTATCAAAAAATTTATGGAGCTGGTGGTTTTACCTAATATTAATAATGAAGCTGACCGGGCAAGAGCACTCGATGAATTGCCGCAAAGCGCAGCAGGTAAAACTATTATGACGACCGAACCCAAATTCGTGCCTAACCAGGCGGCATCCGTGCATGTGGATGAAGGGCTGGATGTAAATATCAGGCTCGTAGATTGCGTCGGGTATACAGTTCCAGGTGCAAAAGGGTATGAGGACGAAAACGGTCCAAGGATGATCAATACGCCTTGGTATGAAGAACCGATCCCTTTCCATGAGGCAGCGGAAATTGGAACAAGGAAGGTTATTCAGGAACATTCTACACTTGGAGTTGTGATTACGACAGATGGGACAATTGGTGAAATCCCTAGACAGGATTACATCGAGGCAGAAGAAAGAGTGATCGAAGAGCTCAAGGAAGTCGGCAAGCCGTTCATCATGGTTGTGAACAGCGCCCAGCCATATCACCCGAACACGGAAACATTGCGTTCACAATTGGCTGATAAATATGATATCCCGGTGCTCGCGATGAGTGTAGAAAGTATGAGAGAATCTGATGTTCTTAACGTAATGAGGGAAGCTCTGTACGAATTCCCGGTACTTGAAGTGAACGTCAACCTGCCAAGCTGGGTAATGGTACTTCGCGAAAATCACTGGCTGCGTGAAAGCTACCAGGAAGCAGTCAAAGAAACTGTGAAAGATATCAAAAGGCTGCGTGATGTCGACAGGGTGGTCCATCAATTCAGCGATTTTGAGTACATTGACCGTGCAGGCCTTGCAGGCATTGAAATGGGCCAGGGTGTCGCTGAAATCGATCTGTATGCTCCGGATGACCTGTATGATGAAATTCTAAAGGAAATCGTTGGAGTGGAGATCCGCGGCAAAGACCACTTGCTTGAACTGATGCAGGAATTTGCCTACGCCAAGGCAGAGTTCGACCAGATTTCAGATGCCCTTAAAATGGTTAAGCAGACAGGGTACGGGATTGCTTCTCCATCACTGTCTGACATGAGCCTTGAGGAGCCGGAAATCATTCGTCAGGGAGCACGTTTCGGAGTCCGCCTAAGGGCTGTTGCACCTTCAATCCATATGATTAAAGTGGATGTGGAGTCTGAATTCTCACCAATCATCGGAACAGAAAAACAAAGTGAGGAGCTCGTCCGGTATTTGATGCAGGATTTTGAGGATGACCCGCTTTCCATCTGGAATTCTGACATTTTCGGAAGAAGCTTAAGCTCTATCGTCCGCGAAGGAATTTCGGCAAAACTAAGCCTGATGCCAGAAAATGCACGCTACAAATTAAAAGAGACGCTGGAAAGAATCATAAACGAAGGATCCGGCGGATTAATAGCCATCATACTATAATTGGGACTCCTCTGGGAGTCTTTTTTGTTTTTCAATAAGGCTATTTCGCTAAACACTAATTTCTATAAGTTTAATATGTTTCAAGGAAATATAAACTGGATCATTAAAAAACATAAAAAACCTAAGATAAAAGTTTAAATCGCTATTCCAAGGGTAATTAGAAAGGGTTAACATATTACAAATATGTTTCAAAGAAGAAAAGATTCCCATTATTTCTTGAAATTATCTTGATAAGAAGAAAACATTATGATAATCTTTTAACAGAATTAGCGTTGTAGCTGTCAAACCCTTATTTTACAGGGGTTCAAGCTATTTTGGATTCTTTTTCATAGTTTTTTGTAAACTATGTCAATAAAATCCTGCAACAACGTATAGAATTCATTTGTTTTGTTTAGAAATGTAGTAAGATGCTTTATTTCTGAGCAATGGGATATCTTTGGGAGGAGGTGAATGGCATGAACAAAACAGAACTTATCAATGCAGTTGCAGAAGCTGGTGAGCTTTCTAAAAAAGACGCAACAAAAGCAGTTGACGCTGTTTTTGATTCAATCTTAAATGCATTAAAAGATGGGGACAAAGTACAGTTAATCGGTTTTGGTAACTTCGAAGTTCGTGAGCGCGCTGCCCGTAAAGGACGCAACCCACAAACTGGCGACGAAATCGAAATTTCTGCTAGCAAGGTGCCTGCTTTCAAACCTGGCAAAGCGCTTAAGGATGCAGTGAAATAATTACATACGACGCATTGAGCGTATGCTTACAAAAAAAAGGCCGCGACCCGTTCGCGGCCTTTTTTTATTTTTCGGGATTTTATAAAAAGTATTTAATGGTAGATAACTTCATGTGTTTTCTTAATCCAGCTCTGACGCCTAGTCCTCGGTTTATAAGTTGGCGTGGCAGCTGCCTGGCTGAGGACATTCTCTTTGCAGTCTGATTTATGTCTGCAGTGCCGCCCAAGCCGCTTTCACTTTTTGATCATGTCAGCAAAGGGAAAGTTTTGCTTGCATAGAATCGGTTATGCTAAGATGAAAATATTATAATCAAATAGCTGCCTTAATATGCAGATTATAATTAGATTCATGGAACATAGGAGGAAACGCAGATGTCAAACGTCAATCGTGCCCAAATTGAAGAAGCGGTACGTTTAATATTAGAAGCAGTAGGAGAGGATCCAAACAGAGAAGGATTGCTCGATACACCAAAGCGCGTAGCGAAAATGTACGAGGAAGTTTTCTCAGGCTTGAACCAGGATCCTAAAGAGTATTTTGAAACCATTTTTGGCGAGGACCATGAGGAATTGGTATTAGTTAAGGATATCCCATTCTATTCTATGTGCGAGCATCATTTAGTGCCTTTCTTCGGAAAAGCGCACGTTGCTTACATTCCGAGGGGAGGAAAAGTTACTGGTCTTAGCAAGCTTGCAAGAGCTGTAGAAGCGGTAGCAAAACGGCCCCAGCTTCAGGAACGGATTACATCCACGATTGCGAATGCCATCATGGAAAAGCTTGACCCTCACGGTGTGATGGTCGTAGTAGAAGCTGAGCACATGTGCATGACAATGAGAGGGGTCAAGAAACCGGGCTCAAAAACAGTAACATCAGCAGTACGGGGTACTTTAGCTGAAGATGTAAATGCACGCGCAGAAATCTTGTCATTTATCAAAGGGTAATAGTGTTTCCGGGGCTGTCATTCTTTTAGCCTTTTAATGCTTCAGGATGATATAGAGGAGCCAGGCCTGTCACCACCCGGCCATCCTATGACCTCCTGTCAGGCTTAGCAGCACTAGGACGTCACGTCCTTCGGAACTGGACATATTCTTTCCTGTAAGGGGGATAATAATGGATAAGAAACCAAGTGTTAATATGGATTACGTAATAATAAAGGCAATTGAGGATGGAGTTAACGTAATCGGGCTCACACGAGGAACAGATACCCGATTCCACCATTCTGAAAAGCTTGACCAGGGCGAGGTTATGATTGCCCAGTTTACCGAGCATACATCAGCCATCAAAATCAGAGGACATGCCAGGATTGTTACTCCCTTTGGCGAAATTGAAAGCGAGAAGAAGTAGAAGGCTCCTAAATTCAACTATTTTGTTACAAAAACCCCCTCGTTTTATAGTAAAAGGCGTTTAATTTATAATATCGCATCCATGATAATATCATATATGATATAATTGTCACTGCCTTGGAATGTTCGGTACAACTGCAAACTAGTTATTTAGGCGCTTTTTTTATGTCTGTTTTACATTTCTTGACAATATTCTGCCCGCCGCCGGCAATCCAATATAAATTAGGGGAACAAGGGTGATTTATTTGCTAGATTTACAAAACAAATTAGATGGCATCAGAGAGCTTCTTCTCGAAAAACTTTCGCATCCTTATTTGCTGGAGCATGTAGAATCTCCTTTTATAGATGATGATCGACTCTTGCTGCTAATCTCCTTATTGGACCAGTATGGAGTGAACCAGGAACAAGCAAAGAATTATACTGTGACTACAATGCTTCTGCAAATTGCCCTTGATACCCATGAGCATGTCCGGAATTCACAAACAGGTGAAGAAGATGACAGCCATAAAAGCCGCCAATTAACAGTGCTGGCAGGGATTTATTTCAGTGGTCTTTATTATAAGCTTCTGTCAGAAACAGAAGATATTGAGATGATCAAGCAATTGGCCGCTGGTGTAAAAGAGGTCAATGAGCATAAAATTTCCTTGTATCAAAAAGAAGCGGAAGCAATCGATAAATTGATGGATAGCGTGAAGCTGATTGAGTCGACCCTTCTGGGAAAGGTCGCTGAGCATTTCAATGCCTCAGAATGGCATGAGCTTGCCGCTAACTGGCTATTTGTGAAACGGTTGATTTCAGAAGAAAAGAAATTCATGCAGTCAGGCAGGTCGCTCGTGTTTGATGTAATGAAAAAAATTACGCTTCCGAAAATAGACCAGAGTTCTTCAGAGCTTTCTGCTGAACAGCAAAAGTATCTATTAACAATTTGCACTCGTTATATTGAATTTTCAATGACGATGATCGATACTGCTTTAAAAAAGCTCCCTGGGATGAATAGCCTGCTAATGGACAGATTAAAGCTGATCGCTGGCCAGCACCAGTCCATGTCTAAAAAATTCGCGGAAGAAGGGTAAATAGAATGCAGCAATCGAAAGAAGAAAGAGTTCATGGAGTCTTTGAAAAAATATATGAAAATTATGATCAAATGAATTCTGTCATCAGCTTTCAGCAGCATATTAAGTGGCGAAATGACACGATGAAAAAAATGAATGTCCAAACAGGCGCTAAAGCTCTCGATGTCTGCTGCGGAACAGCTGATTGGACCATTGCGTTAGCAGAGTCTGTTGGCAAGGAAGGCAGTGTCATTGGACTTGATTTCAGCAAAAATATGCTTAAAATCGGCGAAGAAAAACTAAAAGACCGTAATCTGGATCAGGCGTCACTAGTTCATGGGAATGCGATGGAGCTGCCGTTTGAAGATAACAGTTTTGATTATGTAACAATCGGTTTTGGTTTGAGGAATGTTCCAGATTACAATCAGGTGCTCCGAGAAATGCACCGCGTTGTTAAACCTGGCGGCATGGCAGTATGCCTTGAAACCTCCCAGCCTACTATGCCAGGCTTCACTCAGCTGTACCGTTTTTATTTCAGGTTTGTCATGCCAATGTTCGGCAAGCTGTTCGCTAAAAGCTATGATGAATATTCATGGCTTCAGGAATCGGCAAAGGATTTCCCCGGCATGAAAGAGCTTGCCAGGATGTTCTCGGATGCCGGGTTTGTAAACGTTGAATATAAACCGTATAGCGGCGGAGTGGCTGCTGTACATATTGGCCGCAAACAAAAATAATGAGTATGGCTGTCCTTTTCTTAAACGCTCGGCAAGGAAGGTCAGCCTGTTTTTAATTAAGCTCATTTCTTCGCGAAAGTTGAAAGCTATATTCATCTGGGAATTAAACAAAAATAAAAGTCCCTGAACCATAAATAGATAGCTTGGGTGGAAGCTTGATTGCCAATCAAACCTGGGCATAAAATAATCCCTCCTGTCTGGACATCGAAGCGGTAAGACTTAAAAGTATGCTTGAACGCCACAATGTCCCGCGCAGGATGCAAAAGCTGGGTGTATACTAATGAAAATGAAACTGTTATATACATACTTAAATTCAGATTTGACACTGATTGAGAAAGAACTGGAAGAAACGATCGAAGCAGAGTCTCAGCTGCTCCGCCAAGCGAGCTTGCATTTGTTAAAGGCAGGAGGCAAACGGATCCGGCCAGTATTTGTACTTCTTGGCGGGAAATTTGGCACCTATGATATCAATGTGATCAAGGACGTCGCCGTTTCCCTTGAATTGATACATATGGCTTCCCTTGTACATGATGACGTAATAGATGATGCTGAACTCCGCAGGGGCCAGCCGACTATCAAAGCGAAATGGGACAATCGGATTGCAATGTATACTGGTGACTACATATTTGCAAGAGCGCTTGAGCTTATGACTAAAATCGACAATCCTCTCGCCCATCAAATTCTATCGGAGACGATTGTCGAATTGAGTATCGGAGAAATCGAGCAAATCAAGGATAAATACAACTTTGATCAAAACCTGCGGGATTATTTTCTAAGAATTAAAAGGAAGACAGCACTTCTTATTGCTGCCAGCTGCCAGCTGGGTGCTGTGGTTTCGGGAGTTCCTGAAACAGACCATAGAAAACTGTACAAGTTTGGCTATTATGTAGGGATGTCCTTCCAAATAACAGATGACGTCCTTGATTTTACAGGTACCGAAAAAGAACTCGGCAAGCCAGCGGGCGGAGATTTGCTGCAGGGGAATATCACTCTTCCTGTCCTGTATGCGATGGAGGATGAGGAAATTAGAAGAAGAATTAAGTCTGTCCATGAAGGCATGGACAGAAAAGAGCTGGATGACATCCTCAAACTGATCCAGGAATCAGGAGCGATAGAAAAATCGCTGGACATAAGCGACCGCTACCTGGAGAAAGCTCTTGCCATTCTCGATGAACTCCCGGCAAACAAGGCAAAAAAATCTTTGCGAGACATTGCCAAATTTATTGGAAAACGAAAGTATTAGCAAGTTGCGAATTTTTCTAAAAAATGATACTATTTTCAAGGGTTGCTTTTGTAAGCGGTTCACTATACATATTTGAATTAGGAGTGGAACTCATGGAAAAGACGTATTTAATGGTCAAGCCTGACGGAGTACAGCGCAACCTTATTGGTGAAGTTGTTGCTCGTTTTGAAAAGAAGGGCTTTCAGCTTGTTGGCGCAAAACTATTGAACATCCCAAGGGAACTTGCTGAAGAGCATTATGGCGAACACAAAGAGCGTCCATTTTTCGGCGAATTGGTAGATTTCATTACATCCGGTCCTGTCTTCGCGATGGTTTGGCAAGGTGAAAACGTAATCGCTACTGCGCGCCAGATGATGGGTGCTACAAACCCTAAAGACGCTGCTCCAGGAACAATCCGCGGAGATTTCGGTGTTACTGTAGGGAAAAATGTTATTCACGGATCAGACTCGCCAGAAAGCGCTGAGCGTGAAATCGGACTATTCTTCAAACAGGAAGAATTGGCTGAATACAGCAAATTAATGAACGAGTGGGTATACTAAGATCTACTAAGGCACTTGTCAATCGCAAGTGCCTTTTTAATTTGCTTTGGCTCTGTTAAACAAGGCAGTTGATTTTCGTTCCAGGCGCTCCGCTTTCCGCGGGGCTGGCGCTGAGCCTACCTCGTCGCTTCGCTCCTGCGTGGTCTCACCTGACCAGCTAAGCCGCAGGACATTGATTGAGCTTCCTCGAAACTTCACACCTTCCATTCCATTACAATCAACAGGTTTTAAAAACAACATTGGGCTTTAACAGAGCCATTGCTTTAAAAGCTTTTCGTGCAATTTCTTTTATTGTGCCTCGACAAAAAATCTTAACCGCCGACACTATTTTTCGCTATAATGAAATTGTCCAACTTTTTCTAGTATGATAAGGAGCAAAATGATGCCGCAAGACTATGAAAATTTCATCTTGAAAATCTACCAAAAGACTGGTATAAATCTTTCTCTATACAAAGAGGCGCAAATGAAGAGAAGGTTGACCTCACTTTATCAAAAAAAGGGCTATGCCTCGTTTGATGACTTTTTTCAGGCGCTTAACCGGGATAGTCAGCTTATGAATGAATTCCTGGACAGGATGACGATTAATGTATCTGAGTTTTATAGAAACGCAAAAAGATGGGAAGTCCTCGACAAGACTATACTGCCAGAGCTGCTAAGCAAAAATACCAACCCTAAAATCTGGAGTGCAGCATGTTCAACTGGTGAAGAGCCATACACGTTAGCAATGGTGCTATCGAAACATATGCCTCTATCGAAGCTTCAAATACTTGCGACAGACATTGATGAGAATGTCCTTGCGAAAGCAAGGCTTGGAATATATGCAGAACGCTCTCTAAATGAGGTGCCCAAGGAAATGATTAAAAAGTATTTCAGGCAGGATGGAGCATTTTTTGAGGTGGCGGATGAAATCAAAAATAATGTCGTCTTTAAAAAGCAGAATCTCCTTGCTGACCGCTTCGGAGGACCATTCGACTTGATTGTCTGCCGGAACGTCCTTATTTATTTTACTGAGGAAGCAAAGGAAAGTATCTATCATAAGTTCAGTTCGGCATTGAGGCCAGGAGGAATCCTTTTTGTTGGGAGCACCGAACAAATTTTTAATCCGGGTACATACGAATTTGAAACAGCAGATACGTTTTTCTACAGAAAGAAATAGCAAGGGGAGCCGGGAGTCCGAGCTCTCTTTTTCATATGAAAGGTTCCATCGAGATTTGCTTTTTTGCGAGTCTTCATCCTTCATGATAAAATAGCTTCATTCTAAAAACAGTACCATAAAAATTTCGAAATTATTAATTTATTGCTATTTTTCTTTTGAACTGTGTGATATATTAAAACAAATCCTTTAGCGAGTTGAAGGGGGAAAGTGCATGAGATATTTAACAGCTGGAGAGTCCCATGGACCTCAGCTTACAACCATTATTGAGGGGATGCCAGCAGGCATGCCACTTCTAGCAGAAGATATAAATCACGAACTTGCGCGCAGGCAGAAGGGCTATGGGCGTGGAAGAAGAATGCAAATCGAAAAAGACACAGTGCAAATAACGTCTGGCATCAGGCATGGGCAGACACTTGGTTCGCCAATTGCGCTTGTTGTTGAAAACAATGACTGGAAGCACTGGACTGGCATCATGGGGCAGGAACCGCTGGATGACCAGTCTCCCGAAGAGGTCAAAAGGAAAATTTCCAGGCCTCGGCCGGGTCACGCTGACTTAAACGGTGCGCTTAAATATGGGCACCGCGATATGAGAAATGTGCTAGAACGATCTTCCGCCCGTGAAACAACGGTAAGGGTTGCCGCGGGAGCTGCAGCGAAAAAATTATTATCATTACTGGGCATTGAATTAGCTGCCCATGTTGTCGAAATAGGCGGCGTAAAAGCAGGGAATAAGGTATTCACATCTCTTGCACAGCTAAGGGAAGTGACAGAAGAATCGCCAGTACGCTGTTTTGATGCTGAAGCAGGATTAAAGATGATGGAAGCTATTGATGAAGCAAAGCAAAACGGCGACTCCATTGGAGGTGTCGTGGAGGTAATCGCAGAGGGGATGCCGGCGGGCGTGGGGAGCTATGTCCATTACGACCGGAAGCTCGATGCAAAGCTTGCTGCGGCAATAGTTAGCATCAATGCATTTAAAGGTGTTGAAATTGGAATTGGCTTCGAAGCAGCCCGTAAACCTGGCAGCCAGGTGCATGATGAAATTGCATGGGAAGAAGGCAGGGGGTATTATCGCAAGACAAACCGGTTAGGCGGATTCGAAGGTGGTATGACGACAGGGATGCCAATTGTTGTCCGCGGAGTGATGAAGCCAATCCCGACTCTTTACAAGCCTTTGATGAGTGTGGATATAGATTCTAAAGAACCTTTTGCAGCAAGCATTGAGCGTTCAGACAGCTGTGCCGTACCGGCTGCTGCTGTCGTTGCTGAAAATGTTGTTGCCTGGGAGCTCGCTTCTTCCCTGGTCGATCAATTTTATTCAGACCGATTTGAGACACTTAAAGCATCGATCGAGGAGCAGAAAAGGACTGCGAGGGATTTTTAAGCATGCAGCAAATACAAATCAAAACTGCCACGAAGTCATATCCTGTGTACATAGGCCATGGCGCACTCAAGATGCTTGGAGAAATACTCAAAAAGGATTCAGGTAGCTATACAACCATCATGGTTATAACAGACGAAACGGTCGCCCAGCTTCACCTTCCTTATTTCCGAAAACAAGCAGGGCTGGAGAGCCTTGTGGAAAAAATCGTACCTGCAGGTGAAAAGGCAAAAACGTTTGATATCTATTATGATTGCCTATCTTCAGCGCTTGAAAATAAGCTTGACCGCAAATCACTGATCATATCCTTTGGCGGCGGAGCTGTCGGGGATTTGGCTGGATTCGTCGCTGCCACATACATGAGAGGAATCCGGTTCATACAAATTCCGACTACGATATTAGCCCACGACAGCGCCGTTGGAGGGAAGGTTGCCATCAATCATCCATTCGGCAAGAACATGATTGGTGCTTTCCATCAACCAGAAGCTGTTGTCTATGACCTGGATTTTATCAATTCACTGCCTGAAAAAGAAGTGAGATCGGGTTTTGCGGAAGTGATTAAGCACTCCCTTATTAGCGATAAAAATTTTTATAACTGGCTAACCTCAGAAATCGATTCTTTAGACAATATAGACGATAAGCAATTACTTGAGTTTTTAACAAAATGTATTCAAATAAAAGGTTCTGTTGTCGCCGAGGATGAACGTGAAACCGGCATTCGGGCATATTTGAATTTCGGGCACACGCTCGGACATGCAATCGAGGCAGAATCCGGATATGGCAAGGTGACGCACGGTGAGGCAGTGACGATTGGAATGGTATTTGCACTCCAATTAAGCAAGGCGCTGTTAGGATTGTCTTTTAACATTGAAGAGTTCAAGTCCTGGCTGAATAGCCTTGGGTACAAAACATCAATGCCAGCCGGCTTGTCAGCAGACCGCCTCATCTCAAGGATGAAGCAGGATAAAAAAGCTGTAAGCGAGACAGTTCGCTTTGTGCTTCTTGAAGAGGTTGGGTCTCCAATTCTTGCGGAAGTGCAAGGAGACGTGCTGCTCGAGAACCTGAAAATTTTTGAGGAGGAGGGGGAATCATTTGATTAGAGGAGTAAGAGGCGCTACCACGGTTAACCAGAATGATGAGGCTGAAATCGTCGCAGTAACTGAAAAGCTTTTAAGAAAGGCAATCAGTGCCAATAACATTATCCCAGATGAAGTTGCCTCAATATTTATATCTGCAACAGATGATGTCGATGCCGCTTTTCCTGCTAAGGCGCTAAGAAACATCGATGGCTGGACGCATGTTCCTGTCATGTGCATGAAAGAACTGGCAGTCCCCGGCTCACTTCGTAAATGTATCAGGGTCATGATCCATGTCAATACCGAAACTCCGCAGGAGGATATCAAACATATCTATCTTGAAGGAGCTGCAGGGTTAAGACCCGATTTGTAACTTTATACTTTTTCTAAAGCGGCAAAAAGTGTATGATAAATACATATTCTTTATCGCTTTAATTAGGTAATGAAATAAAGGGCAATATAAACGAGGTGGATAAGATGAGATGGAAAGAGCAGCTGTTAAAACTAAAACCGTACCAGCCTGGTAAATCAATCAATGAAGTCAAAAGGCAGTATGGTCTATCAGAGATTGTGAAATTAGCATCCAATGAAAATCCATTTGGATCATCAGATAAAGTACGATCTGAGATAACTGGATTCACTGGCAAATTTTCTGTTTATCCGGATGGCTACGCTACGGACCTTCGAGCCAGGCTCGCAGAGCATCTCGATGTCAAACAAGAACAGCTTATTCTCGGAAATGGGTCTGACGAAATCATCCAAATGATCTCACGCGGATTGCTTTCGCCTGAAACGAATACAGTGATGGCTGCTCCTACGTTCCCCCAGTATAGACACAACGGGATTATTGAGGGCTGTGAAATTAAAGAAATCCCACTAGTTGATGGAGCGCACGATTTGGAAAGCATGGCTGAGGCAATTGACTTGAACACTGCGGTTGTCTGGTTATGCTCCCCTAATAATCCAACTGGAATCTATATTAAAGAAGAAGAATTGATCGCTTTTTTATCACGAGTGCCGAGCGATGTTCTTGTTGTGCTTGATGAAGCGTACTTCGAATATGTGACTGCAGACGACTTCCACGATTCACTGCGATTGCTGGAGCAGTATAAAAATGTCATTGTTTTGAGGACTTTTTCAAAGATTTATGGCCTGGCTAGCTTCAGGGTAGGCTATGGAATTGCCCATGAAGAGACGATAGCAGCATTGGAGCCAGTGAGGGAACCCTTTAATGTAAATACCTTAGCGCAGGTTGCGGCAATTGCCGCGTTGGATGACAAGGAATTCATTGAGAGGTGCATACAAGAAAACACGGCTGGTTTAAAGCAGTTTTATCAATTTTGTGATGGAGCAGGGTTGAAGTATTATCAATCTCAAGGCAATTTCATTTTGATTGATTTTGCCGCAGATGGCCAGGAGGTCTTTCAATTCTTACTTGAGAGAGGATATATCGTCCGTTCAGGAAAAGCGCTCGGATTCCCGACCTGTGTAAGGATAACGATTGGATCAAGGGAACAAAATGCCGGTGTCATCGAAAAAATAAAAGAGTATCTGCAGATTGCCACAGCAGTTTCTAATTAAGGGCGTTGATGTAATTGAATGGCCGCGTATTTATCATTGGACTTGGATTAATTGGCGGCTCACTGGCTCTGTGCATCAAAGCGCAGCATCCTGAATCCGAGATTTATGGAATCGACGTAGATGATCATCAAGTGAATCTTGCCAAAATGCTCGGTATAATTGACGAGGCTGCCGTGAGCATAGAGTCAGGTGCCGCTGAAGCTGATCTAATCATTATTGCAACTCCTGTATCAACCGCTGGCAGGATTCTAGAGAGGTTAGCGGAAACCCCACTGAAAAATGACGTCATTGTAACGGATACCGGAAGCACCAAAGGTTTTATTACAGAAAAAGCATCCTGCCTGACTGAGAAGGGTATTACCTTTATTGGAGGTCATCCCATGGCAGGCTCGCATAAAAGCGGCATAGCGGCTGCAAAGAAATTCCTCTTTGAAAATGCATTTTATCTCCTGACACCGGCACATGGTGTCGAGAAAGATAAACTGATAGTTTTGGAAAAATGGCTTTCAGGCACAAAGGCTAAATTCCTTAATGTATCCGGAGGTGAGCACGATTATCTTACAGGGGTAGTCAGCCACTTTCCGCACATTATTGCTGCGTCACTTGTCCACCAGGCGGCCAAAGCAGAGGAGGGGAATTCCCTCGTAACTCGTTTGGCCGCAGGCGGCTTCAGGGATATTACCAGGATCGCATCAAGTAATCCGAAGATGTGGAGAGATATATTGCTCCAGAACCGGAAGGTACTCATTTCGCTGCTGGACGACTGGCAGGATGAAATGGACCGTGTCAAAGAAATGCTGAATGTTGGAAATGACGACGATATATATGAGTTTTTCAATTCGGCAAAAAAATTCAGGGATGGCCTTCCATCGAGCGATAAAGGCGCAATTCCCAGTTTTTATGACTTATTCGTTGATGTTCCGGATTATCCTGGGGTCATTTCAGAAATCACTGGATATCTGGCAGATGAAAGGATCAGCATAACGAACATTCGGATTCTTGAGACACGCGAAGATATTTATGGCGTGCTTGTGATCAGCTTTCAGACGCCTGAAGACCGCGCCCGGGCAGAACAATGTATCCGAAAACAAACGGACTATGGTACGTCTGTTGGAGAGTAAACTGAAGGAGCAGAAGTATGTCAGTTAAAAGGCTTATTACGAGTACAACTAAACTAAAGGGTGAAATCACTGTCCCTGGAGATAAATCCATTTCCCACCGGGCTGTCATGTTCGGTTCGATTGCCGATGGAATTACACATGTTCAAAATTTTCTTCCAGGTGAGGATTGTTTGAGCTCCATTTCCTGTTTTCGCAGCCTGGGGGCTGAAATAAATCAGAACGGAAGCGAAGTAATCATAGTGGGAAAAGGGTTGGGCGGTTTGAAGAAACCGGAAAAAACTCTTTATGTTGGGAACTCAGGGACAACGATTCGACTGATGCTTGGAATCCTTTCAGGCCTACCATTCGAATCAAGCCTGGAAGGTGATGAATCGATTGCGAAAAGACCAATGACTAGGGTGACGATCCCGCTATCCGAAATGGGAGCCGATATTTCCGGAAGGAATAAAGGTGAGTTTACTCCTCTTACTGTCAAAGGCCAAAAATTGAAGGGTATTACATATGAACTGCCAGTCGCGAGCGCCCAGGTGAAATCAGCGATCTTGCTGGCTGGGATGCAGGCTGAAGGAACGACGACCGTCGTCGAACCCGTAAAAACAAGAGACCATACGGAACGCATGATTATTCAATTTGGGGGAAGTATTGAACGGACTGGTGATAAGGTCGTTGTTAACGGGGGCCAAAACCTTGTCGCCGCTAACATAGTAGTGCCGGGGGATATCTCCTCGGCTGCATTTTTCCTTGCAGCAGGCGCAATAATCCCTGAGAGTGAGATTTTACTGAAAAATGTCGGCTTGAATCCAACGCGGACCGGAATCATCGATGTCCTTAAAGCTATGGGAGCAGACATTACAATTGAACCATATGAAAATGGAGCTTCAGAACCCGCAGGAGATATCCGGGTAACATATTCCGAACTCCAGGGTACAACGGTCGAAGGTGAGTTGATCCCAAGGCTGATTGATGAAATACCTGTCATAGCGCTGCTCGCAACCCAGGCCAATGGCAGAACAATCATAAAGGATGCTGCTGAGCTGAAGGTGAAAGAAACAAACCGGATTGATACCGTTGTAAATGAGTTAAGCAAACTTGGCGCGAAAATAGAGGCAACGGAAGACGGAATGATTATTGATGGCAAGACAAATCTTAAGGGAGGAACCGTGTCAGCTCACGGCGACCACCGGATCGGGATGATGCTGTCAATTGCAGCACTGCTCTGCAGTGATGATGTAACACTTGAGCAAAGTGATTCGGTTTCAGTCTCATATCCTGGATTTTTTGGAGACTTGTACTCTTTGATTTAGCTTATATGCTCGATTAAATGAAAAACTCAGGCAATCAACCTGGCTGCAAACATAAAGAAAGGTTCGAGGCAAATATCACTTTCATTCAAAAAAAATTGTAGGCCTTTCCAGCAACCAGGGAGGGCCTGCATGCATTAATAAGGACCCCGATTTAACTAAGTTGCATATTTTTTCTTTTTTTATTTCTCGTTGTTTCAGTTAGCTGAGCAGTTAGTCTAAAAGACCTTATGATTATGCTGACATTTAAATAAGGTTCGATCTTTTCAAAAAGTACCCAACTGAACGTTATAATCTAAATATTGCTGCATAGTCTGTCATAAGACCGATAAAGGAGTGGTTTTATGACATACATTATAGAAAATGTCCATCTTCTTAAGGGACAAGCCTCGACTGAAACGAGTATGCTGGTTGAAGGTCAAAAGATTCTCGCTTCGAGACCTTCCTTCAATATGCATAACCATATGCGTATGGATGCAAGTGCTTATATTATGACCCCTACTCATGTCCTCTTTGATCCTAATCTCCCATTAACGGGATCGTTCCAAGAGAGAAAAGATCATTACCTAAAAAACTTCATCATGAGAGGAAGCACGATCGTGTTAACGACAGTCAAAGTCCAGTTTGAGCGGGAACTGGATTCTAAACTCAGGCAACTCAAAAGTGACCTGATAGATTGTCCGATCGATTATGTAATTGGAGTAAGCATTCCCTCTCGCCTGCTGAACCCTGGATTTATAAGAAAATGCAAGCGGGCGAAGATTCCTGCTATTTTTTTGGAAATCAAGGATATGAAAGAATTGGTCAACATACCGTGGGGATGGGTAAAGGAAGCGCTGTTTCCATATAACAGCCCAATCATTCCGGTCCTTCCAGAAAATAAGAGCAAAAAGGCAAAACAACTACAGCTTAATGCATGGACTGAATTGATGAAAAAAGAGAAGGTTCCTGCTGTTCATGAAGATTTAACTGATGCAGGCCCGATTACAAGATTCGTTTTAAAGAAAACCGGTATTTTTCCCAATAAATCGAATTTACACAGCGGAGGAGAGCTCAGCTATAATTTATACTATAAAAATCCAGAAACGGAACATAGAGATGAATACGGGCTGTACTTTCATGCAAAAAATCTTGCTGTCACAGTCGACAAAGGCAGGGTCATCCGAGCAGGAAGTGAGGTTTATTATCGTCCCGGAAAGGGAGAGAATGTTATAATTAAGACACCTGGATTTTTCACAGATAATTATTGATTAGACTTCCGTATTAGTTAGGGAAGTCGTAATTATAGAGATAGGATGATATGGATGATTGGAGTAAATGAAATAACGGCTTTAATTGAAAATGGACAGCTTGAGAAGGCATTGGCTGCTTATCAAGAAATCTTGGCTAACGGCAGTGATGAAGAAAAATTCCTGCTTTCTGAAGAGTTGTTCCGCTTTGGGTTCATGGAAGAGACGGAAGCATTGCTCGAAAGTCTGCTAACAAATTACCCGGATGAAGGTGAATTGCACGTATTGCTGGCAGAAACCCGAATCGAGCTTGGCAAGGAGGAAGAAGCCATGCTTTCACTTGAGAAGGTGAGTGAAGACGACCCTGCATTTCCACAGGCTTTGCTGCTTCTTGCAGATCTTTACCAGATGGAAGGTTTGTTTGAGGTAAGTGAAAAAAAGCTTCTTGAGGCGAAAAGGCTGCTGCCAGAGGAGCCAGTTATAGACTTTGCACTTGGAGAACTCTTTGCGCATCAGGGAAAACTAGCAGAAGCAATCCAGTATTATGAAACTGTCCTCAAATCGCACGAAGAAATCGGCGGTGTGAATATCAACCAACGGATGGCGGAAACGTTAAGTGCTGGAGGATCGTTCGAAGAAGCGCTCCATTTTTATGAAAAGGCCATTGAACAAAAATTGGAAATAAATACTCTGTTCGGCTTTGCCTTTACCGCCCTCCAAGCCGGCTATAACCAAACTGCAATCGAAAAGTTTGAAGAGCTTAAAGCGCTTGACCCAGAATACCATTCGCTTTATTTATATCTTGCAAAAGCCTATGAACGGGAAGAAATGGTTACAGATGCATTTGAAACTGTAAAGCTGGGAATTGAACAGGATGAGTTCAATAAAGACTTATACTTCTATGGCGGGAAATTAGCGCTTAAACTACCAGATGAAGAAGCTGCAGAAAAGCTGCTCCGCGAATCCATTGCGCTTGATCCGGGGTTCACAGAGGGGGTACTTGTCCTGAATAAGCTTTTGATTAAGCAGGAACGCTATGAAGATGTGCTTGACCTGATCCGCGAAGCAGACCTGAACGAAGAGGAAGAGGAACCGCAGCTTCTCTGGGATGAGGCCGTTGCATTCCAGCACATTGAAGATTTTTCACAGGCATTAAACAAATACTACCTAGCATATACTTTCTTTAAAGACAACAAAGAATTTTTAACAGATTACGGATATTTTTTAATTGAAGAAGGAAAAATGACCGAGGCCGCCGAAATTTTTAGTAAGTTAGTTGAAAAAGAACCTGGCAATGAAGAATTCCGTGAATTGTTAGAACGGTTAACGGATGAACAGTAAGCTTTAAAAAATTTGAGTTATGCAGAGGAGGGATTCAAAAATGACAACCCCTGTATCTGTCAACGAGAAGAAGGATTTTATCCGCTGGTTTTTAAACCATTACCAGCTGAAGAGGCGGGAATGCGTTTGGATCCTTAACTACTTGATGAGCCATGACCAGCTGATGGAAAAAGTCCATTTTGTGGAAAATGCTCAAAATTGCCCTAGGGGATTAGTCATGTCGACCCATTGCGTTGATGAGGTGCCTTTCCGCTTCTTTAAAGAAAATGTGATGACGACAGACGCAGAGAAGTCTTTCCATGATATTCGTTTGAACAGGGAAGAAGAGATTTACATCCAATTGAATTTCCATGCTTCAAACAAAGCCCACCAATTTGCGGCGGTATTGGAAGAAAACCCTTATATGCCAGGGCAGCTCCAAATCACTGAAAGCGACAAAATGGTAGCGGAAAGATTCCTCGAGGAAAGCATCCAGAAGTTCCAAAAAGACAAACTGCTGACTTTGATCGATCAAGCTCTGGACAGCCAGGACCAGGAAGCTTTTGCACACCTAACAGAACAATTAAAAAGAATAGGTGCAGTTAATTTATCATAGCTTGCTTTGACAGCAGGCTTTTTATTTTGCCTTAGTGCAGCTTTTATATTGATTGTTTGTATGGGCAATTCGACCGACAAGCCAATAGCAAGATTCGGCCATTAATGTATCAAAAATGTCGCAGGTTAAGGCGAAACGGTAAATAAGAAGGTTTAAAAATGCCCGAATGTCTTCAAGTAGCAAAAAGGGGACATAAACCGAACCTATATTAATGCTGTCCCTTATCTATAAAAATACGGAAACTTAGGTCCTAAACAATTCGAAAACTGACTTTTAAAATGGTATTATAGAAAATGAATTTACAGATGGCTGTTTTTCGCATCGAGTGTTGCTTTTCAGGTAACCTGATTTACGAAAAGAGCCTAATTGATAGATGGAGATGGTAGAGTATGAAATGGGTGGCTGCAGACGTTGAGATGTACCAAAAGGCGGCTGAGTATGTAGATACTGCGGTTATACCGCTCATGCCGGTTTCTTTCGGCGAGGATATGAAACAAAATGCATCCATGGCTGAGTTTGTTGGGATACTTACAGGTCAGATTGAGAAACAGTTTAAGGGACGAATTTTCCTTTTGCCTGGCTTTGTATACATAAAAGGAAACGAAGGCAGCCTTAAAGCTTTGCAGGAATGGGAAAATACTTTATTGGACAAGCAGTTCAAGCATGTTTTTTATGTCACTTCAGACAGCAGCTGGAGACATCATGAGAAGGAGTTGTCGGGGGACCTGTTATGGCTGCCGTCGCTTCCGTTGGAGAATATGCAGGAACAGCAAAAAGTATCGATTGTGGATGACCAGGTGAAGCAGTTATTATCCTTGTTTACAGAGAAATGGCAGGACGAATGACACCCATGTATCTTTTATCACTGCTAAAAATGTTTTCAACATAGTATTATATTGATTTTGTAATCAGATTGATATATCATGGTTATGTCCTAGTTTTAAAATGTGTTTAAATTATGTCCGTTGGGGACTTAACTTGGGAATAGAGGGGGGAATAGCGTGAGTAAGCATCGTGTTTCAAGACGTCAATTCTTAAACTATACTCTTACAGGTGTAGGCGGTTTCATGGCTGCAGGGATGCTGATGCCAATGGTTCGTTTTGCCGTTGATCCTGTACTTAAGGGAGAAGATGCGGGAGATTTTATCGCGACTCCATTGAAGGTCGCAGATATCACTAATGAACCGCAAAAGGTAAACTTTACTTTCACTCAAAAAGATGCGTGGTATGAATCAGAGGAAACAGGTACAGCATGGATTTTCAAGAATGAAGAAGGAAAAGTCATTGCACTGTCGCCTGTATGTAAACACCTTGGCTGTGTTGTAGACTGGAATACGGACAAGAAAAATCAGAACAGATTCTTCTGTCCTTGCCACTACGGCCTTTACGAAAAAGATGGAACAAACGTGCCTGGCACACCGCCGTTGGCACCACTGGATGTATATCCAACAAAAGAAAAAGACGGGTTCATTTATGTAGGCAAAGCCGAACCGCGGAAGGGGGCGTAATCTTTGTTAAACAAAATTTACGATTGGGTAGATGAGCGTTTGGATATTACGCCTATGTGGCGCGATATCGCAGACCATGAGGTTCCCGAGCACGTTAACCCGGCGCACCACTTTTCCGCGTTCGTGTATTGCTTTGGCGGTCTGACGTTCTTCATCACTGTCATTCAGATCCTATCCGGGATGTTCCTGACAATGTATTATGTGCCAGACATCAAGAATGCATGGGAATCTGTATATTATCTTCAAAATCAAGTAGCTTTCGGACAAATTGTCCGCGGAATGCATCACTGGGGTGCGAGCCTTGTCATCGTTATGATGTTCTTACATACGCTACGCGTGTTTTTCCAGGGCGCTTATAAAAAACCTCGTGAATTGAACTGGGTTGTCGGAGTTTTAATTTTCTTCGTAATGCTTGGCTTAGGCTTGACTGGATACTTGCTTCCATGGGATATGAAAGCATTGTTCGCGACTAAGGTAACCCTGCAGATCGCAGAAGCTGTTCCATTGATTGGGCCGTCCATTAAAACACTGCTTTCCGGACATTCAACAATCGTAGGTGCACAGACCTTGACTCGTTTCTTCGCGATCCACGTATTCTTCCTGCCAGGAGCACTTCTTGGCTTAATGGGAGCGCACTTCATCATGATTCGTAAGCAAGGTATTTCAGGTCCATTGTAAAATTCGAATGAATATGTTGTGCGGATTGAAATTCGTTCAACGATACGGAAAAAAGGAGGGGATTGCTCGATGCATCGTGGTAAAGGTATGAAGTTCGTAGGTGACTCTCGGGTACCTGCTGAACGTAAGCCTAATATTCCGAAAGACTATTCGGAATACCCTGGCAAAACGGAAGCGTTTTGGCCAAACTTCCTGTTGAAAGAATGGATGGTTGGAGCTGTTTTCCTTATTGGATTCTTGAGCTTAACAATTGCTCACCCGTCTCCGCTTGAGAGGATTGCCGACCCTACTGATACAGGATATATTCCGCTGCCAGACTGGTATTTCTTATTCTTATATCAATTGCTTAAATATTCTTATGCTTCTGGTCCTTATACAGTTATCGGGGCTTTGGTTATCCCGGGACTTGCTTTTGGAGCACTGATGCTTGCACCGTTCATTGACCGCGGCCCTGAACGCCGTCCGTCAAAACGCCCGCTTGCAACTGGCTTCATGCTATTGGCAATTGCTTCAGTTTTCTATCTTACATGGGAATCCGTTGCCCACCATGACTGGGAAGCAGCAAAGAAGCAAGGTGCGATTTCTGATGTGGAAATCGATAAGAACTCAGATGGATACAAAATTGCCCAGGCGCAGACTTGTACTTCCTGCCATGGCGGTGAACTTTCCGGCGGTGCTGCAGCGCCAAGTTTAGTTGATACTAAAATGAGCGCTGAAGAAATCGCTGACGTTGCTAAAAATGGTAAGGGCAGTATGCCTGCAGTCTTCAAAGGTACTGACGAGGAACTCAAGACACTTGCCGAGTTCATTGATGGCTTAAGTAAATAACAGCTAAAAGAGCCTGCAAAACTTGCAGGCTCTTTTTTGCGCCATACGGTATACATAAAGGCTGTTTTTGCAAAGAATGTTGTTGTTGTAGGAGCAACAAAGTTTACGAAAAGGGCCTGCATAAAGTTAAGGTCTACTTGGTTTATTTTCTATAAACTGCCATAATAGTGATAGAAAACTTTGGAATGGAGATTATCATGATGATCAAAAGAATATATCCTTTATTGGGGAATAAAACGGTCCTTTGGCTGTTATTTTGGGTAAATGTATTAGGGACTGCCTATGGGTACTATTGGTATAAATGGCAGCTTGTAGATACCCCGCCGGAATTTTTGCTTTTTGTTCCTGACAGCCCGACTGCCAGCCTGTTTTTTGTTTTTGTCCTGGCAGCCTTGCTGCTGGGTAAAAACTGGCCGCTCATGGAAGCGCTCGCCATTGTCAGCCTGTTCAAATACGGGATATGGGCTGTGGTGATGAACTTTTTAGTTTTTATTGTATCAGGACAGCTTGACTGGATTGGGCTTATGCTGATGGCATCCCATTTCGCGATGGCGGTTGAAGGCATTCTCTATTCGCCATTTTACCGGATAAAGGGATGGCATCTTGTTGTCGCTGCTATCGTCGTACTTCATAACGAGATAATCGATTATGTGTTTAAGATGATGCCTAGGTACCATACGCTAGATTTATACATGGACCAAATAGGGTATTTCACATTCTGGCTTAGCATCCTCTCAATAGGGATCGGCTATTATTTCGCACTCCGCCCGGGCAGGTTTTCCTTATCCATAAAAACATTCCGTTAAGACTTTTTAAATTTGGTCTAACCTTGTCCACTCTCTCATACATTTTAATAGTATTTAGAGGGGGGACAGGAATGAAAGCAAAATTTCTTATATTATTTTCGGTGCTGCTGTTGATTGCACCGTTCGCAGCATATGCCGAACCAACGTCGCCTGTGGATGAACTGGACAACATTTCAGATGAAGCACTTCAAATGGTGAAGCTCCACCGCTATGAGGATGCGAGCAGGCTGCTTAAGCATTTTTCAGAAGAATTCCTCAGTGTCACAGGAAATGGCACACCTTTTTCAATGGATGAACTGCGTATCATCACTGTAGCTCATGACGAAGCAATTGAAGCGGCAGCCAGTGCGGAAATGGAACATAATGAAAGAATGAACCGCGTGACTAAATTCAGGCTAGTTATCGACGCGATCGCATCAACACACCAGCCGTTATGGACAGAGATGGAAGGTCCAATCATGACGGTTTTCAATGATATGAAACAAGCTGCTTATGAGGGTGACAATGATCAATTCCACTCCAATCTTAATTCATTCCTGTCTTTATATAATGTGATTTATCCGAGCTTGAAAATCGACATCACGCCGGATCGGATTCAGAAAGTCGATGCCAAGGTGAGTTTTATTGATCAGTATCGCCCGCAGGTTTTAACGGAGGCCTCTAGCCAGGACGAACTGGAAGCATTGGAAGCTGATTTGCAGAATATTTTTGACGATATGACTGAGGATGAGGCAGACCCGTCACTTTGGTGGGTGATAATTTCTACTGGAAGCATCATTATTCTTACATTGTCCTATGTAGGCTGGAGAAAATACAAAGGTGACCATGATAAATCGAAAAATGTTCAAAAAGAGCGGAAAAATTGACACCGAATACCAGCATTTATAAAATAGATAGTAACAACATGAGCTGTTAGGAGGTTCTCGATGTATTTAATCTACTTTGCGATTATTATTTTGATCCCGCTTTGGGCTCAATTCAGAGTAAAAGGAACATACAAAAAATATTCCCAGGTTGCCTCAGCTTCTCATCTGACTGGTGCGGAAGTAGCGCGGAAAATCCTGGATGATAACGGATTATACAATGTCGGCGTTGAGGAAACAAGAGGTTATTTAAGCGACCATTATGATCCGCGCTCCAAAGTGGTACGGTTATCGTCACAGAACTTTTTTGGGCATTCTGTTGCCGCTGCTGCAATCGCAGCACATGAGGTTGGCCATGCTATTCAGGATGCAGAAGACTACTCATTCCTCCGCTTCCGTCATGCCCTCGTCCCGGTTGCGAACCTTGGATCCAATTTTTCTTGGATTCTGATCATGATCGGTATATTTGCAAACTTAAGCGGAATGCTCTTGCTTGGCATCCTTTTTATGGCAGCAGCAGTTGTATTCCAGGTCATCACATTGCCGGTTGAATTCAATGCTTCTAACCGTGCCATGGACCAGGTAGTTTCCGCAGGTATCATCAGGAATGATGAAGAAAGAGAAACAAAAAAGGTACTAAACGCAGCTGCTTTGACATATGTAGCGGCCGCTGCAGTAGCAGTTTTGGAACTTGTGCGCTTGTTATTGATTTACACAGGCATGACAAGAGACGAATAACACTATAAAAAAATCCGGACAATTTTGTCCGGATTTTTTATCTTTCTAAAGGCAGTTTATTTTCATCAAGGGTGAACCCTTCACCCAATACGTCGTGAACAACCGTTACCGATACAAATGCGTGCGGATCCACTGAATTGATCACACTTTTGAGGCGGACAATTTCATTCTTCGCCACTACGCAATAGAGAACATCTCTCTCTGCTTTAGTGTATGATCCTACAGCTTTTAAGCTGGTGACTCCCCGGTCCATTTCCTTCATGATTTTAGCCGCTATGTCCTCATTCTTATCCGAGATGATCATTGCGCCTCTGGCTGCGTAAGAACCTTCCTGCATGAAATCAATCACTCGCGCACCGACAAACACAACAACAAGCGTATACATTGCCTCGCGGTAATTCAAATATGTAATTAGGGAAAGTGTAATGACGCCAAAATCAAACATGAACATCGTCCGGCCCATTGTCCAGCCAAAATATTTTTGTGCCAGCCTTGCTATGATATCAACTCCGCCGGTCGTCCCGCCGTAACGGAAGATAATTCCTAAGCCGATACCGATGAACACCCCTGCGAAGAGGGCCGCCAAAAATAAGTCTTCGTATAATGGCATCTCAATTTGATACTTTTGGAAGACACCTAGAAAAACGGATACTCCTACTGTCCCGATGATTGTATAAATAAAAACGCTTCGTCCAAGCAGTTTCCATCCCAGGAAAAATAACGGCAGGTTCAACAGTAGATTGGTAATCGAAGGAGACCATCCGAATACAAAATATAGCAGGAGCGTAATCCCTGTAAAACCGCCTTCTGCAAGGTTATTCTGCATATTGAAATGCACAAGGCCAAATGAAAAAATAGCCGCACCAAGCAAAATGAAAAATATGTTTTTGAATTTCAGTCCATAAAGCAAAATCATTCCTCCTAATAGCACAACTAAAAATACCAGTTGAAGCGCTTATATTATATAAAATAAAAGGTACTAGGGCAATCTTTTACAGGAGGCTTTTAAGATAGAGTTCCCGTTAGCTAGTGTTAACAACCCTTGTTTTCAGGCCTTCTGAAAAATATTCTTATCAAATGGTTGCTAACAGTGTCAGGAGGATTTATCCAAGTGGCAATAATATTAATAAAAGCGATTAAATTTAGCTTGAAATAAAAATATTTGTCAAAGCTTCTGCATTAAGCTAACATCGATATAGAAAAGCATAAAGAAAAGCATACATATGAAGGTTGGGTGAATTGCTTGAGCGAAAACAAAACGGTTAAAGAACTCCAGCAGGAAGTGGATTCTTACATCAGCCAGTTTAAGGAAGGTTACTTCAGCCCGCTCGCATTGATGGCACGCATGACCGAGGAACTTGGCGAACTTGCGCGTGAAGTGAACCATTACTATGGAGAGAAACCAAAAAAGCACGATGAAGAAGAAAAAACAATTGAAGAAGAGCTGGGAGATATGTTGTTTGTCATGATTTGTTTCGCCAACTCATTAAATATTGATCTAGAAAAAGCGCATGACAAAGTCATGAATAAGTTCAACACAAGAGATAAAGATCGCTGGACAAGGAAAGACAGCTAAAGGAGATTAGATAATGAATAAAGTTAAAATAGTCATTGCAGGGCCTCGCGGCAGGATGGGAAGAGAAGCTGTTCAGCTTGTACTGGATACGGAAAATTATGAACTGGCAGGAGTAGTGGACAGGAAACACGAAGGAATGAAGCTTGCCGAGCTTGAGGGTTTCCCTGAGAGTGACGCGCTAATCTATACAGATTTCGAAAAATGTCTTCAGGAAGTAGAGCCGGATGTACTGATTGATTTAACGACTCCAGAAGTAGGGATGTTCCATACGAAGACAGCATTGAAATATAAGGTTCGTCCTGTAGTAGGAACAACAGGTTTTTCAAAGGAAGACCTGGATGAACTTGAGCACCTATGCACGGAACAAGAGACAGGATGCATCATTGCCCCTAATTTTGCCGTAGGTGCAGTATTAATGATGAAGTTCTCGCAAATGGCTGCCAAGTATTTCAGCGATGTCGAAATCATCGAGCTTCATCATGACAATAAGCTTGATGCTCCTTCAGGAACTGCAGTGAAAACAGCGCAAATGATAGCCGACGTTCGTGAGCCTAAAAAACAGGGACATCCAGAAGAAAAGGAAACCTTGCAAGGAGCACGCGGCGCTGAATATGAAGGTATGCACATCCATTCGGTCAGGCTGCCAGGTCTAATTGCACACCAGCAAGTGTTGTTCGGCGCTGATGGCCAAACTCTTACAATCCGTCATGATTCGTACAATCGGAACTCCTTCATGTCCGGTGTGAAGCTTGCGGTGGATACCGTCATGAAAATGGATTCGTTTGTATATGGATTAGAGAATATTATTGAATAGGGGAGAAACCATGAATATTGCCTTAATTGCACATGATAAAAAGAAAGATGATCTAGTGGCATTCACAGTTGCATACAAGGATATTTTTGAGGATCATACACTATTTGCAACAGGCACGACAGGATTGAGGATTATCGAAGCAACTGGACTGAAGATCGAAAGGTTCCAATCCGGACCGCTGGGCGGCGATCAGGAAATTGGTGCCCGTATTGCCAATAACCTTATGGACGCGATTTTTTTCTTCAGGGATCCACTTACTGCCCAGCCACATGAGCCAGATGTGACAGCGCTAGTGCGACTCTGTGATGTATATTCTGTACCGCTCGCGACCAATATGGGAACAGCGGAAGTTTTAATTAAAGGGATTGACAGAGGCGACCTCGACTGGCGCAATATAGTTAAAGAGGAACATGGTGATGAACATGGAAGCAATGAAGCTTGATATATTGGCGTTTGGAGCCCATGCTGATGATGTCGAGATCGGGATGGGCGGAACGATTGCCAAATTTGCAGCTGAGGGAAAGCTAATAGGGATTTGTGATTTGACAAAGGCTGAAATGTCGTCGAATGGTACGGTTGAAACAAGACAACAGGAGGCCTTAAAGGCGGCGGAAATCCTCGGTGCAGAGGTGAGGGAAACACTTGACCTGCCTGACAGGGGATTGTTCCTAAAGGAAGAATACATAAGAAAAATCGTGAAAGTAATCAGGCAATACCGTCCAAGTATAGTTTTTGCACCTTATTTTGACGACCGTCATCCTGACCATGGCAGCTGCGCACGCCTTGTCGAGGAGGCGGTCTTTTCGGCAGCAGTGAGAAAATATGATGAAGATGGCAGCTTAAAGCCTCACAGGCCGTCAGCTTTACATTTTTATATGATCAATGGATTCCATAAACCAAATTTTGCGATAGATGTGTCTGAGGTTATGCATAAAAAGATCGATGCTCTTAATGCCTATGAAAGCCAGTTTATGAAAGGGGTATCCACATTTGATACGCCGCTTGTGAATGGCTATATCGAAAGTGTCGAGGCGCGTGAAAGGCTCTTCGGCAAAGAAGTCGGTGTTGAATTTGCCGAAGGCTTTATGTCAAAAAAAACAATGTTAATCCACAAGGATTTGTTAGGGGAAAGAAAATGAAGAAACTCAAAATCGGCATTACCTGCTACCCGACAGTAGGAGGTTCAGGTGTTGTCGCAACAGAGCTAGGGAAGCTGCTTGCGGAGAAAGGTCATGAAATACATTTCATTTCCTCCAGCCTTCCATTCCGCCTGAAAAAAATGTATCATAATATTTTTTCACATGAGGTAGAGGTAAACCAATACTCTGTTTTTCAATATCCGCCATACGATATTGCACTTGCCAGCAAAATTGCCGAAGTGGCTGTGTTGGAAAACCTGGATGTCCTTCATGTCCATTACGCAATTCCCCATGCGGTCTGTGCGATTTTAGCGCGGCAGATGAGCGGAAGGGATTTAAAGATTGTTACAACTCTTCACGGTACGGATATCACAGTGCTTGGATACGACCCATCACTTACAGATGCTATCCGTTTCGGAATTGAAAAATCGGATTATGTTACGGCTGTATCGGAGTCATTGATTTCCCAGACACATGAACTGATCAAGCCAAAGAAAGAGATTGATTGTGTTTATAATTTCATTGATACGAGGGTCAACAAGCGTACTGATTCAAGCGAGCTCCGTAAGGAATTGGGAATCCTCCCAGATGAAAAAGTGATTATCCATGTATCCAACTTCCGGCCAGTAAAAAGAGTGCCGGATGTTATCAAGACATTTGCGGGGATTCAGGAGCAGATGCCGGCAAAACTTTTGCTTGTTGGCGATGGACCGGAAATGAAGACTGTTTGCAATCTAACGGCTGAACTGGGGATCCGGGATAAGGTTTTGCTGCTTGGAAAACAAGAAAGAGTGGAAGAACTGTACTCATTAAGCGATTTGATGCTGCTGTTGTCTGAAAAAGAAAGCTTTGGCCTTGTTGCACTAGAAGCGATGGCTTGCGGTGTTCCATGCATCGGGACAGATGTTGGCGGCATACCTGAAGTGATTGTCGATGGAGAAACAGGATTTACTTGCGAACTAGGCAATATCGAAGAGATTACGGAAAAGGCAGTGAGATTGCTCATGAATCACGACATACACAAGCAATTTGCCGCAAATGCAATAGAACGGGCCGAAAAAAAGTTTAGCGCTGAAAAGATTGTGTCCGAATACGAAAGCATTTACTACAGCCTGTTAGGGCAGGATGAACGATGATTGGCAAGCCATTTATGGAAGCTGTCCCTGTCCTTGAATTGATTGAGAGATCAGGGTTTGAAGCGTATTTTGTCGGCGGTTCTGTCAGAGACCACATCCTTGGGCGCGAAATAGCTGATGTAGATATTGCAACTTCAGCCTTGCCGGAAGAATTGAAACGAATTTTTTCTAAAACCACGGATGTCGGGGTTGAACATGGTACAATCCTTGTTCATTTCAAAGGTGCCTCATATGAAATCACCACTTTCCGTTCAGAAGCTGAATACTCCGATTTCAGGCGGCCTGATAAGGTTTCGTTCATTAGATCTTTAAGGGAAGACCTTCAGCGCCGCGATTTTACCATGAATGCCATAGCCATGGACAAGGACGGCGAGATCATCGACCCTTTTGCCGGAAAGGATGCGATTCACAGTAAACAGATTGTCACAGTTGGCAATCCTGATGAGCGTTTCGGCGAAGATGCCCTAAGGATGCTTAGGGCGGTCAGATTCCTGTCTCAGCTGTCATTTTCAATAGAGGATAAAACCCTGAAGTCTTTCCAGCAGCACTGCAGACTGCTGGAAAATATCGCTGTTGAACGTAAAACAGTGGAATTCGAAAAGATGCTGCAGGGACCAGACAGAAGTAAAGCGGTAAAATTACTGGCGACCAGTGGGATGTTTCAATACTTGCCTGGGTTAAAACAACATCAGGAAAGCCTGATCAGGTTTTCATCACAAATTTCTGAGAACCTGGAATTGGCTGAGACATGGGTTCTGTTATTATATGAGTTAGGGCTGGCAGGAAAAGAAATAGAAGACTTCCTGAGAGCATGGAAGCTGCCTGTTCAAAAAATCAAAAAGTTAAAGCAGATACATTCCTGGCTCTTGCTCCGCATTGACGCACAATGGAATGAGGAATCACTATACAAGGCTGGACTGGAAAACGCAATTAGCTCTGAAAAGGTGTACAAAACCCTATTTCCTGAAAAAAGCAGTATGATCGGGCAAATTACTCAAATTCATGAGCAGCTTCCAATTAAGCATAGACAAGAGCTCAAGGTAACTGGTAATGATTTAATGGCATGGCTGGACAGGAATCCTGGACCTTGGCTTCGTGAATTATTAGAAGAAATTGAGAAAGCTGTAATCCACGGCATTGTCCAAAATGAGAAGGAGAAAATAAAGGCATGGCTGAACGGGTCCAATCTGAAATCAGAAAAAAATTGATAGACGCCTTTACTAACAGTGAAACGGAGTATTTATCCGGCCAGCTTTTGGCCAACCTGGCTGGCTGTACGAGGACTGCGGTATGGAAGCATATCGAAGAACTCCGTAGGGAAGGCTTTGAATTCGAGGCTGTAAGAAGGAAAGGATACAAGATCGTCTCAATCCCAGACAACATGACTGCGGATAAAATAAACCTGGGCTTGAAGACGGCTTTTTTAGGCAGGAATCTGCACTATCATGACAGTGTGGCATCTACCCAGAAAATTGCTTATAAATTAGCTTATGAAAATGCGGATGAGGGAACAACCGTAATTGCCGAGGAGCAGACGGCAGGGAGGGGAAGGATGGACCGTAAGTGGCATTCTCCCAAGTATACAGGTATTTGGATGAGCATCATCCTCCGACCTAATATCCCGATCCCGAAAGCCCCCCAGCTGACATTGATTGCTGCAGTGGGAGTAGTGCAGGCAATCGAGGAGGTCACCGGCCTGCTTCCGGAAATAAAATGGCCGAACGACATTTTGATCAACGGGAAAAAGGTCACTGGTATCCTGACGGAGCTTCAGGCAGAAGCAGACAGAATCAATTCAGTCATCATCGGTATCGGCATAAATGTGAATACTAAGAAGGAAGATTTCCCTGAAGAGCTTGAGAACATAGCTTCATCGCTTTCGGTTGAATCAGGCAGCATAGTCGACAGGGAAAAAATGATCAGGATCATTTTGGAAAAACTTGAGAAGCTGTATCTTTTGTATCTGGAAAAAGGATTCTTTCCAATTAAATTAATGTGGGAGAGCTATGCTGTAAGCATTGGAAAGGGGATAACAGCCCGAACCTTGACTGGGGAAATCAAGGGGAAAGCCACTGGTATAACAGAGGATGGAGTATTATTGATCGAGGATGCAGCAGGCAAGATTCACAATATCTATTCCGCTGATATTCAAATAGATGAATAATTTCATAAAGTAGCCAAAATAATAGTCATTTGCTATAATCAATTTGGGCGGTATCGCAAGAACTGCACCCTGATTCATTATGACCATAATAAAATAGTTCTGCCTGGATCCGGTAGCGGACTGGGACAGAGGGATGAAACAAGTACAGGCTTCAAAGGGTCCTTCTGACATAGATGGGCCCTTTTTTAGTGTCTGGCATTGATGGATTGTTTTATCGCCTCTTAAAAAAAGGAGGAGAATGTATGAAACAAACAACTGATTTCTTAAAGATGAAGCAGACTGGCAGCAAAATTGTCATGGTGACAGCCTACGATTATCCATCTGCAAAACATGCGGAGCAGGCCGAATCTGACTTGATTCTGGTCGGTGATTCACTTGGCATGGTGGTGCTTGGATATGACTCGACGATTCCGGTCACGATGGAGGACATGATCCATCATTCAAAAGCGGTTAGGCGCGGGGCTGGCAATACTTTCATTGTTGTCGATATGCCTTTCATGAGTTATCATCTATCAATAAAAGACACGCTTATAAACGGTGCTAGAATCCTTCAGGAAACAGGTGCAAATGCTGTAAAGGTCGAAGGCGGCGATGAAGTCATTGACCATATTAAAGCATTGACGAGAGCGGGAGTGCCTGTAATGGCGCATTTGGGATTGACACCGCAATCAGTCGGTGTCCTTGGCGGATACAAAGTACAGGGCAAGAGTGCGGATGCCGCCAGGAAATTAATTGAAGACGCGAAAAAATGCGAAGCTGCAGGCGCCTTTGCAGTGGTCCTTGAATGCGTCCCTAAACAGCTTGCCCAACAAGTCTCGGAAAACTTGACAATTCCGACAATCGGCATCGGAGCTGGATTGAATGTTGATGGCCAAGTGCTTGTATACCATGACATCATTACCTATGGCGTTGACCGTGTCCCGAAATTCGTAAAGCAATATACTAATGTAAATGAACAAATTGCTTCAGGTTTGAACTCGTATGTTGCCGAAGTCAGGCTTCGCGCGTTCCCGGAAGATAAACATAGTTTTACAATGAAGGAAGAGGAATTACAGGCACTGTATGGAGGAAGAGAATGAAAATCATTACGACCATAGCCGAAATGCAGGAACAAATGTTGAGACTTAAAGCAGATGGGACGACCATCGGTTATGTACCAACAATGGGGTTCCTGCATGAAGGGCATATGACTTTGATGAAAAAGGCGCGCCACGAAAATGACGTGGTTGTGCTAAGCATATTCGTGAATCCCCTCCAGTTTGGCCCGACAGAGGACCTTGACGCATATCCGCGGGATTTCGAGAGGGACCATAAAATAGCAGAGGCTCACGGTGTCGATTTTATTTTCTATCCATCGCCCGAAGAGATGTACCCAGGTACTGCTTCCATAACAGTCTCAGTTGTGGAGCGGACAAATGTGCTTTGCGGCAAGTCAAGGCCCGGACACTTCGATGGTGTGGCCACTGTCCTGGTTAAATTATTCAATATCATTCAGGCAAACCGCGCTTATTTTGGTTTGAAAGACGCTCAGCAGGTTGCAGTAGTCGACGGATTGATCAAGGATTTTAATTTTCCGATTCAATTAATTCCAGTCGAGACGATCCGGGAAGAGGATGGACTCGCCAAAAGTTCACGTAATGTTTACCTGAATGATGAGGAACGGACACAGGCTCCGGAACTACACAAGAGTCTTCAACTAGCAAAGGCTGAAATCGAGAAAGGTGAACGTGACCCAAAACAGGTCATTGAACTGGTCAATACGCATATTAACAATCATTGCAACGCAGAAGTTGATTATATAGAAATTTATTCTTACCCAGGCCTGAAAGAACTAGAAACATTAGCAGGAAAAATCATTATCGCACTTGCTGTTAGATTTTCGAAAGCAAGGCTGATTGACAATATCATTTTAGATGTAGAGAAAAATTAATTAGGGGGAAACCATTCCATGTTCCGCACCATGATGAATGCTAAAATACATCGCGCAAGAGTAACAGAAGCAAATTTGAATTATGTAGGCAGCATCACAATTGACAGCGATATTCTTGACGCTGTTGGTATGGTTGCTAATGAAAAAGTCCAAATTGTTAATAATAACAATGGCGCTCGCTTTGAGACCTATATCATCCCGGGCCAAAGAGGGAGCGGGATTGTCTGTCTGAACGGAGCTGCGGCACGCCTTGTTCATGAGGGGGATGTCGTCATTATTATCTCCTATGCTTTAGTAGCAGAAGAGAAAGTCGCTGTTCACCAGCCTAAGGTAGCTTTGATGGACGAAAATAATAAAATCGTTGAAATGCTCCATGCTGAACCTGAGAGAACTGTCTTTCAATGATCCGATTTTGAATTCTTAAAACTCCCGAATCATCGGGAGTTTTTTAATACATATCCATTGCGGATGTTTTAAAAGCTCTTTTCTTAAACTTTGTGTATTACACGCTAGATTAAATATATGGGGTTTATAGCAACAATAAAGATAGTAACAACTTGAACAAAAGCTCAATCCCAAATGCAAAAGCGGTAATAGCATCAATGAGATAAGAAACCATTCTTTAAGAATAATCATGCGGAACGCATGCATCCGCTATTGATCGGACAGGATTCGGCTTTCTCTTTCAGGAATTTTGTGGTACGGTTTTGTTTGACTGAATGTTAGAGGTGTAATAAGGATGAGCCAAAAATTTGTTGTAATAGATTTAGAAACGACGGGCAACTCCCCTAAAAAAGGAGACCGGATCATTCAATTCGGGGCAGTCATTATAGAGAACGGTAAGATAACGGGCCAATTTGCATCGCTGGTCAATCCATTGCAGGAGATTCCTGTCTTTATTGAGGAGCTGACAGGCATTTCGGACTCGATGGTAAGGGATGCTCCTTTATTTGCAGAAATCGCCCCGCAAATTTCTGATATGCTCCAAGACGCTTATTTTGTGGCTCATAACGTATTATTTGACCTATCCTTTTTACAGGAAGAATTGTTATCAGCAGGGTGTGAAGGATTTTATGGTCCGGTTCTTGATACCGTAGAATTGGCAAGAATCCTATATCCAACCGCTGACAGCTTTAAGCTGACGGATCTGGCTGCAAGAGAGAATCTCCGGCACGATCGCCCCCATCAGGCAGACAGTGATGCTTACGTGACGGCAGAATTGCTATTGATCATGCTGGATGCTATGAATTCCCTGCCGCATGTCACCTTAAAAGAGCTGGCAAAACTGTCAGAGGGGCTAAAAAGTGATTTGCACTTAATTTTTGATGAAGCATTAAACGATAAAGAGAGTAGAATTGAAGTATTGCCAAATGCTATCGAAGTCTTTCGCGGCATTGCATTGAAAAAGAAAACAAAAACCAAAACCAAAACCGAAAAGTGTTTCATTAAATATCCTCAATCTGACGAGGAAAAAAAGTCCTTGCTGCAAAAAGCATTCAAGGACTTTGAATCGAGACAAGGCCAATATGAGATGATGAACCTTGTCCATGAGGCGTTTACCAGTGATGGCCACGCGTTAATAGAGGCCGGGACTGGAGTTGGAAAGTCGCTCGGATATTTGATACCGGCTGCGATCTTTTCTCTGAACAACAATAAACCCATTATTATCAGTACATACACAACCCAGCTTCAGGAGCAGCTCTTAACGAATGATGTTCCCAAGCTGGCAGACATGTTCGAATCAGGTATAAATGTTGCCTTGATTAAAGGAAGAAGCCACTATATCAGCATGGCCAGATTTGAGCAATCCCTTAGGGAGATTGAGGAAAACTATGATACTGCCCTAACGAAGATGCAAATACTCGTCTGGCTCACCGAAACTGAAACCGGTGATGTTGATGAGCTAAACCTTTCAAGCGGAGGTTTGCTGTTCTGGAATAAAATCAGGAATGAACGTGCGATGTTCCTGCGGACAAAACATTGGGAAGAACATGATTTTTACAAAAGGACTATCGATAATGCGAAGAATGCTGACCTGCTGATTACGAACCATTCCATGCTGTTGGCTGACCTTGTATCAGGCGGCGGATCCTTGCCAGAATATGAATATGCTGTGCTGGATGAAGGACATCAATTCGAAAAAGCAGCAGGAAAATATTTTGGGAAATCGCTTGATTTTATGTCTGTCAGGCTTTTACTGAATCAGCTCGGCCAATTTGATCAAACACAGCTGTTTTACAAGCTGGAAAAAATGCTTAGCAGATCAGGCAGCACCGAGGCTGCTAACAGGCTGCATTCCTTTGAAATTAATCAATTGATCACAGACCTTGTTTATGAAACAGATGAATTGTTCAAACTTGCAGGAATGTACGCCAGAAAGGCAAAGAAGGTTAAACCAGCAGGAAGTAAAATTCATATAAGCCTTGCGCCTGATAAAAACAACCGGATTTTGGCTGCTTTACAAGCGACTGCAGAAAGATTCTATTTTCTCGTAAAGGATTTAGAACAAGCTCTCAGCCAGCGTTTAAAAGAGGCGGCCGATAACGCAAAAATCTTTACCCGTGAACAGCAAGCCATGCTAGAAGAAGTTGTGCAGGTAATGTCGGATTTGGAAAGCATTCGCAGCACAACTAAAGCACTTTTCATTGATGATGGCAGCAGCTATGTCAGATGGATAGAGGCGGATATCCGGGCGATGCAAAATTCAACAACGATCTTTGCACGCCCGGTTCATGTTGCGGATTATTTGGCAGACCAATTCTTTAATAAAAAAAGAAGTGTCGCAATAACATCAGCGACGTTGTCTGTTAATAACTCCTTTGAGTTCATCAAGAAGGAACTGGGGCTGGCAGCACCCATGGCTGAAAGGCAGATTCCTTCGCCATTCTCTTATGAAACCCAGGTCCAGCTAATTGTCCCTGATGATTTGCCTGAAATTAAGTCAGTCTCCAATGATGAGTATGTTGCGGCAATCACAGAGCATATCATCTCGATTGCCGAAGCGACAAGAGGACGAATGCTAATTTTGTTCACTTCCCATGAAATGCTTAGGAAGGCGTATGAATTAATAAAGGAGAGCGGGCTGCTTGAGGAGTTTGTACTGATTGCCCAGGGGATTACGGCAGGAAGCAGAACAAGGCTGACAAGAAACTTCAAGCGTTTTGATAAGGCGATATTGTTCGGCACAAGCAGCTTCTGGGAGGGTGTCGATATTCCTGGGGAAGACCTATCATGCCTGATAATCGTCAGGCTGCCATTCTCTCCGCCTGATGAACCGCTGACAGCGGCAAAATGTGCCCTGATCCAAGAAAATGGAGGCAATCCTTTTACAGAATTATCATTGCCTGAAGCAATCCTGAGATTTAAACAAGGGTTCGGGAGATTGATCAGGACATCATCTGATAGAGGGATGATCTTCATTTTTGACCGAAGGCTGCTAACAACGACTTACGGTAAGTCATTTCTAAGTTCGATACCAGACGTTGCCGTTAAAAAGCAATCAATCAATGAAATAGTAGAGTTGATTCATGATTGGCTTTAAAAGGCAGGGGTGGTGCGGGTAAATGATATGTTCCATCATTTCTGTTGGTTTTATCCAGGCAACTGAGCAAAAAAATGCGATTGCAACAAAGTTTATGGCAAGAGCTATGATATTTTTAGATAAATGACACACTCTATAGCTAGAAGTAATTGGAGGAGTGTACATGAAGCTGATACTTGCTGTCCTTGCATTTATGAATTGGTATTATATACCGTTTGAGTCTCCATCTGCTCCCGTAGAGGTTGAGGGAGTGGACGTGAATCTGAAGCGAAATGAGCTGGCTTTTACGTTTTTTTCATTAACTAACGGAGAGGCGGCTCTCATTCAGCATGCCAACGGTGAGAATATCCTCGTTAATACCGGGGGCAAGGGAACGGTTAAGGAGCTTGAACGCTTGCTGAACCTATTTCATGTCAAGACAATCTCTGCTGTAATTTTGACGTCAGATGAGGGCAAAGCAAATCTGGAGAAACTGATTAAAAAATATAAAGTAAACCAGATTGTCACAGGAGCTTATGCTAATCATACTCTGGCAGAGAATGTCATTCCGGCTGATGTCAAAGTGGTTTTATGGGAGCAAGGGGTTCTTCAAAAGCTGATGCCAGGGTTAACTGCCGAGGTCGTATATGATGGAAGAGATGAAAATGAGGGGACTGATATTTCTTTTCAGTTTTTTCATCATCAAATTTTATACGTCAGTTCGGCTAGCCATCAGTCTGAGCAGGTCTTTCTGGGTAAATCACTAAAAAATGTAAACATCGTCAAGCTGCCACAATATGCAGCAAAGGGTTCTTTTTCCGACCTTTTAATCGAACACCTTGATCCTCAATTAGCAATCATTTTTAAATCGAATTCAATTAAGCCTGATCCTGATTTAGTTGAAATGCTGCATGAAGCGTGGATTGATGTTTATTTCACAAAACAGCATGGTACTGTTACAATAAAGCTTACCGATTCGAATTATGACGTGATTACAATATTGAGTAAGGATTAAAATTTCTTTGGGCAGATTGTGATTTTTAATCTCAAGATGTGAAGGATCAAGGTATCGAACATATTATAATAAAAGGCGATTGTTGTGTTTCGAACCAAGTTTACATCCCACATTCCTTTTTGCTGCAAAGCTCTTTTCTTGGAGATTTCTGAACAGAGAATGAACTCGTAAAAATCCACTTGCCGATTTTTCTTTTGGCATTGAAAGCAGCAAAGTGTACGAAAAGAGCCTAATAAAAACTGCGCACTTGATGCGCAGCCATTTATGTGTGTGGACAGAAATGTTTTATTGTGGTCAGTTAAACTCTTACCAGTGAGGCTGATCTCCTGATATAATGAGTTGTATTAATTCTAGTGTGGCCGTCGAATGGCTGATATATAAATGACAAAAATTGTTGGGTAAGAGGAGGTATACAAATGGAAAGTAAAATTGAAGTTTTAACGACAGTAAAAATTCAGCAAAGTCCTGATTTATATAAAATTGTGGATGCCCTTAACAGGACATTAAAGCATGACGATCTTATGTTTGGTCTCGCATTGGACCAGGAAGATAATGAAAAAGCGGTTTTTACAATTTATCGCACATAAATAACATTGAATGGAGCAACTAAAAGGAAGACAAAAAATCTTTATTTTTATGCTCTTTTATTCACAGAACAAATGGCATTAAGTCTAGGAGACAAAAGAGCATACATAAAAGAAGGGGTAAATGTGAAAAAGTGGATTTTATTCAGCATTCTTTTTATCGCCATCATAACGGGTATTCTGGTTAATGTATATTTAAATGCGGTTGAACCAGTCAGGGCGGCAGAAGAAAAGGCTGTGAAAATTGCTTCAGATGAAACAAACCTGACTGATTTCAGTGATTTCAGCTTATACAGCGGCGAAGAAACCTACTATGTAATGACTGGTAAAAATGCCAGGCAGGAAGATGTTTATGTATGGGTGAATGAAAAAAATAATGAAGTTGAAACAAGAAATGCCAAAAACGGAATCACGAAAAAAGAAGCATTAAATAAACTATATGAAGAAAAGAACCCACAAGAAATCATCGAAGTTCGACTCGGCATGGCAAGAATTCAAAAGACGGACAGGCCGGCTTGGGAAATCTACTATAGGAACAACAGTAATACGATTAATTATTATTTCGTCGATTTCGATACAGGTGAAAAATTGAGGGCAATTGATAACTTATAAATACAAGCAGGAGGGAAAGGGATGGAGATCCAGTTAGCCAGCAGAGTGGGAGCGCTCACTCCTTCATCAACATTGGCAATCACCGCAAAAGCAAAAGAATTGAAGGCTCAGGGAAAAGATGTAATCGGCCTTGGGGCAGGTGAACCTGATTCTAATACACCTCAGCACATCATTGATGCTGCAGTTAAGTCTATGAATGAGGGATTCACAAAATACACTCCTTCTGGCGGGCTACCTGATTTAAAGAAAGAGATTGCTGCTAAATTAAGGCGTGACCAGGGGCTTGAATACAAGCTAAATGAAATCATTGTTACCAACGGTGCCAAGCATGGACTGTATACATTGTTCCAGGTTCTCCTTAACGATGGGGATGAAGTGATCATTCCTATCCCATATTGGGTTAGCTATCCAGAGCAAGTCAAACTTGCAGGCGGAAACCCAGTATATGCAGAAGGGCTTGAACAGAATAATTTTAAAATTACTCCTGAACAGCTAGAGGAGAAGATAACAAGTAAAACCCGGGCCGTTATTATCAACTCACCCAGCAACCCAACCGGAATGGTCTATTCAAGGGAAGAATTAGAAGCGCTTGGAAAAGTATGCCTTGAACATGGAATACTGATCATTTCAGATGAAATCTACGAAAAGTTGATTTATGGAACGACACAGCATATATCAATCGCGGAAATATCAGATGAATTGAAAGAACATACAATCATCATCAATGGCGTTTCGAAGTCCCATTCTATGACGGGATGGAGAATCGGCTACGCAGCAGGGAACAGCAAAATTATCAATGCAATGACAGACCTGGCAAGCCACAGTACTTCCAATCCTACAACACCGGCACAATATGCAACAATTGCTGCTTACGCTGAATCCCAGGATGCAGTAGAAACAATGAGGAAGGCTTTTGAAGAAAGACTTGAAATTATTCATGCCAAGTTAAATGAAATTCCGGGTTTCACATGCATAAAGCCACAGGGAGCATTTTACCTGTTCCCGAACGCAATAGAAGCGGCACGTATGAGTGGATGCAAGGACGTCGATGAGTTTGCAGAGGTCTTATTAACAGAAGCGAATGTCGCAGTCGTCCCTGGCTCCGGGTTCGGGGCACCAGATTATATGCGCTTGTCTTATGCGACTTCCCTGGACCAATTGGAGGAAGCCATCAGCAGGATCCATCAATTCGTTAAAAACCGTGCATAATTAAATTGGGCGGAGAATCATTGGTGATTCTCCGTTCTCCAAGTTTGTATATTGCCTGAGCCTATATGCAAATGTATAATGAAAACAATACATATTACCAGCTTTGATTAGTTTTGGAGGGAACAATACGTGAATAAATCTACAATTGCAGAAGTCCATAAATATGCAGGAGAAGAAGTGAAAATTGGCGCCTGGCTAGCAAATAAGCGTTCAAGCGGAAAGATAGCTTTCCTTCAGCTTCGCGATGGGACAGGCTTCATCCAGGGAGTTGTTGTTAAAAGTGAGGTTGCTGAAGAGGTATTCCAGCTTGCCAAATCGATTACACAAGAGTCTTCCTTGTATGTAACTGGAACAGTGACGAAGGATGAAAGATCTCCTCTCGGTCATGAATTGCAAGTAAATGGTATCGAAGTAATCCACCAGGCAACAGACTATCCTATCACACCGAAAGAACATGGAACCGAATTCCTTATGGATCATCGCCATTTATGGCTTCGATCAAAACGACAGCATGCGGTCATGAAAATCCGTAATGAAATAATCCGGGCGACATATGAATTTTTTAATGAACAAGGATTCTCAAAGGTTGATCCGCCTATTTTGACTGGAAGTGCTCCTGAAGGCACAACTGAATTATTCCATACAAAATACTTTGAAGAAGATGCTTATCTGTCTCAAAGCGGACAGCTTTACATGGAAGCTGCGGCTATGGCACTTGGAAAAGTATTTTCATTTGGGCCTACTTTCCGTGCTGAAAAATCAAAGACACGCCGTCATTTGATTGAATTCTGGATGATCGAGCCGGAAATGGCTTTTTACGAACATGAAGACAGCCTAAAGGTCCAGGAAGAGTACGTATCGTTCATTGTCCAGTCTGTATTGAAAAATTGCCAGCTTGAACTGAAAACTTTGAACCGTGATGTTTCAAAGCTTGAACAGGTACAGGCACCATTCCCGCGAATCAGCTATGATGATGCAATCAAGTTCCTTCATGAAAAGGGTTTTGACGATATCCAATGGGGAGATGATTTTGGGGCGCCTCATGAAACGGCAATTGCCGAAAGCTATGAAAAGCCAGTATTCATCACACATTATCCAACTTCTTTGAAGCCATTCTACATGCAGCCTGCACAGGATCGTGAAGACGTTGTATTGTGTGCTGATTTGATTGCGCCGGAAGGCTATGGAGAAATCATTGGTGGCTCAGAGCGGATCCATGATTATGACTTGCTCAAGCAGCGTCTTGAAGAACATGGATTGCCGCTTGAATCATACGAATGGTATTTGCAGCTTCGCCAATTTGGATCCGTTCCACATTCAGGCTTCGGACTTGGCCTTGAAAGAACAGTTGCATGGATCAGCGGAGTAGAGCATGTCCGTGAATCCATTCCGTTCCCGCGTTTGCTGAACCGTTTATATCCATAAACAATTGATTAGGGTCCGTATTTTTTACGGGCCTTTTAAATTTTGGGTATGTTAACACTCAGTATACGGTCCTTTGTTTTTCTATAAAAGTTGCTATTTTTCGACTAATTTCCCTTTTTAATCTTTTCCTATTTTATTACCAGCCGCCCATGTTCATGCTATACTATGAAAAGAGGTGTCCGGAATGAAAAAAGCAGATATGTTAGATTGGCTGAAAGAAGGGAATGTTACAATTCCCGCAGTGCTGCTTACACAGTACAAAGAAATGAGATTAAACGAACAAGAATTAGCCCTATTGCTTCATGTATTCTACTTTTCTGAAAAAGGGAATGAATTTCCTACTCCGATGGAACTCGCAGCCCGCATGACGATATCAGCTTTCGAATGTACAGATTTGCTCCGTGCACTGATTCAGAGAGGGTTTATTTCAATAATAGATGGAGATTCCACTGACGGGATCAGATATGAAAAGTATTCACTCGAACCTCTTTGGGAGAAGCTGTTTGATCAGTTCATGCTCAAACGGAAGCAGGAAAAAGAGCTTCTGGGCCGACAGGAAGAAACAGATTTATATACTTCTTTTGAGAGGGAGTTTGGACGGCCATTATCTCCGTTTGAATGTGAGACCCTTGCGATGTGGATGGACGATGACCATCACGACCCAATCATTATAAAGGCTGCCTTAAGGGAAGCTGTTATCTCCGGAAAGCTAAACTTTCGGTACATAGACCGAATTCTTTTCGAATGGAAGAAGAATGGAATCAAGACAATCGAACAGGCTAAAAGTTATGGAAGGAAGTTCAGGCAGCATCAGAACGTCCAAAAGGCGGGGAAAGAAGAGCCCAAGGTTTCCGCCAATCCAGTACCATTTTATAACTGGCTTGAACAGTAAACCGACGAGAGAATTGATTCTCTCTTTTTTTTAAGCTCTTTTCAAAAGGCTGTGTTAAAGGTCATTATTGATGTTTAAGCTCTGTTGACCTTCGTTCTAGGCGCGAAGACTCCTGCGGGATGAACGGGTCAGGGGAGACCCCGCAGGAGTGAAGCGACGAGGAGGCTCCCCAGTTCGCCCGCGGAAAGCGAAGCGCCTGGAACGCAAATCAACAGCCAAGTTTAACAGAGCCTTTCATAAAAACGAATATATTTAGCAGAATAGAGAAGTGTGGTGAAAATCGATGTTAAATAAACAGCAAATAAGATTTTGTCTTGATGAAATGGGCACAATGTTCCCTAATGCTCATTGTGAGCTTGTCCATTCCAATCCCTTTGAACTGGTCATCGCTGTGGCATTATCTGCTCAGTGCACCGATGCATTAGTAAATAAAGTCACAAAAGATTTGTTCCAAAAATACAAAACTCCTGAAGACTTTTTGAACGTTCCTTTGGAAGAACTGCAGCAGGATATAAGATCGATAGGGTTATATCGAAACAAAGCGAATAATATCCAAAAGCTTTGCAGGCTGCTTATAGATGATTACGGCGGTATTGTCCCGTCTGACAGGGATGAGCTGACAAAGCTTCCGGGAGTTGGGCGGAAAACAGCAAATGTAGTTGTATCAGTAGCTTACGGAGTACCTGCTATCGCTGTTGACACACATGTAGAGCGTGTCAGCAAACGCTTGGCATTTTGCCGTTGGAAGGATTCGGTCCTTGAGGTTGAAAAGACATTAATGAAGAAGATTCCAGAAGACGAATGGTCGATTACCCATCACAGAATGATTTTCTTTGGACGTTACCATTGTAAAGCCCAGAATCCTAAATGCGAGACATGTCCTTTACTTGAAGTGTGCCGTGAAGGGAAAAAGCGGATGAGGGGAAATGGATAAGTGTTGAACCATCTTACGTATGAAGAGATAGAATTAAAAGTAGAAAGAATCCTGCTGCAATGGCAGCAGGACAAAATTGAACTGGAAGAATACTTTAAATACAGAGATAGTAAAAAAGCGTTGCCGGTGATGGAAAAGACGATTGAATTATTCCGGGAGTTTCTTTATGCTTCAAATGGTCTGATTACCAGTGTGTCAAATAATATTGATGATTGCATTATAAAGCCGGTTAATGTCCAGGAAAGGCTTAAATTTATCGTCTCAAGGCCACGATTATACCATTCATATGTCCAGCTTGGTGAACTATTTGCAGAGCAGGAGAAGCAGTATGCAAGGAAAGTGGCCTTAAATAAAGCAAAAAAGAAACGTCCTGACTGAAGTCAGGACGTTTCTTTTTCAGTATGGATAATGGTTATGATTCAGGAAGGGTTAGTCGCCGTTCCCATCATCTCCGCCGTCATCATTCCCATCATCATTCCCATCATCATTTCCATCATCATTTCCAGTTACATTTCCATTGCCGTTCCCGTTACCATTCCCGTTGCCATTGCCATTTCCATTCTCGTTTCCTGCATTTCCATCCTCATCAGCACCTTCATCTGGTTCTGGAGGTAAGAGCTCAGGAACTTGAATTGTGACAACAGCTGGATCAGAGCGCTGGTCGCCTCTGACTGCGGTTACCTTGAATGAGTATATTCCACCTGGAACTGCATTTGCGATTTTCAGTCCGGTATCGGAAGTAGAAAATTGCTGTTCTGCACCTTCATCCAGAGAAGCGGTAACTTCGAATTGTATATCCTTTTTCTCCCCTTGCTCGAACTTCCAAGTCAGGATGATTTCATTTTTCTTTTCATCATATTTTGCTTCAAGCTGTGTAGGAGTCTCGATTTTATCAAACTTCTTAGAGACTTCCTTCGGTATATTGCCCTTAACTGCCCATTCATAAAGGATTTGATCTTTTGGCGTGTACTCGCTTGCCAGCTTGGCTGGCATCGAGCCTCTTTCAACCTTTACTTTTTCAACGCTCTTTGGAACGGTGAAATCTGGTGTATCAACATCTTTCGATACATGAGTCATTAGGTTTTTAAACAACATCTGAGAGATTTTTTGTTCGGTTCCATAAAGTGCGGTTTTTCTATCTTTGTAACCGGTCCATATGGATGCAGTGTATCTTGTTGTATACCCTACAAACCATGAGTCAGGTACACCGCCATTTTTGATATTGTAATCACTTATTTCCTGTTTTGTATAGTTGGTAGTTCCTGTTTTTCCAGCTACATGAAGATTAGGAATGTTTGCGTAGCTAGCTCCTGTACCTTCTTTAATAGCTGTCCTCAGCATATCTGAAATCATGAAGGCGGTATAATCTTTCATGGCAACTTCAGTCTCAGGTGTCAAATCAATTTCAGTTTTGTCACGGAGCACAATTTTCTTAACGCTGTAAGGCTTTGTAAAGAAACCATTGTTTCCGAATGCCGCATAGGCACCCGCCATTTCAATCGGTGCAATATCATGTGCGCCAATCGAAGCAGATTCATAAATTGGATCCTTCAACGTCAATCCAAGGTTTACTCCGAATTCTCTTGCTTTTACAGCGCCCACCGCCTGAAATGCTTGCAGTGCAGGAATGTTAATTGATTTTGCCAGAGCCATCCTCATCGTCATAATACCGTTATACTTGTCGTTCCAGTTTCCGATTGGCTCACCGGTTGAATAGGTCATTGGCTTATCCTCTAGCATATGGTAGGTTCCCCAGCGCAAATGCTCGATTGCCGGACCATAGTCCAAAATAGGCTTAATAGTTGAACCAGGCTGTCTCTTAACATCTATTGCGTAATTCAATCCTCTTTTTACCTGCTGCTTCCTGCCGCCCCCAATGGCGCGAATTTCACCAGTCTTTGTATCAAGCAGGGTAATTCCAGCCTGCATTTCATCATTTGGAAACGCTGCTGCTGAATCTGTATTTAATATATTCTCAACATGAGTCTGGGCATTTTGGTCAAGAGTTGTATAGATTTCAAGTCCATCGGAAAAGATATCAAAATCGGTTTGCTCAGAAACTTCTTCAATAACCATATCGATGAATGCATCGAAGGGCTCTTCGTCTTTATGGCTCCGGTCTTCTTCCTTCACTAGACTGGACTCCACAGGTATCTTCTGGGCTTTTTCCTTTTCTTCCTTAGAAATGAAGCCATGCTGGTACATTAGAGACAATACAACATTTCTTCGATGTTCAGCTTTTTCGGGATTGTTAAAAGGGTTATAGTTATTAGGACTTTGCGGCATTCCAGCAAGCAGGGCAGCTTCATGCAGCTCAAGGTCGTTAAGGTCGTCCTTGCCAAAATATATTTTCGATGCAGTAAGGACTCCATGGCTGTCTTCAGACATGAAGATTTTATTTACATACATTTCAAATATTTGTTGCTTTGTATACTTTTGTTCGAGCTGGTAAGCAAGCCATGCTTCTTGTGCTTTTCTGGATATTGTTTTTTCAAATCCGAGGAAGTAGTTTTTTACTACCTGCTGTGTGATGGTAGAAGCACCTTCAGATCCAAAGCCTTCAGTGACGTTGGCTATGACTGCTCCGCCGAGACGGATAACATCGATTCCATTATGTTTGTAAAAACGTACATCCTCCGTTGCCAAAAATGCGTTCTCAACAAGCTTCGGTATGTCCTCGTAAGCTACATAATCCCTGTTCTGAGAACCGACTTCTGTTACTAGGTTTTTATCTTTATCATAAATCTTTGATGAAATAGGGTCTTTAAGCAATGCCTTATCCAATTTAGGAGTATCCTGTATCATAAAAGCGAAGGTAGCGATTCCAGTCAGCATGCCAATAATGCCAAGTGCAATTAACGCAAGGAATATCTTTTTGAATGTTCCTTTTTTTGCTTTCTTGCCTGTGGCTTTTTTATTCTTGGCAGCTAACTGTTTTCGCCGTTCCTCTCTTGTTTGAGGTTTCTGTGCCATAAATGTTTCCTTCCTTTCTTACAGTAAAAACTAACTAAGTTTATAAAGATAATCGATAACTTTGATATAGTCAATCCTGGGATGCAGGCCAAGTGGGATTCGATACCCGAATTCTGTGATTTCTTCCTTGGTGATTGACTTCCTGCCGCCATTTATCATTCTTTCCCAAAACGACAGCAAGTGGCTTGCTTCAAGCAGGTAAACCTCTTCCTCTGTAGAAAAACGGAGGATGACAAAGCATATGCCATTCTGGTCGAGAACAGCTTTCATATGGACAATTTGATGTTCATGAAAGTTTTTTAACGGAAACGAGGTTGAAAACTTGGTTTCTTTCGCTTCAAAATCGATATACATTCCTTTGTAAACACCATTATAGTCTGTAGTTGAAGCTTGTTTAAAGTATGCCTCTTTGATGACGGCCGCACTCCTGCGCGGGTAATCGACATTCACGATTTGTACAGGCGTTGGTTTTTTATGAATTACCGCAATCTTTCTGTCTAAGTAGTAGGAGTTGGTTTCGTTTAAATCCTCCTCAAGCGTCATCCCTCTGTTACTGTATGCTGTATTTTTTTGTTTCTTAATTTTTTCCTCTGGACTTGGGTTTGTACTTTGGCTTTGAATATATTTTTTTCCGTTTGGATAATTGATAATCAAGCTGACCACCTCACAGACTACTCTTTATCATACCAAATATGAACAACTTTTGGTTGAATAAAAAGCCCCATTTAAAATCAACCTAAAAAGATCCCAAAGAGAAGGAAGAGAAAAGGTGTGTCAATAACCCAAATTCCTCATATTAGTCATTTGCCAGATAATGAAATTGAAATTATCCATAAAATCTTGATCGAGACAGAAATAAAAAACTTAGATAATATATCCAGAACAAGGGCGTATCTTGACTATTATTTAGAAACGCCCGAAATGATCTGGGCGTTTCTTGCAAGCATGGTTTCAAGGAACGGCGGCTATAATATGTGCGATTTGCAGGGAGAGTGGTTCCCGAGAATGTTGGAACCTGCAATCCGACAGCGGTTATTCTTGACTTATGAAAGAGCAAATTGGCTGATTTTTCGCGATGCCTTTTCCCAGCTCCTTTTATACTCTTATTCGACGAAAAAAAACACTCCAATGTTTCACTTGTTAAAATACTTGGATGTTTCAGAGTTTATGGAAAAGGAATGGGAGCGTTTTTGGGAAACAAGAGATAAGAAAAGATTGATGATTGCCTTGATCATAAATGAGCAAAATGTTATCCATAACCCGGTTATCAGACACCCTGTCTATAAAAAACGAGTATTTAACACTTTCATGTTTTCATTCGAGGATTATCTCCACTTTAGTACCGTCCTTTTTCCGACTTGTGAGGGTGAACTATACGGAGCAAGTGTAAACGGGTTTAAATCAGTAAGCAAAAGGATCAACCTGGGGAAGAGACTGGCCTCTATTTTATTTAATCCACAGCTTTATCCTTTATTCCTTGAATTTTCCCTTAACACAGAACATACGGCTTCAAGGCAAGACTATGAAAAATATTTTCCTTTTAATAAAAAACGTGACACACCCTATCTGCGATGTACTTATCCAATAATCAGCCATCACTACCATCATCAAAGAGACTGGTATAAAGAAAGGAAGTTTTACGGTAAGTGGCTAGAAAAAGAAGTATCCCATAGACATCCCGTCCATTTGACAAAGTGGTATCATCGAAAGCAAAAACAATTGCATGCATTGATATCAATAAAGGATTTATTTACCACTATTTAATTTCTTCAAACAAGGGTCTTTTCTTAAACTTTGCCGCTTTCTCAACCAGGATTTATACGAGTTTTAAAACATTACTTGTTCAGAAACCTCCTCGAAAAGAGCTCGAAGTTAAAAAATACGGGATAAAAACCAGGTATGAAAAACCACAATTTATGTGAAAACCGCCTCAAACAAAAAAGCAAGGGATCACCTTGCTTTTTTGCTTAATCACTCTGCAGGGCGGTTTGGTCCTTCTAGTTTCTTGTCACCGTAACCTGCTTTTTTCTCAGCAATGTTGTTAGTCTGCTTCATATTTTTGTTTTGTTTCTTATTCAAATGAACACCTCCCGAGATTAGTTTGTTCAGTTGCGTTTTTTTCATGCGGAATCGTATGTCGAAGGTTGTAATCCTTGCGAAAAAATAACACTTTGTTTGCCGAATTCCTTCTAGTTTTGTCAGCTGTGGAGGAGGTTTTGTATTGAGCGAGAATCTAGAAGATAAGAGATTATGGTTGATCCAATATGTTTTTGCTGATTCGCTGTCTTGCTGCCGGGATACTGATCTGCCAGTCCTTAAAATTAATCACGTCGGGAGAGGTTATTTATGAGAACAGGAATCAATAAAGAAGAAATTTTAGGAATGTTGACTGATATGGCCCATCACATTGATGAGACAGATACGAATTTACAAAGTTCATTATCAGATCATAGAGAGGAAATGTACAAGGATATCACATTGCGTTTAGCAGAAATCGAGATCCTTTTGGACAAGATGGAGGCCAAGGTTTCCAGGAATAGAAATAACACCGCTTCATTGATGACTGAATCGCCTGCATTAAAACTTGAATTAGGTTTTTGATATATAATAGAATAGATTCATTCTTAAGTAGCTTTTGCACAATAAAAGGCTACTTTTTATTATTTGGCTCTGTTAAACAAGGCTGTTGATTTTCGTTCCAGGCGCTTCGCTTTCCGCGGGGCTGGCGCTGAGCCTCCTCGTCGCTTCGCTCCTGCGGGGTCTCACCTGACCAGCTAAGCCCGCAGGAGTCTTCGCGCCTTCCACTACAATCAACAGGTATTAAAAACAACATTGGGCTTTAACAGAGCCTATTATTTAATCTTAAATGATTTTTTTAGAAAGCAGGATGAGCAAATGGAACAAGAACAGCAGATCCTATCGTTGTCCAAAAAATTGATCGCCCATTCAGAAAATGCTCTTATGCGGTATGAATACGCAAAGAAAGAAGGCGTCAGGGGAGATTTTAATACAGAAGTCAAACCATTTGCTGATGAAGTGAAAGAAACAGCAGAGCTTTGGAAAGAAGCAGCTGTAAAATGGGTAAAAGACAATAAGCCAAAAAACCTTCATTCCAGCCAAATTGAAACTGCCGCTGATTATTTGGAAGTCATCTCTGTCCAGGCCTTTTTTCCTGAAACGAGCAAGAAAAGGTTCCTCGATCAAATACAGTCTGTTGAATTCATTTTAAATAGTATGATTTTAGCAGTAGAAAAAGCTGGCAGTGATTCAATCAAATAAAGAAAGAGGCTGACTCAAAAGGTTTCTAAACTCAACCTGAGTTTAGGAACCTGAGTTGATTGGAGTGGAAGGCGCGAAGACTCCTGCGGGCTCAGCTGGACAGGTGAGACCCCACAGACGCCAACGGCGGCGAGGAGGCTCAGCGCCAGCCCCGCGGAAAGCGAAGCGCCTGGAACGGAAATCAACGGACCGTTTTTACAAGTCGCTAAAAAACAAGAGGGTGCCCAAAAGTTTTTACCTTTTGGGACACCCTCTTCATTTTTTTAGATAGAGAATTCTTTCTGGTCCTCGGGAATGAAGGCACCTTGCAATTCCAGCTCACGAACAAGGTTCCGGTATTCCAGAATGGTAATTTCATTCTGAATATACGATTTTTTTGTGAAATCGAGCAATTCGTTTACATGTTCCGGAGTGTATTCTTTTGTCTGGGCAAATAGATTTTTTAGTTCGTGAACGTTCATTTTTCATCCTCCTCCATCATTTGACTCAATGGTATCATGAAAAATGAATTGTCATTTATTTTTCAAAAATTAAAACTTCCGACAATAAATTTCACCATCTGACAAAATCGGAAGGCCTTTCCAAGGCTAGCACCTTCTGGGCGATATCTACATATGATATCGTAATGAATATTTGGAGGAGGATGTTCGCCCATGTTTGGCCGCAGTAATAAAACGTTTGCCTATCAGCCACAGTTTCGGGAAAATCAATTTTATCAGGGTCCATATAGTTTCAATGGGAATAACCAAGGTTTGAACCGGCAGCAGCCGCTCCCTCAACAATACGGCAATCAATATTGGAACTCCATGCCGGGAAATTGGCAAAACCAATATATGAATCAGGGGATTCAGAACAATCCGTATATCCAGGGGAATCCCCAATGGAACCAGCCTTATCAGCCGGCAGACCCTAAGCATAATTATTCAAAGATGCTCTTTCAAAATCCGCTGCAGCCTGAGGATGATCCGATTTATGGATACTACAGCCAGCAGGCGGATTACCAGAATTACAATCCATATCCCCAATATGCGTTCATGCCTAAGCAGCCTTCTGGCCTGCAATCAATCATGAACTCTTTTAAAAGCCAGGAAGGAAATCTTGATCTCAACAAGATGGTCGATACGGCAGGGCAGATGATGAATGCTGTCAACCAAGTATCATCCCTTGTAAAAGGACTCGGTGGGATGTTCAAAGTTTAAATGAGAAAAGCAGGCGATTGCCTGCTTTTTTTTGAGATAAGAAAGTATAAATTTCACTTCGAGAATTGTCCAGCTTCAGCGCCTAGCCCCTCGAGTCGCTTGTCTAGCTGCGCCTCCTAACTCCTCGAGACGCTTCTGTCCTGCCAATGAAGTCAAAGAACGACTTCACTGCCAGGCCATCCAGCGCTTGTCGGAGTTGAACAGTCGGCTACACATTTCGGTTTCGGTCCGCCCAATGAAGTCAAAGAACGACTTCACCGGTCGGCCCTCCAGCGCTTGTCGGGGCTGACCAAGGCGCTTTCGCTTTCCTAATCTTGGTCTATTATAATATCAATTTTCTTCCCTGGTTTTTTGGCGATTTTTATTTCGAGCAGTCCGTCTCTGTAGGATGCGCGCATCTTCTTCTCATTGATCGGCTGGGAAAAGGGAATCGTCCTGCTGAACCTTTGCATCGACGTCCGCTGCCTGTGTGTTTTTGCGATTTCATTCACTTCTGATGAGACATTAGTTTTCTCGGCTGAGATCGTCAAAGTGTTGTCTATAACATCAATCAAAATTTGATCTTTTTTTATACCAGGAAGTTCGGCTGTAACTACATATTCATTATCAGTTTCATACAGGTCTACATGGAAGGTGGAATGGGGCTGCCGGAAAAAATCATCAATGCTTTGCAATATTCCCTTAACAGGTTTCTCGTGCATCAATTGATTCATCGATTTAAACCATTGTTCTAATACTTCATGTTTCTTTTGGCGGTCTGGATGGTTGTTTGCCATCAGGTCATCCTCGTCTGCAGAAATTCTCATAACAGAATATGTGTGAAGGAATGTCCCTGTTAATTGATCCAGTTTGCACCTGTTTTGTATCTTTTTCCAGAGGCTGACTTGTTCTCACTCCGTCAACTTTTTATGAACACTTTGTGAAAAATGCCTTTAGTGTGATTTAGGTCACATAATCGTTTAGTTTTCCTTTGTATGCTGAAACAGTAAATTAAGCAGAAGAGGGGTATACACATGTTTTGTTACCAATGTGAACAAACACCAACAGGCGGTTGTAAAGTAATAGGAGTTTGCGGAAAAGATGAAACGATTGCCAGCCTGCAGGATACAATGATTTTTGCCTTGAAAGGGATAGCGGCATACAGAACCCATGCAAACCAGCTTGGATTTACAGATCCATTTGTGGATGCTACCACCCATGAAGCATTATATATGACTTTGACAAATTCAAACTTTAATGTACAAGAACATATCGATATGGCAATGAAGGTCGGGCAGTCTGCTGTCCGCGTAATGGAGATGCTTGACGAAGCGCACACAAGCCGTCTGGGCATTCCTCAGCCTGTGAAAGTCAGCCAGAACAAGATCGAGGGGAAATGTATTGTTGTCACGGGCCATAATCTGTTCGCTCTAGAAGAATTGCTCAAGCAAACTGAAGGAAAAGGCATTAATATCTATACTCATTCAGAAATGCTGCCTGCACACGGCTATCCAGCATTGAAAAAATACCCACATCTTAAAGGGAACATCGGAAAAGCCTGGTTTGACCAGCGCCGCCTGTTTGAGAAATTCCCGGGCGCGATCCTGGCAACGACCAACTGCGTAATGCCTATCAAGGGCACTTATGCAGACCGCATGTTCACATATGAAGTAACAGGTCTGGAAAATGTAAGGAAAATTGAAAACGATGACTTCTCCATGCTGATTGAAAAAGCATTAGAACTTCCTGAAGCAAACATGGAATCAGAAGAAACCTTGGTGACTGGCTTCCACCACGAAACAGTAATTGGCCTGGCTCCAGAAGTAATTGATGCTGTTAAATCTGGAAAAATCAAGCGTTTCTTTGTAATCGCTGGGTGCGACGCACCAGGGAAGGGCGGGGAATACTACCGTGAACTAGCAACATCACTTCCTCCAGAGGCAGTCATCTTGACAACATCATGCGGAAAGTTCCGATTCAACGACGTTGATTATGGTGTGGTACCTGGAACAAATATACCTAGATATTTAGACCTTGGACAGTGCAACAACTCTGTATCAACAGTTAAAATTGCCAAGGCGCTTGCTGACGCATTTGAATGCGACATCAATGAACTTCCTGTGAGTATTGTGCTTTCATGGTTCGAACAAAAAGCTGTAGCGATTCTGCTAGGCCTGTTCAGCCTGGGAATCCAGGATATTCGAATCGGGCCAAAGCCGCCTGAATTTATTTCTGAAGGTGTGATGCAAGTGCTTCAGGATACTTTCAATTTAAAGCTGATCACTACTGCCCAGGAAGATATGGAAACAATGATGGGATTGAGCAAAACTGAATAAGTAAGGCTCTTTCCGTAAACTTCTTTACTTTCACAAACAATAGTTAAATTGGCTCCTGGATTTTTACGAGTTTCATGTCCTTATGGGTTTTGGAGCAGCAAGAAAAGAGCCCCGAAACCTTATGGAATACGGCCTTAAGAATTTGTACGAAAAGCAACAATCAATGCGAAAACAGATATATGAAAAAAGAATGCCCGCGGCAAAGAGCCGTGGGCATTCGCTTTGGTTAGAGGCTGCTTTTAAACGAGCTCATTTAACAACACATCAGGATCGAGGATCAAATTCCCTTGGCTGTCTGATGTGATCAACTCATCCTTCTTCAGCTTGGTAAGCGTCCTGCTAACGGTTTCCCTTGTCGTTCCGATCATGTTAGCAAGGTCTTTATTTGTAAAATCGGTCTTCAGCACGATTGTTCCGTCCTCCTGCTTTTCACCATGGAGTTCGCCGAGCCTGATCAGAAGTTTGATAATCTGCTCGTAGGTATTGTTCAAAATCTGCGACTCAAGCCTTTCCTGCAGGTCGACGATTTTTTCTCCTAGTACCTTGAAGACCTTGATGCTCAAATGAGGGTTTTCGACCAACACCTTCTCAAATTGGGAAATCGGTACAACAACAAGGCTCGCTGGCTCAAGTACCTCTGAATAACCCGGATAGCCGCCCTTGCGGAAAAATCCAACGTGGGGGAACATTTCCCCTTTTTTCAGGATCGCGACGATTTGTTCCCTTCCATTAGCATCACTTTTATAGATTTTCACTTTGCCGTCATTTATAAAATAAACATTTTCCAGTGGGTCTCCCTGTAGGAAGACATGGCTGTTCTTCTTCCATTCCCTCGAAATTGATATATCTACGATTTTTTCTAATTCATAGTCATCCAGGTCCCGGAACAACGAGAATTGTGACAGAACTTTTTTTATCTCATTTTTATTCAAAAGAAACACCCCATAATCAAGCGGTTTATCCATCTCTACTATTTTAACAAAAAAACAGAAGTCGCGCCGTTTTAATTCCAATATAAAAAGAAAATGAAAATACCAGGCGGCATGCCAAAAAATAGCAGGCTGATTATTTATTATTTTGCTTTTGTAACGAACGTTTATTCGCTAAAATAGGAATAACGAGGTGAACGACATGAAAGTCCGAAAAAATATGCAAGAAATTTTACAAGATTTAAAGGTTAGTGAATCGGTCAAGAGAAATATTGTCCATTGGCACACAATTGAGGAAAAAGAAGCTCAGACAGAACAGATGCCAGACGATTTGAGTGAGATTTTGAAAAAAGCACTGGAGAGAAGAGGGATTTCACGTCTTTATACCCACCAGAAATCGTCTTACGAGCAAATCATGAAAGGGCAGAGCATTGTTGCAGTCACCCCTACAGCATCAGGGAAAACGCTTTGCTATAACCTGCCCGTACTCCAGTCGATTATAAATGACCCAAATGCCCGAGCGCTGTATATGTTTCCTACTAAAGCACTAGCCCAGGACCAGAAAAGCGAGATTAATGAATTGATCCAGGAGGCGGAGTTATCAATAAACAGTTATACATATGACGGTGACACACCGTCAAATATACGCCAGAAGGTGAGGCGGGCGGGGCATATCGTCATCACGAATCCTGATATGCTGCATTCCGCGATTCTGCCCCACCATACTAAATGGGTATCGCTTTTTGAAAACCTGAAATATGTCGTGATTGATGAACTGCATATTTACAGGGGAGTTTTCGGCAGCCATGTTGCCAACGTCATCAGAAGACTGAAGAGAATCTGTACTTATTATGGCAGCAATCCCGTTTTTATCTGTACTTCTGCAACCATCGCGAACCCTCTCGAACTGGCAGAAGGGCTGACCGAAAAGGATATGGTCCTGATCAATAATAACGGAGCTCCATCAGGAAGGAAACATTTTTTGTTTTACAATCCTCCCGTCGTCAACATCCCGTTGAATGTACGCAGGAGCGCAACGCTGGAAACCCGCAGGCTGGCAGGAGAATTCTTGAAAAATAAAATCCAGACCATTGTGTTTGCAAGAAGCAGAGTCAGGGTCGAAATATTGCTGACCTATCTAAAGGAACTTGTCAAACACAAGCTCGGACCTAAATCGATTAGGGGCTATAGAGGTGGGTATCTTCCTACTGAAAGGCGCGAAATTGAAAAAGGTTTGCGGTCCGGAGAAATTTATGGAGTTGTCAGTACCAATGCGCTTGAACTTGGAGTAGATATCGGCCAGCTCCAAGTCTGTATTATGAATGGATATCCAGGTACGATTGCAAGTGCGTGGCAGCAGGCAGGCCGAGCAGGCCGTCGGCACGGAGAATCGGTGGTCATCATGGTGGCGAGCTCAAGTCCGCTTGATCAGTATGTGATCCAAAATCCAGATTACTTTTTTAATCGCAGTCCGGAAACGGCAAGAATCAACCCGGACAACTTGATTATCCTCATTGATCACATCAAATGTGCTGCTTATGAATTGCCGTTTAAAAAAGGTGACACATTCGGAGTTGCAGAAATTGAAGAGATACTTGAGTATTTGACCGAAGAGAGAATACTCCATCAAAACGGCGATAAATGGTACTGGATGAACGATGCATTCCCTGCTCATAACATCAGCCTCCGGTCCGCTTCTCAAGAGAATGTCGTGATCATTGATCAATCTGATGTTGCCAATGTAAAGGTTATCGGCGAAATGGATACATTTTCAGCTATGACTCTTTTGCATGAGGAAGCGATTTACTTGCATCAGGGAATTCAGTTCCAGGTTGAAAAGCTTGATTGGGAGGAAAAGAAAGCGTTCGTCCGGGAAGTTGACGTCGATTATTTTACAGATGCCAACCTCGCAGTCCAGCTAAGCGTACTTGAAGAGGATAAGCATAGGGGCAATGAAGAGACGGAAATTGGTTTCGGCGATGTCAGCGTCAGGGCAATGGCGACAATCTTCAAGAAAATCAGATTTGAAACACATGAAAATATTGGATCGGGTCCGATTTTTCTGCCTGAGGAAGAATTGCACACTAGCTCCGCATGGATTTCACTGAATAAAGAACTGTCTGAGTTTGCAGATGACCGGCTTGAGGAAGGACTGATTGGAACATCACAGGCCTTAAAGCATATTGCTCCGCTATTCGTCATGTGTGACCCTTCTGACGTCCATGTTGTACCGCAAGTGAAAGCCGCCCATAATGAAAAGCCGACGATCTTTTTTTACGACCGCTATCCTGGCGGGATTGGGCTGAGCGAAAAAATATATTCTGGTATTGAAGAAATTTTGGACCAGACGAAGCAGATGGTGATGAATTGTCAATGTGCAGACGGGTGTCCATCCTGCATCGGTACGGATACAACCTCAATCCATTCCAAAAAGGACGTTGTGAAAATTCTCGATCTGTTCATTAAAGCGGCAGTGTGAAAAAGGAGGGGGAAAAGATAGATGAGTCTTAAGAATAAATTAAATCGCCTGAAACCTCATATAAAGAGCGAGATTGATAAACCGAAGACGGAAGCGGTCCAAGTACGAGACACTCCTGAGATTCCGTTTCGCGAAGTGTGGGAACAGGAGAATGTTTCCCCCTACTATTTCGATGGTCAGTACTGTCTTGTTAGAGAAGTGATTTATCCGCTTGATTACCAGCATGGTCATTATAAATTCAGGGACTTGCTCGAGGCTGTTTCCCTATGGAACAATGACCAAACGAAGCATCCTCTATCTGCTGCTGGCCATGAGCCTCGGGATCTAGTGTTTTTTGATACGGAAACGACAGGCCTCGGAGGAGGAGCAGGGAACACGATCTTCCTTCTCGGGCATGCGAGCATCTCAGGGGGATCGGTGAAATTAAAGCAGCATATTCTTCCGAATCCAGGCGAAGAAGTAGCTCTTTACCAAAGCTTCCTGGAGAATGCGGATTATACTACACTGGTAACATACAATGGCAAGGCCTTCGATTGGCCTCAAGTTAAAACGAGGCATACGCTTGTACGTGATCATGTTCCTAAATTGCCTGCTTTCGGTCACTTCGATTTGTACCATGCAGCGAGAAGAATGTGGAAGCATAAAATTGAACGAATGAAACTCAGCATTGTCGAACAGGAAGTGCTCGGCCTGGAAAGAAAAGAAGACATCCCTGGCTTTCTTGCACCAATGATTTATTTTGACTTTCTGGAAAGGAAAAATCCAGAGGGCTTGCTTGGGGTAATTAAACACAATGAGACGGATATCCTGTCTTTGCTGACGCTTTACACTCATTTGACTTTTCAGCTTCTTGGCAGGGATAAAGCACAGACCCCAAGAGAAACGTTCGAAGTCGGGCGCTGGTTTTCGTATTTAGGGCAATCAGATAAGGCTAAACAAAAATTCAGCGGACTTGCAGAGGAAGGGAACGAGCAGGAGGCTGCAGCAAAGCACGCTCTTGCTTTTGAACACAAAAGGAATAAGGAATGGCCTGAAGCTGTCATCTTGTGGAAAGAGAGCGCGGAGAAAGGGACGAACAAGCAGAGAAAAGAAGCCTGCATCGAGCTAGCCAAGCACTATGAGCATCGTGAGAAGGATCTTGAATTAGCATTAGAGTATTGCCGTCTGGCGCAGGATATTCGAGAAGGAAACCCAACAAAAAAAGACATGATTTTCAATGCGGACCTTCAAAAAAGAATGAACAGAATTTCCCGTAAAGCATTTCCCGGGCAAGCGCAGGATTCGCCAAATTAACACGAGTTTATGCCATTCTTCGCCATGATTTTTTTAATTGTAACAAAATTTTAACATTTACCAGCTTAAAACCTGTAATATCCTGTTGTATGTACGGTTATGACATTGTAAAATGTTAAATTGTATGGTGTTAAAAATCAAATTTTTTACGGGGCTGGTAAGATTGTATAAAGCGGTTTTAGTTCTCTATTTTGTTGTTATTACCCTAATCGCTGTTATTTTTAGCGGGCTTAAGGACAACTTTTACACTTTCCTTTAAGTTACAATTTAGGCTTGCACGGCGGATTATCTTGTAAAAATAGGTGTTTTCATTAGTACAAGATGCATTGTTTCTTCATAGGCTGATAATGTAAAGAATAAGTCTATAGGAAAGGAGTTATGCACTATGTACTGCAGACCGACAAATGTTTTGCCAACAGTGGTTCACCCTACTAAATGCTGTGTGAATCATAATTATGTCAATAACGTGGTTCCGCATGTTCATCCAACACATACTACAAATGTAAACCACATTAATTACGATCATGTCCATTATTTCCCTCAAACACAGTCCACAGTGAATCAGGTAACACATCAGAACCATTACGGCGGTCCTGGTCCGGTTCCAGGTGGAGTTGCACCAGTTGGTCCAAGACCTCGCCCGGGATTTGGCGGACCACAGGGATTTGGCCCAGGTCCAGGAATGGGATTTGGCCCAGGTCCAGGAATGGGATTTGGTAGATAAAAAGACTCTAACAAGGGCTATTCAGCCCTTGTTTTTTCCTATGAAAATTATTCGATTAAAAATAACTCCATTAATTATTTTTATTTTCATTGAAGTAATTAGGCATCTTCAAAATAAATTACATTAACTTAGATTTATATCCGGACAAATTAGGGAATACATTCTATATGGAGTCTTGTTTACAATTTAACTATTTATGGATGAGGAGTAACTATGGCAAAAGTAGCTGCGATTTCTGGATATAAACCTTTTGAACTTGGGATTTTCCAGCATGACCATCCTGCGGCTGAATACATAAAGATGGCGATAAAAAAAAGCTTGCTTCCATTAGTAGAGGAAGGATTGGAATGGGTGATGATCAGCGGCCAGCTGGGTGTCGAATTATGGGCAGGGGAAGCGGTGTTTGAATTACAGGAGGAGTACCCTGATTTGAAATTGTCTGTTTTCACGCCCTTCCTTAACCAGGAAGAATCGTGGAAAGAGGCAAATAAAGAATGGTATGAATCCGTTTTGGCCGGAGCTGACCACGTTGACTCCATCTCGAGAAAGCCATATGAAAAACCATGGCAATTCAGGCTAAAGAATCAATTTTTTGTAGAAAAAAGCGATGTGATGGTTCTTTTGTATGATCCAGAAAAAGAAGGAAGTCCAAAATTTATTTATGAAACGGCAAAAAAGTATGAAGAAACGAACGAATATGAATTAAGATTGATTACTCTGTATGATTTACAGATGGTAGTAGAAGAAGAACAATTAAGGCAGCAGGGATTTTAACGACTTGAAAGGCAATTTTCCCTTAATAGGCCTGCATGAAATGGGAGAGAATTGGTCTAAACGTTAGATCACCACTCGTGTAAGGCAAATTATAAATTTAACAATAAGTACATAAGAAAAGAAAAATTGACAAATCGCCTTGTTTTTGAAAAAATAAAATGTGACGATTGGGGTATATTGAGGTGAATGGAATGCTATCCGATAAAATACAGTTAACCGCTAAAGACATTTTAGAAAAAGAGTTCAAAACGGCTATGCGCGGGTATAAGCCAGAAGATGTTGATAAGTTTCTTGATTTGGTAATCAAAGATTATGAAGTGATGCAGCAGGAGATTGAAGAACTGCAGCAGGACAATCTGCGTCTGAAAAAACAGCTTGATGAAACATCGCGCCGCCCAAGCACGCAAGCAGCAGGCACGACTAATTTTGACATCCTGAAAAGACTGTCAAATCTTGAAAAACACGTTTTTGGCGACAAACTCTACGATTAATCCAGTTTCTGCTAGTTTTTGAAATGTATTACCATTGCATTTCAAGTCTATATTTCATATAATACTTCATGAAGCTGTTAATAACGTTCGGGTAATCGCTGCAGTTCTGCTGCAGAGGAAAGTCCATGCTCGCACAGGCTGAGATGCCTGTAGTGTTCGTGCCTGGCCAATTCATAAGCCAGGGCAGCCGGGCTCATGCTCGGTTGACGGCCGGGAAAATGCCTAAGTCGGCAACGATATGGCATGAATACCTATAAAAGTGCCACAGTGACGGAGCCTTCCGAGAAATCGGAAGGGTGGAACGAGGTAAACCCCACGAGCGAGAAACCCAAACGATGGTAGGGGCACTTTCCTGGAGGAACTGAACGAAGGGAAGGACAGATGAGTTTTCATCTGTAGATAGATGATTACCACCAGAGTACGAGACCATTGGTCGTTTGCAGTACAAAGGTACAAAACATGGCTTACAGAACGTTATTAATGGATTTGTATGAGTGTTTATTAGAGCTCTCCTTTTGCCAGGAGAGCTTTTATTATGTATATTAGTTGTTATTGGGTATTTTAATAGTACGATACATAAGCTAAGGCTGTTTTCGCATATTTTGTGGTTTTTCGAGCCATATTTTCATCCCGTTTTTCTCTAGCCTTTATTCCTTTTTCGGAGGTTTCTGGCTAGGGAAGGCATTGAAACACGTAACTTTTGGTTGTAAAAGCAACAAAGAGCCTAAGTAAATTATTTTTGATATAAGGGTGAAATCATGAAAAATTTTGATTTGATCGCCACTTCGGCGATGGGTCTTGAGGCAATTGTGGCAAAAGAAGTTCGCGACCTTGGATATGAATGTGAAGTCGAAAACGGAAGGATCTCTTATAAAGGAGATGCCCGGGCAATCGCCAGGAGCAACATGTGGCTGCGTACAGCGGACAGAATAAAAATCAAAGTTGGCGAATTCAAGGCTTATACTTTTGATGAATTATTCGAGAAAACGAAAGCACTTCCTTGGGAGGAATTCTTGCCCGAGGATGCTGAATTCCCTGTCTCCGGGAAATCGGTTAAATCGAAGCTTTTCAGTGTATCTGATTGCCAGGCAATTGTAAAGAAGGCTATCGTAGAACGCTTGAGAAAGTCTTATAAAAAAACAACTTGGTTTGAAGAAAACGGACCATTATTCAAATTAGAAGTTGCCCTTCTTAAGGATGTTGTCACGTTGACAATCGACACTAGTGGAAGCGGCCTCCATAAACGGGGATACCGGACAGGGCAGGGGGAAGCACCTTTAAAAGAAACACTTGCTGCGGCGCTGGTCATGCTGACTAACTGGAATCCGGACAAACCATTTGTCGATCCGTTCTGCGGTTCCGGGACTATTCCGATTGAAGCGGCAATGATTGGACAGAATATCGCACCGGGTTTCAACCGTGAATTTGTTTCTGAGGGCTGGAGTATTATACCTGAGTCAGCATGGAATGATGTGAGGATGGAAGCAGAAGATCTTGCAAAATATGACCAGCCGCTGGATATCAGCGGAATGGACATTGACCACCGCCTAGTCAAGATCGCTGAGGAGAATGCGTTTGAGGCAGGTCTTGGCGACTTGATTTCCTTTAAGCAAATGCGCGTCCAGGACTTCACGACTAAGAAAGATTACGGTGTTATCGTCGGTAACCCGCCATACGGTGAACGACTGGGTGAAAAGAAGGCGGTAGAAGAAATGTATCAGCAGATGGGCAGGGCACTTGCTCCGCTCGATACATGGTCAATCTATATCCTTACGTCTAACGAAAACTTCGAACAGGTTTACGGAAAACCGGCTACAAAGAAGCGGAAGTTATTCAATGGCTTCATCCGGACTGACTATTATCAGTATTGGGGCAAGCGCCCGCCGCGTGTAGAAAAATAATCTGGAAGCCTTCTGCTTACGCAGGAGGCTTTTTATTTTGGTGTTTTAAACTATGGGCAATTTTATACTTCTCCATCCGAAAATGAGTGAACGGAGTTTAAATCGTGAATTTTAACACAGCTAGAAATAAAAATATGCAGGTAAGACATTATTCCTGGAATAATTGAATGATGGAGGGAATAAAATACATTTATCTTTACTGAGATTGGAGGGATGGCAATGAATTATTCTTTTATCGATTTCCATAGAATTTCAAAAGCATTATCGTCAAGTACCGAAGCTTTGCGTAATGAATTTCAGGCAGATGAAGTTCAGCTGACTGAATTGCAGGAAGCAGAAAACACCTTTCGCCAGGCATTGTCATTTGGCCTGTCAAATCCTAAATAATAATGCAAAGAAACGCTTGAAGCTTCAAGCGTTTCTTTTTTTAGCCTATATTTAACCTGCCTGGGATTTCTGATCCATGTTCTTTCCTCTATCTCACTAAATGATTAGAATCCCTGCAGCAATCTTTTACCATCCTCTGTCATCCGGTCTGGTGTCCAAGCTGGCTCCCAGGTCAATTGGACTTCAGCACGATCGATTTCTTCCATTCCCTGCACGCAATATTTGATTCCGCTTGCAATGCTGTCATGCAGAGGACATCCTGGTGTTGTCAATGTCATTAATATTCTCGCTGTGCGTGGCTCTGGAATATCAATATCATATATTAATCCAAGATCAACAACATTAATATTTAACTCAGGATCATAGACAGTCTTCAAGTTCTCCCTGATTTTATCCTTTACTTCATTCATTTGAATTTCCTCCTCATTTGATAACGACTTTGGCAATTGTGAAGCTGAACAGAATCGCTGCGATTAAGATTAATCCCTGACCGATGTAAAACAAGAACAATAACTTTGCAGCGAATGATGCAGTAAGTAATACCGCTCCGACAATGAACAACAAGAAGAGCGGCAGGGCCATCTTCTCATCCATCATTTCCTTCAAGGAAGGTACCTTTTGCTTCCCGATTTCCTTGCTGTATTTGTGTGTCCACCAAAGGAAAGGAACGATTTTATACAAGTATCCGATGATGCTGAACGCGATCCACGCTATCAAATACAGGAAGATGATTGGGCCGGCCATCTTTGGCAGCATGCTGTATGCACTGCTGGCAACAGCGGCTAAGTGGATAACTGCACCACAGCCAATCGCGAATAATGCGAACATAAATGGGCGGTCGAGCTTCTTCTTGACTCTTTTATCAATGATCTTTTTAACATGCCATGTGAAAATCACGAAACCAGCAAAAAGCAGGAATGTTCCCAACATCTCCAAGTTGCGGCTTTCCAATAAGAAGGATGAAATCAAACTAATCATTCCTGAAAAATAAACAAGGAATACATAGACAGCAGGCTTCATGGTATAACCATGTGCTAGTGAGAACATCGGCACCATTTTGTAAGAAAAGCCAAAAATCAATAATGAAAACCAGCCAGCTGTCCCCAATAGAATATGACTTTTAAAAATAACCTGGTAATAGTCCGAGGCGAATCCTGTATTCATGCTAAGGACAAGCATGATGCCGAGAGTGATTGTAGCAAGTAGTGATAAAAGAGCAGAGCCGACAAACAAGGTAAGTATATTAGGCTTTGCCTGGCTTTTTAGAGTCATGAACATCTGGACAAGGAACAACAGGATACCCGTTAATGTCACTATTCCAGGAATCAGTGCATCCTGGGGGCGGACGTACAGGGCTGCGGCGAATAAGACAATCCCTGATGCCGTTATGAAAAATTGGACAAACCCGAATTTTTCATTCCAGATCGGTGTCAGGAAGGCAACAGGAACAAGCTGGTACATCGCACCCATTGCGACCATCAACGCCCAGCCGAGCACAAAAAGGTGGGCTGCTGACCAGATAGCCGGCAGCCTGAATGTGCCAGTAACTAAAAGATCACCGTTGAGTAATAACAGCACCTGCGATAGGATGAGAGCAAGCATACTGAATGCGATAAATGAAAATGGCAGCTTAATATTGGTCTCATTCCCTTTGCTATTCTGAAACATTGCAATCACCCCGCTTTTCGGGAAATTGTCACTTTATAGCTGCCATCTTCCTGTTGTTCTGTCAGGTATAAATATCCCAGCTCATCCAGCTGTTCAAAGAGGAACATAGGGCGGCGGTCATTAATAATAACAAGCGACTGTCCCCTGTCTAGATCTTCTAGTGCAGCGAGTGTTCTCATCATTGGCTGTGGCGGTTCAAGACCCCGGTTGTCAAGCAGCATTTTATTTCCCTCCCTTTTTCGTAAAAATGATTTTATAGTGCTTTGCTTCAATTTTTTCTACTTCGTGATCAAATCCCTTAGCCTTTAAGACACCATATAAAGGAACAGGCTTAAAAGGGGCGTGTAAAATCAAAACGTCATTCATTTCCAGTCCGGATATCGCTTCCATGATTTTTTGGAATGGCTCCAGCTTGTTATTGATGTCTGCTCTTACATCCAATTCAATTGTCTTTTGATCCATTTCCTCCAGCTCCTCATTACGATTGTTTGTATATATAAATGATAATCATTTTCAGTCATTTCTTCCGTGATGTGCATCACTTAACAAAAGAAAAACTCACAATTTATACTACTCCTCGCCAAATGGTGCATTTAAGTATGTGCTCAACTAACGCAATAGTTTGACCACTGGCATCTTTCGTTAGAACAATTCCTGATGCAATTTTTCATGATTGATTAAGTAGCAGCCGTCATCATCTATACTCAGATAATCTTTCTTTTTTAAATAATTGATGGTCCTGCTGACGGTTTCCCTGGAAGTTCCAATCATGTTGGCGAATTCTTTGTTCGTAAAATGGGTGGTCAGTTTGAAACCATTGTCTTTCTTTTCTCCATTTGTTTTACAAAGGCGAAGAAGCAGCATGATGATTTGTTCATAAGTATTATGAAGAATTTGCTCCTCAAGCCTGGCCTGCAAGTCGATAATTTTCTCGCCGAGAACCCTGAATAGTTTAATTGATAGTTCCGGGTATGAAACTAGTATTTCTTCAAACTTTGAGATGGGGACCACGATCATCTGAGTGTCCTCCATCATTTCGGCATGCGCTGGATATTGGCCTTTCCTGAAAAAGCCAGCATGCGGGAACATTTCTCCAGCCTCGAGTACCGAAACGATCTGTTCTCGTCCAGATGAATCAGTTTTATAGATTTTCACTTTTCCTGAATGGATGAAGAAAACCCGATCAAGGGGATCGCCCTGCATAAATGCGTACATCTTGTTTTTATAAAATCTGGGCTGGGCAATCTCGATGATGGGATCCAGCTCTTGTAATGATAATTCCTTGAAAATCGGTACACATTTCAGTTGTTGCCTGATTTGGGATATATGCATGTCAATCTGCTCCTCGTATGTGATTAAGTTTCTATTATTGATTTTATCAACCTATCCAGGCTGGCTAAGTGACCTGAATCATATTTTGACGTTTTTATGAAAATAATTCTCATTCCTGTGGGAAAAATCACACCTATCAAATGAAGTACTTCACAACCATTAAAACTCTTTCCGCTTAAACTAAAGGTGTAAATCAAACAGGAAGGGGATGTATGGAATATGGAAATCCAGCATGGGACATCCACGAAGGCAGTGATCAAGAAGAATCGAAACTCACTGTTGAAATCCGTACTCATCATTACATTATTAGTTAGCTTTACAGTGCTTCTGACAGGGGGATACTGGATTTTTAAAGAAATGGCTCCAAGGCCGCTTGAAGTAACAAGCGATAAAGGTGAGGTCATTTTAACGAAGGAAAGCATCATGGGAGGTCAGGCTGTCTTCCAAAAATATGGGCTGATGGATTACGGTACTGTATTGGGACACGGATCGTATATGGGTCCCGATTATACAGCAGAAGCCCTGAAAATATACACTGAAGGGATGCAGGACTTCAGGTCTCAAGAAAAATACAGCAATGATTTCAAAGATTTAACGAAGGATGATCAAACGATCATCCGTGACAATGTCATGAAGGAAATGCGTGAGAATCGTTATGTGCCAGATACAGATAAGCTGGTACTGACAGATGCACAGATCTATGGACACCAAAAAGTCAGGGAATTCTATCATACAATTTTCACAGAGGGTGACCAATGGGGTCTAAAACCAGGACTGATCCAGGAGAAACATATGCCGGACGGGGAGCGCGCCTGGGTATCGAAAGGCGACCAGATCGAACAAATCGCTGACTTCTTCTTCTGGACTGCATGGCTATCCAGTACACAAAGACCTGACGATAAGATCACTTATACTAATAACTGGCCATATTATGAAGACGCTGGGAACACAATGTCATTCTCAGCAGTCTGGTGGAGCGGCGCCAGCGTGACATTATTAATTTTCTTTGTAGGCTTGATCTTGTTTGTATTCTATCGTTACCATCTGGGAATGCAAGAAGCTTATACAGAAGGGAATTTCCCTAAAATAGATTTGAGAAAATTGCCGCTTACTTCATCTCAATTGAAAACAGGAAAGTATTTCGCGGTTGTATCTGTGCTGTTCTTTGTGCAGGCCATGTTCGGGGCGTTGCTGGCCCACTATTATATCGAACCTGACAGCTTCTTCGGGATGAAATGGGTTCACGATATCCTGCCATTCAACATTACGAAAGGTTTCCATCTGCAGCTCGCAATTTTCTGGATTGCAACAGCATGGCTTGGAATGGGAATATTCGTCGCCCCGCTTGTTGGCGGACATGAACCAAAGCGCCAGGGATTATTGGTCGACATTCTTTTCTGGGCATTAGTAGTCCTTGTAGCTGGCAGCATGATTGGCCAGTGGCTCGGGGCAAATGGTTATCTCGGAAACAATTGGTTCCTATTAGGCCATCAGGGCTGGGAATACCTTGAACTCGGCCGCATCTGGCAATTCATACTCGCTGTTGGAATGTTGATTTGGCTGTACATTGTGTTCCGCGGTATTAAGAGCGGATTAAAGCGTGAGACAGATAAAGGTGGCCTGATCCATTTATTGTTCTACTCAGCGATAGCGGTGCCAGCATTTTACTTCTTCGCATTCATGATCAATCCTGGAACACACTACACGTTCGCCGATTACTGGCGCTGGTGGATTATCCATCTATGGGTAGAGGGTATCTTTGAAGTTTTCGCGGTAGTCGTTATTGGGTTCTTGATGGTCCAGATGAAGCTTGTTACGAAGAAATCAACAGTAAAAGCATTGTACTTCCAATTAATCCTGTTGATGGGAGCCGGAGTGATCGGAATTGGACACCACTACTATTACAACGGATCTGCTGAAGTTTGGATTGCTTTAGGAGCAGTTTTTTCAGCGCTTGAAGTTATTCCATTGACTCTTCTGATTTTGGAAGCGTATGAACAGTATAAAATGATGCGTGACGGTGGAGTGGATTTCCCTTATAAAGGTACTTTCTGGTTTTTGATTTCCGTAGCAGTATGGAACCTTGTGGGTGCTGGGGTGCTCGGCTTCTTGATCAATCTGCCTGCAGTCAGTTTCTTCGAGCACGGGCAGTTCCTCACTCCAACACACGGACATGCATCGATGATGGGTGTATACGGCATGTTCGCAGGAGCAGTTCTTGTCTATTCATTGCGCAATATCGTGAAGCCGGATAAATGGAGCGACAAATGGGTGAAGTTCATTGTCATCATGCTTAACACAGGCCTTGCGGGAATGGTATTCCTGTCGTTGCTTCCAGTTGGATATCTCCAGATTAAAGAAGCATTCTTCAATGGATACGCAGCTTCACGTTCATCAGCTTTCCTAAAACAGGAAACAGTAGAAATGCTGCTGACTCTCAGGGCAATCCCCGACACCATTTTCTTAATTGGTGTAGCCGCCCTGGCGCTATTCAGTATCAAAGCACTATTTAATCTACGCAAGGTGACTCACAAAGAGGAAGAGCCACTGCCTGTTATGGATCTTGCAGTAGAAGAAGATTAATTGTAAAATCCGCAGAGCGATTGCTTTGCGGATTTTATTTTGCATCTATAGATTCTTCAACACCCTTTTCACAATCAAAACATAATATTTTTCCATCCTTCGTATGGACGCCATTCAGGAAACCATCCAGGCAAAAAATTTCCTTGCCGCATTGCTGGCAGGTTCCGACCAATTCTCTCATAAAGATCCCCCTCCTGATAATTTAGTTCTACCTGGCGTTAGAAGTTCCTCTTTTTAAGTTGCCAATCCTGTGTTCGTATTCGGTGATTATATTTTAATCAAGGTTCTTTTATGAGCCAGGTTGTTATATGAATTCTGGGTTTTAAAGTTTTATTGAATATACCAATTCACATATTAACATAGGAGCAGGGCTTTGAAGGAATAAACCAGCTTCAAAATCATTCTATCGGATAAACTAGTACCGGTAATGATGGAAGTGTCCGTCCAATGAAAATATTGATTAACAATATCATAGTGAATCTGTGACACCGCTCACTACAGAGTTCCTCTGGAAATCTTAAAATATAAATGTAAAGTAAATAAGTTTAAAAGGAGAGAGCAAAATGACTTTTAACGTAATTATTAACGTACCTGATTATGCACCGCGGGAAAAGCACCCTACTATATTTCAAAACTTCGATTCATTGAAAACAGGAGAATTCATGCAGATCGTGAATGACCATGATCCAAGGCCGCTTCAGTACCAATTCATGATGGAGCGTCCGGAAGCCTTTTCATGGGAATACCTTGAAGAGGGACCTGAAACCTGGCGTGTGGCCATCGGGAAAACTAAGTAACTAATACCTCATTCTCGATGAATTATATTGATTAAAAAGATATGCTAATATCTGATTCCTCTCGCAACAGGCTCGCCTGTTGTTTTTTTATTTTTCGGAAACCAAAATATCAGAAAAGTATGATAAGATGATTTGTATAGAGAAAAATGGGGTGAACTGGATGAATGGAACACTAAAAATAGAAAAACGATTCTTAGATTATGTCAAGAAAATGCAGGCCTATAGCGAGGCACTTTCATTGATTTACTGGGATTTAAGGACTGGGGCACCGAAAAAAGGGGCGGAACAGCGTTCAGAAGTAATAGGGGTACTTTCTTCGGAATTATTTAATATGTCCACATCTGAAGAAATGGCATCATACATTGCAAGACTATCGAACGAACCGAGTTTGTCTGAAATTACAGGTAAAACTTTGGATGAATGCAGAAAAGACTATGACCGCAACAAAAAAATTCCGGCAGATGAATACCGTGAATATGTCATTTTGCAATCCAGGGCAGAGACAGTATGGGAAGAAGCGAAAGAAAAATCGGATTTCGAGTTGTTCAGACCTTACCTTGAAAAATTAGTTGAAACAACCAAGAGGTTCATTCAATATTGGGGCTCAGAAGGAAACAAATATAATACTTTGCTCGATATGTATGAGCCGGGTGTCACTGTAGATGTACTAGACAAGGTATTCGGCGAACTGCGCGAAAAGATCGTGCCGCTTGTGCAGCAAATTTCCACTGCAAGTGATAAGCCTGAGACAGCGTTCTTATTCAAAAAATTCCCTAAAGACAAGCAGCGTTCCTTCAGCCTTGATATTCTGAAACAAATGGGCTATGATTTCGACGCTGGCAGGCTGGACGAAACGGTGCATCCATTTGCGATGGGGCTTAACCCTGGTGATGTAAGAGTGACGACCAAATATGATGAAGCTGATTTCAGGACAGCAGTTTTCGGCACAATTCATGAAGGCGGCCATGCCATATATGAACAGAACTTTTCCGAGGAACTTGTCGGCACGCCTTTAAGCTCTGGCACATCGATGGGGATTCATGAATCTCAATCCTTGTTCTATGAAAACTTTGTCGGCCGCAATTTTTCCTTTTGGAAACATAACTATAGCCTTCTTCAGCAATATTCAGCAGGCCAGTTTTCCGAAGTTGAAGTTGAGGAGTTTTACAGAGCGATCAATGAATCCAAACCCAGCTTGATCAGGATCGAGGCAGACGAGCTTACATATCCGCTCCACGTAATGGTCCGTTATGAAATAGAAAAAGGCTTGTTCAATGATGAAATCGAAGTAAGGGACCTGCCTCAAATCTGGAATGAAAAATACGAGCAGTATCTTGGTATCAGGCCAGAAAATGATGCACAGGGTGTACTCCAGGATGTCCACTGGGCAGGGGGGAGCTTTGGCTATTTCCCATCTTATGCGTTGGGTTATATGTATGCCGCTCAGTTCAAAAATGCGATGCTGAAGGATTTGCCGAACTTCGATGAATTGCTCGAAGAGGGAAATCTATTGCCAGTAAAAGACTGGATGACAGAAAAAGTTCATAAGCATGGAAAACTGAAAAAACCGCTGGAGATTTTAAACGATGTAACCGGTGAGGGGCTAAACGCAAAATATTTAGTTGATTACTTATATGAAAAATATAATAAGGTTTACAATCTAGTCTAAAAATTTGGATGGCAGTGCAGCTGCCATCTTTTCTGTGTGGTGAAGGTATGTCTAAAAAATTGCCTTATATCATGATTGCATTTGCTGCAGCAATGTGGGGCCTGATTGGTTTTTTTGTAAAAGGGTTGTCGAATACTGGTTTCAGCGCAATGGAAATCGTCACAATCAGGGTAGTCACCGCTGCAATAATTCTTTTTTTGATAGGTATCACATTCTTTCGGAGCCATCTAAAAGTAAGACTGAAAGATATGCACCTTTTTTTCGGTACAGGTATATTAAGCATTGTCTTTTTTAACTGGTCCTACTTTACAGCGATTAATCTTATGAATATACCTATTGCTGTTGCCTTGCTATATACATCTCCTGCATTCGTAGCCATTTTGTCTTTTATCTTTCTGAAAGAAAGCATCAACAGGAAAAAGCTGCTGGCGATATTATTGACGATTGTAGGCTGTACCCTGGCTGCTGGGATCAATGGCCAGGCAGGGGCTTCTTTTTCCACAATCAGTATCCTAATTGGACTTGGTGCTGGGTTTGGCTATGCATTGTACAGTATTTTTGGCAAAGTGGCATTAAGGCGGTACCATCCTTTTACTGTTACTATGTATACATTCATCGTTGCTTCATTGGCCCTGGTACCTACAACGGGGATCGCAGGAAAATCATCTATTCTGTTACAGGGTGATACATGGTTATACGCAATCGGGCTGGGGATTTTCCCGACAGTGCTCGCTTACTTTGCCTACTCGTGGGGTCTTGAGAGAACGGAAAGCAGCACCGCAGCCGTGGTGGCAACGCTTGAACCCATCATTGCCACCTTGCTCGGGGTTATCGTATATGGTGATCGCCTTGGAATCCTTCAGATGCTGGGTTCAATGCTGATCATCATTTCGGTAGTAGCGGTAAATATCTCGCTGCCGGCAAGGAATAAAGAAAAGCCGAAGATGTCCGCTTATAGATAACCATCGTTCAAATCGAATCCAGCATCGGGTGACTTACGTTCCTTTGATATCACAAAAAAGCACTTCACTGTTTGATCAGTGAAGTGCTTTTTAAGTTAATCTCGATTCAATATTCCAACCTGACCAAGGTACTATGGTTTAGAAGAATTTATATCCCTTCGAACCGATAGGCGCATTCTGGATCATGTCGATGAATGGTATTGTGTACGCGAAAAGGATTAGCAGTACGGTAATGCCGATCCAGAGCTTCCAGTTTTCGAATACCATCGGAGTTTTCTCCGCTGCGTCAGCAACTTCCCCGACTGGGAATTCCTGCTCTCCTTTAGGTGCAAAGAATGCTAGGTTGATGAAGATGTAAAGCATCAAAATGATTCCAAGGAACAGGATTGAGCCGCCTACAGCTTGTGCTACCTGGTATGGTATCCATTCTGCAGCCTGTTCTGATCCTCCGTAAGTAGAGAATGATGAGCGGCGTGGAGCTCCAAGCAAACCGGCTGCGTGCATTGCGCCAGACATGAATGTCATTCCGATTGCCCAAATCACTGCCTGGATGATAGCTAATTTGTTCATTGCTTTTGTCAATACTCTTCCTGTCAGGTGAGGGACCAGCCAATAGGAAATCCCGAAGAACGTTAAGATGACAGATGTAGCAAGTGTTAAATGGAAATGACCTGTTACCCAGATTGTATTATGCACAACCTGGTTCAGCTGGTGGGAAGCGTTGATTACGCCGCCTGCACCGGCAGGAATGAAAGCGAGCATCCCGATGAATGGCACCGCGAAACGCGCATCTCCCCAAGGGAGCTTCTTAACCCATCCGAAGAGGCCAGTAGCACCCTTTGAACGGCCAAACATTTCGAACGTTGCAAACAACGAAAACGCAGTCATTAAAGAAGGGATGATTACAAGGAATGTCAGGATAACCTGAAGGAATTTCCATGCTGGATCAATCCCCGGTTCCATCAATTGATGGTGGAAACCCACCGGAATCGAGAATAACAGGAACAGGATAAAGGACATCCTTGCCAATGAATCAGAGAAAATCTTTCCGCCGATGATTTTTGGAACAATCGCATACCATGCCATATAAGCAGGCAACAGCCAGAAGTAAACAAGCGGGTGGCCGAAGTACCAGAATAATGTACGGCTCACCAATACATCAACGCGTTCTACAAGGCCAAGTGACCAAGGAAGCAATTGGAATAAAACTGTAGCAGCAACGCCAATCGTCGCGACGATCCATAACAGTGTATTGACGATTGCCATGAATGTCAGAAGCGGGCTTGGTTTGCCAGGATTAGCTTTTCTCCATGAAGCATAAGCCATGATCAAAGCGGCGCCATCAATCCAGCTGCCGACAATCACAAGTGTAAGACCTACATAATAAAGTGCATGTGCCTGTAATGGAGCGTAAAAAGTATAAAGTACAGAAGCTTCATTCAAAAGAATCATGACCGCGGCCATAACTGTTCCGATTGTCATCAGCCAGAAACCGATCCATCCAGTCATTCGCTGCTTATCTGTCAAGGCACCGGAAGTCCTACTGACAGCTGCAAGCTGGAAGCCCATGATGAAGAATGTTGTTAACACAAGACCTAAAACGACTCCGTGCACGGTTAAAACCTGGTAATAACCGATGCCCCATGGAAGTTCGTATTTGCCGGAGCGGACCAAAGTCTGCAGCAAGCCTGCTAGACCCCCAATCGCCAAAGCGATGAACGCTACATAAAAGTGAGCCATCGCCAATTTGCCATCCCGGCGGTCAACGATTGTATTAATTGACTTCGTACTCATTATTCTACCACCTCAATTTTAGACGACATCATATGGTGGCCTACACCACAGTACTCATTACAAACAATCAGATATTCGCCAGCCTTGTCAAAAGTAGTGACATATTCACTGATGAAACCCGGCTCAAGCATCATGTTGATATTTGTACCCGCAACCTCAAAGCCGTGGATAACATCCTTTGTAGTAGCAATTACTTTTACCTTTGCTCCCTTAGGAACTTCAACCTGTCCAGGGTTGTAAGCAAAAGCGGATGCTACGAAAACTAGTTCATAATCCCATTCTTTACCTTCCACCTTTTTTAAGCCAGGCTTATCGAAAGGTGCTGTAGTATCCACCTTCTCAGGATTAATGGTCGCAAGACAGCTTGGAGGCTGATTGCCTAGATAGAAGGCACTAACGCCAATGACTGATAGGAAAACGAGAAGTGTCGTGATCCCGAATATAAGCCAAATTTTTTCAAACTTATGAATATGCATATCTTCTTTCTCCCCTTTTGGTCTCTTCTAGAAACGATCTAAAAATAAAAAATAAACGCCAACCCATGTAATGATTAAAAAGAACCCCAACAAGAAAACCGATGCAAGTGTTCCTTTCAAGGAAGATTGATCTTCCACCTTTGTGTTTGTTTTCTTCCCGATTCCAGGCTGTGCCATCCCGGTCCACTCCCTTCGCATAAATAAGTAAGTTAATAAATTAATAAGTACATTCTCATAATACAAAACAATTTGGAAACGTAAATATGGTTTTGTGCAGTTCACAAATTGTTCATACCTGATATATTTACTATGTTAATGGTGAAAACGCATGAATACAGTGATTTAAGTCACATGACCAGTAGGGTAAATGTGAATAATCTGTGAAAATACACATGTGAAAATATGAGCAAATCCGAGTGAGTGGGGAAGTCAGGTGTGACCAAACGGGTTGACAAAACAAATATATAATGTTGAAACAGGACTCACCATTTAAAAAACCGATCATAAACTAATAGAAAATGGTTTTTTCAGGAAGTGAGATAGATGCAAAAATTTTATTGTGACCATTGTCGTCTAATCTATGATGAAATGAAGATTTGTAAAAAATGCGGCAGTGCTGCAGAAAAGAAGATCTGGATTGAAGTTCAGAAACAATCCAATGAAAAATAATCTTCATGTACTACGAGTAAAGCATCGGCTGTCCGGTGCTTTTGCTGTTAGGTGAGCCGTTATCTCTTCATTCCAAGAACCATTATGATAAAATAAAGGCAATGTAATATTGAGAGGATGATGTACATGTTTTTACCTTCGTTTGAACTTGAAGGGAAGACTGCTGTGGTCACAGGGGCAGGACGTGGAATAGGAAGGGCTCTTGCCATCGGACTTGCAGAAGCAGGTGCTGATGTCGCATTGCTGGCACGTACGGAGGGCGATTTAAACGGTACGGCTGCAGAGATTATTGGTCTTGGAAGAAAAGCATTGGTGCTTCCTGCTGATGTAACAAAGAGGGAACAGGTACATAAGGCGATTGTTGAAGTGAAGTCTCATTTTGGAAAGATCGATATACTTGTTAATAACGCAGGAATGAATATCCGGTCAAAGGCACTCGAAGCTACAGATGAGGAATGGCAGACCATCATGGATACGAATTTAAAATCTGCGTTCATGATGTCGCAGGAAGCTGGGGAAATCATGAGAGACCAGTCATCTGGTGGTAAAATCATCAATATCGCATCTGTTGCCGGCCATGTCGCCCTTAGGACGGGCGTTGTCTATGCCGCCACGAAAGCTGGGCTCATGCAGATGACAAAAGTGCTTGCAATGGAGTGGGGCCAATACGGAATAAATGTGAACGCCATAGGGCCCTGGTATTTCAAAACACCTTTAACTGAAAATCTTCTTTCTGATGAAGAATATGTGAAGGATATCCTCGCAGTGACGCCATTAAAACGTATCGGCGAATTGCCAGAACTTGTTGGCCCAGTGGTCTTTTTAAGCTCCGATGCTGGAAATTACGTGACAGGACAGACATTATTCGTGGATGGCGGCATGACAATTCATGGTTTTTGAGCTGGTTGTCAACTGGTAAAGATTTTATAATGTACAGGGGCTGGCGGCGATGTATAATGAAATTGCACAGCAACTCCTTCAAAACGTTAGGCTTCCCTCTATTTGTGGGAAGCCTTTTTTTCTTTTGAATTAGAAACAATTGTTTGGCTGCATACTCTTCGGGTAAATGGAAAAAGTAACCGTACATATATGTGAGGAGAGTATAGACATGCCAAGAATCATTTCCGCTGCAGAAGCAGTCCCGCCACATTCAATTGAACAAGAAAAAGTGATGGAATTTGCTGAAAAAATATTTAATGAATCTTTTAGCGATATAAAAAGGCTGCTTACTGTTTTTCAGAATGGGCAAATAGAGAAACGGCATTTTGCAAAAGATTTGGATTGGTTCGACCATGATCATTCATTTGAAGAAAAAAATGATGCTTATATCGAGACAGCTGTCGAGCTTGGGGCAGAAGCAATCACCAAATGCCTCGAAAGTAGCGAATTCTTGAAAAGAAAAGTTCATTTTGAAGAAATAGATGCAATTTTTACAATCAGCAGTACAGGATTGTCGACACCAAGTATTGATGCAAGAATCATGAATATCCTTCCTTCATCACAATTTACTAAAAGGATCCCGATTTGGGGGCTCGGATGTGCTGGGGGTGCTGCAGGACTTTCACGAGCTTATGAATATTGCCTGGCTTATCCGAAAGCAAAGGTCCTGGTCCTTTCTATTGAACTTTGCAGCTTGACTTTCCAGCGAAATGACAGGTCAAAAAGCAATCTGATTGGAACCTCGCTGTTTGCGGACGGTGTTGCGTGCACACTTATTTGCGGTGAAGAATCGGGATATGAAGCGTTAACGAAAAAGCAGTCTGCACCTAAGATTATCGGCACGCAATCGACAACTATGCCTGACTCGCTTGATGTTATGGGATGGGATGTTAAAAATGAGGGTCTGTATGTCGTATTTTCTAAAGACATTCCTTCTATAATTGAATCCTGGCTTCAGCCGAATGTCCTTCGCTTTTTAAATGCTAATGGGTTCACTGTTTCTGACCTGGACCATTTTATCGCTCACCCAGGGGGAAAGAAGGTCCTGGAAGCTTATGTCTCTGCACTGAATTTGCCGGAATCGATGACGAACATCTCTCTTGATGTCTTAAAGGAATATGGAAATATGTCCTCAGCGACGATTTTGTATGTTTTAAGGAGATTCATGGAGACTGCCCAGGAAGGGGACCTTGGACTTGCTGCCGCGCTTGGGCCAGGCTTTAGTTCGGAATTGCTGTTAATGAGGTGGGAATAATATGTTGTTTTTCGTCTTTGTTGGAATGGTCATCATTCAGAGGTTGACTGAATTAGTAGTAGCCCGGAAAAATGAAGCATGGATGAAAAGCAAAGGTGCGATTGAATTCGGACAGGGGCATTATCCTGCAATGGTATTCATCCATTCCGCTTTTTTCATTGTCTTGATACTTGAAGTAATATATTTTGATAAAAATCTCTCAGCATACTGGCCAGTTCTGCTAGCATTGTTTTTAGTAACACAGGCAATGAGAATATGGGCATTGACATCGTTAGGAAAGTTCTGGAATACAAAAATCATCATCCTTCCTGGAGCGGAAGTGGTCAAAAAAGGACCATACAAAATTATCAAGCATCCGAATTATTTAATAGTCGCGGTTGAATTGATCGTTATCCCGCTGATGTTCAATGCTTATTTCACCATGGCTATTTTTACTCTATTGAATATCATCATCCTTTCAATCAGGATACCTGCTGAAGAAAAAGCATTGAGAGAGTTGACAAAATATGAAAGCGAGTTCAATAATAAGCGCCGCTTCGTTCCGAATTTGTTAAATAAGTGTGACAGTTGAAGTTAGGCCATTGAAAATGATAATCAATAGTGTTACACTTTCCTTGAAGATGAAAATAGTTCTCAGTTAATATCGAACTCCAAGGATGGTGTGATATCAATGGTTTCTATGTTAGTTGTGTCGACTGTGGCTGCTTATACTTTACTTATGAAATATGTACTAAGCAATGTACTTAAACCACACTAAAATGATATATTCTCAATTAGACTAAGTCCGGAATGCAGTCCGGGCTTTTTTTTTTGCTCAAAAATAGTTGTAAGTAAATTTCAGGTAGACTCAGGTGTGTTCTAGGGCTGGCTAAAGACATTTCAAGCTTTGGCCCCGATAGTTCGGGTCTCTGAGTCAAGTCCACTATTATGTGTAATAATTCCTAACGAAAATCAGGTAATACAGCAGGAGGTTTTAGGTGCACTGGAAGGGGGGGCATCTTCCTATACATCAATAATTTCTCTTCGAGCCCACTACTTCTTCTTTAATGATTCTTTTACCAACTTCCTCTGCATAATTCATCAACACAGCTCCGATCATTCTGAGTACTGATTGTGGGTTAGGAAAGTGACCGATTTTTCCCTATCCTCACCTAACGGGGCAGATATCACTACTTTATGTGCCCCGTTTTCTCTATTCTCACTTAACGGGGCAGATATCATTACTTTATGTGCCCCGTTATTCCCTTTCCTCCCTTAACCGGGCACATATCTTTTCTTTATGTGCCCCGTTTTCTCTATTCTCACTTAACGGGGCAGATATCATTACTTTATGTGCCCCGTTATTCCCTTTCCTCCCTTAACCGGGCACATATCTTTTCTTTATGTGCCCCGTTTTCTCTAT
>NZ_JAMBOF010000016.1 GCF_023715485.1 Mesobacillus subterraneus | reverse complement strand
AAAATGTTTGACCAACGATATACAATGGCCAAAAAGGGGTAGTCAGGCAGCCTCGGCTGCCTGACTACCCCTCCAAATATAACTCATGGAGTATGGATGCTTACACATAATTCTTGACGGAACCTATAAAAAAGTTATTTTCGCTATAAAATCCAATTTTTCGCTATAAAAAAGTTCAATTTCGCAATAATCCTTATTCAGATAGAGCTAAAATCAATTCGGAAGTTCAACCTTAAAGCATTTTCGCGCTATCGCTTGTTTATTCCGTGAAATTTTCATGGGTTTCTTGCTTAATTGCTAACTTTTAAGGGTAGGGGGTAGGTAAATAGAAAAGATTTGGAGTGAGTTGATGGGGGCTAGTCTGACGGTAATTGCAATAGTAGTTATTTATTTAGGAATCATGGTGTGGATTGGATACATATCCTCGAAAAAAATCAGTGACAATGAAGATTTCCTTGTTGCGGGACGCAAAATGGGACCGTGGCTGCTGGCGGGAAGCCTGGCTGCGACTGAGGTCGGCGGCGGTTCCTCTCTCGGCGTTGTTGAAAAAGCGTATGGAGATTGGGGGCTTTCTGCAGTATGGTATGTCATCACGATGGCGATTGCGTTCATTGTTCTTGCTTTCCTGGCGCCGATGTTAAGAGAGGCTGCTGTTAAAACGGTACCGGAGTATTTCCGCAGGAGGTATGGAGAAGCGAACTCTCTGATTACGTCGATCATCATGCTGTTGCCGATGGTCGGGTTGACGGCGGTGCAGTTCATCGCTTCAGCAACGATTCTTTCCGTTATGACTGGCTGGAGTTACACAGTTTCGGTCATAATCGTCACAGTGGTCGTCACGTTATACAGCGTAATGGGCGGCATGTACAGTGTGGTTTACACCGATGTGGTTCAATGGATTTTCATCATTGTCGGAATGGCATTGATCATTCCATTCACGCTTGAGGCTGGCGGCGGATTTGAGCAGGTGACAGCCAGTATTCCAGAGGCGAAATGGAGCCTTGTCGATGGAGCCGGCTGGGGGACAATCTTGTCGCTGATTGTCATGTACATTGCTTCATTCACTGTCGGCCAGGAAGCAGTCCAGCGCTACTATTCTGCTAAAGACGGCAAGGCTGCAAAACAAGCATCTTATATAACATCTTTTGTTTATGTGCTATTCGCATTTATCCCTGCGGTGATCGGGTTGTTCATGTATGGAATGGTCCAGAACGGAACGATTGACGGGACGATGCTGATGGAAAGAGGCGCTCAGTATGCATTACCGGTCTTGGCGATGGAGGTTTTACCTGATGTCGTTACCGGTATCCTGTTTGCTGCATTAATTTCAGCGACGATGTCGAGTGCATCAAGTAATCTATTAGCGGCGGGATCTATTTTTACAAATGATATTTACCACCAATATATTAATAAGAATGCTCCCGATAAATCTCTGTTAAAAGTGGTTCGTTATACAATGTATGTCGTATCTGCCTTCAGCTTGCTGACGGCAATCTGGAATGTTTCAGATATTATCACATTACTAATGTTTTCTTTTACATTAAGAGCGGGCGGAGCCTTCATTCCTTATGTACTAGGTCATGTTTGGGAGAAAGCGAGCCCGGCAGGAAGTCTTGCATCACTTTTCCTGGGAAGTCTTACCGTTTATCTTGGGGAAAAAGGCCATATCAGCTTCTTCGGACTTGAGCCAATCTATCTGGCATTAATCGTTAGTGGCGTCAGTTTTTATGTATTTTCAAGATTGTTCACTGAGCAATACGAGCATCGAGACTTATAAATTTTTGTTAAAGGCGTTCCCGGCATTGGGACGCTTTTTTCCGCTCCCGCAACCTTATGTTTCCTTTTTGTATATAAGCAACAAATGCTATAATGGTGGAATGGAAAGATAGAATGGGGGCAATTCAAGGATGTACGACGTTCGCGAGTGGAGACATGTGTTCAAACTCGATCCAAATAAAGAGATAACTGATGAAGAACTTGATAGAATTTGCGAGTCTGGAACCGACGCGATCATGGTAGGGGGAACGGATGGAGTCACTCTCGAAGGAGTCCTTGATTTAATGTCCCGAGTTCGCCGTTACACGGTTCCATGCATTCTCGAGGTTTCGACGATCGATTCGATCACACCCGGATTCGATTTTTATTTTATCCCGACGGTCCTGAACAGCGGAAATCCGCAATGGATCACCGGCCTGCATCATGATGCGGTCAAGGAGTATGGCGACCTGATGGACTGGGACGAAATGAAGATGGAGGGCTATTGCATCCTCAACCCTGATTGCAAGGCGGCCAAGCTGACTGAAGCGAAGACGGAGCTTTCCATCGATGATGTCAGAGCCTACGCAATGATGGCGGAAAAAATGTTCAATCTGCCCATCTTCTATTTAGAATACAGCGGCACTTATGGCAATCCTGAGTATGTCGAGGCAGCTAAAAGTGTCCTCGAAAAAACTGTCCTCTTTTATGGCGGGGGTATTGAAACGGCACAGCAGGCAGCGGAAATGGCTGAATATGCAGATGTCATCGTAGTAGGCAACGTCGTTTACAGCAATCTTGATGAAGCAGTGAAGACGGTAACAGCAGCGAAAAATTAAGATGATGGACAAAGTTGTGTGTCCCTTTGTTTTGAGATAAAATAAGAACAAATGTTTGTATATGGTGGTGGAGAATGTGCAATTTTTAACGGATAAATTATTGAATGGCTTGAACCCGGAGCAGCAGAAGGCTGTCAAGACATTGGACGGGCCTTTGTTGCTCATGGCGGGAGCTGGATCGGGAAAAACGAGAGTACTTACACACAGGATTGCGTATTTAATGGTGGAAAAAGGGATAAATCCTTATAACATCCTGGCGATTACGTTCACGAATAAAGCAGCGCGCGAGATGCGCGAGAGGATCCAGAGGATGATGGGCGGCGCGGCAGATGATATCTGGATTTCGACGTTCCACTCGATGTGTGTGCGGATCTTGCGCAGGGATATTGACCGTCTTGGGTACAGCCGCAACTTCACAATCCTTGACTCGACCGACCAGCAATCGGTCATCAAGTCGATCCTTAAAGATAAGAATATGGATCCAAAGAAGTTCGATCCGCGTGCGATTCTTGGAACGATCAGCTCAGCAAAAAACGAATTGATCACACCGGAGGAATACGCGAAAACAGCGGGCGATTATTTTTCGCAGAAGGTCAGCGATGTGTACGAAGAGTACCAGCGCAGGCTGCGCAAAAATAATGCGCTTGATTTCGATGACCTGATCATGACAACCATTACGCTGTTCATGCGTGTGCCGGAAGTGCTTGAATTTTACCAGCGCAAGTTCCAGTATATCCACGTCGATGAGTACCAGGATACGAACAGGGCGCAATATATGCTTGTAAAACTTCTTGCGCAAAGGTTCCAGAACCTATGTGTTGTCGGTGACTCGGACCAGTCGATTTACCGCTGGAGGGGTGCGGACATCGCGAACATTCTTTCATTTGAAAAGGATTATCCGAGAGCAAGTGTCATCTTGCTTGAGCAAAATTATCGTTCAACGAAGAAGATTTTGCTGGCGGCGAATATGGTCATTCAGAACAATATGAACCGTAAGCCCAAGAACCTTTGGACTGAAAACGCTGAAGGCAACAAGATCATGTATTACCGTGCGGACAGCGAACAGGGAGAGGCCCAGTTCGTCATTGGTAAAATCCAGGAGCAGATGCGCAATGGCCGCAAGCTCTCCGATATCGCCATTTTATACAGAACGAATGCCCAGTCGCGTGTCATCGAGGAATCGTTCCTGAAGTCGAACATCGATTACACAATCGTTGGCGGCATCAAGTTCTATGACAGGAAGGAAATCAAGGACATCCTTGCCTACCTTCGTTTGATTTCAAACCCTGATGATGATATCAGCTTGCAGAGAGTTATCAACGTACCGAAGCGCGCAATCGGCTCGACATCGATCGATAAGATTGCCAATTTCGCAACGATGCATGACCTGTCGATGTTCCAGGCGCTCGAAACGATCGAAATGATCGGACTGAGCCCGAAGGCAGAAAAGGCAGCGGTAGAATTCCGCAACTTGATTGCGAATTACACACGCCAGCAGGAATACCTGTCTGTGACTGAGCTAGTTGAAGAAGTCCTGGATAAGTCCGGTTACCGTGAAATGCTTAAAGCGGAAAAATCGCTTGAAAGCCAGAGCCGCCTTGAGAACTTGGATGAATTTTTAACCGTAACGAACAGCTTTGAAGAAAGCAGTGAAGATAAAACCCTTGTCGCATTCCTGACTGACTTGGCGCTGGTAGCCGACATTGACCGTCTTGATGATGACGGCCAGAAGAAGACGGATGTTGTCACGTTGATGACGCTCCACTCCGCGAAAGGTCTTGAGTTTCCAGTCGTCTTCTTGATTGGGTTGGAAGAGGGAGTATTCCCGCACAGCCGTTCATTGATGGAAGAGATGGAGATGGAGGAAGAGCGCCGTCTGGCTTATGTGGGAATTACACGTGCTGAGGAAGAGCTGTTTATCACGAATGCCCAGATGCGTACATTGTTCGGCCGCACAAATATGAACCCGGAATCAAGGTTCATCAAGGAAATCCCTGCAGAACTGATTGAAGATGCAGCTCCGAAACCAAAGAGGCCATCACCGCTAAGCGGCGGTGCCAGACCAGCCACTTCAACAAGACAGCCATTGCCTCAGCGAGGAGCGGTATCCCGCCCGGTCGCGGCAACAAGCGGCGGCGAGGAAATCAGCTGGAAGGTTGGGGACAAAGCACAGCACGGCAAGTGGGGAACAGGCACAGTAGTCAGCGTAAAAGGCTCCGGCGAAGGATTGGAGCTTGATATCGCGTTCCCAAGTCCAACAGGAATCAAACGATTGCTGGCAAAATTTGCGCCGATTACAAAGGCTTAATTCTCTTTTAATGTTGGCTATGCTAAAGACATTGTTGATTTTAGGGTCTCTGTTGATGGGAGCGGAAATCAACAGTTTAATTTAGCTCAGCCTTAATGACAGGCATTAGCTTATTCACCTCATTTATGAAAGGGCTGGATTTATGGATTTTCAGAGCGCTGAAAAAAAAGCCAAGGATTTGCAAAATCTGCTTAATCAATATAGTTATGAATATCATGTGCTTGACCAGCCGTCAGTTCCTGATGCGGAATACGACCGGCTGTTGAGAGAACTGATTGAAATCGAGGAGCAATTCCCGGAACTGCAGACCCCGGATTCACCTACCCTGCGTGTCGGCGGCGAGATTTTAACGATGTTCAACAAGGTGCAGCATGCCATTCCGATGTTGAGTCTTGGCAATGCCTTTGGCGAGCAGGATCTCCGTGACTTTGACCGCCGGGTGCGTCAGGGTGTTGGCGATAATGTCTCTTATGTATGCGAGCTGAAAATCGATGGACTTGCAGTTTCGCTCATTTATGAGGATGGAATGTTTGTCCGCGGGGCCACGCGCGGCGATGGGACGACAGGTGAGGATATTTCATCTAACCTTAGGACAATCCGTTCATTGCCAATCCGCCTGAAGGAGCCAGTCTCCCTAGAGGTGCGGGGCGAAGCATTCATGCCGAAGAAATCGTTTGAAGCATTGAATAAAGCAAGAAAAGAAAGAGAAGAAGAGCCGTTTGCCAATCCGCGCAATGCTGCAGCAGGCTCATTGCGTCAGCTCGACCCTAAAATTGCAGCATCAAGGAACTTGGATGTATTCCTTTATGGAATTGCCAATATCGGCGATACGGGGATTGATTCCCACAGCGAGGGATTAGATTTCCTAGAGAGGCTTGGATTTAAGACAAATAAAGAACGCCGCAAAGTTGCAGACATTGAAGGTGTCATCGAGTATGTGAATGGCTGGGTCGAAAAGCGTCCGAACCTTCCATACGACATCGACGGCATTGTCATTAAGGTTGATTCACTAGACCAGCAGGCTGAGCTTGGCACAACGGCAAAAAGCCCTCGCTGGGCAATCGCCTACAAGTTCCCTGCTGAAGAAGTTGTTACTACATTAAAGGACATTGAATTAAGTGTCGGCCGGACGGGTGTCGTTACACCTACAGCGATTCTTGAACCGGTTCAGGTAGCTGGAACAACGGTTGGACGAGCTTCGCTTCACAATGAAGATTTAATCCGTGAAAAAGACATTAAAATCGGCGATAAAGTCGTCGTCAAGAAAGCCGGCGACATCATTCCGGAGGTCGTAAACGTTCTTGCGGAGCAAAGGACCGGTGATGAAGTAGAATTCCAGATGCCGACCCATTGCCCTGAATGTGAAAGCGAGCTCGTAAGGATCGAAGGAGAAGTCGCACTCCGCTGTATCAATCCTAAGTGCCCTGCACAGATCAGGGAAGGCTTGATCCATTTCGTATCCCGCGATGCGATGAACATCGACGGACTCGGGGAAAGAGTCGTCAGCCAGCTATTTGCAGAAAAGCTGATTAAGGATGTAGCCGATATTTATAAGCTGACTCGCGAGCAGCTGCTGGCCCTAGAGCGAATGGGTGAAAAGTCAGTCAACAACCTGCTGTCTGCAATTGAAACATCCAAAGCGAATTCGCTTGAAAAGCTAATGTTCGGCCTGGGCATCCGCCTTGTCGGCGCGAAAGCTGCAAAAACACTTGCCCAGGAATTCGGAACGATGGACCAGCTGATGCAGGCTTCGCGTGATGAATTGACGGCAATCAACGAGATTGGCGATAAAATGGCCGATTCTGTCGTAACGTATTTTGACAGTGATGAAGTAAAGGAATTAATTTCTGAGCTAAAAGCTGTTGGCGTCAATTTGGAATACAAGGGACCAAGAAAGGTCTCTGTTGAAGACTCTGATTCATTTTTCGCAGGTAAAACAGTCGTCCTGACAGGGAAGCTTGAGCAATTGTCAAGGAACGAAGCGAAGGAAAAAATCGAGGCGCTCGGCGGCAACGTAGCCGGCAGCGTAAGCAAGAAGACCGATTTGGTTATTGCCGGTGAAGATGCCGGATCGAAACTGACAAAAGCAGAAAGCCTAGGGATTGAAGTGTGGAACGAGGAGAGAATGCTTGAAGAATTAAATAAGTAAGAGGTGTAAACGCCATGAGGAAGCTCTCAATGGTCGCTCTATCGCTTGTCCTTTTGCTGACGGCCTGTGCGCCTAATTTTCAAAAGCAGGAAGAGGTCGTCCAAAAGAAGGATGATGACACAAAAGAAAAAGCGATTATCCCGAAATACAAAATTTCGGACGAATATTACCGGACTATCATGCCATTTGAGCCAGGGGAAGCCCGTGGCATGGTCGTTAACAATTTAAACACGCGCTACGACATCACTGAGTTCGAGACAGGTTTAATGCGTATTGCGCAAAACTCATATTCCACTGACAAATACGTGTTCAAGGAAGGGCAGTATCTTGACAGCAGGACAGTGGGATTGTGGCTGAACAGGAAATTCACAGAGGACCAGCTTAAGGAAGAAAAGTTGAAAAAAGACGATAACATCGGCTTGAATCCGCTTGACTCCGGCAAAGGGGACGTCCACGACCGTAATAAGAAGAATCCTATTTATCTTGCCCATATCCTGGAACACAACTACCTTGTCCAATCAGGGGAAAAGGGGACATACCAGCTCGGCGGCGTGGCAATTGGGCTGGCGCTTAACTCAGTCCATTATTACCAGGAACAAGCATATGGCGCTGTCTATGAAAAAAACATTCCCCGTTCCGTCCTTGAGGCAGAAGGGAAAAAGATTGCCCAGGAAGTCGTGAGCAGGCTAAGAGGAATCAAAGAACTGAAAGATGTGCCAATCACAATCGGATTGTTTGAACAGGAAAGCAGGTCTTCGGTCGTACCAGGGAGCTTCTTCTCCTATGCTGAGGTTTCCCAGGGAAGCAGCAACATCGGGAGCTGGAAGGATGTAAAAGAAGATTATATCCTCTTCCCTTCAGAGAAAGCAGAGAAGGAACACAGAGATGACTTAACCTTCTTCCAGAACTTCAAACAGGACGTAGAAGAGTATTTCCCTAACTTCAATGGCGTCGTCGGAAAAGGCTTTTACCTGGATGGCCAGCTTCAGGAAATCAACATCAACATCCCGATCCAGTTCTACGGAAAAGCTGAAGCCATTGGATTCACCCAATACGCAACCGGACTCGTCATGGAGCATTTCCCGAACTACGTATCCGTACAAGTCAGCATCTCATCCGTCATGGGACAGGAAGCACTAATCGTCAAGAAACCTGACCAGGATGAACCGTTTGTGCATATTTATCAGTAAAAAAGCAAAGAGCCGAGCGGCTCTTTGCTTTTTTTATTGCTGCTGGAGAGATGGAACCATTTTTAGCATAAGAATATGTGCCTGAAGTGACGAGGAAATCTGGATTACGGTCTCTAAGCGGTTTGCGTGTTTAAATCTATTGCCATAATTTAATGCTTAAGACTGTATCTAACAGTCTTTACGAATCGTCTTAATTAGAAAATTGGTTTAAGGGGGAATCAATGTTGCGGCTATGGTCCTTAGGAGGTATGCTTCTCATTTTATTATTGGCAGGTTGTTCGCAATCTGGATCAATCGCTGTCACAGAAAAAGATAAACAGGAGATTGAAAGGTACATCCGCCAGGAAGTGATGTCACCCAATTTTGGCGGAGAGATTTTCAGTGCCTATGAAATACTGGGGTCGGATGAAAACAAAGGTGAACTTTACTTATGGGCACTCATCCAGGAATACTACAAAGAAGGCACTGGAATTGAGCAGGGCACAGGCATGTCCGTTCCGATGGTACTGAAGATTGACCAAAGCAAAGATTCATTTGAAGTGATAAGTCATACGCTGCCAAGAGACGGAAGTCTTTATGCAGAGGATATTAAAAATCTGTTCCCTTACCTTGCAGGAAGGAAAGCACTTGATCATCCAGACAAGGTAATCAGCGAATTAATTGAAGAAGCCGAAGCCGAAGCAGAACAGAAACTGAAGTGATTTATAGACAAGGTAAAAAAGAGTGGAAATACAACATTTCCATACTGAAAAATAAGAAAATTCTCAATCCAATACTTGCTAGTACGTTGCCATTGAACACTTTGAGACTCTCATGATAGAATGGGTAAGGATGTAAACGTTTTAATACATAGGAGGGGATAGGAATGGTTCAGCCATACAAACACGAGCCTTTCACGAATTTTAAAGATGAGGAACACCGTGAAGGATACCTGACAGGTTTGAAGACAGTAGAAGGCTATCTCGGCCAGGATTACGACTTGGTGATTGGCGGAGAGAGAATCTCGACTGAAGACAAGATTGTATCTTACAACCCATCCAATACTGAAGAAGTTATTGGACGCGTTTCCAAAGCAAACCGCGACCTTGCTGAAAAGGCTATGCAGGCTGCAGTGGAAGCGTTCAAGACTTGGAAAAAAGTGAAGCCTGAAACACGTGCAGACGTTTTATTCAAGGCTGCTGCGATCATTCGCCGCCGCAAGCATGAGTTCTCAGCACTTTTAACAAAAGAAGCAGGTAAGCCATGGAACGAGGCAGATGCTGATACAGCTGAAGCAATCGACTTCCTTGAGTACTATGCCCGCCAAATGCTAAAAATCAAAGACGGTATGCCAGTAAACAGCCGTCCAAATGAATATAACCGTTATGATTACATTCCTCTTGGAGTGGGAATCGTTATTTCACCATGGAACTTCCCATTAGCGATCATGGCTGGTACAACTGTAGCAGCAATCGTTACTGGTAACACAGTTCTACTAAAGCCGGCTTCTACAACTCCTGTAGTTGCTGCTAAGTTTGTTGAAGTGATGGAAGAAGCAGGTCTTCCTGCTGGCGTTCTTAACTTCGTGCCAGGAAGCGGCGCTGAAGTGGGCGACTACCTTGTTGACCATAAAGACACTCGCTTCGTAAGCTTCACAGGTTCACGTGATGTGGGTCTGCGCATTTACGAGCGCGCTTCAAAATTAAGCGAAGGCCAAATCTGGCTTAAGCGCGTCATCGCTGAAATGGGCGGAAAAGACACGATGGTTGTCGACAAAGATGCTGATCTTGAATTAGCTGCTCAAGCGATCACGGCTTCTGCTTTCGGCTTCTCAGGACAAAAGTGTTCTGCATGCTCACGTGCAGTCATCGTTGAGGATGTATATGACCAGGTTCTTAACCGCGTAGTGGAGCTTACAAACGAGCTTAAGCTTGATGATCCAACAGATCAAAGCACATTCATGGGCCCTGTAAATGACAAGGGTGCGTTCGACAAGATCATGAGCTACATCGAAATCGGCAAGGAAGAAGGCCGTTTGATGACTGGCGGCGAAGGAGACAGCTCAAAAGGCTACTTCATCAAGCCAACAATCTTCGCTGACCTTGATCCGAATGCAAGAATCATGCAGGAAGAAATCTTCGGACCAGTTGTTGCTTTCGCAAAAGCGAAGGACTTTGACCACGCGCTTGAAATCGCGAACAACACTGAATACGGCCTGACTGGAGCGGTTATCACAAGAAACCGCGAAAACATCCAGAAAGCCCGTGAAGATTTCCATGTCGGAAACCTTTACTTCAACCGCGGCTGCACAGGCGCAATCGTTGGTTACCAGCCATTCGGCGGCTTCAACATGTCAGGAACAGATTCAAAAGCTGGCGGACCAGACTATCTGCTTCTTCACATGCAAGCTAAGACTACTTCTGAAATGTACTAATACAGACTTGGAATCCCCTTCTCGTTTTGAGAAGGGGATTTTTTGTGTGTGATCAATTTTGGATGAAGTTACTTTTGCCAAAGCAGAGACGTTCCTTTTACCGTTTTGGCAAAAGAACTGCAATTTGGGTAAAAGCAGAAGGTTTCCTTTTACCGTTTTGGCAAGGGAACTGCAATTTGGGTAAAAGCAGAGGCATTCCATTTACCGTTTTGGCAAGGGAACTGCAATTTGGATAAAAGCAGAGTGTTTCCATTTACCGTTTTTGCAAAGGAACAGCAATTTGGGTAAAAGCAGAGTGTTTCCATTTACCGTTTTTGCAAAGGAACTGCAATTTGGGTAAAAGCAAAGGCATTCCTTTTACCTTTTTTGCAAAGGAACTGCAATTTGGGTAAAAGCAGAAGGTTTCCTTTTACCGTTTTGGCAAAAGAACTGCAATTTGGGTAAAAGCAGAAGGTTTCCTTTTACCGTTTTGGCAAGGGAATTGCAATTTGGGTAAAAGCAGAGTATTTCCTTTTACCGTTTTAGCAAGGGAACTGCAATTTGGGTAAAAGCAGAGGCATTCCATTTACCGTTTTGGCAAGGGAACTGCAATTTGGGTAAAAGCAGAAGGTTTCCTTTTACCGTTTTGGCAAGGGAACTGCAATTTGGGTAAGAGCAGAAGGTTTCCTTTTACCGTTTTGGCAAGGGAACTGCAATTTGGGTAAAAGCAGAGTGTTTCCTTTTACCGTTTTTTCAAAGGGACTGCAATTTGGGTAAAAGCAGAGTATTTCCATTTACCGTTTTTGCAAAGGAACTGCAATTTGGGTAAAAGCAGAGTGTTTCCATTTACCGTTTTAGCAAGGGAACATCAGTTTGGGTAAAAGCAGAGGCTTTCAAAATGACACTTGGATACAATACCTTGTTCTCGGTAGTTCTTTTCCACCTTAAAGATTTGGCTGTACATGAAGAAAATATCAAAACTCTAAACCTTGATATACCGAACCTCCAGACTCTTTTTATCCTGAAAGATGGTCTCTTTGTGTCTAGGGCAAATTCCTCAATCTTAAAAATTTTTCAGAAAAATTTAGCAAATCAGTTGCAATCTAAAATCTCTGTTATATAATACATATTAGAGTTATTGATACTGTACTATAACAAAGGGGTGAAGACAGTTTATGTCGACACAAACTACAGGAATTGAAATAGTGGGCAGCATGAAAACTGGATACGAAGAAATTTTGACACCTGAGGCTTTAAACTTTGTAGAACAGCTTGAAAGGCGCTTCGGAAAACGCAGGGTAGAATTGCTGGCAGCACGTGAAAAGCGCCAGGAGGAAATCAATGCAGGGAAGCTGCCTGGTTTCTTGCCGGAGACGAAGCACATCCGTGAGAGTGACTGGACGATCGCACCGCTTCCCAAAGACCTGCAGGATCGACGAGTGGAGATCACTGGTCCGACTGACAGGAAGATGATCATCAATGCGCTTAATTCCGGAGCGAAGGTTTTCATGGCTGACTGTGAAGATTCAACATCACCGACATGGGAAAGCATCGTAGGCGGGCAGATCAATTTAAGAGATGCGGTCAACCGGACGATTTCATTTGAAAATCCAAACGGAAAAAAATACGAACTTAGGGAAGAAACGGCTGTTTTAATGGTTCGCCCAAGAGGCTGGCACCTAGAAGAAAAGCATGTATTGCTCGATGGCAAACCGATTTCAGGAAGCTTATTCGATTTCGCGATGTACTTTTTCCATAACGCGAACAAACTTGTGGAGCAAGGAACAGGACCATACTTTTATCTTCCGAAAATGGAGAGCCACCTCGAAGCACGCCTTTGGAATGATGTGTTCGTTTTTGCACAGGATGAACTAGCAATTCCACAGGGAACGATTAAAGCAACTGTTTTGATTGAAACGATTCTTGCTTCATTCGAAATGAATGAAATTCTATATGAACTGAAAGAGCACTCTGCCGGTCTAAATTGCGGCAGATGGGATTATATCTTCAGCTATTTGAAAAAACTTCGCAGCCAAGATGATGTGATTTTACCGGATCGTTCGCAGGTGACGATGACGGTTCCGTTCATGAGATCATACTCGCTGCTGACAATCCAGACTTGCCACCGCCGCAAAGCACCGGCAATGGGCGGGATGGCCGCGCAGATTCCGATCAAAAATGACCCTGTGGCAAACGATGAAGCCTTCGCAAAAGTGCGGGCCGATAAAGAGCGTGAAGCACGCGATGGACATGATGGGACATGGGTAGCACACCCAGGATTGGTGCCTGTTGCACTTGAAGCATTCAACCAGGAAATGCCAGAACCAAACCAAATCAATTCAGGTAAACAGTTGGATATCGAGGTAAAAGGTGAAGACCTGCTGGCTGTACCAGAAGGGACTATAACAGAAGCTGGCGTACGGATGAACATCAATGTCGGCATCCAGTACGTTGCTTCCTGGCTGAATGGCCGCGGCGCTGCTCCAATCCATAACCTGATGGAGGATGCTGCAACAGCGGAAATTTCACGTGCCCAGCTGTGGCAGTGGATCCGTCATGAGAAAGGCGTTCTCGATGATGGCCGCAAAGTCACTGTTGAAATGTATCAGCAGCTAAAAGAAGAGGAACTTGAGAAAATCAAGCAAGAAGTCGGCGAACCAGCTTTTGAAAAAGGTAGCTTCAATCAGGCGGTAGAGTTGTTCGATGAACTAATTTTAAATGATGAATTTGTTGAGTTTCTAACATTGCCAGGTTATCGAGCGCTGGCTTAATAGATTGATAGTTTAAAAGTTTATTAAAAACCAAACATTAGGAGGAACAGATAATGACACAAGATCGTGTAAAGCAATTGCAGGAAAGCTGGGAATTGGATAGCAGATGGGCTGGAGTGGAAAGGACGTATACGGCGGAAGAGGTCATTAAACTGCGCGGATCAATCGATATTGAATATACACTTGCCCGCCGTGGCGCGGAAAAGCTGTGGAAGCTTGTGCATGAAGAAGATTTCGTCAACGCCCTTGGCGCATTGACAGGAAACCAGGCAGTCCAGCAGGTAAAAGCAGGCCTGAAGGCGATCTACTTGAGCGGCTGGCAGGTTGCGGCTGATGCGAACCTCTCCGGAAACATGTATCCAGACCAGAGCTTGTATCCTGCGAACAGTGTTCCTGCAGTTGTGAAGCGAATCAATCAGGCTCTTCAGAGAGCGGACCAGATTACTCATTCTGAGGGCGACAACTCAATCGATTGGTTCGCACCGATCGTCGCTGACGCTGAGGCCGGTTTTGGCGGTCAGCTGAACGTATTCGAGCTGATGAAGGGCATGATCGAAGCTGGCGCGGCAGGCGTCCACTTTGAAGATCAACTTTCCTCTGAGAAGAAGTGCGGACACCTTGGCGGTAAGGTTCTTCTTCCAACGCAAACCGCTGTACGCAACCTGATTGCAGCACGCCTTGCAGCTGACGTAATGGGCACGCCAACCCTGATTGTTGCCCGTACGGATGCGAATGCAGCGGATTTGATCACGAGCGATGTGGATCCTTATGATGCTCCTTTCATCACGGGCGAAAGAACTCCTGAGGGATTCTTCCGCGTGAAACCAGGTCTTGACCAGGCGATTGCCCGTGGCTTGGCTTATGCTCCATATGCTGACCTGGTTTGGTGTGAAACATCCGAGCCGGATCTGGATGAAGCGCGCCGCTTTGCTGAAGCAATCCATGCGAAGTATCCTGGAAAGCTGCTTGCTTACAACTGCTCGCCATCATTCAACTGGAAAAAGAAGCTGGATGACAAAACGATCGCAAAGTTCCAGGTCGAGCTTGGCAAAATGGGCTACAAGTTCCAGTTCGTCACACTTGCTGGCTTCCATGCCTTGAACCACGGCATGTTCGAACTGGCTCGCGGCTATAAAGAGCGCGGTATGGCTGCTTACTCTGAATTACAGGAAGCGGAGTTCGCAAGCGAACAGTATGGCTACACTGCAACAAGGCACCAGCGCGAAGTCGGAACAGGCTATTTCGATGAAGTATCAATGGTCATCTCCGGAGGAACGTCCTCTACTACTGCGCTAAAAGGTTCAACAGAAGAAGCTCAATTCACAGCTTCTTGATGAACCCAGTTAAGGGTTGTCTCTCCGCCTAAGCCTTTCGGCCCGGGCGGGGGTTTACCATAGTTGATGTTGATTTTTCACCTTGCATTCTCCTATTTTTGGCCTTCTCTTCGGTTTGAAGAGGAGGTTTTTTTGTCTAAAATAGGTTAACCTTAAATTAGCACAGTCTTTTGGGTAGATTCATACATAGTAGTAATGGATTTAGGGAGGTGATTGGATGAGCAACAACAAAATAGATGATTATTTGCAGCAGGGAATCCATGGAGCAAAGCAGACGAAGCCGGATGAAAGAAGGAGATTCCTTACAACGTTGCGCGAGAGGGTAGTGATCGCACTTACTCAGGCGCAGGTGATGAAAAAAGGTGTCGAACCGCAAATTGAGCAGCTCATGGACGAAAATCCCCAGGCCCACCTCTTTTTAAATGGCAATATATCATATACCTATTTATCCAAATACATTAAAGCAGCGGAAAAAAGAGACATCGAATTTACGATTGTCACGAACAAGGAGTATGACTCTGAGCTGGGACTCGTTTTGGCGCATGATCATGCAATTGACAAAGAAGATATCTATCTTTCGAAAAAAATAAGCCCGGTTGCACAACCGGCTAAGGAGAAGAAGGGGTTCTTTTCGAAGTTGTTCAGGAGATAAATGTGAGCATGAGCGGCCGTTAGCGGGTCGCTCTTTTTATCTGCTTGTCTAATAATCGCAAAAAACGCTGCTGAGCATCTTCATTACGAATCATCCTGTTCACTCGAAGTGAGCTTTCCAAATAAGCTCTAACATGCCTATTCACAAAAAATAAACGGCGGTACATCTCATCCTCGTATATATCTTTGAACCATTCGTACTGTTTCAGCTTATCGATATTTCGGTCAATTTTTTGTGTATTCAAGGTATTACTATGGGCTGAACTACCAAATAAGTCTCCGATGAAGTCAAAGATGAAATTAAGTATAGGACTCTCTCCTCTTAGTTTACTTAAGCGATTTAATAAGGTCGGTAAATTCTTCTGAAGCTTTATAACATGATTCTTCATTGCAAATCACGTTTTGATTAGGGTCAAAACTCAGTTTCTCTGAAGTTTGTTCTTTACTGTATTCCTTCATCCCGTCTGATGTTTTTAAGGTTATGCTCATTTGGGATGGATTCTCTTCGCTTTCGACTTTTTCAGCACCTTCAAGATAACCGAGAAATTCATCAGGATTCAACACAGTTAGTGTTTTCTCTCCTGAATGAATATACACCTGATCAATGACTCCAAATTTAGTATCGAACAGTTCGTTTATTTTTACCTCGATATTGGATTTTAGCGGAGAAGGGTCGCCGCACGCGGTTAATAAAAAGATGCTAAGCGTCACTAATGCCTTTTTCAAAATGATCCCTCCCTAAAACGGTTATAACTATTTATTCGATTAAAGTTTCGTTCTTTCCTGCGATCCTTCGCCACTCATGTTAAAATGGTACAAATGGCAAGGCGTGTATTGCTTTAAAGTGTAAAACTTTGCTATGATCAGTATTATTATTGTCTGACGATTTACAATGGAGGTGCTTTTATGTCAAGGATTTCGGAGGATCAGGTGAAGCATGTGGCGCACCTGGCGAGATTGGCAATTACGGAAGAAGAGGCAGAAATGCTGACGAATCAGCTGGATAAAATCATCACGTTTGCAGAGCAGCTTAATGAGCTGGATACGGATAATGTGGAGCCGACTGCACATGTGCTTGAAATAAAGAATGTTATGCGTGAGGATCGTGCCCAGCAAGGTCTGCCGCGTGAGGAAGTATTGAAGAATGCGCCTGAGCACCAGGATGGGCAGATCAAAGTGCCAGGAATTATGGAGTAGGAGGGCCTGAGATGAGTTTATTTGAACATAAGATTTCGGAGCTTCATGAGCTTTTACATAAAAGGGACCTGAGTGTTTCCGACCTGGTCGACGAATCGTTCAAGCGGATTGGCGAGGTAGAAGGCAAGGTCCAGGCATTTTTAACATTGGATGAAGAAAACGCAAGGGCAGCGGCAAAAGCTTTGGACGACAAAGCTATTCAATCTGCCCCCGTGAATAAATTATATGGACTGCCGATTGGAATCAAGGATAATATCGTCACGAAGGGCTTGCGCACGACTGCAGCGAGCAAGATTCTTGAAAAATTTGATCCTATTTATGATGCGACAGTCATCCAAAAGCTGAAGCACGTTGAAACGGTGACCATCGGCAAGCTGAACATGGACGAGTTCGCGATGGGGTCATCGAACGAAAACTCCGGCTTCCAAAAGACACTCAATCCATGGAATCTTGATCGAGTTCCTGGTGGTTCTTCGGGTGGTTCCGCTGCATCCGTTGCCGCTGGAGAAGTGCTATTCTCCCTCGGTTCTGATACGGGTGGATCCATCCGCCAGCCAGCATCTTATTGCGGGGTTGTTGGGATGAAGCCTACATATGGACTTGTATCGAGATTCGGCCTGATCGCGTTTGCTTCATCATTGGATCAAATCGGACCGATTACGCGCAATGTAGAGGACAATGCCTTCCTATTAAACGCAATCGCTGGATATGATGAGATGGATTCGACTTCCGCAAAAGTGGACATCCCTGACTATGTTGGCGGTTTGACTGGCGATATAAAAGGGTTAAGAATTGCTGTGCCGAAGGAATATCTAGGTGAGGGTGTAAGTGAAGAAGTGCGCAACTCCGTGCTTGATGCTCTGAAAGTACTGGAAAAAGAGGGTGCGACTTGGGAAGAAGTCTCGTTGCCGCACTCAAAATACGCTCTAGCTACATATTACCTGCTGTCATCATCTGAAGCATCCGCAAACCTGGCTCGCTTTGATGGTGTCCGCTATGGCTACCGTACTCCGAACGCTGAAAACTTAATTGAAATGTACAAAAAGACTCGTGCTGAAGGATTCGGTGAGGAAGTGAAACGCCGGATCATGCTCGGTACCTTCGCGCTTAGCTCTGGTTACTATGATGCTTATTATAAAAAAGCACAGAAGGTCCGCACGCTGATCAAGCAGGACTTTGAAAAAGTGTTTGAACAATACGATGTGATCGTCGGGCCGACTGCGCCGACACCGGCGTTTAAAATTGGCGAAAATACTAGAGATCCGCTGACGATGTATGCGAACGATATATTAACGATTCCGGTTAACCTTGCTGGCGTTCCGGCCATATCAGTTCCGTGTGGCTTTGATAAGGGGCTGCCGCTTGGCTTGCAAATCATCGGCCGCCATTTCGATGAAAGAACAGTATATAAGGTTGCCCATGCTTTCGAGCAAGCAACAGAATTCCATAAACAACAACCGCAGCTGTAAAGGGGTGAAAACGATGAAGTTTGAAACGGTAATTGGCCTTGAGGTCCATGTTGAATTAAAAACAGATTCGAAAATCTTTTCGGCGAGCCCGAACCATTTTGGTGCTGAGCCGAATACAAATACTACTGTCATAGACCTTGGTTACCCAGGAGTCCTGCCTGTTGTGAACAAGAAGGCAGTTGATTACGCAATGAAGGCCGCGATGGCTTTGAACTGTGAAGTGGCAGAGCATACCAAGTTCGACAGGAAGAACTATTTTTATCCGGACAATCCGAAAGCTTACCAGATTTCCCAGTTTGACAAACCGATTGGTGAGCACGGCTGGATCGAGATTGAGGTTAACGGTTATAAAAAGAAAATCGGCATAACCCGTATCCACATGGAAGAGGATGCAGGCAAGCTGACGCATGGCAGCGGCTATTCCCTCGTTGACTACAATCGCCAGGGCACGCCGCTTGTTGAGATCGTATCGGAACCCGATATAAGCACTCCTGACGAAGCTTATGCCTATCTTGAAAAGTTAAAGTCGATCATCCAGTATACGGGCGTATCGGATTGTAAAATGGAAGAGGGCTCGCTCCGCTGTGATGCGAACATCTCAATCAGGCCAGTCGGCCAGAAGGAACTCGGCACAAAAACTGAGCTGAAAAACCTGAACTCTTTCAACTTCGTCCGCAAAGGGCTTGAGCATGAGGAAAAACGCCAGGAGCAGGAAATTCTCGCAGGCCGCGAAATCCAGCAGGAAACGCGTCGCTATGATGATGCGACCAACACAACCATCCTGATGCGTGTAAAAGAAGGATCCGATGATTATCGCTATTTCCCTGAACCGGATCTGCCAGATCTTTATATTGATGAAGATTGGAAGGCAAGAGTCCGTGCGGAAATACCTGAGCTTCCGGATCAGCGCAAAAAGCGCTATGTAGAAGAAATGGGGCTGCCAGCTTATGATGCTGAAGTTTTGACAGTATCGAAGGAAATGGCTGATTTCTTTGAATCGGTTGTCAAAGCTGAAGCAGATCCAAAGCAGGCATCCAATTGGCTGATGGGAGAATTCTCAGCGTACCTGAAGGCTGAATCGAAAGAGCTTCACGAAACCGCGTTGACACCAGAAGGTCTTGCCGGGATGATCAAGCTGATCGAAAACGGCACAATTTCATCCAAAATCGCGAAGCAGGTCTTCAAGGAATTGGTCGAGAGTGGCGGCAACGCTGAGCAAATCGTCAAAGAAAAAGGACTAGTCCAAATCTCTGATGAAGGCGCACTGCTCAAGATCATTACCGAAATCATCGATGCCAATCCGCAATCAGTAGAGGATTTCAAAAGCGGTAAGGACAAAGCAAAAGGCTTCCTTGTCGGTCAGATCATGAAGGCTACAAAAGGCCAGGCGAACCCGCCGCTTGTGAATAAATTGCTTGTTGAGGAATTGAATAAGAGATAATAGCGAAAGCTGGCGAATGGTCGCCAGCTTTTTTTGTCGATATTTCCCGGGAAAAAGGGGAATTTGCGTTATAAAATAGTTCATAAAATACATATTCTTACATACTTGCGGGTGCTATCATTAGCTTAAGAACACAAAAAGGGGGCAGGCCGTTATTTTACTCAGAGATATCGATTTGGATTTGCCCTATATTGAAAAGGAAAATCAAATCAAATTATTAATGAACCAGCATTCTTTTACTGAAGATGAAGCGATACGCATTGATTATGAAGAGAATTGGAAGCAGAAAAGAATGCTGTTCCGTGACCAGGTAAGGTGCATCGCGAGTTTATACATTTTTTTGCTTGGCCGCTTTCCAACTGAGAGGTCAAAGAAGGTAATGGTCAATTGTGTGGAATCCCCAGGAGATGGCGTACAAACCACCACAGATGGTTTCACAGAGGTTTCGGTAAAGCTGGACATAGATTCATATTTTTCTTTATCCGATTTTGATAAGAAAACGCATATTCTTAAGAAAATCGATGAGGGAATCGTCAAAGTTGCGAATGAGTATTCATGGGAACATGATGTCTTCAACCGGATCACAGCTGAAATAAAAGAGCGGAACTATGTAAATGAGTATGTTTGGGCACAAAAATCCTCACCTGACAGAAAGTATATGGCAGAGGTGTTTTGTACCCATGATATAGACTATTTTAGTGCAATGCTGAATATCAGGGACAATAAATCAGGTGATTTGGTAAAAACCCAAAAAGTTCTCCAGGAAAGACCTCATGAACTAGTTTTTACTCAATATTTGGGTGATTTAAAATGGGTTTCTGATAGAACAGTGGCAATGACTTATCGGGGAAGGAAAACGAAGTGGCTTGTTGAGGAAATTTAAAGGCGGTGCATTATGGTCAGATTCCTGAAGGTTGGCAACGTAAGAATACGGGTTGATGAAGACGGCGGAGTATCAGTGAAAATTAATGAAGACAATATCAAGGAATCAATAGCCTATATTCAAGAAAACCAGATTAATAAGATCGATATTGCTATGAGCTGGATCAAGTGAATTTTTTAAATGAATGTCCAGACATTGAGATTGTTTCCCTTGGGGGCGAAGACTTAGAAGATGTAACAGGACTATACCATTTAAAAAACCTAAAGTCGTTGTCAATCAATGAAACGCGACCGTCTCTGGAAATCGATTTTGAAAAAATCCCTTCACTTGAAGTGTTTTATGGGAAGCTGCCGCCAAAAGCAAAAGGCATAGAAGCACTAGGGAATTTAAAAGAAATGAGACTTTGGGGTTACAAGCCTAAGTCGAAAACTCTTGAACGATTTTCAACGCTTAAGAATCTGAAATCCCTGGAGTTGATCCAGTCTAATATCACGTCGTTAAAGGGTGTTGAAGGATTGGAGAGCATTGAAATGCTGGGCCTATATTATTTAAGGTCCTTTAATGATTTGAAGGATATTAAATATCTATCAAAAAGCCTAAGAGTTTTGGAGATTGAGAACAGCAAAAAAATCGAGGATTTCCTTCCTATTGCAGAGGTAAAAGAATTAGAAAATTTAAGTATGTTGGACTGTGGGGAAATAGCTTCGATAGGGTTTGTCAATCAATTGCCGGGATTAAGAATGCTATCCTTTTGGGGGACTACTGTCCTTGATGGGGATTTAAATCCGTGTGAAAGTATTGAACATGTATATTTTACACAGAAAAATCATTACACTCATCGGTTGGTAGAATACACTGCGGTAAAGAAGGAAGAGGCAGAAATCATGTCTATTCAAAGGTCTGATAATACAATGCCCACTGTTTTATGGAGAGCGCGGATGGCGGAAGGAGACGATCTGTTCACCGAGGAGGCTATAGTCGCTTCGGAAAAGGCATTGCAGCAATATGTCTCTTCTCTCAATTCCATGAAAGCCCCGACGGAAAAGGCAATATTGAAAAAGGTAAAAGAAGTAGTAACCGAATTTAACAGGTTGAACGAAGAATTCGATTATTTCATCGAAACGCTGGAACGCGAAGAATTGTATGAATTCATTGATGAAAAAGCGCAGGAAGCCGGTTTGGAACCGGATGGGGACATAACGGAAGAGTGGAGAGAATGGTAAACTCACAGAGGTGTAATATATGGAACTAAAAGAAATCATTATATCGGACATGACTAACAGGCCTAAAAAGAATGAGGTGGGCTTTAATCATCAGTCCCGGATCTTTCAATTGTTGCTGGGCAGATATTTGAAAGGCATCAAGACCGAGGATGTCAGGTATTTAAGTGTTTACTGTCTTGATAAGGTAAAAGGAATGGAGATTGATCCATATTCGATAGAAACTGGATTGACGGTGAAGATTCCATATAATCCGATTGAGTTTTTGCAGTGTGGAAATGTTGAAGAGAAGTATGTAGAGTATGTGAAAATTTTTAATGAATACATAGCTCTGGTATTTCGTGAGCTGAAGTGGGAGTATGCTCCCCGGTCGTACTGGCGCTTGGGAAAATCAAGGAACATAATTATCAGGCTGAGTTCCTATTAAAAAACACACCTAAAAAGAGTCCGGATAAGAATTATACAGCTATAGTGGTGGGTACACATACTGTAAGCTCGTTTCAGTTAAAAGGGAAGATTTTTGATAAAGACGGTTTGTTGGTAAAAGAGGAAGTGCTAGTTGAAGAGGTACCAAATGAGATGGTGTATGGGAGGTTTCTGGGGAAGGCGGCCTGGAAAGATGACCGAACATTCGAGGTCGTCTCGAAGACCAGCCAGTGGGTTGGTTCGATTATGGTTGATTGAATTACAAGAGTTGTTTTTCTATATCGAGTTTGAGTTAGGCAGCAAAAAGGCCCTTACAGAAGGACCTTCTTTCAATCCCGACCATCATCCAACACACGGTTAATCAATGTTTCCTTATCCACGACGGTCTGCTGGTGAAATTCACTATTAAAGATCATATAGACAGGTGTTAGGTTTGTTAGCAGCTCAGGGTATTTTTTCTTCAGTCCTTCCATATCATCTGAAATGTGGAATGAATCGAGCTTTGCTTTTACTTCGTCAGGGATGTCATACTTTTCTGACTCTCCACGTGGAACAATCGCCAGAACAGAAAGTTTCTCAGGGTCCTTCGAAAGAAAATCGTAAAAAAGCGGCAAGTCTTCTATATCGACTTTTACATAATAAGTGCTGTAATCTTTTTTCCATTGGGCCTTTATCATAAAGTAGATTCTTTCTGGGGTGAGACTTTTGGGAATCAGCATGCTATTCCCTTCCACACTCTTTTTCTTTAGACCGGGTGCTGTGTTCACCTGGCTGATTGTCATACTTGCAGGCTCCAACCCTGGAGGGAATGAGACTTGTAGTTTTTGTTTTTCCTTCACTTTTGTTGGGTTCATCCCGGCCATTACTTTGATTGGCTCAATTTTCTTTGTCTTTGTGCCATGCCAATCATATTGGCCGAGTATGGATGTAACCTCCTGGCCATTCACCGTGATTTCAGGGATTGGCGGCTTTTCTTCCTTATATAATTTATAGCGGTCCATTGCAATCAATACAGTTAAGATCAAAAGTGCAGTCGTTCCGTAGAATAATAGCTTTCTCTTCATCGTTTTTCCCTCTGAATATCAATTTTTCCCATTTTGGCGGGTATGTTTCAGACTAAGATTGTTAATTTAATCATTCTATAGATGTTGTGTAATTTCCTGTCAGATTGTCACGAAATGTAAAAAAATGAAACTTAGTCTATACTCAATTCGTATTGATTAGGTAATAGAAGATGAGGTGATTTGATGAACCTTCTTGAGTTGTTAGGTTTTAGTGCTGCCAATGCCATGCCGATTAATTTTTCTGAGAAAAAAGCGAAGCAGAACACGGAGAAATTGTTAGCATTGGATTGGTTTCGAATGTTATATGAGAATGAAGAGTATAAAGAGTTGTTCAATCACAGTGAAGTAATTATGGTGATATTGGCCAGTGTTGATGCAACTGAAATCATTAATAATAAGGAAACTGGAGAGGGATTTCGCAGGTTGCTAGGCAATAAGCTGAAGGAGCAGAAAAATACTCCTGTATAAAAAATGCCACAGAGACAAGCTCTGTGGCATTTCTGTAGATATTATGATTTCAAGTTCTTAACACTAAGATCGAATTCTTTTTCAATTTCAGGATTTGGCTTGTAAGTCAACAAACTCACGACCACTGAAACAATCAGGTTGATGATGAAGCCAGGAACGATTTCGTACATGACATCGCTCAAGCCGACATTGCTCCAGATGACAACTGTCGCTGCACCGGCAACCATTCCAAGGATCGCGCCCCAGTTGGTCATCTTTCTCCAGTACAGGCTCAGGATGATAATTGGTCCGAATGCGGCACCGAATCCAGCCCAAGCGTAAGCAACCAGTTCAAGGATGGTGTCGTTCTGCACCCAGGCGAGGGAAGCAGCAACGATGGCAACAATTAGGACAGCCATGCGGCCGAAGAAGACGAATTGCTTATCTGATTTTTCTTTTTTGAATAGGATTTTGTACAAATCTTCAACCAAAGCGCTTGAAGTAACGATCAGCTGAGAAGAAATCGTGCTCATGATGGCTGCCAGTACTGCTGCAAGCATGAGGCCTGCGAACAGTGGATGGAAGAACAATTGGCCGAGTTCAATGAAGACTGCTTCTGGATTATCCAGTTTCACGTCTGGATTTTGTGTAAAATAGGCAAGACCGATCAAAGCGGTTAAAATCGCGCCGAGCAAAGAGAAAATCATCCAGCTCATCCCGATTCTTCTGGCACTCTTTGTTTCTTTTACAGTCGTAATCGCCATAAAGCGCGTGATGATGTGAGGCTGGCCGAAATAGCCAAGTCCCCAGGCTGCAGTCGAAATGATGCCCAGGACAGTAGTGCCTTTGAACAGGTCAAGAAGCGCTGGATCGATAGTACGGATTGTGTCAAAGGTTTCAGCAGGGCCGCCCGTTTTGCCGAATCCAATAATCGGAACAAGCACAAGGGCAAGCAGCATCATCAATCCCTGGACGAAATCAGTGTAGCTTACTGCCAGGAAGCCGCCGAATAAGGTGTAAGCCACGACGACAGCGGAAACGAGCAATAAGCCAGTATGGTAATCAAGGTCAAACGAGCTCTGGAAGAAGACGGCTCCAGCAACCATTCCGGAAGAAACATAAAAAGTAAAAAAGAGCAGGATAACAATTCCGGAAACAATTCTTAACAGCTTAGTGTCATCTTTAAAACGGTTTTCAAGGTAGCCAGGAATCGTGATAGAATCATTGGCTACATGTGTGTAAGAACGAAGTCGAGGTGCTACGAAAAGCCAGTTGAGGTAGGCTCCGACAGTCAGCCCGATGGCAATCCACGCATTCGCTAAACCGCTTACATAAATTCCCCCAGGAAGGCCCATCAATAGCCATCCACTCATGTCTGCCGCACCGGCGCTAAGCGCAGTTACCGCAGGTCCAAGCGATCTGCCGCCAAGCATGTAATCCGTCAGATTACTTGTCTTTTTGTAGGAATACCAGCCGATGTAAAGCATCGCGGCCATGTATATCCCGATTGCAATAATTTGGTACATTTCATTGGACATAATCTTTCCCCCTTTGTTATAGTGAAAAATTATTAAAAAAATATTGCTAATACAAATAATATTCTATCATTTCATATTCATGATTAACAATCTATTTTTTTGCGAAAAATACTATTCATACAATAGTAATTTACTTTATTAATATATTTATAGGGAAAAGAAAAACCCATGGCTCAAATGCCAGGGGCTGGAGATTTATGATTTAAATGAATCCTTTGGTGGAAGACGATCGCCTTTCACCTTTTTATCATTTATTTTAGGTTCTGTGCCATTAAAAAAGTTCTGTAAGTTCGAACGATGGAGGAAAATTAAAAATACAATAAAAGCAGCAAAGATCAAAGGTTCGTTAATCTCGGTCGAAAAAAAGGAATATAACAGCATGGCGAACCCAACTGAAATCGAACCCATGAACACATACTTAGTCATGAACATCACTGCAAAAAATGTCAGATAAACCGCTAAAAACATCCCGAAATCAACGATCAAAAGCGCCCCAGCAGTCGTGGCGATCGCCTTGCCGCCGCGGAAGCCGGCGAAAATCGGGAAGCAGTGGCCGATGACGGCAATCAATCCTGAGTACAGCGGATCCAGAGGCACATCGAGTAGCAGCGGAAGCGAAGCAGCGAGCATTCCCTTTACCACATCTACAAGCAGAACGATAATCGCGGCCTTTTTGCCCATAACCCTTAGTGTATTGGTTGCGCCGGGGTTTTTACTGCCATGGTCCCTGATGTCGACGTTGAAAAAATACTTTCCAATTAATAAGGCTGTAGGGATCGAACCAATCAAATAGGCAGCCAGAAGAATTATCCAAGTCATAAGAGTCACCCTTTTAGTCTAGTAAAAAAATTTTATTCTAAATTCGTCTTGAAGATGAAAGATTATTTTTCGTGGAGTTCTAGTGCCATCCGGGGTATCTTCCATTTTATGTAACTATTCTCTCTGTATTGTAAAAAATAAATAGAGTGAATGGAAGCGTTTTTCGAAAAATACAATAGTTAACAATAAATACACTTTGGTTAAAAATGAAGTTTCTTTTTGGCAAAAAGAGAGAAAGTGGTTTATGATATATCCGGTAGAAAAGTATTGTAGGCAATTGCCTCTATAAAGAATATGAGCTATGATGTAAAATGATGGAATTTAAAAACCATATTAAGTAGGATGATGGGTATGAAAAGAGCAAGAATAATTTATAATCCAACTTCAGGGCGTGAAATTTTCAAAAAGAATCTTGCAGAAGTTCTGGTCAAGCTTGAGTCTGCAGGCTATGAAGCTTCCTGCCATGCCACGACGTGCGAAGGGGATGCGACTCAGGCAGCGAGAATTGCTGTGGAGCGCCGTTATGACCTTGTCATTGCTGCCGGGGGAGATGGCACGATCAATGAAGTGGTCAATGGGATAGCTGAACAGGAATACCGACCGAAGATCGGGGTCATACCGGTTGGAACAACCAATGACTTTGCGCGCGCACTCCATATTCCAAGGGATATCGAAGCGGCGGTTGACATCATTGTTAAAGGCGATACGATTCCGGTTGATGTGGGCCGGATCAACGATAAATATTTCATAAATATTGCAGGCGGCGGCAGGCTGACTGAACTGACCTATGAGGTCCCAAGCAAGCTTAAAACGGTTATTGGCCAGCTGGCGTACTATTTAAAAGGAATTGAAATGCTTCCGTCCATCCGTGCGTCAGAAGTGAGCATTGAATACGATGGGAAGCTATTCGAAGGCGAAGTAATGATGTTCCTCGTAGGGCTGACAAATTCCGTTGGCGGCTTCGAGCGTCTGGCACCAAACTCTTCGATTAACGATGGCTTGTTTTCGTTATTGATTTTGAAGAAGACGAATCTCGCTGATTTTATCAGGATTGCGACACTCGCCGTCCGCGGTGAGCACATCAATGATCCGGGAGTCATTTATACTCAGGCGAACAGGATTAAGGTTCATTCAAGGGAAACCGTCCAATTGAATCTAGACGGCGAATACGGAGGCAACCTGCCGGCGGAATTTGAAAACTTGTTCAGGCACATCGAAGTATTCGTTCCACTCGATGAAATCCGTCCAGAAGACCGTCCAGAGAATCTGGATTTGAATTTTAAAGCAGAATAATATGGAACCGCTCCAGTATTGGGGCGGTTTTTGTGTGTTTTTAAAATGGGGTATAGAAGGATATTCCTTAAAACTTAATTATGTTTCTATTCTGAGGATATTCCAGGATATTCGATTATATTTATTGGAGCATTATTTAATTGCTCGTGGAGGTTTGGGAGTCAATGTGAGTTATTGGTGACCTGTTATCGGAAAATGAGCGGGTTTTAGGTCACCAATAGTCGTTATTAGTGACCTGTTTTCGGAAAATGAGCAGGTTTTAGGTCACCAATAGTCGTTATTGGTGACCTGTTATCGGAAAATGAGCGGGTTTTAGGTCACCAATAGTCGTTATTAGTGACCTGTTTTCGGAAATGAGCAGGTTTTAGGTCATCAATAGTGGTTATTAGTGACCTGTTATCGGAAAATGAGTGGGTTTAAGGTCACCAATAGTCGTTATTGGTGACCTGTTATCGGAAAATGAGCGGGTTTAAGGTCACCAATAGTCGTTATTGGTGACCTGTTATCGGGATTTGAGCGGAATTAGGTCACCAATAGTCGTTATTAGTGACCTGTTATCGGAAAATGAGCGGATTTAGGTAATCAATAATCTTTGTAGGTGACCTGTTTTTGAGATCTGAGCTGGTCTAGGGCTCCAGTAGCCATTACTGGTGATCTGTCTTCGGCACATCAGAACCCTCCCGATATGTAATATTTGCCTGTAAAACATAAATGGAAGAAAATAAGAGATAACAGGCAAGATAATAATATAAAGGGATGTGGATACATAATGGGGAACAAGGCTTTAATCAATATCGATTACACATATGATTTCGTGGCAGATGATGGACGGCTTACTTGCGGGGCGCCGGGGCAGGCAATCGAGGAAAAGCTAGTCGGCGTTACCGAGGAATTCATCAAAAATGGTGACTATGTTGTTTTCGCGATTGATGTCCATGATGAAGGCGACGAGTTCCATCCGGAAACGAAGCTCTACCCGCCTCATAATATCCGCGGCACAAAGGGAAGGGATTTGTACGGAAGCCTTCAAGCGGTGTATGAGGAAAACAAGCATCTGGAGCATGTATATTATATCGACAAGACGAGGTATTCGGCATTTGCTGCTACAGACCTTGAAATAAAATTGCGCGAAAGAGGGATCACGGAAGTGCATCTTGTCGGCGTTTGCACCGATATTTGTGTACTTCATACGGCGGTTGATGCTTACAATAAGGGATTTAAGGTTATTGTGTATAAGGATGCGGTTGCTTCCTTTGACCAGATTGGCCATGAATGGTCGCTTCGCCATTTCGAAAGTTCGATTGGTGCTGAGGTTAAGTAACTTGGCTATTACAAAGCTTGAATGGCGCCATGGTTAAGTAACGCATTGATCGCAGTAAATTTGGAGGTTTTTTGATGAGCACAAAATTCACAGACGACAGCTTGATGCTGCACACGGACTTATACCAATTAAATATGATGGAAACGTACTGGCGCGACGGCGTTCATAACCGACGCGCGGTGTTTGACCTGTTTTTCCGTAAGCTTCCTTTTGGCAACGGCTATGCTGTTTTTGCCGGCCTGGAAAAAATCATCAGCTATATTGAGAACTTCGGCTTCACAGAAGATGATATTCAATATTTAAGAGAAGAAGAAAAGTTCGGTGAGGATTTCCTAAGCTTTTTAAAAGAGCTTCGCTTTACCGGAACGATCCGGGCGATGCAGGAGGGTGAAATCGTCTTTGCCAACCAGCCTCTTGTGAGAGTCGATGCTCCGCTTGCTGAAGCTCAGCTGATTGAGACGGCTCTTTTAAATATCGTGAACTACCAGACCTTGATTGCGACAAAAGCTTCCCGGATCAAGCAGGTTGTGAAGGATGAAGTAGCGATGGAATTCGGTTCGCGTCGTGCACATGAAATGGACGCTGCTCTTTGGGGAACGCGTGCTGCTTATATTGGCGGCTTTGATTCCACAAGCAATGTACGAGCGGGCAAGCTGTTCGGGATTCCGATTTCAGGTACGCATGCTCATTCCATGGTTCAGGCATACAGGGACGACTACACTGCTTTTAAAAAATACGCTGAAACACATGAGGACTGCGTATTCCTTGTTGATACGTATGACACCTTGAGATCAGGTGTGCCAAATGCGATAAAAGTCGCAAAGGAATTCGGCGATAAAATCAATTTTATCGGCATTCGCCTGGACAGCGGTGACTTAGCCTATCTTTCAAAGGAAGCCCGCAAAATGCTTGATGAAGCAGGCTTTAAGGATGCGAAAATCGTTGCATCCAGCGACCTTGATGAATATACGATCATGAACCTGAAAGCCCAGGGCGCGAAAATCGATGTTTGGGGAGTCGGAACAAAACTGATTACCGCTTATGACCAGGCTGCACTCGGCGCGGTTTATAAGATTGTTTCAATCGAAAGAGCCGATGGCTTGATGGAGGATACAATCAAAATTTCCTCCAACCCGGAAAAGGTGACGACGCCTGGCATCAAGAAGGTCTACCGAATCATCAATAAATCGAATAACCGCTCAGAGGGTGACTACATCACGCTCGAGGATGAAAATCCACAACAGGAAAAGCGTTTGAAGATGTTCCATCCGGTCCACACCTTCATCAGCAAGTTTGTCACGAATTTTGATGCAAGGGAGCTCCACCACGACATTTTTAACGATGGAAAGCTCGTATACAACCAGCCAAGCCTGGACGAAGTGCGTAACCATTCAAAGTACTGCCTGGGCGTACTGTGGGAAGAGTACACACGCATGCTTAATCCGGAAGAGTATCCAGTTGACCTCAGCCAAAAATGCTGGGACAACAAAATGCGCAATATAGAAGAAGTGAAAGAGAAAGTCATGGAAATGACTGGTGAGAAGATGTAATTGTGAGGACTGCTCTCCTTAGGGGGAAGTAGTCTTTTTTTTTATGGAAAAATTAACAAAAATATTGAGGAACGTGTTAACTTTTCAATAGGATAAACGTTATGTTATCGGGAGGTTGATATGGGAGATGCAAATCGAGATCTTAATAGTGAATTGAACATCGTCTATCGGTATTTGTTGAAGCAGGGGGTTCCACATACCGATGCGGAGGATATTGTTCAGGAAACGGCCTATAAATATTTGCTTTATAGTGATTCGATCCAGCCTTCGAGAACGCGCAGCTGGCTGATCCGGGTCGCACTGAATTACCATTTTGACCAATGCCGGAAGCTAAGGCGGGTAGAGTTGAATTTGGAGGATGACCGGCTTACATCGAATAGTGAAGAACAGCCGGAAAAAGTGATTTTGTCAAAAGAAAATTCAAGTGAGCTTGGGGAGGCGCTTGGCCGTCTAAAACCGCAATATCAGGAATTATTATTATTGAAATACCACAGCGGTCTCTCCTACGAGGAAATCTCGCAATTATTAAGTTTAAGCATGAACACAGTAAAAACTAATTTATTCAGGGCCAGGAAACAATTAGCGAAGGTGTTGAAGGAGGCAGCCTATGACAGAGAATAACGAAGACAAGATTCCACAAGATATTGATTTTATGAGCAGTCCTTCTGTGCAAAGGGTGATTAAAAAATCGAGCCGAAAGCAGACGATCAAGTATGCATTCATAGGGTTCCTGACGTCGGCAGTACTGTTGGCTGTTGTGTTTTTAGGCAGTGAATATCTGCTGAATAAACGGCTGCAGGAAAGCAATGATCCATTTCGGAATATGCTGCAGGGAGCGAATGTTTCAGAAAGAGGAACGTATTATATCCATAATGTGTTCAGTGTATTGAGTGAAACAACCTATTATAAAACAGTAGGCGATCGGCAGATTGTCTGGGACAAAAAAACAAAGAAGATCCCGGTTTTCGGAAGGGTAAAAACGATCAGCCAGGGAAGCGGCATGGTGCATGTGAATGGAATGAATGAAGAAGCAAAGAGGACGATCCGCTATAATGACTTCAATAATGAACGGAAGATCGATTTCTATTATCCTGGCCTGTCGTATGAATTTTTACCAAAGGAATTGGATATTGCTGTAGATTTGGATCAAGATCTGCTGGTTGAGGTCGCCGTGTCCTTCAAGGAGCCAATGACATTGGATCAGCTTAGCAAAACGCTCGGTCATGAAAATGTCAACTGGTTATGGGTGGATACGACGACGGAAGCCCAAAGAGCAAGGATGACTGACGAATTGGACGCTGACAGCTTAAAAATAAAAGGAGGCGGCAATGCTTTTGGTTTGGAAGTGACAGAAGCCTATCCTTATTCGGCCGAAAATGGGCAAGGATATATAGCCGCATTGGAAACGGTAAGCAAATCAAGCTCTTCTGCAAAAAAAGCATTGAAAGCAATCAAGGCTAATTCAAAAAATGGTGAACTGCACATCAGTGGAGCGGTAGTGACCGGCAGCCCGGAAGAATTGAAGCGTTTCAAGGATCTGGATTTTATCAGAGCGTCAGTACTTGGCGCAACAATCGACAAATATTAAGGAATTCACTACTAATTTCCTGTTTTTCTAAAGGATTTACCCTATGGATAAAGAATTATTAGAGAACGAATCTTTTTCTAAGGGTGTTGCCGTGTGACTGACCAGAAGAATAGGGTGGATTATGAACAGTTCATACCAAGAGAAACGGGCTTTATTTTTAAGTTCATCAAAAAAGACAACCAATTCATCCATACGTTTATTGAAGGCAAACTGATAGAAAAAGTAGGTCTATGCCCTAAGTGTGTTGTGGGGAAATCATTGTTCGAGTTTCTTCCGGCCGACCAGGCGATGCGCAAGGAGGCTTTTTATGAAAAGGCGTGGAATGGGGAGCATGTTAACTATGAAGGGAGTTTTGGTGGAATCCACTATCTGGCCATCCTGAATCCCGTTCGCCAAAACGGAGTGACGGTGGAGGTTATTGGTTCTACCATAGACATTACCAAGGAAAAAACAAGAGAGAAACAGGTCCAGCAAATGGAGAAACTTTCTGTAGTTGGAGAGTTGGCGGCAGGCATCGCGCATGAAATCAGGAATCCGCTCACCTCGTTGAAAGGTTTTGCCAAAATCGTCAAAGAGAGCGTTACGGATCAAGCATTGGTGCCGTATCTTGACATCATGCTGGATGAAATGGACCGGATCAATGAAATCGTCAACGAGTTCATGTTCATAGCCAAACCAAATGAAAACGTCAATTTCCAATATATCAACTTTCATAACCTATTAAAAGACTGTATCCATTTCATGGAACCACAGGCCAATTTAAAAAGCATTAAAATAGAATTCGATTCTGATATGCACATCATCTTGAATTGTGACCGGAACCTGATGAAACAAGTGCTGATCAATCTGCTGCAGAACGCGATTGAAGCTACGGAGGACAGCGGCCATTTTATCGAGGTGGTACTGGAGGAAGTGGTCCCAGATGCTATCATGGTGACGATCACCGACAAGGGCTGCGGAATATCTGACTCAAGATCGAAGAAGTTGTTCGAACCTTTTTATTCAACAAAGGAAAAAGGAACAGGATTAGGGTTAATTACATGCAAACGGATTATAGACCTTCACCAGGGCAGCATTGAGATCGAGAGCAAGCTTGGGGAAGGAACAACCATAAAGATTTTCATGCCCAAAAATCTGAAAATCGATATTAATCCATCACAACCAAAGCATCTAGTTGGATGATTGCAAAATAAGTTAGTGCCATGCTTCGAGGAGGTATGGCTTTTTTTACACTTGATTTATCCAATTATTGTATAAATTTGTATATTTTTATAATTTTTATAAATATAATTTAGTAGAATTGATTCTTTTTTAAAAAGGAGGTGACCACATGCTATTTGTGGTTTCAGCTTTTGTTTTTGTACTTGTTTCAATTGTGTTAATTAAAAGAGGTGGTATTCAAAATCCTTTCTCGAAGGGAGTTGCGCTGGCTGCTGCGCTAGCAATGATTTCGGGTGTGAGTCTAGCGCAAAACTACACTCATAGTTTGATTCCTGAAGCCAATGATGGAATTTCGATTTCCAACCAGGTGGCGTACTGGATTATTGGTGAAGATGGATGGAGTCAAGAAAGCTTTAAAAATACATTTGAACAGTCTGTTTACCTGACATTGCTTTTGATTGCTGCATATCCCCTTGTACTTTTGATAGAATCAAAATTTCCAAAGAAGTAAGCGAGCAGCACTTTTAAAAGAACTAATCTAGTACAACAAAGCAGTGAAAAATAATAATTTAGGGTGGCCAGCAGGCATGAAAAAGAGTCTTTTGGTTGTTATTTTCCTTCTAAGTATGCTTTTTTCGGGATACTTGGGCTATGCATCGAGAGGTTCTTCCGGGGAAGAAAAAGTCGTTGATACAGCGAAGGCAGGTGTAATCCAAAAATCAGGAGTAGTTGAAGAAAAGGGCATTACAAAGAGTTTAACGTATTGGATTGATGGGGTCCCGAGACCCGGAACCGAGGCAATTATAAAAAATGGCAAGTTATTCATATCAGCAGAATACATCACCAATGCTTTAGGAATCCCTTACGAGTATCAATCAGAAGAGAAATTGGTGAAATTGGGCCGCAATATTAACGAACGAGTTGTCCAAGAAAAGTTCTTCATTCAAGATAAAATGAATTATTTAAGCTATTTGACGACCTTCAAGCAAGCGGAAGCCATTCTAGGTAAGCCTTTAAGCAGCAAAAAAAGCTTTAATGAGTGTACATCAAATGAAGAAATTACTGCCGTCTATAAGGATGCAGAAATATTATTCATTTATGATGTCAGCGATCAACAATATCATATGAGCGACATTACTGTCCTTAGTGAACATATTACGGCGGAAAAAGGCATTTTGATTGGCTCTACAATAGAAGAACTCCGTGAAGCTTATGGCGATTTGGTTCCTTTTCCAGGTTATGAAGACGAACAGGTATCGGAAGGCTTTTCTGGGAATGGTATGGTTCGATATGGAATTAAAGAATCCTTGTGGTTTGAGTTGGAAAATGGTCGTGTCGTCCGTTTTGGCAAAAGACTGCCACATTGTTAAAAAATCAAGACGAACTCATTTAGTGGTCTTTCAATAGTGAAAGACTTTTTTTATTTGGCTAATTTGAACACTATAATGGAAAAAATGAATTTGTACCCGTTTGGATCGATTTTTAAAACGATTAACGGCCTCGTTTCTTAAAGGCTCGCCAACCGCTTGGATTTTCGTTTATACTGGAATAGTAAGCCCTCTATAATCCCCTCAAAATTTCTCACTGAAAGGAGCCACCTATTTTGCTTCAAAAAGCCCGTGAATTATTGCAAAATCATTTTGGTTATTCTTCTTTTCGCCATGGCCAGGAACAGGCGATCAGTTCTGTGCTTGAAGGTAAGAACACCGTCTGTGTGATGCCGACTGGCGGCGGAAAGTCGATTGTCTATCAAATCCCGGCGCTTGTATTGCCGGGGACTACCATCGTCATTTCCCCGTTGATTTCTTTGATGAAGGACCAGGTCGATACGCTCATCCAGCATGGCATCCCGGCAACGTACATCAACAGTACGCTGACAGCCGGGGAAGCAGCGGCCCGGATGGACGATGCGAGGAATGGAAAGTACAAGCTGTTGTACATCGCGCCCGAGCGTCTTGGATCTTGGGAGTTCATGGACGACCTGCAGGACATGGATATTCCGCTGATCGCTGTTGACGAAGCGCACTGTATCTCGCAGTGGGGCCATGATTTCCGCCCGAGCTATCTGCAGATATCCGGACTGGCTGACCGATTGCCAAGGCAGCCAATCGTGCTCGCCCTGACGGCAACAGCAACGCCGAAGGTCAGGGAGGATATTTGCGCCTCACTAAAAATAAACCCTGAGAACACGGTCATCACCGGATTTGAACGGGAGAATTTGAGTTTCTCGGTGATCAAGGGCCAGGATCGCCAGACATTCATGAAGGAATTTGTTAAAAAGAATGAAAAAGAAGCTGGCATCATCTATACGGCGACGAGAAAGAACGTCGACCAGCTTTATGAATGGCTGCAGAGGGAAGGCGTCAATGCCGCCCGCTATCACGCAGGCATGAATGATGTTGACCGGAACAGCGAGCAGGATCGTTTTTTACAGGATGAAGCAACGGTAATGGTCGCGACTTCTGCATTCGGTATGGGTATTGATAAAAGTAATATAAGGTACGTAATTCACTTCCAGCTGCCGAAGAATATGGAGAGCTACTATCAGGAGGCCGGCCGTGCCGGGCGTGATGGTTTGGACAGCGAATGTATCGTGCTGTATTCATCACAGGATGTCCAGGTCCAGCGTTTCCTCATCGACCAGTCAGCGGACCGCGAGCGGATTGGTCCTGAGCTTGAAAAACTTCAGCAAATGGTCGGCTACTGTCATACCGAGGAATGCCTGCAATCGTACATTCTTCATTACTTTGGCGAAACCGAAACGGAGCCATGCGGCCGCTGCGGAAACTGTATAGATTCCCGTGAAACCCAGGATGTCACGAAGGACGCGCAGATGGTGCTGTCGTGCATCATCCGGATGGGCCAGAAATACGGCAAGGCGATGACCGCTAATGTACTGACCGGTTCGAAAAATAAAAAAGTCATTGAGTTTGGTCTGAACAGACTGCCGACATACGGATTGATGAAAGATCGTAACGCCAAGCAGGTGAACGACCTGATCGAATTTTTGATCTCCCAGGAGCTGATAGGCGTTGAGCATGGCACGTATCCAACCATTTATGTGCCGCCGAAAGGCAAAGATGTCCTTCTTGGCAAAACTCAGGTTTTCAGGAAGGAAGCCGTTCAAATTAAACAGGTTTCCAATGATGATCCGTTATTTGAAGAGCTTCGTGCCTTGAGGAAAGAGATCGCGGAGGCGGAGAAAGTGCCGCCGTTTGTGATTTTCTCAGATTCGGCGTTGAAGGATATGTGCTTAAAGCTGCCTCTGACAGATAAGGAGTTCCTTAATGTCAGTGGAGTAGGCGAGCATAAACTGTCTAAGTACGGAGCCCCTTTCATTCAAAAAATCATCGAATTTTGCGAGGAGCATCCAGAACGGCAGCCAGACATGAATGTTGTTGCAGCTCCGCCAAAACCGGCGAGGAAAGCCGTCGGCGATTCTCACCTTGGAACATATAAGCTCCATCAGGACAAGCTGACGGTTGCCGAGATTGCCACTCAACGGGAGCTGGCTGAGAGCACGGTCGAGAACCATCTGATCCAGTGCATCCAGCAGGGAATGGAAGTCGACTATTCAGTGCTGATCCCAGCGCAGTATATCGATGATCTGGAGAAAGCCGTTGCAGAAGCGGGCCGCGACAGGCTCAAGCCGATTAAAGAACTCCTTCCTGATGAAGTCAGTTATTTTATGATAAAAGCATTCTTATATATGTCTAAGCAAAAAGTGAATTAACGTAAAAAGACGGAACTGGGCAAGTTCCGTCTTTTCCTTATATAAGCAAAAAAAACAATGCAAATGAACAGATGCCAATTACAGCAATCGGCATCGTTTCTTGAAAACGATCTTTTACACGGAGATGGGTAAGGACCCCGCCGATAGCGGTAAACCCAAGCAATATTGCCCCTGCAGCAGCATAATCATTATGCCAAAAACCAATGATCAATAACCCTGCACCGACCAGCTCCACAATCCCGGTGACCAAACGAAACCACTGCGGAAGCCTCCATTGGATGAAATTTTCTTTATGCATTCTTGAACCTAAAACCTTCCCGGCCCCTGCACCCAGAAAAATAAAAGCTAATATTCCTTTCAACACGAATGAAGCAATTGACATATCAATCCCTCCCCTTCATTAAATATAAGAAAGTTATTTTGATAATATTCATCTTTAATAAATTGATAGTAAATATATGGTAAAATTAAATCAATCTTATGATTGGGGTCGGTCTCATGCATCCAATAACTATTATTGAAATTCTGTTCGCTATCGGTATTGTGGCCGTGCTTCTTGTCCTCGCTTTTCTTTTACCGAGAAATATCCGTAAAATCAGCCTGACTGTTGTACTGTGCGTGGCCCTGGTGGAGAGTGCTTTCTTTGCGATTCGCCCATTTTGGATTGACTATCACGTTGGGATCAAAATCGAGCAATTAAATGAACATCTCGAAAAGAAGTACCCGGGTGAAGATTGGGAAATCAGCAGACGAACTAGCCGCAACTACAATCCTTATCATCTAGAAGTAAGGTTTGATAATGAGAAGGCATGGGTTTACACCTATTCCGTAAATAAGAATGAAATTAAACAGGTAGGCATCGGTGTTCCTGATTACCAGCTAGACGATGAAGGAATGCATTATGAGGGTTTAGGAGATTGAGTGAAGTTACTAAAATGTAAAAATATTTAGATAGAAATCTATCATTCCCCGTTGTAAAATGATTAAAACGATCAACCATATCCATTTTGAACTACAGGAGGAAACACCGGAACTTAACGAATGAATAAATGCATCTGTGTATAAAAATATCTAATTTTTCAGAAAAATAATCATTCAAGAGGTTGATGAAAATGACAATGGATGCAACGGTTAAGGAACCTACTATTTTTAATCATACAGGCAATAAAATAAAGACAGATGATCGAGAAATAAACATCATTGCCAGATTAGAAGAACCCCTGATTGTCATTTTAGGGAATGTTTTAAGCGATGAAGAATGTGAGGCGCTCATCAGGATGTCGCAGGACCGGATGCAGCGGTCAAAGGTTGCGAATTCACTGGAAGTGGATGAACTCAGAACAAGCAGCAGTATGTTTTTCCAGGAAAGTGAAAATGATCTGGTTGCAAAAGTTGAAAAAAGAGTTTCCCAAATTATGAGTATACCGATTGAACATGGAGAAGGCTTGCAAGTTCTTAATTATGAAGTCGGTCAAGAGTATAAGGCTCATTTTGACTTTTTTTCATCACCAACTGTAAAAAATCCAAGAATCAGTACGCTTGTCATGTACTTAAATGATGTAGAGCAAGGCGGAGAAACGTATTTCCCTAAACTCAATTTCTCAGTAACACCACAAAAGGGAATGGCGGTCTATTTCGAATACTTCTATGATGATCAAAGCTTAAACGATTTAACATTACACGGTGGAGCACCAGTAATCATTGGCGATAAATGGGCCGCAACACAGTGGATGAGAAGGAAAGTATATAGGTAAGCAGGGGGCGGTTCTCCTGCTTCTGTTTTTTATGAGGAGACCTGGGCTTCCTCTTTTTTTAATGGTGCCATTTATTTCACTGTCCATGTAACATTTTGACCTCTTTCTCTGACAAATATAATGAAGGATTATTTGATGAATTCATCAGGAGGAGCGGGCGATGAGAAAATTATTGATGGTTTTGCTGCTGGGAATACTGGTTTCTGGATGCGGGACGGAAAATAGGGTAAATAACAATCAGAATGATGTTAAGAACGAAGGAGGGCAAGGGATCGTGGCAGGAGAGATGGCTGCAAGCTTAAAAGAGGAAAGCCCGTTAATTTTTCAATATGAAGTGAAGAATCAGACGGAAGAAGAAATAACCCTTGAATTTACGAGCTCTCAACGATTTGATTATTCGGTAAAAACAAAGGATGGCAAGGAGATATTTCTTTTCTCAAGTGTCGCTTCCTTTTTGCAGGCATTGGGAGAAGAGAAAGTGAAGCAGGGAGAGTCGCTGACTTATGAAATCGATCTGCATGAACTGTCTCTCGGAAAAGGAGAATATATTCTTACTGCATGGATGACTCCGAAGGACGGAAAAAAGTACGAAGTGACGAAAGAGTTTACCGTGGAGTAGGGAGAGAATTAGCATGAGGGCGATTAAATTCTTTTTCCTAATCATAATCGTGCTATTAGTTAGTCTTGGTGGCTGTGCAAAAGCTCAGGATTCGGGAGAGGGTTTTATTTTAGAGGTTAACGATCATTCAATTTTGGTTGCGCAAAATATTAGTCTTGCAAAATACAACGAGTTAAAAGATGTTTCCAGCAAGGCGTTAATCGATCAGGGCGGGCTGGAGTTAATCTGGCTGACATATGGAACAACTGATGAGTTTCAAAAAGGCGACCATGTTGTGTTCTGGATTGACGGCGGCGTGAGAGAAAGCTACCCAGAGCAGGCCGATGCAAAGAAAGTAGAACGTAAATAATCTTTTCCCTGGGCCGGAGCTTTTCGCATTCCGGCCTTTAATATGATAAAATCTGATTTAGCTAATTTACAGCAAAGGACGGAAACGATGAACAAAACAATCCCGGTTAAAAAGAACGATTATATAGATGTTGAGTTTGAGGATTTGACGCATGACGGGGCGGGTGTGGCAAAGGTTGACGGCTACCCGATTTTCGTCCCGGGAGGGCTTCCAGGTGAAAAAGCGAAAATCAAAGTGATCAAGGCAAACAAGGGCTACGGCTTCGGGCGCTTGATGGAGATCCTTGAAAGAAGTACATTCCGTGTTGAGTGCCCTGCTGAGGATGCCCATAAATATGGCGGCTGCCAGCTCCAGCACATTAACTATGAGGGCCAGCTGAAGTATAAGGAAAATCAGGTCAAGCAGGTACTGACACGGATTGGCAAGCTTGAGGACGTTAAAGTGCATCCAATCTTAGGAATGGAGAATCCGTGGCACTACCGAAACAAAGCTCAGGTGCCAGTTGGCGAAAAGGACGGCAAGCTGATCGCAGGATTCTTCAAGCCGCGCAGCCATGAAATCGTCGACACGAATGAGAGTCTGTTGCACCTTCATGAAATTAATGAAGCTGTACAGGCGGTAAAAGAAATCGCCAGCGAGCTCGGGATTCAGCCATATAATGAGGAGTCCCATAAAGGTGTACTCCGTCACATCATGGCCCGTTATGGCAGGCAAACTGGAGAGCTGATGGTTGTCATCGTGACCAGGACGAATGAAATTCCTAGTAAGAATCAATTGGTCGAAAAAATCGTTGCACAGCTTCCTAAGGTAAAATCAATCGTTCATAACGTTAACTCGAAGAAAACGAATGTAATCATGGGGGATAAAACAGAAGTCCTTTGGGGCAGCGAGGTCATCTATGATTTTATTGGAGACATCAAGTTCGCCATCTCAGCGCGATCATTCTACCAGGTCAATCCTGAACAGACAAAGGTGCTCTACGACAAAGCACTCGAATACGCAGAGCTGACAGGCGAAGAATCGGTCATTGACGCCTACTGCGGCATCGGCACAATCTCGTTATTTTTAGCGCAAAAAGCAAAGAGGGTATTCGGCGTAGAAATCGTACCTGAAGCCATCGAAGATGCAAAACGAAACGCAGAACTGAACGGAATCACAAACGCGGAATTCGCAGTAGGAGAAGCTGAAACAGTTATTCCTGCATGGTACGATGAAGGCAACAGCGCCGATGTGTTGGTCGTCGACCCTCCGCGAAAGGGTTGCGACGAAGCACTGCTGAAAACCATCATCGATATGAAACCGAAGAAGGTTGTGTACGTATCCTGTAACCCGGCCACCTTAGCCAGAGATTTGCGAATACTGGAAGATGGCGGGTACAAGACGATTGAAGTGCAGCCTGTGGATATGTTTCCGCAGACGACACACTGTGAAGCTGTTGCCAAAATTGTACTTGCATAAATGTGAGAGCCTTATCCTTTGGTGGATAAGGCTCTTGTAGTATCAGTAAATTATACTAATTGATAAAGCCATTTAGAATCTGGAATGAGACGCACGAACTGTCCTCAATTCTGTTCCATGTCTGGTTTCAATTCCACCCAGAAGGAAAGCCCCCATTGCCTATTGTCTTATTTCACATATATTTCGTGTAGATATAGCTCGAACTGCCTTGTTTCTTTCGATGAATCTTCTAAAGTTACTTGACCTCTAAAAAGTATTTCACCTTTATCTGCATCCGCAACAACCACATCCGCATTTAATTGTGAGGAAGCAATATAGAGTTTACCATCTTTTATGGTTGTCAATTGACCATCCACATGACCATTCTCACCTGAGAGTTTAATACTATATGCCTTTCCAGCATGATTGTCTACTATGCTATAAGGAGTTACTACCAGCTCTTGCCCATCTAATCTCGTGAAATAAATGAGAGAGCCGTCAAAGAAGCTGAGTTGATTCTCATCTAATCGCAATTCTGGTACATCAATTGTTTCTTTTTCTTTTGTTACTAAATTGTAGGAAATGATTTCTTGGTTTATAAATTCTTCTCTTATAGATTCCATATCTTCAATCACTTTTAGTTCCGTTTTTACAATAATCAGGTGGTTATTCGCTTCTGTCGGGGTGGTTTCAACTAGTCGTACGTTGATACGAGTATCACTTTGTCCATTCGTGGTGTCTACTATGGCTTCATGGTCACTTATTTTTTGATTAGCTATATTGATCGTATAGATATGTGCTTCTTCAGAGAAATTATCATTATTTCTCGTCATATTTCTGGTAATAAGGTATAACTCACCCTCAACCTTCTGTACATCATCCACAGAAATATACTCGAGTTCTCCACTATCAGGAACTTCCTCCGTGAAGGAGTCAATGCTACCGTCTTTTTTGTTTAACACTGAAATATGAAACTTAAAGTCTCTTGATCTTAATGAATCTAATCTATAATCTACAGTGGCATAAGCCAGAAATTCCTCGTTTTCGAAAAAATAGTTAACGAGTGGATCTTTACCACGCATGAAAGTCCGATATTTTTCTTGGAAATCCTTGATTACAGTTGGAGGCTGTCCGATTAGCTTGTCTAGAAAGGAACGGCTATCGTATGTAGATCCATCTGAAGTGACTTTTAAGTTTGTACCTACATAACTCATTGAAGAAGTATATGACCCCTCCAACACCAATGGCTTTATTTCTTCTGCATTACCACTTATTGTTTTGATCACGAACTCTGGATGTGATTCCGCTGACATAGTAGAAGAGACATAGAAGGTTCCAATGCTAAGCACTATAATGGTAATGGTCGCTATAAACTTCCAGTATTTTTTCATGTAAAAACACTCCTTATACGGTGATCTTTTTCGTTAATAGGAATCTGCTCATCCAAATAGATGCTGCCAGTATAATCAAACCCGTAATGATTTCAAGCACCAATAATTCAACCGGATAGAAATACCCATTAAGAACAAATTCTTGTAGAAGTAACGGTAAAATAAAAATCACCGATGCAATCGCAATATATACAAGGCCAGCAAAAATCCCTTTCCACCTGAAACTTCTTTCCATTAAGATTGCGGTAAATATAACAGAAACAACCAACAAACCTGTTCCATAATATAAGATCAGTTCGACGAAGCTTCCTGGGATAATAATGGATAGTTCAGGCATATTTGTCAAAAGTTCACCTACACCCATATCGCTTCTAAACTCTTCTGGTACCATTGTTTTCATGAACAATATCTCGACCGGCAGTAAAATGAGTTGGAAGGCAACTAAGCCAAATGTCATGATAAGGATAGTGGTGATTTTTGCATAAAAGATATTCAATCTTGTGGTTGGAAGCATTAGTAATCGGTAAATAAAGGTGTTTTTCCCCAACCAATCACGATACCAAATGAGGAAGATGTAAAAACCTACACCAGCAATGCATATTGCGATTGGCCCTAAAAACCATACACTTCTTATGATTTGAAAGAAGCTCATATGACCGAAAGACTCCAGAAATTGTGCCTTTGGCATGAATTCTTCATAAATTTTTTTATCAGCCATATTTAAGTAGCTCTTTGATTGCACAATCACTCCGATGACTTGCACAATAAATGTGAAACTTAGTAAAACGGCAAATAGTTTAGCAACACGGTTAAATTCAAAATTAACGAGTTTTAAGTAATTCCTCATCGCTGATACACCTCTCTCATTACATCAATGACAGACTTTCCTTCGATTTCGCGTGCTTCTTCCGCACTGAATTCCTTGGACACCATTCCATCATCCAACAGGACAACCTTATCTATTAAATGTTCGATATCTCCTACCTCATGAGTTGTAATAATAACGCCGCGATTTTCAATCAAGTGACTTGTAAACACATTGGCAATATCCTCTCGACTGAACATGTCAATTCCAGAGAATGGCTCATCCATTAATACATAATCCACATCTAGTGCTAATCCAAGGAGCAGATTCACCTTTGCTGTATTTCCCTTTGAGAGGGAAGAAATTCGATCGCTTTGATTCAATCTAAAAAAGCCTAGTAATTCGGTTGCGCGTTCCTGATTCCAACAATGATAAAAGTCGTCCATAAACTCCATAGCCTCTGCGATCGTCATGTGTGGAAGCATCGTAATGGCATCAGGGATAAAAGTGATCTTTTCGAAAGTATGTTTATCTAACGTTTTTCCGTCTATAAGAATTTGGCCTTTATTAATGGGTGTAAGCGCCATAATTGCATTTAGGATGGTCGTCTTGCCAACTCCGTTTATGCCGATTAAACAAGTGATTTCACCCTTTTTAGCTGTAAAAGAAACGCCTTTTAATATTTTCTTGCGTCCATATTTCTTTTCAACCGCTTTTACTTCAATCATATTTAAGCCTCCTTATCCACGTTTGCCTTGTATTTTTCCTTAACCAAGTCAAGGAGCTCCTCGACTGGTACATTAATCGAACGAACAGATGTCACAAACATATCAACTGCCTCAACAAGCAACTCATTTCTTACATTTCCTAAAACTTGTTGATCTGTGGTGATCTTGCTTGGATGATTCTTTTCCGTATAAATCAAACCCTGTTCCTCCATTTCCTTATACGCTCGCTGCGCAGTGTTTGGATTCACTTTCATCCTATTTGCCAATTCCCGCCTTGATGGGATTTCTTCTCCAGGCTCTAATACTCCATTTACGATTTGTTCCTTAAAATAACGAACAATCTGTAAATAGACAGGATCCCGATTATTAAAATTTACAGTCATTGAAACAACTCCTATACGACCTATTAAGAAATTAGGTCATTTTAAGTGTGTGTATTAAGTAGTTCATACGCTATATGTGTATTATATGGTTAGTACACTATACATGTCAATTCTGTTTTTGGTATTTTTTTCTTATAAAGCGGACAAGAGGGGTTTTTCTCTAAATCAATTAGATAGAGAGAATAATGAAACCCCTCTGATCAAAGAGAGAATCAGTATGTATTGTGCTTATCTTAAAAGAAGTGTAACTCACCAACATCTCATGTATTGCCACATACACTCTGCACATGTGAAGTGTGTAGCGTTGATAGAGTTGAAGTAGCTTGGTATGAATAGGTTTAGTGGATTTTAGTTGAATGTTGAAGTATGTTTTATGTTCCCTCGGACTAATGGTTCGGGGGTTTTTGCCCCCGGGGTCCACTTTTAGGCAGAATAAGTAATTTACATAAAGGTTAGAGGTTTGTTTAATTAAATGGTATAATATGGATGAAACCGATGTTTGAGAAAGAACGGTGAAGGAATTTAAGGAAAATAAAATGAAATACAATTTCTTCGATTTAGCTATGGATAAATCAAAATCTGTTAGAACGCCATAATCAATAAATGATATTTGGAAGAACGCAGTAGGGATATGCAGACAAGGTAGGGCAAAACATGATGAATTGAGGAGGAAAGTCTATGGATGTTACATATATTGTTGGAAGAATTAATGGTCTGTTTAACATTATAAATGAGGAAATCTATTCAAAGGAATCTGGGCTTACATACCATGCGGATAAAAAAGTTAAGAAGTTAGGGTACAGTGTTAACTTAACGCTTGATACGATAGAGGAAGCGAGAATTCAGGGTGTTGACATGATGGTGACACACCATGATGCATGGGGTGAATTATATGAATTAAAAGAGGCATGCATAGAAAAACTAGCGGAATATGGTATTAGTCACTACTATAATCACCTGCCGCTTGATGACTGTAACTTTGGAACCAATGATAGTTTATTAACGAAATTGAATTTAGAGATCGTTAAAAGAACCCACGAATGGGAAGGGTTATATTTTGGCAGAGTCGCAGAATCTGATGAAGAAATCGAATTTAAGGAATTAGTAAATCGTATGGTAAATCTACTAGAAGAACCAGTTAAATTTTGGCGGTTCAATGACAAGAAGGTGAAACGAGTGGGCTTAGTCTGTGGCAATGGCGCGCCAACAGATTGCCTTAAAGAAGCAGTTGAAAATGAGTGTGATGTATACATTACAGGGGAATGCAATTTGTCTACGATTCAATATGCTCAGTTTAAACGAATCAATCTTATCATTGGGAGTCATACTTTCACAGAGCTTTTTGGGATTGAAAGTTTAGCATTGAAATTGAATGAGAATATAAAAGAACTTGAAGTAGTGAGACTTAATGAAGGGCATTATTAAGCGAATATTAAATAAAACAAAATAACAGAGAACTAGCTCGAAAACTTGACCTGCACCCCATGGTTGCTATAGTTATCGTCGTAATGATACGAGAAGAACGAATTCTTATTGAAGGAATTCGTTTTTTTTTGTGATTTTTTAGCGATGGTGAATTCCCGCATTCCAGCCATTAATAATAACTCACCAGTAGGAAATACTGTATAAACAAACTGTAAAATGGAGGACAAAATTATGCCTGAATTGCCAGAGATGGAAACATATAAAACAATGCTGGGGTCATTGATAGGCGGGCAAAAAATTTCGGGTGTTGAGATTGGGCGGGAAAAGTCTATTAACGTACCGGTTGACGGGTTAACTATGCAAGTTTCAAATCAAGCTATAAAAACGATTACTAGAAGAGCTAAATATTTAATTTTTCAATTACAGGATGGAAAATGTTTATTATTGCACCTGATGCTTGGCGGATGGATGTTTTTTGGCAAGGAGGAAGATAGACCAAACAGGACCATTCAAGTAAAGCTATCATTCGGGGAACAACATTTATTCTTCATTGGACTGCGATTGGGCTACCTGCATCTTTTATCACCTGAAGAGGTCCAAGAAGAGTTTGAAAAACTGGGACCAGAAGTGCTTGATCCTGATTTTACATTGGATGCCTTTCATCAATTAATGCATAAAAGGAGAGGAACAATTAAAACAACCTTAATCAACCAAGAAGTGCTAGCTGGAATCGGGAATGGGTATTCGGATGAGATTCTTTGGCATGCAGAGATTCGACCTGATAAAAAAATCAATGATCTTGAGGATCAACAATTATCACGGCTATATCATTCGATTCAGTTCATCCTTAAAAGAGGGATACAACAAGGCGGTTATATGGAAAATCCGCTATATAAAGGGGATGCCAAAACAGGAGGCTACCAATTTTATGTTTATGACAGAGAAGGTAAAGAATGTTCTCGCTGCAATGCGTCCATTATAAAAAGTGAAATCTCTTCGCGGAAAACTTTCTTTTGTCCCAATTGCCAGAAATAAATTAAGATGAACACGGAATAACAAACCAAATTCGTGCGTGGCATAACTCGTTTTACATATGTAACCCCAAAAGTAAACCTTTTGCCAGTCCGACCCCGATTCCGTTCGGGGTCTTTTTGCTGTATAGTCCGGGAGGGGACTCTGCCGTTTTTCTTAATCAGTTTTGGCAGCAAAATATTATTTTAACTCACCCAGTGGAATGCTATGATTGGAAAGTTAAAATTACCATTCCCACTAGATTGATAAAAAGTGCTTTATCATGGTATAAGTGTTAATGGAGCAAGAGCATTCTGCTTTTAATTTTGGGGTAAGGGAAGTTCAGTTATCCCATGATGAGAGGATTTGAACTATTTATGAAAGAAAACTTCTGGCGTGATTTACCACGGCCATTTTTTATATTGGCACCAATGGAAGAAGTGACAGATGTTGTTTTTCGCCATGTGGTGAGTGAAGCGGCAAGACCTGATGTGTTTTTTACAGAGTTTACAAACAGTGATAGTTATTGCCACCCTGAGGGGATCAAGAGTGTGCGCGGGCGTTTGACTTTTACAGAGGATGAGCAGCCCATTGTCGCCCATATATGGGGAGACAAGCCTGAATACTTCAGGCAGATGAGTATTGGTATGGCGGAAATGGGCTTTAAGGGTCTGGATATCAATATGGGCTGTCCGGTACCCAATGTGGTACAGAATGGAAAGGGGAGCGGCCTGATCCGTCGTCCGGATGCGGCAGCAGAATTAATCCAGGCGGCAAAAGCGGGAGGATTGCCTGTAAGTGTTAAGACAAGGCTTGGTTTCTCAGATGTAGACGAATGGAAGAGCTGGCTGAAACACATTCTGGAGCAAGACATTGCTAATCTTTCCATTCATCTGCGCACAAGGGATGAAATGAGCAAAGTGCCTGCGCATTGGGAGTTGATCCCGGAGATTAAAAAGCTTCGCGATGAGGTGGCGCCGGATACCCTGCTGACGATCAATGGGGATATCCCTGACCGTCAGACTGGCTTAGAGTTGGTTGAGCAATATGGTGTTGATGGAGTAATGATTGGCCGCGGTATTTTCCATAATCCATTTGCCTTTGAAAAGGAGAAGAAGGAACATAGCAGTGACGAATTGCTCGATCTCTTAAGATTGCATATGGATCTCCATGACCAATATTCGCATCTAGAGCTGCGGCCGTTCACGGCTCTTCATCGCTTTTTCAAAATCTATGTCAAAGGATTCCCCGGGGCGAGTGGATTGAGAAATGAATTAATGAACACAAAGTCAACGGCTGAAGTGCGGGAATTGCTTGGTGAATTTGCGTCAAAGAATTCTAATGGAGTCGAAAACAATTAAAGCAGTATGATGTTGCTAACGGAATCAGCTGATACTGGTTCCGTTTCTTTTTTTAAGTAAATCACCAGCACCCCTTTTACCGTCAATTACAGTCCAAGCATCTTGAAAACAGCGATGAAAAAGAGCCTTTTCCTCCTTGAAGGATGAGGCTCTTTTAGTAGATTGTCTAGTTTGTTTTTCCGTGAAAGCATGCTAATTTCACCCCCCTCATGCTCCGAACAAATACCGCACCTTAAACTTTACTCTTTTTCCTCCCACCAGCCAAAGGCGACTCTTGCATGTACCTGCTTTTTTGCCGGGGAAAGAAAGAATAAGGAAAAGGAACTTCCAGGAGGGATGATAAACATACCTTGGAAGTCATGTTTTGTAAGGGTTGTAATCGGCTCAACCCTCCTTACAAAGGCGTTAGTACCCATGCTTGGTTTTCCTGCAATGAAGCTGGCGCTTTTAATATCCGCCCGGGGCATTGGCGGCGGATTTAAGACTTGGTTCCCGGCAGCGAAATGCGGCGATGTTTTTCCGTTTCCGGGAAGAATGCTGCCTATCCAAGCTTCAGTGGTTAATGGCTCATTGGAATAGTTGCTAATGGTATATGCGTTCAAGAATATATTCACATTGGAGTCCGCCGGGTTGACCAATCCGCCCCATCCGTTGTATCCACCACCGAAGGATATAAGATCTGTTTGACCGAGAAAGTACTCACCGAGATAGGAGTGATACACATTTTCGGGCAGTACGGTGACCTCATTGAGGTGTTTTTCGCTATCCATTGACTCAAAGTTCATGGCTGTCTTCTCATGATCATGCATTGGCCGCTTCCTCCCACCAGGTCAAAACAACTGTCCCTGAGATGTATTGATAACCCGGCGGTCTTAGAAGTATGGAGAATGAGTCTCCGGGACCAATAATGATGGAGCCATTGTGTGAGTCACTTACAAGGGTGGAATTTTGGTTAACAATTCGATCAAATATATTCACACCTTTGGTCATGGGCTCAGCAGAATAACCAGCATATTTCATTACTGCCTTTGGAAGTGGAGAAGGTGAGATCGTCTGATTTGTTGGAGTTACATGGGAAGAGACTGCTGCATTTCTTGGAGGAACGGCGTTTAACCAGATCTCACTGATGAAATTTTGATTTGAAAAGTTTGTGATCGTAAAAATATCAATATACACATTGACCCCAGAACCAACCTGATTTACGATTCCACCCCACGCGTAATATCCACCGCCGAAATTCAGCAATCCGGTTTTGCCGATAAAGTATTTCCCGCGCCTTGAATTTAAGGCAGGACTGGTTACATTCACCACTTCAATTGTCTGTTTATCCATTTCATTTGGCATACCATTTCTCCTAACTGTTCATTTTTCAGAATATATAATATGAAACAGTGTGGGCAGGAGTTCTTTGTGCTGGGAGGGAGCATAGGGTACGTCCCCTTGCTTCAGCTATAAAATTGTAATCCGAAATGCCTGAGTCAATGCAGGAAAATAGAAGCACAGGGTACGTCCCCATGCTCCTGAACTTAGGTTTATTGGCTCGTTTTTTTAATTTATTCAAATAATTCTAATTATTCATGATATTTCGTATCTAGAAATATATAATTAAACTCATCCAATGGAAATTGATGGGAGGAATGGTGTTTTGAAGAAGAAGTTTATTTTACCCATGGTTTTGTCGTCGGCAATGTTGGTAGGTTCGATCCCGGTTAGCAGTGTGTTCGCGCAGCCATCTGATTCAAGTTTGGCTGGCAATGGACAAGCTTCCAAGGAGTGGAATGAGAAAGCAAGTGTTCCTTTGTTCGTGAAGGAGCGGTTCGCTGAGAAATTTTCTTCCAGTACTCCAACCAATGCATTGAATTATTTGAAGAATAACGAGTCTAAAACAGGAATTAAGGATCCGGAAAGAAATCTCAAAGTGAAAAATGTAGAAAAAGATGAATTGGGAATGACCCATGTTCGTTTCAATCAAACGGTAAATGGAGTGAACGTAGAAGGGTCTGATATCATCGTACATTTTAATAAGGATAATGAAGTGGTGTCCGTCAATGGAAGAATGAATGATACTATTGACAATGTGGATATGGACACAACGGCTTCTATAAGCAGTGAAGCTGCATTAAAAACGGCCAAGACTTCTGTCAACGCATCTGAAGAGCTTACATATGAACCAACTGCTGAACTGGTTGTCTATCCTTTTGAAGGGAAAAACAATACAGCCTATAAAGTAAATGTTAACTTCATGGGAGATGAGCCTGGAAACTGGTTTGTCTTTGTGGATGCAAAAACGGGTGAGGTAATTGACCAGTATAATGGCTTAATGCATGCTGATGAACAAACGCAGAAAGGTGCAGGGAAGGGTGTACATGGCGAACACAGGGAGCTGCATATTACCCAGGTAAAAGAGCCGAATGCTGGAACTAAATTTGCGTTAGCGGATTATTCTCATGAGAACCTTGGAGGCATCGTAACCTATGATGCTAAAAATGATTATACCTCCAGTAATGATACTGTTTATATGGGAAACTCGGCAGCATTTATCAGCGATTATGATCGGGCTGCTGTCGATGCGCACTATAATTCGGAAAAGGTGTATGATTATTTCCTGAATGAACATGGCCGAAATTCACTTGATGGGAATGGGATGGCGATCATTTCCAAAGTTCACTATGGAAATGGTTACAACAATGCATCCTGGAATGGGCGCTGGATGACTTATGGTGATGGTGACGGAAAATTCATGATTTCCCTGTCAGCTGGCCTTGATGTGGCTGCCCACGAGATGACTCATGGTGTTATCTCTCATTCGGCGAATTTGGTCTACCGAAACCAATCTGGGGCACTAAACGAATCATTTGCTGATATTTTTGGTGCGCTGGTTGATGATAGTGATTGGGAAATGGGCGAGGATATTATGGCTCCAGAAGCTAAAGCTAACGGTTTGACAGTATTGCGCAGTCTCAGCAATCCAAACGGTGTTGTAGTGAGCAACGAGCAAAGAAGAGCATACAGCACAAATGGCGGTGTCTATCCAGACCACATGGACGAGTTCTATCATATGCCTACTACGGTAGATGGCGGTGGCGTCCATGTTAACTCATCCATCACTAACCATGCCGCGTACTTGATTGCTCAGGACCTTGGAAGAGAAAAATTAGGAAAAATTTATTATCGTGCTTTAACAGTTTATTTAACTGCAAATTCCAATTTCAGCGATGCACGCATGGCGACTGTTCAGTCTGCTATCGATCTTTATGGTGAAGGCAGCGAGGAAGAGGCGGCTGTTAACGCTGGATTTGACGCGGTGGGAATCTATTAAAGAAAAGCATTTTGCCAGCCCTCAGACTGTGAGTTTGAGGGCATTCCTTGTATTGCCAACTATACTAAACTCATATGGAAGCGTTAGTGAAAGTGGAATTGAATCCTTATGGGGCGGTGCCTTTCTAAGGTAGACAAAGAAAGCGTTCACATAATTGTTGATAAGTTCGAAAAAAACTGAATTGGAATAATACGTAATGTGGTATTATTTTTTCAGTGGACAGAAAAAAGTTCTTCTCGAATATCGATGTATGTCACCCTCATTAATTTCTACATATGTAAAATCCTTAATTAACTTTCTAAACCTTTCAGGGAATCTCTTAATTAAATCCTCGGCTCGTCTTTCAAATATCTCTTACTCTCTCATATTATTTTCATAAATTCCTGCAACCGCGAAAGGAGTGATTAGCCATGTAACTGCTTATCATTTTTTCTAAGATCCTTAAGCATTCCATTTTTATTTTTGAAGGAGGATTATGAATGGGTCATGATATATACGGTTTGAATAAAGCAAGGGAAGAAATTGCTTATGCGCGTTTTAGCATGTGGAATCGTAATGCGATACTGCTGTACGGTTTACTTGAGGCCTATCAGTTCTATGCTGGAGTTAGTGGATCAGGAAGAAGTTCAGTATTTTCGATTCAACAATTCGAAAAGGCCTTGAATGACTATAAGAAATTATTTAAAACTGGTGATTCACCGTCGGAAAGTGATTGTACATCCTTGGATCAAAAACAAATCCTGAACTTTATCCAAAACTGCTTGGCAACTGCACAGAAGGAAAAAAGTGTGGAAGTGTATTTTGGCTAGTGTTTTACAGAAACCACGGTATATTTTTAATTCACTCTCATTTAAATCCAACCTTATTTTCTCCCCAATCCATCCTCAGCTGCCCTTATTAAGAAAGATTCCAATTATAGATACTAAATCCCTTGTCCGTTTCATAGTTATTAATGTTGAAAGTTTAATTATTTTTATTTTTACGAAAGGGGAACGAAAATGGACAAGGATGCTGCAAAGGTTGGAAAATGCCCGGTGATGCACGGGGGTGCTACTAGTCATAAAACGAGTGGTACGACGAATCGAGACTGGTGGCCAAACCAGTTACAACTGAATATTCTCCATCAGCACGATCGAAAATCCAACCCTATGGGAGAAGATTTTAATTATAATGAAGAATTTAAAAAGCTGGACTATGATGCACTTAAGCAGGATCTTCAAGAGCTCATGACAACAAGTCAGGACTGGTGGCCGGCTGACTACGGTCATTATGGGCCATTGTTCATCCGGATGGCCTGGCATTCCGCGGGAACGTATCGTATTGGAGATGGTCGTGGCGGCGGCGGAACTGGGTCTCAGCGATTCGCACCGCTGAACAGCTGGCCTGACAACGGCAACCTTGATAAAGCTCGCCGGCTGCTTTGGCCGATTAAGCAAAAATATGGGAATAAGATTTCCTGGGCTGATTTGATGTTGCTGGCAGGGAATGTAGCCATTGAGTCGATGGGCGGCAAGACGGTTGGCTTTGGCGCTGGAAGACCTGATATTTGGCATCCGGAAGAAGACACTTACTGGGGTGTTGAATCAGAATGGCTGGGCGATAAACGTTACACAGGGGAGCGCGAGCTTGAAAATCCCCTTGCCGCCGTACAGATGGGGCTTATATACGTGAACCCGGAAGGCCCGAATGGCAAGCCGGATCCACTGGCAGCAGCCCGGGATATCCGTGAAACCTTTGCGCGGATGGGAATGAACGATGAAGAAACGGTAGCACTGATCGCTGGCGGCCATACTTTTGGAAAAGCCCACGGTGCAGGGGACGCAGCCAAAGTTGGTCCGGAACCAGAAGCAGCTTCGATTGAAGAAATGGGCTTAGGCTGGAAAAACACATACGGCAGCGGCAGAGGACGTGATACCATCACCAGCGGTCTTGAAGGAGCCTGGACGGCAAATCCAACACAGTGGGATAATGGCTACTTTGATTTATTGTTCGGCTACGAATGGTGGCTGACAAAGAGTCCGGCCGGTGCCTATCAGTGGCTGGCTGTGGACCCTGCCGAGAAGGATCTTGCCCCTGATGCAGAGGATTCTTCTGTAAAAGTACCAACGATGATGCTTACAACCGATATTGCGTTGCGTCATGATCCGATATACGAAAAAATATCCCGCCGATTCCATCAGAATCCAGAAGAGTTTGCTGATGCTTTTGCCAAGGCATGGTTCAAATTATTGCATCGTGACATGGGCCCTAAATCAAGGTATATTGGTCCGGAAGTTCCGGAAGAAGACTTTGTTTGGCAGGATCCTGTTCCAAAAGTTGATTATGAATTGACGGATGAAGAAGCGGAAAAGATCAAAGAATTGATCCTTGACTCTGGGCTTACAATCGGCGAGTTGGTGACAACAGCATGGGCTTCAGCCAGTACCTTCCGAGGCTCGGACTTCCGCGGTGGAGCGAATGGTGCCCGTATCCGCCTTGCTCCGCAAAAGGATTGGGAAGTGAATCAGCCAGAACAGCTTTCGAAGGTGCTCAATGCACTCGAAGACATTCAGAGTCATCTGGATAAGAACGTCAGTCTTGCCGACTTGATTGTACTAGGAGGCAATGCCGCAATAGAGAAAGCCGCAAGAGAGGCTGGATTTGATGTAAAAGTTCCATTTGATGCCGGACGCGGGGATGCAACAGAGGAGCAAACAGATGCAGAGGGCTTTGAGGTGCTGGAGCCTTATGCAGATGGATTCCGCAACTACCAGAAAAAGCAGTATGGTGTAAGTCCGGAAGAGCTTTTGCTGGACAAGGCGCAGCTATTAAACCTCAGTGCACCAGAAATGACGGTGCTGATTGGCGGAATGCGTGTCCTCGGTACGAACCATGGCGGTACACAACACGGCGTATTCACTGATTCCGTCGGTACGCTGACGAATGATTTCTTTGTGAACCTGCTGGATATGGGAGTGGAATGGAAGCCTGCCGATGGCGGAGTATATGAAGGTCGTGACCGTAAGACAGGCGCCGTTGTCCGTACAGCCACCAGAGTCGACCTCGCTTTCGGCTCTAACTCACAGCTGCGTGCGATTGCCGAAGTGTATGCCCAGGATGATAACAAAGAGAAATTTGTGCGAGACTTTATTTCAGCATGGGTCAAGGTCATGAATGCAGACCGTTTTGACCTTCATGCAAAAGCTCGTGAGACTTCGGAAATGGCAATGCGTCGCTAATAATTAAATAGTTTGTAAGATAGCAGATCTATAAAAGGGTCTGCTATTTTTTCTGCACATAGGGGTTTATAGAAAACGTCATCCCCTAAATTTGGGTAAAAGCAGAGCCCCTGCATTGCCCGAAAGTGCGCTATCTCTTGCATTTGGGTAAAAGCAGAGCCCCTGCATTGCCCGAAAGTGCGCTATCTCTTGCATTTGGGTAAAAGCAGAGCCCCTGCATTGCCCGAAAGTGTGCTATCTCTTGCATTTGGGTAAAAGCAGAGCCCCTGCATTGCCCGAAAGTGCGCTATCTCTTGCATTTGGGTAAAAGCAGAGCCCTTGCATTGCCCGAAAGTGCGCTATCTCTTGCATTTGGGTAAAAGCAGAGCCCCTGCATTGCCCCAAAGTGTGCTATCTCTTGCATTTGGGTAAAAGGAAAGCCCCTGCATTGCCCGAAAGTGCTCTATCTCTTGCATTTGGGTAAAAGGAAAGCCCCTGCATTGCCCGAAAATGTGCTATCTCTTGCATTTGGGTAAAAGGAAAGCCCCTGCATTGCCCGAAAATGTGCTATCTCTTGCATTTGGGTAAAAGGAGAGTCCCTGCATTGCCCGAAAGTGCGCTATCTCTTGCATTTGGGTAAAAGCAGAGCCCCTGCATTGCCCGAAAAAGAGTCACACCTTGCATTTGAGTAAAAGCAGCGTCCCTGCAATCCCCAGAATGCCCCTGTATTTTTCAAAGGGTATAATGGAGCGACCTTGAATGGATAAGTCTCTACTTCAATAGAATAAGTTTATTTTTAAAAAAGGGACCTATTCTTAGGAAGAATTATCTATTAACAATAAGAGCCGATTCAGGGTATGATGATTGAGTATTTAGAAAGTTGAAATTTTTATATGTTAAAATCTTTATATTGTAATATAATATTTCAACATCTATAATACATATTACGCGTACAGATGTGTTTTTATAGAGGACAGTATTTACTGGCCTTTTGCAACAAAAGAGAACTTACTTGTGGGGGAGATGACTTATGAAAGATTTACTGAAGAAGTTGAATCAAGTAAGCCTAGTTAAACAGATCATTGCGGGTATGTTAATTGGTATTATCCTTGCCTTAACAATTCCTGAACTTGCAAAGCCGGTTGCTATTTTGGGGTCTTTATTTGTAGGTGCCCTGAAGGCAGTTGCTCCTGTATTGGTATTATTCCTGGTTATGTCGGCGATTGCCCAGCATAAACGAGGACAGAAAACAAACATGAAAACGATTATTTCTCTCTATCTTCTAGGAACATTCGCGGCCGGACTCATTGCGGTTATTGCCAGTTTCATGTTCCCGGTAAGCTTGAAGCTTACAGCTGGCGCTGAGGGAATGACGCCTCCAGGAAGTGTAGTAGAGGTTCTTAAAACCTTATTGCTCAACATTGTTGATAACCCGGTTAACGCTATTATAAATGCAAATTATATCGGTATTTTAGCCTGGGCAGTCCTGATTGGTCTTGCTTTAAAGAATGCAGCTGATTCAACAAAAACAGTGATTGGGAATCTTTCAGATGCAATGTCCAAAATCGTCACTTGGGTAATAAAGTTCGCACCACTTGGCATTATGGGTCTAGTATTTGAATCTATTAATGCAAATGGACTTAGTTCTTTGCTTGGTTATGGCAAATTGCTTGCGGTTCTGATTGGCTGCATGCTTGTTGTGGCCCTTGTGGTCAATCCAATCATTGTATTCGCATTGATGAGGCAAAACCCATATCCGCTTGTCTTTAAATGTTTGAAGGAGAGTGGTATTACTGCATTCTTCACACGGAGTTCAGCTTCGAATATCCCGGTGAATATTAAAATATGTGAAGATTTAGGTCTGGATAAGGACTCCTATTCTGTTTCCATTCCCTTAGGCGCAACAATCAATATGGCCGGGGCTGCCGTGACGATCTCTGTTATGACACTGGCTGCAGTCCATACACTTGGCATTCAAGTGGATATTCCTACTGCCATCATTCTTAGTGTTATGGCTGCAATTAGTGCGGCAGGTGCTTCAGGCGTTGCTGGCGGTTCTCTGTTGCTTATTCCGCTCGCATCCAGCTTGTTCGGCATCCCGAATGATGTCGCCATGCAGGTAGTTGCAGTAGGCTTTATCATTGGTGTTTTACAGGACTCTTTTGAGACAGCCCTTAACTCATCGACAGACGTTTTATTCACAGCTGCAGTAGAATTTAAGAAATGGCGTCAAGAAGGAAAAGTGATTGAAATTAAAAAAGCATCATAAGGTGCAGGTGAAGCAGGAATCTAATAGGTTCCTGCTTTCTTAGATTTCCGCTTCTTAAGCTGGTCTTTTATCGTTTTGCTTCAATGTCGATATGTTTCTGCAGACGAAGCCCGTCAAGTGCGCATGAATTGAATTAGTATTTGCGACAGAGCCTTATCCTTTGGTGAACTGCTCCCCGTCAAGTAGACAGTGGAAATAATAAAAATAATCTAAGCGGCTTTAGCCCTGTATTCTACGGGGCTAAGGCCGTTCAATCTTTTTTGGTAACGTTCATGATTATAAAAGTATATGTACTCATCAATCGCCGCAGAAAGGTCTTCAAAGGTCTTATATTTCTCCAGGTAATACTTCTCGCTTTTCAGTGATCCCCAAAATGATTCCATTGGACCATTGTCAATACATCTTCCGACTCGGGACATACTTTGAGTCATCTGTGCTTGATCTATTCTTTGTTTAAATCCTTGATGTGTATACTGGAAGCCCCTGTCGCTATGTATAAGGGGACGTTCTCCATTCAAAAGGGCTGTAGCCTGATCCAGCGTTTCAAACACCAGTTTATTGTTATTGGAACGTCCAAATACGTAGCTGACAATGGTTCCATCATGTAAGTCTTTAATCGCACTCAAATAAGCCTTTTTTGCTTCTCCATACTTGAACTCAGTTACATCTGTTACCCATTTCTCATTTGGATTTTCGGCTTGGAATTCACGGTTCAACACGTTTTCTGCGACGTGTTGAGGGGATGATTTTTTGTAACGATTCTTCTTTTTCCGAATGACGCTTTGAATGCCGACAATCTTCATCAGCCTATAGATTCGCTTATGATTGAAGCTCTTGCCCAACCTTCGATTCAAAGTCATCGTAATCCGACGGTAGCCGTAGATTCCTTTAACCTGCTCATGGAGAGCCTTCATTTCTTCTACAAGCTCTTCATTCTGGCGTTCACGTACGGAAGGTGTTCGCTTCAGCCATTTATAATATGCAGACCTGGCTAACCCCGCAATATCACAAAGCATGATAAGAGGGAACTTCTCATCCTGATGAAGTTCCTTGATAGCGATATATTTTTCTTCAAGGCGTATCTGGTTTATCTTCGCCTCCTTTCGATCTCCTCTAACTTTTTTAGGAATAAGTTCTCTGCACGTAAACGCTCATTTTCGCTCGCAAGCCTCTTCATCTCCAATTTCATCTTCTGTTCTGGAGAGAGTTCAATTTCTTCCTTCTTCCTGCCTCGTTTATCTCTGAGGGCTTCTTCTCCGCCATTCTCATACTTTTTAACCCATTGGTATACTTGTTGGTAAGAGACCTGGTAGGTCTCAGCTGCCTTCTGATAATCCTTGCCATTCTCAAGGCAAGATAGCACAATCTCTTTCCGTTCATTTATGGTAGTGTTTCATGTATTAGTCATAGTGTTTGTCCTTCCTTTGGAAGTATCCTTTAATTCTCTATGACTATTATACTTTTTAATCCACTTTCGAAGGAGAGAAGTACTAGAAATTTCATACTTCCTCGTAACTTCCTGAATGGAGTAATCCCCGCTTAGATAGTCCTGAACTGCCTCCAGCTTAAGTTCCTTCGAATACCTCTTCCAAGTAGAGGATTCGTTTAATCCATCCACTCCGTATTTTTCAAATTTATAGATCCAATCATAAATTGCCACCTTACTAACTTTGTATATTGATTCCAGTACCGAAAAGGTATGGTTCCCGTTTTCCAATGCCTTAATAATCTTAATTTTATCTTGGAGTGAAAAGGCCCTTTTTGACATAATAAAAACTCCCCTTTAAGTAAACAGATTTTATTTTTTAATCTGTCTACCTAAAGGGGAGCATATCATTGGTGGATAAGGCTCTTTTTTTAGCGCGAATTTTACGAACTGATAATGGTATTTCGATTCTCGAATGAGACGCAAGCACCGTCCCCGAGTCTCCCTCTCCCAAGAAGCAAAGGGTACGTCCCTTTGCTTCTTTTTTATGGAAAAATTCTTATTACTCCCAGGGGTTTTATATGTGATTTGCCTCACTACATTGATAATCATTCGCAATTATGATGAGGGTAAGAAAGCAAAGGGGGGATTTCAATGAAAGGGACGGAAGTGAATACTCATCAAGAAGTGCAGGACGAAAATGTTAATGTTCCTGTTGACGCAACATCTAAGATAGGCACCTGGATTTCAGTTGGAGTTGTAGGAGCAGTCATTCTTGCTACGTACTTTGTGTTATTCGGATTATATATGGCGAGGGTATAGGAGGGGGAGCGACGATGAAGATGCATTTGGATGAAAAAATCTGGCTATTTTTAAGCTTTGGGATGATTATGGGATTTATGATTTTTACAGGATATCAAGCAGTTGCACTGGGAATGGGGCCGCCAAGTCATAAAGAAACGATTGACCCGAAAAAGGTCGATCAAACGGCTCCGTTTGACCAGCCTGGGATTAAGCAAATTGGCGAAAATGAATATGAAGTCGTCATGACACTGCAGGTGTTTAGCTTTACACCAATGGAAATTGAAGTACCGGCAGGTTCCACTGTCCATTTCACGTTGACTTCAAAAGACGTTGTTCATGGATTCCAAGTGGCAAATACGAATTTAAACGCAATGGTTATGCCGGGGCATATCCAAAAGATATCGCAAAAGTTTGATGAACCGGGAGAATATTTGGTGTTGTGTAATGAATATTGTGGCGCGGGACATCAAGCAATGAGTACAAAAATCATCGTTAAATAAAAGGGGGGAATGAAAGTGCAGCCTGCATTAAAAACAACATCATTTAAACAAAAAACAAATCAAGTATTAGGGATCAGCCTTGAAGATGCCAGAATATCGAAATCATATTTAGCTGTAGCTTTTATCGCATTACTGCTGGGCGGTTTTCTTGGATTGTTGCAAGGGTTGAATCGTGCTGGTGTCCTGCAATTGCCGCCATGGCTTAACTATTATCAAGTACTGACAGCTCATGGAATATTACTAGTCGTTGTATTATCAGCATTTTTCACAATTGGTTATTTTTATGCCGGACTCTCACATACATTAGGAGGATTACTGCCTAAAGTAAGGAAGATGGCATGGATTGGCTTTTGGATGAAGATTTTCGGTTTTGTATTGGCAGTCATTCCGATTTTAAGGAATGAAGCTTCAGTTATGTATACCTTCTATCCGCCAATGGCCGCGTCCCCAATGTTTTACTTTGGTTTAGTCTTTATTGTATTAGGTGTATGGATGCTCTCATTTGGAGCATTTACACAAGTCGCGAATTGGAGAAGGAATCACAAGGGAGAACATCTTCCGATTCTGGCTTTCTTTGCAACTGGCGTCTTTGTCTTATTAGTTGGCGCAACGGCATTTGTTGCGGTTGAAGTCATTTTCATGATCATTCCTTGGACACTTGGATGGGTAGATGGCATAAACGTATTGCTCGCCCGTACACTATTCTGGGCGTTTGGGCATACAGCCGTAAACATTTGGTATTTAACAGCCGTATCCGCCTGGTATGTCATCATACCAAAAATAATCGGCGGCAACCGATGGAGTGATCTTTTAACTCGCATGGTTGTCATTCCTTTAGTGATTATGAACATTACGGGTGGTTTTCACCATCAGATCATTGACCCTGGTATCTCTGAATCTATCAAATATATGCATGTATTCATGAGCCTGGCAATCGGATTTCCTTCATTAATGACTGCTTACGCTATGTTTAGGGTGTTTGAACGTACGGCAAGAGCGAAGGGTGGAAAAGGCTTAGTTGGCTGGTATAAAAAAATGCCATGGGGAGATGTTCGCTTCCTGGCTCCATTTATCGCGATGGTGGCCTTCATCCCAGCTGGAGCAGGCGGTATTGCCCAAAGTACAAACCAATTAGACCAGGTTGTCCATAATACGATGTGGGTTGTTGGGCATTTCCATATAACACTAGGTATGTCAGTGATCATGACATTCTTCGGCATTAGTTACTGGTTAGTTCCATATCTTTCAAAACGAGTATTAACACCAGCAATGAACAGATTAGGTGTGATTCAAACGATTGTTTGGACAATTGGTATGGTGATCATGGCAATTTCTATGCACATTGTGGGACTATTCGGTTCACCGCGAAGAACTTCTTTTACAACTTATGGGAACTTCGCAGAAACACTTGGATGGAATCCATATATGGCAGCCGTAGGTATCGGAGCAACATTATTGCTTATTGCCGTCATTCTGCAAGTGTATGCAGTATTTAATCTCATGTTCTTCGCACCAAAAGGAGTAACAGAGTTTCCAATTGCAGAAGAGGAAGCAGGAGCAGAAAAAACTCCATATTGGACAGAACGCTGGGGTGTCTGGGTCATCCTCATGTTAATCGTTGTTTCAATGGCCTATGTCCTCCCAATTGTTGATATGATTATGAATGCACCTCCTGGATCACCACCATTTAAGACCTGGTAATTATTTTAGAGAGATAGCTCATGATTTTGAGCTATCTCTTTCAAATAGGCTGTGGGAAATCAACAGCCAGGATTAAAATAGTCCCCAAATAAAATAGGAAGTGATCTCCGTGATCAAAAATCGGCAAACTAAAGTTTCTAGTATCTTGGTTTTGGTGTTTGGACTAATTTTGTTTTATGTTGGGACAGATGGATTTACCGCGTATACAGCTGAATCGGCACGAGTGACAAAGCTAATCGAGGATCAGCCAGAATTTCCTGATGTAACATTTGAGGATAGTGAAGGGCGGACTTATTCTATTTCTGAATTCAAAGGCAAATATGTATTTATTACATTTATTTATACAGGCTGTACGACTATTTGTATTCAGTTAGAAGAAAATATGTCTCAAGTTTATGATTTGATCCCAAGTGAATATTTAGGCAAAGATATTGTATTTTTAAGCATAAGCTTTGACCCAGCTAGAGATGACCCCGCCACATTAGATAAGTATAAGGATTTATTTAAAAGTGATGGGGAGACATGGAGAATGGCAAGAATCCCTGAGCAAGCACAATTGGATACCTTGCTAAAGAAGTTCGGCGTCATTGTCATTCCAGATGGTAATGGGAATTTCGCTCATAATTCAGCCTTCTATTTAGTAGATCAACAAGGAGCTTTAGTAGATGTCATGGACTTTACGAAGGTAACAGAAGCGGCGGATAAGTTAGTGAATATCATGGAAGCAGACAAGGAGGAGTAAACGATGACTCAATTTTTATTCGGCCTTTTCCTTTTAATCGGATTAATGCTTCCTCCGGTTGCAAATTTAATGGAATCCGTCATGATTGTTCACATGCATATGCAAATGCCAATGTTAGTCATTGCCGGTTTTTTAATGGCACGTATTTTTCAGCAGCGGTTTCCTCAATTTTTCGCTAAGTATAATCAAAATGGAGTACCTGGAATACTCCTCTTTATCATCATAATCGCATATTGGATGCTGCCGCGTACAATGGATGAAGCATTGACCGTACAAAGTGTGGAGATATTTAAATTTATCAGTTTGCCATTTTTGGCGGGAGTCCCGCTTCGTGACAGCTGGAAAAAACTTAGCAAGCCTGCGAAGAACAATATCATAACCCTGTTTACCGTCATGTTTCTCGGGATGGGGTGGTTGTATATACAATCAAACGCCCAGCTGTGCAACAATTATTTAGTCATTGACCAAATTATCCTCGGGTGGGGATTTATTACGATGGCAATCTGTATGGTCATCTATTTGATCTATGTTTTCGCAGTAGATCCTTCACAATATGAATAAAAGTGAATAGTCTAGTAAATAGGATTCGCAGAATTCTATTACTATTTGATAGATGGATAAAATTCTAGGGGATGGATGTGAGCATATGATTCTATCTCAACAAAAATTAAATACAAAAAGCAGTTCGAACTTCCTCTCTGATTTAATGTCCCTGTTTAAAGCGATTGTTCTAATTGCTAATGTCCTGCCTGTTTTTACAGGTCTATGGTTAGCAATGTATTTTACAAATACATCAATTACAGACAAATTAGATATTGTGATCTTGACGATTATTGGAAGTACCTTAGTCATGGCCGGAGCCCTTGTCCTTAATAATTGGTACGATGCTGATATCGACGCTGTAATGGATCGGACGAAAAAAAGGCCAACAGTGACAGGTGCGATTACGCTGAATGTCGTGTTAACAATGGGAATCATCTTAACAATCATCGGATTTATCCTTTTACTATTTACAACAGTTGAAGCGACAATTTATGCCCTTGCTGGCTGGTTTACCTATGTTGTTCTGTATACAATGTGGTCCAAGCGGAGATATACATTCAATACTCTAATTGGAAGTGTATCTGGAGCAGTTACTCCGTTAATTGGCTGGGCAGCAATCGATTCAGCTCTTCACATCGTACCAATTGTATTGTTTTTTATCTTATTTATTTGGCAGATGCCCCATACCTTTGCGATTGCAATGAAGAAATGCGATGAATATAGAGCTGCAGGAGTGGCTATGCTTCCGGTCGTGCGCGGATTTAGTAACACAAAAAAGCAAATTGTATTATATATAGGCTGCTTGCTTCCGCTGCCATTTTTTTTAGAATCGCTCGGAACACCATTTATTTTTTTAGCTACCTTATTAAATGTTGGCTGGCTGGGAATGAGTATTAGCAGGTATTTTATGAAAGATCAACTTAAATGGGCTCATATGAACTTTATCTATTCTGTAAACTATATAACAATTTTGTTTTCATTAATGGTCGTCATCACATTTTTTGAATGATGAGCAAGTATTATTGTTCCGAAGGCCACATTGGTTTTATTTATAGCAGTCTTATCCAGTAATGGATTAGGCTGCTTTTTTTTCTTTAGAAAGGTAGTCTCCATTCTTAGATAGGGGTAAAGCTGCTGCATTACGGACTCTCAAATCATCAGCTGTGCTTGCCATATTTATTTCGAAAGTCTAAGGGCTGAAAATAAATCATATATATGGTGTGTCGGAGTTTGATAAAGGGGTGATGAATTGGCAAATCCAATTGTTGCGCGGTCATTAGACGAAATTGCATTTTGGTCAAGGATTATGAAAGAACATGCCTTATTTCTAAGCTTGGGGTTTACCTATGAACAGAAACAGTTGATTGCAGAGGCACAGCAGTTTATTGCACTGTTTGAACGAATCGAGGAGAAACTGGCCAGGTTTTCGGTAAACTCAGATTTGCGTCAAGTTCAAGCGTTTAACAATGAGGTTTATCAAGCAGCGGCTGCTATTTGGGCCTACAAGAGAAAAGTTTTGGGTTTAACTTTACGGTGTGAAATTCGCTCCAATAACTTCCCATTGTTAATCGATCATATTAGCCGGGAAGCAGCTTATTTTGCTAATCGATTAAAAGAACTGAATGCAGGGAAGTTGGCCCCTGAGCCTGAGTCAATTATCGCAGAGAATGTCTTTTTCCTTAAAATAATGGCCGATCACGCTAAATTTATCGGACACCTTTTAGATCCTTCGGAAAGAAAGCTCGTCGAACAGGCGAAGGAATTCAGTCATGATTTTGATCAATTGGTATTTCAGGCAGTTGATTTAGATTCAATGCGGCCACAATCAGAAACAGTGCCGATTCTGGATCAAATGCTGGATCAAAATAGAGTATCGGTTGCGTCACTGAGGGATTTCAAGAAAACAGCCAGAGAATTAATCGAGGCGTGTCGTATTAAAAGTAATATCCATCCTCTTTTAGCTGATCACACTTTCAGGGAAGCGGAACGGTTCTTGGAAATCATCGATTTATTCGAAGCCAATCTGAAGGGGCAAAAGATGCAAGGGTAGGATTAATTTTTACTTATGTTTGTTTTCACCTGAGTTATATTGATCAGGGCCTTATCCTTTTGATGGATAAGGCTTTTTTGCCGCAAAAAATTTAAAGGTTTCATACTGTTTCTCGCATGCGTCCCAACTTTTCGCCCTTCGTTCATAATATTGGGTTACCGGGATACGCTATAGACAAAAAGGCTTTCATAGGCAGGAGGCTGTTAGAATGAAGGTTTTATCCATGATTCAGCCTTGGGCAAGTCTTTTTGTCCTTCGAGAGGCCCAATATGAAACAAGGTCATGGAGTACGAAGTATCGCGGGCCGCTGGCGATCCATACAAGCAAAAAAATAGATAAAGCTGTCTGCAGTCATGTGGCAATCCAGTCGCTGCTCTTAAAGCATGGATACACAATAGAGAATCTTCCAACTGGCATGATCATTGCTATATGCAAGCTTGAAAATTGTTTGAAGGTAACGGAAAACAAAGATACGCGGGCAGTGTTGGAAGATGGAAGGGTGGTATCAGGCAATGACTATTTCTTGGGTGACTATAAAGTGGGAGGTTATGTCTGGGAAGTTCAGGATATGAAGATGTTGGAAACCTTTATTCCGGCCAAGGGGAAACTTGGATTATGGGAGCTTGATTGAGTGGAAGCTTAGGAATGTATCTAATGCTTCCGATTATGAGAAGCTTTACCGGATTGCGATGTTTTACGGTGAACCCAAAGAAGCAAAGGGTACGTCCCTGTGCTTCTGTGATAAGTTCGCCTGAAAGGATTGGCCTTAAAATTCAGAGGGTAAATTTGAATTTACAAATTTATGAAAAAGTGAGATAATTAAGCAAATGTTCGAGGAGGGAAAGTAAGTTTATGGAACCAACTAATTGCTAATTTATTAATTTTTGAAAATTAATAAGGGTTTTGTATTGAGTATATAAACACCTATTTTATGTAGGTTTATTTGTTATGCTCTTTATGGAATTGAGGCAATTAGAAGGAAACTTACTTTACTGAATCGGGATACGTATGTTTTGGCACAGGTTTTTTTGTGCTGAAAATCGGTGGATTCAAGACTGTAAGAAGAGCTTTCTTCTTACGGTTTTTTTTATGGCGGAAAATTAAATAGTAAATGAGTTCTTCTTTGTGCTGTCCATAAAAGGCGTAGCTTCATTATGGATGAAAGAAGGAATTAAGTATGTTCGAACTAAAAGTGCATGGTATTAAAAAATATATGGAAGCGACGCTTGTCGTGAATAGTTTTACATTGGAGGCCTTTGAAGGGGACCGGGTTGGGATTGTCGGTGCGAATGGCAGCGGGAAGAGTACGATTCTGAAACTGATTGCGGGGATCGAGCCGATGCATTACTATCCGGGTTACCCGCAAACTTCGAGTCCTGGTTATGATGAAGGTCTGATTCACAGGCCTCGGGGAGCGACAATGGCCTACCTCGAGCAAATGCCATCATATCCGGAAGGGTTGAAAGTGATTGATGTGCTGAACCTGGCATTTGAAGAAATCGATGGCATCGAGAAGCAGATGCGTGAATTAGAGGGGCAAATGCAAAGTTTAGAGGATGAGGCACTGGAAAAAGCATTAAATAAGTACAGTGACATCGTCAATTTGTTTGAAGCTAAGGGCGGATATGAACGTGAGGAAAAATTAAGCAAGGTTTGCACCGGTCTTAAGTTTACAGATAGCTTTTTGCAAAAGGATTTTGACTTATTAAGCGGCGGAGAAAAAACGACCGTTGGGCTAGGGAAGATTCTGATTCACCAGCCGGACATCCTGCTGCTCGATGAGCCGACGAACCACCTGGATATGGACTCTATCGAATGGCTTGAAGGCTTTTTGAAAGGTTATAAAGGAATTGTGCTGATTGTCTCGCATGACCGCTATTTCCTCGATAATGTTGTCAATAAAATCGTGGAAATCGAGGACATGGAATCGATTAGCTATAAGGGCAACTATTCAGCTTTTATCAGCCAGAAAGAAGAGAATATGCGTGTCCAATATGAGCATTTCCGCGAGCAGCAAAAAAAGGTCAACAACATGGAGAAGCAGGTAACGAGCCTGAGGGACTGGGCGATGCGGGCGGACAACAACAAGTTCTTCAGGCGAGCGGCAAGTATCCAGAAGAAGCTTGATAAACTGGATCGCATTGATAAGCCGATTTTTGAGCGACGGAATATGAGGCTGAATTTCAACGATGCGATGCGGTCTGGAAAGGAAACGATCAAGGCGATTGGACTTTCGAAGCGATATGAAGATAAGGTGATTTTTGACGGGGCCGATTTGATGATTCATTACGGTGAAAGAGTGGGGATAGTTGGTCCGAACGGCAGTGGCAAGACGACCTTTCTTAAAATGCTTTTAGGCGAGGAGCAGCCGGATGCAGGTGTGGTTGAGTTAGGCGCGAATGTGATGGCGGCTTATTTGCCGCAGAAGATTGAATTTGAAAATGAAGAACTGACGGTTCTTGAGTGCTTCCGTGAAGGCATTTCAATCGTCGAAGGGAAGGCACGCGAATACCTGGCGAAGTTCATGTTTTATAAAAAAAGTGTCTTCAAAAAGGTGAAGTTCCTGTCAGGCGGGGAGCGAATCAGGCTCAAGCTGGCAATGCTGATGTTCCAGGATATCAATTTGCTGATCCTCGATGAACCGACAAACCACCTTGATATCGATTCGATCGAAACGCTCGAGGCCGCACTGGAGGACTTCAAAGGCACGATATTCTTCATCTCGCATGACCGCTATTTTATCAATAAAATCGGCGAGCGTGTGATTGCGGTTGAAGACTTTGGACTGAATAGTTATCAGGGGAATTACGATGATTATAAGCGGGAGAAAGCGGCCATCGGCGAGCTGGCGCCAGTTTTAAAAGAGAAAAAAGAGAAGGTGCAGCAGCCACAAGCGGACCCTGCCGCACAACTTTTAAGGAAAATCGAAAGCCTTGAAAAAGAAATATCGGAGCTCGATTTAGTCATGGGAATCAAACAGGATTATGAAGAGTTGAATGAGTTGTACAGCAGAAAGCAGTTTTTAAATAATGAGCTTGAGGCCGCGATGGAAGTATGGCTGAGTGCGGGGGTATAAAATGTTGTGGAAGCATGGGAAGAAGATTCTCATGCTTCCTTTTTTACAGAGGCGAACTAAACATCATGAATTACTCAACTCTTCTGATAATCCGCCATCATTTAAGTATTTAATACTAGTTATTTTGCCTTCTTTATTGAAAATTACTTTTCCTGAAACTTCAGCAGACTTTTGATTACTTCCATCTTCTCCATACAAGACCGCCATTTTAAAAGAATAAGAACCTTCTGTGGATTTTTCGCGTTCAACACTGACTGTATCCACCTTTATTTGCTGACCGTTATTATGTGCCATAAGGAGGTAATCATAAGCATGGGCTGAAATGAATTTATTATCCATTTCATCAGTAAAATATGCCTTATAGCGTTCCTCATAATATTGCTCAAGTTTTTCGGTATTGTCTAATCCCTCAACAAATTCTTGATCTGGTCCTGTGAACTGATGCTCCAGGACAGTTTTAATAGTGGTGATGCTCTGATCTTGTGTTTTGGACTCTACATCTGAAGAACAGCCGGCAAGAAATAAAATAATTCCTAATAAAAGCAGTGACATTGATAAACGTGAATACTTAAATATTTTTTTAATTTTCAAACACCTCCATAATACTATTACGAACACAATGTAAAAAAGTTCCCATTGATTTATTTTTTACAGATTATTGTCGTTACTTTATATATATAATGTGTTTTTTTACTGAGATTTTGGAAAAAGTATAAGAAAGGCGGGTGAGATTATGAGTATTTTATCAGTTGATGGAAAAATGGATAAAGGCAAGCTGGTCAAGGAGCTGCTGATTCCGGTCGTTGGCGGGATGGTGACTGGGATGATCGCGACGAAGAATGCGAAAGAGATTTACAGCAAGCTGAAAAAGCCGGATTATGCTCCGCCATCGTGGGTTTTTCCCGTGGTCTGGACTGGCCTCTACGCGACGATGGGACTCGCCAATTACCGTGTTTCGATGAAAAAGAAACCAACAGCAACGGCCAACACGCTGTATGATGTCCAGCTGGGGCTGAATTTCCTCTGGTCATTCTTATTTTTCAAATGGAAGCTGCGCGGGGCGGCATTTGCGGAGATTGCCTTACTGCTAGGCATGATCACGTTAACCACTTATCAATACTATCAGAAAGACAAAATAGCCGGCAGAATCATGGTGCCATATGTGATCTGGGTTGCCTATGCCCTCCAGCTAAACTACAGCATGTGGAAGTTGAATAAATAATTTTAAATTTTGCAACTTTTTAACACCTCCTGACGTCTGATTAATAGACTGGCAAACTTCTTATGAAAACTTTTATTCATAGACTGCCAAACTTTCTATAAATTGGTTGAATAAAAGTTTGCTAGAGCGGGAATACTATAATCAACAACATAAAAATTCGGAGGTAATTATGATGAAACAGATTAAAGAATTTATGAATGAAGATGGTTTTGAGCTGAATGGTTACATTTCTCAACTTTTTGAACAAGCTTCAGATAAAGAAGAAAATAAGAAACGCTGATCATGGGATAAGCTGATCAGCGTTTTTTTTTTTGAGAGAATAAGAAAGGATAAATTTCACTTCGAGAAATGTCCAGCTCCAGCGCCTAGCCCCTCGAGTCGCTTCGGTCCGCCCAATGAAGTCAAAGAACGACTTCACCGGTCGGCCCTCCAGCGCTTGTCGGGGCTGACCAAGGCTCCTCCGCTTTTCTAATTAAAATTGCCCCATTTGCCGCAGGACATCATCGATCTTTGCGTGGTCCTCCGGTGATTCATCGATATGCTTCCACAAGATTTTCCCCTCTGTTGAAAAGAGCCACGTGCCACCCTGAATGTAAACGTCCTGTGTTTTCATCGATTTCATAACAAATTCCTTTTGCATTTCGTTCTTAGGAATAAAATTTTTGACTTGGCCAGTGACAAATCCGAAGCCCGCTTTGGCTAGCAGCTTCCATTTCGGCATTGTTTTATGGCCCATGGCTTTATAAGCATTCCGTGAAGGATCACCGAAAATCAGGAATGGGAAGGGTCCGAACTGGTCAAGGAATTGCTTGATAAACGTTCCTTTAGATGGGGCAATGGCAATGACTTGAAAACCTTTTGCTTCTACTTCACTGATTCGCTCGCGCAACTGCGCAAGATAAGCTCTGCAAACCGGTCAGCCAAGGTGGCGGACAAATACGACCATGGTGTACTGGCCATTAATCGCAGCATCCAGTGTGATTGTTTTTTCAGGAGTGGTTGTTTCCAAAACATAATTCATCGATATCCCTACCTTTTAAGTTATTACAAATGATCATATATAATTTTTCGTTAGACATAAAGGAATAATGCTTTGCCAAATGCTAATTCACCTTACCATTTGCATAATCAATTCTTTGTTCCTTTTAGAGAATACTTCATTATGTGACGAAACCATTGCAGCCGATGCGGCTTCAGGTTCTATGAATTGTTTTGCCTTATTCACGGCATTGGCTGCATCCTGGAAGGCACCTGCGATTAAATTCACTTTTCCGTCGTGCTTCAATATATCTCCGGCCGCAAAAAGTCCAGGAACAGAGGTTTCACTGGCAGGGGTTCCGGCGATGAAGAATTGATCGATTAAATCAACATCCAGTTCGCTGTTTTGCAGTAAGGAAGCATCCTGGTCAAACCCGTGGTTGACTAAGACATTGTCAACCTGGATGAGAGTAATCTCACCCGTTTCATTGTTTGTTACTTCTACATGCTCTATGGAACTAAGTTCCTTTCCAGCAATCAATCTAGTTATCGAAGAGGTGAAAACGCATTTGACCGAACTGTTCATCAGCTGCGATATCTGGGATTCATGGCCTGTCAATGAATCTCTTCGATGAACAACGTAAACTTTTTTGGCAACAGGTTCTAACATATTCGCCCAATCAATAGCCGAATTGCCTCCACCTGAAATCACTACCGTTCTGTTTTTGAATTGTTTAAGTGACTGTACCGTGTAGTGCAGGTTCGATACCTCGAAGCGATCAGCGCCCTCGAGTTTAAGTTTTTGAGGTTTTAAAATACCGGAGCCAATGGCGACAATGACAGATTTCGAGTAATGGGTCATGCCTGACTCGGCTTTTAAAATAAAGAACCCTTCCTTGCTGCGAGAAATCGAAACGATCTTTTCCCCCAATACTACATCAGGATTAAAAGTTAAAGCCTGTTCCTTAAGCTGTTCCATTAACCTTGCACCTGTGGTAGGTCCTATACCCCCGACATCCCATATAACTTTTTCAGGATAGACGTGAATTTTCCCTCCCAATTCAGGCCGCGCTTCTATGATTTTCGTCTTCATTTCCCTAAGGCCGCCGTAAAATGCAGAATAAAGCCCAGCAGGTCCTCCACCAATAATCGTAAGGTCATATATTTCAAAATCGAGCATTGTTAGCACCCCTTATTCCTTCTTTTTCACAAAATGTTCATTGACGGGATAATAAAAGAGTTTTATAGTATGAGTATAAACGATATTGATAATCATTATCAATTATAATTTTAAAAATTTGGGAGGCATGATAATGGTTCGGCTTTACACAGATCAATTACAAGTTGATTATGGGGAACGAGCAATTGTAAACAATTTGACAATTGGAATTCCAGATAAAAAAATAACTGTGATCATTGGGCCCAATGGATGCGGAAAATCAACGTTATTAAAAGCAATGACTCGAATCATTTCACATCAATCTGGATCCATCGTCCTGGATGGGGCAAGTATCACCGGTGAAGACACCAAGAGTCTCGCGAAAAAAATGGCGATCCTTCCTCAGACTCCGGAAAGTGCGGCCGGCCTGACGGTAGGAGAACTAGTCTCATACGGTCGGTTCCCTTATCAAAAAGGCTTCGGGAGGCTGACAAAAAAGGATGTTGACGTTATAAACTGGGCCATGGAAGTAACGGGAACGGCAGGGTATAAATACGACCCGGTGGATTCATTATCCGGGGGCCAGAGGCAGCGTGTTTGGATCGCATTGGCGCTCGCTCAGGAAACAGAAATGATTTTCCTTGATGAACCGACTACATATCTGGATATGTCCCATCAGCTTGAAATTCTGGAACTCCTGCAAAAGCTGAATAGCGAGCAGGGGCGTACCATCGTTATGGTTCTGCATGACTTGAACCAGGCCGCCCGCTTTGCAGATCACATTGTGGCAATGAAAGCAGGAAAAGTCGTGAAGACCGGTACAAATGAGGAAGTAATAAACCGGGAAGTGCTGAAGGAAGTTTTCCAGATTGATGCGGAAATTGGAAGGGATCCTCGCACAAACAAACCGATTTGCATAACTTACAACTTATTAAAGGGAGAAGAAAAAGATGAAAAAATTACTGCCATATCTGCTTATGCTGGTGCTCATTCTTAGTGCTTGCGGAGGACAATCAAATGAAAAATCAAGCGCCAAAAAGAAAGATGAGCAGCCTGAAAAAATCACGTATCAAGCTGAAAGCGGACCTGTAGAAGTACCTGCAAATCCAGAAAGAGTCATTGTCCTTTCATCGTTTGCCGGCAATGTAATGGCACTCGACGTAAAAATGGTTGGAGTCGATTCTTGGTCAAAGATGAATCCTCGGTTCGAAAAATTGAAGGATGTTGAAGAAGTAACAGATGAGAACCTAGAGAAGATCATAGAGCTGGACCCGGATCTGATTATCGGACTTTCCACCATTAAAAATGTCGATAAATTAAAGGAAATAGCCCCTACCGTAACTTTCACATATGGAAAGCTGGATTACCTGTCTCAACACCTGGAAATTGGTAAGCTTTTAAACAAGGAAAAAGAAGCAAAAAGCTGGATTGAGAATTTTAAGGCAGAATCAAAAGCAGCAGGTGAACAAATCAAAGCAAAGATCGGCGAAGACGCAACGGTTTCTGTAATAGAAAACTTCGACAAAGAGCTATACGTTTTCGGTGACAACTGGGCAAGGGGCACCGAAATCCTTTATCAGGAAATGAAGTTGAATATGCCTGAAAAAGTTAAAGAGATGGCTCTTGAACAGGGATACTATGCGATTTCTCCAGAAGTTCTATCGGATTTTGCCGGGGATTACGTAATCTTCAGTAAAAATGCCGAAGGTGATACTTCCTTCCAGGAAACAGAAACATATAAAAATATCCCGGCTGTAAAGAACAATCGTGTGTTTGAGGCGAATGCAAAAGAGTTTTACTTCAATGACCCGCTAACTCTTGAGTATCAGCTTGATTTCTTTAAAAAATCATTTCTAAACAAATAGATAACAGGAGGGATTCTTTTAGAGAATTCCTCTTGTTGTTATCGGAAAGATGAGATGTTCATATTGAAACAGAAAAGCTCTCTTACGTTGCTGTATAAGTTCATATTAGGATTGTTATTTTTGTTAGGCTCTTTTATGGCTGCTATGGTTTTTGGTGCGGCGGATACGAGTATAAAAGAAATCTGGCTTTCCCTCACTTCCAATTTGAAAACTGACACTATTATAATGATTCGTGAAATCCGTCTGCCTCGTGAAGTAGCTGCAATTGTAGTCGGTGCAGCCCTGTCAGTCTCAGGTGCCATCATGCAAGGACTGACCAGGAACCCGCTTGCTGACCCAGGTTTGCTGGGTTTAACGGCTGGGGCCAATGCTGCTTTAGCTTTGACTATGGCTCTTATACCGGGAGCTGGATATATGACCATTACCATTGCCTGCTTTATAGGAGCGGCAATAGGTGTGATCATGGTGTTCGGTATTGGAGCGATGAAAAAGGGAGGCTTTTCTCCTTTGCGGATTGTTCTGGCGGGAGCTGCGGTTTCGGCATTTTTATATGCGGTTGCAGAAGGAATAGGGTTGTATTTTAAAATCTCCAAGGATGTATCCATGTGGACGGCTGGCGGCTTAATGGGTACTTCATGGAGCCAGCTCAAGGTGATTATTCCGTTTATCGTCATTGGAATCGGAGTCTCCTTTTATCTCGCAAGGCAACTGACGATTTTAAGCTTAAATGAAGAGGTTGCTGTTGGGTTGGGTCAAAAGACCAGCCAGATTAAATTCGTTTTATTTATTGTAATCGTACTGCTTGCCGGGTCATCGGTTGCCCTTGTTGGAAATATGGCATTCATTGGTTTAATGATTCCGCATATAGTCAGAATGGTGGTGGGCACCGACTATCGGTTTGTACTGCCAATGTCAGCTATAATCGGGGCATCCTTTATGCTTTTAGCTGACACTATTGGACGTACCATCAATGCACCTTATGAAACGCCTATATACGCAGTTGTTTCGATGCTGGGTTTGCCTTTCTTCCTGTTTGTTGTACATAAAGGAGGGAGGAATATCGTATGATTCATCCTTCAATCATGAAGAAACAAAGAATCATCATAAGTGTGCTGCTAGTGCTGATTGTGTTAACCATTATTGTGAGCCTTGGATTGGGCTACTCATCCGTGTCCTATAATCGGATTATCCCAACCATTTTTGGCGAGGGAACATTTAAAGAAGAGTTCGTTCTGTTTTCAATCCGTCTGCCGCGTATAGTGGTGACCATTCTCGCTGGAATGGCACTGGCTATTTCCGGGGCCGTATTGCAGGGGCTGACTAGAAATGATCTGGCAGATCCAGGGATAATCGGAATAAACACAGGAGCAGGATTAGGGATTGCGGTCTTCTTTCTGTATTTTCCAATCGATGCTGGATCGTTTACCTACATGCTTCCTGTCATTGCATTTCTTGGGGCATTGCTCACTGCCATGCTCATCTACCTCTTTTCGTATAAAAAAGGCCTGGGCTTGCAGCCAGTCAGATTGATTCTTGTGGGAATTGGATTTTCCATGGCTTTATCAGGGGCGATGATAGTAATTATTTCATCTGCAGAGCGCCAAAAAGTAGACTTCATTGCAAGATGGCTTGCCGGTAATATATGGGGAGCAGACTGGCCATATATATGGGCGATACTGCCATGGCTAGCTGTTTTAATTCCGTTCATTCTCTATAAGGCAAATCGGTTGAATCTTCTTAACCTGAACGATCCAGTCGCTATAGGTGTCGGTTTATCGATTGAAAAAGAGAGACTCGTGCTTCTAATGACAGCGGTTGCCCTGGCTGCAGCTGCCGTTTCGGTGACAGGAGGAATCGCATTTATCGGGCTGATGGCGCCTCATTTGGCAAAGGCGTTAATTGGGCCAAGAAATCAATTGTATCTTCCAATCGCACTGCTGATTGGAGGCTGGCTCCTTTTGTTTGCTGATACAATAGGTCGTAATATTCTTGAGCCAGAAGGTATCCCGGCTGGTATCATGACTGCGCTGATTGGTGCGCCATACTTCATTTATTTGCTGCTTCGGAAGTAAATTGTGTAATTTTGCGCGTTTTAAAAAAGTAATTAAAAATGCTGCCGGTTTATCACATCCGGCGGCATTTCTTATTATTTACTAATATTATTTTGAAGCTTGCCAAAATCATAGTCTCGAGTTGTTGTCGTGAATTCGATATTCGTGAATTGGGGTTTTCCATACTCTTCAACATCTGAGGTTTTTTGTTTCCGCTATGCTATGGGCAGTATTCCTGGTCTTTTAGAAATTAGCCTTTTTAAGCACTTTCGTATTCCATAAGAGAATAAGATTTTGTTCATTACCGCAATCTAATATCATAATTTGGAAAAATGAGATTGGGGTATCGCCTATGTCAGGAATTTTATTAGCCTTACTCGCGGCTGTTTCATGGGGCAGCATCGTGTTCGTCAGCAACAAGCTTGGCGGGGATGAAGACAGCCAGACACTCGGAACGACAGTCGGCGCATTGTTATTTGCTATTGCGGTTTTCATTTATAAGAGACCGGACTTGTCGACTCTTATTTGGACCGTCGGGTTTATTTCAGGCTTGTTTTGGTCGCTTGGGCAGAAAAATCAGTTTGGAGCCGTCCGCTATTTAGGCGTTGCGAAAACCGCACCGATGTCGACTGGCTTGCAGCTGATTGGCACGACGTTTTTCGGCGTGTTTATTTTTAAGGAGTGGGAAACAACAACAAGCGTCGTGATTGGAACCTGTGCTCTTGCGCTGATTATTGCCGGTGCAGTGCTTACCTCGCTCAAACAAAGCAATGACAGCGGGCAGTCGAAGAGTCTGAAAAAAGGATTCCTTGTCTTGCTTCTGTCGACGGCTGGCTTTGTCGGTTATGTCATATTGATCCGCTGGTTTAATATTGACGGCTGGGCAGCAATTTTGCCGCAGGCGATCGGGATGCTGACGGGTGCTTTGCTGCTGACGATGCGCAATAAACCATATAACAAATATGCCGTCCGAAATATTGTGACCGGCCTGCTATGGAGTACAGGAAATCTCGGGCTTTTACTTGCTCTGCCAAAAATTGGCGTTGCGACAAGCTTTTCCCTTTCGCAGACAGGGATTGTCATCTCAACCATCGGAGGGCTGTTCTTTTTAAATGAACGAAAGAGTAAAAAACAGGTCTGGATGGTTTTGCTTGGGTGCTTGCTGATTATCGCGGGCGGCGTATTATTGGGCGTTACAAAAAGATAAGGGAGCGATGGGAATGTATCCAAATCTTGAAGGGAAAGTTGTAGTCATTACAGGAGCTGGAACCGGACTTGGGAGAGCGATGGCTGAGAGGTTCGGCGCGGAAAAAGCGAAGGTTGTCATTAATTATTTTAAAGAGGATGAAGATGTCCAGAGCATTATAGAGACGATTGAAAAAGCAGGCGGAAGCGGAAGTGCCATCCAGGGGGATGTCACGAAGGAAGAGGATATAAAAAGGATGATTGCCCATGCTGTGAACACGTTTGGTTCATTGGATATCATGGTCAATAACGCCGGCATTGAAAATGAAGTTCCTTCTGAGGACCTCACGCTCGAAGATTGGAATAAGGTCATTTCAACCAATTTGACAGGACAGTTCTTAGGCTGCCGGGAAGCGATTGACTATATGCTCGAGAATAAGATTAAAGGTTCCATTATTAATATGTCATCTGTTCATCAGGAAATTCCCTGGCCGCACTTCGTCCATTATGCAGCCAGTAAAGGCGGAGTCAAGCTGATGACCGAAACGCTCGCGCTTGAATTCGCCCCGCACGGAATTCGTGTGAACTGCATTGCCCCGGGAGCGATCGACACACCTATCAATGCTGAAAAATTTGATGATCCTGAATTGAAGAAAGGCGTAGTGGAGCTCATTCCAATGGGCTATATCGGCAAGCCAGAAGAAATTGCCGCGTGCGCTGTCTGGCTCGCTTCGAGCGAAGCCAGCTATGTTACGGGGCTAACACTCTTCGCTGATGGAGGCATGACTCAATATCCTGGGTTTCAGGCAGGTAAGGGGTAATTTTTTCAGCGGATATTTTTTAAAAAGGGTGCTCCCCATTAATTATTGCTTGGATTGCAGGGGTTCGTGTGGGATAATACTTGTGCTCAATGATAGAAAAAATGAGCACAGGTGTTTTAATAATATTAAAGATGCAAATTATACATAAAGGTGAATCTGCAGTCCTTATATGCAATGTAATGGGAGGTTTATAGATGGAGAACAATGATATATTAATTCGACTAAGATACGCGCAGGATATCAAAAATACCGATATGGTTGAAATCTTCAAACTCGGCGGCGTTAAAGTCACTAAAGAAGAAGTACTGAAGATGCTCAAAAAACCTGATGATGTTTATGGTGAGATTGATGTAGAAGAAAACGAAGATTACATTAAGTGCAATCATAGGATGTTAGAGTCATTTTTAAATGGCTTCATTACTTTTAAAAGAGGAAAACAAGATCCAAAACCTGGACAGCCCGAAACTCCAGCGCTGACTAATGAAAGTATTAATAATATGCTTCTTAAGAAGCTGAAAATTGCCCTGGCACTGACAAGCGAGGATATGCTTGATATTTTTACAAAAGCTGGAATCACCGTAACAAAAGGGGAATTGGGTGCACTGTTACGGAAACCGGGACACAAGAATTACAAAGAATGCGGCGATAAATTTGCCCGCAATTTCTTAAAAGGGTTAGCGATAAAATATAGGGGATAACCTGAAGAAAACCAATATGTAAAATTAAGAGCTTATCCTGTGGGATAGGCTCTTATTTATGGAAACAATTTATTAATTGCCAGACTCATAAAATGCCATGCTAAGTGCGATGTTTGTTGGGTATATTCCTTCATTTTGAATGATTAAAATATAATGGCTATCGAGTTGAAGTATTCTTTCGTAGGATGTGGATTCGATTGGAGCGCTGCCTTGTGAATAGGCATACCTCGGAATCATTGTTTCTTCCATTACCGTTCCGCCATAGATATTGGCAGGATTTGCGTAAAAAGAAGTGGCTGCCTGTATCTTTGACCTGTCATCAAGGTTGATGGCCGGAAGTTTTTTGTTTCCGTGAGTAAAGCGGGGATTCTTTAAGAGCTTAATCCCCAATTGTTCAGACTGGCTTATTATTCTCCGATCGGTGATATGTGTAATTGTATCCTTGCCTGTAGTGATTTGAATGTTGAGGCTCTGTCCAGGTGGAATGGTGGTCCGATGAGAAAGAGTGAATGCCTGGCCCGCAAAAACAAAACCTAGCCAATACGGCATGCCACTAAATGGAATACTTGTCAGCGCCATAATTAAACCACCTCGAAAATTCTTATTGAGACAGGATATTCTTTCGTCCTGGCATAAATCGTTAAATCCTCATCAGGGTCCAGGTCATACACAATGATTTCAGCTGGAGTATTAAAGATATAATTTCCTTTTTCAATCGAAAAATCAGGGTCAGAAGAATGATAAATATAAGTAGAGGAATCATTCACGACCCATAATTGTCTCCTTCTTGGCAGGTTTTCCGTTCCCACTCGCAATGGAGTTGGTTCAGTCGTAACTCTTATTCTCCCGACTCGAGTATCTTTTGTCCAATAAGGCCCAGGCAGATGTCGATAATTAAAGCCATTCATAGTGTCCACCTCACAATTATGTCTACCCTCACAAACTGACCGTGACAGGAGCCCATAAATATGGATTTTTCTTACTATATGTTCTTGGGGAGAAAGAGGTGAAGGTATTTTGATACAAAAAAAGGAATCCGACACTCGAGTGCCAGATTCCCTTTTTTCTTATTTCACTAAATATTCCTCGATGTCATCCAACAATAGATTTGCCGCGATGACGCCGCCGGCTGTGTTCCAGATTGTATCGTCCACTTTGTATACTTTGCCTTCCTGGGCAACTTTCAGGTTTTTGAAGAGCGGGTCTTCAATCCATTCCTTTTCAAGCTGGCTTGCTTCGCCGTCGCCTGTTTCATAGGTGAAGTAGAACATGACATCGCCGTCCATTGCCGGGATGCGTTCTTTTGTTGCGTTCTTTTCAGCAAAATCGGCTACATTCTGGCTTTCAGGACGGGCAAGGCCGATTTGATCAAGGATGACACCCGAGAAGGAATCCTTATGATAGATACGGACGTCACCAGCCATGAAACGGACAATCGAAACTTCCTGGCTTAGGTTATCTCCAAGGTTTCCCTTGATATCCTCAATACGCTTATCATAGTCAGCGATGACCTTTTTGCCTTCTTCTTCTTTATTAAGAGCTTTAGCGTAAAGTTCAAAGTTTTCTTTCCAGTTTCCGCGTAATGTTTCCGCAAAAACAGTAGGGGCAATTTCATTTAATTGATTATAGATTTTTTCCTGGCGCATTTTATTTCCGATGATCAAATCAGGCTGCAGGGCAACAATCGCTTCGATATTTACTTCACTTTCTGTTCCAACAACCTGAACGTCCTTCATTTCTTTAGAGATGTGCTCGTACCAAGGTTTGCCAGTCCAAGACTGCACAGCACCTACAGGAGTCACGCCCATGGAAAGAAGTGCTTCGGTTCCTTCATTCGTTAAAATAACGACTTTCTCAGGAGTTTTCTCTAGAGTGGTTGTTCCCATTGCATGTTCCACTGTGTAGCTAGTATCTTCTGTTTTCTTTCCTTCATCTTCTTTTTCTGCTGACTGCTCATCATTATTGGTATTTCCGCAAGCGGCCAAAAAGAGCAAAGTTAAAATGGTTAGTAATGATAATAGGTGTTTAAATCTCATGTTTATTTCCTCCAAATATGTAATGGAAATGATAATCATTATCACTTGCTGCTTTTATATTAAAATGGTTTTCGAAGGATGTCAACGATTAATTGAAAATGATTATCAGTTAAATTGAACGTTTTGTGAACGCCATAATGTTCTTTAATAGTCACATTAACTAAAGTCCTTTGAGAAATGATGTCCGTTTTTTGAACTTAGTCTCAATCTAAGTGAAAATGATTCTCAAACTCATTGACAGCATGTATATAGTGCAATAGACTGAAACTTGTAAAGTAGCCTTATTTTATGATGTGTAGGAAGGTTTTTATTATGCTATTAAAAAACAGCACCCAAAGATGGGCGGGTTTAATTTTCGCCATAATCTTACTATTAATATTGATGGGTTTCAGCATTGTATACGGATATACGAACACAACCTGGAAAATGGCGATCGATGCTTTTACCGTCTTTGATGGTTCTAATGAGCATATCATTATTCAGTCTGTACGTTTGCCGCGTGCTTTAATAGCGGCAGCGGTGGGGGCAAGCCTTGCGATTGCAGGGGTACTCCTGCAGACTCTTACGAATAATCCTCTTGCGGCTCCGGAAATCTTCGGGATCAATGCGGGAGCAGGCTTTGCGGTCGTAATCGCTGTTTCCCTATTCTCATTAAGTAATCTTCAGTTTTTTACCTGGGTATCATTCCTGGGTGCAGCTGTTTCTTTTATATTTGTATATATTATCAGCTCAATTGGCCGTGAAGGATTAACACCAATGAAGCTGACGCTCGCCGGTGCTGCGATGAGCGCGATGTTTTCCTCGATGACGCAGGGATTTCTCGTTATCAATGAAACGGCTCTCGAACAGGTCCTATTCTGGCTTGCCGGTTCAGTATCAGGCCGAAAGCTGGAAACCTTGTTAGCGGTCCTTCCTTACCTGGCGGCTGGCTGGATTTTTGCGATGGCCATTGCCGGTAAAATGAATGTCCTCTCCATGGGGGAGGATGTGGCAAAGGGATTGGGGTTAAAAACAGGCATGTTAAAACTCGCTGCCGGCATCATTGTCGTCTTATTATCAGGCGGGGCAGTCGCGGTAGCAGGGCCGATTGGCTTTTTAGGAATTGTCATTCCCCATCTCACAAGGGCGGTCGTCGGAATCGACCATCGCTGGGTCATTCCTTTTTCCGCGCTGTTTGGCGGTATGCTGCTGTTAATGGCCGATATTGCCTCACGATATGTCATTATGCCCCAGGAAGTGCCTGTTGGTGTGATGACCGCTATTATTGGAACTCCTTTCTTCGTGTATATCGCTAGAAGGGGGTTCAATAAATAATGGGAAAGTATGTGAATTTACGGATATTTAAAGGGAAAGTTTCTTATTTAATCGATCGAAAAGCAGTGTTCGTTTTCCTCGTTCTGCTGGCTGCAGCAGCTGCTGTTTTTATCATCAGCACCGGAACGGGAGAAATGAAGATCAGCCCTCTTAGAGTCATCCAGGTGCTCTTCGGTGGAGGATCTGATATGGAGAGGCTCGTTATCCAAACTCTGAGACTGCCGCGGATCATCGTGGCGCTGATGGTTGGGATCGCCCTTGCAGTCGCAGGAGGCATTTTACAGGGGATCATCAGAAATCCGCTTGCCTCCCCCGATATAATCGGGATAACCGGGGGTGCATCTGTAGCTGTTGTCGGTTTTCTTGCATTTTTTAGTGATAAAAACAACGCGCTGACTGTAAGTATAAACTGGATGCCAGTTGCCGCTTTTTCTGGTGCTGCGATCGTTGCTTTCTTAGTTTATTTTTTAGCGTATAAAGGTGGAGTATCTCCGATCAGGCTTGTTTTGATCGGGATTGGCATCGCCAGCCTGATGAAGGCGCTGACGACTTTAATGATGGTCTTTGGGCCGATTTATCAGGCGAGCCAGGCGAATATTTGGATAACGGGAACAGTGTACGGATCGAACTGGGGAAATGTCGCCATTCTTGTTCCGTGGACGATTCTCTTGATTATTACGGCGTTCATTTTGGCGAGAAATGTGAATATCCAGGAGCTGGGCGATGAAATCGCCACGGGAGTTGGCAGCAATGTGCAAAGGTATCGCTTCCTGCTGCTGATGGTGAGTACCGGATTGATTGGAGGCGCGGTTGCCTTTGGCGGAGGGATTGGCTTTGTAGGGCTGATGGCTCCGCATATGGCCAGGAGATTGGTTGGCTCCGCTTTTGGCGCGCTGCTGCCGGCTTCGGCGTTAATTGGCGGGATCCTTGTGATGGGTGCCGACTTAATCGGGCGGACTTTATTTTCGCCGCTGGAAATTCCGGCAGGTGTCTTCACGGCAAGCATCGGTGCACCGTACTTTATCTACTTGCTTTTTAAAACAAGGAATTCATAACTTCTGAATGTAGAATCATATAGTTAAAAGACTTTTAATAAAAGGAGAGGGCGAAATGGCAACAGGGCAAGCGATCGCAACAAAAGATTTAACACTGTCATATGGGGATGCCATTATCATTAATGAACTGGATTTGGAGATTCTCAAAGGAGAAATTACCGTCTTCATTGGCGGCAATGGTTGCGGGAAGTCCACTTTGCTGCGGTCGATTGCTCGTTTGCTGAAGCCTAAATCCGGTGCGGTTTTGCTTGAAGGCGAGGCGATCGCGAAGATGTCCACAAAGGATGTGGCCAGGAAAATGGCGATCCTGCCGCAATCACCGATAGCTCCCGAAGGCCTAACCGTCCTCCAGCTTGTCAAACAAGGGCGTTATCCTTACCAAACATGGCTCAAGCAATGGTCGGCAGATGATGAGCAGAAGGTGAATGCTGCCCTAAAGGCCACCGGATTGGAAGAGTTGAAGGACCGAGCAGTTGACTCCTTGTCTGGCGGTCAGCGCCAGAGAGCTTGGATAGCCATGACACTGGCGCAGGATACTGACACGATTCTGCTCGATGAGCCGACCACTTATCTGGATATGACCCATCAGATTGAGATTCTCGATTTGCTTTTTGAATTGAATGAAAAAGAGCAAAGAACAATTGTGATGGTGCTGCATGATCTTAACCTGGCCTGCCGGTATGCGCATAATATTGTCGCGATAAAAGATCAAAAGGTCTTCGCCCAGGGGAAGCCAGAAGTCGTTATTAACTGTGGGCTCGTAAAAAATGTGTTTGGCATGAATTGTGAAGTGACGATCGATCCGCTTTTTGGAACGCCGCTGTGCATTCCTTACGGCAAAGGAAGGTGTATTTTAAAAGGGCAGGGGTGATGTTTTGTGATGGACCTTCTGGATATTGAGACGAAGGAGCTTCAGCAGTTCCGCCTTGGAGAGGTCAAAGTTGATTCGGAATTCTCGATGGAAGTGGTTGACCTGCTGAATGAAGCTGCTCTGGATACGTACTTGAATAAGGTAAAAGCGCATCTGGGAGCTCCGAATCTAAAGGTCGCTGGCTCCCTGTTTATCAAGAGATACGCCTTCCTGCCAGTTCTTTATTTATACGCAATGACAGCATGGGATAAAAAGCTTGATGTCTCATTTGCCAATCTTTCCGTTGAAAGTGCTGAACGCGATGGACTTTGGCTCCCGGAATTCCGCTTTGAAAAGCTTCAGGCAGAGAATGCAGAAGCAGACAGAGATCAGTGGAGGCAAGTTTGTATAGAATCCCTTTTCAAGAATCATATTTTTCCCGTATTGGAAGCAACGTCCCGAGTGTCGAAAGCTTCAAAGCTGATCCTTTGGGAAAATATCGCTATTTATATTTTCTGGCTGTATGAGACGGTTTTATCCAAAGAATCATTATTAGCGCAAAAGGCCAAGGAAGATTTTGAGTATATTGTTTATGGAGCAGAAGGGGCATTATTCGGCGGCTATCATGAAAATCCATTGAAAAGGTATCATCATAACAAGATATTGAATAAGGATACAGGGAAAGAAGTAAGACCGCGAAAGACGTGCTGCTTCTCCTATATGACAGCCGCCGGCAAACAGTGTGGAACCTGTCCAATAGTTTGCGGAAAGGCATAAAAATCAAGGGCAATGGATAAGTGGAGACTCCACATATTCATTGCTCTTTTTTATTCACTAAAAATTGGTTGATTAAAAGATTGATAGAATGGGAATACTATAATTAACAATAAATTAAAAAGGAGGCGACTACGATGAGACAGATTACCGAGTTTGTGAATGAAGAAGGTTTTGAGCTAAAGGGCTACATTTCCCAGCTATTTGAACAAGTATCCGATGATAATAATGAGGAAAGCTGATCAAAGGAACCGATGCTGATCAGCTTTTTTTTATCTCCATATTAATTTCCTTCCCATTTTCCCTCCTCTGTTGATTCTGACATTACTTATTCTTAACAATGATTTTCAATTTATTTACATAACCTTAAAACCCGGTTAATAACAGTCAATTACTATTGTACATGTAGTAACGGACATATTAATTAGGGGGAATTAAGGGATGAAGAAACTTAAGAGATTAAGTGTTTTTGCAATGCTTGCATCAGTCATGGTATTTGGAGCTGCTTGCTCAGGCGGAGAAAAAAGTGCAGAAACGACTAACGGATCCAAGGAAACTGAGACCCAACTAGAAGGCAGCGTAGTCATTGATGGTTCAGGCACTGTCTATCCATTCATGGCTAAAATGGCTGAAAACTATATGTCTAATGAACAAGAAAATGTATCTGTGGAAGTGAGCCGTTCTGGGACTTCAGCTGGTTTCAAAAAGTTCCTTGAAAAGGATGGCACTGATTACAATGATGCATCCCGTCAAATTAAGGACGAAGAAAAAGCAAAAGCTGAAGAATTAGGAATTGAAGTGAAAGAAATGAAGGTAGCACTAGATGGTATTACCATCGTCATCAATAAAGAGAATGATTGGGCAAAGGAACTGACTAAAGAAGAAATCGTTGAAATCTTCCTTGCCGACGGTGGAAAGAAGAAATGGTCTGATGTCCGTCCAGATTTCCCGGCAGAAGAGATCCAAACATATGGACCAAATGAAAACCATGGCACATACGAATTCATGTTTGAAAACATTCTTGAGGAAAAGCCGCTTGTAGAGGGAATCAACTTGCAGCAAGACTATGCAACACTTGTTGACTTAGTGGCGAAGGACAAGAACGCAATCGGCTTCTTCGGTTATGGATATTATGCGAATAACAAAGAGAAATTGTCAGCGGTGAACGTTGATTTTGGCAATGGACCGGTTGAACCTTCACTTGAAACCATCAAGGAAGATGGCGATTACGCTCCATTCACGCGCCCTGTTTTCACCTATCTGAACGTTAACAAAGCTAAAGAAAACCCTCAAGTGTTAGACTATGCAATCTATACAATGGAAAATGCACAGGACATCGCAGAAGAAACTGGATTTGCTCCATTATCTGACGAAGATATCCAATCAATTCTTGGAGAGTTAAATGAATTGGAATAAGTAAAATGGAAGAGAAGGCTGAGTCCAGGAGGGCTTGAGCCTTCTTTTTTTGTCTTGATAAAGCGACTTGAATGATGCATTCGGGATATAGGCTGCCAAATCCAACGGATGTAGAGGTGGGTATGGGGGATTCTTTTTTTTATAAGCTCTGTAATAATAGAATTGTGATTTCTGTGTTTTAAAAAATAAACGGAAAAATTCCGTTTAAATTGGGAAATATCAACATTCTACTAAAAATAAGAGGAGTTTTTCCGTTTATATTAACCTAATCTTTAGATTTAGTTATATTTAGAGAAGTTAATCGGAATATCTCCGCTTATATCTGCTTCTTAAGCCCCTGCTATATACAATAACCGGAATTTCTCCGCCTATGTATTCCTATATCTACGAAAATCAACAAAGAATAATAACAAGGGTTATAAAAAAAACAGTGGAGCCCACTGTTCAAACGATCGTTTATTTGGCGTGCTTTCTATGATCCAAGGTCGACAGGAATTTATAGCGCAGCTTCGCTTTATTAAGCAGCTGTTCAACCTCTTCGAGCATTAAGGTTCTTTCCTGATCACAGTTTGCATTAATTAGCTGCCGTTTTAATTCGGTTAATTTCATATTTTCTTCAGTGGAAAGACTAGATTTATTTTGCATAACTTAATCCTCCTCATGATTGAAAAGTTCCTGTGCCTAATTTCAGTTTAAATTGGAAATTTTAATTGTTTATGGAGATTTTATTAAGTTACTTTAAAAGAATTGTGTAGAGTTGTATTTCTTATCAGCGGACTACCGTTAATGCACAGGATGACCATGAACTGTTGCTTGAGGTATTGGACGAGTGCCAGTTCAAGGAGTGGGAAGAACAGGTTTGTTGGGATGATAAGAAATTTAGATCATTAATTAATGGAAAAGTCATGCAGCCACGAGTAAGATAAAAATTAAAAGGGTATGAAGTAGACAACAATGTCCATTAAGGGAGATATCAAAGCTTTGCGGGTAAAGTAGTTAAAATCAGGAGGTGCTGTCATGTCATTTGAATATGTAGAAGAAAACAATCGTTTTACGGCTAAAGATTCGCAGGGAATAGAGGCTGGGGAGGTTACCTTCAGCCGTGGCGGGGAAGGAGTCCTCGTCATTGATCATACAGGAGTCGATCCCGATTATCGCGGACAAGGAGTGGCAGAAGAACTCGTTCGCCAGGTAGTTGAAAAAGCAAAGAAAGAGGGATTGAAAGTACAGCCTGTTTGTTCATATGCAAAAAGAGAATTCGAGAAGCATGAAGAATATAGAGAGGTACTGCAGCAATAAAACCTGCTCTCATAAATGATTGAGCCTTTGAATCTTGATAACGATTCGGAGGCTTTTATTACGTGGCTGCTGCCTTTGGTCAGTTGTCTGAAATGGGTTGGACCGTCTTTGAGGTTTGGAGGGAAAAAATTGTTGTAAGTAATGTAAAAAGTGTCCGTCATCGAGGCTCTATCGGACAAATCGGAAGCAGGATCGGGGAGAAATGTCCGATAGAAGGGTTCTAACGGACAAATCCGAAGCAGGATCGGGGAGAAATGTCCGATAGAAGGGTTCTAACGAACAAATCCGAAGCAGGATCGGGGAGAAATGTCCGGTAGAAGGGTTCTAACGGACAAATCCGAAGCAGGGTCAGGGAGAAATGTCCGATAGAAGGGCTCTAATGGACAAATCCGAAGCAGGGTCAGGGAGAAATGTCCGATAGAAGGGCTCTAACGGAAAAATCCGAAGCAGGATCAGGGAAAAATGTCCGTTAGGGAGACTCTATTGGGTAAATGGGAAAAGGGGGGAGAGAAAAAGTGTCTAATATGAGCTTTCTTCAGAGTGTTGACACACTAAAAAATTCATGATATTATTATCTCGAATTCAAGATAAATGAATTTGTAATATCAAATTTTAAACAATAAGCTTATATTTTTTTGGATAAAGTAAGGTTAGATATTTTTTTGACTATATATCTCGATTTCGAGATAAAAAGGAGAGGGAATAATGAACCATTTAAAAGGAATCCACCACGTTACGGCTATTACGAGCAGTGCAGAAAAGAACTATGAGTTTTTCACTTATGTACTTGGAATGCGATTAGTGAAAAAAACAGTCAACCAGGATGACATCCGCACTTATCACTTATTTTTCGCTGATGATAAAGGGTCTGCGGGTACGGATATGACGTTCTTTGATTTTCCTGGAATTCCGAAAGGGTCGCATGGAACGGACGAAATTTACAAAACGGCATTCAGAGTGCCGACAGATGCTGCAATTGAATATTGGGTCAAGCGTTTTGATAAATACGAAGTGAAGCACACAGGCATCAGAGATTTGTTTGGCAAGAAGACGATTTCGTTTGTAGATTTTGATGACCAGCAGTACTTGCTGATTTCTGATGAATTCAATGAAGGGATTGCATCGGGTACGCCATGGCAAAACGGACCGGTTCCACTGGAATTCGCCATCACGGGCCTGGGCCCCATCCATATTCGCATCTCCCGGTTTGATTATTTTAAAGAAGTGCTGGAAAAGGTCATGCACATGCGCGAAATTGCGCAAGAGGGGTCGCTTCACTTGTTCGAGATGGGAGAAGGCGGGAATGGCGCGCAGGTCATCGTTGAAGACAATAACGTTTTGCCAGCTGGCCGCCAGGGTTACGGCACAGTGCATCATACGGCCTTCAGAGTTGAGGATACGGCTGTCTTGAAAGAATGGATTCAGCATATGGGAGCATCTGGATTTGGAACATCGGGTTATGTTGACCGCTTCTTTTTCGAATCATTATATGCTCGTGTATCGCCAGGAATCTTATTCGAATGGGCTACTGACGGACCAGGGTTCATGGACGAAGAACCATACGAAACGCTGGGTGAGAAGCTGTCATTGCCTCCATTCCTTGAACCAAAACGCGAACAAATCGAAAATTTTGTCCGGCCGATCGATACAGTCCGGAGTACGCGCGAACTGGAAAAGGAGTATTTATAATGGTCAAGCTGAAAAAGATTTCAAAAGGGGCGATGGATGCCCTTTTTGAAATTCAGCCAGGAGGTGTTGGATGTGGAAAGAAAATGTACGAACCAGTCATTCTTGCTGCTGATGCATACATCTAAAGCGATTCAGGATCAGATAAAAGATGATATGAGCAAAAATAATCTAAGCATTACGGAGTTTTCTGTCTTGGAGGTTTTGTACCATAAAGGAAGGCAGACGATTCAGCAGATTGCCCAGAGCATCTTAATTTCCAGTGGTTCAATGACCTATGTGATTGATAAATTGGAGCAACGGGGCCTTTTAAAACGAAATGCGTGCCCTGGTGATCGCCGGGCTAGCCATATCACATTGACACCAGATGGAGAGGGATTGATGGAGAAAATCATGCCAGAGCACGAGGATTTGATAGACTCCTTGTTTGATTCATTATCTGCTGATGAAGAACAGGAATTGATACGGCTGCTAAGAAAGATAAATAAATTTAATTAAAAATCTCGAATCCGAGATAAATTCAGGAGGATATTTACAATGATGGATATTGGCTTATTGATTATTAGAGTGGTAATTGGAGTTTTATTTGTGGCCCACGGAGCGCAAAAATTGTTTGGCTGGTTTGGAGGATATGGATTAAAGGGTACAGGGGGCTGGTTTGATTCGATTGGCATGAAACCAGGAGTAACGATGGCACTGATCGCAGGTTTAGCAGAATTGACAGGAGGAATACTATTTGCGTTAGGACTGTTAACTCCTGTTGCAGGATTGTTGATTGCTGGTACTATGGCGATTGCGATCATGAAGGTCCATGGACCGAATGGATTATGGTCAACATCTAATGGATACGAATATAACCTCACTTTGCTTGCTGTTGCGATTGGCATAGCTTTGATTGGACCAGGTCATTATAGTCTTGATGCGTTTTTATTCTAATATATCTCGAATTCGAAATTTATTGAAAGAGAGTGGTGAAGATGGGGAAGAAAACAATGGGTATACACCATATCACGGCAATCGTTGGCCCTCCGCAGGAAAATGTTGATTTCTATGCAGGTGTTTTAGGGTTGCGATTAGTGAAGCAAACAGTCAATTTCGATGATCCGGGTACGTACCACCTTTATTTCGGAAATGAAGGGGGAAAGCCAGGAACGATCATTACATTCTTTCCATGGGCTGGAGCGTATCAAGGAAAAATCGGAGACGGCCAGGTAGGAGTGACTTCCTATGTTGTCCCGAAAGGTGCTCTCGGTTTTTGGGAAGAAAGATTAGAAAGGTTCAATGTTTCTTTTACCAAAACAGACCGTTTCGGAGAGCAGTACCTGGTCTTTGATGATTCACATGGACTTCATCTGGAAATAGTGGAGAGAGAAGAAGGAGAAGCTAATACCTGGACTTTTGGAGGCGTAACACCAGAATATGCAATTAAAGGTTTTGGCGGAGCGACTCTATTATCAGCACGGCCAGGTCAAACGGCTGAGTTGTTAGAGAAGGTAATGGGACTTGAAAAAATAGGCGAGGAAGGAGATTTCGCTCGCTATCGCTCTACTGCCGATATCGGGAATGTGATCGACCTTAAATTAACGCCTTCCGGACGCGGGGAAATGGGTGTCGGTACTGTACACCACATTGCTTGGCGGGCAATTGATGACGAGGATCAATTGGATTGGAAAAAATATGTTGCTGAGAATGGATATGGAGTTACTCCAGTGCAGGATCGCAATTATTTCAACGCCATTTATTTCAGGGAACACGGAGAGATCCTGTTCGAGATTGCCACAGATCCGCCTGGCTTTACGGTGGATGAACCGCTGGATCAGTTAGGTCAAAAGCTCATGCTCCCAGAATGGCTGGAGTCAAAGAGAGAGGAATTTGAAGCAATTTTGGAGCCTTTAGAAATCCGCGAAATGGAGGGGAATTAAGATGAAACACATTTTTAATAAAGGGAAAGATGCCAATAAGCCGACCCTGTTACTGTTACATGGTACAGGCGGGAATGAATTGGACTTATTACCAATTGCAGGAATAATTGATGATGAAGCATCTGTATTAAGCGTAAGGGGTAATGTATTGGAAAATGGCATGCCGCGCTTTTTCCGCAGGCTAGCTGAAGGAGTCTTTGATGAAGCTGACCTTGTTTTCCGGACGAAAGAACTGAACGATTTTCTCGATGAAGCATCAGAAAAGTACGGGTTTGACCGGACGAACATCATAGCAGTTGGCTACTCAAATGGAGCCAATATTGCGGCGAGTTTAATGTTCCATTACGGAACTGCATTGAAAGGTGCGATCCTTCATCACCCTATGGTACCGAGAAGGGGAATTGAACTGCCTGATTTATCAGGGACGTCGGTGTTCATTGCTGCCGGTACAAATGATCCTATCTGTTCTCCTGAGGAATCAACCGAATTACAGTCATTACTAGAAAAGGCCAACGCCAAGGTAGAGCTGCACTGGGAGAACAAAGGCCATCAATTAACGTTACAGGAAGTTGAAGCGGCAGCGCAATGGTATCGGAGTTTGTAAATCCAGATCATTTATTTGGAAATTAACAAATAAAGGAGACTAATAAAATGGCAAACGTGAATTTAGCAGTGATTTTTTACAGCATGGGCGGAACAAATTATCAGCTTTCAAAATGGGCCGCGGAAGGTGCAAAAGAAGCTGGCGCGGAAGTGAAAGTTTTTAAAGTAAAAGAATTGGCTCCTGAATCAGCAATTGAAGGAAATCCTGCCTGGAAAGCAACTGTTGAAGCAACAAAGGATGTTCCTGAGGTGACACCGGAGGATCTAGAATGGGCTGACGCGATTATTTTCAGTGTCCCGACACGATTCGGAAATATGCCTTCACAAATGAAGCAATTCCTTGATACAACAGGAGGCCTGTGGGCAAAAGGGAAATTGGTGAACAAGGTAGTCAGTGCAATGTCATCCGCACAGAACCCGCATGGCGGACAAGAGGCGACCATCTTGTCACTTTATACAACGATGTACCACTGGGGTGCGATCGTCGCTGCTCCTGGCTACACTGATCCAGTTACATTCGGTGCTGGCGGAAATCCATACGGCACAAGTGTTACCGTCGACCAGGATGGCAAAATGATCGAAGACGTCCTGGCAGCCGTTAAACATCAGGCAAAGCGTACAGTTACTGTTGCTGAGTGGGTTAAGAAAGGGAATCAATAATTTATGTTAAAAAGAGGCGAACAGTGCTACGACTGTTCGCCTTATTTTATACAGATAACGAATTTGCCTCAATCCTCAGATGTCTTGTTCCTGATATGAAGCCGGCGCTTTGGTTCGAGTCGTACTAATTTTTTTGTCTAAAAAACGGATCCATTCTATAAATACCCTCACAAATATAAAGGTAAATGAAAGAATAGAAAATGTATAATAACCATTCCAGCCTTTTCGATATCTCACTAATCTGGTATTCTTCTCAAGCCAATTCTCTAAAAGTGTCATTGGTAAACTAAAGAGAGTAACACTCAAAATTGTTTTTAAAGGCTTCATCTTATATGTAAATTGATTGTACATGACACATGATAAAGGAAATAATATATAGAGAAATACAATATTTGAGTCAAATAAATTTGGAAAATAGCGGGTTGGATAATGAACATATTTTTTCTTAATAATTGGGCCGTCAAGTAAGGTTGATACTAAAGTTTTAAATAAGTATATAAGAAACCAGTCTTTTAACAGGCCTGTTTTTCGAGATAAAAAAAATATGCTCCCACTAATACCAAATATGGTCATTAGATGTAAGATTGTTTTATCCTTCACGTTTAATCACTCCTCATCAATAAGGTGCTCTTTTTTGAAATTATTATGATGTGCAAAATAAGTTCAGTTCAAGGGTGACAAAAATAGCCTTGTGGCGTCAGTATTATAGAAAAAGGGTACATTAAATTGTGAGTTGAAACTTTGATGTTATGGCAATGAGTTTTGGATTCTGTTTTAAATAAAATAAAGAACTATGATAAATAGCAAAGGAGGAGATTGGATGACTAAAAATGAAGCGGGCTGGAACTTTGATAATAGCTATACAAGGCTGCCCGGAATCTTTTTTTCAAGACAGAATCCAACCCCAGTTAAGGAACCCCAATTAGTGTTTCTTAATGGTGGATTGGCTAATTCGCTTGGGTTGAAGGTTGAGGCGCTGCAAAGGGAAGGGAGTGTGGCGGTTTTTGCCGGCAACCAAATCCCAGAGGGGGCAGAGCCGCTTGCCCAAGCTTATGCGGGACATCAGTTCGGGCATTTTAATATGCTGGGGGATGGACGCGCGATTTTGCTTGGTGAGCAGATTACACCAGAGGGCGAGAGAGTGGATATCCAGCTAAAAGGTCCTGGCAGGACTAAATATTCCCGCGGGGGAGATGGGCGTGCTGGATTGGGGCCGATGCTGCGTGAATACATTATCAGTGAAGCAATGCATGCGCTTGGCATCCCTACTACCCGCAGTCTGGCGGTGGTGATGACCGGTGAGCAAATCATCCGTGACACGATGCAGCATGGTGCGATTTTGACACGCGTGGCTGCCAGCCATCTGCGCGTGGGTACCTTTCAGTATGGAGCTAACTTTGGCAAGGTTGAAGACCTGCGCTTGCTCGCGGACTATGCAATCAACCGCCATTACCCCGCACTGGAAGCGGATGAAAATAAATATCTCTTATTCCTTAAGGAAGTCATCAAGCGCCAGGTGTCTTTGATTACGAAGTGGCAGCTCGTCGGTTTTATCCACGGTGTAATGAACACGGACAACATGACGATTAGCGGCGAGACGATCGATTATGGTCCTTGTGCTTTTATGGATACGTACGACCCGGCGACAGTGTTCAGTTCGATTGACCGTGAAGGCCGCTATGCTTACGGCAACCAGCCTTATATTGCCGGGTGGAATCTGTCGCGTTTTGCAGAGAGCCTGTTGCCGTTGCTGCATGAAGATGAAGATCAGGCGGTAAAAATGGCCGAAGAGGCCCTTTCCGAATTCCCTGAACTGTTTGAAGCCAATTGGCTAGCAGGAATGAGAAAGAAACTTGGTTTGTTTAACGAGGAGAAAGGGGATAAACCACTGATTGCGGACCTCCTCAACTTAATGCAGAAGCATAAAGCCGACTTTACGAATACATTCCGTGCATTGACCTTTGGCAAGGTGGAGGGTGGTGACCTGTTCCAGTCGCCGGAATTTAAGGAATGGCACGAGAAGTGGCAGGCAAGACGTGGGCGACAGGAGCAAACGAAAGAGGCATCACATCAGCTGATGCGCGACAGCAACCCTGCAATCATCCCAAGGAACCATCGGGTGGAAGAAGCGCTTGAGGCCGCCGTTAAGGGAGATTTGAGCGTGACGGAAAAACTCTTGGAAGTTCTTTCAAATCCATATGCCCATTCTCCCGAGCAGACAGAATTCTGCACGCCGCCAGCGCCATCAGCTAAGCCTTATCGGACTTTCTGCGGGACATAATGGAATGGCCACGGTCTCATTGCTTGACCCTAGCTTTGATTTTAGAGGCAACTTTGTTTATAATTTATCCATACAATCCATATATTAAAAAAGAGCTTCCGGCTGCAACCGGAAACTCAAGTGTACAGCATGCTGCCAGAAGTGCAGCGGCCTATAGAATGAATAAGAAATGATCTACTCAAACATTGTGGCGATGCAGGGTAGGTCATTTCTTTTTGTTTGCAGAAATACCTAATGCAACTACGGCAATGATTAATGTCGCGAAACTGATCATCATGTTCATTGCTTCGTAAGTTACCAACAGCGTCACCCCCTTTCGTGAAGAAAGTGAGGAATGACCGCTGCCCACCCCGCATTTGCTGTACAGAATAAGTATGAACAGAAAATGCGTTCTGCTATACGGTGAAAAAGAGGGATCGGTTGATTGTTTATTTTATAAATAACGTGGTGATGGTTTATGTGCCCGGAGAAGAGTAGAAACCGGGAAACCGGTCACATAAAACCAGTTTATATGCCCGGAGTAGAGAAGAAGCCGAGAAACCGGTCACATAAAAGAGGTTTATGTGCCCAGTGTAGAGAAGAAATCGAGAAACCGGTCACATAAAAGCGGTTTATGTGCTCGGTGTAGAGAAGAAGCCGAGAAACCGGTCACATAAAACGAGAATATGTGCCGTCGTGCGAGAAAAAGCGGATTAAGCCCATATAATTGTGTAAAAAGAAAATGAGTCAAATTAATTCCTTTAGTCAACAATGTTATCAGCGACGAAAACAATGTGGAGGAATTAATTATGACTCAATTACAGTTTAACCTAAATC
>NZ_JAMBOF010000015.1 GCF_023715485.1 Mesobacillus subterraneus | reverse complement strand
ATCGAGGGCTCAAAAGTCTATATCAAAGATATGAATTTCTACGTCACACTTAATTGAACCGCCGTATACCGAACGGTACGTACGGTGGTGTGAGAGGTCGGGGGTTAATCACCCCCTCCTACTCGATTTTGTCTTTTTATTGGATATGTATTCTAAAACATCTCACTTACTGATACATATAGAATAAGGACAAAGTAAGTGAGATGAGGGAGGCTACCATGAAATTAAGTGAACTTGGCGGAAAAGAGATTGTCGATGTAAAACGCGCAGAAAGATTGGGAATCCTTGGCCAAACAGATTTGGAAATCAATGAACGGACCGGCCAAATCGAAGCATTGATCATCCCGTCTTTGAAATGGTTCGGACTGAGGAAGCAAGGGGGAGAAGTAAGGGTACCCTGGAAACATATCAAAAAAATTGGATCGGATATGATCATCATTGATATACCAGATGATGAAGAATGAAAGCGGGCTGACTAGCCGGCTTATTTTTTTGGTTGTCTCTCTCTGTAATAGCTTAATGTTGTAATTTAACCATGTTGATTGAACAAGTCCATAAATCCAACAAGTCAGAGTGATACATTCATTTTGCGCTGGCAATATTGCCGGCGCTTTTCTTTTATGGAAAACTCACCTATTCCCGAATTGATACATATGATGTTGAAGTAGTTCAAATAGATTGATTTTATATTCCAGGATTAATGGAAAAGAAGGTGATTGTTCTCATGCTGACAGGAATGCAAATCGCGGTTATCGGCGGTGATGCGAGACAGCTGGAGATTATTCGCAAGCTGACAGAGCTTGATGCAAAGCTTTCTTTAATAGGCTTCGAGCAGTTGGATCATGCTTTTACAGGTGCCTCAAAAGAAAAGATAGATGAAGTGGATTTTTCAGCCCAGGATGCTTTGATCCTGCCGGTTCCAGGAACTAGCCTGGATGGCCAGGTTGAAACGATCTTCTCGAATGAAAAAGTAGTGCTTATAAAAGAAATGCTTGAACGGACCCCTGAACATTGCACGGTTTATTCTGGCATCAGCAATGCATATTTGACAGGAATTACAAAACAGGCCAACCGCCAGCTGGTGCAGCTATTCGAACGGGATGACGTCGCAATTTACAACTCGATACCGACCGTGGAAGGCACAATCATGATGGCCATCCAGCATACTGATTTTACGATTCATGGATCAAGGGTTGCAGTCCTCGGACTTGGAAGGGTCGGAATGAGTGTCGCCCGCACATTCCATGCACTCGGCGCAAAAGTGAAGGTTGGTGCCCGGAAAAGTGAGCATATTGCAAGGATTGCTGAAATGGGCCTTGAGCCTTTCAATCTATCTGATTTAGGCAAGGCAGTAGGAGATACGGACATTTGTATCAATACGATTCCGCATTTAATCGTGACTGCTTCTGTGATTTCGAGGATGCCTGCTCATACTTTAATCATTGACCTTGCATCCAAACCAGGTGGAACGGATTTTCGCTATGCAGAAAAACGAGGAATCAAGGCATTGCTGGCCCCTGGATTGCCAGGGATTGTAGCGCCAAAAACTGCAGGGCAAATTTTAGCTAACGTTCTTTCTCAGCTGCTTATGGAAGACTTTACTAACCGAAAGGAGAAAGAAGCATGAGTTTAAAAGGTAAGAAAATCGGGTTTGGTTTGACAGGCTCACACTGTACGTATGATGCAGTATTTCCGGAAATAGAAAAGCTGGTGAACGCTGGCGCAGAAGTACTGCCTGTTGTCACTTTCACAGTGAAAAATACAGAAACACGGTTTGGCAAGGGTGAAGACTGGGTACAGCGGATTGAGGAGCTGACAGGCAACAAAATCATTGATTCAATTGTAAAAGCCGAGCCGCTGGGACCAAAAATACCGCTTGACTGCATGGTCATTGCTCCCCTGACTGGGAATTCAATGAGCAAATTCGCAAATGCAATGACAGATTCTCCGGTTCTGATGGCTGCAAAGGCCACATTAAGAAACCTGAAGCCCGTTGTTCTTGGCATTTCAACTAATGATGCGTTAGGATTGAACGGTGTAAACTTGATGAGGCTGATGGCTACAAAGAATCTTTTCTTTATTCCATTTGGCCAGGATGATCCAGTCAAGAAACCAAATTCCATGGTTGCACGCATGGAAATGCTGTCTGAAACAGTCATTTCGGCAATGAATGGAACCCAGATTCAGCCAGTTCTCGTTGAGCGTTACAAAGATAATTAAATCTGGAAACGCTTTTCTCCGGCAGTGAAGCAAAATGTTTCTTTCCTTAATGATTGATTATGATAAAATATAGGATAATATACAAGGCGGTTATTTCTTATGAACCGCCATTTTATACTTATATTAACAACAGAACCGGCATAAGCCGGATATTAAAAACGATATTTGTAGTGGAAGGGGAAACAGCAATGTCAGAGAGAAAAGGTTACCGTGTAGCAGTAGTAGGAGCAACAGGAGCAGTCGGGCAGCAGATGATCCAGACCCTGGAAAACCGCGACTTTCCTGTGTCAGAACTATTGTTGCTGTCTTCATCAAGATCAGCTGGTACAAAGGTTAATTATAAAGGAAATGAAATCACAGTACAGGAAGCAAAGCCTGAAAGCTTTGAAGGTGTGGATATCGCCCTTTTCAGCGCAGGTGGAAGTGTATCCAAGGAATTGGCACCCGAAGCAGTCAAACGTGGCGCAATTGTAGTGGATAATACGAGTGCCTTCAGGATGGATGAAAATATTCCGCTTGTTGTGCCAGAAGTCAATGAAGCAGATTTGCATACTCATAATGGCATTATTGCCAATCCTAACTGTTCTACCATCCAGATGGTTGTTGCATTGGAGCCCTTACGTAAAAAATTCGGCCTCGAAAAAATCATTGTGTCAACGTACCAGGCTGTTTCTGGGGCTGGGGCAGCTGCAGTACAGGAGCTCGAGCAACAAACACAGGCGATTCTTAACGGTGATGAATATGAGCCAAAAATCCTTCCTGTAAAGTCAGCTGAAAAGCATTATCAGATTGCTTTCAACGCGATTCCGCAGATTGATAATTTTGTGGATAATGGCTTCACATATGAAGAGATGAAGATGATCAATGAAACTAAGAAAATCATGCACATGCCACAGCTTCATGTAGCTGCAACATGTGTCCGCCTGCCTGTAGGCACTGGCCACTCAGAGTCCGTATATTTTGAGATAGGCGAGGGCGGTGTAACTGCTGCGGATGTAAAAGCTTTATTGGCAGAAGCACCAGGAGTAGTCCTCCAGGATGATCCTGACCAACAGCTATACCCAATGCCTGCATTCTGTGTCGGTAAAAATGATGTGTTCGTCGGCAGGGTCAGGAAAGACCTTGATAACGATAATGGCTTCCATATGTGGGTCGTTTCCGATAACCTCTTAAAGGGTGCTGCATGGAATTCAGTACAGATTGCAGAAAGCCTTGTTAAACTTGGGCTAGTTAAATAAATTGCATAAAGTTATAAATGACAGAATTTCTGAGGTGTTACGATGAAAATAATCGTTCAAAAATTTGGCGGCACTTCTGTGCGGGATAAGGAAAGCCGAAATCACGCCATGAGCCATATTAAGAAGGCGATTTCCGAAGGATACAAAGCAGTTGTCGTTGTCTCTGCGATGGGAAGGAAGGGCGACCCTTATGCTACGGATACGCTCCTCAGCTTGATCGGCGGCAATAGCAGTATGATCAGCAAGCGTGAGCACGACCTTTTGCTCTCCTGCGGAGAAACGATTTCCAGCGTCGTTTTTGCTAATATGCTCCTTGAAAATGGAATCAGTGCGACAGCCCTTACTGGGGCACAGGCAGGGTTTCGGACAAACAGCGAGCATACGAATGCAAGGATCCTGGATATGAAATGCGACCGGTTGCTTCGTGAACTCGAGCAGGTAGACGCAGTTGTGGTGGCAGGCTTCCAGGGGGCTGCCAAGAATGGTGATATCACAACCATTGGCAGAGGCGGCAGTGACACATCCGCCGCTGCACTGGGTGCCGCTTTGAACGCGGAATGGATTGACATCTTCACGGATGTGGAAGGAATCATGACCGCTGACCCAAGGATTGCTGAAAATGCAAGGCCTCTGTCTGTTGTAACCTACACAGAGGTTTGCAATATGGCTTACCAGGGTGCAAAAGTGATCCATCCTCGTGCAGTCGAAATTGCCATGCAGGCAAAAGTTCCGATCAGAATCAGGTCTACTTATTCTGATAGCCCCGGCACTCTTGTTACCGCGCTTAATCGCGAGAACAAGGGGACGGATATAAAGGAACGGCCAGTAACTGGCATTGCCCATGTTTCAAACGTCAGCCAAATCAAGGTGTTTGCAAAGAAAGATCAATACAATCTGCAGTCTGAAGTTTTTAAGGCGATGGCCAATGAAAACATCAGTGTCGATTTTATCAATATTTCACCAAACGGTGTCGTATACACCGTTTCAGACGAAATGACCAGCCGGGCGAATAAAGTTCTTGAAGGTTTGGGACACACTCCGCAGATCGAGAAAAACTGTGCCAAGGTATCCGTTGTTGGAGCAGGAATGGCAGGCGTCCCGGGGGTAACTTCGAAGATCGTCACAGCTTTATCGGAAAAAGGTATCCGCATCCTGCAGTCTGCGGACAGTCATACGACAATCTGGGTTCTTGTGAAGCAGGAAGATTTGAGCAAGGCTGTGAACGCTTTGCATGATGCTTTTCAGCTCCAAGAAGAAACAGCAGAATTCGAGCGCCACGATATATAAATTGAATTCAAGATTCCTTAGCCAGGGGGCTTTTTACTGAAAGCATCCTCCTGGCTGCAGGAAGCGAGACAGAAGAGGAGTGAACAAGAATGGTTCTTTTCGGAAGAATATCCACAGCAATGGTAACCCCTTTTGACCATAAGGGGCACATTGATTTCGCAAAAACGACGCAGCTAGTAAACCATTTGATTGATAATGGAACAGATTCAATTGTTGTCGCAGGGACAACAGGAGAATCGCCAACTCTTTCTAAAGAGGAAAAGGTAGCGCTATTCCAGCATGTCGTAAAGGTCGTTGACAAGCGAGTGCCTGTCATTGCTGGAACTGGAAGCAACAACACATATGCTACAATCGAACTGACAAAAAAAGCTGAGCAGCTTGGCGTTGACGCAATAATGATCGTGGCGCCATATTACAATAAACCAAGCCAGGAAGGTTTATACCAGCATTTCAAAGCGGCAGCAGAAGCTACGTCCCTCCCGGTAATGGTATATAACATCCCGGGCAGATCTGTTGTGAATATCCTGCCTGAAACAGTCATTAAACTTGCTGAAATTCAAAATATTGTAGCAGTCAAAGAAGCGAGCGGCGACTTGAATGCGATGACAAAGATCATCGCAAACACTCCGGATGACTTCCTTCTATACAGTGGTGATGACGGACTGACACTTCCTGTCCTGGCAATCGGGGGTACGGGAATCGTTTCAGTCGCATCCCACGTTATCGGAAATGAAATGCAGGCTATGGTAGACGCCTTCTTCAGCGGAAGAAATGAAGATGCAGCAAAACTTCACCAGCGCCTTCTGCCAATCATGCAGGGCTTATTCGCAGCGCCAAGTCCGGGACCTGTAAAAACAGCATTGCAGTTAAAAGGACTCGACGTCGGATCAGTCCGCTTGCCGATGGTCCCGTTAACAGAACAAGAAAGAAGCGCAGTAGCTAAATTATTTCAATAGAATTCTTAAAGCCAACCGAACGCGGTTGGCTTTATTTTTATTTATTGGATTCGTAATGCTCAATGTTAAGTAAAGTTTGTAAAACAAGCAGAGCTCCGGCATTGCCCAAGAATCGAACCCGAAAGCCAAGACGGTAAAAGCGGGGAGTACTGAGTCAAAAGGATGAAAAAGGGAAATAAATGAGGTCCAATGCTTACTCAAAACACAAAAGAATTAAGTTGTAAAGATTTTCTGTCATCAAGTATAATAATTTTAACTGGTCACGGTCGGCCCATATCAACCTAGGAGGAGCGAAAAATTGAATACGAAAAAAAATGATACTATTAAAATTATTGCACTTGGTGGCGTAGGGGAAATCGGAAAGAACATGTATGTCACCGAAGTGGACGGCGATATATTTGTAGTAGATGCAGGATTGATGTTTCCTGAGGATGAGATGCTTGGAATCGACGTAGTCATCCCGGACTTTTCCTACTTAACATCGAACAGCGAAAGGGTCAAAGGAATTTTCCTTACACATGGCCACGAGGATCATATGGGAGCTTTGACGTATGTTCTGCGGAAAATAAATGTTCCGGTGTATGGCACAAAATTGACGCTTGCGCTTGCGAGAGAAAAAATGAAGGAACAGGAATTTTCCGGTTCAGTGGATTTTCATGAAATCAATTCGAATTCAATCTTGGAATTTGGGACGGTATCGGTCTCATTTTTCAAGACAAATCACAGTATCCCGGATTCAGTTGGCGTCAGTATCAATACTTCCGAGGGTGCGATTGTACATACGGGAGATTTTAAATTCGACCAGGCAGCTACAGCCATGTATAAGCCTGAAATTGGCAAGATGGCAGCGCTCGGGGAAAAGGGTGTATTATGCCTTCTTTCTGACAGCACAGATGCAGAAAAACCGGGTTATACACCCTCGGAGTCAACGGTGGTCGAAGAACTTTCGACTGTGTTCTATAATGCCCAGGGCCGGATCATTGCTGCATGCTTTGCATCTGATATCAACAGGATTCAGCATCTTTTTGACAGCGCCGCAGCAAATAGCCGTAAGGTTGCTGTAGTCGGAAAAAGCTTAAAGCGAGTATATGATATTGCTCTTGGGCTGGGATATTTAACAGTTGATGACGATTTGATTATCCCCGTTGATGACATTAAGGACTATTCGGCCGATGAAATTGTCATTTTGACAACTGGCAGCCAGGGAGAGCCTATAGAGGCACTGCAAAAAATGGCTAAACAAGTTCATCCACAGGTAAATATCAAGGAAGGTGACACGGTCCTGATTGCGGCTTCGCCGCTAAAGGGAAGCGAAGTATTCATATATAAAACAATTGATATGCTTTACCGGGCTGGGGCCACTGTCGTTTCGAGCAAAAAGAGCGTCCAGGTTTCCAGCCATGGCAGTCAGGAAGAATTGAAATTCATGATCCACCTGATGAGTCCTAAATTTTTTATTCCTGTACATGGTGAACACAAAATGCTAAAAGCGCACAAGAAAGTTGCATTAGCATGTGGTGTCCCCGAAGAAAACATCTTCATTCCGGATCGAGGGGATGTCGTTGAAATCTCTGGAGGGAAAATAAGGTCCACAGAAAGAGTTGTAGCGGGCAATACTTTGATTGACGGAATTGGTGTAGGCGATGTTGGCAATATCGTGCTCCGTGACCGCAGGCTGCTTTCCCAGGACGGGGTTTTGATCGTTGTCGTCACGCTTAACAAAGCAGACAGGAAAATCGCCGCTGGACCTGAAGTCATTTCACGTGGATTCGTTTATGTACGAGAATCAGAAAAGCTTATGACGGATTCGACAGCGCTCGTCCGGGAGATTGTTGAAAAAAGTATTTCAAAGGAATCCTTTGATTGGCCCAGCATGAAACAAGACATCAGGGATTCTTTGAATCATTATTTATTCGAAAAAACAAAACGGCGTCCAATGATTATGCCGATCATCATGGAAGTGAAATAGAGGGAAAAGAGCACTGGCTTAACACCAGTGCTCTTATACTATGGTTTTTCCGGATTTTTATACAAAGCGTTTGTTAATTCCTAAAGCACGTGGTTGAAATAGTCAATATTTTGATTTTAACAATGAAATCCCATGAATTCACCTTGAATACCATACTCTGCTCTCCCCGAATGAAAAAGCGGATGATGTTCATACTAACATTATCATGCCTGAAGGGAGCAGTATTGGATGGAAAAGGAAATGAATAATCTTAGTTCAGAAAACCAGGAGGGGCAGGAAGGCGAAAGAGAAAATAAGTCATCTGGCCTGCTTGAGAAAATCCAGCAGCTGGGACAGACGAATGTTCCGCAGCTGTCGCAGGATACAAAAATCCATTGCCTTACGATTGTAGGACAAATAGAGGGGCATATGCAGCTGCCGCCTCATAATAAAACGACGAAGTATGAACATTTGATACCGCAGATCGTGGCGATCGAGCAAAATCCCAATATTGAAGGCCTGCTGGTCATTTTAAATACTGTTGGCGGCGATGTAGAAGCAGGTCTTGCGATTTCTGAGATGCTTGCTTCTCTATCCAAACCGACTGTTTCCCTAGTACTCGGCGGCGGCCATTCTATTGGGGTGCCAATCGCTGTGTCATGTGATTATTCTTTCATAGCTGAAACTGCGACAATGACCATTCATCCAGTACGTCTGACTGGACTGGTTATTGGTGTGCCGCAGACATTCGAATATTTGGATAAAATGCAGGAGCGTGTAGTCAATTTTGTGACAAAGCACTCTCATATTGAGGAGGAAACCTTTAAAGAGTTGATGTTCGCCAAGGGGAACTTGACCAGGGACATCGGCACGAATGTGATTGGCATTGACGCGGTTAAAACTGGCCTTATTCATGAAGTCGGCGGCATCGGGCAAGCGATGAAAAAGCTGAATGAACTGATCGAATTAAATAAACAAGAGAATGAAGTGATTGTACAATGATCCTTTATACAATGATGCCTCATGAGCAGGTATTCCCGCCAAGTAATGAGGGTGCTGTAAACCAGGTCATGATCACATATAACGGAATTCCAGTCATGGCTGAATGGACAGAAAATCATGACTATCGAGTAATCCGTGTCATGAGTACTGACCCTAACCACTATATGGACCCAGCCTGCATGCCAGGCGCCAAAATTTCACTTTCTTAGTGCAGAGGATTGTCCCAGTTAAACTGGCAAATATGATATAATATGGATACACTCAGCATTGGCAGCCGAATAAGGCTGCTTTTCTTCTTACTGAAGTTTGAGAAACGGAATGGTTGATTATGCTGTTAGTGAAGCTATAAATATAAGGTGATAAAATGGCCAAAAAGAAAAGACGGCAATCAAGAAAAAAGAATACATTAAAATCAACAGTTCAATATGAACTTGCCGGGTTAGCTTTGCTTGCAATGGCCATCATTGCGATGGCAGACCTTGGCGCAGTGGGGAAAACAGTCGTCATGTTCTTCCGCTTCTTCTTTGGAGAATGGTATATGCTCAGTTTAGTAGGGCTCGTAGTATTCAGTATCTTTATTATGTGGAAAAGAAGTCTTCCGTTTATCTTCCATACTAAGTTGATCGGTACATATTTGATTGTCAGCGCAATCCTCTTATTAAGTCATGTGACTTTATTCGAACTTCTGTCGAATGGAGGAAAGTTCGAAGATCCCAGCGTGATCAAGAACACTTTTGATTTATTTGTCATGGAAGCGAAGGGGGAAACGAGTACGACTGACCTCGGCGGAGGAATAATAGGCGCTGTTATGTTTGCCCTATTTTATTATTTATTTGATGCAGCCGGCTCCCAGCTAATCGCATTTGTATTAATCATTTTCGGCGCAGTCCTGGTTACCGGCAAAACCTTCAGTGAAGCAGCGGGTAAAATCCTTCTGCCAATCGGCAGCTTTGTGAAAGATCAATGGGAATCATTTATTGAAGATCTTAAACAATGGAAAGAAAATCAGCAGCAGAAAAAAACGGCCCAGCGTGAAGCGCGCCAGGCTGAAAGCCGAAGCAGCCACCCGACTGCCGCACAAGAGCAAATGGAGAGAACGATAGAATTGGCCGAGGAACCAACGCCGGAACCAATCATCTCAAGTTTTGCTGAACGGGCATACGCAAATCCGGCAGAAACACAACAGCAAGCCGCGAAAAAGGAAAATAATAAAAGCGATCCTGCGAAAGAAAATGAAGAACTTCAGCACCCAATTGCTTTTACTGAAGTTGAGAATACCTCATATGAGCTGCCGCCATTAAGCTTATTGAAGCTGCCAAACAAAACGGACCAAAGCGGTGAATATGAATTGATCCATGCGAATGCCGCGAAGCTTGAAAGGACGTTCCAAAGCTTTGGGGTTAAAGCGCGTGTAACCCAGGTCCATCTTGGCCCAGCTGTTACAAAGTATGAAGTCCATCCAGATGTCGGGGTGAAAGTCAGCAGGATCGTCAGCTTGAACGATGACCTTGCGCTTGCGCTCGCTGCAAAGGATATCCGGATTGAAGCGCCTATTCCTGGTAAATCGGCAATCGGAATTGAAGTCCCGAATTCAGAAGTAGCCATGGTTTCATTAAGAGAAGTTATTGAATCGAAGCAGCACAATAAGCCAAGTTCGAAACTGCAGATTGGACTAGGGCGTGATATTACCGGTGAGGCTGTGCTTGCCGAATTAAATAAAATGCCCCATCTTCTCGTTGCAGGCGCAACAGGAAGCGGAAAAAGTGTCTGTATCAACGGTATCATCACAAGCATTCTGATGCGGGCAAAGCCTCACGAAGTAAAGCTGATGATGATCGACCCGAAGATGGTGGAATTGAATGTGTACAATGGAGTGCCGCACTTGCTGGCGCCAGTTGTTACCGATGCGAAAAAAGCTTCCCAGGCACTTAAGAAAGTCGTAAGTGAAATGGAAAGGCGTTACGAGCTTTTCTCGCATACAGGTACAAGAAACATAGAAGGGTACAATGAATATATTAAAAGGTACAACAACGAGGAAGAAGCCAAGCAGCCACTGCTTCCCTTTATCGTTGTTATCGTCGACGAGCTTGCTGACTTGATGATGGTTGCATCCTCTGATGTCGAAGATTCCATCACACGTCTGGCTCAAATGGCCCGTGCCGCTGGGATTCATTTGATCATCGCAACACAGCGTCCATCTGTTGATGTCATAACTGGAGTCATTAAAGCAAATATTCCATCAAGGATTGCCTTTGCTGTTTCTTCTATGACAGATTCCCGTACCATTTTAGACATGGGCGGAGCGGAGAAGCTTTTAGGAAGAGGAGATATGCTGTTCCTGCCTGTTGGTGCATCAAAGCCTGTAAGGGTGCAGGGAGCGTTCCTCTCTGATGAAGAAGTAGAGGACATCGTCAACTATGTCATTGGTCAGCAGAAGGCGCAATATCAGGAGGAAATGATTCCTGAGGACATCCCTGAGAACACATCAGAAGTCGAAGACGATTTATATGGAGACGCAGTAGACCTTGTTGTCGAAATGCAGACTGCTTCAGTCTCGATGCTCCAGCGAAGGTTCAGGATAGGATATTCACGGGCGGCGAGGCTCATCGATGAAATGGAACTGCGGGGAGTCGTAGGACCTTATGAGGGCAGCAAGCCAAGGAATGTCCTGGTTGCAAAGTCAGAAGAAGCTTAGAAGTATGGAAAATAACAAGAGGCAACAGTCGGACGTGATTGTCCGGCTGTTGTTTTTTATAGGTCATTTATACTACTGAAAAATAATAATGACATACTATTAAAAACGCTTTCAAAATACCATTATACCAAAAATATAGGATTTTTGTCCCGGAATATATGACAATTTTGGTGTTTCTAGCTTTTTTCGACAAAATGTAGAAACGCTATTTATTTATCTCGGAAAAAGTGTTATAGTATTTTCGATTAGTAGGAATGCTATACATCAGATGTCTGATGTCTTGAGCAAAAGGGTTGGAGGAACGCCTCATGTCGATCAAGTCAGATAACCGGCACCTGTATTTACAAGTAATTGATCATCTGAAGCAAGATATTCATAAGGGTGTTTATAAAGAAAGAGAAAAACTCCCTTCAGAATTCGATCTTGCCAAGCAGCTTGGCGTAAGCAGGGCTACTCTCCGCGAAGCATTGCGTATTCTTGAAGAAGAAAACGTCATCATCCGCAGGCATGGAGTAGGTACCTTTGTTAATGCCAAACCATTGTTTGAATCAGGGATCGAACAGCTTAACAGCGTGACGGCCATGATTGAGCAGGCAGGGATGAAGCCGGGAACAATCTTTTTAAACTCAACGACTACCGGGCCTACCGAAGAGGATATCCGCCGTTTCTCATGCTCCATTGATGATGAAATCACTCTGGTTGAAAGGGTAAGGACTGCCAATGGGGAACCGGTTGTCTATTGTTTAGACAAAATCCCTGGAAAAATCTTGCCGGGCGATTTTTCTCATGAAGATGAATCATTGCTTCATCTGCTAGAGGTCAAGTCGAACCGTAAAGTTACATATGCAGTTGCCCAGATTGAGCCTATTGGCTATCATGAGAAGATTTCTCCCATCCTGGAATGTGATCCTGAAACTGCACTGCTCGTTTTGAAGCAGATGCATTTCGATGAAAACGACGTACCAATCCTGTATTCGGTAAACTACTTTAAAGCCGACAAGTTCAGTTTTCATGTCCTTAGAAGAAGAGTTTAATTTTTTTAATGAAATGAAAACGCTAACTGATAGGTTTTTCAGAACATTCCTGCAAAATCCACAAACATTCTCTGGGGGGTACAAACCTTGAAAAAGCGTAAATTTGGTTTGGTAATGTCATTGCTTTTGGCAGCAGGTACAATGTTAGCTGGCTGTGGCGGCGATGAAAAAGGCGGCGAAAGCGACAAAAAGTCAGACTTAAAAGTAGGTATGGTAACTGACGCTGGTACAATTGATGACAAGTCATTCAACCAGGGCACATGGGAAGGTATTTTAAAGGCTGAAGATGAATTCGGTGTTAGCACAAAGTACCTTAAGCCTGCCGGCACGACTGAAGCTGAATACTTAAAAGAAATGGGTAACTTATACGACGCAGAATATAAGTTTATCGTTACACCGGGCTTTAAGTTCGAAACAGCTGTTTTCCAAGCCCAGGATAAATATAAAGATGCTAAGTTCGTCATCCTTGACGGAAATCCACATAACGGAGACTACAACCCTGTTGTTAAAGAAAACACAGTTGCTGTATTCTTCGCAGAGCACGAATCAGGTTTCCTTGCAGGTGTAGCTGCTGCTCTTGAATTAAAAGAAGGTGAAGCAGGCTTCATCGGCGGTATGGAAATTCCTGCTGTACAGAAGTTCAACTGGGGCTTCCAGCAAGGTCTTAAATACGCAAACGAAAACCTTGGAACAAATGTAACAATCAAAGCAGAAAACGTAATCTACCAAGGGTCATTTGATAACGCTGCTGCTGGCGGACAAATTGCTGCTCAATACTATGACCGTGGCGTTGATGTAATCTTCACAGCTGCTGGCGGTGTAGGTGTAGGTGCGATCAATGAAGCTAAAAACCGCGCTAAAGCTGGTGAAAAAGTTTGGATCGTTGGTGTAGACGTTGACCAGTTCGAAGATGGTAAGTACGAAGGAGACAAGTCAGTTATCTTGACTTCTGCTATGAAGAAGCTTGACCAGGTTGCTTTCGATATGGTTCAGGCAGAGTTAGATGGCAAATTCCCTGGTGGAAAAACATTAACTTTCGATGCTAAGAATGATGGTATCGGCCTTCCAGAGAAAAACCCTAACTTAAGCGATGATACTACAAGCAAAGTGAAAGAGGTTTACGAAAAGATTAAATCTGAAGAAGTAAAGGTCTCTGCAGAACAAGGAGATTTGTTTAAGTAAAAAAAAGCAAAAGAGACGGTTCCTTCCGTCTCTTTTGTCTATCAATGTCTGAACGGTAAATTTTTGAAATTAAGGGCTTTAATTTCTAATTTTTTAAGTCTTTATAAGTTTTACCTGAAGTACTGTTCCAGTATAGGGGACTCCCTATTTTACAAAGTAATCGAGTCTATTACAAAGGTGAGTGCTACTATGAGTTATGTAGTTGAGATGTTGAATATCAGGAAAGAGTTTCCGGGTATCGTAGCCAACGATAATATTACCCTTGCACTGAAAAAAGGGGAAATACATGCACTATTAGGCGAGAACGGTGCAGGGAAGTCCACCCTGATGGGTGTTCTGTTTGGGATGTATCAGCCTGAGAGAGGGATCGTCAAAGTTAATGGGAAAGAAGTTCGCATCGCCAATCCGAACGTTGCTAACCGCTTAGGTATTGGGATGGTCCACCAGCATTTTAAGCTTGTTGAAAATTTTACCGTTACAGAAAACATCATATTGGGCAGTGAACCATTAAAAGGAATGGTGCTCGATATTGATAAAGCTGCCAAAAGAATTGAAGAATTGTCTAAGCATTATGGATTGAATGTAGACCCACATGCGAAAATTGAAGATATTTCCGTAGGTATGCAGCAAAGGGTAGAGATTTTGAAAATGCTTTACCGTGAAGCAGATGTCCTGATTCTGGATGAACCTACAGCTGTTTTGACACCAGCCGAAATTGATGAATTGATGAAGATCATGCGCAACCTTATTAAAGAAGGTAAATCTATTATTATTATCACTCATAAACTGAAAGAAATTAAGGCAGTTGCTGACCGTTGTACGGTAATCCGCCGTGGTAAAGGAATCGGCACTGTAAACGTGGCAGATGCCAGTGAGGCAAGCTTAGCTGAAATGATGGTCGGACGTCATGTCTCTTTTAAAGTGGATAAGAAAGAAAGTACTCCTGGAGAGGTAGTACTGAAAATAGATTCTCTGTCAGTGAAAAACAACCGGAAAGTTATGGGACTTAAAGACTTTTCACTTGAAGTTCGTGCAGGGGAAATTGTTGGTGTTGCCGGAGTTGAAGGGAATGGCCAGACAGAACTTGTTGAAGCGATCACTGGTCTGAGGAAGGCTGAGTCAGGAACAGTCCTTATCAGTGGTGAGGAAATCACCAACCTTCCTATTCGCGATAGGAATGAAAAAGGGATCAGCCATATTCCTGAGGATAGACATAAACGCGGTCTTGTTCTCGACTATACACTGGAGTCTAACATGGTGCTGCAAATTTACAACAAACCGCCTTTCTCTAAATACGGACTTTTGAATGAATCAGCCATGAAAACGTATGCACAAAACATTTTGACGAATTTTGATGTTCGTTCCGGTGAAGGTGCAGCTTCTATCGCAAGGACGTTGTCAGGTGGAAACCAGCAGAAAGCGATTATCGGACGCGAACTGGAACTTGATCCAAAGCTGCTTATTGCTGTTCAGCCGACACGAGGCCTGGATGTTGGATCTATTGAATATATCCATAAAAGAATTATTGAACACCGTGATAAAGGAAATGCAGTATTGTTGATTTCTTTAGAACTTGATGAGGTATTGCAGTTATCTGACCGCATTGCCATTGTCAATAATGGAGAACTTGTAGGAACAGTTATAGCGTCTGAAACAAATGAGAATGAAGTAGGTCTAATGATGGCAGGCGTGGCTAAGGAGAGAAGCATATGAGAAATACCATCGTATCATTAATATCCATTATATTAGGACTAGTGGCCGGAGGGATTTTGATGCTTTTCATCGGGAGCAACCCGATAGAAGGCTATTCTTACTTGCTTCAAGGTGCACTTAAAAATATTGAGCGCATCGGGAACACTTTGGCTACGGCAACACCTCTGATTTTCACTGGACTTTCGGTGGCGTTTGCTTTCCGGACCGGACTTTTCAACATTGGCGCATCCGGCCAAATGCTGGTCGGCGGCCTTGCTGCGTCAGCTGTAGGTCTGACCTTCGACCTCTCAAGACCGGTCTTGCTTTTAGTTATGGTCCTTGTTGGCCTGATCGCTGGGGGACTTTGGGCATTTGTTCCTGGGTTGCTTAAGGCGAAGTTCAATGTTCACGAAGTTGTTTCGACAATCATGATGAACTGGATTGCCTATTGGACTATTTATTATGTTGTCCCTGGATACTTCAAGGGAGAATTCCTTGAAACAGAATCTAAAAAACTAGCTGAATCAGCAACATTAAGGACTCCTTTCCTAACGGATATGTTTGATGGATCTTATATCAACCTGGGATTGTTCCTTGCGGTCATTGCTGTAATCATTATCGCATTCATCATCGATAAGACAACGCTGGGCTTCGAGCTGAAGGCGGTTGGATTCAACAGATTTGCTGCTGAATATGCAGGTATGAAAGTAAACCGCAACATCATATTATCCATGTTGATTTCTGGTGCCCTTGCGGGTGTTGGCGGGGTAGCATTATATACTGGAAATGCTTCAAGTATCCAAATCGGTATTCTTCCTGCACAGGGCTATGATGGCATCGCGGTAGCGCTTCTTGGAGCGAATCATCCTATCGGTGTATTCTTTGCAGCAGTCCTTTTCGGAATTTTGTATTCCGGTACAGGATTTATGAACGCTATGACGGATATTCCACCCGAATTGGCAAATACCATTATCGCGATCATCATTTATTTTGCTGCAACAAGTGTAATGATTGAGCGTTTGCTAAACAAATTCATGAAGAGAAGATCCAATCGAAAAGATAAAAGTGGTCCTGTAGTCGAGAAGGGAGATTCATAAGATGTGGTCAATTATAGAACAAATTTTTCCTTACGCGATTATCTTTACAATTCCTCTTCTTATTACAGCTCTAGGCGGACTTTTTAGTGAAAGAAGTGGTATTGTTAATATTGCCCTTGAGGGGTTAATGGTCATTGGTGCTTTCTCTGGCGCTCTTTCCATCCACTATTTGAGCGGCGTATTGGACAACAACACTTTAGTGCTTTGGCTTGGATTGCTGGCTGCTGTACTAGCTGGTGTGCTTTTCTCCATCTTGCATGCGTTTGCGAGCATTAATCTAAATGCCAACCAAATCATCAGTGGTACTGCAATCAACTTAATCGCTACTGCCCTGACGGTGTTCCTAGCGAGAAATATTACTGGAAGTGGTAACATCCGAATCACTAGCGGTTTTTCACCGTCAAATGTTCCGTTCCTTTCTGATATTCCAGTTATCGGTGATTTATTTTTTACAAAAACGTATCCAACAACTTGGTTTGTATTAGCGATTCTTTTCGTAAGTTCATTCGTTTTATATAAAACTAGATTTGGACTTCGGTTAAGATCATGTGGTGAATACCCTCAGGCTGCAGAAGCAGCTGGGATTAACGTCAGGAGAGTCCGCTATAGCGGCGTCCTGATTTCTGGAGCCTTTGCAGGGTTGGGCGGCGCGTTGATCATCGTAACCTACGCAGGTGAATTTACAGGAACAGTTTCAGGTTTAGGCTTCCTTGCGCTGGCTTCATTGATCTTCGGTCAGTGGAAACCGTTAGGTGTTCTGGCAGCTACATTCTTCTTTGGATTTGCTAGTACGATTGCAAACGTATCTCAAGTAATTCCTGAGCTGGCGGTTATTCCGCCAATCTTATTAAAAATCTTCCCTTACGTAGTAACGCTGATCGCATTAGTCATCTTCTCCAAGTCATCACAGGCACCAAAGGCCGTGGGAGAAACTTTTGATAGTGGAAAACGTTAAGCTATCAGTTGTTTAAAATACTAAATAGAATAACCCGAAATGAGGTGCCTGAATCCAGGTACCTCATTTTTTCATTGTAATGTAAATACAAATTGTCAATTGGGATGAGTAATTAAAATAATTAGCGGATAATTACACATTATTTTTAGAATCGTACAACAACTTGTGATAAAATAAAGGAAAAGTTGGTTAAAAATAACAGCAATAAGAGGGCTATGCATATGAAGCTATCATTATACATGGATGACCGTGAGACGGAAAAAATATTTTCTTATCTTCGCTGGATTTTCCTGGTTGTGGGTGTACTTGTTTTCTATTATCCTCCTCTGGCGGACAGGCTCGACTTCATGGAAGAATCATTTCCTTATCTGCTGACTATAGGTTTTATTTACATGGCGGTAACTCAGATTGCACTTATCAAGATGTCCCCTGGAAACGAATATTTCAACCTGCTTACAAAGGCAGGTATTGTTTTTGACTATGTAGCGTTAATGTGGCTTTTGGTATTGACACATGGTGTCATGTCACCATTATTTCCTATCGCCTTTTTGCTTGTTATGCATTCAACAATTTACTGGAGGACTAAGGGGGCTATTCTTTCCTCGGCTTCTTTGACTGCTGGATATTCAATTATTTATTTAGCGCAGGGCGATTTTACGTTTTACTCCTCATTCGTATTTATCTTGAATTTGTTTTTCATCTGGATTGTCGGCGTTTTTGGTTCGCTGATCGTGATCCGAGAGAGGAAGCATTTTAAGCAGAAGGAAATCTTTCATGAACTGATGTTCACGGATTATCTGACTGGCTTATATAACCACCGGCATTTTCAGGAACAATTAAGGCTTCTGACAATTGAAAGGCAAAGTTTCTTGCTCGTTATGGGAGACATCGATCATTTTAAGCAAATAAATGACCAGTTCGGCCATTTAGCAGGAGACGAGATACTTAGAAAAATAGGAGCTGCCTTTCAGGAACTGGCAGATGATTTTGATGCGCAGGCATTCCGTTATGGCGGAGAAGAATTTGCTTTTCTGCTGCCGCCGATTGACGAAACTGCACAGATAGTTTTTTTTGCCGACTTATACACAAGACTAGCCACGGTAACATTCAGTGAGGACTGCACGAGTGTGACTATGAGCTTCGGGATTGCATCCTCAAAAGGGGAGGCTTTGCCTGATAAGCTTCTTGGATACACTGACCAGCTTTTGTACAAAGCCAAGGCAGCAGGCAAGAACCAGGCCAAATTTGATACTGGATATACATACCATTACTCAGCTGCAAATAAAGAAATTGCAGCAGCAAGGCAATAGAGCTTCCCAAGAGGGGAGCTTTTCCTATATTGTGCCGGAGATTATAAAATTATTTAGTTGTGGATAACTACATGTAGTATTCTTAATCCAGCTCCAGCGCCTAGCCCCTCGAGTCGTTTGCGCTTTTTGTTCTTTAGGTTGTATTTTTGCGATTGCTTGAAATAGACAAAATGGGAAAGGTATAGTTAGAGTATATTTATAGGAATATTAAATATAGGCATAACAACGTATACATAAGAATGAGGAATGTTTCGTTTGCTTTATTCATGTGAAGAAGGATGAGTGTATGCTAGTAATGGCGTTACAAATAAAGGAGGATTTCGATGGCAGTCATTTCAGAAACAATCAAGGATATGAAAGGCTACAAGCTCCATATTGTGAAAACAGAGAAGTTCAAGACGAACACAATCGTCTGGAAAATGAAAACACCGCTGACCAGCGAGAATGTAACAAAACGGGCACTGCTTCCATATGTACTCCAAAGCAGTTCAAAAGCATATCCATCCACTTCAAAGCTCCGTTCTTATCTTGACGAGCTCTATGGCGCAAACCTTTATGTGGATGTCTCAAAGAAAGGTGAGTATCAAGTCCTCAGCTTTTCCCTTGAAATCGCCAATGAAAAGTTTTTAAGTGATCCTGAACCGCTGCTAAAAAAGGGAATGGAACTCATCGCAGAAATATTAGTAAATCCCCTTGCGGAAAATGAAGCTTTTGACAGGGAAACGGTAGAGAAGGAAAAGCGTACGTTAAAACAGCGCATCCAGGCGGTTTATGACGATAAGATGAGATACTCGAATTTCAGGCTTGTACAGGAAATGTGCAAGGGTGAACCATATGCCCTGCATGTTAATGGAGAAATAGACGATATACCTGCCCTTAATGAGCAGAATCTTTATGAATACTACAAGCAGGCCTTTACGGAGGATGAGCTGGACCTGTTTATTATCGGTGATGTGAATGAAGATGAAGTACAATCAATAGCTGAGGGCCTGCTTCAGTTTGAAGAGCGAACGCCAAAGTCGTTGGAAGCTGTTAAGGCAGACAATGTGGAAGAGAAGACGGTTAAGGATAAAGAGGATATAAAACAAGGAAAGTTGAATATTGGCTACAGGACGAACATTCTGTACGGTGATCAGGATTACTATGCCCTCCAGGTTTTCAATGGCATCTTCGGCGGGTTTTCGCATTCAAAACTTTTCTTGAATGTTCGCGAGAAAAACAGCCTAGCATATTATGTTGCAAGCCGCCTCGAAAGTCATAAAGGTTTAATGATGGTAATGTCCGGAATCGAATTCAATAATTTCGATTTAGCCGTGAAAATCATCCGTGAACAAATGGAAGCGATGAAAGCAGGAGATTTCACTGAGCAGGAAATTGAGCAGACAAAAGCTGTCATTGAAAATCAGATGCTGGAAACTTTGGATACAGCAAGGGGAATGGTTGAGGTCCTTTACCATAATGTTGTTTCCGAGCAAAAGGTAAGCCTCGATGACTGGTTGAATGGCATGAGTAAAACGACGAAAGAGGAAATCGTCGAGGTAGCCAAGAAGGTTCAATTGGATACCATCTATTTCTTAACTGGATTGGGGGCGGACAAATAATGGAGAAGATTATTTTTGAACAACTTCAGGAAGAGATGTTCTATGAAAAGCTCGATAATGGACTTGATGTATATCTCCTTCCGAAAAAAGGCTTTAATAAAACGTACGCTACATTCACAACTAAATACGGTTCAATCGATAATCATTTCCTTCCGCCGGACAAAGATGATTCCGTTAAGGTCCCTGATGGGATTGCCCACTTCCTGGAGCATAAATTATTTGAAAAGGAAGACGGCGATGTATTCCAGCAGTTCAGCAAGCAAGGAGCTTCCGCTAATGCGTTCACTTCCTTCACCAGGACTGCTTATTTGTTCTCAAGTACATCTAATGTAGAAAAAAATCTGGAAACACTGATTGATTTCGTTCAGGAACCTTATTTCACCGAAAAGACGGTTGAAAAGGAAAAAGGGATCATCGGACAGGAAATCACGATGTATGATGACAATCCAGACTGGAGGCTATATTTCGGTCTTATACAGAATATGTATAAAAGCCACCCTGTCAGCATAGATATCGCCGGGACAATCGAGTCAATTTCCCATATAACGAAAGATATGCTTTATGAGTGCTATGAAACCTTCTACCATCCAAGCAATATGCTGCTGTTTGTTGTTGGTCCGGTTAAGCCAGAAGAGATCATGGCGTTAATCAAAGAAAACCAAAACAAGAAAGAATATAAGAACAAACCTGAAATACATCGGAAGTTCGAAGATGAGCAGATTGCGGTCGCACAAAAGAAACAAGTTCTTAAAATGAATGTCCAGACATCGAAATGCCTTGTTGGCATTAAGGCTGGAAACACAAACCAGTCAGGTAAAGAGATGCTAAGAAATGAACTTTCAATCAATGTCATGCTCGACATCCTGTTTGGCAAAAGCTCAGAAAATTATACTGAGTTATACGGTGAAGGGTTGATTGATGATACGTTCTCATATGATTACAGCCAGGAACAAGGATTTGGCTTTGCAATGGTAGGCGGGGATACGAATGAACCAGATATTCTCGCGGAAAAGCTTGAATCCATGCTGATGAAAGCGAAAGCGGGCGAAGGTTTTACAGCGGAAAGTCTTGAGCGGACAAAGAAGAAGAAAATTGGCTCCTTCCTCCGCGCGGTTAACTCGCCTGAATACATTGCCAACCAGTTTACGCGCTATGCATTTAACGAAATGGATTTATTCGATGTTGTGCCAGTGCTCGAAAGCCTGAAGCTTGATGATATTACAAAGGCGGCGGAAAGCTTGATTGCCGACGAGCGTTTCACTGTCTGTCAGGTAATCCCAAAGGATAAATAAAGAGCTCGTTAAAAACTTATGCGCCGGACCTTCCGGCGCATTTTCGATTAGACATGCTGGAAAGGGATAGTACCATGAAAAAATTCGCATTGATCACAGGAGCAAGCGGCGGGCTCGGACAAGCAATAGCACTGAAGCTTGCGGCGGCAGGCTACTCACTTTACTTGCACTATAACCAGAATGAAACAGGAATTGGCAATCTTATGGGAAAGCTGCACCGGTTTGAAGGTGAATTCATCCCAATAAAAGCTGACTTATCGTCGAAATCAGGATATCTGGAGCTGGCATCTAACATTTTTTCCTTGGATGCGATCGTCCATAATGCTGGGAATTCTATGTATGGTTTGCTTGAGGAAATAGAAGAATCAGAAGCAGAGTCTCTAATTCAAATCCATGTCACCTCACCATTGTTGCTCACAAAAAAGCTGATTCCAAAATTAAGACAGAAAAAAAGCGGAAGCATTGTTGTCGTTTCCTCTATTTGGGGACAGACTGGGGCAACTTGCGAAGTTGCTTACTCGATGGTGAAGGGAGCGCAAATTGCTTTCGCAAAAGCACTGAGTAAAGAACTCGGGGGTTCCGGCATAAGGGTAAATGCAGTCGCACCAGGAGCCATTCACACCCCGATGATATCTGGGTTTTCCCCGGAGGAAATTAGTGCAATTACAGAAGAGATACCAGCAGGGCGTCTAGGGAAGCCCGATGAAGTCGCAGACAGTATAGAATTTCTTTTATCAGAAAAATCATCCTACATAACAGGACAGGTAATTGGAATCAATGGCGGCTGGCATACATAAGGATTTTGTGACAAATTTTCAAAAGACCAAGGATCATGAATAATAATCAGCATACGTAAGCAAAATAACCTTGTACTATTTTTAGACAAGGAGGTTGTCAATATGTCCGTATTGGATAATTGGAATCAATGGAAGGATTTCTTGGGAGACCGCCTTCACCAGGCGCAGGAGCAAGGAATGAACAAAGAAGTAATGGGGGACCTTGCATACCAAATCGGGGACTATCTTGCAAAGAACGTTGACCCTAAAAATGAGCAGGAAAGAGTTCTCACCGATCTTTGGTCAGTTGCTAGCCCAGACGAACAGCATGCGATTGCGACAATGATGGTTAAGCTCGTACAAAACAACGGTACTAATTAAAGATCAGATTTAGAGGGGATATTGAGATCCTCTCTTTTTTTGTTGTCGTATTTCCAGATTTGCCAAGGAACACTTCAGATGCTGCAGGAATTTCCTTCTTGAAAGTGCTCCAATAAGGCTTATCGGAACCACTATGAGTCGATTGCGATTTCCTTGGTGGTTCTGCTTAAATCTATTTGAAGCCTATAACTACAATTCTGGCTTGTTTTTCCTTTCATCTTCTACAAAAATCATATATTATAGAAGCTAGATATTTCTTGTCAAAATGTGTCGCTTACAATTGGCCGAAAAGCAGAGGAGGACAATGATGGAGAAAAAAGAATGGTACTTGGAATATGAGATTGTTATTAACCGTCCAGGACTGCTTGGCGATATTTCTTCTTTGCTTGGGATGCTGTCGATTAACATTGTCACTATTAATGGAGTCGATGAAGGTAGACGAGGTCTGTTGATCCTTGCTAAAGATGATGACCAAATAGAGCGATTAGAGTCAATTTTAAATACAATGGATACAATAAGGGTAATCAAGATCCGCGAGCCTAAACTTCGCGACCGTATGGCGGTCAGGCATGGAAGGTATATCCAGCGTGATGCGGATGATAAAAAAACATTCCGATTCGTAAGGGATGAGCTTGGACTACTTGTCGATTTTATGGCAGAATTGTTTAAGCAGGAGGGTCACAAGCTGATTGGGATCCGAGGAATGCCTCGGGTCGGCAAGACGGAGTCAGTTGTTGCTTCAGCTGTTTGTGCCAATAAAAGATGGCTTTTTGTTTCCTCTACATTATTAAAACAGACGATCCGCAACCAGCTGATCGAGGACGAGTATAACGCGGAAAACTTATTCATCATCGATGGGATTGTTTCTACGAGGAGGGCGAATGAAAAGCACTGGCAGTTAGTCAGGGAAATCATGCGTCTGCCTGCGGTGAAAGTAGTGGAACACCCCGACATTTTCGTCCAAAATACGGAATATACAATGGATGATTTTGATTATATTATTGAGCTGCGCAATGATCCGGGTGAAGAAATCGTTTATGATATGGTTCAGAAAAATCATATGTTTACTGATTCTGATTTTGGCGGATTTGATTTTTAACAGTATTGGAAGGTGTTATCGTGACTGAGTTAGGAAATATTTTAAAAGAAGCGCGTGAAGCAAAAGGCCTCAGCCTGGACGAACTGCAGTCCATCACGAAAATACAAAAGCGCTACCTTCTTGGTATTGAGGAAGGCAATTATTCAATGATGCCAGGGAAGTTTTATGTCCGCGCCTTTATTAAACAGTATGCTGAAGCGGTAGGACTTGATCCTGACCAGCTGTTTGAGCAGTATAAGAATGAAATCCCTACTACATACAACGAAGAACTGCCTGAGCAGCTTTCCCGTGTCCAGACAAGGAAAAGCATCTCACCAGATACTTCTAAAATCCTTGATGTGCTTCCGAAAATATTGTTTGGGATCTTTATTTTAGGAGCCGTCGCTTTAATCTGGTATTTGATTGTCGAGAATGCCGGCGATGACGCCAAGGAACCAGCCACTGCAGATAAAGGGCAGCCAAGGGTTGAAGAATCTGATAAGATTGCTGATGATGGCAGCAATGATGAAGAAAGCAATGAAGATGATACAACAGAAGAAGAGCCCGCAGAAAAGGAAGCAGAGCCAGAAACTCCAGCACAGGAGCTTACAGTGGCTTCCAATAGTGGCAGCAATACTGTGTATGAACTGAAGAATACTGATAAGCTTGTTATTAAAATCGTATCTCTTGGCCAGACATGGGTCGGTGTTTCAAACGGGGCAGGAAAGTCTATTTTCCAGGAAACACTTGTTAAAGGCAAGAATGAAAGCCGTACTGAAGATTTATCTAATGAAAGCCAGGCAGTCATTAATGTGGGACGAGCTCCAGAAACAGAAATTTATGTAAATGACCAGAAATTGGAGTATGCAGTTTCTCCTGAACAAGATATGACCCAGTTAATAACAATCAAATTTATCAAGTAAAAGCTGATTTGCGCATAGGTTATTGATTGTGTAGGCAGCTGATTTCAATAACAACAAAGAGTAAACAACAAGCTTAAGTAAAAATATAAGTAAAAATGCTTTAATTGCCCGTATGGACTTTCGTTTATACGGGCTAAAATTGTAATGGACTTCTTTTATAATGGCTCTGCTCGTAAACTTGTTGGTTTTACTAGTTTTAGTGCATTCCCTGTTCAGAAACCTCCTCGTAAAGAGTTCGAAGGTTAAGAGGAATGGGGGATATATACTTGGTTTGAAAAACAACAATCAATGCGATAAAATCGCCTTTATAATCATTTTACATACTGCATAACGTGGCTGGAGAAAAAGTTCCGGCTTCGCAATTTTTCATCTTGGAGGAAAAGAATATGAACTTGCCTAATAAAATTACGATTTCACGGATTTTCTTGATTCCGTTATTCCTGATCGTGATGATCGTTCCATTTAAATGGGGTGAAATTTCGCTGCTCGGTACAACTATGCCGGTAACACATTTAGTTGGGGCGCTGATTTATATATTTGCATCGGTAACTGACTGGGTGGATGGCTATTTAGCGAGAAAGCACAACCTTGTTACAAATCTAGGAAAGTTTTTGGATCCGCTTGCTGACAAGCTTCTGGTATCCTCTGCGCTTATCGTTTTGGTAGAGCTTGATTTTGCGCCTGCATGGATTGTAATTGTCATTATCAGCAGGGAGTTCGCAGTTACAGGCCTTCGTCTGCTCCTCGCTGGAGGCGGAGAAGTAGTTGCAGCTAAAATGCCTGGGAAGATCAAGATGTGGGCACAAACAGTAGCTATTTCAGCATTATTGCTGCACAACATCATTTTTGAAGCATTCTCGATTCCATTTGCGGATATTGCATTATGGGTGGCGATGTTCTTTACAATTTGGTCTGGTTGGGATTACTTCGCTAAAAACAAACAAGTTTTCAGTAATTCTAAATAGAAGAACCATACAGGGGGAGAACAGATGAATGCAGAAATAATTGCAGTTGGATCAGAATTGCTGCTCGGACAGATCGTCAACACAAATGCGAGATTCCTATCCAGACAGCTTGCAGATTTAGGCATAAATGTTTTCTATCATACAGTTGTGGGCGATAATCCGGTCAGGCTGAAGGAAGCGATAAAAGTTTCCCAGGAACGTGCAGAGTTCATCCTCTTCACTGGCGGCCTCGGGCCTACGAAAGATGACCTGACAAAAGACACGATAGCGGCACAGCTTGGGAAGCAGCTTGTGTTAGATGAAGAAGCCATGCGCTCTATTGAGCTTTACTTTGAAAAGACGAATAGAGTGATGACGGAAAACAACCGGAAGCAGGCTCTTGTTATTGAGGGATCGGTTATTTTGAAGAACGATAACGGGATGGCTCCGGGGATGTTCCTATCGACTGAGGAGCATAAATATATGCTTCTTCCTGGTCCTCCGTCGGAAATGGAACCAATGTTCATCAAATATGGACAGGAAGCTATTGCTGGCATGTTTGGCAAACAGGCGAAAATTGAGTCAAGAGTCCTCCGGTTCTTTGGAATTGGAGAGGCAGCACTTGAAGCCAAGATAGAAGATTTAATCGACCAGCAGACCAATCCTACAATTGCCCCTCTGGCAAGTGATAGTGAAGTGACCTTAAGGCTGACAGCCAGGGATGACTCAACCAACTCTGCACAGTCAATGATTGACGGTGTCGAAGCGGAAATCATGGCCAGGGTTGGTGAATTTTTCTACGGGTATGATGAAACATCCCTCGTAGCAGAGCTTTCAAAGCTCCTGAAAGAGAAAGGTATGACCATAGCGGCAGCTGAAAGTTTAACAGGGGGCATGTTCCAGCAAGAGCTGACTTCCTTACCAGGTGCAAGCAGCCTTTTTAAGGGAGGTTTTGTTTGCTACTCAAATGAGGCTAAAATTGAGTTGGTAAATGTGAATCACGAGACAATCGATAAATACGGTGCGGTCAGCAGTGAGTGTGCCGAAGAATTGGCAGTAAATGCAGCCTCTCTTGTTGATGCTGACATCGGCATCAGTTTTACCGGAGTTGCCGGTCCTGATGAACTTGAAGGCAAACCATCCGGAACGGTTTATATCGGGATTTACCTTAAAGGCCATCCGGTCCATTCAGAAAAGCTTAACCTGGGCGGCACTCGCGCCGCAATCAGGAGGCGTGCTGTAAAGTATGGCTGCCACTTAATTATTAATAGATTGTCAGGAACACGGAAGCGGTAAGCATCCGTGTTTTTTTGTAGATAAAAAGTCAGAATCCTTGTTAAAATAGTGTTTTGGAGGGTATAGCCCATATGAAAAACAATAAAAAGGTGAGTGGAAAATCAAATTTGATTAAATTAGCTGTTCGAAAAAAAACGAATAAATGTTCGATGTTTTGATGGACAAACAGCTAAGAAAAAGGTATAGTAATAGTAGGTTTTAAATATGAGATTTGCGGGCAGGCAGTAAGCCAGTTCGTTTTTATATAAAAGGAGGAAAATGGAGTGAGTGATCGTCAAGCTGCATTAGATATGGCTTTAAAACAAATTGAAAAGCAATTTGGTAAAGGCTCAGTTATGAAATTGGGAGAGAAGACAGACACTAAAATTTCTACTTCCCCAAGTGGATCCCTTGCATTGGATGTTGCTCTAGGAATAGGCGGATATCCTCGCGGACGTGTGATTGAAATTTACGGACCTGAAAGTTCAGGTAAAACCACTGTAGCGCTTCATGCGATTGCAGAAGTACAGGCTAACGGCGGGCAAGCTGCATTTATTGACGCAGAACACGCACTTGATCCTGTATACGCGCAAAAGCTCGGTGTAAATATCGATGAACTGCTTCTTTCACAGCCTGATACAGGCGAACAGGCTTTGGAAATCGCTGAAGCCCTAGTGCGAAGCGGAGCTATTGACATTATCGTTATTGACTCTGTTGCTGCCCTGGTACCAAAGGCTGAAATTGAAGGTGAGATGGGTGATTCCCACGTCGGCCTTCAGGCTCGTTTGATGTCCCAGGCTTTGCGTAAGCTATCTGGTGCAATCAACAAGTCCAAGACACTTGCTATCTTCATTAACCAGATTCGTGAAAAAGTCGGTGTAATGTTCGGTAATCCTGAAACAACACCTGGCGGCCGCGCATTGAAGTTCTATTCAAGTGTACGTCTTGAAGTCCGTCGTGCGGAAACATTGAAGCAGGGTAATGACATGGTAGGTAACAAAACAAAGATTAAAGTTGTAAAGAACAAGGTTGCTCCTCCGTTCCGTGTAGCTGAAGTTGATATCATGTATGGTGAAGGTATTTCCAAAGAGGGCGAAATCATCGATATGGGTTCTGACTTGGATATTGTACAAAAGAGCGGTTCTTGGTATTCATATAATGAAGAGCGTCTTGGACAGGGCAGGGAGAATGCGAAGATTTTCCTTAAAGAAAATCCGTCTATCCGTCTTGAAATCCATAAAAAGATTCGTGACCACTATGGTCTTGATGGTGAGTTCACGGTAACCGAAAGCGACGAAGACCAGGAAGAACTCCAACTGGATTAATAGATTTTAGCTAGATATAGCTGCAAGGTCTCCTGAAAGCCGGGAGACCTTGTTTGCTTTATTTTCATGCAAAAATTAGAATTAATAGAATAATTATAAAAAGGATTCGTATCCATACAGGACAAACCCTTGACAATAAAAATTGGCAGCTTTACAATTAAAAATGTATATTTTACATTTTCATGGTATTAAAAACGTTTAAAAGCATTAGAGCTGTATGTTGATGCTTGAAACAATGTACATGCCGACACTTTAAAAAACGTAACACAAGTTCATAGCAAGAGGAGGTGAAAATGATGGATCCTATTATTTCAATCATCTCCATTTTGCTTGGCCTATTCGTCGGTGCAGTTGTTGGCTATTTTTATCGTAAATCCGTTGCGGAAGCAAAAATTGCAGGTGCCAGAAACGCCGCAGATCAAATTGTTGAAGATGCGAAGCGTGAGGCAGAGGCTTTGAAGAAAGAAGCCCTGCTGGAGGCTAAGGATGAAAATCACAAACTGCGTACTGAAGCAGAGCGTGAAATTCGTGAACGAAGAAATGAACTGCAAAAACAAGAAAATCGTTTATTGCAAAAAGAGGAGAATCTTGATCGTAAAGATGAATCGTTGAACAAACGTGAAAATCTTTTAGAGAAGAAAGATGATGCTCTTTCCAAAAGACAACAGCATATTGAAGAGATGGAAAGCAAAGTGGACGAGATGGTACGAAATCAGCAGGCTGAACTAGAACGCATCTCGGGCTTAACGCGTGATGAGGCTAAATCCATCATTTTGGAGCGTACTGAGCAAGAACTTGCTCACGACATTGCACTAATGATTAAGGAAAACGAAAACAGGGCGAAAGAGGAATCCGATAAGAAAGCAAAGGAAGTCCTTTCACTTGCCATCCAAAGATGCGCAGCTGACCATGTTGCTGAAACAACGGTGTCAGTCGTAAACCTTCCGAATGATGAAATGAAGGGACGCATCATCGGTCGTGAGGGACGGAACATCCGTACCCTGGAAACGTTAACGGGAATTGACCTCATTATTGATGATACTCCGGAAGCAGTAATTCTTTCCGGTTTTGATCCAATCAGACGTGAAACAGCCCGTTTGGCTCTTGACAAGCTTGTCCAGGATGGACGTATTCATCCGGCTCGAATTGAGGAAATGGTTGAAAAGGCACGCCGTGAAGTGGATGAACACATTCGCGAGGTTGGGGAACAAACAACCTTCGAAGTGGGAGTACATGGGCTGCACCCAGACCTTATCAAAATTCTTGGCCGCTTGAAGTATCGAACTAGCTACGGACAGAATGTTCTCAAGCATTCAATGGAAGTAGCTCAGTTGTCCGGATTGCTTGCAGCAGAGCTAGGTGAAGATGAAACATTAGCTCGCCGTGCAGGACTCCTGCATGATATCGGAAAGGCGATTGACCATGAAGTAGAAGGAAGCCACGTTGAAATCGGCGTAGAGCTTGCTACTAAATACAAGGAGCATCCTGTTGTGATCAATAGTATTGCTTCCCACCATGGCGATACTGAGCCGACTTCGGTTATTGCAGTACTCGTTGCTGCTGCTGATGCATTGTCAGCTGCAAGGCCTGGTGCCCGCAGCGAAGCGCTTGAAAATTACATCCGACGCCTAGAAAGATTGGAAGAGATTTCTGAATCCTACGAAGGAGTCGAGAAGTCGTTTGCAATTCAAGCAGGAAGAGAAATCAGGATTATGGTTAGGCCTGACCAAATCGATGACTTACAGGCACACCGCCTGGCTAGAGATATCCGCAAGAAAATCGAAGAAGAACTCGATTATCCAGGACATATCAAAGTTACTGTCATTCGTGAAACTCGGGCAGTTGAATACGCAAAATAAAGCGGTGCTTATGCACCGCTTTTTATTTTTTGTCTGTATGAAAGTAAGGTGGTTCCTGAATTAGTGAAAATCAGAAATTATAAGATCTTCACCATTATAGGCGGTTGATTCTAAAAAAATGTTGATTGTTGCGTAGAGAGCCAATTTTGATTCAAGTTCGAGGGACTGGCTGAATATCTAAGGGTTTTTATCTACAATGTATAGTATGATACAATTTTAGATAAACAAATTAATTATAAGACAGGAAAGTGAATGTAATGAGAATTTTATTCGTTGGGGACGTTGTAGGATCTCCTGGCCGGGATATGGTGACAGAATACCTGCCTAAATTAAAGGAAAAATACCGTCCGACTGTGACAATCATAAACGGTGAAAATGCGGCAAGCGGAAAAGGGATTACAGAAAAAATCTATCGTCAGTTTCTTGAGCAGGGAGCTCAGGCTGTGACACTTGGCAACCATGCCTGGGATAACCGTGAAATCTTTGAGTTTATCGATAAAGCTAAATATCTAGTAAGACCAGCTAACTTTCCTGAAGAGGTACCGGGCAAGGGGATTGTCTATTTAAAGATCAACCAGGAAGAGCTGGCAATCATCAATATGCAGGGGCGTACTTTCTTGACTCCGCTAGACTGTCCATTTAAAAAGGCGGATGAATTGATTGCAGAAGCAAGTAAAAGAACTCCTTTGATCTTTGTCGATTTCCATGCAGAGGCAACAAGTGAGAAACAGGCTATGGGCTGGTACCTGGACGGGAAAGTATCTGCAGTTATCGGTACCCATACGCATGTCCAAACAGCGGACCAGAGAATTTTGCCGGGCGGTACGGCATATTTGACTGATGTAGGGATGACAGGGCCTTATGACGGCATACTAGGTGTCGAGAAGGAGGCAGTTCTTAGAAGGTTTCTAACAAGCCTGCCGACTAGGTTTGAGGTTGCCAAGGACGGCCGCTCGCAACTGTCCGCCGTATTGATTGATCTGGACAAGAAAACGGGCAAGGCATTGAAAATCCAAACCATTCTTGTTAATGATGACCACCCTTTATATACTTAGGCTTAAAAGAGCATTACAATAGACCATTTTTTCCAGCCTTTACGTGTTTTTTCAAGTGCCGGTCATATGTAGGCTTCCTCCTGAATATAGTAGCAGTGGAACAAACTAACCTGGATGTCCACTTTTGGCGTCCAGGATCGGGACAATATAAGGAGGAGCCAGGAATGGAAATATTAAAAGTTTCAGCAAAATCTAATCCTAATTCTGTAGCTGGTGCGCTTGCTGGGGTACTGCGTGAAAGAGGCGGCGCAGAAATCCAGGCTATTGGAGCGGGTGCGTTAAATCAGGCGGTAAAGGCAGTAGCGATCGCAAGAGGGTTCGTAGCACCGAGCGGCGTCGATCTCATTTGCATCCCGGCATTTACTGATATCCTGATTGATGGCGAAGAGCGGACTGCAATCAAATTGATCGTAGAACCCAGATGAAAGTGGCGGCATCACGCCTATAGATAGATTATAGTTATTAAAGAATCTTTAAGGGTCTCTTTCAGCCTGTTTGCTACCTGCAAGCAGGTTTCCTTTATTTTGAGTATTATCGATACAAAGAGGAGGTATTTTTGTGAAGATATTTGATGCTCATTGTGATGTACTTTATAAACTTTTTATCGACCCGAGCCTGGATTTCGTCAAATCTTCGGCATTACAGGTTAATTTGGAAAGTCTGACTGCGTCAGGCACCAAGGTCCAGTTGTTTGCAATCTATGTTCCGGAGGCGGTTCATCCTGATATGAAATTCATGGCTGCTTTGCGCATGGCGGATTTATTTTATGAGAGGGTTCTTTCACCAAATTCCCAGATGAAAATGATAAAGAACAAAGAAGATATAACCTTGCTGGAGGAAAACGAGATAGGTGCAGTACTGACGCTGGAGGGATGTGACGCGATCGGACAGGACCTGTTAAAATTACGCACTCTCCTCAGGCTCGGTGTCCGTGCTGTGGGATTGACCTGGAACTTTGGCAATTATGTCGCTGACGGGGCGCTTGAAGATCGAGGAGCTGGACTCTCTAGATTTGGCAGGCAGGTTGTTGATGTATTGAATGAAACCAATACTGCCTGTGATGTCTCACATTTGTCTGAACGGGGGTTTTGGGATGTAGTCGAAAGTGGCTGCCATTTGTTTGCATCCCATTCAAATAGTCATTCTCTATGCCCTCATCCGCGTAACCTGAGAGATGACCAAATCAGGGCGTTAATAAAACAAGATTCGGTAATGGGGATTACGTTCGTCCCGGAATTCCTGTCAGGCAAGAAGGAAGCGAGCATTGAGGACGTACTCCGCCATCTTGAACATGTATGTTCAATAGGCGGGGAGAACCATGTAGGTTTTGGGTCTGACTTCGATGGGATTGAGTTTACAGTAAGCAAGCTGGCTGGAAACGAACAATACGAAAATTTGTGGAATTCACTTCAAAAATATTATTCTAATATACAAGTCGAGAAGTTTTTGTTTCATAATATGGCTGGCAGACTGCCTGGATAGAGATGCTGAAGTCTTAAGCAGAAAGGATTTGCTAAATAGAAGTCAGGCGGTCAAAGGCAATCAACTTATAATATTTTAATAAATAAAAAAATATTCATATTTTCGTCAATAATTAACTGGAAAGGGTTGCTTTTTTTTTCACATAGGTCTAGAATTGTAAGCGTTTAGTACCATCCATTTACTAGAATATACAATGATTTGAGAGTTAAACCTCTTATTTCTAGTGAATTACTTGGAAAAGTGCTACACTTAATAACGAATTGTTTTTACATATTTTTTTACGTATCTAAAGGGGTGTAAGAGATGATCAATCAACTTTCATGGAAAGTTGGCGGACAGCAGGGAGAAGGAATTGAATCTACCGGGGAAATTTTCTCTATTGCATTGAACCGTCTAGGCTACTACTTGTATGGCTACCGTCACTTTTCATCACGTATCAAGGGCGGGCATACAAACAATAAAATCAGAGTAAGCACTACACAGGTTCGGTCTATTTCTGACGATTTAGATATTCTTGTAGCTTTCGACCAGGAAACAATCGATGTAAACTACAAAGAATTGCATGAGAATGGCGTAATCATTGCTGATGCTAAGTTTGACCCTAAGAAGCCAGAAGATACTCAAGCTGCAATGTATGCGGTTCCATTCACGGACATGGCTACTGAATTGGGAACATCTCTTATGAAAAACATGGTTGCTATTGGTGCAACTAGTGCAATCTTAGATTTGGACATCCAGGTCTTCGAGGAAGTCGTCCAGGAAATCTTCGGACGCAAAGGACAACAAGTTGTTGATAAAAATATGGAAGCCATCAAAGCTGGCTACGAATATACGAAAGAACAATTAGGCGGTGCCGAGACCATGCAGCTTGAAAAAGCAGATGGTCAAAAGCGCTTATTCATGATCGGTAATGATGCGATCGCACTTGGAGCATTAGCTGCGGGCTGCCGTTTCATGGCTGCATATCCAATCACGCCGGCTTCTGAAATCATGGAATATTTGATTAAGAAATTGCCTGCTCTAGGCGGGGCTGTCATCCAGACGGAAGATGAAATCGCTGCTGTAACGATGACCATCGGTGCCAACTATGGCGGCGTACGTGCTCTTACAGCATCTGCAGGACCTGGTCTTTCATTGAAAATGGAAGCAATCGGTCTTTCCGGTATCACTGAAACACCGCTGGTTATCGTTGATACACAGCGTGGTGGCCCATCAACAGGCCTTCCTACTAAACAGGAACAATCTGACCTGATGGCGATGATTTACGGAACACATGGTGAAATCCCTAAGATCGTCATGGCACCAAGTACGGTTCAGGAAGCATTCTACGATGCTGCTGAAGCGTTCAACCTTGCTGAAGAATATCAGTGTCCGGTAATCTTGCTTACTGACCTTCAATTATCATTAGGCAAACAGACCGTTGAGCCGCTTAATTTTGAAAAAGTTGAAATCCGCCGCGGCAAGTTAGTGACGGAAGAACTGCCTGAAATCGAAAACAAAGGATACTTCAAGCGTTTTGAAGTAACTGAAGACGGCGTTTCACCGCGTGTCATACCTGGCATGAAGAACGGAATCCACCACGTAACGGGTGTTGAGCATGACGAAACAGGAAAACCTTCAGAATCTGCAGCGAACCGCATAGCCCAGATGGATAAGCGTTTCCGCAAGATCAGCAATCTGAAGTTCGATACGCCAATCCATAAAAATGCTCCGCATGAGGAAGCTGATCTGCTGATCGTAGGTTTCAACTCTACAAGAGGTGCAATTGAAGAGGCAATGGGAAGACTTGAGAAGGATGGTATGAAAGTAAACCATGCGCATGTGCGCCTGATTCATCCGTTCCCGGCTGAAGAAATGATGCAGCTTGTAAACTCTGCAAAGAAAGTTGCAGTGATTGAAAACAATGCGACAGGACAGCTGGCAAACATCATGAAGATGAATGTGGGAAGTCATGAGAAGATCCATAAGATCCTCAAGTATGACGGAAATCCATTCTTGCCGCAGGAAGTCCACACAAAATGCAAGGAGTTGTTCTAGGATGGCGACTTTTAAAGAGTTTCGCAATAATGTAAAACCAAACTGGTGCCCAGGCTGCGGCGACTTCTCTGTACAGGCGGCAATGCAGCGTGCTGCTGCGAATGTAGGTCTAGAGCCTGAGGACTTGGCTGTAATCTCTGGTATCGGCTGTTCAGGCCGTATCTCTGGATATATCAATTCTTACGGATTCCATGGAATCCACGGCCGTGCGCTTCCGATCGCGCAGGGTGTGAAAATGGCTAACCGTGATTTGACAGTTATCGCTTCTGGCGGTGACGGAGACGGTTTCGCAATTGGTATGGGACATACTGTCCATGCAATCCGCCGTAACATCAATATTACTTATATTGTCATGGACAACCAGATCTACGGTTTGACAAAGGGACAAACTTCCCCTCGTTCAGCTGCTGGATTCAAGACAAAATCAACTCCAATGGGATCAATTGAACAAGCGATTTCTCCTATGGAATTGGCATTGACTGCTGGCGCTACATTCGTGGCACAAAGTTTCTCAACTGACCTCAAAGACTTGACTGCTCTTATCGAAGCAGGTATCAAGCATGAAGGTTTCTCATTGATCAACGTATTCAGCCCTTGCGTAACTTACAATAAGGTCAACACATACGATTGGTTCAAAGAGAACCTTACAAAGCTTAGCGATGTTGAAGGATACGATCCGTCTAACCGTGAAGCTGCCATGCAGACTTTGATGCAGCACAACGGACTAGTGACTGGTTTAATCTATCAAAACACAGAGCGCAAATCATATCAGGAGCTAGTAAGCGGTTATTCAGAAACTCCGCTTGCACAAGCAGACCTGAAGCTTGACCAGGCTCATTTTGATAAGCTAGTAGCAGAATTCAAGTAATCACAAACCCAGCGGCGCTGCTGACTGGCGCTGGATATAAAAGAACCCCAATCGATTACGATTGGGGTTTTTCTGATAAGTTTATCAGAGGATCTCTATTAAAAGTGACAAGAATCACAACTTCTTTCATTTTATTTAGATAAAATGTTATATTAGACAGGCTTTTTTTCTAGTAAAGCGGTAATTCCAGTGCATCCTATTGTTTTCATTGATTGAAGAGTTTATACTATTATAATGTGTATATTTAATATTTTTCAGGGTTAAAAATGTCACCCTGTTATAAAGAGATATCAATCTGGATGATTACGCTTTTCTAACGAAAGGGGATCTACAATGAACGAGAATCAACGCTTGGACAGTCAACAAGTGCAGACTGCGAATTCTTCGGACAAAAAATCCGGCAAGGATTACAGCAAGTACTTTGAAACTGTTTATACAGCTCCTTCTTTGAAGGATGCGAAGAAACGCGGCAAGGAAGAAGTTTCTTATCATAAGGACTTCGCGATTCCTGAGCAATTCATGGGAATGGGCCAGGGGCGAAAATTCTATATCCGAACATATGGCTGCCAGATGAATGAGCACGACACGGAAGTGATGGCAGGTATTTTCCTCGGTCTTGGCTATGAAGCTACTGACAGCGTGGAAGATGCGAATGTCATCCTGCTGAATACTTGTGCGATCAGGGAAAACGCGGAAAATAAGGTATTCGGTGAGCTTGGACATCTTAAGCATCTGAAAAAAGAAAAGCCGGATCTGCTATTGGGTGTATGTGGCTGCATGTCCCAGGAAGAATCTGTCGTTAACAAGATTTTAAAAACATATAACCAGGTTGATATGATTTTCGGAACACACAATATCCACCGCCTGCCAAATATCCTTCAAGAAGCATACATGTCGAAGGAAATGGTCATCGAAGTTTGGTCGAAGGAAGGGGACGTAATCGAAAACCTCCCTAAGGTACGCCGTGGCAATATCAAGGCGTGGGTTAATATTATGTACGGCTGTGACAAGTTCTGTACTTACTGCATCGTTCCATATACACGAGGCAAGGAGCGAAGCCGCCGTCCTGAGGATATCATCCAGGAAGTACGCCAGCTTGCTGCCCAGGGCTATCAGGAAATTACCCTGTTGGGCCAGAACGTAAACGCGTACGGCAAAGATTTCACCGATATCAAGTATGGCCTTGGCGACTTGATGGATGAAATCCGCAAAATTGACATCCCAAGGATCCGTTTCACAACGAGTCATCCGCGCGACTTTGACGATCATTTGATCGAAGTACTGGCTAAAGGCGGTAACTTGATGGACCATATCCACCTTCCAGTTCAATCTGGCTCTACAGATGTATTGAAGATCATGGCACGCAAGTATACGCGTGAACAATATCTTGAGCTAGTCCGCAAAATCAAGGCTGCTATTCCTAATGCCACATTGACAACAGATATCATTGTCGGATATCCGAACGAAACAGAGGAGCAATTCGAAGAAACAATGTCCCTTGTTCGTGAAGTTGGCTATGAAGCAGCATATACCTTCATTTATTCTCCAAGGGAAGGTACCCCGGCAGCTAAGATGCAGGATAATGTCCCAATGGAAGTGAAAAAAGAGCGCCTTCAGCGCCTTAATGCTCTAGTGAACGAGCAATCAGCCCAGTCCATGCACAAATATATGGACCAGGTTGTTGAGGTCCTTGTTGAAGGGGAAAGCAAAAACAATCCCGATGTCCTTGCGGGTTACACTAGCAAGTTGAAGCTTGTCAATTTTGTCGGACCAAAAACAGCAATTGGCAAGATTGTGAAAGTTAAAATTACAAACGCAAAAACATGGTCATTAAACGGCGAAATGATCGAAGAATTCGAACCAGTTGAGGTGAAGTAAGTTGGCTAAATATAATAAAGATGACATTATCCAGCGTGCAAGAGAAATTGCTTTAATGATTGCAGATACGGAAGAAGTTGACTTTTTCAAGCGTGCAGAAGCGCAAATCCACGACAATGAAAGAGTTAAAACCATAATTTCCTCTATTAAAGGGCTGCAGAAGCAGGCAGTAAACTTCCAGCATTATGGGAAGACAGAAGCGCTGAAAAAAACCGAAGATAAAATTGCTTCATTAGAACAACAGCTTGATGAAATTCCTGTTGTCCAGGAATTCAAGCAATCTCAAATCGAAGTGAATGACTTACTTCAGCTGATCGCTACAACCATTTCTAACACGGTAACGGATGAAGTTGTTGCGTCAACTGGCGGAGATGTGCTTCGCGGAGAAACCGGTGCAGCCATTAAGAATGGTGACAGCTGCCATACCCACAATCATTAATATGACTTAGCTCTGTTAAGTGTTTATGTTGATTTTAGATATCAGTTTATTAAAGAGAAAATCAATATTAAAGCTTGACAGACCCATTAATTTCTTAAACATGGCACCTGCTTAAAAGCGGGTGCCATGTTTTTTTATTGGCCGCAACTTTCATCAATTGGGAACATTCAACGCGAATGGGCATACAATGAACTATGCCTAAGTTTTTACTAGCTGTTCTAAAATTAATCGCACACTAGTCTAATATCACGCATAGGATGAATTGAAAAAGATTGAGGAGGTTTCGCTCGCAATGGGAGAATACAGAGAGATTATTACGAAAGCCGTCGTAGCGAAAGGACGAAAGTTCACACAGTCCAATCATACGATCAACCCAGCGCATCATCCGAGCAGCATTCTAGGCGCTTGGGTCATAAACCATAAGTATAAAGCAAAAAAGGTCGGTAAAACGGTTGAAGTAAGCGGGTCTTATGACAACAATATCTGGTACTCCTTTGATGATAATACAAGAACAGAAGTAGTGACAGAGAAAGTAACATACTGTGATGTCATCAAGCTAAAGTACCGCGACCCAGATTGCATGGATGACCACGATGTACTTGTGGAGGTGCTTCAGCAGCCTAACTGCATTGAAGCAGTCATTTCACCTAATGGCAACAAGATCATCGTTCATGTAGAGAGGGAGTTCCTGGTCGAAGTCATCGGAGAAACAAAGGTTTGCGTTGTCACACATCCAGGCGGCTGCGACTGTGAAGACGATGAGTGGGGCCATGGTGTCGACGACGATGAATTCGAAGACCTGAACCCTGAATTCCTTTTAGGAGAAGAAGAATAACATCGAACTAGGAAGCTCGTACTTCCTAGTTTTTTTTCATAAATTAAGCGCTGGTCTTCCGGTAGTTTGCATCGAGGCAGCTAAGGGAACCAGCGCTTTTTTTTGATTCAAAATGGAAAGCGGCAATTCACAGGAAAAAGTTTGGCTTTTCCACGGTGGAGCAGATATGGCAAGTATCTTTAGCAGTCCAGGAATGGAAACTGCTGCCGCAAATGCTGCAGATGCTTTGATGCCAATACTTCATTGGAGCAGGCTGCTGGTGGATGTCTTTACTGATTTGAACAGCGCTGCTTTGACAGATGTCCATGCAAAGGTTACAGCCAGAGCAATTTTCCTCATGAATAGTCAGCACACGGTCATTCGGCTCGAAAACTTTGGACGGGCAAATGTTGAAACAACCTCCGCAAAGGGTACAGCTCTCCTCATGGATCCTGACCACAAAAAAAGCCCAGCCATCAAAAAGGTTTGAAATCTTGAAATTATCTTCATTAAAACGCCATTTCACTGGCGTGACTGATGATAGAAGATTTTTTTTGCTGTCAATTCTCAGTTTGTTAAATAAATCTCGCCTCGTCAATTTTGGCTGATCCTCTATTTCAAGGATAAGTTCGTCTGCTACCCGCAAAGGCTCAAGCTCCATTGCTTTTAAACTTTCATTAGCCGTTTGGACCAGCTTTACAAGGACATCATCTTTGGAAGATTTATGAATGGAACGGATTCCTTTTTTATGGTAGTAAAAAAGTTCTGGAATTGTTGGAAGAATTGATTCCTCTTGGAGCAGAATATACTTTTGGATTACCTTCCTTGACGGGGATTGTCCTTTGATTGCCTGGACAGGACAAGTAGTGATACAAGTTCCGCAAGACGTGCAAAGCTCCTTATCAATGAATATTTTTCCACCATCAATAAATACAGCATGTTCTGGACACTCATCCAGGCAAACTGTACAGCTGCTGGCAGGACTTATTTTCTTTAGACAGGCTGCTGATATCTCAAGATCATAACTTAAGCTTTCCAGCCAATTCGTAACTAGCGACATAAAAGGTCACCTCAAAGTGTGAATTCGTTCACTTCTATTTTACGATTAAAAATTCTAAAAAGATTTGAGTTAACGGGATCTTCATATATATGTTGGGGAATGTTCACATAAAGCCTATTAGAGAAATTACTTGTACAGCTATAAATCAATAATAGTAAGAGATTCTTATATTAGCAGCATCCTGACAGTGGGGTGATGATAAAGTTTCTTAGGTGAAATCCTTCACATACTTTGGAGTGATTCTCCACAGAATGTATATTGTTTCACAAACTTTATTGCCATATAGTGAAAATGTACATGAGAGGATGTAAAGGTGGTGTAACAAGTGAATGAGCTTCTGGATAAAAAATCTGTCTCCGCTGAGATCCTAATGGTCTTCGCTGAACTGTATAAGCCTCCGACCCTAGAATTCTGGAAGGAGATTAAGGAAAATAAGCTGTTTGAAAAACTAGAACGAACAACAGAGAATCTTTACGGAATTGCTCCAGTGTCTTTGGAGAATTACTTGCCAGAAAGTCTGGAGTGTTTTTGTTCAATGTATATGTCGACAATAGCAATCTCTGAAAAGGGAACCACACTGCCGATCGAATCGCTTTACAAACCATGGACACAGGATGAAACGTGCACTTTGCCTTTTGCGCATAGCAAAGGTTATTTACAAGGTGACTCAGCAATGCATATCCAGTTCATTTTAGGTGAATTTCAAATAGAAATCCCGCTTGAATACAAGGGCATGCCGGATCATATTTCCATTCTGCTTGAATTGCTCGCGTACTTTATCGAGCATGCTCCCAATGAATACACGGCGGAATTTATTAAAGACCACTTCGATTGGCTCGCTGAATACGAAACAAAGCTTAAGGAAGTACCGAATCAAACGTTTTATTCCCGGGTCACCAGGTTCCTTATCGAAGTAATTGAGGCCCAGCGTAGCGAATACTTGTAACTTGTAACTTTCCAAATATGGAAGGTGGTGATGCTTTTAGTGTTAAAACCAACGGCGCAAGTACATTGTTTAAACACTCATTTCGTAATTTTTGTTGCTTTTAGCCTCAAAAGTATCTTCCGGAATCATAAGGTTTGTCATCCTTTCTGGATTCAGGGATTCGGCCAGGGCTCGGGCCAAGTGAAAGACAAGTAGTTTACTTTTATCCGAAAAGCAATAACCAATGCAAACAATGCATTTGAAAATGCCATGGAATGTTCTTAAGAAAAAGGAGGGCTAATGAAAATGCTTGATACAAAAATATCACGGCGCGGATTTATTAAAGCTACTGCCGCCACAGCTGCATTGACATCAGCTGGGACAGTAGGATTTAATGAGTGGTCCAATGAATATGTAAAAGCTGGAGCTAACGCGGAGATCAAGGAAATCCCCAGTACATGCAATGCGTGCTCTAGCAAGTGCGGAATGATTGGCCATGTGAAAAATGGACGGTTATGGAAGCTGACAGGTCATCCTGACCATCCATTCTCAAAAGGCAAGCTTTGCGCAAGAGGGCATGGATACGCGACAGTTGTCTATTCCAAAGACAGGCTTACCCAGCCGCTCAAACGGGTTGGTGAAGGAAAATTCGAACCCATTTCATGGGAGCAGGCATATAAGGAAATAGCTGAGAAATTGAATAAAATCATCAAGGAGTATGGACCTCAAGCTGTATCTCTAACAGAAGATCCACGTGCTTCAGGGAAATTTTATTCTCCACGCTTCATTAATGCTCTTGGCTCTGCCAACTATTATACACACCATGTTGTTTGTTCAAACTCACGTGACGCTGGATTCCTCCATACTGTAGGGGTCACTGCTACGAGTGCAGATATCAGCAACGCAAAATACATCATGTTCATCGGCAGAAGCTATGGTGATGGTATCCGACCAAGCTCTGTGCAATCTCTTGCGGCAGCAAAGGATAATGGAGCCAAGATTGTGATTGTCGACCCGAGATTGAACAACACCGGCAACCTTGCGACTGAATGGCTGGCAATTCGGCCGGGAACTGACCTTGCATTGGTACTGGCGATGTCCCATGTACTGATCAAAGAAAACCTTCATGACATTGAATTCATCAAGAATTATACAGTCGGATTTGAAGAATATGCGAAGGAACTTAGTAAATATCCTCCTGATTGGGCAGAAGGGATAACAGGTATTTCTGCTGATGTAATCACTAGAATCGCTGTTGATATGGGAAAAGCTAAGCCGAAAGCGCTTATTGAACAATCATGGAGAGGGGCTTTTGGATGCAACTATGAAAACAGCACGGAAACAGGTCGTGCGGTAGCGATGTTCAATGCGCTGCTAGGAAACTATCAACAGAAAGGCGGCAGTATTTTTGGCGAAAAACCACACCTCGGAAAATTGGATAAAGCTAAACATCCAAGTCCGAGTGAGCCTGAAGTACCACAGGCAGGATCGCAGGAATTCCCGCTAGCCTATCCAGAAAGCGGTGTTGCTACCATCGTAGCAAAAGAAGCGCTTGAAGGAAAAATGAAGGCCGCTATCTATTACCATTCAAATGCAGCACTGGGATACGGTAACCCGAAGGTAATGAAGGAAGCATTATCCAAAATGGACTTAGTCATCGCAATTGATGTCCAGATGTCTGAAACGGCTCAGCTTGCACATTATGTCCTTCCGGAAGTGACATATATTGAACGTGACGAAGTCATCGAAAGCTTGCCTGGGAAGATACCGGGTATCGCACTTCGCCAACAGATGGTTGAAAAAGTGCATCCAAAAACGAAACCAATCCACGAGATCTATACAGAGCTTGCACAAGCATGCGGCGCAGGACAGTATTTCAACTTTACACTTGACCAATTGAATGAAGCGATGCTTGCCCCGACTGGCATCACTTATAAGCAACTGAGGGAAAAAGGAACAATCATGTTCTCGGAAGAGGAAATCGTATTAGGAGAACTGCCAAAATTAAAAACTCCTTCTGGCAAAATAGAATTCTATAGTGAGACATATAAAGCTGCAGGATTTAATCCAATTGTCGAGTGGATTGAGCCGAAGGTGAGCCCGAAAAATGATTCCTTCCGCTTAATCACCGGAAAGCAGGCCATCCACAGCCACACTCAGACAGCGAATATCCCTATCCTGATGCAAATCACGAAGGATTACGATTTAGAAAGAATCTGGATGAATCCAGTCAGGGCCAAGGCATTAGGAATTAAAGATGGAGACATGGTTGAAGTAAAATCTAGTGAGGCCACAAGCAAAATCCGGGTCAAAGTAACAGAACGCATCCATCCTGAAGCAATCTTTGTGCCAAGCCACTATGGCATAACGTCCAAGGATTTAAAAACAGGATATGGTATCGGTTTCGGCTATATGGAACATGTTCCATTCGATTTTGAAAAATGGAGCGGGGCAGGAAATATTCATGAGGTAATCGTTAAGGTTAGGAAGGTGAAAGGCTGATGGCACGCTATGGAATGGTAATAGACACTAGAAAATGCGTCGGCTGTTATGCATGCCGGGTAAGCTGCCAAATGCAGAATGAGCTTCCGGTTGAAGAGTCTTATATCAAATTTTATGAAAAAGAAACAGGTGTCTTCCCGAACGTGAAGAATGAAATTATCCCTGTCCAATGTCAGCATTGCGAGGATGCTCCATGCGAAAGTGTCTGTCCGACAAAAGCGACATATACGACAAAAGATGGCATTGTGCTGGTTGACCCTGATAAGTGCATTGGCTGCAAATATTGCATGGTCGCCTGCCACTATGGTGCGAGAACGCAGGATCACCTAACCGGGGTGGTTGAAAAATGCCGCTTCTGTGCCGAGCTTGTCGCTGAAGGCAAGCAGCCTGCATGCGTCAGTACCTGCATAAGCAGTGCAAGGATCTTTGGTGATCTAGATGATCCGAACAGCGAAGTCTCCAAGGCGATCGTTAAATTAAATGCCCAGCCTTTAAGGCCAGACCTAGGCAAAGCAAAAATCTATTACGTGAGGTGAGTATAATGGTTTGGGGAACAATTATCGCGGCCTATTTATTCCTGGCGGGACTCAGTGCCGGAGCATTTTTAACTTCTTCGTATGCAGCCAGGAAATATCCTGAAGCCGTTACGGTCAGGATTGCAGGAAGGCTGATCAGCCCAGTCCTTATGGGAATTGGCTTGTTACTTTTGATTGTTGATGCTGAAGCGGGCCTGAAGGATCCTTTACGTTTTATCTACCTCTTCACGAATTTTAATTCGGTAATGACAATCGGTACTTATTTCATAAGTTTGTTCATGGTAGCAGCAGCATACATTGCCTTAATGGAATTGCTGAAAAAAGAGATCATGAAAATCGCAGAATATGTTGGAATTGTCTTTGCGGTTGCTACAGCCATTTACACTGGATTCCTGATCGGCGTTATCGGGGCGGTTCCATTATGGAATACAGCAATCCTGCCAATCCTGTTTGTCGTCTCTGCATTTTCAACAGGGATTGCCGGTACAATGCTTGTATCAGCGATATTTGATAAAAAAGTCGTCCACCATGTCATGTCATTAAAAAAGATACACTTAACATTGCTCATTACAGAGGTATTCTTGATTTTCACAATGTTCCTGATTACATCATCGACGAATGAATCTGCGGCAAAATCCGTTTCTATGCTTTTAACGGGTGAGTACAGCACATTATTTTGGTTGGGCTTGGTTGCTGTAGGCTTAGTAGTCCCGATCCTAATTGAAGCACTCGAACTCTTCAATTCGAAAAAGCTTCATCAAAGCCAGGCTGGACTGGAAGTAGCAGCTGCCGGTACACAAGGCATCGCCGCTACAATTATTACCGAAAGTGCCGTTCTGGCTGGTGGATTCATCCTCCGTTATCTTCTGTTAGCGGCAGCAGTACCAATAATATTTTTATAATGAATCATAGGCCTGAACTCACAATGAGTTCAGGCCTGTTTGTCGACAAAAGGGGTTCGAAATAGTCTCATTCCGAACCCGTTTTTGAATTTTACCGGATTTTGCTTGGGAAAATAGACTCTCTATGCCATACTTTTTAGGCTATTACTGGACTTCTCCCTGTCCAGTTGGCCGTCGTCTTCAGGTTCAATGCAAGCATCGCCTGCATCGACAATTTTTCAAGTCACCTCAGGGTTGTACAACGCATACAATTGGATTTTCCTCAAAAATAGACTTTGGTATAGTCCACTCTAATTTTTAGAGGACCTGTTGATTGGAGTGGAAGGCGCGCAGACTCCTCCGAAAATGCTAACGCATTTCCCTCGTGCGTGGGCAGGTTCGATGAAGCTTAATCAATGTCCTGCGGGATCAGCTGGACAGATGAGACCCCGCAGACGCCAACGGCGGCGAGGAGGCTCAGCGCCAGCCCCGCGGAAAGCTCAGCGCCTGGAACGGAAATCAACAGCCCATTCCCCCCCACTAACCAAAAAAAAGACTATAAACAAGCCCGATTTTCATCGAGTTTGTCTACAGTATAGCCTGAACTCACAATGAGTTCAGGCTTTTATGTTTTGAACCATCGTTCTTTTCCTTCCTTTTAGAAGATATGTCTCTGCTAAGTGAAGCCCCTTCATAAATGTCTCAGAGATTATCGAATTTAAGATGGAAGGTACAAGCAAATATTTCCATCTTGAAAAAGGGAATGTATGACAACACCAAGAACTATATAATAAAGCACGAAAAGAAGAGAGCGATGGCAGGATGGAACAAACATCAATTTAGTTAAAGCTCAATGTTGTTATTTAACCCTGTTGATTGTAGTGGAAGGCGCGAAGACTCCTCCGAAAATGCTAACGCATTTCCATCGTGCGTGGGCAGGTTCGAGGAAGCCCAATCAATGTCCTGCGGGATCAGATGGACAGGTGAGACCCCGCAGGAGCGAATAGCGACGAGGAGGCTCGCCGCCAGCCCCGCGGAAAGCGAAGCGCCTGGAACGAAAATCAACAGCCTAATTTAACAGAGCCTTTCGATTAAGAGCATCCTGCATCAGGTAACCAATAAACCTGAAAAACTAAAATCAAACAAATGAAACCATATATGAATCTTTTACTTTCAGCTAACGTAAATAGTGGTACAAAGTGATACTCATATAACAAAGGATAATTCTTAATAGGAGGAGATTAACTTGTCAGATAAAAAACCCATTAATGATGCAATGGAACACATGAACCAAATTGAAGGCTACCCAACGGATGTCGACTTAAAAAAACTACCTAAACCGCTTCGGTATTTTGGCTATTTTGTCTTTGGATTTTTTTCAGTTACGATCTTGTTTATGTTGTTCATGAAGCTTATGGACTGATTGAGGTAGAGAAAATGATTAATTTTGGTAATAAGGAACCTGGAGTTCGGTATGTCAGGAGACCAGCTGTATATGGAGTCGTTTTTAATGACCCACATGACAAAATCGCTTTAATTCAAACTGCTGATGGAAAATTTTTTTTACCTGGTGGTGGTTTGGAGAGCGGAGAAAGCCATGAAGAATGTCTTAGAAGAGAAGGCATCGAAGAAATGGGAATGCTTGTTGAAATAGGAGGATTTATCGGAAGTGCCCGGCGCTACTTTTACTCTTCAAATGAAAGGAAACACTATTTAAGTGAGGGACATTTTTATTTTGGTAATTTAGCAGGAAAGGCAGGAGTTCAAGCTGAAGCAGGCCACTTTCTCAAGTGGATGGAGCCTTCCAAGGCAATGGAACGGTTGTTCCATGAACATCAAAGCTGGGCTGTTTGTAGGGCTGAGGAAATGATCGGATTCTTTTAAAAAGAAGAGATAGGTTAAACTGTTTAACGAACGATAATGGGGCGGAAACGAAGATTACTGTCCATCATCCAGGTGATGACGGACAATAATGGAGCGCAACTTATTATTACTGTACGTCATCAAAGTCCGGGTGGACAAATATAAAATGAGTTGTTGGGAAAATGAAATAGACCAAAATACCTCTTTCGTTTCATGTCCGCTTAATGGTAATGTTAGGATATTAACATCCCTCATAAGAAATTTGTTTACCGCAAGGAAAAAACGGGAAAATATTTTCTAGAACAGTCAAGAATAATGAGGGCGATTATGGAAAACAACTTTGAGTATCGAATCTTTCATGAAGAACTTAGAAGGCTGCATAAAGAATTCCAAAGATGCATGGATGTCAGGATAAGGAAAGAAATATCAAAGGACATTGAACTATTGGAGAACGCGATCAAGACAATATAAAGCAGGAGATTTTTCAATGAATAAACTATTAAATGACCCAGAATTCCTTCGTTTCTGTGAGACCGCTTTGCCAATTGAAGTGGTGGAGAAATTTACAAATAACAATATCCGCGGTCTGGAAAATATCGCATTAAGATCAATTTCAACAAGAAAAAAACTCCCGGCAAATGTGGTGAATGTTTTGCTTGCCTATTTTTATAGCTACTTTGGAAATCAGGTGTATAACCGCAATGATGTGGCTCGGCTTTATGATTACTGGGCATCCAAGGAAATAAGGACCATGCCGCAGGCAATCGAAATGGCAAATGAGGATATTGAACAAGTATTGACCACAATAAAATAATTTTGTGAATTTAGGCAGGCTGAATTTCAGCCTGTTTTTTTTTTTGGAGCGGATTATCTTATCCAAGAATTAGTGTATTTTAAAACATTCACCTAATGTTAATAATCCAGCTGCCGTTCCGTAGAAAATAGGGGTTAAAATGTAAGAGTAAAGAGCTTCGTAATCCTGTTAGATGATTTTTTTTCGGGGGATTTATATGTTGATGCAGAAGGAAGTTTTAGCTGAAATTGTCGACCACTTGCCTGAAGGAATTATCCTGATGGATCAAGGGCGGACGATACATTATATGAATGAAAAAGCTTTTGCCATGACGGGCTGGGAAATTGGCGAAAAAGTACCTTATTGTACGTATTGCCAGGATCGGGAGGTTGAAAAAGACGAAAACCGCTGTATTTTAACTTCGGACGATCCGATTCCTTTTTTTAATTCACATATGGCTGTGTATGAAGGACTTGAAGAATTTGAAATGTCCTTAAAGAAACTGAGTACATCGGATCGAGAATACTTTATCCTCAGAATCCGTCAGCCCATAAAAAATGAAAATAGTGAACGGGCCCGATTACATGAACTGCTTGTCCAGGAGACGATGCTAGCCCAGGAAGCTGAGCGGAAAAGAATTGCCCGGGAGCTCCATGACCACATCGGTCAAAGTGTCTATAGCATTTTTCTCGGTCTGGAAGTAATCAGACAAAATATTAGCGATGAAAAATACCAGAACCATATTTCAAATATGGTCAATGTCATGGAAAAGACGCTCAGTGATATTAAACACCTCACTAAAAGCCTAAGACCGGAAATTGTATACGACATCGGTTTGAAGAAATCCTTGGCTGAGGCAGTGAAGGACTGGAGGAAGCTGTATCAAATCGATATCTTTTTACAAATCGATATCGAACAGGACCATCACTTCGATCCGGAAAAAGAACTGCATTTGTTCCGGGTCATCCAGGAAAGTGTCGCAAACGCTGTTCGGCATGGTCAGGCGACATATTTGTCCATTCATTTAAAATCGTACTATCAATATATCTTTTTCAATTTATATGATAATGGCAACGGGTTCATTGCAGATGGCTGTAAAAGCAATGGACTTGGCCTGAAACATATGTATGAAAGGTGCAAGATGCTAAGTGGGGACATCCGTTGGATTAGTAAGGAAGGTGGTCCAACTCGGGTAGAAGGGTTTGTTTCTTTAACACGAAGTGAGGGAGAGAGAGAAGATGAATTTAATGATCATCGATGACCATGAAATCGTGCGAGACGGGTTAAGTATGCTTTTGCAGCAATCCTTTTGCGTTGATGGCAGGATGTGTGTGTGCGATGGTTATGAGGCTCTGAAGGCGGCTGAAAATTTCTCTGCCGATTTGGTCATGCTCGACCTCTCGATGCCGGGCGGCCTGGATGGCTTGACCACACTTGAGCGGTTGCGAAAAATACTCCCAGATGCAAAAATTGTTGTATTTTCAATGCATGATGATATCGGTTACCAGAAAAAAGCCTACGAGGCGGGTGCTGACGGTTATTTAATCAAGCAGCTTAAGCGTGATGACCTCGTCCAGTCACTTGATTTGATACTGGCCAATCAGAAAGTGTTCGATAACCATGTGTTTGAGGATGAATCTGATGGTCATCATTTTCATCAGATCGATTTGCCGATCACAAAGCGAGAAAAAGAGGTCTTCATCCTGACCGTAATGGGATACTCACAAAAAGACATCGCTGAAAGGCTGGATATATCGGTGAAAACAGTTGAAAACCATCGTCAAAAAATAGGAGAAAAGCTGGAGACACATAAACGGTATGAATGGGTAGAAATGGCACGGAAACATAATGTATTTCAAACGTAGAAACAGGGCAGTCACTGGTCCTGTTTCTTTTTGCGTCTAAAGAGAATTATCCACTGGTAATTCTTTTTAAGGGGATTCTATCGAAAATTAACTTTTGTCGAGTTATAATAGATATTTAGAGTAATAGATCGAAACAAAGTGAATTTTGGAGGATAATATGGCTACATATACCCCTATGATCAAGCAATACTTGCAAGTTAAGGCAGATTACCAGGATGCCTTTTTATTTTTTCGCCTGGGCGACTTTTATGAGATGTTCTTTGAGGATGCCCTTAAGGCTTCCAAGGAACTCGAAATCACGCTTACAAGCAGAGAGGGCGGCGGTGAGGAACGCATTCCAATGTGTGGTGTGCCTTACCATTCCGCTCCTAACTATATTGAACAATTGATTGCAAAGGGATATAAGGTTGCAATCTGCGAGCAGACTGAAGATCCGAAAACGGCAAAGGGTGTGGTGAGAAGGGAAGTTGTCCAGCTGATTACTCCGGGCACAATGATGGAGGGGCGCGGTCTAACGGATAAAGAAAACAATTTTATCGCGGCTGTTTCCGTTTTTCCTAATCACACGTACGGTTTCGCCTGCAGTGACCTGACGACAGGTGAAAGCAGGGCGACATTAATATCGGGGAATATTGATGAGCTGATCAACGAACTGTCGATGTCTGGCGCAAAGGAAGTCGTCATCGAAAGCTCACTCTCACCTGAAATACAGAAGAAGCTGAAGGAGCGGTCGATTCTGGCGTTATCGATGGAGGATAACACTGAACAAAATGACAGCTTCCTAGAACTTTTTGCGGACCTTGATAATGATCAGTTAAAAGTGACTGCTTCCAGATTGTTCAATTACTTGTACAGGACCCAGAAACGAAGCCTGGACCATCTCCAAAAGGTGTCTGTTTACAAAGTCCAGCAATTTATGAAAATCGATTATTTTTCGAAGCGTAATCTTGAGTTGACGGAAACAATCCGTTCCACAGCTAAAAAAGGCACGCTATTATGGCTGCTTGATGAAACAATGACGGCTATGGGCGGAAGAATGCTGAAGCAATGGATTAGCAGGCCCCTTATTGATAAGAAAGAAATCAATTCCAGGCAGGAAATGGTCCAGCTTTTTGTGGACCAGTTTTTCGAGCGCCAGGAATTACGGGAAAAGCTAAAAGAAGTATATGATTTGGAGAGGCTCGCAGGAAGGGTTGCCTTTGGCAATTTAAATCCAAGGGATTTAATGCAGCTAAAAAGGTCTTTACTCCAGGTTCCATCTTTAAAGCATATTTTAGAGAGCCTGCCCCATGAAGAAGCAGTCAGAATGGCTGATCGCCTTGACCCATGTGAAGAGGCTGCGGATTTGCTGGAACAGGCAATCGTTGACAACCCGCCAATGTCCGTGAAGGAAGGCAATATCATCCGTGATGGATATGACGAGCAGCTTGATCAGTACCGTGATGCAAGCAGAAACGGAAAGACATGGATTGCGATGCTTGAACGCCAGGAGCGCGAAAAAACAGGCATTAAATCCTTGAAGGTCGGCTATAACCGGATTTTTGGCTACTATATCGAAGTAACAAGAGCAAACTTGCATTTACTGCAGGAAGGCCAATATGAACGAAAACAGACGCTTTCGAACGCTGAGCGCTTCATCACTCCTGAACTGAAGGAAAAGGAAGAATTGATTCTCGCAGCAGAAGAAAAAAGCGTTGAACTTGAATACCAGCTATTTACCGGCATCCGGGAGACAATTAAGGAATACATTCCTAGACTGCAAGCACTTGCAAAGGCACTCAGTGAACTGGACGTCCTCCTTGGATTTGCCGAGCTGAGCGAACAGCGCCGATATGTGATGCCCGTATTTTCGGCAGACAGGAAAATCGTCCTGAAGGATGGCCGCCATCCAGTTGTCGAGAAAGTAATGGATGCTCAGGAATATGTGCCGAATGATTGCTATATGGACGGAGAGCGGGAAGTTCTTTTGATCACCGGGCCAAATATGTCAGGTAAAAGTACGTATATGCGCCAGATTGCCTTGACAGCAATCATGGCACAAATCGGCTGCTTCGTCCCCGCATCCGAGGCATCGATGCCGATCTTCGACCAGGTGTTCACTAGAATCGGTGCGGCAGACGATCTTGTATCTGGTCAAAGTACGTTTATGGTTGAAATGCTGGAAGCAAAGAATGCGATAACCAATGCCACGAATGACAGCTTGATTCTGTTTGATGAAATCGGCCGTGGTACTTCCACATATGATGGAATGGCTCTCGCCCAGGCGATGATTGAGTATATCCACGATAAAATTGGCGCAAAAATGCTGTTTTCAACTCACTATCATGAATTGACGACATTGGAGAATGAATTGTTCAAACTTAAGAATGTCCATGTGAGCGCCGTTGAACAAAACGGGAAAGTAGTATTCCTGCATAAAATTCGGGAAGGTGCAGCAGATAAGAGTTATGGTATCCATGTGGCACAGCTTGCCGATTTGCCAGCAGAGCTGATTGAACGCGCAGCAGAAATTTTACAAATACTAGAGCAGACTGACGCCCAGGTTACAAACGAACTCCATGGACAGAGAAGCGGAGGAATGGTTCAAGAGTCTGCTATATTCGCGTCACAAAACGAACAAAGCAGACTGCAGGCTGCCGAAACAGCAGCCGCTGCACAGCTATCGTTTTTTGATGAAGAACCAGCACCCAAAAAGGAAAGTGCAGCAAGCAAAAAGGAAAAGCTGGTCCTCGATCAACTGAGCGGAATTGAAATCCTTGATATGACTCCGCTTCAAGCGATGAACGTGCTTTATGAATTGCAGAAAAAGCTTAGAAATTAAAAAGAAATGAATCAAATGCTGGAGGTGAGGATATGGGAAAAATCATTCAGCTTGATGATGCTTTATCGAACAAAATAGCAGCTGGCGAGGTAGTCGAACGCCCGGCTTCCGTCGTGAAGGAACTGCTAGAGAACTCGATAGATGCCGGCAGTACGGTGATCGAAATAGATCTGGAAGAAGCAGGGCTTGCGAGAATCAGGATTACCGATAATGGCGATGGCATAGAAGAAGACGATGTTCTTGTCGCCTTCCAGCGCCATGCGACCAGCAAAATCAAGAATGAAAATGACTTGTTCAGGATCAGGACTCTTGGATTCAGGGGCGAGGCACTGCCGAGTATTGCTTCCGTTTCGAGGCTTGAAATGAAGACGTCCACAGGTGTTGAGGGGAATAAAATCACGATAGAAGGCGGCAAAGTCGAATCAATCGAAAAGGCAGACAGCCGCAAAGGAACGGACATATCGATTACAGACTTGTTTTTTAACACCCCAGCCCGCCTTAAGTATATGAAAACCATCCATACTGAGCTTGGAAACGTTACTGATGTAGTCAACAGGCTTGCGCTGGCAAATCCTGATATTTCATTCAGGCTCGTCCATAATGGCCGTCAGCTATTGAAGACGGCAGGCAATGGTGATGTACGGCAGGTATTGGCAGCGATTTATGGAATCAATATGGTGAAGGCAATGGTTCCTATCTCAGGGGAATCATTAGATTATAAAATCAGCGGCTATATCTCGATGCCTGAAATCACAAGGGCATCAAGGAATTATATATCGACGATGATAAATGGCCGCTTCATTAAGAATTATGCCCTTGTAAAAGCGATACAGGAAGGCTATCATACCTTGCTGCCAATCGGCAGATACCCAGTTGTCCTGCTGAATATCGAAATGGATCCATTGTTGATCGATGTGAATGTACATCCTTCCAAAATGGAAGTGCGTTTAAGTAAAGAGCAGGAGCTTAATGAGCTCGTTTCTAACGTAATCAAGAACGCATTTAAAACGAAAGCGTTGATTCCTGCTGGGTTTGTCGCACAGAAACCGGAAAAGACAAAGTCAGAACAAATCCTTATGGATCTTGATCATTTACCAGCCCATGAGAGAACAACTTCAATTTCCAGGACAGACAGCAAACCAATAATTGAAGAAAAGGCTGCTGAACTAAGCAAACGTAATCAAGCAACCGAACAAAAAGATTATCCATTATCGGAAACTCCGAATTGGAAAAATGCTTTTGTAGCCGAAGAGACTGTGATGAATACCGCTTCAAGTATAGAGAAGCTGCAGGTAATGGATGAAGAGGAAAGTTTTCAAGAAGTTGATCCTGATAGTGCTCAACTGCCAGCGATTGAAGGGACAAGTTCACGGGTTCCGCCGCTTTATCCAATCGGACAGATGCATGGAACCTATATTCTGGCACAAAATGAACGGGGCTTATATATAATTGACCAGCATGCTGCCCAGGAGAGAATCAAGTATGAGTACTTCAGGGATAAAGTAGGCGAAGTAGCGACAGAGCTTCAGGAAATGCTTGTGCCAATCACGCTTGAATATTCTGCTGATGAATGTATCAAAATCAATGAGCATCAGCATGAACTTGAAAAAGTAGGTGTCTTCCTTGAGCCGTTCGGCTACAATAGCTTCATCATCCGCTCCCATCCGCAATGGTTGCCGCACGGCGAGGAAAAAGAGCTGATTGAGGACATGATCGAACAGCTGCTGGCGATGAAAAAAGTAGACATTAAAAAGCTGAGGGAGGATGCAGCCATCATGATGAGCTGCAAGGCTTCGATCAAGGCAAATCACCATTTGCGAAACGATGAGATCCAGGCATTGCTCGATGAATTGCGCAGTTCCTCAGATCCGTTCACATGTCCGCACGGCCGGCCGATCATTGTTCATTATTCTACTTACGAAATGGAAAAAATGTTCAAACGGGTAATGTAAACATAGGTATACAGAGACAGTGTTCCCACCCGGGAAGCACTGTCTTTTTTATGGGGGAAATTTCAGAAAATATATATATAGTATAAAATTATTTTCGGCAGTATATTTAAGGTAAGAAGAAGAATGGAGGTGCTCCATTTGTTTGGCTTTTTAGTATTCTTTATTTTAATCTTCATCGTTGTCTTTATCATTGCGTTTGCCTTGAAAAACAAAGAAAAAGGGGGAGAAGACGTGGTCAGGCATTTATATACTTACTTGGTTTTGTTTGCGACGTTGATGATGGTCATTGGCGGTGGTGTTTCAATATTCATGGCAACAGCAGATCTTGTCAGCCCATCAGGCTATTATCAAAGTTTCACAGAGTACAAACAAATGAACATACACGAAAAGATTGAGGGTAGCAAAAAAGAAATTAGCGAGGAGGAACTAAGGACTAATTATGAGCTATATCTCAAGGAAGAAAAGGCAAGACAGAAAAACCAAGCCATTAACCAAATCATCAAAAGCCTTGGCTTTATTGTGATTCCATTGCCAGTGTTCCTGTACTTCAATAAACTTCGGAGACAATATGTAGAATAACTTTCAGGACCCTGTATCCATTCAGGCGCGAAGACTCCTCAGAAAATGCTAACGCATTTCCATCGTGCGTGGGCAGGCTCGAGGAAGTCAATCAATGTCCTGCGGGATCAGCCGGACAGGTGAGACCTAAGTTGAAATGGTCCACGTGAAGTAGCATTTAACCCCGCAGACTCCAGCGTCGGCGAGGAGGCTCAGCGCTGGCCCCGCGGAGAGTGAAGCGCCTGGAATGGAAATCAGCGGACCATTTTCACAAGCCTTACTAAAAATAGAGAGGGTGTCCCAAAAGTTTATAACTTTTGGGACACCCTCTCTTACATTTAAAAGATTATCTCACAGCTGGCTGCAGCTTATGGATGTACTGCAATGCTTTACCAGTACCGATTGCTACAGATTCTAACGGATTTGGCGCGATATGGACAGGAACGACCATTTCACCGCCCAGCCAGTCTTGGATTCCGTTAAGCAATGCACCGCCTCCTGAAAGGATCACACCGCGATCTACAATATCACCGCTCAATTCTGCAGGGCAGTCTTCAAGCGTTGCGCGGATTGCTTCCATGATATGAAGGAGGGATTCCTTGATTGCGTCCCTGATTTCATAAGAATTAAGGGTAACAGTCTTTGGAAGGCCTGTTACAAGGTCACGGCCACGAATATCCATTTCCATCATTTCATGGTCAACAAGAGCATAGCCGATTTCCATCTTAATTTTTTCAGCCGTTCTTTCACCGATTAACACATTGTACTCTTTGCGGACGTATTGAATGATATCCTCGTCCAATCTGTCCCCGGCAATTCGAATCGAATGGCATGCTACGACGCCGCCATATGAAATAATCGCAACTTCAGTTGTTCCGCCGCCGATATCTACAACAACGTTCGCTACTGGCTCATCTACAGGAAGGCCAGCCCCGATTGCAGCTGCTACAGGTTCTTCAATAAGGTGAACCTTTTTTGCACCAGCATTCCTGACTGCGTCCTGGATTGCGCGACGTTCAACACTTGTGGAACCGGAAGGGGTGCAGACAACAACATCCGGTTTGCGGAGTGAAAAACCACCCTTTTTCGCAGCTTTTTTCATGATGTGCTTAAGCATTTCTGTAGTGACGTCGAAGTCAGCGATAACTCCATCCTTCAATGGGCGGATGGCGACAATCTTGCCTGGAGTCTTCCCGATCATTTCCTTCGCTTCCTTGCCTACTGCAAGGACATTCTTTGTTTCAGTATCAATCGCCACGACGGAAGGTTCATTCAAAGCGATTCCTTTATTTTTACTATATACTAGTGTGTTTGCAGTTCCTAAATCGATGCCAATTTCTGTAGTTGATAACATTCGTTTTCACCCAGTTCTATATAAATTAGTAAATCCATCATAGACTTCTATTAAACTACCATGAATTTGGGGGTGAAAGGGGTTTTGTTACGGAATCGTTATCTAATTGTAAAAGTAGAGGAAAATTTTTTCAGGAAAGCTGAAACTATGAATACTGCCTGAAAGAAAAGGGTATAATGCATAGATGTTCAACTGCTTTCTATTTAATGGTAAGATAAAATTATATGGCTGGGCAACTAAGTCAACATGTAAATTGAAAAGGCAGTGTGAAATTTTTTGAAAGAAAAACAGAAATTGATTGTGTTAATTGGACCGACAGCTGTCGGTAAGACCAAGCTTAGCATCGAATTGGCTAAGAGATTCAATGGTGAAATCATCAGCGGTGATTCCATGCAAATTTATAGAGGCATGGATATCGGGACTGCGAAAATCACTGCTGAAGAAATGGAAGGTATTCCGCATCATTTAATTGATATTAAAGAGCCAGATGAAACTTTTTCAACTGCAGAATTCCAGGACCTCGTCCGCAAAAAAATCGCCGAAATCAGCTCTAAGGGGAAAATTCCCATGATTGTCGGGGGTACAGGATTGTACATCCAGTCTGTTATGTATGATTATCATTTTACAGAGGCACCTTCAGACCCCGATTTCCGAAGCCGTTTGGAAAGAGAAGCAGAAGAACATGGTCCGGAATTGTTGCATGAAAGGTTGTTGGATGCAGATCCTGAGAGTGCTTCGAGAATCCATCCGAACAATGTGCGCCGTGTGATCAGGGCACTTGAAATCGTCCATTGCACTGGAAAAACAGCGTCGGAGCTGCAAGAGAACCAATCTCCCGAGCTATTGTACGATACAGCAATCATCGGATTGACGATGGATAGGGAAATGCTTTATAACCGCATAAACCTTCGAGTCGATCTAATGATAGAGGAAGGATTGCTGGATGAAGTGAAATTCTTCTATAATGAAGGATTAAGAGAGTGCCAATCAATTCAGGCAATCGGCTATAAGGAACTTTACGATTACTTCGATGGCAAAATTTCTCTTAAGGAAGCGATCGAGAATTTAAAACAAAATTCACGCCGCTATGCAAAAAGGCAGCTAACCTGGTTTCGAAACAAGATGAATGTGGAATGGTTTGATATGTCAGTGTCAAATGATGCTGAAAAAAAATTCGCCGAAATTTCCAACTTCATTGAAGGAAAGCTCGAGATAAAAGCGAATACATAATAATAGAGATAAAAGAGGAGGATCCGCCCATGAAACAAGTGAACATTCAGGACCAATATTTAAACCAGTGCCGTAAGGACAATATTAACGTGACCGTTTTTTTATTGAACGGATTTCAATTGAGAGGCCAAATTAAAGGCTTCGATAATTTTACCGTTCTTTTTGAATCTGATGGAAAGCAACAGCTTGTCTATAAACATGCCATTTCAACCTTCGCACCGCAAAAGAATGTTCAGATCGATTATGAAGGCCAGGCTTAACTAAAATAACGAGCAAGAGACCCGCCAATGGCGGGTTTTTTCTTTGTAAAATAAGAAAGTATAAAATTTACTTCGAGAATTGTCCAGCTCCAGCGCCTAGCCCCTCGAGTCGCTTCGGTCCGCCCAATGAAGTCAAAGAACGACTTCACCGGTCGGCCCTCCAGCGCTTGTCGGGGCTGACCAAGGCGCTTGCGCTTTTCTTATATGGAATGGTATTAAGCCCAGAAATATAAAACGCTTAATGAAATGGGGCAGATAAAGAACGAATCAGCATCTTCAATGAAAAAGATATACCTGTTTTATCAGATCCTAATGAATAAAAATGTAAAATCCTTAGCATTTGAGATTTATTTTAAAATGAATTACCGCCTCCCGGAATACATATAAATATAGGAGTTTATTTCTTGGGAAACCGCAGATTCTGACAGGGAGAGAAAATTGCTGGAGGAGTTTGTCAAAAGAGGCCTCAGGATGAATTGATTCGATTCCCGAATATACTCCACAAACAATATGAAACTATGCCGGAATGATGGCATATGCCTAGAATAGGCAGTTACCTAAGATACAGCTGAGGTTAGTATATTGTTTCCAGAATGAGAGGTGAAATCTTTGGACCAACCGCTTCGAAAGAAAAACAACGGTCAAATCAGCATTGTCTTGAATGCGGAAAAACGAAAATCGCTGACAAAGGAATTGCCTGATGTGCAGCTGGTCCCAAAGTCGATCCCGCAAGAGCACGCAGCCTTGAAGGAAATTGAGGAAGAGCTCGGGACGCTTGTTGGCATGGAAGAAATGAAACGTATGATCAAAGAAATATATGCATGGATTTATGTCAACAAAAAGCGGGAAGAAATGGGGCTGAAAGCAGGGAAACAGGCCCTCCATATGATGTTCAAGGGAAATCCGGGCACTGGGAAGACGACGGTGGCCCGAATTATCGGCAAGCTCTTCTTGAAGATGAATGTTCTCTCCAAGGGGCATCTGATTGAGGCGGAAAGAGCTGACCTGGTTGGAGAATATATTGGGCATACTGCGCAAAAGACGCGAGATCTTATAAAAAAAGCGCTAGGGGGCATCTTGTTCATAGATGAGGCTTATTCCCTCGGACGCGGAGGAGAAAAGGATTTTGGCAAGGAAGCCATTGATACGCTTGTAAAGCATATGGAGGATAAGCAGCACGAATTCATCTTAATCCTTGCCGGGTATTCACGTGAAATGGATTACTTTTTAACATTGAACCCAGGGCTTCATTCAAGGTTTCCACTCGTAATTGACTTTCCGGACTATTCAATTGAACAGCTTATGGAAATCAGCCAGAGAATGCTCAAGGAGAGAGAGTACAGTCTCAGCCACGAGGCAGAACGAAAACTGCGTGAGCATTTGATTTTGGTCAAATCGTCGCTCGGTCCCGCTGCTTTTTCGAATGGCCGTTATGTCCGCAATGTGATTGAGAAATCAATCAGAGCCCAGGCAATGCGACTGTTGATGCAGAACCAATTTGACAGGCACGAACTGATGACAATTCGAAGCAATGATCTAGTTTTTTCAGATGATTAAATGGAGTAAATAATGTCAGCAGCTAATGTTGACATTATTTATTGTCTTTGTTAATATACCCTTATGGGTATATAAAACAGTTTATAGGAGGAATTTACAATGAACGATATCACAGTTTACACTACAAATACATGTCCTTATTGCACAATGCTGAAGAACTTCCTGGACGACAAAGGCATCACTTACAAGGAAGTTAATGTACAGCAAAATCCATTTGAAGCACAAAAGCTTGTAGATGCTACAGGTCAAATGGGTGTGCCTCAATCAAATGTAAATGGCAATTGGGTATTAGGCTTCGACCCTAATTCAATCATGTCATTCTTGAAGTAAGACCAAAGGGATTTCAGCCTTGAGCTGGAATCCCTTTTTTATTGAGAGATAAATTTAATCAGGATCATCTTTTTTTTACACTAAAAAGGTTTAGACTGCATCTTTTTGGGTAAAAAGAATGAGGTTCGACTACTTTTTATAGTTACCGGGGGAAAATATCGAAGTACTTCTAAATAATATATATAGATAAGGGGTAAATATATGGGGTCTAATTATAACTATGATGTAGAAGGTATAAATTTCAGCTGGGATTTGAAAACGGGTAAATTCTCATTTGAAGGCCAGGATGCTGTCCTGTTCTGGATATCATCGGCAATGAAGACATTCTTTGACACAATTGAGGAGATTTCCGGTGAAGAGGCATCAAACTTAGTGTTTGAATCTACAGGTTTCCGCCAGGGGCTGGTCGTGGGCCAGTATTTTGAGAAAATGAAGGAAGTCAGTGTCGCAGAAGCGGCGGAAATGATTACGAATACATATGCTTCAGCGGGCTGGGGTATGACGATTATTAAAGATCTGGACTTTGAATCGATGACATTCACGGCTTTTATGAAGGACAGCTGGGAACATAAAGTAAACGTGGCGCAAGGGAAAACCAAGGGTGGGAGCTTCCTTCCGGCGCATTACGCTGGAGTTTTCTCCGGTCTTTTTGGCACAAACATCTGGTATAAAATTACTCAGCACCAATTGGAAGGCCATGATCACAGTGTGATTGAATATTTTCCTGCTGATGTAACAATTTCGGATAATATCCATCAGCTGGCGCGCAAAAAAGAATCTGAACATATCAGGCACCTCGAGAATCTTGTGGATGAGAAAACTGCAGAGTTAAAAGAATTGGTAAATAAACTTTCCTCACCGATTATCCCAGTTTTAGAGGGAATCGTCGTTGTCCCGCTTATTGGGAAATATGAAGAAGACCGCGCAGACCAGTTACTTGTAAATACTCTCGATAGACTTCCGTCATACAAAGCAAGCTACCTGGTACTTGATTTAACGGGAATGGAACAGGAAATTGGCCCGCATGCTGTCAGCTTAATTGAGAAGATAGGTTCTGCTGCAAGATTGATTGGCACGAAAACGATTCTTGTTGGCATTTCTTCATCACTGGGAATTGAAATAACACAATCAAACATTAACTTATCAAAATTCGATTGCTTCCAAACCCTTCAGCATGGAATCCATTACGCAATTGGCCAGATGGGAAGGAAGATTATCTAATAGAAGACAGGCTATAATGCCTGTCCTTATGTAAATATAAGCGCTCAGGCAAGCTCGAGTGGTAAGGCGAATCGCATTAATGAAATTGAAGAGCATTACTTCTGAGTAGTTTTAAGATTAGTTCTTCATAATACAGAAAAAGCAGAGTGAATTCATGAATGAATTCACTCTGCTTTTTTGTATTATTTGCTTTTAGCTGAGGGTGGTCAATGGGAAAGCTCCTAGTTTACTCCAAGCTTTCTGACTGGGAGATGCCATTTGTAAGTGTATGACAAGACACGAAGAGCAGTGATTATTGCAAATAAACTATAAAGCTCAACTGCTTTGTTTGCCATTCCAAGCCCGATGGCAAGACCCGCGAATACGGCCCATACGGCGTAGATTTCCGCTTTCAATACAAGTGGTTTGCGGCCGGCAAGCAGGTCTCGGATGATTCCGCCGCCGCTTCCAGTCAATACAGCTGCGACGATGACCGCGCTCAGCGGGTGACCCATATTCGAAGCGTAAATTGCGCCTTGTATCGCGAAGGCGGCTAAGCCGATCGCGTCAAAGAAATTGCCCCAGCGCTGCCAGTGTTTTAAAAGATTGCTTGGAAACAAAAACACAATTGTGATCGACAGCAATGCCAGATTGAAAAAGAGACCCTGGTCCCATAGTGCCGAAACTGGCACTCCAATCAGCAAATTCCGGATCGCTCCGCCCCCGAACGCTGTCACGATTCCTAATATATAAACTCCGAAGATATCATATTCTTCTTCCATTGCAATGATCGCACCGCTAATTGCGAATGCTACTGTTCCAATCATGCTGAGTACATCCCATGTCATTTTACGTTTTTCTCCTCTTGTTAAGATGGTCCTTGAATACTAAAATAGGAAAATACAAACATATTGATTTTAACACGTTTTTTTCAATTTACAACCTATTTAGTTCTAACCTGTAAAATTTTTGTTTGCCTTTGATATTTGGTATGATGTGTGTAGGTATATATAAGGAAAGAAGGGTATTATTTGGAACAAGAAAATGTGCTTGAAAAAGTAATCCTTGTAGGCTGTCAAACTTCTGAAGAAGATGATCTCCGTTTTCTTTATTCGATGGAAGAACTTGAGTCGCTGACAAAAACTGCACAAGGCAAGGTCCTTGTACAATTAGCTCAGAAAAGGCAGAAAGTTCATCCTGCTACATACATAGGAAAAGGCAAGGTTGAAGAGCTGCAGGCGCTTGAAGAAGAGCTCGAGCCGGATTTAATTATTTTTAACGATGAATTATCCCCGAGCCAGAACCGCAATCTTTCTGCTGGCCTTAAAGCGCGAGTCATAGACCGTACTCAGTTGATCCTTGATATTTTTGCCCAAAGAGCACGCTCAAAAGAAGGGAAGCTCCAGGTCGAGCTAGCGCAGCTTCAATATCTTCTGCCTCGGCTTGGCGGAAAAGGGATTGAGATGTCACGTCTTGGGGCCGGCATCGGGACCAGGGGACCAGGGGAAACGAAGCTGGAATCCGACCGCCGTCATATTCGCAGGCGGATTGACGATATTAAAACCCAATTATCTGTCATCGTCCAGCACCGCGACCGCTACCGGGAACGCAGGAAAAAGAATAAGACGTTCCAAATCGCGCTTGTCGGCTATACAAATGCAGGTAAGTCAACGCTGTTCAACCGTTTGACTGAAGCAGATTCCTATGAAGAAAACCAATTGTTCGCTACACTCGATCCAATGACGCGCAAGGCAATATTGCCAAGCGGTTTTACGGCACTATTGACGGATACGGTTGGATTCATCCAGGACTTGCCGACAACATTGATTGCTGCTTTTCGTTCAACGCTTGAAGAAGTTCGGGAAGCCGACCTATTGCTTCATGTAGTCGATATGTCGAACCAGGATTATTTTTCCCACGAACAGACCGTCAATAAATTGTTGGAGGATCTTGAAGTACACCAGATTCCCCAGATTACCGTTTATAATAAACGGGATATCGCACATCAGGATTTTGTTCCGAATGCAAAGAATGAAACGGCGTTTATAAGTGCCTTCAGCGAGGAAGACAGGAAGAACCTGCTTATAAAAATCGAGCAGACAATCATCGGCATGATGGAACCATTCCATGTCCTTGTCCCTTCGGATGAAGGCAAGCTGCTGGCGCAGCTGAAAAATGATACGATTCTTCGCGAGCTTGCTTTTGATGAGGAGAAACAGGGGTATGTTTGCAAGGGTTTCTCTCTGACAGACCATCAGATTACCGGGCAGCTGAAGCGATTTACAATTTAAATCCTTTACTCTCAAGAGTAAAAAGGTGTTTTCTTTATCTCATTGTTTAAATGCAATCAGAAAAGAGCATAAAGCCTTTCAATTCCGGGATATTGATATATAAAACTTGTCCGAAAGAATTATCAATGATTTTTACATTAGATAGGAGAGCAACATGTTTACACAGTTAAAAAACGGGCCTAAGCTGCAGCTGATTGTCAGCGAGATTGAGCAGCAAATTGCCGGAGTGCATAAGAAAATAGATGGAAAAATTGATTCCAACCAGTTCAGGGTATTGCAAAGCTTTCAGAAAAACAGGGTGAGTGATTCGCACTTCATTCCGACAACCGGATATGGATATGATGATACCGGGCGTGAAACACTTGAAAGAATCTATGCTGAAGTTTTTGGCGGAGAAGCGGGCCTTGTCCGTCCCCAAATTATTTCTGGAACACATGCTATTTCAATCGCCTTGTTCGGAATACTCCGTCCAGGGGATGAACTTCTATACATTACAGGGAAACCGTATGACACTCTAGAAGAAATCGTCGGCATCCGCGGTACGGGCAATGGTTCGTTGAAGGAGTTTGGCATTTCCTACAACACTGTGAACCTTACCGAAACAGGAGAAATTGATTGGCAGGCTGTCCAAAAGGCGATCAAGCCAGAAACAAAGATGATCGGCATTCAGCGCTCCAAGGGATATGCTACCAGGCCTTCATTTACAGTTGCTGAAATCGGTGAAATGGTGAAGTTCGTAAAAGAAATCAAGTCAGATGTCGTCGTTTTTGTTGATAACTGTTACGGCGAATTTGTGGAAGATCTAGAGCCATGCCATGTCGGAGCAGATTTGATGGCCGGGTCATTGATTAAAAATCCTGGCGGCGGCATCGCCAAGACCGGTGGCTACATCGTCGGTAAAACAGAATATGTCGAGTCATGCTCCTATAGGATGACATCACCGGGCATCGGGGCCGAAGCGGGAGCTTCTTTGTATTCATTGCAGGAAATGTATCAGGGCTTTTTCATGGCGCCGCATATTGTCGCCCAGGCGTTAAAGGGTGCTGTTTTTACAGCGGCAATTCTTGACAGGCTTGGTATGAATTCTTCTCCGAAATGGGATTCGCAGCGCACCGACCTGATACAGTCCGTCCAATTTGATGATAGAGATAAAATGGTCGCTTTTTGCCAGGCAATCCAATATGCTTCGCCGATAAATTCCCACGTTACCGCATATCCAGCCTATATGCCTGGATATGAAGATGATGTCATCATGGCGGCTGGTACTTTCATCCAGGGAGCAAGCATTGAATTGACAGCCGATGGCCCAATCCGACCGCCGTATGTAGCATACGTACAGGGTGGATTGACTTATTCGCACGTAAAGATGGCCATTTGCCTTGCCGTCGATTCTTTAATCGAAAAAGGTTTAATTATTGTAGAATAGGAAAATATACAACAGGACAGCTTCTAAATATGTCCTGTTTTTTTTTATGATATTTCATGTCAGATAATCTAACATATGTTTGACAACATACCTCACATTGAATATAATGAGATTATCTTAGGAGGGAAGGAGGAGAAATCAAATGGGCGGAAGTGAAATTCGCCGGAATATGCCGCTCTTCAGCATTGGGATTGTCATGCAGCTGACAGACTTATCCGCAAGACAGATCCGATACTATGAAGAGCATGAATTGATTTCTCCGGCAAGAACCGAGGGCAATAAACGACTCTTTTCCTTAAACGATATCGACAAGCTCCTTGAGATTAAAGATTTGATTGATCAGGGAGTCAACATGGCAGGCATTAAGCAAATTTACAATGTGAAACAACAGACAGCCATAAGTGCTGCTGAGAAGAAGCAAGCAGAGAAAACAAGACGTGAGCTTTCGGACGCAGATTTGCGGAAATTACTTCGTAAGGAACTGCTCCAGGCAGGGCGGTTCAACCGTTCAGCCAATCATGGAGACATGTCAAGGTTCTTTCATTAAGCAACTTAACTAAAAGATTTAAATTCTAGGAGGAAATTAAGAATGGCTAAGTACACAAGAGAAGACATTGTACGATTATCAAAAGAAGAAAACGTAAAATTCATTCGTTTGCAGTTCACTGACATTCTTGGAACAATCAAAAACGTAGAAATTCCAATAAGCCAGCTTGAAAAAGCGCTTGATAATAAAATGATGTTCGACGGTTCTTCAATCGAAGGATTCGTTCGAATTGAAGAATCAGACATGTACCTGATCCCGGATTTAGACACATGGGTAGTATTCCCTTGGACAGCTGAAAAGGGTAAAGTTGCACGCTTGATCTGTGATATCAATAATTCAGACGGTACTCCATTTGCTGGAGACCCGCGCGGTAACTTAAAGCGTATTTTAGAAGAAATGAAAGAGCTTGGCTTCACAAACTTTAATCTTGGGCCAGAACCGGAATTCTTCCTGTTTAAGCTTGATGTAAATGGAGAGCCAACGCTTGAGCTTAACGACAATGGCGGCTACTTTGACCTTGCGCCGACAGACCTTGGTGAAAACTGCCGCCGCGACATCGTGCTAGAGCTTGAAGAAATGGGCTTTGAAATCGAAGCATCCCACCACGAGGTTGCTCCTGGACAGCACGAAATCGACTTTAAATATGCAGATGCTTTAACAGCTTGTGACCAGATCCAGACGTTCAAGCTTGTTGTCAAAACAATTGCTCGTAAACACGGTCTGCATGCTACATTCATGCCAAAACCACTGTTCGGTGTGAACGGTTCCGGAATGCACTGCAATATGTCATTATTCCGCAACGGAGAAAATTCATTCTATGATCCATCTGACAAAAAGCTTGAGCTAAGTGAAACAGCATACCAGTTCATCGCTGGAACACTTAAACATGCTTCAGGATTCACGGCAGTAACTAACCCGACTGTAAACTCATATAAGCGTCTTGTACCTGGTTACGAAGCACCTTGTTATGTAGCTTGGTCTGCAAAGAACCGTTCACCACTGATCCGTATCCCTGCATCACGCGGATTGAGCACTCGTGTTGAGGTTCGAAGCGTTGACCCGGCTGCAAACCCATACCTTGCAATGGCAGTATTGTTGAAGGCAGGATTGGACGGAATTAAAAACAAATTGACTCCTCCAGCATCTGTTGACCGCAACATTTACGTCATGAACAAGGAAGAGCGCGTAGAAGAAGGTATCGATGATCTGCCACCAACATTAGCAGCAGCTCTTGACCAGCTGAAGAAGAACGAAGTTATCTGTTCAGCGCTTGGTGACCATATCCTTGAGCACTTCGTCGAAGCAAAAGAAATTGAATGGGATATGTTCCGGACGCAGGTTCACCCATGGGAACGCGAACAGTATATGTCAATGTATTAATAGAAGGAAACCCCTTGGCGCTAAACGTCAAGGGGTTCTTTTTTTAGTTTAGGCAATTTTTGAAGAAAAGGTGTGATCAAAACAAAACTAACATGAATGAAGCAAGGGAGCCACATTCGTCCGCTAGATCCCAAAGTCAGGTAGGATTTTAAAATTAAAAACTATAGTCACAAGGGGAGAGCTCGCTCGTGAAAAATAACGCAGCCATTCTGTTATTTTTAAAAATGGTTATTTGACAGCGGCTATATGCACACTCCAAATTAGAAGACAAGCATAATTTGTAGTATCAAACAAGGAAAGGAGGAATGAAGTTCATGGGATCTAAAAAACAAGATAAAAAATGGAAAAAATATCAAAAGTTGCAAAAAGAATTTAAAGAATGGGAAGACAAGGAGAAAAAGTCTGTAAAATCTGATGAAGAGCATGATGAAAAAGATCAAGAAGTGGTTTCTGTAAAATATGATAAAGACGGCCTTTCCATTCATATCAACATCAGCAACAATAACAATCTCGCTAACCAAGGCGGTAATGCTGGTGGAAACCAAGCCGAAGAAGGCGGTATTGCCGGTGATGAGAACATTAGGCAAGAAGCAGAAAATGGCGGACAGGTTGCTGCACAAGGCGGTCAGAACGCTGATGAAGGCGGACAGAACGCTGATGAAGGCGGACAAAACGCTGATGAAGGCGGACAAGTTGCTGACAAAGGCGGACAAGTTGCTGACGAAGGCGGACAAGTCGCTGATGAAGGCGGACAGAACGCTGATGAACAAGGACAAAACGCTGATGAAGGCGGACAGAACGCTGACGATGACTCACAAGTTGCTGACGAAGGCGGACAGGCTGCTGGGCAGAACCTGCAAATTCGCGAACCTGAAGAAGAGTAAGAACAAATTCGGTAACGCAGGTAGCATATATTTACAAGTAGTTTATCCGTAATAGAATCTTTTATTGGGGCGACCTCAATCATGGTTTTTTCATGGTAGAGGTCGCTTTTCAATTCATAAATTAATTTGTAGTCGTGGTTTATTACTTTTAGCGCTCAACAATATCGATTTCAACAGAATAATATTATAGCATTATTAACCAGATCAATGTTGCAACTGATCATTTTATTCCAAAAACCCTGCGTCATATTCCATCCTTAAATACTACGAAGTTCAGCTTATCACTAATTTTCCTATCCGTTGGCTTTAAATATTAAAATTTTCAGAAAAATAATTGACTTTTTCCTATATACACGGTATCTTTGTTTTAAAATGTATAACACATTTATAGTGTTACGGTAATATAACGTTATATAAATAAAATTTTATGTAATGCAGGGGGCAGAAACTTGATTTTACATGAAATCGAAACGAAGAGCCGTGAATTTATTGAGGAAGTTCAGCTCCAAAGGTTAAAGGCTGTTGTCGAAAGAGTTGTTCAGCGCGTGCCCTTTTACCGAGAGAAATTTGAAAAAGCTAATTTTTCGCCGGAAATGTTTAATAGTTTAGCAGAATTGGAAGCGCTTCCGTTTACGGAGAAGCAGGATTTGCGCGATCATTATCCGTTTGGATTATTCGCAGTCCCCCAAAGCGAACTGGTCAGGGTTCACGCTTCTTCGGGAACAAGCGGCAAGCCGACAGTTGTCGGATACACGCAAAATGATATTGATATGTGGGGCGAAATTGTTGCCAGGTCAATCGCTCTCGCGGGTGGCGAACCGGGCAAGTTCCTCCATAATGCATACGGATACGGACTTTTTACAGGAGGCCTTGGGCTGCATTACGGAAGCGAAAAGCTTGGAATGGTGACAGTGCCGGTTTCCGGCGGGAACACCCAAAGGCAAATCATGTTGATTGAAGACTTCGAACCAGAAGTTATTTGCGGGACGCCTTCCTACATTTTAAATATCGCTGAAACAATGGAGGAGATGGGCAAGGACCCACGGAAAACTTCATTGAAATATGGGATTTTTGGAGCAGAACCGTGGTCCGAAGAAATGAGAAGAACTCTAGAAGAGAAATTGGATATTAAAGCGTGTGATATTTACGGGCTGAGCGAGGTAATCGGTCCTGGAGTCGCCAATGAATGCCATGAAGCGCAGGCTGGACTTCATATTGCCGAGGATCATTTTTACGTCGAGGTGATTGATCCAGAAACATTGAAGCCTGTTCCTGATGGGGAAGAAGGAGAGCTTGTTTTCACAAGCCTTACGAAGGAAGCATTCCCGGTCATCCGCTACCGCACAGGAGATATCGCTTCATTAACGAAGGAAAAATGCAGCTGCGGACGGACAACAGTTAGAATGTCCAGGGTCAAGGGGCGAATTGATGACATGCTGATCATCAACGGTGTCAATGTGTTCCCATCGCAAATTGAACATTGCCTGCTGACTGTCCCGGAACTGGCTCCTCATTACCAGATTCAAATTTTACGAAAAAGAACATTAAAGGTTCTTGAACTCCACGTTGAGATGAATGACGAATATTTCACCAGTATTGGTGAGGACCCGATTTCTGATTCAGTGTATCAGCTGGAGCAAACAATCCAGTCATTGCTTAAGAGCCAGTGCTTGATTTCGATGGAGGTTCGAGTGCATCGTCCAAAGACGATTCCGCGTTCGGAAGGAAAGGCAGTAAGGATTATTGATAAAACAAAAGAACCAATCGGAACGTAATTTTAAGGAGGTCAACAGCATGGTAAATCCAATTTCCTTTGACCAGCTTACAGAGGAAGAAAAATATCAGCATTTTATCGAGCGGATTGAAGCTGGCGAGAAGATTGAAGCAGACGACTGGATGCCGGCTGATTACAGAATGACGCTGATCAAGCTGATCTCGATGCATGGCATCAGTGAAATAATGGGTGCTCTTCCTGAAAAGGAGTGGGTACCAAAAGCCCCTTCTTTAAGGAGAAAGCTTGGAATTATGGCGAAGGTCCAGGATGAAATGGGCCATGGCCAGCTGCTGCTAAGGGTTGTCGAGGATTTGATGAAGCCGCTAGGAAAATCCAGGGAGAATATCATTCAGGATCTATTATCCGGTGATTTAAAATTCCACAACGTTTTCCATATGGAAGCAAAAACTTGGGGAGACGCTGGATTGATTGGCTGGCTTGTCGATGGTGCGGCAATCATAACGCAGACAAACATGCTTGATGCTTCATATGGCCCTTACGCTAGGGCATTGAAGCGAATCTGTGCAGAGGAAGTTTTCCATGCTCAGCATGGCGAGGCCATCATCATGGCGCTTGCTGAAGGTACGGATGAGCAGAAAGCGATGATCCAGGATTCGATCAATCGCTGGTGGGAAGCGCTTTTGATGTTCTTCGGGCCTGGGGATGCATCAACGACAGGTACTTCCAAACAGGATACTACGATCAAATATAAAATTCGGACAAAAACGAACGAAGAGCTCCGTCAGGACTTTTTTACAAAGTATATTCCAAGAGTCCTGTCACTGGGTCTGAAGCTGCCTGATGAAACGATGCATTTCGACCAGGAATCAGGTATGTGGCAATACCAGCAGCCTGATTGGAGCAAATTCAAGCAAATTATCAAGAATAATGGACCTAAATCGAAGGATCGCTTAAGGCTGAGGGAAATTTCCTATAGCAACAACAAGTGGGTTATCGACGCATTGAGCGCTAAAGCATAAAGGGTTATGGGGCGTATTTGCCTCGAGACTTCTATGGAAAGGAGAGAAAAAAATGTCTGGAAAGGGTTTTTATCAGGAGTTTGAAGTGTTCAGTAAACGGACGGACACATCGCCTTTGCAGTACCAGTTCTCGCTGCTGGCGCCGAACCATGAACTTGCACTTGTGATGGCCCAGGAAAATTTCATGAGGCGCGAGCCGGTTGCGGATATATGGGTCGTAAAGCGAGACGATGTCAGGAAGATGACGCTCGAGGAGCGCCAGACTTTGCAGAGGCTGGATAACAAGGATTATCGCAATACAAAGGGATATGGTTATTTAAAGAAGAAGTGGCGGCATTATGAGCAGGAAATGCTCGATGAAAAAGAAATTCTGTCGTGGGGAGGGAAGCAGGAGAAATGAGATATGCACTTGAAGACGCGATGAAAAATGAAGCATACCGGGATGCTGCTGTTGAACTCCTGTTCCAGCTCGCTGACGATGATTTCATCCTTGCATACCGCGGTTCAGAGTGGCTTGGCCTGGCGCCTCATATAGAAGAAGACGTTGCATTTTCTTCAATCAGCCAGGATACGATGGGCCATGCTGCGATGTTTTACCAGCTCCTCCATGAATTGGGGGCGGGGGATCCCGATGAACTTGCACATGCACGACCTGCCAGTGATAGAAAAAATGCGATTTTGCTAGAAAAAGTGAATGGTCCTGGCACGTATTTAACTGAACCTCACTATGATTGGGCATTCGCTGTTGTAAGGAACTATTTTTACGCCCAGGCGAAGAAGGTCAAGATCGAGTCTTTAAAGAACTCGTCATACCAGCCTTTGGCCGAGGCAGCAGTTAAGGTGAATATGGAGCTGTACTATCACCTGCTCCACTGGAAAACTTGGTTCTCGCAGCTTGTCAGCGCAGGCGGAGAAGCGACGACGAGAATGGAAACAGCCATGGAAACAGCTTTTGGAGATCTTGATGGTCTGTTTTCATTGGGGCAAAAAGGGGCAGAAATGGTAAAGCATAATCTAATAGAATCAGAGGATGATTTGCGTAAAAGATGGGTTCAGGCGATGTCTCCTGTTGTTGCATCGCTGGACATCAACATGCCAGAAAAATTCGGCATGAAGAGCGGCAATGGCCGAGACGGTGTACATTCATCAGATTTACAGTCTGCGCTGGATACTCTAGGTGAAGTGTATAATTTTGATCCGGCAGCAAGCTGGTGATTCTTGATGCTTAGGGATAAAATCATCGAAGCACTCCAGACGGTCAAGGATCCGGAAATCGACAGTGTTTCCATTATCGAGCTTGGGATGGTCGAGGAAGTAGAAAATACGCCAAATGGCGTATTTATAAAACTATTGCCGACTTTCATGGGATGCCCGGCACTTGAAATTATCAAAAAAAATGTGGTCAATGCAGTAACGGCTATTGATGAAGTCCAAAACGTGGAGGTGCAATTCATTTATCATCCGCCATGGACTTCTGATAGAGTTTCCGACATTGGCAGAGAGCGGTTAAAGGAATTCGGGATTGCCCCTCCACCAAGGCATATTGCAGAAACAGGAGAATGGCAGGCAGACTGCCCTTACTGCGGTTCCACATATACGACGATGGAAAACCTTTTTGGACCGACAGCTTGCCGAAGCATTTTATACTGCAAGTCCTGTAAAAATCCTTTCGAGGCGATGAAACCAGTATCTACTTTGATGTGAATAGTACAGGTCGATAAATCCATCGTATTTATCGCATCAAATGATTAATAGCTTCACGAATCAACGCATATATTCACTCTGGTAAAAATTCTTTTCACTTCGGTGAAAACCATTCAACTCCGGTGAAAAAAACTTTTACCCAAATAAAAATATTCAATGACAAGGGAGAGATTTTCAATGGTTAAATTAATCGCGCTATACAAACATCCACAGGATAAAGAGGCATTTGATAAGCATTATTTCGAAGTGCATGCTCCACTTACAGCAAAAATTCCTGGTTTGCGCAAGATGGAAGTGACTCGCGTTGTCGGCAGCCCAATGGGTGGGGAAGGCAAGTATTACCTAATGTGCGAAATGTATTATGACGACCATGAATCGTTAAAAGCGGGAATGAAATCAGCTGAAGGCAAGGCTTCTGGAAAGGATGTTATGAGCTTCGCGGGTGATCTGGTCACATTGATGATCGGTGAAGAGCTTGATGAGTAGAAACTATGAATTAATCGAAACGTCGGTCACAGGGGAAATCGGGATGGTCGAGCTTAACCGCCCGAAGGTTCTGAATGCACTTAACAGGCAAATGGTATCGGAAGTGCTTTCTGCCATGGAGGCTTATGACCAGGATCCAGCTGTGAAAGTCATTGTTTTAACGGGCAAGGGCAGAGCGTTCGCGGCAGGGGCTGATATTGATGAAATGATGGATGCTGACGCAATCAGCATGGAAACGTTGAATCAATTCACCGATTGGGACCGCCTGGCATGGATCAAGAAACCGGTCATTGGTGCGGTGCATGGGTTTGCGCTAGGCGGAGCATTCGAGCTTGCACTTTGCTGTGACATGCTGTTCGCTGCAGAAACTGCCGAGTTTGGATTTCCAGAGGTAAGTCTTGGCGTCATGCCAGGGGCAGGGGGAACGCAGAGGCTGACAAAGCTTGTGGGCAAAACGAAGGCGATGGAATGGATTTTGAGCGGCAAGCGTATTTCCGCAAAAGAAGCCTTGCATTATGGAATCATCAACTCGACTTTCGCCGAGGAAATCTTGATGGAAGAAACACTGAAGTTTGCAAGCACGATTGCGAAACAGGCTCCAGTCGCAGTCAGGCTTATAAAAGAATCGATCCTGAAAGCGGTCGATTATCCATTATATGAAGGCATGCAATATGAACGCAAAAATTTCTATATGCTTTTTGCGACGGAAGACCAGAAGGAAGGCATGAGGGCTTTCAAGGAAAAACGGAAGCCGGAGTTTAAAGGGAAATAAGGGGGTACATAGCTGTGTTTGAAACCGTTTTGTATGAAGTGCGGAATCAGGTAGCCTACATAACCCTGAACCGCCCTGATAAATTGAATGCCTTCACTGAACAATTGAATAAGGAAATCCAGACGGCGATCAAGAATGCTTCAAGGGATAAAGAAGTCAGAGCCTTGGTCATTACAGGAGCTGGCCGGGCATTTTGCTCCGGCGAGGATTTGGCAGGTGTATCTGATGACATGGACCACGGCGAGGTGCTTCGCAAACGCTATAATCCGATGCTTCTCGAGCTTGATCGCTGTGAGAAGCCAGTGATCGCGGCTGTGAATGGTGTTGCCGCCGGTGCTGGCATGAGCCTGGCACTTGCCTGTGATTTCCGTGTTGCTTCTGAAAAAGCGAGCTTTGTGGAAGCCTTTATCCATGTCGGTCTAGTACCAGATGCCGGTAACCTCTATTACCTACCGAGAATCATCGGACATGCAAAAGCAATGGAGCTTGCGGTTTTTGGTGAAAAAGTTCCGGCAGAAAAGGCAAGAGAGCTAGGACTTGTTACAGAAGTCATTCCGATGGATAAATGGGATGAGAAAGTGGCAGCATTCGCAGAAAGACTCGCCAATATGCCGACGAAGGCAATCGGCCTGATCAAAAGGAACCTGAAAGCAAGCTGGCATTCAAATCTTGAAGACTATCTAGAGAGAGACGCACAGAGTCAGAGGATTGCCGGGCAAACCGCTGACCATAAAGAAGGCGTCCAATCATTCATGGAAAAAAGAAGGCCAGTTTTCAAAGGGAAATAAACGAAACTATCACACTACAAAAAAAGGAGATGGTACGCGTGACAACAGTTAAAGAACAAAAATTCGAATCAATGGCAGTAAAACGCGAGACATATCAGCTAATTATTAATGGCGTTCGCCAGGACAGCACAAATGGTGAAACATATAAAGTGTACAATCCAGCAACAGGTGAGGAAGTTGCAACTGTAGCGAAAGCTTCTAAAGAAGATGCGGAATTGGCAGTCCAGGCTGCAAGAAATGCATTTGACTTTGGCAAGTGGCGCCATTTCCCAGTTAACAAGCGTTCCCGTACGCTAAATAAAATTGCTTCTATCATGCGTTCCCGTTTCAATGAACTGGTAGAATTGGAGATTCTCGATACGGGTAAATCTCTTGCTGCAGCCCAGGGGCAGGTAATGCAGGCAATCGAAGACTTCGAGTTTTACGCAGGTGCGATCGTCAGCCACCGCGGCGCTGTCAACAGCATGCCTGGAGCTTTCCAGAACATCACTGAAAAAGAGCCAGTCGGGGTCTGTGCCCAGATCATTCCTTGGAACTATCCAATGATGATGGCCGCATGGAAGATTGCTCCGGCTATTGCTGTCGGCTGTTCGGTTATTGTAAAACCAGCTTCATTGACACCACTGACAGCAATCGTGCTAGGAGAAATCTGTATCGAAGCAGGCGTTCCTGAGGGTGTAGTAAACGTAATACCTGGATCAGGTTCAGTCATTGGAAACTATCTTGTTGAGCATGAAAAAGTAGACAAAGTAGCTTTCACAGGCTCTACACCAATCGGCAAGGATATCATGGCAAGAGCCTCTCAAACTCTTAAACGAGTGACACTTGAGCTAGGCGGAAAATCGCCGAGCATCATTTTTGAAGATGCCGATATTGATGCTGCCGTCGACGGTTCATTGTTTGGCATCTTCTATAATACGGGCCAATCATGTGAAGCTCGCTCAAGACTGTATGTCCATGAAAATGTGTACCATGAATTCATCGAAAAATTCGTTGCAAAAACAAAGCAGCTGAAGCTTGGCAACCCGTTTGATAAAGAAACACATGTGGGGGCAGTCATCAGCCAGGATCAGATGAATGTAATCGATGGTTATGTAAAATCTGCCCAGGAAGACGGAGCAGAAGTTTTAACAGGCGGAAAGGCTGCAAACCTTGAAGGCTATGAAAATGGCTATTGGTATGAGCCTACGATTATCGCTGAAACAAACCACAGCATGAAGGCTGTAAAAGAAGAAATTTTCGGGCCTGTCGTTGTGGTGATGAAGTTCAAGGATGAAAAGGAAGCTGTCAAACTCGCAAATGACAGCGAATATGGTCTTGGTTCAGCAATCTGGACGAAGGATTATGGCCGCGCCACAAGAGTGTCTAAGCTAATCCAGGCGGGTATCGTCATGATCAACTGCCCATTCTCAGCCTTCCCTGGGACGCCATTCGGCGGCTACAAACAATCTGGTTTCGGCCGTGAACTCAGCATCGAAACACTTGATTTATATACAGAAACAAAGAGTATCGTCTCTTACTACGGCAGCCGCCCGCTAAACCCGTTTAATTTGTAAAGAAATGGCGAGCACTCACATTTGCGGGTGCTCGCCTTTCAGTTTTTCGAAAAAGGAGGACAAATATAATGAAGAAACTCGTCGTAATCGGTTCAGGTGTAATGGGCAGGGGCATTGCCTATGTCAGCTGTCTAGGCGGATTTGATACAGTATTGATCGATGTGGAAGAAAAACAGCTCCGAAATGCCGAACTTGAAATCAATAGCATTTTTGAAAAGGGGTTGGCACGCGGGAAAATAACCGCAGACGACATTGCATCGGCAAAAGCACGGCTTAACTATTCAAACTTCCTTGCAGAAAACGTTAAGGATGCCGATTTGGTCATCGAAGCCGTACCGGAAAAAGTTGATATCAAGAAAACGATCTTCGAGGTCATCGACCAGCATGCAGCAACTCACTGCTTGTTTGCTACCAATACGTCTACAATGAGTCCGACTGAAATCGCTTCTTTCACCAAACGGCCGGATAAAGTCATCGCAATGCACTTCTTCAATCCAGTCCATAAGATGCCGCTCGTCGAAATTATCCGCGGCCTGGAAACAAGTGATGAAACAGCCGAAGCGATTCAGCAGGCTGCCATCCGGATGGGCAAGGAAACTGTCATTGTCAATGAATTCCCGGGCTTTGTGACAAGCAGGATCAGCGCGCTTGTCGGCAATGAAGCATTTTATATGCTGCAGGAAGGCGTTGGCACGGCAGAAGAAATAGATAAAGCAATTAAACTCGGCCTTAATTATCCAATGGGACCATTCGAGTTAGGGGATTTGGTTGGCTTGGATACAAGGCTGAATAATTTGAAGTACCTTCATGAGAAACTCGGGGGAAAATACCGCCCAGCGCCTCTTCTGGAGCAGTATGTAAAAGCAGGACGACTGGGCAGGAAGACGGGGCGCGGTGTCTACGACTATAGAGAATCAATGACCACTAAGTAAAGGAGGATGACTATGAAGGAAGTTGTTATTGTAGATGCAGTCAGGACTCCAATTGGAAGATATAACGGCAGCCTGCGCCATATCCGTCCCGATGATCTGGGGGCTTTGGTGATCAAAGCGATAATCGAGCGGAATCCTGGAGTACCAGCGACTCAAATTGAAGAAGTAGTCCTAGGAAATGCGAACCAGGCAGGCGAGGATAACCGGAATGTTGCCAGGATGTCCGGCCTTTTGGCTGGCCTTCCTGTCGAGGTGGCGGGAACGACGATTAATCGTCTATGTGGTTCCGGTCTTGATGCAGTGAATTATGCGGCAAGAGCAATTTTAGCAGGTGAGGGTGATATCTTCATTGCCGGCGGAACGGAAAGCATGACAAGAGCACCACTTGTAATGGCCAAACCGCAAACAGAATTTCCACGCGGAAATATGGAAATGTTCGATACAACGATCGGATGGAGATTTGTTAATGATAAGCTGAAGGAAATGTACGGAACGGACAGCATGCCAGAGACTGCAGAGAACGTTGCGAAAAAGTATAGCATCTCCAGGGAAGCACAAGATGAGTTCGCCGCAGAAAGCCAGCTGCGAGCACGAAAGGCAATGGAAGATGGCCGGTTTGAAAACGAAATCGTTCCAGTTGTTTATGAGGATAAAAAGGGCAATCAAACGATCATTGACCGTGACGAACATCCACGTCCTGGCACGACTGTCGATAAATTGGCTAAACTGAAACCTCTTTTCAAGGATGGCACTGTTACAGCTGGCAATGCATCGGGTGTTAACGATGGAGCATCGGCAATATTGATGATGAGCCGTGAAAAAGCAACGGAACTTGGTTTAAAGCCACTGGCCAAATATGTTGTTTCAGCAACGGCAGGCCTTGAGCCATCAATCATGGGAATGGGTCCTGTCTTTGCAGTTCAAAAAGCATTGAAAAGGTCAGAGTTATCTCTTGCTGACATCGATCTTATCGAATTGAATGAAGCATTCGCTGCCCAGTCACTTGGCTGCATCCAGGAGCTGGGACTCGATCGATCAAAGGTGAATGTCAACGGAGGAGCGATTGCATTCGGCCATCCTCTAGGAGCAAGCGGGTCAAGGATATTGACGACCCTTTTATATGAGATGAAAAAGCGAAATTCGAAATATGGACTGGCGACAATGTGTGTTGGTGTCGGCCAGGGGATTGCCACCATTATCGAGAATATAGGAGAGAAGTAAATGAAATATATCAAATTACAGAAAGAGCAGCATATCGCTTATATAACAATCGATCGACCCGAATCACTGAACTGCTTCAATTATGAAACGCTAAAGGAGCTGGGCGATGCAGTCGATAGCCTCCATACGGATCCGGATGTCAGGGTGGTTATTTTTACAGGTGCTGGAGATAAAGCATTTAGCGCAGGAGCGGATTTAAAAGAGCGTAAGCATCTTACCGAGACAGAAGTCCGTCGGAATGTAAAGAAGATCCGCGACGTATTCAGCGCGGTTGCTGAATTGCCGCAGCCGACAATCGCTGCCGTTAATGGTTTCGCTTTTGGCGGGGGTTTTGAGCTGATGCTCGCATGCGATTTTAAAATTGCTGCGGATAGCGCCTTGATGGGGATGACGGAGGTTAGCTGGGGAATCATTCCTGGTGCAGGAGGAACACAGCGTCTTTCAAGATTGATCGGCGAGATGAAGGCGAAGGAATTGATCCTTACGGCGAGAAAAATATCTGCAGAAAAAGCGTATGAGCTTGGGATTTTAACTGCCATCGAAGCAAAAGAAAACGTCATGGCTGCCTGCAAGGAACTAGCAGAGGAAATTCTTCAGAATGCCCCAATCGCAGTAATACAGGCAAAGTATGCAATTCAGCACGGCAGCAGCACTGACCTGCAGACCGGGCTGGCAATTGAATCAAAGGCATATGAGGTAACGATTCCTACAAAGGATCGTGTTGAAGCGCTGAATGCTTTCAGCGAAAAACGAAAGCCTGTTTTTACAGCTGAATAAAACCATGATCCATAGGGTGCCGACTCTATGGATTTTGCCATAGAAGCGAATTGTTTTTGCAAAATAATGATAATACTGTAAAATATTTTATGACGGATTTATTCCGTTCATTAAAAACGAATGAGGATGACAGAAGCTTGAATACTAGATCAATGATATTTACCTTATATGGCGACTACATCTCCCATTATGGGAGCAAGATATGGATTGGCAGCTTGATTCGGCTGCTGAATGAATTCGGGCACAACGATCAGTCTGTAAGGGCAGCGATTTCCAGGATGAATAAACAAGGATGGGTGCAGGCTGAGAAGATTGGAAACAAGAGCTATTATTCCCTCACCCCAAGGGGGCAAAAAAGGATTGCCGAGGCGGGCAAGCGTATTTTTAAATTGAAGCCCGAGGAATGGGACGGAAAGTGGAGAATTCTCATGTATACGATTCCTGAGGAAATCCGCAATGTTCGTGATGAACTGCGTAAAGAGTTGATATGGAGCGGCTTTGGTTCTATGTCAAACAGCTTTTGGGTTTCGGCAAACAATCTAGAACGCCAGGTTAATGATTTAATTGAAAAATACGAGATAGAACAGTATGTTGACTTCTTTGTTGCTGAATATAAGGGTCCCCATGAGAATCGGAGACTTGTAGAGAAAAGCTGGGATCTCCAGGAGATTAACGCAAAATATCAAGATTTCATCAGTGAATACAGCCAAAAATACATCATTGATAAAAATAAGATTCAAAAAGGCAGCATGTCAGACGCCGAATGCTTCGTCGAGCGGACGAAGCTTGTGCATGAATACAGGAAGTTCCTTTTCTTTGATCCAGGGCTGCCGGAAGAGCTGCTGCCTGAAAAATGGCTGGGCAGCCATGCAGCCTCGCTATTCAGCGAATACTATAAGGAATTGGCTGAGCCGGCATCCCGTTTCTTTGAGTCCGTCTTTAAAGAGGGAAATGAAATGAAACATAAAGATGTTGATTATAATGTAATGGACCATCCTTATATTTTGGAATAATGTGAAGCCATCCTTGATCTGGATGGCTTTCTTCTTTAACACAAGCATGCAGCATAAGCAATTGAAAAGGGTTCAACAGTGCTTTTTCATGAATATTCCAGGGAAATATGATAAGTTATAAAAAAGACCTGGAAGGAGAGATGGATAGATGCTAAACAAAGAGACATTAAAACAAGAAATTCTTGAGGCTTTTCAATTTAGACATGCCACAAAGGAATTTGATCCTGAAAAGAAAATTCCCGAAGACGATTTCCGTTTCATATTAGAAACAGGCCGATTATCACCTAGTTCATTTGGGTTCGAGCCTTGGCGCCTGCTTGTTGTCCAAAGTGACGAACTGCGGGAAAAAATTAAAAATACAGCATGGGGAGCTTTTAGCAAGCTTCCGGAAGCAAGTCATTTTGTAGTCATTCTCGCCAGGACTAAGCTTGACACAAAATATGATTCAGCCTATTTACAGGACCATTTTACAAATGTTAAAAAGCTGCCCGAAGAATTCAAGGCTAAATACCTCGAGAGAATCGAAGAATTCCAGAAATCTGATTTTAACCTGCTCGAAGGTGAGCGCCCGCTTTTTGACTGGGCCTGCAAGCAAACGTACATAGCCTTAGCCAACATGATGACGGCTGCGGCACAAATCGGCATCGACTCCTGTCCGATTGAGGGTTTCAATTTTGATAAAATGAACCAGCTTCTTGCTGATGAAGGCTTGCTGGAGAATGGCCACTTTGGAATTTCAGTAATGTGCGCTTTTGGCTACAGAGTCAATGAGCCAAAACCAAAAACAAGACGGCCGATGGACGATATTGTAAAGTGGGTTTGATCGCAAACGAAAAGAGCTTGGTACTTTCCAAGCTCTTTCCGTTTAATTAATATCTTTCAATGTCTCACGATATTCCTTGCCTTTTTGGACATATGTATCGATTGATAACTGGATTAGCTCTAAATCCTTTTCCCCAATCTCCCTTACCACTTTCCCTGGTGCTCCGACGACGAGCGAACGTGGCGGGATTTTCTTGCCAGCTGGAATCAACGTATTGGCCCCGATGATACACTCCTCGCCGATTTCCGCACCATCAAGGATGGTGGCGCCCATGCCGATGATGCATCGTTTTCTGATCGTGCAGCCATGCAGGATTGCGTTATGTCCTACTGTGACTTCATCCTCTATCACTAGCGGGGAACCTTCATAAAGATGGCAGGTTACATTATCCTGGATGCTGCAGCTTTCGCCAATCGTAATCGTATCTTCATCTCCACGCAAGACAGCATTGAACCACACACTTGAATTCTTGCCAATTTTCACATCCCCGATGATAAAGCATCCTGGTGCCTGAAAAACGGTTTCATCGACCGCAGGCTTTTTATTGAGATAAGTTAAAATCATATTGTCACTCCTTTTCGCAATTGTCATAATTTTAAAATTAGTATAACATTATTATAACGAAGGGGGAATTTTTGTGAATGGAATTACTTCTGTTCTGGGCATAAAATATCCAATCATCCAGGGGGGAATGGGAAATATCAGTAATGCGGTACTGACGGCTGCTGTTTCCGAAGCCGGAGGGTTGGGCACGATTGGTGCCGGGACGATGCCTGCTGAGGAAGTTGAACAAATAATAATTGAAACCAAATCAAGGACTTCTATGCCTTTCTCTTTGAACGTTGCTTTAAGTGTTTCCCCAGATGCGGTGGGAATTTTAAAGCTTGCTGTAAAGCACAAGGTTCCGGCAGTTACTTTATCTGCAGGAAATCCAGCACCTTTTATTCCAAAGCTGCACGAAGCGGGAGTCAAGGTCATTGCAGTAGTCGCATCTGTAAAACAGGCGAAGAAAGCAGAAACAGCAGGGGCAGATATTTTAGTAGCTGAAGGGTATGAAGCGGCAGGTATAAATTCGAATCTGGAAACTACCACTCTCGCATTGATCCCGCAGATTGTCGCACAAGTAAATATACCTGTTGCTGCGGCTGGCGGAATCGGGGATGGCAGAGGTCTTGCGGCAATGCTGGCTCTCGGTGCAAGTGGAGTGCAGATGGGAACAAGGTTCATAGCGACAAAGGAAGCACCATTCCATGACGTTTACAAGCATAAATTATTGCTGGCCAATGATCATGAAACGGTGATTGTCGGGAGGTCTGTCGGCAGGATCCGCAGATTGCTGAATACTCCATATGCAGGGAAACTGCTGGAGGCTGAAAAACAGGGATTAACGGTGGAGGAGTTTGCGGAACTGACAACAGAAGATATACATAAAAAAGGCGCACTTGAAGGCAACGAGGAATGTGGCTTCATGAATGGCGGCCAGGTATCCGGATTGATTTCAGATATTCCGACCGTAAAAGAATTACTTGATCGTATGGTGAAAGAGGCTCGTGAACGTTTGAAGGTGGCTGCAGCCTTACTATAATCTCTTCAAAGCATGCTTCAATACGAAAGCATGCTTTTTTATTTTTCAAATTTCAACCCATAATACAAACATGAATTAATTCTAATGGCCATAAAGCCAGTAATACCTGAGTTTACTCCCTCACTTTCGCGCATAAAAGCAAAAAAGTTTTGTTATTTTCAAAAAACATCTTGTCGATTTTCTAAAAAGATGGTTTAATAATTAGAAATCTCAACATACTAAATTTTCGGAATATTATTGACACTATTTTTACGTGGTGTTAATATAACGTTATATTTACGGTGTCTATAGTGAATATCATACTTTTTGGAATCGCTTTCAAATATTCTTAATCTCCGATTCTATTACGAAAGTAAAAGTGTTGAATTTGGTGCGTTCCGGCTGCCTGCAAGTCTTAAATTACATAGCTGTTTTGCCGGTTTATAAAATATCAAGGGGGATTTTTATGAAGAAGTCTGTAAAAGCTATTTCCTTTGTCCTTGCCAGTGCGCTTGTTTTGGCTGGATGCGGAGGAAAGGAAGCATCAAATGGTTCATCAGACAAAAAGCAGTACAAGATTGGCTTGACTCAGTTTGCTGAGCATCCGTCTCTTGATGCCGCAACGGAAGGATTCAAAAAGGCTCTCGAGGACAAAGGATTTAAAGAAGGCGAAAATGTGAAGTATGATTTCCAGAATGCCCAGGCTGATATGAACAACACCGCATCGATTGCAAACAACTTTGTCGGTGACAAGGTCGACTTGATCTTTGCTAACGCAACGCCAAGTGCTGTAGCAGCACTCAATGCAACAAAAGACATTCCAATTATTTTCACTTCTGTAACAGACCCAGTTGGAGCAGGCCTGGTTGAAGCATTCGATAAGCCTGGCGACAACATTACAGGTACAACAGATAACCATCCGGATGCTACGAAGAAGACAGTCGATTTTATGACAAAGGAAGTTGGAGCTAAGAAAATTGGCGTCATCTACAACGCTGGTGAACAAAACTCTGAAGTCCAGTTAAAAGAGGTTAAGAAGCTTGCGGAAGCAAACGGTGCGAAAGTAGTAGAGGCTTCGATTTCAACTTCTGCCGAAGTTAAGCAGGCTGCTGAATCACTTGTTGGACGCGTTGACGCCATTTATGTACCGACTGACAACACAGTTGTTTCTGCCCTTGAATCTGTGATTTCAGTGGCAAATGGCAAGAAGATTCCATTGTTCGTTGGTGAATTGGATTCGATGAAGCGCGGAGCAGTCGCGGCGAGCGGATTCAACTACTACGACATCGGTTACCAGTCTGGATTGATGGCAGCTGAAATTTTATCCGGCAAAAAGAAAGCATCTGAAATCCCGGTCGAGCTTCCTGATTCATTAACACTGACAATCAATAAAAAGGCCGCTAAGGAACAAGGCGTTGAAGTGAAGGAAGCATGGGGAGAGGACGCAGAGTTCTACGAAGAATAAAAGAAAGGATGATTCAACTTGTTTACTTCAATATTTGGAGCATTTGAGTCAGGCATCATCTATGCCATTATGGCTCTAGGCGTATACTTATCCTTTCGGGTATTAGATTTTCCAGATTTAACGGTTGACGGCAGCTTCGTGACAGGAGCTGCAGTTGCCGCAATCATGATCGTAAATGGTGCAAATCCCTTTGCCGCGACGATGACAGCACTTGTTGCTGGATTCCTCGCTGGTTGTTTGACTGGTGTCATCCATACAGTCGGCAAGGTAAACGCGCTTCTCTCGGGGATCCTGATGATGATTGCACTGTATTCTATCAATCTCAGAATCATGGGGAAATCGAATGTGCCCTTGTTGAATACGGATACTACAATGACTGCGGTAAGGGACTTTTTCGATAAAACTGGAATTGATTCAGTTTTTAACGGAATCCTGTCAGCCGTTGGTCTTGGCGACAGTCTCCCAAGGACATGGGGAATTCTTTTATTCATGATTATTGTGACCTTTGCAATCAAATTCATTACGGATGCTTTCCTGAAGACCGAAATCGGGCTGGCTATCAGGGCGACAGGCGATAACAAAAGAATGATCCGCAGTTTTTCATCCAATACAAACCTGATGATCATTCTCGGCCTTGGGCTTTCAAATGCAATGGTGGCTTTTTCCGGAGCGTTAATTGCCCAGCAGGGCGGTTTCGCGGATGTTGGCATGGGAATCGGGATGATCATCATTGGTCTTGCTTCGGTAATTATCGGTGAAGCTCTGTTTGGAACAAAATCAATTGCAAGAACTACACTCGCTGTAATTGGCGGTTCAATCATCTACCGCATAGTAGTCACACTGGCATTACGGGTTGAGTTTCTTAAACCAGGGGATATGAAGCTTATTACTGCGGTGATTGTTATTCTGGCGCTGACTGCGCCGAAAATGATCGACAGCTACAAAGAGAAAAAGCGGAAGGTCAAGAGGCAGATTGAAAACATCCAGATGATGAGTGTTACTCCTGATAGAAAGGGTGAGGCTGGTGCTGCACTTAAATCAGATTCATAGAGTCTTCAACGAGGGCACACCAGATGAAAAAATCGCCCTCGATAATATTAATCTCACATTAAAAAAAGGTGACTTTGTTACCGTGATTGGCAGCAATGGTGCCGGGAAATCAACTTTGATGAATATCATTTCAGGCGTCATGCTTCCAGATCACGGCCAGGTTTCGCTGGATGGCAAGGATGTCACCTATATGTCAGAGTATAATCGCTCGAAAATGATTGGACGGGTATTCCAGGATCCAATGGCTGGAACGGCTCCAAGCATGACGATTGAGGAGAACCTGGCAATCGCCTACTCACGAAACAAACGAAGGACTCTAGGCCTTGGCGTAACAAAGAAACGTCGCGAGCTGTTCAAAGAGGTGCTCGAGTCGCTTCATTTGGGACTGGAAAATCGCTTGAATGCAAAAGTAGGAATGCTGTCTGGAGGAGAAAGGCAGGCGTTGTCACTGTTGATGGCAACCTTCACAGAGCCATCGATCCTGTTGCTTGATGAGCACACTGCGGCACTCGATCCATCACGGGCAGAGCTGATCACGAATTTAACAAATGAAATCGTTGATAGATACCACTTGACGACGTTAATGGTCACACACAATATGCAGCAGGCCCTGGATTTAGGAAACAGGCTGATCATGATGGATAAAGGCCAAATCATTCTAGAAGTAAATGAAGAACAAAAGGCAAAGCTTACGATTGATGACCTGCTCAATGAGTTCCAGCGGATTCGCGGAACAAAGATGGCAAATGACCGGGCATTGCTCAGTTAAAACGCGTCAACCAGCTAAACATTGCTGGTTGATTTTTTTTTGCATTCTTAAGAGTGTTTTTATTCTTGAATAGATACCACTATATTTTTAGCTGTGGTAAAGGTCATGGCTGATTTTGTAAACTCTGGTTGTTTGAAGCGGAAGTCTGCGGCAAAGTTAATAAACCCTTTTTCTGAAAAAATGGTTGTGTAAAAGATTAATGTTGATTTTTAGCACCTGTTGACCTGAGCGGAAATCGACAGTTTAATATAACAAAGCTAAAGATCAAGGCTCTGTTAAAGCCCAATGTTGTTTTTAATACCTGTTGATTGTAGTGGAAGGCGCGAAGACTCCTCCGAAAATGCTAACGCAGTTCCATCGTGCGTGGGCAGGTTCGAGGAAGCCCAATCAATGTCCTGCGGGCTTAGCTGGTCAGGTGAGACCTAGGTGAAATGATTCTCGTGAGGAATCATTTGCACCCCGCAGGAGCGAAGCGACGAGGAGGCTCAGCGCCAGCCAAGAAGAATTTGTCTTTGAAAAAGCTGGCACTTGAGCTTTTTCATAATTCTTCCCCCGCGGAAAGCGAAGCGCCTGGAACGAAAATCAACAGCCTTGTTTAACAGAGCAAAATCAAAAGAAATTATTATACCACTATCATTTATAAGAAAATACCAAAATTTCTTACAATTTATTGACCGTTTATTTAACGAAATGTTATGATAACGTTAAATAAACGTTATACATATTTGCAACTTGGAAAGGTGGGATATGATGCGTGATGGCTTAAAAGCTGGGCACACGGCTTCTATAGATGTCAAAGTAACACCAGAAATGTTTGCCCGCTTTGAGGGGAAGCTCGTTCATCCGGTATACTCCACGGTTTCGATGGTTTATCACATGGAATGGGTATCAAGGCAAGTCATACTTCCATTTTTAGAGGGTCACGAAGAAGGAATGGGAGGCGCAGTGACTGTAAAGCATATTGCTCCATGTGTCGAGGGGGCAGAGGTTTCGATTACCGCTACAGTGACTGATCTTCAATCAAATATCATCATAACCAATGTGAAGGCGGAAAGCCGCGGCCGTCTTGTCGGCGTAGGCGAAGTAAAACAGGTCATCCTGCCTAAGTCAAGGATATCTGAACTGTTAACTGGCAGCTAAAAATTTTGCGCAATAATGAAAGCGCTAACATGTTTTAACGGAATAAAGGGGGAAAGAAAAATGGATATGTTTGAACAAATTAGAGAACACGAGCAAGTAGTTTTTTGTAATGATGAAGCATCTGGATTAAAGGCGATTATTGCCATCCATAGTACACGTTTAGGACCAGCTTTAGGCGGATGCCGCATGTATCCGTATAAGACGGTTGACGATGCACTTGAGGATGTTTTGCGTCTTTCTAAAGGAATGACATACAAATGTGCAGCTGCCGATGTCGATTTTGGCGGAGGAAAGGCAGTTATTATTGGCGATCCTACTAAGGATAAGAGCCCAGAGTTATTCAGGGCATTCGGCCAATTTGTCGAATCGATCCAGGGCCGTTTTTATACAGGTACTGACATGGGAACCGATCCGGAGGATTTTGTCCATGCTTTGAAAGAAACAAATTGCATCGTCGGTGTAGATGAAGTATACGGCGGCAGCGGGGATTCTTCGGTTCCAACTGCACAGGGTGTAATCTATGGCTTGCAGGCAACGAGCAAAGCGCTTTGGGGAACGGATGATTTATCAGGAAAATCATACTCAATCCAGGGATTGGGGAAGGTTGGCTACAAGGTTGCTGAATACTTGCTTGAAAATGGTGCGGACCTGTTCGTAACAGATATCAACCAAAAGGCAATCGATCAAATTGTCCATAAGGCTCAGGAAATGGGTGGGGGCATCAAGGTTGTGAGCAGCGACGAGATTTACTCACAGCCAGCAGATGTTTTTATCCCATGTGCAATGGGTGGAATCATCAATGATGATACAATACCCCAGCTTCTGGTAAAGGCGATTGTCGGTTCAGCCAATAACCAGCTGAAGGAAGAACGGCATGGACTTGTGCTCCAGGAAAAAGGCATCCTCTATGCACCTGATTATATTGTCAATGCTGGCGGTTTGATCCAGGTAGCTGATGAGCTTTATTCGCCAAACAAAGAACGCGTTTTGAAGAAAACAAAAGCAATCTATAATTCTCTTTTGAATATATACAGCCAGGCAGAGCGCGAAGGAATCACAACTGTGGAAGCCGCCAATAAATTCTGTGAAAACCGAATTGAGGCAAGAACAAGACGCAACAGCTTTTTCTCTCACATGAAACGTCCGAAGTGGGCAGTGAGAATGTAATAGAAACAGAGATTTTAAATAGAGGGTGAGCCGATGGAAAAGGATTTTCCTATTTTTCAAGTGATGGACCAGAACGGGAACATTGTATCCGCTGAATATAAGGATTTAGTGACCGAAGAGCGTGTGAAGCAATTCTACTCGGAAATGGTAAGAATCCGCACGCTAGACAGGAAGTCAGTCAGTCTCCAGCGTCAGGGCCGGATAGGGACATATGCGCCATTTGAAGGTCAGGAAGCATCCCAGGTAGGAACTGCTCTTGCTCTGGAAAATGAGGACTGGATGTTTCCGACTTATCGCGATCATGGTGCAGCAATGGTATTTGGCCATTCCCTGAGGAATATCTTGCTGTTCTGGAATGGACGGAATGAAGGCTGTGTTCCGCCGGAAGGAAAAAAGATTTTCCCGCCTGCTATTCCGATTGCCACCCAGATTCCTCATGCAGCTGGTGCAGCTTTTGCCGAAAAACAAAGAGGGACGAAGAATGCAGCCATTTGTTATTTTGGCGACGGTGCAACATCAGAGGGGGATTTTCATGAAGGCTTGAATTTTGCAAGCGTCTTTCATTCTCCCGTCGTTTATTTCTGTCAAAACAATCAATACGCGATTTCTGTACCAATCAGCAAACAGATGAACTCAGCCACGATAGCCCAGAAAGCATTGGCTTATGATATTCCTGGTGTACGGATAGACGGAAATGATGTTTTTGCCGTTTTCGTAGAAACTGAGAAGGCGCTAGAACGAGCCCGCAACGGGGAAGGTCCGACGTTGATTGAAGCTATGACGTGGAGATACGGTTCGCATACAACGGCTGATGATGCTTCAAAATACCGTGACCAGAGTGAAAGCGCAATGAAACGTATGGAAACTGATCCGCTCTTGAGATTGGAACACTGGATGAAAAATGAAGGTATCTATGATGAAGCATGGGTGAAGGAAATCGCAGAACATGCTGCCGCGGAAATTGATGCCGCAGTTCAGGAGATGGAAAGTTTCCCTCCAGCTGACCCAGCCGTGATCTTTGATTATGTTTTTGAAAAGCCAACATGGACCATTGAAAAACAAAAACGAGAATACCTAGAGTTCCTCGGGGGTGAGGCATAATGAAAACTGCTGTTCAGACAAAGACATTGACACTCGTCCAGGCCATTACTGATGGACTTGATACGATGCTTGGTGAAAGCAAGCATGTCATCCTTCTAGGTGAAGATATTGGCAAAAACGGCGGAGTCTTCCGTGCTACAGATGGACTACAAGAGAAATATGGTGAGGACCGTGTAATCGATACTCCTTTAAGTGAAGCGGGTTTTGTTGGAGCAGCTATTGGAATGGCTGTAAATGGCTTCCGTCCGGTAGTTGAAATTCAATTCCTGGGATTCATTTATCCCGCTTATGAACAGATTATGACTCATGCCTCAAGGCTGAGAATGAGAACGATGGGCCATTTTACCGTGCCAATGGTGATTCGCGCTCCTTATGGTGCCGGTGTCCGTGCACCAGAAATCCATTGTGACAGTACGGAATCTCTGTTTACCCATATGCCTGGCATGAAGGTTGTCTGCCCGTCCAATGCATATGATGCCAAAGGGCTGATGATTGCCGCGATTGAAGATCCGGATCCGGTCCTATTCCTTGAACCGATGAGAAGCTACCGTTCTTCCCGCGATGAGGTTCCGGAGGGGAAGTATACAGTTGAGATTGGCAAGGGAAAAAAGCTGACTGAAGGCGATGATGTAACCGTGATTGCCTGGGGAGCGATGATTCCTGTTGCCATGAAGGCAGCTGAGGTTATGAAGCAAAAGGGTGTTGATTGTGAGGTTCTCGATTTAAGGACGCTTTATCCGATCGACAAGGACCTCGTCATTGAGTCCGTCCAAAAGACTGGACGTACTGTTATTCTCCATGAAGCACACGCAACTGGCGGGACTGGCAGCGATTTGATCTCGCTGATCAATGATGAAGCATTCCTTTATCAGAAGGCCCCGGCTGAAAGAGTAACAGGCTATGACACGCCTGTACCGTATTTTGGATTCGAAGACCATTATCTGCCGACCCCGAAAAGAGTCGCAGCTGCAATCGAGAAAGTGATGAAGTTTTAGGAGGCGTGCCAATGGTTGAAGTAAAGCTCCATGATATTGGGGAAGGGATGACTGAAGCCGACATTAACTGTTACCTGGTGAAACCCGGGGATTTCGTTAAAGCAGATGATCCATTGGTTGAAGTCCAGACAGACAAAATGACTGCAGAAATTCCCGCTCCACGATCAGGTGTAATAAAAGAATTGCTAATGACTCCAGGCCAAACGGTGAAAGTCGGCACGACACTCCTGATTATGGAGGATGGTGCCGGTGCTGGAAGAACTTTAGAAACTCAGAAGGTTAGCGATGATGTTAAAGCTGAACCTTCGAAGGTTGCGGTGAATCTGCTGAACAGACCGGTGGATGGCATTGTGACAGAGGTTGTAAGCGAGCGTTCAAAACGCATCCTCGCTTCTCCATATACAAGAAAAATTGCCCGTGAAAATAACATTAATATAATGGACCTAAACGGTACTGGACCAGCTGGCCGAATTACCGATGAGGATGTTTTAGCTGCTGTGAAATTAAGAGATTCCGGTGTTGCGAGCAATTCGGAAGTGACTTCCGAACATCAGGTTCCGAAGGTTTCGCAACCAGGTTCCGAATGGAAGGCTCCGAATATTTCAGAAGTGAGTTCCGAAACAAAGGCTTCGAATACTTCGGAAGCAGGTTCCGAAGTGGTTGAGACTGTAAATCTATCTCAGGATACAATACCGTTCCGCGGACGCCGCAAGCAGATTGCGAAGAAGATGGTCCAATCCATTTTCACGATTCCACATTGCACTCATTATGAGGAAATCGATGTAAGCGAGCTGATTACCTTCCGGGAGCAAATCAAGTCTTCTGGAAATTCTATTTCTGCTACAGCTTTTTTCATTAAAGCGCTGTCGATCGGATTAAAAGAATTTCCTGTCTTTAATGCAGTGCTTAATGAAGAAAACGAAAGCATTCAGCTGTTGCGTGAGCACCATATTGGAATTGCCGTTGACACTCCTGATGGGCTGATTGTTCCAGTCATCCGGAATGTTGAGCAGAAAAACCTGAAACAGATCCATGAAGAAATGAAGCGTCTGACAAACCTAGCCCTGGAAGATAAGCTGACAGTCAAGGATATTTCCGGAGGGACATTCACGGTCAGCAATGTAGGTCCGCTTGGGGGAAGCATTGGCGCAACACCAATCATCCAGCATCCTCAAACGGCACTTGTTTCTTTCCATAAAACAAAGAAACGGCCTGTTGTAACCGATCAGGATGAAATCGCGATCCGCTCGATCATGAATCTATCAATGGCCTTTGATCACCGAGTTGCCGATGGTGCAACGGCAGTAGCCTTTACAAACAGGTTCGCACAGTTGATCGAGAACCCCAAAATGATGCTTCTGGAGTTGATGTAAATGGTCGTTGGCGAAATAGCACATGAAAGAGATTTAATGATCATTGGCGGCGGACCCGGCGGATACCATGCAGCAATAAGGGCAGCGCAGCTCGGAAAGAATGTCACTTTGATCGAAAGGGACCAGCTTGGTGGCGTTTGCTTGAATAAAGGCTGCATTCCTTCCAAGGTGATGGCCCATGGTGCGGAAAGATTGGTGGCAGCAAAGCAGGATGAAATGCTTGGGATTGAGACAACAGGTCTTAATTTTGAAATCAGCAAGCTTTTAAACTATAAAAATCAAGTCGTTAAGCAACTCCGTGATGGTGTAGAAGCTTTATGCAAAGCGAATAAAGTGGAGTTGATCAAAGGCAGTGCTTTCTTCCTTTCCGAGGACAAAATAGGTGTTGAGAATGAAGACAGCTACGAAGTGTACCGGTTCAATGAAGCGATTATCGCTACAGGCGGCACACCGGTAAAAATGGAGAATGCACCCAGAGCAGAAAGAATTTTAGATATCTGGTCGATCGCTGATTTAGCGGCGGTTCCCGAAAATCTCATTGTGCTTGGGAATGATTATATCGCTTTGGAAATGGCGATGGTGTTCCAGGCATTTGGTTCTCAGGTGTCATTCATTTTAGCTGATGCTGATTTTGCCTTCGATTCGAGCATAAATCGTGAGTTGAACCGTATTTTGAAAAAGTCGGGAATTGCCGTTGTGAAAGGTTATTCTGTTGAAGAGACGGATTTAACAGAAGAGGGAGTTAATGTTGTCCTTTCTGGTGAAAAAGGCGTAAAGACCGTTGCTGGCAGCCATATGTTCTATTCGTTTGGCACGAAGCCCCAGCTTGAGAATCTGGGGGTCGATCGGCTTAAAATGAAAGTAACTCCTGACGGTTTTATTGTCACGGACGATACTGGCAGGACTTCGATTGAAAACATTTTTGCGATCGGTGATGTGACGACTGGACCTCAGCTTGCTGTAAAAGCGATTAAACAAGGAAAGACTGCCGCTGAAACCATCTGTGGTCGTCCTAGCGAAAATGACATGACATTCATTCCGCACATTGCCCGTACCCGCCCGCCAATTGCCTGCGCTGGTTTGACGGAGCAGGAAGCGGTCGAACAAGGATATGAAGTTGGCGTCGGAGAGTTTTCGATGTCCGCTAATGGCTTTGCTTCAATCCTCGGTAAAAAAGAAGGGCTGGTCAAAGTTGTCTTCGATAAGACTAGTGATTTGCTGCTTGGCATACATATGATCGGGGCAGGCGCAGTCGAGTTGATTTCAAATGGAATCCAGGCACTCGAAATGGCTGCCCGGGACGAAGATTTCAAGTTCCCAAACTATCCGCATCCAAGCGTAAACGAAGCGCTTCTTGAAGCTGTCGAAGCATTCAAGGGGGAAGCAATTCACAGTGTGCCGAAGAAGCAGAAGGTTAAGATATAATGCTCGATTGCTATATGCTATAACGGGGAATAAAACTGGATCAACGGAGAATAAATCTCCGCCAACAGGGATTAAATCAGGTTCAGCTGGGAAAAACCTCGTCATCGGGGAATATAGCAGAATCATCAGTGAACATAATAAGTTTCTTCACTGCGTAAAAGCATTATAGCTTTACATCGAGCTCTTGAGAGGGAAGGCAGAGTTACTATAAAATAATTTTAAATATTGTAAATATTTAAACGGGAGGTTACACAATGCAAGAGAAAGTAATGGTATCTGGCCAAACAACTGAAGATTTTTTTCCGGTAAAGGATGTTGATTATTTAGAGCTTTATGTAGGGAACGCGAAACAGGCAGCTCATTTCTTCCAGACGGCGTTTGGCTTCAAGGTTGTGGCGTATTCCGGACTTGAGACTGGCAACCGTGAAACGGCTTCTTACGTACTTCAGCAGCGCAAGATTCGTCTTGTTGTTACAGGTACTTATAATGATTCTTCTCGTGTCGCTCAATTTGTTAAGACTCACGGCGATGGCGTCAAGGATATTGCACTGGCTGTTGATGATGTGCAAAAGGCTTACGAAGGAGCTGTCAAACGCGGTGCGATCGAAATCCAGCCCCCGCATGAGGTTTCTGACGAACATGGCAGTTTGAAGAAAGCTGTCATCGGTACATACGGTGACACAATCCATACGTTAGTAGAAAGAAATAATTATAAGGGAATCTTCATGCCAGGATTTGCTGCGCATGAAACGACTGTCCCTGTGAATGACGCAGGTTTCATCGGCATCGACCATGTTGTCGGCAATGTTGAGAGAATGGAAGAATGGGTTAACTATTATGCGAACGTAATGGGCTTCAAGGAAATGAAGCACTTCACAGACAAGGATATCGTGACTGAATATTCAGCGCTGATGTCTAAGGTGATGCACAACGGAGGCCGCATCAAGTTCCCAATCAACGAGCCGGCTGAAGGAAAACGCAAGTCGCAAATCCAGGAATACCTTGAATTCTACAATGGCCCTGGCGTACAGCACCTTGCGATTCTAACAGAAGATATCGTAAGTACAGTTGCCACTCTTCGTAATAACGGAGTAGAATTCCTTAGCACACCTGATTCATACTACGAAATGCTTTCTGAGCGTGTCGGTAAAATTGACGAAGAGATTGATAAGTTAAAAGAGCTTAGCATTTTAGTAGACCGAGACGATGAAGGCTATCTGCTGCAAATTTTCACGAAGCCAATCGTAGACCGCCCGACGCTGTTCATTGAAATCATCCAGCGTAAAGGTGCAAGAGGCTTTGGCGAAGGCAACTTCAAGGCTCTATTTGAATCAATCGAACGTGAACAGGAAAGACGCGGCAACCTTTAAAAGCCGGGATGGAAGGGGGCGATTCGCTCCCTTTTCGTTATAAACGGCGACTGAGAAATTGGGGGATGAACATGAACGTAAAAGCACGAGCAGAACTTGAAGGAATCACACCATATGCCCTCGGCAAGACAATAGAGGAAATCAAGGAACAGTATGGGATCACTACTGTAAGGAAGCTATCGGATAACGAAAATGTTTATGGCACTTCACCAAAGGTCAGAGAAGCAATCATGCAGGCATCTGCTAATCTGGCATTCTATCCTGATGGAATGACCACAGGAATCGTTAAGAAGCTCTCCTCCCATTATGGATTGGACGAAAAGCATTTTCTTGTTTCGAACGGTTCAGAGGAAATCATCCGCCTGCTGACAAGGGCGTATATTGATAAAGGTGAAGAAGCGGTCATGGCGGAGGTGACTTTCCCCCGCTATAAAACGAATGTCCTGATCGAGGGGGGCAAAGCTGTTACATTACCAATGATCGAAGGCCGGCATGATCTCGAAAAAATGCAGGAAGCAATCACTGAAAAAACAAAGATGGTATTCGTCTGCAATCCGAACAATCCGACCGGGACAATTGTCGCCAAGCAAGAACTGCTTTCGTTTATTGATAATGTGCCTTCAAATGTGCTGATCATTATGGATGAAGCTTATTTCGAGTACGCTGACTCCAAGGAATACCTTGATACGATGCCGTTGCTTGAGCAGTATCAAAACATTGTTATCCTGAGAACTTTTTCAAAAATATACGGGCTTGCGAGCCTGCGTGTTGGCTATGGCATAATGCATGAAGACATCGCGAAGGAGCTCCATAAAGTAAGAGATGTATTCAATGTGAACCAGCTCGCCCAGGCATCAGCGGTGGCTGCGCTTGGAGACCAGGACTTTGTCCAGGAGTGCTCTGCTAAAAATAGTATAGAGAGAGACTTTCTAAGTGCGAAGTTCAAAGAGTTGGAGATTGATAGTTTCCCCTCACAATCCAATTTCTTGTTTGCCTTCACAAACAGACCGGTCATCCAGACGCTGACAGAGCATGGCGTCCTTGTCAGACAAATGCAGCTTTCGGGCTACAAGGAAGCGTTCAGGATTACTTTAGGTTCGCGGGAAGACCATGAATTCATTCTGCAAATCGTCAGCCAGCTTTTTCATGAAAGGGCGGTGTAAGCCTTGGAAATCAAGACAGATACGCTTGAATGGAGAGAGGCTTATAAGCTTTTGCAAGGCTCTGTCCTGCCGAGGCCAATTGCCTTTGTCTCCAGCCAGGATGAAAACGGGAACGCCAATTTGGCTCCATTCAGCTTCTTTACCGTCATTAGCGCAAATCCGATGATGGTCTGTTTTTCACCAATGAGGAGAGGGACTGATGGCGTGAAAAAGGATACGCTGAAGAATATTGAAGGAACAAAGGAATTCGTCATCAATATTGTCAGTGAAGAGTTTGTTCAGCAGATGAATGACTGTGCCACTGAATTCACTTCGGATGTGGATGAATTCGAGGCATCTGGGCTGACCAAGGTCGACAGTGTGGCGGTAAAACCGTCACGGGTCAAGGAGTCCAAGGTTCATCTTGAGTGTGTTCTCGATCAGGTCCTCCATTTTGGAGGGGAAGAAGCAGGAGCTGGAAGCCTTGTCATTGGCAAGGTGGTCCATGTCCATGTCGCCGATGAACTTTACGAAAGCGGCCGTATCAATTCAGAAAAGCTGAATCCGGTTGGAAGGCTGGCAGGAGCAACCTACACCCTGCCGCTGGCAAAAACCTTTGAGCTGCAAAGGAAATAGGTGATCTCATGAAATTCATTACGTTTACAAAAAAAGACGGTACAGTGAGTGCTGGCTGGATCAATTCAAGAAATATGGCAGTCGATATGAATGAAGCCTCCAACGGTACTTTGCCTGACAATATACTGGCATTCATCGAGAACCATGAGCAATACATGGAGTATATCGGAAAAAATAAAGGGCTGATTGAGACAGGGAATGGTTCCTATCCATTAAATGAAGTCAGCCTGAAAGCGCCGCTCCCAAACCCGAAAAGTGTCCGTGATTTTTACGCGTTTGAGCAGCATGTAAAAACCGCCCGTGAAAATCGTGGTCTTGAGATGATTCCTGAATGGTATGAAATCCCGGTTTTCTATTTTACCAACCATCTTGCTATCCGGGGGCCTGAGGATGAAATCAGGCGGCCGCAGAACTGTGAATGGATGGATTATGAATTGGAAATAGCCTGTGTTATTGGCAAGGAAGGCAGGAATATCAAGGCTGAGGATGCCGAACAGCATATTTTTGGCTTTTTTATCATGAATGACTGGAGTGCCCGCGACCTTCAGCGTCAGGAAATGAAGGTAGGACTTGGCCCAGCGAAAGGCAAGGATTTCGCGACTTCAATCGGTCCTTACCTTGTCACGAGAGATGAGTTGGAATCCCTGAAAGCTGGGAAAGGCTATGACCTTGAAATGGTTGCGAAGGTGAATGGCAAAGAGCTGTCCAGAGGAAATGTGAATGAACTTTATTTTTCCTTTGGTGAAATGATCGAGCGTGCATCATCGGGAACGACACTGTATCCGGGTGAAGTGATCGGATCAGGAACGGTCGGAACAGGCTGCATCCTCGAGCTTGGCACGAATGTACATCGCTGGCTTGAGCCAGGAGACGAAGTGGAACTGGAGATTACGGGACTCGGTGTCCTGAAAAATAAAATTATCGAAGACTAGAAAGAAGGTGTTTTCATGTATTACCGCCAGCTGGGAGAAATTCCGAAGAAACGCCATACGATTTTTAAAAAGGAAGATGGTTCGTTATTCCGTGAGCAGGTAATGGGCACAAAAGGCTTTTCCGGCACACAGTCGATTCTGTATCACCACCATATGCCGACAGAAGTCGTGAAAAGTGAACTGATCGGCAGCTATTTGCCTGAATATGAGGAACAGGGATCACTGAACCATCGGCACTTCTTGACCGATCAGATCACGAAAACGGGTGATGCTTTAAGCGGAAGGGAATATATCCTCGGTAATGATGATCTGTTAATCGGTTTTGCCAATATTACCGAGCCGATGAAGCAGTTTTACCGAAATGGCGATGGAGATGAGATGTTCTTTTTCCATCATGGGTCCGGCAAGGTAGAAACAATGTTTGGAACAATAAACTATCGTCCTGGTGATTATGTCGTGATTCCGATTGGCACGATGTACAGAGTTGTTCCAGATGATTCCGAGCAGACAAAGGCATTGATTGTCGAATCGTTTAGCCAGATTACGACTCCACGCCGGTATCGCAATGAATACGGACAGCTGCTTGAGCACAGCCCGTTCTGTGAACGCGACATTCGCGGACCAGAATTGCTTGAGACTTTCTCGGAAAAAGGGGAGCATGAGGTCATCACGAAAACCCGCGGTTATCTTCACCGCCATGTGCTGAACCACCATCCGCTTGATGTCGTCGGCTGGGATGGCTATCTGTATCCATGGGCGTTCAATATCGAGGACTTTGAGCCAATCACAGGCCGAATCCATCAGCCGCCGCCAGTGCACCAGACATTCGAAGGCCATAACTATGTAATCTGTTCATTCGTCCCTAGGCTTTACGATTACCATCCTGAAGCGATCCCGGCGCCATATTACCACAGCAACGTCAACAGCGATGAGCTGCTTTACTATGTAGAAGGCAATTTCATGAGCCGCAAGGGAATCAAGGAAGGCTCGATTACATTGCATCCAAGCGGGATTCCGCACGGTCCGCATCCAGGTAAAACGGAAGCAAGCATCGGCAAAAAAGAAACACTAGAGCTAGCGGTCATGATCGATACCTTCCGTCCCTTGAAGACGGTGAAGAAAGCCAAAGCTATTGAAGACGACCAGTATATGTATACCTGGATTGAGAAATAAGAAAAGAAGGCCAATTCGCTAATGAGCGAGTTGGCCTATTTTTGTGGAGAAACTGGAAAAAAACAATGATTTTTTCCAGTTCGCCAATAAAATTTTATTTTCGCCAATAAACGTGTGAAAATCGCCAATAAAATCATTTTTTCGCCAATAAATATGTGAAAATCGCCAATAAAAGGTTCCGTCAAGAATTATGTGTAAACATCCATACTCTATGAGTTATATGTGGAGGGGTAGTCAGGCAGCCGAGGCTGCCTGACTACCCCTTTTTGGCCTTTGTATATCGTTGTTCAAACATTTTT